>VGVH01000007.1:0-50000 GCA_016874095.1 Gammaproteobacteria bacterium | reverse complement strand
TGCGTACAAGCAGTGGGAGCCCACTTCGGTGGGTGACCGCGTACCTTTTGTATAATGGGTCAGCGAGTTACTTTCAGCGGCAAGCTTAACCGTCTAGGGGAGGCGTAGGGAAACCGAGTCTTAATAGGGCGTTCAAGTCGTTGGGAGTAGACCCGAAACCGGTCGAGCTAGCCATGGCCAGGGTGAAGGCAGGGTAATACCTGCTGGAGGCCCGAACTTGTTACTGTTGCAAAAGTATAAGATGAGCTGTGGTTAGGAGTGAAAGGCTAAACAAGGCCGGAGATAGCTGGTTCTCCTCGAAAGCTATTGAGGTAGCGCCTCGTGAATGACTCCTGGGGGTAGAGCACTGTTTAGGCTAGGGGGCCATCCCGGCTTACCAACCCTATGCAAACTCCGAATACCGGGAAGTCCAATCACGGGAGGCACACGGCGGGTGCTAACGTCCGTCGTGAAGAGGGAAACAACCCAGACCGCCAGCTAAGGTCCCAAAATTACAGCTAAGTGGGAAACGATGTGGGAAGGCTAAAACAGCCAGGAGGTTGGCTTAGAAGCAGCCATCCTTTAAAGAAAGCGTAATAGCTCACTGGTCTAGTCAGCCTGCGCGGAAGATTTAGCGGGGCTCAAGCTGTATACCGAAGCTGCGGATGCACATCCGAAAGGGTGTGCGTGGTAGAGGAGCGTTCTGTAAGCCTGCGAAGGTGTGTCGTGAGGCATGCTGGAGGCATCAGAAGTGCGAATGCTGACATGAGTAACGATAATGCGAGTGAAAAACTCGCACGCCGTAAACCCAAGGTTTCCTGCGCAACGTTAATCGGCGCAGGGTGAGTCGGCTCCTAAGGCGAGACCGAGAGGTGTAGTCGATGGAAAGCTGGTTAATATTCCAGCACCTCGGACTGCTGCGATGGGGGGACGGAGAAGGTTAGGCATACCGGGTGTTGGATATCCCGGGGAAAGCATGTAGGCAGGGCTCTTAGGCAAATCCGGGAGCTCAATGCCGAGATGTGAGACCACTGGCCTTTGTGCCGGGAAGTTGCTGATACCAAGCTCCCAGGAAAAGCCCCTAAGCTTCAGGTAGTCCAGGCCGTACCGTAATCCGACACTGGTGGGTGGGGAGAAAATCCTAAGGCGCTTGAGAGAACTCGGGTGAAGGAACTAGGCAAATTGGTACCGTAACTTCGGGAGAAGGTACGCCTCTGTCGGTGAAGAGACTTGCTCTCTTAGCCAGCAGGGGTCTCAGTAAAATGGTGGCTGCGACTGTTTATCAAAAACACAGCACTCTGCAAACACGAAAGTGGAAGTATAGGGTGTGACGCCTGCCCGGTGCCGGAAGGTTAATTGATGAGGTTAGCCGCAAGGCGAAGCTTCTGATCGAAGCCCCGGTAAACGGCGGCCGTAACTATAACGGTCCTAAGGTAGCGAAATTCCTTGTCGGGTAAGTTCCGACCTGCACGAATGGCGTAACGATAGCCACGCTGTCTCCACCCGAGACTCAGTGAAGTTGAAATCGCTGTGAAGATGCAGTGTACCCGCGGCAAGACGGAAAGACCCCGTGAACCTTTACTACAGCTTTACACTGAACTTTGAACTTGTTTGTGTAGGATAGGTGGGAGCCTATGAAGTGGGGGCGCCAGCTCTCATGGAGGCAATGTTGAAATACCACCCTGACAATTTCGAAGTTCTAACCTGGGCCCGTAATCCGGGTCGGGGACATTGTATGGTGGGTAGTTTGACTGGGGCGGTCTCCTCCTAAAGAGTAACGGAGGAGCACAAAGGTACCCTCAGCGCGGTCGGACATCGCGCGTTGCGTGCAATGGCATAAGGGTGCTTGACTGCAAGACAGACAAGTCGAGCAGGAGCGAAAGCTGGTCATAGTGATCCGGTGGTTCTGTATGGAAGGGCCATCGCTCAACGAATAAAAGGTACTCCGGGGATAACAGGCTTATTCCTCCCAAGAGTCCACATCGACGGAGGAGTTTGGCACCTCGATGTCGGCTCATCACATCCTGGGGCTGTAGCAGGTCCCAAGGGTATGGCTGTTCGCCATTTAAAGTGGTACGCGAGCTGGGTTCAGAACGTCGTGAGACAGTTCGGTCCCTATCTGCCGTGGGCGTTGGAAGTTTGAGGGGGGCTGTCCTTAGTACGAGAGGACCGGGATGGACGCACCTCTGGTGTTCCGGTTGTCACGCCAGTGGCATTGCCGGGTAGCTATGTGCGGACGGGATAAACGCTGAAAGCATCTAAGCGTGAAACCTTCCCCAAGATTAGACTTCCCGGGAACTTGATTCCCCTGAAGGGCCGTTGTAGACCACAACGTTGATAGGTCGGGTGTGTAAGTCCGGTAACGGATTCAGCTAACCGATACTAATTGCCCGTGAGGCTTGACCATATAACACCCAAACAGCTTGAACGAAGCAGTTGTTTCGTCGAAACCAACCAGATTACGGCCTGCAGGAGCAGCGCAGATGCGGATGCAGGAGCGGATGTAGGAGCGGCGCAAGCCGCGACTCATTCCCCGCAGGCCAACCGAATTGCCTGGCGGCTATAGCGGGCGGGAACCACCTGATCCCATTTCGAACTCAGAAGTGAAAACGCCCAGCGCCGATGGTAGTGTGGGGTTTCCCCATGTGAGAGTAGGTCACTGCCAGGCACCTTTTCCGAAGACCCCCGGTTTGACGCCCACGAGGCGTGCGAACCGGGGGTTTTTCATTTTCATGGCGTTTGAAACGTCACTGCCATGCGATTGAGCTACGTGACCGCTACGCGCGTCGGTGGTCGCTGCGTCGCCGTCATGCGCGGTACGCTCGAGCTCTGAGCGCGATGCCGACGGCTGGTATGCAAGCGTTCTGGCAGGCCCCCGGCAGCGCGTCAGCGCTGCGCCTTGCGCGAGCCGAAGGGATCTACGTCTGGGACGATCACGGTCGTCGTTATTTCGATGTCACCTCCGGACCGGTGGCCGTCAACCTGGGCCACGGCAATCCGCGGGTGCTGGCTGCAATGCGCGAGCAGGCAGCGCGCGCCGCCTTCGCCTATCCAAGCCAGCTCGAGAGCGAGGCCAACCTGCGATTCACCGCGCGGCTCTGTGCGGCAGCGGGACCGGGATTCGATCACGCCTTTGTCGTGTCGGGCGGGTCCGAGGCCGTCGAGAAATGCCTGCAATTCGCGCGAGTACATGCGCTCGCGACGAAGCAGCCCGGGCGCTGGAAGATCATCGGTCGTCTTCCTGCCTATCACGGCAGCACGCTCGGGGCGCTCGAGGTTGCCGGCGACATGGGGTCCGGCGTAATGGCGCCGTACCTGCACGACATGCCACGCGTTCCGGCGCCACTCACGTACCGGCTTCCCGACGGACACGACGTCGTTTCCTTTGCGCGACACTGCCTCGCGGAGCTGGAGACCACGATCGCGCGCGAGGGCGCGGATACGGTGCTGGCATTCCTCCTTGAACCGGTGATCGGCCTGAGCGGCGGTGCAGTCAGCGCGCCCGCGTTCTATTACGACGAGGTCCGCCGAATCTGCAGCAGGCACGGGATACTGCTCATCTATGACGAGATCATCACCGGCGCCGGTCGCACGGGCCGGTTCCTGGCAGCGCACCACTGGCCCGACGCGCGCCCCGATCTCGTCGTGCTGGCGAAGGGCATCGGCGGCGGCTATTGGCCGCTCGGAGCCTTCCTCGCGCCGGCCGTCATGGTGGAAGCTGTCGCCAGCGGACCGGGCTTCCACTACGGCCACACGCACAAAGGCAGCCCGCTGGGTTGCGCTGTCGGCCTGGCAGTTCTCGAAGAAACGCTCGACCGGGACCTGCCCGCCAACGCGGAACGCGTCGGCGCCCGGCTTCGCGACCGCCTGCGTGCGCTGCAGCCGACACTGCCACTGCTCGGCGACGTGCGTGGCATCGGCCTGCTGAATGCGATCGAAATCGTCGCAGATCCCGTGACGAAGACGATGCTGCCGCGCGAGTTCCCGGTGATCGAAGACCTGAAGGCGCTGGCGCTCACCGAAGGCCTGCTGATCTACGGACGCCGCAGCTACGCGGGCCGCTACGGCGACTGGCTCATGATGACTCCACCGCTGATCGCGACGGAGTCCGACATCGATGCCCTCGTCGATGGGGTGGCCAGAACGCTCCGCACCTATGCCGACAGGCTCGCCCGCGAAGGCCGGCTCCGCGGCTAGGCCACTGTCACCCTGGTCATCGAGTCACCCTGCTCGATGCTGTCGACGACGTCCATGCCGCTCTTCACCTTGCCGAACACAGTGTGCCGGCCGTCGAGGTGCGGCTGCGGTCCGTGGGTGATGAAGAACTGGCTGCCGTTGGTGCCGGGACCGGCATTCGCCATCGAGATCACGCCGCGTTCGTGCTTGAGCGGGTTGCCCTTGAACTCGTCGGCGAAGCGATAGCCCGGACCGCCGCCACCGCTGCCGGTCGGGTCGCCACCCTGGATCATGAAGTCGCTGATCACGCGGTGGAAGGTGACACCGTCGTAGAAGCCTTCCTGCGCAAGGAACACGAAATTGTTCACCGTGATCGGGGCGTGCTGGGGAAAGAGCTCGATCACGATGTCGCCGCGACTGGTCGCGAGAGTCACGGTGTAGCTGCGGTCGGTCTCGATCTGCATCGCGGGCGGGCTGGCGTATCGCTTGGCGGCCATGGCTGTTCCTGTCGGTGAAGTCCGCTAGTCGCGGAAGTTGTTGAATTGAAGGGGAATGCCGATCTCCGCGGCCTTTACGCGCGCGATCGCGAGCTGCAGGTCGTCCCGTTTCTTGCCGGTCACCCGCACCTGGTCGCCCTGGATCGCCGCCTGCACCTTGAGGCCGGAGTCCTTGAGTACTTTCTGGATCTTCTTGCCCGCTTCCTTGTCGATCCCGTGCTTCAGCGTGATCGCCTGGGTCGCGGACTGGCCGGCCGTCACCGGATCGCCGACGTCGACGCAGGACAGGTCGACGTTACGGCGGCCGAGTTTCAGCCGCAGCACCTCGATCATCTGCTTGAGCTGGAACTCGACCTGGGCGTGAAGGGTGATGACGTTGTCCTTCAGGTCATAGCGGGCGCCCGTGCCCTTGAAGTCGAAGCGCGTACTGACCTCGCGGTTGGCTTGGTCGACCGCGTTGGTCACTTCGTGCATATTCAGTTCGGAGACGACGTCGAAGGAGGGCATGCGGCATTATAGGCCCATGGTCCGCCTGATCTACGGTGTCTCCGCGCTGCTCGCCGGTCTCGGCATCGTGCTGGTCGGCGCGGGGCTGCTCAACACGATACTGCCCCTGCGGGCGAGCGCCGAGGGCTTCTCCGACTTCACGATCGGCATCGTGATGTCGGCCTATTACGTTGGCTTCGTCGTCGGCACCGTCTGGTGCGGGTGGATCATCCGCCGCGTCGGGCACATCCGCGGTTTCGCGACTTTCGCGGCCACGGCGACGGTCTGCATCCTCCTGAACGCGCTGGTTGTCGATCCGCTCCTCTGGACCTTGCTCCGTGCCCTAGTCGGCGCCAGCCTGATCGGCATCTACATCGCGGTCGAGAGCTGGCTCAACGAGCGCGCCGACCGGTCGAATCGCGGGCGGATCCTCGGCCTCTACGAGATGGTGGGGCTCGGCGCGCTTGCGGCCGGGCAGTTCCTGCTCACGGTGGGCGACATCCGTTCGCCGCTGCTCTTCATGATCGCTGCGGGCCTGTTCGCTGCGGGACTGGTGCCGGTTGCACTGACGCGGTTGCCGGAACCGGAGCTTGCCGAGGGCGGGCGGCTGTCGCTCGCGGCCCTCGTGCGGCTATCGCCGGTCGCGGTGCTCGGCACGGTCGTAAGCGCCGCGGCCGCCGGCGCCTTTTTCAGCCTCGGGCCGCTGTATGCGCGCGATCTCGGGCTCGACGAGGCAGGCATCGCTTCGTTCATGAGCGCGGCGCTGATCGGCGGAGCGGTGCTGCAGTGGCCAATCGGAGCGTTTTCGGATTACGTCGACCGCCGCTGGGTGATCGGCGGATCCGCGCTGCTGGCTACCGCGGCGTCGCTGGCGATCGTTCTGCTCGGCAGGCGCGACCTGCCGTCGCTGCTTGCGCTGAGCTTCATCTTCGGCGGCACGCTGCTCACGCTCTATGCGCTCTGCGTAGCGCATGCCAACGATCTGCTGCCGCAGCTGCAGTTCCTCGATGCGGCACGTGGTTTCAACCTGCTCTACGGCGTAGGCGCGGCTGCGGCGCCGGTGCTCGTCGGTGCGCTGATGTCGGGCTTCGGCCCGCAGATGCTTTACTGGGCGTCGGCGGCCCTCATGGCGGGACTTGCAGCCTTCGCACTGCTGCGCGCCCTCACGATGCGCGCGGTACCGGTCGAAGGCCGCGAGGAATTTGTGCCGGTCGCGACGCCGTCGGCGGAGGTGCTTGAACTGCACCCGCATGAGCGACTGCCGGTGGACGCCGATCGTCGATGAAGGCCCATGCTGCTTCCTGCCGACTCGTTTCCCTTCGAAAACCGTTTGAGCCGGTAGGCCTCAGCGCTTCAGCTTCGTGATCTTCGAACCATCGAGCGAGACGCCGGCCATCAGTCCTTTCTGGCCGACGACGAAGGCGACGATCGGCTTCTTCAGCGTGGCGGTATCGATCGAGCCGCTGGCGCCGACGTCGATCAGCGTCACTGTGCCGTCGGCGCCGACTTTCCAGCCGTCGCTGGCCTGGAATTTCTTCAGTGCGTCGTCGTCGAGGAAAACCATGATGATGTCGCGCTTCTGGCCGCCCGCCTGGAAGCCGACGGAACCGGAGAAGATGCTGTAGTAGGCAGCCGTGTTGCCACCGATCCGCAGCGCGCCCTCGCCACCCTCGCCGGCGATCACGAATCCCGCCTTGATGACCTCGGCGAACACGAGTACGCCCTGCGCTTTTGCGAGTACGGAGGCGGAGCCCGGGATTTCCGTCCGCAGCCGCTGCAGGGCTGCGTTCACCTTCTGGTCGATCTCGGCAGCAGTGCTGCCGGCTGCCTGCGCTGCCGGGCCGTTGGACATCGCCAGCAGTGCCAACGCGACCGCGACGAACTGGCGGAGGGAGACGAGTGCAGTATGCATGGTGGCTGGTTCCTTGAACTAATTGGCAAGAGCTTCGGTGATGGATTGCCGGATGATCGACAGGCCTTCCACTGCCTGTTTCGAATCTAGCATCAGGGGCGGAATCAGGCGGATGCCGCTGACCCCGCAGGTGAGCAGCAGCAGTCCGTTGTGGTACGCGCGGTTCACGATCGCGTTGGCGAGGTCCTTGTGCGGCGCCTTCGTGCCGCGGTCCTTTACGAAGTCCACGCCGAGCATGAGACCGTGACCACGCACGTCGCCAATGCAGTCGAATTCGGCCATGAGACCCTGCAGACCGGCCTTCAGTTCAGCGCCTGCCCGGGCGGCGTTTTCGAGGTAACCGCTTTGCACCAGCTCGAGCGTTGCGATCGCGGCCGCACAGCACACGGGGTTGCCGCCGTAGGTGTTTGCATGCGCACCGGCTGGCCATTTTTCCATCAGGTCGCGACGGGCGACCATCAGACCCAGGGGCATCCCCGAGGCGATGCCTTTCGCCAGCGTGAGGATGTCGGGTTTCACGCCCCAGTGCTGCCAGGCGAACATCCGGCCCGTGCGGCCGATGCCGGCCTGCACCTCGTCGAAAATGAGCAGGATGCCGTGGCGATCGCAGAGCGCGCGCAGGCCCTTCAGGAATCCGTCCGGCGGGACGAGATAACCGCCTTCGCCCTGGATCGGTTCGACGAGTATCGCCGCCACTTCGTTCGCCGGCACGTTCTGCGTGAAGAGCTGCTCGATGTAGGCAAGCACGGCCTGCCCCTGGTCGTCGCCGGCCAGCAGCGGACGGTAGCGGTTGGGGTAGGGCACGTGGGTCACGCCCGGCATCGTCGGGAAGAAACCTTTCTGCTGCGTGTATTTGCTGGCGGTGAAGGCCAGCGATCCCATGGAGCGGCCGTGGAAGCCGCCGAGGAAAGCAATGAAGCGCGGCCGGCCCGACACGTAGCGGGCCAGCTTCAGCGCGGCTTCGACGGACTCAGTGCCCGAATTCGCGAAGAAGGTCATTGCGGGCCCCGCGACCGGGTCGAGGTCGCGGATCATCTCGCCGAGGCGCACCTGGCCCTCGTGCCAGTAGTCCGAGGAAATGTGCAGAAACTTCTGCGCGGCATCCTGTATGGCCTTCACCACCTTCGGGTGGCTGTGGCCGGTCGAGCACACGGCAATGCCGGAGGCGAAGTCGAGGAAGCGGTGCCCGTCGACGTCCCACACCTCGCAGCCACGACCGTGGCTCATGACGAAGGGGTAGTCGCGCACGTAGGAATGCGCGACGACATCCTTGTCGCGCTCGATCAGCGCGCGGGCCTTCGGGCCGGGCAGGGCGGGTCTGCGGCTGCTCTGGTTCATCGCGTTCACTCCACCGTGGTCTGCGACTGTTCGCGCTGGTACAGCGCGAGGTAGTAACTCGAGGCGATTCCCTTGCCGGTAGTGCCCGAGCCCTTCCAGCCGCCGAACGGCTGGTAGCCCGGCCAGGCGCCGGTCGTCGCGCCCTGCGGGCGGTTCGCATAGGTCACGCCGGCCTCGATGTTATCGAAGAACCACTCCGTTTCGTCGGCGCCGCCGTAAAAACCAGCCGTGAGGCCCAGCGTGGACTCGTTCGCCAGGGCCATTGCGGCGTCGCGGTCGCTCACACGCGCCAGCATTGCCAGCGGCAGGAACAGTTCCTCGCGCCAGAGTGCGTCGTGCAGCGGAGCCTCGGCGAGCGTCGGGGCGACGAACCAGCCGCGCCCGAGTTCGCCCGCCTTCAGTTGCTCGCCGCCAACGTGCAGCGTCGCGCCGTTGCTGCGCAGGGATTCGACAGCACGCGCATAGCGGCGCCAGGCGGTGCCATTGATCACCGGGCCCAGCCAGTGTTCGCGCCGCGTCGGATCTCCGATACGGATCCTGCCAGCCTCGGCCACCAGCCGTTCGATGAGGGCATCGGCGATCCTGCCGTCCACATAGATGCGCGACAGCGCGGAGCATTTCTGGCCGCCCATGCCGAAGGCCGAACGCGTGATCCCGAGTGCCGCCCGCTCCAGATCCGCCCGCGCGGTCACGATCACGGCGTTCTTGCCACCCATTTCCGCGATGCAGGGCCGCGGTGTCGGACCGGCTGCATAGCGCTGCGCCATCTGCATGCCGACGGCATGCGAACCGGTGAAGGTGATGCCGGCGATCTCCGGGTGGCCCGACAGCGCGACACCGGCGCCGGTGCCGCTGCCGTTCACCGCGTTGAACACGCCCGGCGGCAACCCGGCATCGCGGATCGCATCCGCCAGCAGGCGCGCGGACCACGGCGTGTCGGTCGCGCCCTTGAGGACAACGGTGTTGCCGGTCACGAGCGCCGCAGCGACGGGGCCGCCGGCCAGCGCGAAGGGAAAATTGAACGGCGCGATGACCGCCCAGACCCCGTAGGGCTTCATGACGGAACGGTTGTGGCTGCGATGGGTCGTGAGCGGGTCGTCCGGCAGCGCGTGGTCGAAGTTGCCGCGCTCGTAGTCGTCGCAGTACAGGGAGAAGAAGTCGGCGGTCTCCTGGACCTCGCCCAGGGCCTCCATGCGGTTCTTGCCGACCTCCAGCGCAACGGCGGCCGCGATTTCGTATACGCGCTCCTCGATGAGCGCCGCCACGCGCCGGAGCAACGCGCAGCGCTCCGCGACGCTCGCGCGTCGCCACGCCGGATACGCGCGCTTCGCGGCAGCGACCGCGGCCCCGACCTCGCCGGCGGTCGCGTCGGCAAACTCCCCGAGCACCAGCTCGCGGTCGATCGGGCTGGCCTGGCTGTACTTCACCGCACCGGAAACGTCCCGCCCGTCGATGTGATGGCCGTGGCTGCGTCCGAGGCCTGCGCGCACGCGGGCCAGTGCCGACTCGAACCGCGTGTGCAGCTCCGGCGGCGGGTCGAACATCGTCGAATAGGTGAGCTTGTAGCTCATGTCTCAGGCGGGCAGCGACAGCAGGGCGCGCGCTTCCGCACAGGTGGCCGGCCGCGCGTCGTGCAGGGCGCAGAGCGCGGCGATCTGCGCGACGAGCGCGGCGTTCGACGGCGCCAACGTCTTCGCATCGAGCTTGAGGTTGTCCTCCATGCCCGTGCGGCAATGACCGCCGAGGGCGAGTGCCCAGCCGGCGACCTCCTGCTGCCAGCGGCCGATGCCGGCCGCCGTCCAGGTCGCGCCGGGCAGCACCTCGGCGAGCTCGCTCACCAGGAACTCGAGCACGCGCCGGCGCGGCGGCAGCGCGTTCCTCAGGCCCAGCACGAACTGCACGTGGACCGGCGCGCGCAGCAGGCCGCGGTCGAGCAGGTCGCGCGCGTTGTAGAGCATCGCCGCGTCGAACACCTCGACTTCCGGCTTGATGCCATGTTCCTTCATCGAACCCGCCAGCGCCTCGACGAGCTGCGGCGAGTTCTCGTACACAGCTGTCGGGAAATTGACCGAACCCGTCGCGAGCGACGCCATGTCCGGCCGCAGGTACAGGGCCGAACCCCTCTCGGCAGCGTCGCGCCCGCGCCCGCCGGTCGAGAACTGCACGATCATGCCCGGGCAGCGTTCGCGCACGCCGGCCTGCACTGCGGCAAACCGCGCCGGATCAGACGAGGGCTGCTCGTCGTCGTCACGCACATGGATGTGCACCAGCGAACACCCGGCCTGCCAGGCTTCGAACGTGCTCTGAACCTGCTCGGCAGGCGTGACGGGCACTCCGGGGTTGTCCCGCTTCTTCGGCAGCGAGCCGGTGATCGCGCAGGCGATGATGACAGGCCGTGTCACCCGGCGAATTGTCGCACAGGGTCGCAGTACCGGGGTGGACGCAGGCCCCCGGCACGGGCGAGACTCGTCGCCAGCCCCACCGGAGTTCTCGCCATGCCCGTGCCGTTCCGCCGCTGTCTTGCTGCCGCCCTGCTGATCGTCGCGGGTTCCGCTGCCGCGGGCGACGAAGGCCAGCAAGTGCTCGCCCGCGAGATGATGGCCGAACTCGTCGCGATCAACACCTCGCAGGCTGCCGGGCCGGGGCAGACGAAGAAGGCCGCCGAGGCGATTGCGGCGCGACTCCGGGCCGCGGGCTTCGCCGACAGCGACATCGACACCGCCGGCCTGAACGCCGGCGACGGCAATCTGCTCGCCTGGTTCCGCAGCCCGCGCCCGAAGGCCCGCCCCGTGCTGTTGATGGCGCACATCGACGTGGTCGACGCGGTGACCGCCGACTGGGGCACCGACCCCTGGACCGTGACCGAAAGGGATGGCGCCCTGTACGGTCGCGGCACCGCGGACATCAAGGGCGCGATTTCTGCGATCACCACCAGCGTCATCCGCCTGAAGTCCGAGGGCTTCGAGCCGGACCGCGACCTCATCCTGTTCTTCACGGCCGATGAAGAAACGCAGATGGCGAATACCCGGTGGCTGATCGAGCGCGTGCGCGAGAAGGCCGATCCGGAGTTCGCCCTCAACGGCGACAGCGGCTACGTCGACGCCAATGAAGCGCGCACGCCGAAGAGCTTCCTGCTGCAGACGGCGGAGAAGCTCTACGCGACCTACCGGCTGGAAGCCAGGGGCCTGAGCCGCCACAGCTCCCTGCCGAGCGACGACAACGCGATCTACGACCTGGCCGCGGCGCTGGCAAGACTCGCGCCGATGCGCTTTCCGCGCGATCTGAACGAGACGAGTCGTGCCTATTTCCGTGCGCTGGCCCCGACGTTGCCGCCTGCACAGCGCGCCGGGGCCCTTGCCCTGGCGGACGGCCGCATCGACGATCGGGCGATCGACGCTGTCGAAGCCGACGCCGAACGCAGCGCCGTGCTGCGCACGACCTGCGTCGCGACACGACTAAACGCCGGCATCGGCGACAACGTGCTCGCGCCCAGCGCCACGGCCACCGTGAACTGCCGGATACTGCCGCAGTCTTCGGGCAGCGAAGTGAAGACTCTGCTCCGGGAGCTGGTGCGCGACACCGGCGTGGAAGTCGTGACGGCCTGGGAACCGGTGGCGGCACCCGCATCACCGCTGAATCCTGTCGTGCTCCGGGCCGTCGAGCGCGCTGTCCGCGACGTCTGGCCGAAGATTGCCGTGGTGCCCTTCATGTCGCCAACGGCATCCGACGGCATGTACACGCGCTCGGCCGGCATCCCGACCTACGGCGTGCGCGGCCTCGTGTTCGCTCCACAGGACCACGTCATGCATTCGGCCAACGAATACGTGCGCATCGACGCCTTCAACGACATGGTGAGTTTCTGGTACCGGTTGCTGCAGCAGTTCGGCAAGCGCTGAACAGATGACGGGCGAGCGGCAGATACCCGGGTCCATTCGTGACGGGTGGGCATTCGACCCGACTCAACCACTGCCGCAGAGATCCGACGTCGTCATCATCGGCGGCGGCATCGTCGGCGCCTCCGCCGCCTGGTTCCTCGCGAAACAAGGGGTCAGCACTGTCGTCCTGGAAAAGGGCCGTGTCGCCGGCGAGCAGTCGGGTCGCAACTGGGGCTGGGTGCGCCAGCAGGGCCGCTCACCGCTGGAGCTGCCGCTGATGATCCGCAGCATGGAGATCTGGAAGTCGCTCGCGACCGAGGCTGGCGACGACGCAGGCTTCGTGCAGGGCGGGTGCCTGTACCTCGCCGGGAACGAAGACGCGCTCGCCGAACACGCGAAGTTCCTCCCCATCGCGAAGGAACACGGGCTCGACACGCAGCTCCTCGGCCAACAGGCGCTGAACACCGTGCTCGAGAACGGCAGCAGGCGCTGGCACGGTGCCTTGTACACGCCGAGCGACGGCCGCGCCGAACCGAACCGCGCCGCGCCGGTGATCGCGCGTGCCGCGGAGCGCGCCGGCGCCCGCATCGTTACGCACTGCGCGGTGCGCAGCATCGAGTCGTCGGCGGGCTCGATCAGCGGCGTCGTGACCGAGCACGGGCGCATCGCGGCCAGCACCGTCGTCTGCGCCGCAGGAGCATGGACGTCCTCGCTCTGCCGCACGCTCGGCGTGACGGTGCCGCAGCTGCGCCTGAAGGGCAGCGTCGCGCGCACCGCACCGACCGTGAAGATCACCAACGGCACCGCGTTCGCGCCACGCGTCGCGATAAGGAGAAGGAGCGATGGCGGCTACACGGTCGCACACGGCGCGGCGCTGGAGCACTTCGTCTGCGCCGACACCCTGCGCTTCGCCCCTAAGTTCATGAAAGCCTTCCTGCAGGAGCATGGCGCCGTGCGGCTGCGGGTGAGCCCGGGCGCAGACAACGATGTCTCGACCGCGGCTTCACCGGAAGCGACGCGCGTGCTCGCGCCGCCGCCAAGTGCAGGGATCCTCACCGAGATCCAGGCTGCGCTGGCCAGCGACTTCCCGGATATCGCCTCCGCGCCGATCGAAGAGACCTGGGCGGGAGTGATCGAGGCCTCCCCGGACGTGTTGCCGGTGATTTCGGCGGTGGCGGAGAGCAAGGGCTTCTACATCGCCACAGGCTTCAGCGGGCATGGCTTCGGGATCGGGCCTGCGGCGGGGGAAGCGGTGGCGGAGTTGGTTAGAGGGAGATCGGGGGCTTGCGCCATGCAGGCGTTTCGGTTGGCGCGGTTTTCCGATGGATCGGAGATACGGCCGGGACCGTCGGTGTAGCCTGGCGGCCGGCGGAGCGCGCCGTGACGATCGGCTTCACGTTCATCGTGCGGCGCTGCTGGGGCAGGGGCTACAACGCCGAGCTGAATGGCGTAGTCCATGAGCATGTCGTGTACCGGATGGATGCCGCATCACTTGGAGCGGACGGCCAGTCAGCGCACAATTGAGGCCCTGGCGGCGCTGCTTTCCTAGGTTCACGGTTTTGCTCATGCTGAAGTCAAGACACTGGATGCTCGTATTCGTGGCAACGACTTCCGCCGTTCTTGCCGACGAACCACCGCCAGCCGGTGTTCCGGACGTTGCACCTGCCGCGGAGGTTGCCGCCGAAACCCCGCCCCAGGTCTTCATCACCGAAGTTGATGCCGACCAGGTGCTGCAGTCGTTCTACGGCTGGGTGCTGGCGCACCCCGGCGCGGGCCTGCCGGCTGCGGCTGAGCGTGAGGCGCTCGAGCCGCTGCTGTCCGCGCAGCTGAATTCGCTGCTTGATGATGCCGCGGTGGCCGACGCGGCCTGCCGCGCGGCCGCGCAGCCCGGCGAGAAGCCGGAGATCCTCGAGGGCGATCTCTTCGTCGGCAATTTCGAGGGCGCGACCGAAGTCGCCTACGGTGATGCCGCATCGAGCGATGGACTGGTTACGGTCGCGGCCAACCTGGTGTACGTCGACGAACGCTTCCCGAAAGGTGGTCGCAACAGGACGCGTGCCTGGCGCGACGACGTGCTGCTGCGCCTCGATGGCGCCGCCTGGACGATCGCCGACGTCAGCCTCGGTCAGCGTCAGTCACTCGTGCGGCTCCTGGGTGAGTACGTGACAGTCGCAGCGCAGGACTGTCGGCAGCCGCCATAGACGTCAGCTGCTGCCGATTCGCTGCAACGCTGCAGCCAGCGCCAGGTCGTCCATCGTTTCGTGCGGCAGCGCCAGCAGCTGCAGCACGCGGTAGCCAATTGCCTGCCGGGTCATTTCGAACGCGTGGCGGCGATCAGCCTCGGCGGCGGACGACGGATCGGCCAGTCCCCAATGCGCCCGCACCGGCGCACCGGGCCAGGTGGGACAGGTTTCGGCGGCGGCACTGTCGCAGACGGTGATCACGATGCGCATGACCGGCGCACCTGGTCGGGCGAACTCGTCCCAGGATTTGCTGCGTACGCCGGTCGTATCGATCCCGGCTGCCTCCAGCACGGCGAGGGCGTGCGGATTCACGCGACCGGCTGGAGCACTGCCGGCGCTGTGTGCCTGCACGTCCCAGCCCAGTGTCCGTGCCCAGTGATTGGCCAGGCACTCCGCCAGCACGCTGCGTGCCGAGTTGTGCGTGCAAAGGAAGAGAATATGTGTCGTCATGGTTCCTGTCCCGGTTGCGCCGGGCAAGCTGCGCGCAGTATATGACCGGGTAATGACAGCCACAGTCACAGAACTGCGGGCGCTGCTGCGCTCCCTGCGGCCCGAGCTGAACGCGGGCACCTATATATATGCGTCCCTCACGCCCGGCACACCACGCCCGCCGGTCGAGGCCGTCGCGGAATTCACCGAGCGGGAAGGGCGGACGCTGGTGGTCGAGGAGGCCGCGGCCCGCCGCGCCGGGCTCGTGCCCCTGTTCCGCGCTGCCTGGATCACCCTGACCGTGCACTCCGATCTCGCCGCCGTCGGCCTGACGGCGGCGGTGTCTGCGGCGCTTGCCGCCGAGGGCATCGCTTGCAACGTGATCGCAGCCGCGCATCATGATCACCTTTTCGTACCGGTGGAGCAGGCAGCGGCAGCGATGAAGGTCCTCGAGTCATTGTCCGACACGGCGGCGACGTGAACGAACCGTCAGCGAACGGCAGCGGATCACTCGACCAGGCGCTGGCGCATGCCTCGCGCCTGCTGACGGCAGACAAAGCCGCGCTGGCCGAGGAGCAGGCGCGGGAGATCCTCAAGGTCGTGCCGGGCCATCCGGTAGCCGAACTCTATCTCGGTGCGGCGTTGCGCAAGCAGGAGCAGATCGAGGCGGCGCTCGCGATACTCGAACCGCTGGCGCGCTCGCAGCCGAACGCCTCCGTCACGCACCTGGAGCTGGGGCTCGCGCTGGGGGCGGCGGGCCGTGGCGTCGAGGCGCTTGCTGCGCTGGAACGGGCGGTGGCCATCAAGCCGGATCTGGCCGAGGCTTGGCGCGCACTGGCCGATCACCTGCACGCCACCGGTGAGACCGAGGCGGCCGATGACGCCTACGCGCGATTCCTCAGCACGGCAAACCGCGATCCGAAGCTGATGGCTGCGGCCTCAGCACTGGTCGAAAAGCGGGTGCCGGTCGCCGAGACGCTGTTGCGCGACCACCTGAAGCAGCATCCCACCGACGTGGCCGCCATCCGCATGCTGGCCGAAGTCGCCGCCCGGCTGGGCCGCAACGCCGATGCCGAGCTGCTGCTGCGCCGTTGCCTCGAACTCGCGCCGAGTTTCGCCGCAGCCCGCCAGAACCTCGCGATGATGCTCCATCGGCAGAACAAGCTGCCGGAGGCGCTGGCCGAGGCCGAGTCGCTGCTCGCCAGGAATCCGCGCCAAACCGCCTGGCTCAACCTGAAGGCCGTCATCCTGTCGCGGCTCGGTGAAAACGCTGCGGCCATCGACGCGTTCGAAAAGGTGCTTGCCCAGTACCGGCGCGCACCCAAGGTCTGGATGAGCTACGGCCACACCCTGAAAACGGCAGGGCGGCAGGCCGACAGCATCGCCGCCTACCGGCAGGCGCTCACGCATGCACCGGGTCTCGGCGAGGCCTGGTGGAGCCTGGCCAACCTGAAGACCTTTCGCTTCGAAGCGGCTGACATCGCCACGATCCGGGCGCAGCTGGCGCGCAGCGACCTCGCCGGCGAGGACCGGCTGCACCTGGACTTCGCCCTGGGAAAGGCGCTGGAGGATGCCGGGGAGTACGAACAGTCCTTCCGCCACTATGCCGCCGGCAACGAACTGCGCCGCCGGTCGCTGCGTTACTCGGCAGACGACAACCGCGCCCGGGTGGTGCGCTCGCGCGAACTCTTTACGCCGGAGTTCTTTGCCGAGCGCGCCGGCTGGGGCGCGCCGCATGCCGACCCGATCTTCGTCGTCGGCCTGCCGCGGTCGGGCTCGACGCTGGTCGAGCAGATCCTCGCCAGCCATTCGCAGATCGAGGGCACGATGGAGCTGCCGGACATCATGGGCTTCGTTCGGGAACTCGGTGCGCGGCTGAAGCGCAGCGACCCTTCGCGCTATCCCCAGGTGCTCGCCGAGCTGACCGAGGCCCAGTGCCGCGGGCTCGGCGAGCGCTACATCGCCCAGACCCGTGTGCAGCGCAAGCTCGGTCGACCGTTCTTCATCGACAAGATGCCGAACAACTTCGCCCACAGCGGATTGATCCACCTGATCCTGCCGAACGCCCGGATCGTCGACGCCCGCCGCCACCCGCTGGGCTGCTGTTTCTCCGGTTTCAAGCAGCATTTCGCGCGAGGGCAGAGCTTCACCTACAGCCTGGAAGACATAGGGCGCTACTACCGCGACTACGTCGAGCTCATGGCCCACATGGACGCGGTCCTGCCCGGCCGGGTGCACCGCGTCATCTATGAAGAGATGGTGGCCGACACCGAAGCACAGGTTCGTGATCTGTTGCGATACTGCAACGTCCCCTTCGAGGACAGCTGTCTGCGGTTCTTCGAGAACGAGCGCGCGGTGCGTACGGCCAGCTCCGAGCAGGTCCGCCAGCCGATTTTTCGCGAGGGCGTGGACCACTGGCGCCATTTCGAGCCCTGGCTGGGTCCCCTGAAGGCGGCGCTGGGCCCGGCGCTCGAGAGTTATCCGGCTGCGCCGCCGCTTTGACGTTGTCGAAAAACCACGTGTAGACTGCCGCCCAGGCGTGTTTCATCTGGGGGGATTCCGATGCAACGATCCAAGAAGCGCAAGCTGGAGCAGCGCCGTCGCGTGCTGCGCCAGGCCATACCCGTCGCCTCGTCTCTGCTGGTGGCGATCTCGAGTGCCTGGGCGCAGTCGAGCGATCCGCTGCCCGAGATCATCGTCACCGCGCAGAAGCGCGAAGAGCGACTGCAGGACGTGCCGATCAGCGTGCAGGCCATCGACACGCAGCAGCTGGAGAACCTCGGCGTCAGTGACTTCGACGAGTACGTGAAGTACCTGCCGAGCGTCGCGTTCACCAATCTCGCCCCCGGCTTCTCGCTCGCCTATTTCCGCGGCGTCGCCAATGGCGAGAACAACAACCACTCCGGTCCCCAGCCGACGGTGGGCATGTACCTCGACGAGCAGCCGATCACGACCATCCAGGGCGCGCTCGACATCCACATGTACGACATGGCGCGCGTCGAGGCGCTGGCTGGACCGCAGGGCACGCTGTACGGCGCGAGCTCCATGGCGGGCACGATCAAGCTGGTGACCAACAAGCCGGATCCGGCAGCGTTCGATGCCGGTTATGACATCGAAGGCAACGTCGTCAAGGACGGCGATACCGGCTATGTCGTCGAGGGCTTCACCAACATCCCCATCGGCGAGAATTCAGCGGTGCGCGTGGTCGGCTGGTATCAGAAGGGCGCCGGCTACATCGACAACGTGGCGGGCACCCGGACCTACAACGAGGGCGAGTTGAACGGACTGCCATCGGTTTGCATCACGAACGATGCCGAGGCGAATCCGGGCTGCAACCAGACGCCTGTCAGTGCCGAGGACGACTTCAACGAAGTCGAGACCTACGGCGCCCGTGCCGCGCTGCGCATCGACCTGAACGACCGCTGGTCGATCACGCCGTCGCTGATGTACCAGAAGCAGGAGGCTGACGGCATCTTCGCCTACGAGCCGAATGTCGGTGACCTGGACGTCATCCAGTTCCACCCGGACCGCTCGGAGGACGAGTGGTACCAGGCGGCCCTGACCGTCGAGGGCAAGGTCGGCGATTTCGACCTGCTCTACACCGCCGCCTATCTCGATCGCGAGGACGAGGTCGACGCCGACTACTCGGACTACACCTTCTACTACGACCAGTGCTGCTACTACACGGCGTACTCCTGGCTGGACGGCGACGGCGACATGCTGCCGGACCCCTCCCAGTTCATCAACGGCACTGACAACTACGAGCGTATCACCCAGGAAATCCGCCTGACGTCGCCGGAGATAGGCAACTGGAAATTCGTGACGGGCCTGTTCTACCAGGACACCACGCACGACATCTTCCAGAACTACCAGATCAGCGGCCTCGACCCGACCTACACGGTGGCCAACTGGCCGGACACCATCTGGCTCACCAACCAGGAGCGGCAGAACGAGGAGTACGCCGCCTTCGGCGAAGCGTCCTTCACCATCAACGACCAGTGGTCGGTGGTCGGCGGCGTGCGTTACTACCACACCGAGGACGCGCTCAAGGGGTTCTTCGGGTTTGCCGAGGGTTACAGCAGCAACTATGGCGAGGCACTGTGTTTCTCGCCCGAGGAGTTCCGCAACTCCCCCTGCGTCAACCTCGACGACGAAGTGGACGACGACGGTGTGCTGTTCAAGGGCACGGTCAACTGGCGGCCCATGGATGACATGCTCTATTACTTCACCTATTCCGAGGGTTTCCGGCCGGGCGGCGTCAATCGCAACGGCAACGCCGGACCTTATGATCCGGACTACCTCGACAACTTCGAGTTGGGCTGGAAGACCACGCTGGCAGATGGCCGGCTCCGGTTCAACGGCGCCGTGTTCTACGAGGACTGGACCGACATCCAGTTCTCGTTCCTGCCCCCCGGTGGCTCGGGCCTGACCGTGATCCGTAACGCCGGCGATGCCCGCATCATGGGCATCGAAGCCGACATCGACTGGGCGGCCACGGACCAGCTGCGGATCACCGGCGGCTTCGCCTTCATCGACGCAGAACTTGCCGAAGACTACCGGGACGACTTTTTCGATCCGGACCCTGAGGCACCGCCTGCGGCTTCCGACGGCACCCAGCTGCCGGTGACCCCGGAATTCAAGGCGAATGTGCGTGCCCGCTACGAGTTCATGATGGGCGATTTCGACTCCTACCTGCAGCTGGCGACGACATACCAGACGCGCAGTTATTCGGACCTCATCGACGCGGACCGCGAAATCATCGGCTCCAACGACTCCTACATGTCCGCGGATTTCACCGCGGGCCTGGGTCGTGACTCCTGGGGCATCGAGCTGTTCATCGACAACGTGTTCGACGAGCGCGGCGAGGTGACCAAGTACGCGCAATGCGCGACCGATGTCTGCGGCGTGAATCCCTACGTCGGGATCATCCAACCGATGACGGCCGGGCTGCGCTTCAACCAGAAGTTCGGCAGCAAGTAGCGCGCAGCAGGACTGAAGCGGTACCGGCACGGGCGTCCTCTGGACGCCCGTGTCGTTTCAGGGCCGCGGCAAGCGATATGAGCCACGACGTCATCGTCATCGGCGCCGGCCACAATGGCCTAACCGCGGCGGCCTACCTGGCCAGAGCCGGGCTCAAGGTGATCGTGCTCGAGCGGCGCGACGTCGTCGGCGGCTGCGCGGTGACGGAGGAGGTCGATCCGGTGCGCGCGCCGGGCTGCCGGGTTTCGACGGCGTCCTACATCGCGAGCATGCTCAGGCCCGAGGTCATCCGCGACCTTAAGCTCGGCAGCTACGGGTTGCGCATGGTGGCCTGCGAGCCCGCGGTGCAGGCGGCGTTCGAGGACGGCACCGTCATGGGCTGGTGGGGCGACCGCGCGCGCATGCGGGCCGAGCTCGAGCGCTTCGCGCCGGATGACGTCGATGCGTTCTTCGACACGGAGGCCGAGCTGCAGGGCCTCGCGGCGTACCTGCAGCCGTTTTTCCTCGAGCCACCGCCCGATCTCGATGCCGGCCCCTTTACGCGGCTCGCCGCAGCGCTGCGCCTCGGCGGGCGGTTCCGCCGCGCGCGGGGCGCGGAGCTGGCGGCGCTGCAGGGCTTTCTCACCGGCTCGCTCGGCGACTTTGTCGAGCGGCGCTTCCGTTCCGAAAAACTGCAGCGGTTGATCCTCGCGAACAGCCTCTACGGCAAGCATGGCGGGCCGTATGCGCCCGGCACGGCGATGGGGCTCCTGTTTCATCTGCTCACCGGCGGCGAGGACCGCCAGCCGGGTTTCCAGGGCCACGTCCTGGGCGGCATGGGCGCCATCACGCAGGCGATGGCCGCGGCCTGCCGCGATCTCGGTGTGGCGATTCGCACCGGCGCTGCGGTCGAGCGTATCGACCAGGCCGGCGGTCGCGTCCGCGGCGTCACCCTGGCGGGCGGGGAGTCGATCGCTGCGCGCTGGGTATTGTCGAACGCCGATCCAAAGCACACCTTCCTGACGCTGTGCGCACCCGGTGACCTGCCGGAGCGCTTTCGCGCGGACGTCGCCGCGATCCGCATGGATGGCCCCTGCGCGAAGGTGAACTACGTGCTCGACGCCGAACCGCGCGTCACGGGCATGCCCGCCGACCGCAGCCGCGCCGAGCGCTCGCTGTTCACCCTGATCCAGACGCTGCCCCGCGCCGAGGACTGCTACAACGCCGCCCGTCGCGGCGAGATCCCGGAGGATCTCTGGGTCGACTGCGTGCTCGCCTCGAACATCGACGACACGCTGGCACCGGACGGCCGCCACATGCTCACCTGCTTCGTGCAATACCTGCCGTACCGTCCCGTGGCTGGCGGCTGGGACCAGCACCGCGAAGCGCTGGGCGAGCGCGTCACCGCCATCATCGGCCGCTACGCGCCGGGCTTCGCCGAATCGGTCGTTGCCCGCTGCGTCCTGACCCCGCTCGATCTCGAGCGGCGGTTCGGCATCAGCGAGGGCAACATCTTCCACGGCGACCTCGCGCTCGAGCAGATGTACCTGCGCCGGCCGGTGCCGGGCTGGGCGCGTTATCGCACGCCGATCGCGGGCCTCTACCTGTGCGGCGCCGGCACGCACCCGGGCGGCGGTGTCACCGGGGCGCCCGGCTACAATGCGGCCCAGCAGTTGCTGCGCGACCGTGATTGAGGCCGGTGTATGCTCCGGAGCGTGTCAGGTGACGCCATGAACCCCCGCGCGTTCCTCGTCGCTCCGCTTGCGGCGCTGCCGGTGCGATTCCGCATCCTCGGGCTGCTCTTCGTCCTGAGCTTCGTCAACTACCTGCTGCGCAACAATCTCTCGGTCGCCCAGCCGACGCTGAGCCACGAGTACTCGCTCAGCGCCACTCAGTTCGGCTTCATCTACCTGGCGTTCAACGTCGCCTACACGCTGTTCCAGATACCGAGCGGTGTGCTGAGCGACCGCTACGGTCCGCGGCTGTTGCTCGCGGGCGCTGCCATCGCCTGGGGCGTGCTGACCGCGCTGACCGGCATCCTGCCGGGGCTGTTCCCGGCGATCACCGGCACGCTCGTGGCACTGATCGCGATCCGTGCGCTGATGGGCGTGGCCAACGCGCCGATGTTCCCGGTCGCTGCGGGCGCCTTCGCGCGCTGGTTCCCCGTGGGCCAGTGGGCGCTGCCCAACTCCGTGCTGAGTTCAGGCCTCACGCTGGGGCAGGCCGCAGTAGGGCCTGTCGTCGCGTTCCTGATCGTGACCTTCAGCTGGCAGGCCTCGTTCCTGCTGCTGGCACCCATCGGCGTGCTGGCGGGGCTGTGGTGGTGGTCCTACGGCCGCGACGACCCGCGCGAGCATCGCGCGGTCAGCGCCGCGGAGCGCGAGCTGATCGCGACGGGGCGCGCGCCGGCGGCGCCCGCCGAGCCCGGCGCCTGGCGGGTGGTGCTGCGCAATCGCAACGTGCTGCTGCTGGCCGCCAGCTACTTCTCGATGAACTACACCTTCTACATTTTCTCGAACTGGCTCTACACCTATCTCGTCGAGGAGCGCGGCTTCGGCCTGCTGGCCGCCGGCTTCCTCTACGCGTTGCCATTCGTGGTTGGCGCGGTGCTCGCTGCTGCCGGCGGCGCCGTTTGCGACTTCCTCTGCCGCCGCGTGGGCCTGTTGTGGGGCTGCCGCCTGCCGGCCATCGTGGGGCTGCTGATGGCCGCCTGGCTGCTGCTTGCCGGCGCTGCCGCGCCCAATGCCTATGTCGCGGTGGCGCTGCTGTCGTTGTGCTTCGGCTTCACGCAGTTCACCGAAGGCGCGTTCTGGCAGGGCACGACGGCTGCGGCCGGGCCGCATACCGCGACCGCAACCGGTGTGCTCAATACCGGCGGCAACCTGGTCGGGTTCCTCGCGCCGCTGGTGGGCTTCATCGTCGACAGCTTCGGCTGGTGGGCCGCATTCGTCACCGGTTCGGCATTCGCGCTGGCCGCCGTCGTGCTGTGGCTGGTGGTTCGGTTCGACCCGATCCCGGTGAGGGAACCTGCATGAGTTCGCAGCGAGGCGTGGTGCTGTTGATGAGTGTCGTGCTGCTCGCCGCGCAGGCGGCCACTGCGAAGCCCCGCGCACGCGACCTTGGTGTGCCCTTCGAAGGACACCCCGGGCCCCTCAATGCCATCACCGATATCACTGGCGTGGCGGTCGGCCACTTCACGCTCGTCCGCGGCAGCGGCAAGCTGGTGGAAGGGCAGGGGCCCGTGCGCACCGGCGTGACCGCGGTTCTTCCGCGTGGAATCGCCGCTGCCGATCAGCCGGTCTTCGCCGGCTGGTTTTCGCTGAACGGCAATGGCGAGATGACCGGCACGACCTGGGTCGAGGAATCCGGCCTGATGACTGGCCCCGTGATGATCACCAACACCCACAGCGTCGGCACGGTGCGCGACGCGGTCATCGGCTGGGGAGTCGAGAGATTTCGCGAGAGTGACGACTTCGACGCGCTGTCGCTGCCGGTGGTCGCCGAAACCTGGGATGGCTGGCTGAACGACATCAACGGCTTTCACGTCCGGCCGGAGCATGCGATCCAGGCGATCGAGTCGGCCAGGGGCGGCGCGGTCGCGGAGGGCAACGTGGGCGGTGGCACCGGCATGATCTGCTACCACTTCAAGTGCGGCGTCGGCACGGCCTCGCGGCGCGTCAAGGTGCCGGGTGGCGACTACACCCTTGGCGTGCTGGTGCAGGCCAATTTCGGCAGTCGGGCACAGCTCACGATCGGCGGTGTGCCGGTGGGTCGCGCCATCACGGAGTACCCGGCCTATGTCGAACCGGGTACGCGCGAGGCCGGCGAGCGGCGCGGCGGTGGCGATCGCGACACGGGTTCGATCATTGCCGTGGTTGCGACGGATGCGCCGTTCCTGCCGCACCAGTTGAAGCGGCTGGCGCGGCGCGTCGGCATGGGGATCGCGCGTACCGGCGCAACTGCGAGCGATTCTTCGGGCGATATCTTCATCGCGTTCAGCACGCAACCCGCAGGCTCGGGCACCGGTGCGGGTGTCGGCACGGTCGGTCTCCTGCCGAATGATTCGATGACGCCGTTTTTCCAGGCCACCGTGGAAGCGACGGAGGAGTCGATCGTCAATGCGCTGGTTGCCGGCGAGTCGATGACCGGCCGCGACGATCACTACGTATTCGCACTCCCGCATGACCGCCTCCGGGCCCTGCTCAAGCGTTACGGCCGACTCGTCCCGACCCCCTGACCGCGCCGGCGGGATCCGGTATAAAGTCAGCCGGGTGTAAGCAGACGGACACGCACGCGCTCTGTTGGTGGGGATCATGCAGAAGAAAAAAAAGGGACTGATGGAACGCCTCGCCGGGGGCATCGTGCTGGGCGATGGGGGATACCTGCTGGAGCTCGAGAAGCGCGGCTGGGTCCGCGCCGGCCCGTTCACGCCGGAAGTCGTGCTCGAGCACCCTGAAGCAGTACGCGAGCTGCACCTCGAGTTCCGCCGGGCGGGCGCCGAGGTGCTGCAGGCACTGACCTTCTACGCCAGCCGCGAGAAGCTCGCGACCGTCGGGCTCGACGGCCGGCTCGACGAGCTGAACCGCGAAGCCGTGCGCATCGCCCGTGAGGTCGCGGGCGAGGACGCGCTCGTCGCGGGCAACCTCGCGCTGACCTGGCTCTACGACATGAATGACCCGAAGTCCCACGATGCTGTCCGTGCGCAGTTCGACGAACAGCTCGCCGGGCAGGTGGGCGAGGGCGTCGATTTCATGATCGGCGAGACGTTTTCCTTCCTGGGCGAAGCCCTGCTCGCCACCGAGCGCGCGAAGAAGAGCGGGCTCCCGGCGATGATCACGATGTGCTTTGAAAACCAGGATGTGACACCCGAGGGCTACACGGCTGCCGACTGCGCCAGGCGCCTGGTCGATGCAGGCGTCGATGTCGTCGGCATCAACTGCCTGCGCAATCCCGAGCACACGCTGCCGCTGATGCGGCAGATGCGCGATGCCGTCAGCGCCCCGCTCGCCTGCCAGCCGGTCGGGTACCGCACGGCGCCGGGCAAGCCCGACTTCACCAGCCAGCCGGAATTCCCGACGCAGCTCGATCCGCTGCAGCTCTCGCGCGGCGAGATGGCGCAATTCGCGGCCGACGCGCGCGACATGGGCATCCGCTACATCGGCGGCTGCTGCGGCGTCGTTGCGACGCACGTCCGGGAGATGGCGCGCGTGCTCGACAAGCTGCCGCCGGACAACCGGATCTGGCGTGTCAACTACGACAGGCCCACGTCGGCGACCGAGTATTACGGTCACCGTATCGAGGAAAAAGGCAAGACTCGGGCGTGAACCGCTACGACGCCTTCCTCGATCCGCCGCGCCGCCGGCAGACACCGGCGCCCGATTTCTGAGCGCGACGCGCGTACTGCTCGTGCGTCCGGCCGCGTTCGGCTGGAACGCCGAGACGGCTGCCAGCAATGCCTTCCAGAGCCGGCCGGCTGGCGCCGACGTCGCCGCCCAGGCCCTGCGCGAATTCGACGGCCTGGTGGCAGCACTCGATGCAGCCGGCGTCGGGACCGTCGTCGTCCCCGACACGCCTGTGCCAGTGAAACCCGACGCCGTCTTCCCGAACAACTGGTTCAGCACCCACCCCGACGGCAGCGTCGTGCTCTACCCGATGGAGGCCGCGAACCGGCGGCTGGAACGGCGGCGCGACGTGCTGGAGAAAGTCCTCGGCACCGGCCGCTTCATCGACCTGTCGCCGCTCGAACAGGACAACCAGTTCCTCGAGGGTACCGGCAGTCTCATCATCGACCACGCGCGCCTACAGGCCTGGGCGTCGCTGTCGTCACGCACGCATCCGCAGGCGATCGCCGAATTCACGAAACGGACCGGCATTGCCGTGCACAGCTTCCGCACGGCCGACCCGCACGGGCGGCCCTACTACCACACCAACGTGCTGCTCTCCCTGGGCGAACGCTTCGCGGTCTTCTGTCCCGCCGCGCTGCCCGATCCGGCGGAGCGCAAAGCCGTCGCCGACGGCATCGCCGCGACGCGCGAGCTGATCGAACTCACGCCCGAGCAGGTGGGCGCATTCGCCGCCAACATCCTCGAACTCCGCAGCAGCCGCGGCCACCCGGTCATCGCCCTGTCGGCCACGGCGCGACGCTCACTGACCGCGCCGCAGCTGCGCCGCCTGCACTCACAGGGCGAAATCGTCGCCTTGCCGATCCCAACCATTGAGACCGTGGGCGGCGGGAGCGTACGCTGCATGCTGGCCGAGTTGTACTGAGAGGGTCACCGCCATGGCTTCGCTGGCCTGACTCATCAGTCGCGACGGCACCAACTCGATGAGCATGCCGGCCTGGCGCAGCATGCTGTCCGCCGACGAGATCCGGCGGCTGGCGGTTTATGTGCGGCGGGCGGCGGGGTGGGAGTAGGGGCCGGATTTCGTCAAGTCACCGCCGCGACCATTTGGCGTCACCTTCTTTATAATGCGGCGCCCTTCGAGCCCCAGGACCTGGGAGACCGCCCGTGAATGCCGCTGCCACTGGTACCCGTAAGCCCCTCACCGTCGCCGTCGTCGGCGCCACGGGTGCGGTCGGCCATGAATTCCTCGCCGTGCTCGAGCAGCGGAACTTCCCGATCGGGACGCTCAAGCTTCTCGCCAGCAAGCGCAGCGCCGGGCAGAAGCTGCGCTTTGGCGGGCGTGAGCAGGTCATCGAGGAGATGACGGAGCAGAGCTTCGCTGGCGTCGATGTCGCTTTTTTCAGCGCGGGCGGTCCGATCAGCAAGTCGCACGGTCCGATTGCGGCGGCGGCGGGCGCTGTCGTAGTCGACAACAGCTCCGCGTTTCGCATGGATCCGAAGTGCCCGCTGGTCGTGCCGGAAGTCAATCCGGAGGCGATGGCAGGCATTCGCCTCGGCCAGCCGGGCGGGGCGATCATCGCGAATCCCAACTGCTCCACCATCATCATGCTCATGGCGGTGAACCCGATCCGCCAGGCAGCGGGCGTGTCACGCATCGTCGTCAGCACCTACCAGGCCGCGAGCGGCGCGGGTGCAGCCGCGATGGAAGAGTTGCGCTCGCAGACCGTCGATGTGCTGGCCGGCAAGCCGGCGCAGCCGAAGATCTTCCCGCAGCAGTACGCGTTCAACATCTTCAGCCACAACTCCGCGATGCAGCCGGACGGCTACAACCAGGAAGAAGTGAAGATGGTGAAGGAGTCGCACCGTATCTGGGGCGATTCCGCTGTCGGTATCACCGCGACCTGCGTGCGCGTGCCGGTCATGCGCGCCCACGCTGAGAGCGTCAACCTCACGTTGAAGAAGCCGCTCGGCGAGGCCGAGGCGCTCGAGGTGCTGAAGCGCGCGCCGGGCGTCACGGTGATCGATGACCGCGGCAACAACCGTTTCCCGACGCCGCTCGATGCCTCGCACAAGGACGACGTGCTGGTCGGCCGGGTGCGCACGGATCACAGCCAGCCGGGCGGGGTGGGGCTCAACCTGTTCGTCTGCGGTGACCAGCTGCGCAAGGGTGCGGCGCTGAACGCCGTGCAGATCGCCGAGCTGCTGCTCCGCTAGTCCGGGTGATCGGCTAAAGTGCCGGTCATGAGTGACGTCCAGCCGCTGGCGGCCGAAGCGGCCGTCGAATACCACCTGCGACTCCATCACCCGGGGGCCCGGCTCCTCGAGGTATTCTGTCGTATACGCCGTCCGGATCCGTCGGGGCAGGTTCTCTCGTTGCCGGTGTGGATCCCGGGCAGTTACCTGATCCGCGAGTTCTCCCGCCACATCGTCGCGATCGAGGCAACCAGCGGCGGCGAGCCCGTCGCGTTGCGCAAGCTCGACAAGGCCAGCTGGGTCGCGTCGCCGGTCGAAGGCGAGCTGCTAGTGCGGGCGGAGATCTACGCGAACGACCTCTCGGTGCGCGGTGCACATTTCGACACCGCGGGTGCGTTCGTCAACGGCAGCAGCGTGTTCCTGCGCGTGCAGGGACGGGAGCGCGAGCCCTGCGTCGTTCATCTCAGTCCAGGCAGTGCCGAGGGCATGTCCGGCTGGCAGGTCGCGACATCGATGCGCCGGCTCACCGGCACGACCTGGGACTTCGGCGCCTTTGCGGCCGCCGACTACGAGGAGTTGATCGATCACCCGTTGCTGATCGGTGATCTGACGATCGCCGAGTTCGAGGCGGAGGGCACTCCGCATGCCGTCGTCATCGCCGGCCGCCACGAGGCTGACCTCGGTCGGTTGACCGCCGACCTCGCGCGAATCTGCGGGTGGCAGATCGGCCTGTTCGGTGCACCCGCGCCGATGGCGCGATATCTGTTCCTGGTCCGGTTGACCGGCGAAGGCTTCGGCGGGCTCGAGCATCGCGCCTCCACCGCGCTCGTCTGCCATCGCAACGACCTGCCCCGCGCCGGCCTGCAGGGCCTGCCGCGGGAATACCGGAACTTCCTCGGGCTGGCGAGCCACGAGTATTTCCACGTCTGGAACGTGAAGCGGATCCGGCCGGCGGAGTTCTCACCCTATGAACTCGGCCGCGAGACCTACACCCGGCAGCTGTGGATCTTCGAGGGCATTACGTCGTACTACGACGACCTCGCGCTCGCGCGCAGCGGTATCGTCAGCTCCGAGACCTATCTCGAATTGCTCGGTCGCACGCTGACGCTGGTGTATCGCACGCCGGGCCGGCGCCGCCAGACGCTGGAGGACGCCAGCTTCGATGCCTGGATCAAGTACTACCGCACCGACGAGAACACGCCGAACGCTCTGGTGAGCTACTACTCGAAAGGCGCCATGGTCGCGCTCGCGCTCGATCTCGAGGTACGCCTGCGCACCGAAGGGCGGGTGACGCTCGACGACATCATGCGCACGCTCTGGGCCAGCTACGGCAAGGAGCTGCGCGGCTTGTCGGACGGTGCCTTCGAAGAACTCGCCGCTGAAGTGACGGGCAGCGATCTCGCGGAATTCTTCCGCAACCATGTCCGCGGCACCGTCGACCCGCCGGTCGGTATCCTGCTCGCGCAGTTCGGCGTGCGGCTGCAGTTGCGCGCGGCGGAAAGCGCCACCGACGCGGGCGGCAACGCGGGCACGCGGCAGAACCGGCCGCGCCCCTGGCTCGGCCTGCGGACGCGGCAGGTGCAGGGCCGCACGCGGGTCACGCATGTGCTCGAGGGCAGCCCGGCGCAGGCGGCCGGCCTCTACGCCGACGACGAAATCGTTGCGCTCAACGGGCTGCGTGCCGATGGCGAGGCCTGGGACGGATTGCTCGACCGGCTGGTCATCGGCCAGGACGTTGCCGTGCATCTCCTGCGTCGCGACGAGCTGCGCGAGATCCGCCTTGCGGCGGTCGAGCCGCCGCGGGACACCGTCTACCTTGCCTTCGACAAGACCGCGAGCCCCGCTGCCATCGCCCGTTGCAGCGCCTGGCTGCCGGGCGCGGGCGGCTGACGGGCCTGCGCGCGGCCCGGTGCTAGAATCCGGCGCGTATTCACCGCGGCGCGGGACGACATGCTCGAACTCGGCCTCAAAGTCCTCATCGCTTACCTGCTGGGTTCCCTGAACGGCAGCCTCGTGCTCGGCAAAGTGCTCGGCTGGCCGGATGTGCGTACTGTCGGCAGCGGCAATGCCGGTGGTACCAATGCATTGCGGGCGCACGGCAAGTGGTTTGCCGTGGGCGTCGTCGTCATCGATGTCGTGAAGGGCGTAGTCGCCGCCACCACCGTGCCCGCGCTGGCGCTCGTCGCGCCGGAGTCCCGCAGCCTTGGCCCGGAATTCACCCAGCTCGCCTGCGCTGGTGCCGCCGTCGTCGGACACTGCTATCCGCTGTGGTTCGGCTTCCAGGGCGGCAAGGGCGGTGCGACCGGCATCGGCGCGCTGATCGGTCTGGCGCCGTGGTTGCTGATACCGGCTCTGCTCACCTGGTACCTGGTCGTCGCTGCCAGCGGGTTCGTTGGTCTCGCGACGATGTCGGTCTTCGCGGTCTTGCCAGTCGCCGCCTTCGTGCGTGGCGTTAACGACAGCCCGGCGTTCATCGTGTTCCTCGTGCTGCTCGCGCTCTTCGTCGCCTGGACCCACCGCTCGAACATCGAGCGCATGCGCCAGCGCCAGGAAACGCGCATGACGGGCATCATGTGGCGGCGACCCGCCGGCTGACGGCCCGATGAGCCTGCGCCCCGCACTCATACGCGCGCTGGCGGACGGCGACCTGCACTCCGGCGCTTCGCTGGCGGTCCGGCTCGGCGTGTCGCGCAGTGCCGTGTGGAAACAGGTGCACCAGCTCGCTGATGTCGGTCTGGAGGTCGTCGTCGAGGGCCGGCGCGGCTACCGGCTGCCGCGGCAGCTGGAACTGCTCGACCGGGAAAGGCTGCTGGCTGCGGCGGGATCGTCGGCGCGCGATGCCTGCGACAACCTGCAGGTGGCCGGCATCATCGAGTCCACCAACGTGGCGCTGGCAGCTGTCGCACCGCCACCGCCCGGCTGCTGGCAGGGCCTCGTCGCCGAATTCCAGACAGGCGGACGCGGCCGGCGCGGACGCCGCTGGCATTCCCCCTACGGCAGCGGGCTCTGCCTGTCTTTCGGCTGGTCGTTCGCGACGGCGCCACGCGAACTGCCGGCACTGTCGCTCGGGGCGGCCGTGGCCGTCAGTCGCGCGCTCGCCGCAAGCGGCGTCGAGGGCCATGGGCTCAAATGGCCGAATGACATCGTGCTCGGCGGTGCGAAACTTGCGGGGCTGCTGGTCGATGTCGACGGCGATGCCCGCGGGCCGCTGCGCGTGATCGTCGGCATCGGCATCAACTTCAGCGTGTCGGGCGAACTGGCCGCGGCCGTGCAGGCAGACGGCGGACTCGCGCCGGCAGGCCTGCTGGATGCCAATCCGGCGCTGGGACGTAACGCGCTTGCCGGCGGAATCTTCCGGTCATTGCATGAAGTGCTGGCGGGGTTTGCCGAGTCCGGCTTCGCCCCCTGGGCGGCCGAGTGGCGCGCGCGCGATGCCTGCGCCGGCCGCGAAGTCACGGTGCGGCATGACGGCGAGGAGTTGCAGGGCGTGTCCCGCGGCATCGGGCCTGATGGCGCGCTGCTACTCGAGCAGTCGACTGGCGTCGTGCGCGTGTTCAGCGGCGATGTCTCGCTGCGCGTGGCCGCATGATCCTGCTGGTCGACATCGGCAACTCGCGCATCAAGTGGGCGTGGCTCGTCGATGGTGCGCTTCAGCAGGCTGGCGTCCTCCTCCATGGCGGTGCGGTGCCGCGGGATCTCGCCGCAAACTTGTTCGCCGGTGGCCGCAGGGCCCGGCGAACCTTGCTGGCGAGCGTCGCCGGACCGGAACTGACAGCGTCGGTCCTATCGCTGCTGGGCGGCGACGGCCCCGCCCCACAACGCGTCGAGACTGCTGCGAGTTTCGGGACGCTGCGCAATGGGTATTCGAATCCTGCGCAGATGGGGGTCGACCGCTGGCTCGCCCTGATCGGCGCCCGGGAACGCTGCCGGGGCGCTTTTTGTGTCGTGGATGCCGGCACGGCCCTGACACTGGATGTGGTCGATGCCCAGGGAGAGCATCTCGGCGGCTACATCCTTCCCGGAGCGCAGCTCATGCAGGACAGCCTGGCTGGTGGCACAGGCCGCATCGCGGCTTCCGCGCGCCTGCAGGGCGGCGGCGCAGCCGCAGGGCACTGGGGCCGGGATACGGCGACCTGCCTGCGACTGGGGGCTGAAAAAGCGCTCGCCTGCCTGGTCGAGGACAGCCTGAAAAATCTTGTGAATCAAGGGCATGAGAGACCCGCCTTGTTCCTGACCGGTGGCGCTGGCACCGCACTGGCGACGACGTTGCGGGCGCCTGCGGAATTACGGCCGCTGCTGGTGCTCGAGGGACTGGCAGCAGTGGCCCGGGGGGCGCCGGCATGAGGAACCTGTTTCTGGTCCTGTTGCTCGGCAACCTGCTCTTCTGGGGCTGGCGCGTCTGGGTCGCGCCGCCGGAACTCCCGGCAATGGAGCTGCGCACGCCCGGCAAGGAACCCCGGATCGCGCTGCTGCAGCCCGCTGGCGGGCCGACCGCGGGCATGTCCGCGGCGAGCGGCGATTGCTGGCGGGTCGGCCCCATCGCCGACCCGGCGGTCGCCGATGCACTCCGGGCCCGGCTCGACAGGCTGGGGTTCTCACCCGTGCTGCGCAACGAGTCGGGACAGATCTGGGTAGGCTACTGGGTGCAGCTTGAGCCGGTGCCGACCCGCGAGGAGGCGGACGCGATGGTCGCGCGACTCAGCGCTGGCGGCCTGCCCGATGCCTACGTCGTGCAGACCCAGCCAACATTCGCGGTTTCGCTCGGCGTTTTCCGCGACCGCGAACGGGCGGACGCCGTGGTGGCGACCGCGTCTTCGCTGGGTTTCCGCTCGCAGGTGGGCGATCGTTACCGCGCCGGAATGCAGGCCTGGCTGACCGTCCGGCTGCCGCCGGGGCGGAAGCTGCCGCTGCAGGAACTCGGGCAGCAGACCGGCCAGATACTGCGCTCCGAACCGGCTGACTGCCCGGCCGGGTGAGTTTGGTGGCCGTGCCCGCGAACCACTAGAATCCGCCCCGGGTCCGCGCCCCCAAAGCATTGTGGTGATGCAGTGGTTTTGTAAACCACAGAGCTTGGTTCGATTCCGAGTGGGGGCACCAGTTTCGGTGTGTCCGCAACGCCCATCCGCCTGCTTTTCCGCTGGTTTTCTGTTGACACCCGATTGGTGCAACCGGAAAATAGTGCGCTTATGTCCGCGGAGGGGTACCCAAGCGGCCAACGGGGGCAGACTGTAAATCTGCTGGTTTATACCTTCGAAGGTTCGAATCCTTCCCCCTCCACCAGTCGGGCTGGTGGGCGGGGCGGGTTCGATGACGCCGTTTAACGCGTCGGCCGAAGGGACCTGAATCAGATTGAAGTCTGTCGCGTGAGTGTCCTGATCGAAGAGATCAGTGATACGTGGCGCATGCACGATGAAATTTTTGCGGGCGCTCCGGTGCAAGGGGCGACAGTCAAGCTCGGCGGGTGTAGTTCAATGGTAGAACCTCAGCCTTCCAAGCTGATGACGCGGGTTCGATTCCCGCTACCCGCTCCAGATCGAGGAGACGGAATCCGCATCGCTAGTGCGACGAGCAGGACGATCTCAAGGGTTTTCAGTACGGAGACACAGTCACTGGCCCTCTGACACCGCCCACATAGCTCAGTCGGTAGAGCACTTCCTTGGTAAGGAAGAGGTCACCGGTTCAATTCCGGTTGTGGGCTCCAAGACAGAGAGTTTTCGATTCACAGTGAAGATGCCGGTGTCGCGATCGATGCCGGATTGCAAGCACCAGACGCCTGGAGAAGCCGATGTCCAAAGCAAAATTCGAACGCAAGAAGCCGCATGTAAATGTCGGGACGATAGGTCACGTTGACCACGGGAAGACGACGTTGACGTCGGCGCTGACGAAGGTGATGGGAGAGAAGTTCGGCGGTGAGTACCGCGCGTACGACCAGATTGACGCGGCGCCGGAGGAGAAGGCGCGCGGGATCACGATTGCGACGGCGCACGTGGAGTACGAGAGCCCGAAGCGGCACTACGCGCACGTGGACTGCCCGGGTCACGCTGACTACATCAAGAACATGATCACGGGAGCCGCGCAGATGGACGGCGCGATCCTGGTGGTGAGCGCGGCGGACGGTCCGATGCCGCAGACGCGGGAGCACATACTGCTGGCCCGTCAGGTGGGGGTGCCGTACATCGTCGTCTACATGAACAAGGCGGACATGGTGGACGACAAGGAGCTGCTGGAGCTGGTGGAGATGGAGGTGCGTGACCTGCTGTCGACCTACGAGTTTCCCGGGGACAAGACGCCGATCGTGATTGGTTCGGCGCTGAAGGCTCTGGAAGGGGACAAGAGCGAGATCGGGGTGGCCTCGATCGAGAAGCTGGTGGAAGCGCTGGACTCGTACATACCGGAGCCGGTGCGGGCGATTGACGGTCCGTTTTTGATGCCGATCGAGGACGTGTTCTCGATATCCGGCCGTGGCACGGTGGTCACGGGTCGCGCGGAGCGGGGCAAGATCAAGGTGGGCGAGGAGATCGAGATCGTGGGGATCCGCCCGACGCAGAAGACGATCTGCACGGGTGTGGAGATGTTCAGGAAGCTGCTGGACGAGGGCCAGGCGGGCGACAACGTGGGGATCCTGCTGCGTGGCACGAAGCGCGAGGAGGTGGAGCGCGGCCAGGTGCTGGCGAAGCCCGGCTCGATCACGCCGCACACGGACTTTGAGGCCGAGGTGTACGTGCTGACGAAGGAGGAGGGCGGTCGCCACACGCCGTTCTTCAAGGGGTACCGGCCGCAGTTTTACTTCCGCACGACGGACGTGACGGGAGCGGTGGAGTTGCCGGAGGGCACGGAGATGGTGATGCCTGGCGACAACATCAAGATCAAGGTGGCGCTGATCAACCCGATCGCGATGGAGAACGGGCTGCGTTTTGCCATCCGCGAGGGCGGCAAGACGGTGGGCGCCGGCGTGGTGGCCAAGATCATCAAGTAGGAGCGGCGCAAGCCGCGATGGCAACGACAGGAGCGGCAGGCAGGAGCGGCGCAAGCCGCGACAACACCACCGCGATCCGACTCAACAAACAAACCCGGGCGCCCAGCAAGCTGAGCGCGCCGGGCTTGAGACAGGCAGAGGCAGAGAGAACTGCTCGGTACTAGAGGCGAAGCCCTTCGTGTTTGCTGGATCTCCGATATCGGTCCATGAAGGCGTTTAGCAGCACAGGCCAGTAGCTCAATTGGCAGAGCGTCGGTCTCCAAAACCGAAGGTTGGGGGTTCGAGACCCTCCTGGCCTGCCAGCACTGCGGAACAGAACGGTAACAGGCGGGATGAACACGAAGGTCGAGACAGGTCCGGGAACGCTGGACACCGTCAAGCTGGTTGCGGCCATCGCAATCCTGCTCGGCGGTTTCGTCGGCTATTACTGGTTCGCGGAGTACTCCGTGCTGTGGCGCGTGCTCGGGCTCGTCGGCAGCCTCGTGCTTGGCGTGCTGGTTGCGTTCACCAGCACACAGGGCAAGGAGGTCTGGGAGTTCATGAAGGGCTCGCAGGTCGAGTTGCGCAAGGTGGTCTGGCCGACGCGCCAGGAGACGATCAACACAACCGGAATCGTCCTCGTGTTTGCTATCGTCATGGCCGTGTTCTTCTTCCTGGTCGACTTGGCGCTGCTCAATTTCACGCAGTTCGTGACCGGGCCGGGAGGCTGAGGCATGACGCTGAAGTGGTATGTCGTGCATGCCTATTCGAACTTCGAGAACAAGGTGAAAACCTCGCTCGAAGAGCGGATCAAGATGAAAGGCCTGCAGCACAAGTTCGGCAAGATCATGGTCCCGACCGAAGAGGTCGTGGAAATGCGCGGTGGCCAGAAGCGGCGCAGCGAGCGCAAGTTCTTCCCGGGCTACGTGCTGGTGCAGATGGATCTCGACGAGGAGACCTGGCACCTGGTGAAGGAAGTGCCGAAGGTTCTCGGCTTCATCGGTGGCTCGAGCGACAAGCCGGCGCCGATCACGGACAAGGAAGCCGACTTCATCCTCCACCGCGTCGAGGAAGGTGTCGACAAGCCGCGGCCGAAGGTGCTGTTCGAGCCGGGCGAGGTGGTGCGTGTCACCGACGGGCCGTTCAACGACTTCAGCGGTGTCGTCGAGAACGTGAACTACGAAAAGAACAAGCTGCGCGTGGCGGTGCAGATCCTCGGACGCTCGACGCCCGTGGAGCTGGACTTCAGCCAGGTCGAGAAGAGCTGATTCGATTCGGGCCGCCCGGTTGCTGCCGGCGCGTCCCCTGACGGGAAACTGAAATGGCCAAGAAAGTAGACAAGTACATCAAGCTTCAGGTGGCGGCTGGCAAAGCCAACCCGAGCCCGCCGGTGGGTCCGGCGCTTGGCCAGGCTGGCGTGAACATCATGGAGTTCTGCAAGGCGTTCAACGCCCAGACCCAGGGTATCGAGCCGGGCACGCCGATCCCCGTCGTCATCACCGTCTACAACGACCGCAGCTTCACCTTCATCACCAAGACGCCGCCCGCGGCGGTGCTGTTGCTGAAGGCGGCCAAAGTCGAGAAGGGCAGCGGCGTGCCGAACAAGAACAAGGTCGGCAAGGTCACGCGCGCCCAGCTCGAGGAGATCGCCAAGACCAAGATGCCCGACCTCACAGCTGCGGACATGGACGCTGCCGTGCGGACGATCGCGGGCAGTGCCCGCAGCATGGGCCTGGAAACCGAGGGAGTCTGAGATGACCGCCGTGAGCAAACGCCAGAAGCGCCACCAGCAGGTGGTGCGCACCGATCTCAAGCCGGTGGATGAGGCCCTCGCGTTCGTCAAGCAGCAGGCGAGCACGAAGTTCCGTGAGTCCGTCGACGTTGCCATCAACCTCGGCATCGACGCCTCGAAGTCCGACCAGAACGTGCGCGGTTCCACCGTGCTGCCGAACGGCACGGGCAAGGTCGTGAAGGTTGCCGTGTTCGCGCAGGGCGACAACGTCGCCAAGGCCAAGGCCGCTGGTGCGGACGTCGTCGGTTTCGAGGACCTCGCCGAGCGCATGAAGGGCGGCGACGTGGATTTCGACGTCGTCATTGCCACGCCGGATGCCATGCGCATCGTCGGCCAGCTCGGTCGAGTGCTCGGTCCGCGCGGCCTCATGCCGAACCCGAAGGTCGGCACGGTGGCGACGGATGTCGAAGCGGCCGTGAAGAACGCCAAGTCCGGCCAGGTGCGTTACCGCACCGACAAGGCCGGCATCGTCCATTGCGTAATCGGCAAGGTCGATTTCGAGGTGCAGGCGCTGCGCGAGAACCTGATGGCGCTGCTGGCGGATATCCGCAAGGCGCGGCCGCCGCAGGCCAAGGGCCAGTACCTGAAGCGGGTGACGGTGTCCTCCACGATGGGGCCGGGCGTCGGTGTCGACCAGTCCAGCCTGGACGTGGCCGAGTCCGCGTAAGACAGATGAATTTGTCCCGCGTCGGCCGCTTGCCGGCGCAGGACGACAGAGATGCGGTCGCGAAAGCGGCCGCCGTCGAAGACCGCCGGTGATCCGGCACCGGGTTCGCCCGGTACCGGAACTTAATGGGCCACTGGGCCTGCCAGCGCAGACGGTGCACGCCGAGTCAGATCTTTCTGGTGAGGTCGCCGTCGGAAATCCGCCCGCAAGGGTGGTGCAGCCGTGAAGGCCATGTGGCCCGGGCGACTGCTGAAGATGACAGCCAGGAGGAGTTATGGGCCTAAAGCTCGACGACAAGAAAGCGCTCGTGGCGGAGGTGAATGCCGTCGCTTCGACCGCGCAGTCGGCGGTGGCCGCGCACTATCGCGGACTCACGGTCTCGCAGATGACGAGCCTGCGCGCGCGTGCGCGCAAGCAGGGCGTCTACATGCGGGTTGTGAAGAACACGCTAGCCCGCAAAGCGGTCGAGGGCACGGAGTTTTCGTGCCTCGGCAGCGCGCTCAAGGGACCGACGATTCTCGCCTTCTCGCGCGAGGATCCGGGTTCCGCGGCGCGCGTGGTCAAGGAGTTCGCCAAGGAGAATGAAACGCTGGTGCCGCTGGCAGTTGCCATCGGTGGCCAGGTTTATCCCGGAAGCGAGCTCGGCCGCGTTGCGAGCCTGCCGACGCTGAACGAAGCACGCGCGCGGTTCCTGGGCCTGCTGCAGGCCCCGCTCTCGCAGTTCGTGCGCACCATCGCGGAACCCCAGGCCAAGTTCGCCCGCCTGCTCGCGGCTTATCGCGACAAGCAGGGCGGCGCCTGAGGCACCGCACATTGCATCTGATTCGGTAATAGATTCATCAGGAGAAGACACATGTCCGTTTCACGTCAGGAAATCAAGGAAGCGCTGGGCAAGATGCCCGTCATGGATCTCGTCGGGCTCATCAAGGAGCTCGAAGAGGAATGGGGCGTTTCCGCGGCCGCTGCCGCGGCTGTTGCCGCTGCGCCGGGCGCTGCGGGTGCCGCTGCGCCGGCTGCCGAAGAAAAGACCGAATTCACCGTGATCATGACCGCGTTCGGCGAGAACAAGGTCGGCGTGATCAAGGCGATCCGGACGATCACCGGTCTCGGCCTCAAGGAAGCCAAGGACCTGGTCGAGGGCGTTCCCTCGACGGTCAAGGAAGGCGTTTCCAAGGACGAAGTCGCGAAGATCAAGAAAGAGCTCGAAGACGCCGGCGCAAAGGTCGAGGTCAAGTAGCTTGCTGCTACCGACCGGCCGCCAGAAGCGGCTCCGAGAGCGTTCGAACGTTTCGACTCGTCACTCACGATGGCGGGCCGGTGGCGTGTGCCACCGGTCTACCTTTGCCGTTGCGTGAGCCCCGGCTCGCGTTGCGGCAATCAACCAGAGGTGCATCTCCATGGCTTACTCCTTCACCGAGAAGAAGCGCATCCGCAAGGACTTCGGCAAGCGGCCCAGCATCCTGGGGGTTCCGTACCTCCTGTCGATACAGCTGGACTCCTATCGCCAGTTCCTGCAGGAATTCGCTGACCCGGAGAAGCTGCAGGACGTCGGGCTGCATGCCGCCTTCAAGAGCGTGTTCCCGATCATCAGCTACTCGGGAAGCGCCGCGCTTGAGTACCTCTACTACCGGCTCGGCGAGCCGGGTTTCGACGTCAAGGAATGCCAGCTTCGCGGGCTGACCTATGCCGCGCCGCTGCGCGTGAAGGTCAGGCTCGTGATCTACGATCGCGAGGCCACCGGACCCAAGAAGGCCGTCAAGGAAGTCCGTGAGCAGGAGGTCTATCTCGGCGAAATGCCGCTGATGACCGACCACGGCACCTTCGTCATCAATGGCACCGAGCGGGTCATCGTCTCGCAGCTGCACCGTTCCCCCGGTGTGTTCTTCGACCACGACAAGGGCAAGACGCATTCCTCGGGCAAGCTGCTGTTCTCCGCCCGCGTCATCCCGTACCGCGGATCCTGGCTCGACTTCGAGTTCGATCCCAAGGACGGCGTGTTCGCGCGCATCGACCGTAGGCGCAAGCTGCCGGTCAGCGTCATCCTGCGTGCCCTCGGTTACACCAACCAGGAGATGCTCGACATCTTCTTCGAGAAAGTGGATTTCTACCTCGCGAAGAAGGAAGTCAAGATGGGCCTGGTCGCTGCGCGCCTGAAGGGCGAGACAGCGGCGTTCGACATCAAGATCGGCACGCGTGTCATCGCCGAGGAAGGCAAGCGCATCTCGGCCCGCCACGTCGCCGAACTCGAGAAGAGTGGCACCAGGACGCTCGTGGTGCCGACCGAGTACCTGCAGGGCAAGATCCTCGCCCATGACGTCGTCGACAAGTCGACCGGCGAGCTGCTGGCAGCCGCCAATGACGAACTCACCGCAGAGCTGGTCCAGCGCCTGATCGACAAGGGCATCGACGAAGTCCAGTGCCTCTACGTCAACGATCTCGACCAGGGGCCGTATATTTCCAACACGCTCAGGATCGATTCGACGACGACTCGTCTCGAGGCCCTCGTCGAGATCTACCGCATGATGCGTCCCGGCGAGCCGCCGACGAAGGACGCCGCCGAGAACCTTTTCGCCAACCTGTTCTTCAATCTCGAGCGCTACGACCTCTCGCCGGTAGGCCGCATGAAGTTCAACCGCCGTGTCCGCCGTGCCGAGACCACCGGCGCCGGCGTGCTCAGCAAGGAGGACATCATCGACGTCCTCAAGGCGCTGATGGAAATCCGCAACGGTCGCGGTGAAGTCGACGACATCGACCACCTTGGCAACCGCCGTGTGCGTTGCGTCGGCGAAATGGCCGAGAACGCATTCCGTGTCGGCCTCGTGCGTGTCGAGCGTGCCGTCAAGGAGCGCCTGACCCTCGCCGAGTCCGAGGGACTGATGCCGCAGGAGCTGATCAACGCGAAGCCGGTCGCGGCCGCGGTAAAGGAGTTCTTCGGCTCGAGCCAGCTTTCCCAGTTCATGGACCAGAACAATCCGTTGTCCGAGGTCACTCACAAGCGCCGCGTTTCTGCGCTTGGTCCGGGTGGCCTGACGCGCGAGCGCGCCGGGTTCGAGGTCCGCGACGTGCACCCGACCCACTACGGCCGCGTGTGCCCGATCGAGACGCCTGAAGGTCCGAACATCGGCCTGATCAACTCGCTGTCGGTGTACGCTCGCACCAATGAGTACGGGTTCCTCGAAACACCGTACCGCAAGGTGAAGAACGGCCGGGTGTCCGATGAAATCGAGTACCTGTCGGCGATCGAGGAAGGCCAGTACGTCATCGCCCAGGCCAATGCCCAGTTGACGCCCAAGGGCGAATTCGGCGACGAGCTCGTCTCGGTCCGCCACCAGAACGAGTTCACGATCCGCCCGCGCGAGGAGATCCAGTACATGGATATCTCGCCGCGGCAGATCGTCTCCGTGGCGGCGGCTCTCATCCCCTTCCTCGAGCACGACGACGCGAACCGTGCGCTCATGGGTTCGAACATGCAGCGCCAGGCCGTGCCGACGCTCAAGTCGGACACGCCGCTCGTCGGCACCGGCATGGAGCGTCCGGTTGCCATCGATTCGGGCGTGACCGTCGTCGCCAAGCGCGGCGGCGTGGTCGACTCCGTCGACGCCTCCCGCATCGTGGTCCGCGTCAACGACGACGAGACCCGCGTCGGCGAGCCTGGCGTTGACATCTACAACCTGACGAAGTACACGCGTTCGAACCAGAACACCTGCATCAACCAGCGGCCGCTGGTGAAGGCGGGGAACGTGATCGCCCGCGGCGACGTGCTCGCCGACGGTGCATCGACCAGCCTGGGCGAGCTCGCGCTCGGCCAGAACCTGCTGGTCGCGTTCATGCCCTGGAACGGCTACAACTTCGAGGACTCCATCCTGTTGTCCGAGCGGCTCGTCGAGGAAGATCGTTTCACGACCATCCACATCGAGGAGCTCTCCTGCGTTGCCCGCGACACCAAGCTGGGGCCCGAGGAGATCACCGCCGACATCCCGAACGTCGGCGAAGTCGCCCTGGCCAAGCTGGACGAAGCCGGCATTGCCTTCATCGGCGCAGAAGTCCGCGCTGCCGATATCCTCGTCGGCAAGGTGACGCCGAAAGGCGAAACCCAGCTCACGCCGGAAGAGAAGCTGCTGCGAGCGATCTTCGGCGAGAAGGCGTCGGACGTTAAAGACACGTCGCTGCGCGTCCCGCCCGGAATGGACGGTACCGTCATCGACGTACGCGTGTTCACCCGCGACGGTGTCGACAAGGACAGCCGCGCCCTGTCTATCGAGAAGTCCGAGATCGAGTCGGTCAAGAAGGACCTCGATGACCAGCAGCGCATCCTCGAGAACGACATCTTCCAGCGGGTAGAGCGTCTCCTGATCGGCAAGCAGGCCGAAGGCGGACCGAACAAGCTCGAATCCGGCAGCCGCATCACGCGGAACTACCTCGAGGAGCTGGCGCGCGAGAAGTGGTTCGAGATCCGTCTCCATAACGACGACGCCAACGCCCAGCTCGAGCAGGCCGCCGTGCGGCTGCGCGAGCAGCGCGAGCAGTTCGACCGGCGCTTCGAGGAGAAGAAGCGCAAGATCACGGCCGGTGACGACCTGCCGCCGGGCGTGCTGAAGATGGTCAAGGTCTACCTTGCTGTGAAGCGCCGCATCCAGCCGGGCGACAAGATGGCAGGCCGCCACGGCAACAAGGGTGTCATCTCGACCATCGTGCCGGTGGAAGACATGCCCTACCTGCCGGATGGCACGCCGGTCGACGTCGTGCTCAATCCGCTCGGCGTGCCGTCGCGCATGAACGTGGGCCAGGTGCTGGAGACACACCTCGGCTGGGCTGCAAAGGGGCTCGGCAAGCGCATCGGCGACCTGATCGAGGCGCAGGCGGGTGCCGAGAAGATCCGTGCGTTCATCGACCAGATCTACAACCGTACGGGCGGCCAGAAGGAAGACATCCAGAGCCTCGCGGACGACGAGGTCTTGGAGCTGGCCGGCAACCTGCGCCATGGCGTGCCGATCGCGACACCCGTGTTCGACGGTGCAACCGAGGCCGAGATCAAGAAACTGCTGGAGATCGCCGGTTTGCCGGTCAACGGCCAGACGACGCTGATCGACGGTCGCACGGGCGAGGCATTCGACCGCCAGATCACCGTCGGCTACATGTACATGCTGAAGCTGAACCACCTCGTCGACGACAAGATGCACGCGCGCTCTACGGGACCGTACAGCCTGGTCACCCAGCAGCCGCTCGGTGGCAAGGCGCAGTTCGGTGGCCAGCGCTTCGGCGAAATGGAGGTCTGGGCCCTCGAAGCCTACGGCGCCTCCTACACGCTGCAGGAAATGCTCACGGTCAAGTCGGACGACGTGCAAGGTCGCACCAAGATGTACAAGAACATCGTGGACAGCGCGCACGAGATGGACGCCGGCATGCCGGAGTCCTTCAACGTGCTGGTGAAGGAAGTCCGCTCGCTCGGCATCAATATTGAGCTCGAGCAGAACTAGGCCCAGGAGGAAGCATCACATGAAAGACCTGTTGAAGCTCTTCAAGCAGACGAACACCGTCGAGGATTTCGACGCGATTCGTATCGGCCTGGCCTCCCCGGACATGATCCGGTCCTGGTCGTTCGGCGAAGTGAAGAAGCCGGAGACGATCAACTACCGCACGTTCAAGCCGGAGCGCGACGGCCTGTTCTGCGCCAAGATCTTCGGACCGATCAAGGACTACGAGTGCCTCTGCGGCAAGTACAAGCGGCTGAAGCACCGCGGCGTGGTCTGCGAGAAGTGCGGAGTCGAGGTCACGCAGACCAAGGTGCGCCGCGAGCGCATGGGGCACATCGAGCTGGCGAGCCCCGTCGCGCACATCTGGTTCCTGAAGTCGCTGCCGTCGCGCATCGGCCTCATGCTCGACATGACGCTGCGCGAGATCGAGCGCATCCTGTACTTCGAAGCCTTCGTGGTGGTCGATCCGGGCATGACCACGCTCGAGCGCGGCCAGCTGATGACCGACGAGCAATACCTCGAGGCCATCGAGTCCTACGGCGACGAATTCGACGCCCGCATGGGCGCCGAGGCGATCTTCCAGATGCTGCACACGCTCGATCTCTCGAAAGAGGTCGTGCAGGTCCGCGAAGGCATCAGCAATACGTCGTCGGAGGCCAAGATCAAGCGGCTGACGAAGCGGCTGAAGCTCATCGAGGCGTTCCTCGAGTCGGGCAACAAGCCCGAGTGGATGGTCATGACCGTCCTGCCCGTGCTGCCGCCGGATCTTCGTCCGCTGGTGCCGCTCGATGGCGGCCGTTTCGCGACGTCGGACCTGAACGACCTGTACCGGCGCGTCATCAACCGTAACAACCGCCTGCGTCGACTGCTCGAGCTCAACGCTCCGGACATCATCGTGCGCAACGAGAAGCGCATGCTGCAGGAGGCCGTCGACGCACTGCTCGACAACGGCCGCCGCGGCCGCGCGATCACCGGCACGAACCGTCGCCCGCTCAAGTCGCTCGCCGACATGATCAAGGGCAAGCAGGGCCGCTTCCGCCAGAACCTGCTCGGCAAGCGCGTGGACTACTCCGGCCGCTCGGTCATCGTGGTGGGCCCGACCCTCAAGCTCCATCAGTGCGGCCTGCCGAAGAAGATGGCGCTCGAACTGTTCAAACCCTTCATCTTCGCCAAGCTCCAGTTGCGCGGTGAGGCCACGACCATCAAGGCCGCCAAGCGCCTGGTCGAGCGCGAGGGTCCGGAGGTCTGGGACATCCTCGAGGACGTCATCCGCGAACACCCGGTGATGCTCAATCGCGCGCCGACGCTGCACCGCCTTGGCATCCAGGCCTTCGAGCCGGTGCTGATCGAGGGCAAGGCCATCCAGTTGCACCCGCTGGTCTGCACGGCGTTCAACGCCGACTTCGACGGCGACCAGATGGCCGTGCACGTGCCGCTGTCGCTCGAGGCGCAGCTCGAAGCCCGTGCGCTGATGATGTCGACCAACAACATCCTCTCCCCGGCGAACGGCGAGCCGATCATCGTGCCGTCGCAGGACGTGGTGCTCGGTCTCTACTACATGACCCGCGAACGGGTTAATGCCCGCGGCGAGGGCATGGTCTTCACCGACGTCAAGGAAGTCCACCGTGCGTACGAGAACCGCATGGTCGATATCCACGCGCGAGTGCGCTGCCGCATCAGCGACAGTGAAGTTGCTGCCGACGGCACGATCGCCTTCCGCACGCGCTTGCTGCAGACGACGGTCGGACGCGCCCTGCTGTCCGATGCGCTGCCGGAAGGCCTGCCGTTCGAGATCATCAATCGCAACATGGACAAGAAGTCCATCTCGGCTGCGATCAACCAGTGCTACCGCACGGTAGGCCTCAAGAAGACCGTGGTCTTCGCCGACCAGCTGATGTACACGGGCTTCTCCTACGCCACGCGCGCCGGTGTTTCGATCGGCGTGAACGACATGTACGTGCCGGAGGAGAAGGGCGGGATCCTCGAATCCGCCGATCGCGAGGTCAAGGAAATCCAGGACCAGTTCTCCAACGGTCTCGTGACCAACGGCGAGCGGTACAACCGGGTTGTCGACATCTGGTCACGCACGAACGATCTCGTGGCGAAGGCGATGATGGAGAAGCTCGGCAAGGAAGAGGTCGTCGACGCTTCCGGCGCCCGGACGACCCAGCAGTCGTTCAATTCCATCTTCATGATGGCCGACTCCGGCGCCCGCGGTTCCGCGGCGCAGATCCGGCAGCTCGCCGGCATGCGCGGACTGATGGCGAAGCCTGACGGTTCCATCATCGAGACGCCCATCACCGCGAATTTCCGCGAGGGTCTCGACGTCCTTCAGTACTTCATCTCGACCCATGGCGCCCGCAAGGGCCTGGCCGATACGGCGCTCAAGACGGCGAATTCCGGCTACCTGACTCGCCGCCTCGTCGACGTGGCGCAGGACCTTGTCGTGACCGAAACCGACTGCGGCACGTCCAACGGCCTGTTCATGACACCGCTGGTCGAAGGCGGCGACGTCGTCGAGCCGTTGCGCGAGCGTGTGCTCGGTCGCGTCCTCGCTGACGCGGTCGTCAATCCGGCGGACGGCAAGACGATCCTGGAGGCCGGCGTGCTGCTCGACGAGCGCAAGGTTCGCCTCCTGGAGGACTTCAGCATCGACCACGTGCGCGTCCGGTCCCCGATCACCTGCGAAACGCGTTACGGTGTCTGCGCCCAGTGCTACGGGCGCGATCTCGCGCGCGGCCACCGGGTGAACATCGGCGAAGCTGTCGGCGTCATCGCCGCACAGTCGATCGGCGAGCCCGGCACCCAGCTCACGATGCGTACCTTCCACATAGGCGGCGCGGCCTCTCGTGCGGCGGCGGCCAGCAGCGTGGAAGTGAAGAGCGGTGGCGTGATCCGCCTGCACAACATCAAGACGGTGAAGCACGAGAAGGGCTATCTCGTCGCGGTCAGCCGTTCCGGCGAAATCGGCATCATGGATGCGCAGGGCCGCGAGCGTGAGCGCTACAAGCTGCCGTACGGTGCTATCATCAATGCCAATGACGGCGACCGGGTCGCCGCCGGCCAGGTGGTTTCCACCTGGGATCCGCACACGCACCCGGTCGTGGCCGAGGTTTCCGGCTTCCTCAAGTTCGAGGACTTCGTGGATGGCGTCAGCGTCGCCGAGCAGATGGACGAGGTGACGGGCCTTTCCAGCATCGTCATCATGGATCCGAAACAGCGCGGCTTCAGCGGCAAGGAGCTGCGTCCCCGCGCCCGCCTCGTCGATGGCAAGGGCAAGGAGATCTGCTTCGCCAACACCGACATTCCCGCGGTCTATGCGCTGCCGGCCGGTGCCATCGTCAACATGGCGGACAGCGGCAAGGTCACCATCGGTGATGTCATCGCGAGGATTCCGCAGGAAACCTCCAAGACCCGCGACATCACCGGCGGACTGCCGCGCGTTGCCGACCTCTTCGAGGCGAGACGGCCGAAGGAACCAGCGATCCTTGCCGAGTACAGCGGTACGGTCAGCTTCGGCAAGGAGACCAAGGGCAAGCGCCGCCTGGTCATCACCGACGAGAAGGGCAACAAACACGAGGAGCTCATTCCGAAGTGGCGCCATCTCTCGGTGTTCGAAGGCGAGCAGATCGCCCGCGGCGAGGTCATCGCCGATGGCGAGCCGAACCCGCACGACATCCTGCGGCTGCAGGGCGTCGACAGGCTGGCCGAGTTCCTCGTCCGCGAGATTCAGGACGTCTACCGGCTGCAGGGCGTGAAGATAAACGACAAGCACATCGAGGTGATCATTCGCCAGATGCTGCGGAAGGTGGAGGTCGGCACCTCCGGCGACTCCAACTTCCTGCGCGGCGAACAGCTGGAGCGTTCGCGGGTCATCGACGCCAACGACGCCCTGATGCGCCAGGGCAAGGAGCCTGCCCAGGTCGACCCGCTCCTTCTGGGCATCACCAAGGCGTCCCTGGCGACCGAGTCGTTCATTTCCGCGGCCTCCTTCCAGGAGACCACCCGCGTCCTCACGGAGGCAGCGGTCCGTGGCATGCAGGACGACCTGCGCGGCCTGAAGGAAAACGTCATCGTGGGTCGCCTGATCCCGGCCGGCACTGGCTACCGGTTCCATGCCGACAAGCGCCGGACAAGGGAGCAGCAGCTGGCTGACGAGCTCCAGAGCCTCGACCAGGCGGCCAGCGAAGCGGCCGCCGAGGCGGGGGGCGCAGGCGAGTCGGCCGAAGCCGCCACGGAGTAAATCCCAGCCCGGACGGGACTTTAGCTGTCCCGTCCGGGTTGACGCGGCAGTCGGCCACCCATAGAATTTCCGGCCCTCGTCAGAGCGCGGAAAGCGCCGCGAGGGCTCAGCGACGCGGGGCCCCTCGGCCCGCAATGGACAGCCCGTATGTGTGAAGCATCCGTGACGGATGCGCCGCATGCGGGCTGATGTTTATCAGCCGACCAATTTTTGAGTTACCGGGATTACGCCGCATGGCCACGGTCAATCAGCTCGTCCGCAAGTCACGCCAGCCGAACGTCTGGAAGACGAACGTGCCGGCGCTACAGAAGAGCCCGCAGAAGCGCGGTGTCTGTACGCGTGTCTACACGACCACGCCGAAGAAGCCGAACTCGGCGCTGCGCAAGGTGGCGCGCGTGCGTCTCACCAACGGCTACGAAGTGACGAGCTACATCGGCGGCGAGGGTCACAACCTGCAGGAGCACTCTGTCGTGCTGATCCGTGGCGGCCGCGTCAAGGACCTTCCCGGCGTGCGCTACCACACGGTCCGCGGCACGCTCGACTGCTCAGGCGTCAGTGACCGCAAGAAGAGCCGTTCGAAGTACGGCGCCAAGCGTCCCAAGAAGTAAGACCACTCTTCATCAAGCAGGCAGCTAGCACACCATGTCCAGACGAGCCCAGGCACCGCATCGCGAGATACTCCCGGATCCCAAGCACGGGAGCGATATGCTCGCGAAGTTCATCAACATGGTGATGCGCCAGGGCAAGAAGTCGGCTGCAGAGAGCATTGTCTACGGTGCCATCGAGCGCATCGCAGAGCGCACCAACCAGCCGGAACCCCAGGCGCTCGAAATCCTCCAGCGCGCGCTGGACAACGTGAAGCCGATGGTCGAGGTGAAATCCCGCCGGGTCGGCGGTGCCACGTACCAGGTTCCGGTGGAAGTGCGACCGCAGCGCCGCCAGACACTGGCCATGCGCTGGGTGATCGAGGCGGCCAAGGGTCGCGGCGAGAAGTCGATGGCGCAGCGACTCGCCCATGAACTGCTCGACGCTGCCGACAATCGCGGCAACGCGGTCAAGAAGCGCGAAGACATGCACCGCATGGCCGACGCCAACAAGGCGTTCGCCCACTATCGCTGGTAAACGACGTTCCCGTCCCGTCAATGCCTGCCTGGACCGATACCGTGCCCCGGACCACTCCAATCGAGCGCTACCGGAACATCGGGATCTCGGCCCATATCGATGCGGGCAAGACGACTACGACCGAGCGGATACTTTTCTACACCGGGGTCTCCCGCCGCATGGGTGAAGTCCACGACGGCGCGGCTGTCATGGACTGGATGGAGCAGGAGCAGGAACGCGGCATAACGATCACCGCCGCGGCCACGACCTGTTTCTGGCGCGGCATGACGCGCCAGCGCCCGGAGCATCGCATCAACATCATCGACACGCCCGGCCACGTCGACTTCACCATGGAAGTCGAGCGCAGCCTGCGGGTGCTTGATGGCGCGTTGACGGTCTTTTGCGCCGTCCGCGGCGTCGAGCCGCAGTCCGAGACGGTATGGCGTCAGGCCGATCGCTACGGCGTACCGCGCATCTGCTTCGTCAACAAGATGGACCGGCCGGGTGCGCATTTCGCCCGCGTGGTGCAGCAGATCCGTGACCGGCTCGGAGCCAATGCATTGCCGCTGCAGCTGCCGATCGGTGCGGAGGAGTCCTTCCGTGGCGTTGTCGATCTGGTCGAGCAGCGCGCCTACTTCTGGGACGACGCCAGCCTCGGCGTAGATGTACACGTCCGCGACGTTCCTGCCGAGCTGCGCGCGCAGGTCCGCGAGGCCCGCGAATTTCTCGTAGCCGCCGCAGCCGAAGGCGATGAGGCGCTCACGGCGCTTTACCTGGAGCAGGGCGACCTTCCGGCGGCTGAAATCCGCCGCGGCCTGCGCCGCCGGGTTCTGGCTGGCGAACTGGTGCCTGTCACCTGCGGTTCGGCGTTCCGCAACAAGGGCGTGCAGGCGATGCTGGATGCGGTCGTCGACTACCTGCCTTCCCCGGCGGATCGACCACCGGTGCGCGGCCAGCTGGCGGCGAACGGCCCGGGCGAGCGCGCGGCGAGCGACGACGAGCCTTTTGCAGCACTGGCCTTCAAGATCGCGACCGACGTGACCGAAGGCAAGCTCACGTTCATCCGCGTCTATTCCGGTGTGTTGCGGACGGGAGACCGGGTGTTCAACCCCCGCCGGAACCGGCACGAGCGGGTCGCCCGACTGCTGCAGATGCATGCCAATCAGAGCGATTTGATCGACGAAGTCCGCGCAGGTGACATCGCCGCAGCGAGCGGCCTTGAAGACGTCACGACCGGCGACACGCTTTCCGATGAGCGCGCCGTGATTGCGCTCGAGCGCATGGAGTTTCCGGAGCCCGTGATTTCCGTTGCGCTCGAACCGCGCTCGGCGGTCGACCAGGCGCGCCTTGCCGATGTCCTGAATAGCCTCGCCCGCGAAGACCCGTCCTTGCGTGTCGTCGGTGACGATGAATCGGCCCAGCCCGTCATCGCCGGCATGGGTGAACTGCATCTGGAAATCGTCGTCGACCGCATACGGCGCGAGCATGGCATCGCGGTGAACATGGGGCGCCCGCAGGTTGCCTTCCGGGAGACGGTCGCGGCCCCGGTGACGCACGAAGGTCGCTTTGAGCGCCCGTCAGCGGGGACGGTCCAGTCCGCGCGCGTCATGCTTCGAATCGAAGTCGCGCCACGCGGTACCGGCGCCATCGTGCGCGATGCGCGCCCCGACGGAGCGCGCACCGCTTGCCCGTTTCCCGCCATCGAGCTGGGAATCCGCGAGCAGCTCGCCAGGGGCGGTGCGAATGGCTATCCGCTGACGGACATCGTGGTGGCCGTGCTCGATGCCAGCGAGTCAGCCGGCGAAATTGCGGAAACCGCGTTGCGCATTGCCGCCAGCAATGGCGTCAGGGAAGCCGTCGCCGTGGCCGGCGCCGTGCTGCTCGAGCCGGTGATGCGGGTGATGGTCACGTCACCCGAGCAGTTTATCGGTGACGTGCACGGCGATCTTGCGCGCCGCCACGGCGCTCTGCAGGGCATGGAAGCTGCCGCAGAGGGCCTCATCCTTCGTGCCGAAGTGCCTCTGGCGGCGATGTTCGGCTATGCCACGCTCCTGCGGTCGATGACGCAGGGGCGCGGGACTTTCGCGATGGAGTTGTCTCACTACAGTCCAGTGGCGGTCGATGCCGGCGCAAGGCGCCATTGATCGCCTGACTCAGGTTGCCGGCACTGCCAAGCGCCGGGGTGAAGTTTTTCGAGGAGATCGGGTCCATGTCCAAAGCAAAATTCGAACGCAAGAAGCCGCATGTAAATGTCGGGACGATAGGTCACGTTGACCACGGGAAGACGACGTTGACGTCGGCGCTGACGAAGGTGATGGGAGAGAAGTTCGGCGGTG
>VGVH01000006.1 GCA_016874095.1 Gammaproteobacteria bacterium | reverse complement strand
TCGCCGGGCTTCCAGCTTCTCCCGGGCTTCGCGCAGCTTGCGACCGCGTTTGGGCGTGTAGCCGATCCGCCGCTCGCTCTCGATTGCCTGCAGCCGCTCATCGATTTTCGCGCACTGCTCCGGGTTGTCACGCCGCCAGCCGGCGCTCGATTGCTCTGCCAGCGCCAGGCAGCTGGCCGCGACCAGCGCGGCCATCAGCAGCGACTTCCTCATCGGTGTTCTCCACGGAAGGGATCCGTGGCAAGGCTGCCGCACCAGGTTCGCGACGTCGACGCGCAAAAGCGTCGTGAACGACCTGATTCGGGATCAACGCGTTGCAGACCGCGCGAACAGGAATTCTTCGACCGGCCGGCCCTGCAGCAGGTGCTCCTGGATGATGCGTTCGAGCACGGCCGGCGTGCACCCGCGGTACCAGGTGCCGTCCGGCCAGACCACGGCGACGGGACCCTGCATGCAGACCTGCAGGCAGTTGGCCTTGCTGCGGTAGACCCCGCCCGCGCCCGTGAGACGCAGCTCCGTCAGCCGCTTCTTCAGGTATTGCCAGGACTCGAGTCCCGCCTCGCGGCTGCAGCACTTCGGCTCCGTCTGATCGGCACACAGGAAGATGTGGCGGCGTACTGCGCCGAGCTGCAGCCGGCCGGCGCGGTCGTCTAGTGTTTCGCCGGGCGCGGCGCTCTGGCCCATCAGTTCTTCTCCAGGAAATCGAGCAGCACGTGCGAGAAGGCGGCTTTCTGCTCGCGTCCCGCCACCACGTGCGCGATGTCCTCCATCAGGATGCCGACGGCACCGGGAATTCCCTGCTCGATCGGCAGCGTGGTGCGCGGGCTGGTCACCACATCCTTGCCGGCGTGTATGACCAGCGTCGGCGCGCGGATCAGGCGGAGGCGCTCCCGCGTGTCGTGCGTGATGCAGGCTTCGACGAGGCGTGCGTGCGCGGGATAACGGCCGTTGAGCTCGCTCCAGGGGCCCTGCGGGCCGAGCAGCCGCTCGACGTTGGCGTTGTAGTACTCCGGCAGGAAGGACATCACGCAGACGTGCTTCTGGAACTGGAAGAAGCCGCTGTCGCGGTGTATGTCGCGGAAGATCTCGAGTTGGTGCGCGAGGAAGGTATCGGCCTTCACCCAGGCACCCATGTTCACCATGCTGCGCACGAGGTCCGGGCGCTGGATCGCGACTTCCTGGCCGATGCACGCACCCATGCCGACCAGGCCGATGAAATGCACGTTCTTCCAGCCGAGATGGTCTAGCAGTCCGATCACGTCCGCGGCGTACAGGTTCATTCGCGGCGTGACCGACGGGTCGTCGTCGGATTCGCCGATACCGCGGTAATCGATGATGAGCGTGCGGTAGCGGTCGGTCAGGCCGCGCGCCAGGTGTTTCTCGCCGCCGTGGCAGTAACTGCCCCAGCCGCCCATGCAGATCGCGGGCGGCTCCTGCCCCTTGGGTGAACGAGCCCGAACATTAGCAGAGCGGGGCGGGCCTCCGGGGGGTAGGCGGGAACGGCGCCGCGCACTAGACTGGCGCCCCGTTCCGGCCAGCGTCCCGCATGGAGACAAGAAGAATGAGCGGCTCAGAAACCACGACGATCATGGAATTCCTGGCCGAGAATCCCAACGTGGATGTCTCGCGCGCCTGGGAGCGTTGTCTCGGGATCCATTCGAAGATCGTCGAGCGCGTGCGTGCCCGTTTCCCGGTCGAGCGCCATGCGCAGAACGACGGCGAGGACTACTGGACCTCACCGGACAAGCAGCTGGAAGGCGGCTTCTGGGGTTACACGGGCGAGCAGGTCGACTGGCTCGTCTATTCCTGGCTCGGCAATCGCCGGGCGAGCATCCTCGACATGAACGCAACGGCTTTCCTGAGCCAGCAGACGCGCGTACCGCATCTCGGCGTGATCTTCGGCACCATCCCGAAGCTCTATTTCTACGCCGAGTACACGCCGCGCGTGGACCTGCGCACGAATCCGGAATACCTCGCGAAGTACTATGAACCCGCGAACGAGGGCTTCCTCAAGTTCCGCAGCGATCCGGCCTGGACCCGCTTCGTGAGTCACGGCACCTACCTGCGCGCGCTGATGTCGCCGGTCGCGGTCAGTTCTCATGCGGAACTGAACGACGACAACATCACGACCTGCGAGAAGTACCTGACTGGTTTCGTCGACCGCTGGTTCCGCTGGCTCGACGAGGCCGACGTGGTGCCCGAGGAGGAACGGGCGGCGCAGCAGGACTATGACTACAAGATCCGCGAGCTCGGCTACCGCACCGATCCGATGAACGTGCTGCCCCAGCGCGTGCTGGGCCAGCAGGAGTTCAACCGCCGCCTCGAGATGCGCATCGGCACGCAGCAGATCGCAGAAACCCGCAGGCGCTGGAAGCGGTGATTCCAGGCGCGGCTTGGCGCGGGGTCGCGGCTTGCGCCGCTCCTACAGGAAGCGTTTGCAGGTTACGACCGTAGGAGCGGCGCAAGCCGCGACAGCGTTCCGAATCACAACCCGACGAATCCCAGGAACACGACCAGCGGGAAGAACAGCGCGACGCCCGCGACCACGATTTCGTTCAGCACTTCATTGGTGCTGCGGAACTCGTTCAACATGACTATTTCCTCGGCCAACAACAACGGTTTCTTAGGTACGCGCGCAGCCTGACCGCCTGCGATCGGAAGATCCTTTCGGGGCAGTGACTGGCTGTAACGTTTTGTAACGGTGGGGATGCCACCGGACTCTGCGATTACAATGGGCCCTCGCACCCAGGCACGGCCCTCAACGCACGGGGGCGCACGATACCGGGTGATTCGCCCGAAAAATGTGACGCATGCCGCGAATCCTGCTGATCGATGACGACGAGAAACTGGGCGAGTTGCTCGGCGCCTATTTCCGCCGTTTCGACATGGAATTGATCGCTGCGCACCATCCGGCAAAAGGGTTGGCGAAGCTCGCGGCCGAGAAACCCGATCTCGTGATCCTCGACGTCATGCTTCCGGACCAGGACGGCTTCCAGGTATGCCGCGACATCCGCCGCGAGAGTTCGGTCCCGATCATCATGCTGACGGCGCGCGGCGACGTGACGGACAGGGTCGTGGGGCTGGAGCTCGGCGCCGACGACTACATGCCGAAACCGTTCGAACCACGCGAGCTCGTCGCGCGCGTGCAGAACGTGTTGCGGCGTACGGGAGCCCGCGAGGAACGCGGCGATCCCGAGCACGTCCGCTACAAGGATCTCGAGATCAATACGGCGCGCCGTACGGTCGAGCTCGAGGACAACGCTCTCGAGCTCACGACGATGGAGTACCAGCTGCTGGTACTGTTCGCGACGCACCCGGGGCAGACCTTCACCCGCGACGAGATCCTGAACGAGCTGCGCGGCATCGACGCCCAGCTCTTTTCCCGTTCCGTCGACATTCTCGTCAGCCGGTTGCGGCAGAAGCTGCGCGACACGACGCGCCAGCCGCGATTCATCAAGACGGTCTGGGGCACTGGTTATGCCTTCGTGGGTGAGCATAGGAGCGACGCATGATCCGGCAGATAACGCGCTCGCTTTCCACCCGGCTGCTGGCGATTTTCCTCGTGACCTCGCTCGCCTATGGCCTGGCGTCGCGCTACGTCGTCGACCTGGTGTGGGGCACCGGCTATCTCAGCGAGGTGGTCGGCGCGCACATGGCCTTGCACATCAACTATGTGCTGGCTGACATCGGCACTCCGCCCGATGTCGCGCGTGCGCAGGCGATCGTCGATCGCGTCCCGGTGGACATCCTCCTGCGCGGGCCCGATCTCGACTGGCAGTCGGATCCGCGCTTCCCGCCGCTCGACGAAGTGGGCTTCTCGCGCAGCGATTTCCTGCTGCCTTACGAGGAAAACGACACCACCGGCTGGACGCGTACGGTGAAGCTCATGGAAATCGCCCGCCACAACCAGCGGGCCTACGTGAAGATCCGCAGCGGCGAGCACGACATCGTGTTCGCGTCGCCCAAGTTCGCGGAAGCGCCACGCCCGAACCTGACCACGCCGGCGATCGGCCTGCTCTCGATCATCGTGCTGGCTGCCTGCTATTTCGCGGTGCGCTGGCTGGTGCAGCCGGTGCAGTGGATCCAGGCAGGCACCGCCCGCATCGCCAGCGGCGACCTGAACTACCGGTTGCCGGAGACGCGCAAGGATGACCTTGGAGACCTGGCTTCGGGCATCAACCGCATGGCCGACGAGGTCGGGGAGATGCTGGAAGCGAAGCGGCAGTTGCTGCTCGCGATCAGCCACGAGCTCCGATCCCCGCTGACGCGCGCGAAGGTTGCGCTTGAGTTCCTCGACGACCAGAGCATCAAGGCCAACCTCATGCACGATGTGCGCGAGATGGAGCGGCTGATCGCCGATCTGCTCGAGAGCGAACGCCTGAATACGCGCCACTCCAAGCTGCAGGTTTCGCCGATCGACCTCGACGATCTCGTCGCCGGCGTCATCCACGATGAGTTCGCCGCGCAGGACGGACGCATCCGCCAGGAACCCGCGGCGGGCAGCATGTCGGTCGAGGGCGATGCGACGCGGCTGCGGCTGCTGCTCAAGAACCTGATCGAGAACGCGCTGCGCTACTCATCCCCCGACGGACGTCCGGTCGAAGTCGGCATTGCTGCAACCGCGGACGGCGCGGAGATCCGCGTGAGCGATTTCGGTCGCGGCATGTCGCCACAGGATCTCGCGCGTGCGACGGAGCCGTTCTATCGGGCCGATCCCGCCCGCAGCCGTGCGACCGGCGGCCTCGGGCTCGGCCTCTACCTGTGCCGTCGCATCGCCGAGGCGCACGGCGGCAGCCTCGCGATCCAGAGCGAACTCGGCTCGGGTACGGTCGTCACCGTGCGGTTGCCCGGGCACCAGGGCGCAGCCGGCGACTGATCGCTGCCCGGCCGGTGTACGATGCCGGCCTCGAATGGCAGGCAGGCGGATGTCCATGACGACACGCGAACCGGCGGACAACCCTTACGACCAGGCGGCGGAGCAGGTGATCGAGCTCGGCAACCGCCTGCTCGACAGGAACGGCAACGCGGATCCCTGGGAGGTCGCTTCGGGCCTGCTAGCCGGCGCAGTGCAGTTCTGGCTGTTTTCGCGCCAGCCCTGCGAGGACCCTTTCTGCGAGTCCTGTGCCGAGGTGAGCAGTGCCGAACGCCGGGTGAAAAAACTGGTCGAGGAAGCGCGGCAACTGGCCGAGGACAGCGACTACTACGCCTCGCCCCACGACGTGAACGTCGGTTCGGCCTGAATCCTGCTATATTTCGCGCCCTTTTGTACGACACCGGGAACCCGGACCCTGCTGACATGGCCAAGATCCACGTAACCGACCGCGAGGGGCGCAAGCTCGACATCGATGCCAAGGACGGACTGACGCTGATGGAGCCGCTGCGTGACGTGGCGGATGGCGTCGAAGCGCTCTGCGGCGGGATGTGCTCCTGCTCCACCTGCCACATCTTCGTCTCGCCTGAATGGAGCGCGAAGCTCCCGGCCGCGAAGGACGATGAAATGGAGCTGCTGCAGGGTTCCGAATGCTACAAGCCCGGTGAGTCCCGCCTGGCCTGCCAGGTGCGCGTGTCCGCGGCTCTTGACGGGCTGTCGCTCGTCATCGCACCGGCCGAGTGAGGCCGGGCCGCCGCTTGGATTAAGGCCTGACGGGCGGGTAAACTGCCGGCCCGCACGAGACCGGGCACGTGGGGCGGTAGCTCAGCTGGGAGAGCGTCGCGTTCGCAATGCGAAGGTCGGGAGTTCGATCCTCCTCCGCTCCACCAATTCCCGGGATCCGGTCCCCCAGGCGCCCCGCACCTCGTTCGTCGTCTCGCCCGTGTCGCCCGTCGCGACGCGCACACCGGCCGCGGCCAAACGTGAGGTTCATCACGGTTCGTCAGTCCTGCCCGGAGTTAAGGTACGCGCCATCGCTACTCTGGTTATGTCAGGTAACGCATGGGCTGGGTGCGATGGCTGAAGAACTTGGCTGCACGATTGCCGGTTGAGGACGGTCCGGCGACCGCGCCGCCGCCCGGCGTCCGCACGCCCCGCAACCGCAAGGGTGGCGATGCCTACGCCAGGGAATGGGCGCGCGTCCTCAAAGACAATTCGAACGGCAAGCGCGATCGCCACAGCACCTACACCTGGGAGCTGCACACTGATCCGAATGCCAGTGGTTCCGGACGCGTTGCCTTTCCGATCGACGCGCAGGCGAACCCCTACGACACCTACACCTGGGAAACGCCGGAGACCGAGAACCGGGACGACCCCTGGGGCCTCAAGAAAAAGTCCGAGCCCGGCAAGCCGACGCCTGCCGCCAAGGGCGCCAACCCGTACGACACAGGTTCGATGAACCCCAGCTGGACCGGGCGCTTCGACCAGCGCTGACCATGAGGCGGGTTTCTCCGGCCGGTCGGACCCGTCTCGTCGGATTTGAACTCCTCGCCGGGTCCACCGGCCGGAGAAACCTGCAGCTGCGTCAGAGCCGAAGCGCCCCGTCGATCTCGAACACGCGGCCGGACACGTAGTCGTTCTGCAGGATGAACTCGACCGTGTGGGCGATTTCGTCGGGCTCGCCCATGCGCTTGAGCGGCACCCCGGCGATCAGCTTCTCGCGAGCTTCGGGCTTCATGGCAGCGACCATCTCGGTATTGATGAAGCCGGGCGCGATGGCCGCGGCGCGGATGCCGTAGCGGGCGAGTTCCTTGGCCCAGGTCACGGCCATGGCAGCGACGCCCGCCTTGGCGGCGGAGTAGTTCGTCTGGCCCATGTTGCCGGCGCGGGAAATGCTCGAGATGTTGATCAGGCAGCCCTTGCGGCCGCCCTCGACCATGCGCTGCGCCGCCTCGCGGCCGCAGAGGAACACGCCGGTGAGGTTCACGTCGATCACCGCCTGCCACTGCTCGATTGACATCTTGCCGGCGAGCTTGCCGTCCTGGAACTTGAGGAGCAGGGCGTCGCGGGTGATGCCCGCGTTATTAATGAGTGCATCCACGCCACCGGTGTCGCGGACGATGGCGTCGAATAGCGCGCAGACATCGGCTTCCTTCGCCACGTTTGCGCCGTAGCAGTGGACGCTGGCGCCAGGTTCGCGGCAGGCGGCTGCGGTGTCGGTGAGCTGCTCGGCGGCGATATCGACCAGCGCCAGCACAGGCCGGTGCCTCGCCAGCCGCCGCGCCATCGCGGCGCCCAGGCCGCGCGCGGCGCCCGTGATCACGATCGTCCTGCCCTGCAAATCCATGGCCTGCTCCGCGCTCGGAAAAAACTGCCGGCATGCTAACGGTTATCTTGCAGTGTGCAAAGACACGGGCCGCCGTGGCGACCGGTAACCAGCGCACGGTCTACTGCATTGCCAATTGAGGCTGCGGGAGAGCCTGTGCTAAGGTCAGCTTTATGACCGCTGTTTGCCATAAGCATGGCGACTGGCGGCTGTTGCGCGACGTTGGGGACGGCGACAGGCCACGCCATAGGCCGCTGCGCCGGGTGGGATCAGCAGGAACTCAGGGAGCTTCCATGAAAAGACTACTCTTACTGTCTGCGGCCGCGGCACTCGGCCTCTGTGTCCAATCCACGGCACACGCCTACAACGCGACAGCGACCGTCACGTTCACTTGGGCGGGCGCCGGCACGCAGATCGGCTGGACTTCGAGCGGCGTCAACACCTTCCCCGACCTGACCGGCAACCCGTCGATCGAGGTGTTCACGGCGGGCGGCAGCAATTCCACGACTTATTTCAATGCTGATTTCGCGGCAGCCGACGACTACGACGTTAGTACCACCGACGACGACTGCCTCACCCCGCTGCCGAATTTCGAGACGATCTCGCTGCGCAAGTATTCCTGCCGCCACAGCGAACCGTTGGGCTACTACACCCCGGACTACAACCCCGTGCCGATCGCCGACCAGAGCGGCGGTGGCTCGGCAAGTGGCACGCTGACGGCCACCGACACGACCCTGACCGGCACGCTCACGGTCGTTTCGACGACCGACGAGCCCACCGGCGCCACGACCACGTTCAGCGGCACCGTCCGCACCAGCAGCTCCACGGGCGACGGTTTCGACGGCTACAACGTGCGCACGGCCGACGGCTCGCCCTTCGGCAATGCCTGGTACGGCGTGACCACCGCCGCGACTCTGACGGTGAACCTGACCGGCACCTTCACGACCGCCGCGTGGACCATCAACGGCGGCGGCGTGACCTTCAGGGACTCCGGCTTTGCCTGCCAGCAGGGCGGCTTCGGCGGCAGCGGCGCCGGTACGCTCTGCACGCCGAGCGTGACCGGTGGCGGCTTCACCACGGTGGGCGGTAACCTGAGCTGGGGCATGGACCCGGACGGCGGTGGCACGGGGTCGACTTCCGCGATCGGTATCGACGTGCGCGAAGTTTCCGGTACCAGCACCATCGTGACGCTGGGCGGCGTGCTGGCCAGCCTCACGATCGATGGGGCTGGCGCGATCACCACGACCCAGGGCGAGTACCGCTCGGCCTTGGGCAGTTCGGGTGGCGGCTGCTCCTCGCACATCCGCTGGGGCGGTGATACCGATCCGTTCACTGCGGGCGATCAGATCGGCATCAACTGCGGCACGCTGTCGGCAGGCCCGCTGGTGATTGCCGGCACCGCGACGGAGATCGTTCCGGATGGCGACCCCGATCCGTTCACCTTCATTGATGTGACGGGCGTGGCCACCTCGACGTTGATCACCTCTGATCCCGTCACGATCACCGGCATCAGCACAGCAGCCGCAATTTCGGTGACCGGCGGCGAGTATTCCGTCGGCTGCACCGCGACCTATACGACGACCGCCGGCACGGTCAACAACAACGATGAGGTCTGCGTGCGGCACACCAGCGCCGCCACGCCCTCCACAGCGACGAACACCGACCTGACGGTCGGCTCCGTGAGTGACACCTTCACCAGCACTACGGTGGCGTCGGACACCACGCCCGATGCGTTCAGCTTCACGTCGCAGGCGAACGTGGCGCTGTCGACCGTGATCACTTCGAACGCAGTCGCGATCTCCGGCATCAATGTCGCGGCGGCCGTGACCGTGGCGAATGGCGAATACTCGGTTGGCTGCACGGGCACCTTCGTCAGTACCGCCGGCACGATCAACAACGCCGAGACGGTCTGCGTGCGCCACACGAGCTCTGCCAATTTCAGCACCAACACGGTGACGACGCTGACGATCGGCGGGGTGGACGGTACCTTCACGACGACTACGCTGGCCCAGGACACCACGCCCGACGCGTTCAGCTTCGCGACGCAGTCGAACGTGGCGCCCTCGACCCAGATCACCTCGGCAGCAGCGACGATCGCTGGCATCAATTCCGCCGCTGCGGTGACGGTGGCAAACGGTACGTATTCGGTCGGTTGCACGGCGACTTACGTCGCTACAGCCGGCACGATCAACAACGGCGAGACGGTCTGTGTGCGCCACACGAGCTCGGCGGCGTTCAGCACCAACGTGGTGACGACGCTGACGATCGGCGGCGTGAACGGGACGTTCACGTCGACGACTCTGGCTGCCGATACCACGCCGGATGCGTTCCCGTTCAACGACGCGGTTGACGTGGAAGTGGCCACGCTGGTCACCTCCAACGCCGTAGCGATCGGCGGCATCAATACGGCGTCGCCGATCTCCGTGACCGGCGGCGAGTACTCCATCGGTTGCAACGCGACGTTCACCGCCGCGGCCGGCACCATCACCAACGGCGAGACGGTCTGCGTGCGCCACACCAGTGCGGCAGATCCGAACACCGATACGGAGACGACGCTGACGATCGGTGGCATTGCCTCGATCTTCACCAGCACCACAGCGGCCGGCGGCCTGCGCGCCGACGATGGCGGCAGCTCGCTTGACCTGCTGGTCCTCTCGCTGCTCGGTCTGGGAGGCCTCTGGCGCCGCCGCTCGCGGTAACGACGACTGACCCGCGGATGCGGGGAGGGCGGGCTGCGTTGGCGGCCCGCCCTTTGTTTTTTTCGGGCGTTACTCGTGGGTCAGTAGCGTTGGTGCTACACGCGGTTCTTTGGTCGTAGCGCGCTGCGCGCCTTCGGCGAGGACCGGGTACGGCCCTCGCTCAGGCTTGCCGGCAGTAAGTGACAAGATTTCTCCAGAGACCTCCCAATTTCTTTTTATTCAGTCGTCAGCAAGCCGGCGTGAAGGCCGTACCCGGCCTTCACAAAGGCGCGCAGCGCGCAACGGTCGAAGCACCTCATGCAGCGTTGACGTTTCCCGTCGCGCGAGTCCGGTCTACTGAAAGTACCCCAGCGCCCTCAACCTTGCCTTCGACTGCTCGTCCATCGACCGCACGGCCGTTGCGCCACGCCCGGCCTGCCCACAGCGCGCCAGCCAGGACCTGGCGGTCGAGCTCATGCCCGCAGCGACTTCGGTCTCGCGGCGCCCCAGATCGACGCGCTCGCCGCTGTCGGTGGCGAGGTCGTAAAGCTCGAGTTGGCCGCGGTCGGCGTTCCAGATGCCCTTCCAGCGGTCGCGGCGCAGCGCGACATTCACCTCACCGCGGCGGGCCTGGACGTCGGCGGAATACATCAGCTCGTTGATGCGCATGGCAGGGATGTAGTCGCTGCCGGGGTCGGGGGATGTGCGATTGCCGGCCACGAGCGGCAGCAGCGAGCGACCGCGGCAGCCCTCGCAGCGGTCCTGGGCGCCGAGGTAGTCGAGGAGGGTGGGCATCACATCCACCAGGGAGACGGGAGTCTGCACGCGCGTGCCGGCGTACTGCCCCTGCGGAAAACGGATGAGCAGCGGCACGCGCAGCTGTTCCTCGTAGACGGAATGGTCGTGGAACCAGCCGCCGTGCTCGCCCAGCTCCTCGCCGTGGTCGGACAGGACGATGAAGAGCGTGTCTTCCCAGGCGCCGTTCGCTTTCAGGGCTTCGATGACCTTGCCGAGGTTCTCGTCGGCGTGGCGGACGGAGGCGTCGTAGAGCGCGTTGATGTCAGAGCGCTGGGTGGCCAGGAAGCGCGCGATCTCGCGCTGTTCCGCGCGGTTGTCGGTGGTGCCAGGCGTCTGCCCGCGGGCCCAGTCCCAGGACCGCAGTTCATTGTGGCGAAACCAGATCGCGCGCAAGGTCTCACGGTCGTCGATCGCGACGTGCCGGCCTTTGTCGTGGTAGCGGGGAGCCGCCGAAAACCAGCCGTGCGGCTCCATCGTGTGCAGGAACAGGAACCACGGCTTGCCGCCGGCGTCGGCCAGCCAGGCGGCGACGTCGCTGCTGCGATCGTTGTCCTCGGCATCCCGCTCTTCGGCCAGGCGGAAGCCGCGGTCGAGCGCGCCAACGCCGCCGGAGTGGATGTTGCTGTAGTAGGAGCCGGTGTCGTAGCCCAGGTCGCCCAGCCGCTCGGCAAGCGTCGGCACGGCCGGGTTGATGGCCTGGAGGTAGCGGACGACACCGTGCTCGCAGGCATGGCTCGAGGTGAATAGCGACGCCACCGACGGCAGCGTCCAGGGAGCCGCGCCGTAGGCCTGCTCGAAGACCACGCTGTCGCGGGCGAGCGCGTCGAGCACGGGCGACGTGCTGCCCGCGTGTCCCCAGGCGCCCAGGCGATCCGCGCGCAGCGTGTCGATGAGGTAGAGCACGATCGGTGGCCGCGCGGCTTGCATCGCCAGTCGCGGTCCGGCGTCGGCGCCGTCGCGTGGCTGGCGCCAGGCGAACACAGCCGCAGCCACGGCGACAGCGAGGCCAGCGGCTGCAGCGACGCGACCCTTTTGCACGGCAGACACCTCGTCATGACCAGCGGTTGTGCCGGTATCGTCACCGCAACCGGCGCGCTAGTATAGCCAGTTACTGTTGTCCGACTGCGCCCGGGTGCCTTGCTGATGCTGACCACGCTCTACCGCCGCTGGCGCTACGGCGAGCCGGTCATCATCGTGTCGGGCCTGCCGCGCTCGGGTACGTCGATGCTGATGAACATGCTGCAGGCGGGGGGCATGCCGCTGCTGGTCGACGGCGAGCGGGCGGCGGACACCGACAACCCGCGTGGCTACTTCGAGCTGGAGCGGGTCAAGTCGCTAGGCGAGCAGGCAGACCGCTCGTGGCTGCGGGAGGCGCGCGGCCGGGCGGTCAAGGTCATCTCGCATCTGCTGAAGGAACTGCCGCCGGACAACCACTACCGCGTGCTGTTCGCGGTCAGGGACCTCGGCGAAGTCGTGCGCTCGCAGAACACGATGCTCGGCAGGCGCGGGGAACTGAATCCCGTGGACGACATGAAGGCGCTGGACCTGTATCGCAGGCACCTCGTGAACGTGCAGGTCCTGGCGCGGACCCGGCCGAATTTCGAATTCCTGGAAATCGGCTACGCGGATGCCCTGGCAGCCCCGGCCGGGACGGCGCGGCGCATCCGCCGCTTCGTTGGCCGGCCGCTCGACGAAGCGCGCATGGCCGCCGCCGTGGATGCCGCGTTGTACCGGAATCGCGGCACATGAACACCCGCGGTCGCTTCTCTGCCCTGGCCGTCAGCCTCCTGTCCGCGGGTGCCGCCGAGGCCTACGTCGGCCCGGGCGCCGGCTTCGCGCTGCTCGGTTCGTTCTTCGGGCTCCTCGTGGCGATACTCGCGGGCGCGCTGTCGCTCCTCATCTGGCCGTTCCGCTGGGTGATCCGCGCCTGGCGGCGGCGCAAGGCACTGGCGGCTGCGCGAGTGCGGCGTGTCATCGTGATCGGCCTCGACGGTCTCGATCCCGGCCTCGCCGAGCGCTGGGTCGCGGAGGGCGAACTGCCGAACCTGGCGCGCCTCGCTGCGCAGGGCAGTTTCTCACGCCTGCGCACCACCTACCCGTCGATCTCGCCCGTCGCCTGGTCGTCGTTCATGACGGGCGTCGATCCGTCGCGGCACAACATCTACGACTTCCTCGACCGCGATCTGCGCACCTACCAGCCGAAGCTGTCCAGCTCCGAGGTCAGCGCGACGCAGCGCACGATGCGCGTCGGCCAGTGGATCGTCCCGCTCGGCCAGCCGCTGGTGAGGAACATGCGCCGCAGCCGCGCGTTCTGGAGCATCCTCGGCGACCACGGGATAGCCTGCAACATCCTGCGCGTACCGCTCACGTTTCCGCCGGAGAAGTTCGCTGGCGCCATGCTGTCGGCCATGTGCGTGCCGGATCTGCGCGGCACGCAGGGTTCCTTCACCTACTACACGACGGATCCTGCCGAAGCAGGCGCGACGTCCACGGCACCGGAGGCCACCGGGGGCATGCGGGTGCTGCTCACGCCGGCAGACGGCGGGATCAGCGCGACGCTGCCCGGGCCCGACAACCCGCTGCGCGAGGATCGCCGGCCGGTGGAGTTGCCGTTCACGCTCAGGCCGCAGGTGGCGGACGGCACCGCCGAGCTCGGCATCGGCGGCAGGCGCCATCGGCTGAAGCTGCGCGAGTACTCGCCCTGGATCCGGCTGGCGTGGCAGGCGGCGCCGGGCGTGAAAGTCCACGGCATTGCGCGTTTCTACATCACCAGGCTGGAGCCGCACATCGGCCTGTACGTCACGCCGATCAACATCGACCCCGGCAACCCGGCGCTGCCGATCTCCTGGCCGACGTACTACTCGGTGTATCTCTCGAAACTGATCGGCGACTTCGCCACGCTGGGTCTCGCGGAAGACACCTGGGCGCTCAACGAGCGAGTCATCGACGAGCAGGCGTTCTTCCAGCAGACGATGGATCACCACGAGGAGCGCGAGAAGATGTTCCTGAACGCGCTCAGGAAGTCGCGCGAGGGCGTGGTGGCCTGCGTGTTCGACGGCACCGATCGCGCGCAGCACATGTTCTACCGTTACCTCGAGCCCGATCACCCGGCCAATCGCGGCAAGGATACCGAGGTGTACCGCCACGCCATCCGCGACGTCTACAAGCGCGCCGACCGCACGATCGGCCTGGCGCTCGACGACCTGCGGCCCGACGACCTGCTGCTGGTGGTGTCCGATCACGGCTTCCAGTCGTTCCGCCGCGGCGTGAACCTGAACGCCTGGCTGCAGCAGCAGGGGCTGCTTGCGCTGAAGGATCCCGCGGCGCCCTGCGGCGACTGGTTCGACAACGTCGACTGGACCCGTACCCAGGCCTACGCCTTCGGCCTGGGCGGCATCTACGTCAACCTGGCCGGGCGCGAGGCGCACGGCATCGTGGCACCGGCCGACGCACCGGCGGTGCGACAGCGCATCGTCGCGGGCCTGGCCGGCCTGCGCGATCCGCAGACGGGCAGCGTGGCGATCTCGGCCGTGTACGAGGCCGCGGCCGTGCATACCGGCGGGCCCTACCAGGCTGCGGGTCTCGATCTCATCGTCGGCTACGACCGCGGCTACCGCGCCTCGTGGGAGAGCGCGACCGGCCGCGTCACGCGCGAGGTCTTCAGCGACAACACCAAGTCCTGGAGCGGCGACCACTGCGTCGATCCGCGGCTCGTGCCCGGTGTGCTGTACTCCAGTCGACCGGTGCGGGCCGAGGACCCGGGGATCATGGACCTTGCCCCGACGATTTTGCGACTCTTTGGCGTTGCCGTGCCCGCCCACATGACGGGCAAGCCGCTCGCCATCGACGTCTGACCCCGCCCGAAGGCACCGGTCAGGGCGGGTCGGTTCGCCCGGGGTCGCGGTCCGGCTTGTAATCCCAGGTCTTCAGCCGCGCCAGCACCATCTCGAGCAGCTGGCGGTTGAACTGGATCAGGTCGGCGACGAGCCCGATCATCAACGTGATGAAGCCCATTATGGTGAGCACGCCGCCGATGATGAGCGACTGCAAGTGTCCGCCACCGTCGCCCTGCAGGTAGAAATAGACGAAGCGGATGATCGGCGCGACGCCGGCCAGGAACAGGACACCGCCGATCAGGAAGAACACCCGCAGCGGCTGGTACATCGAATACATCCGCACCATCGTCGTCACCTGCTCGCGAATGAATGCCGGTACGCTGCGGACCAGGCGCGAGCGGCGCTTCACGGCGCTCGCCGTGACGGGTACCGAGGTGATGGCGATGCCCTTCTTGCCGGCCTGGATCAGCATTTCCACGGTGTAGCTGAACGGCGAGAGGATGTTGATCTGCAGCGCGGCTTCGCGCGACAGGGCGCGGAATCCGCTGACCACGTCGCGCACGTCGGTCTCCGAGAGTGCCCGCACGACGCCGCTGCCGGCACGTTGCAGGGACTTCTTGAGCGGCGAGAAGTGCGGGAGTGCGTCGGTCTGGCGGTCGCCCACCACGATGTCCGCTTCGCCGCGGACTATCGGCGCGCACAATGCCGCGATGTCGCGGCCGGCGTACTGGTTGTCGCCATCGGTGTTCACGATGATGTCGGCGCCGCGACGCAGGCAGGCATCGAGTCCCGTGCGGAACGCCCGCGCCAGGCCGCGGTTGGAACGATGGCTGACGACATGGGCGCCATGGGCCCGGGCGATCCCGGCCGTGCCGTCCGTGCTGCCGTCATCGACAACCAGCACCTCGATGACGTCGATCCCTGGAATGGAACGGGGAATGTCGGCCAGCGTCCTCGCCAGCGTCTCCTCCTCGTTGAAGCAGGGCACCTGGATGATCAGCTTCATGGCCGGCCACGATACTGGCGCACGCCGCCCGGTGGCAAGGAACCGTGCACGCCCGCCGCGCTTTGCAGGGCTCTCTAGGCCCCGTATATAGTCCCGCACATGAAAATCCTGGTCACCGGCGGTGCGGGCTTCATCGGCTCGGCCGTGATCCGCGAGCTGATCGACGGGGGCAGCGACCAGGTCGTCAATTTCGACAAGCTGACCTATGCCGCGAGCCCCGAAGCGCTCGACAGTGTGGCGGACAGCGATCGTTACCGCTTCGTGCAGGGCGATGTCTGCGATCGCGCGGCGGTCGAACGTGTCTTCCGCGAGCACCATCCGGACGCCGTCATGCACCTGGCGGCAGAAACCCATGTCGACCGTTCGATCGACGATGCTGCCGACTTCCTGCGCAGCAACGTGCTTGGCACATGGACGATGCTGGAGGTCGCGCGCGAGTGGTGCGCGGGCCTGCCGGAGGCGGGTCGCGCGACGTTCCGTTTTCATCACGTATCGACCGACGAGGTCTACGGCGATCTCGCGCCCGGCGCGCCGGCAGCGACCGAGGGGTCACATTACGCGCCGAGCTCGCCTTACGCGGCGAGCAAGGCGGCGGCGGACCATCTCGTCCGCGCCTGGCACCGGACCTACGGGCTTCCGGTCGTGATCAGCAACACCTCCAACAACTACGGCCCCTGGCAGTTCCCGGAGAAGCTGATTCCACTGATGGTGCTGAACGCGCTGGAGGGCCGTCCGCTGCCGGTCTACGGCGACGGCGGGCAGAGCCGCGACTGGCTCTACGTCGAGGATCACGCGCGAGCGCTGGCATTGGTCATAAGGAAGGGCGACCCGGGGCAGACCTACCACATCGGCGCCGGCAGCGAGACGCGCAACATGGTCGTGGTCGGCACGCTGTGCGACATTCTCGAAAAGCTCGCGCCGCGCAGGCCCGCGGGCATAAGCCAATACAGGGACCTCATCCATCATGTCGACGATCGCCCGGGTCACGACCGCCGCTACGCGCTCGACGCATCGCGCATCGGCCGCGAGCTCGGCTGGTCGCCGCGGGAAACGCTCGAGTCCGGCCTCATGAAGACCGTCGCCTGGTATCTCGCGCACACCGACTGGGCCCGCCGCATCCACCAGGGTCGCTACCAGCGCCAGCGACTCGGTCTCGCGAGCGCCGCCGGAGCCGGCGGGTGAAGGGCATCCTGCTCGCCGGCGGCTCCGGCTCGCGGCTCTGGCCGCTGACCCAGGTCGTCAGCAAGAACCTGCTGCCCGTATACGACAAGCCGATGGTGTACTACCCGCTGTCGACGCTGATGCTTGCCGGCATTCGCGAAATCCTCGTCATCACGCGGCCCGAGGAGCAGGCGCTGTTCCGCCGCGTGCTCGGCGACGGCGGGCAGTTCGGGCTGCGCCTCTCCTACGCCGCGCAGGCGGAGCCGCGCGGGCTTGCCGATGCCTTCCTGATCGGCGCTGCCTTCGTCGCCGGTGGACCGGCGGCGCTGATACTCGGCGACAACATCTTCTATGGCGACGGCCTGATCACGCTGCTGGCTGCGACACGCGAACGCATCGAGTCCGCGCCGGATGCCGGCGCCAGCATCTTCAGTTACACGGTGCGCGACCCGGGCCGTTACGGCATCGTCGAGCTCGACGCTGCGGGGCACCCGGTCGGCATCGAGGAGAAGCCGGCGCGACCGAAGTCGCGGAACGCCGTGGTCGGGCTGTATTTCTATGACGGTCGTGTCACCGATTACGCGCGCGCGGTCCGGCCGTCGGCGCGCGGCGAGATCGAGATCACCGACATCAACCGTGCCTATCTCGAGGCCGGGGCGCTCAGCGTCACCCGCTTCGGGCGCGGCTACGCGTGGTTCGATGCCGGGACGCCGGAGTCGCTGATCCAGGCCGGGGCCTTCCTGCAGGCCGTCGAGGAGCGACAGGGACTGAAGGTCGGCTGTCTCGAGGAGATCGCCTGGCGGCAGGGGTTCATCACCACGGCGCAGTTCGACGCCGCGCGGGCGCGGCTGCCGGACAGCGCCTATGCGCGCTACCTCGCCGAGATCCGCGACAACTTCTGACCCGCGCACGCGGTACGCATGCGAATCATCCACACAGCGGATCCACGGGCAGGGTATCTGGCCCTGAAAACCGAGATCGACGCCGCCATCGCCCGCGTACTCGAAGGCGGGCAGTACATCCTCGGCGAGACGGTCGAGCGCTTCGAGCGCGAGTTCGCTGCCTGGCTGGGCGTCCCGCAGGCTGTAGGCGTCGGCAACGGCACGGACGCGCTGCACCTTGCGCTGCGCGCGCTGGACATCGGCGCCGGCGACGAAGTGATCGTGCCATCCCTTACCGCAGTCGCCACCGTCGCCGCGGTCGAGATGGCCGGCGCGGAGCCGGTGCTGGCAGACGTCGACCCGGTCTGGCGCACGCTCGATCCTGCACAGGTGGCCGGGATGGCGAGTCCCCGCACCCGGGCGGTCATCGCCGTGCACCTCTACGGCCAGCCGGCTGACCTCGATACGCTGGGGCGGTACGCGCGCGCGAGCGGCGCGGTGCTGATCGAGGACTGCGCCCAGGCGCACGGTGCGCGCTGGCGTGGCAGCCACGTCGGCACCGTGGGAGCGGCTGCGGCGTTCAGCTTCTACCCGACGAAAAACCTGGGAGCGCTCGGCGACGGTGGCCTTGTCGCCACGGCGGATGCGGGGCTGGCGGAGCGGCTGCGCGCGCTGCGGCAGTACGGCTGGCGCGAACCGCAGCGGAGCAGCGAACCCGGCTGGAACTCGCGCCTCGACGCGCTGCAGGCGGCGGTGCTGTCGGTCAGGCTCGCGCGGCTGGATACAGCCAACGCGCGGCGCCGTGAACTCGCCGGGCGCTACGCGCGTGGGCTGGAGGGGCTGCCGCTCGAGCTGCCGCGCGAACGCGAGGGCAGCGAACACGTGTTCCATCTTTATGTCGTGCGTTGCGCCGATCGCGCCGCGCGCGATGGCTTGCTGGCGCACCTGGCGAAAGCCGGCATCCGCGCCGGCATTCATTACCCGAGCGGCGTGCACGAGCAGCCCGCCTATCGCGGGCGTCTGCGCGCCGGGTCGATGGCGGCGACGGAGCGGATCACGGCGACGGCTCTCTCTCTGCCGTTGTACCCGGAGCTCGCCGACGCGGATCAGCAACGGGTGATCGACGCCGTGCGCAGCTGGTGCGGAGCCGGGCGGTGACCGTGGCCGACCTCAGCGCCGTCCGGACCATCCGTTTCGAGCAGCACGGCCGCGACGGTGTGCTCAGCGTCTACGCCGGCGAGGATCCTGCGGGACTGCCGTTCGCCATCGCGCGGGTATTCACGCTCACCGGGGTCGCGGCAGGCGGTGCGCGCGGCAACCACGCGCATCGCGACTGCACGCAGCTGCTGGTCGCGCTGGCGGGCAAGGCCCGCCTGTCGGTGGACGACGGCGCGGACACCCGCCGCTTCGACCTGCACTCGCCGGCTGAGGGCGTGCTCGTGCCGCCGGGTCTGTGGATACGCGTGGAATTCGCCGGCCCTGATGCGCTCGTGGCCGTGTTCTGCGATCGTCCGTTCGACGAGGCCGACTACATCCGCGACCGCGAGGAATTTCTCGCGATCCGGCGCAGGCGGGTCTGAAGGCCGTGCGCGACGAGGAATACGCACGGATGGCGCAACACGAGGAGAGCCTCTGGTGGTACCGGGGGCTGCGCGGCATCGTGCTGGAGCTGGTCGCGCGTTTCGCGCCGCCGCAGTCCTTCACGTTGCTCGACGCCGGTTGCGGCACCGGCGGCATGCTCGCGCACCTCGCCCGGCGCTTCCCGGCTGCGCAGATGCACGGCCTCGATTACGCCGAGCGCGCCTGCACGCTGGCACGGGAGCGCAGCAGCGCCGACATCCGCTGCGGATCGGTCGACAAGATGCCTTACGGGGACGCCAGCTTCGACGTTATCGTAAGCCTCGACGTGCTAGATGCGGACGACGTCGATCCGCGCCGCGCGCTGGCGGAGTTCCGCCGCTGCCTGCGGCCAGGCGGCCTGCTGGTCCTGAACCTCGCCGCCTACCAGTGGCTGCTGTCATGGCACGATCGGGCGGTCGGACAGTCGCGCCGCTATTCGCTCGCCGGGATTTCCGGAGAACTCGCTGCAGCAGGATTCGCCCGCCGCTACGGCGGGTATTGGAACACCCTGCTGTTTCCATTCATGGTGTTGCACCGTAAGGTATGGCCGGCGGGCGACCGGACGGCGTCCACCGTCGAGGCGTTCCCGGCGCCGGCCAATGCGCTGTTCGCCGCGCTGGTCGGCATCGAACGGCGCTGGATCGCGGCCGGCGGCAGGCTGCCGTTCGGCGGTTCGGTCCTGTGCGTCGCGGGCAAGGAGTAGGGGATGACGGGTCTCAGCGTCGTGATACCGGTGTTCCGTGGCGCCGAAACCATCGGACCGCTCGCGCGCGAACTGGCCCGCCTCGACATCGACGGCGGGCTGGAACTCGTGCTGGTCAACGACGGCAGTCCGGACGACAGCTCTGCGGTGATCCGTGCCCTGGTCGACGAACTGCCGGTTCCGGTGATCGCCATCGACCTCGCGCGCAACTTCGGCGAGCACAACGCGGTGATGGCAGGTTACGCGGCGGCGCGGGGCAGCTACGTGATCAACATCGACGATGACTTCCAGAACCCGCCGTCGGAGGTCAGGAAGCTCTACGACTACGCGCGAGCCCACCCGGAACTGGACGTCGTCTATACCCGCTACGCATGGAAGCAGCACCCGATGTACCGCAACCTCGGCAGCCGCTTCACGAACTGGGTGGCCGGCCTGCTGCTGGACAAGCCGAAGGGCCTCTACCTGTCGAGCTTCCGCTGCATCAACGCCTTCCTCCGCGAGCGCGTGAACGGCTACGCGGGCCCGTACCCCTATATCGACGGCCTCATCCTGCAGACCACGCAGCGCATCGGCACGATAGAGGTGCTGCACAACGAGCGCACGCAGGGCAGCAGCGGCTATACCTTCCGCAAGCTCGCCCGACTGTGGATAGCGATGTTCGTCAATTTCTCGGTGATGCCGCTGCGCGCGAGCAGCCTGCTCGGTTTCGGCATCAGCCTGCTCGGCATGCTGGTCGCCGTCGCTGCCGTGGTGGAGCGTTTCCTCGGCAATACCCCGCAGGGCTGGACGTCGCTGATGGCGGCGATCCTCGTGTTTTCCGGGGTCCAGCTGCTCATGCTGGGCCTGGTCGGCGAGTACCTGGGCAGGCTCTATCTCACGACCACGGGACGCCCGCAGTACGTCGTGCGCGACGTGCATCGCCGCGGCGATGACCTCGCCGGCTGAGCAGCGCGCCGCGGGCGCGCCGGCGATTTCGCTGCTGGTCTGTACGCGGGATCGAGAGACCCAGCTGCGGCGCTTTCTCGCTGCGCTCCCCGTGACCGAGATCCGCGCGGCGGCGGCCGAGCTGGTCCTGGTGGACAACGCCTCGGCGGATGGATCCCTTGCCCTGCTGGAGTCGTTCGCCGCCGACAGCGGTCTGGACGTGCGGGTGCTCGCGGAGCCGCGCCCCGGCAAGAGCCTCGCCCTCAACCGCGGCATCGACGCGACGCGCGCGCCGCTTGTTGCCTTCACCGACGACGACTGCTATCTCGGCGCGGGCTACCTCGCGACGGCGCTGGCCGAATTCGCCTCCGGCAGCTTCCAGTACGCCGGAGGCCGCATCGTGCTGCACGATCCGTCCGATTCGCGCATCGCGACCAATTACTCGACACGCCGCCGGCTGCTGGCGCCGGGCAGCTTCCTGCGGGCCGGCCTGATCCAGGGCGCGAACATGGTGGTTTCGCGGGCTGTGTTCGAGCGCATCGGCGGCTTCGATGCTGCGCTGGGGCCCGCCACGCGTTTCCGCTGCGAGGACATCGATCTGTGCGCCCGGGCGTCCGCCGCCGGCTTCACCGGCGCCTACCTGCCGTCGCTGCTCGTCCACCACCACCACGGCCGCAAGGCCGGGCCCGGCACCGAGGCGCTCAAGCAGGCGAATGCCCATGGTCGCGGCGCCTACTATGCGAAACGGATCCGCGCCGGTGACTGGAATTACCTCGCCGGGTGGATCGGCCGCAGCCTCGCGCCCTGGCGGCTGCGGTTCGTGCCGCAGGAGCTGCGCGGCGCGCGTGAGTACTGGCAGGCGGCGGGCGATCCATGAAGCCGCTCGTTCTCGTCGTCGCCTCCACCGTGCCGCGCCGCCCCGGCGACGCGCTGCCCGCGTTCGTGCTCGAGCAGGTGGCGGCACTCCAGGCAGCGCACCCGGAATGCGACTACCTGCTCCTCGCGCCCCACGAGGCAGGCGCGGCACGCGAGGAGGTGCTTGCCGGCGTCGGGATCCGCCGGTTCCGCTACTGCTGGCCGGAGACGTGGCAACGCCTGGCCTATCCCGCCATCCTGCCGAACCTGCGCCGGCATCCCTGGCTCTGGCTGCAGGTGCCGCTGCTCTTCGCGGCTGAATTCGCCGCGGTGATCGCGCTGTCGCGGAGCCGGCGCCCGGCAGTCATCTACTCCCACTGGTTCGCACCGCAGGGGATCGCCTGCGGCGCCGCTGCGTGGTTGCTCGGCATACCGCATGTGCTGACGACACACGCAGCCGACGCCGAAGTCATGCGGCGCCTGCCGCTCCTGGGTCCCGCCGTCGTGCGCGGCATCGCGCGCCGGCTTGCCGCGGTCACGGCCGTCAGTACGCGGACCGCCGGCAAGCTGCGCGGGTTCTTCGCGCGTCCCGCCGATCTCGCCATGCTCGACTCGCGCCTGCGTGTCCTGCCGATGGGTACTGACGTCTCGGGTCTGCGACCTGCCACGGGGCCGGAGCGCCTTGCGCTGCAGTCGTCGCTCGGGCTCGCGCCCCGGCGGACCGTCCTGTTCCTCGGCCGGCTCACCGCCAAGAAGGGCGTCGATGTACTGCTGCAGGCCTTCGCCCTCGTCACGAGCCGCATGCCCGACGCGCTGCTGCTGATCGCCGGCGAGGGCGAGGAGCGCGCGGCTCTGGAGCGCGCAGCGGCGGGTGCATCAGGCGTGCGCTTCGTCGGGTACGTCGAGGGCGAGCGCAAGCGTGACCTGCTGCGCGCCGCGGAGGTGTTCGTCCTGCCATCGGTGGTCGCGGCCGACGGCGATGCGGAGGGACTGCCGGTGGCGTTGCTCGAGGCGCTGGCGGCCGGCCTGCCTTGCGTCGCGACCGATGCGAGCGGCGCGGAGGAGCTGCTGGCCGATGGCGTCTCCGGGTTCATCGTGCCCCAGCGCGATCCGCAAGCACTGGCTGAGGCGATGCTGCGGGCACTGACGCTCGGCGAGGCGGAACGGGCGGCCGTCACAGGCGCTGCGCGTACGATCGCGGAGCGGTGTGACTGGCCGGCGATCGCTGCCGCCCACTTCCGGCACCTGATCGCGCCCTTCCTCTACAGGATCGCGCCGTGAGCGCAGCGACGCCGCGTGTTTCGGTCGTCATTCCCGTCTGGAACGGCGAGCGGACGATCGCCGCAACCCTGGACAGCGTGCTCGCGCAGACGGTGCGGGACATCGAGGTGCTGGTGATCGACGACGGCTCCACGGATGGCACCGCTGCCATCGTGAGTAAGTCGGCGGACTCGCGCGTCGCACTGCACCGGTTCGAAAACCGCGGCCTGGCCGCCAGCCGTAACCGCGGCATGCGGCTGGCACGCGGCGAATTCATCGCCTTCGTGGACGCCGACGACCTCTGGCGCCCTGAGCGCCTGGCGCGCCAGCTCGAGGCGCTGGACGCCGCACCGACGGCGGCCCTGGCCTACAGCTTCACCGACTGCATCGACGAAGGCGGCACCGTCGTCGGGCCCGGCAGCTACATCGTGGCCGAGGGCCGCGTCTACGAGCGCCTGCTCGTCTGGAATTTTCTCGACAACGGCTCTTCCATGATCGCCCGTCGCGATGCGCTGCTCGCGAGCGGCGGGTTCGACGAGACGCTGCCGGCCGCCGAGGACTGGGACCTCTGGTTGCGCATCGCCTGGCATCATGAGTTCGCCTGCGTGCCGCACGCGGACGTGCTCTACCGGCTGTCGCCCGGCGCAATGTCCTCGCGCATCGGCCGCCAGGAGTCAGCCTGCGAGCTGGTGTTCGCTCGCGCGCTCGATCGAATCGCGCCCGGACCGCAGCGCGACCGCCTGGGCCGGGAGGGTCGCGGGAATCTCGCGCGGTACTTCACCGGGCGGGCGCTTACCGCCGAGGCGCCCCGGCTGGCGCTGAGTTACTGGTGGCGGTTTCTTCGGCAGACACCGCGACGCTGGCACGATGCGCCGGTGCTCGGCAGATTTCTGGGCCGGATAGCGATCGTCGCGCTGCTGCCGGGCCCGCTGGCGCGGCGGATCAGCGCGACGCTACGGCGCATCGCCGGCCCCGAGCGGCGTCCGCGGCACTGATCCACGCGCAGCGGCGTCGATCTCGGCCGACAGCTCCGGTATGCCGGGCGCGGTCGCCAGCGATGGCAGGGCGGCGAGCAGCGCGTCGAGCCGGGTGCGGGCGCTGGCATAGCCGCGAGCGGCGCCGGCCGCGTCACCGTCCGCCGCCAGCGACTGGCCACGGCGCAGCGCGACCTTGACGAGCTCGAGCCGCGGTTCGCCGAAACCGGCGTTGAGTCCGATCGCCGCGAGAAAGGCGTTCTCGGCGCGTTCGAACAGTGCCAGCCGGCTGCGACCGGCCGGCAGCAGGAGCGCCTGCTCGTAGTACGCACGCCCGAGCCCGTAGCGCGCCAGTGCATAGGCAGGGTCTGCATTGCGCGCGCGCGTGAATGCAAGCTCGGCCTGCGCCGGATCGCCGAGCTTCAGATGGACGAGCCCCGTGTTGTACTCGGCGACCGAGAGGGTGCCGTCGTCGATCACGCGCCGCCGCGCCTCGTCGAATGCGGCGAGCGCCTGCGGGTACTCGCCCGCGGCCATCTGCGCCGTCGCCAGCTCGACCCAGGGCTGGGCATGGGTGGTGCCGAGTGCCGTCGTGCTGGACCAGAGCCGGATGTTGCTGGACCAATCCACGCTGCGGCTGACGCTGGCGGCGAGCAGGGCGGCGACGATCAGCCCCGCGACGGCGCGTACCGGCACTATGGGGAGCCGTGACGCAGTCCATGCCAGGCCTGCGCCGCAGGCAAGCGCGAATCCCGCCGACGGCAGGTAGAGGTAGCGTTCTGCCACCGGGTTGGTGGCGAATCCCGACAGCGCAACCACCAGCGACGGTGTCAGGGCTGCGCCGGTCCACAGCAGCCCGGCGAGCGGTGCTGCCGATCCGCCGTTGCGCCAGGCGCGGATGGCGAGCGCGAGCAGGACGCTGCCCGCGGCAAAGATACCGGCGGCAGCGGCCAGTCCGGGCAGATCGCCCGGCACGACGAAGTTGCTCTGCGGCCAGGGCCAGACGAGCTTGCCGATGTAGTAAGCGCTTGCCTGCGCGAGCCTGGCGATGTCCAGGCCACCGAACTGCCCGGCAACGCTGGTCGTCGCGTCCGCCCGCAGCACGAAGTACAGCGTCGCCGCTGCCGCGTATCCGGCCGCCGGTGCCAGCCAGTCGCCGCTGCCACGGCTTGCGCCACGCGGCGCGAGCACGAGCAGCACCGGCAGGATGGCGAGCCCCGCCACTGCTACTTCCTTGGAGCCGAGCGCGAGCAGGAAGCTCGCGCCGCCCGCGAGCAGTGCCAGCACGGACCGGCTGTCGCGCCAGGCGAGGCTGAGCGTGAGGCTGACGGTCAGGAACAGCGTCGCCAGCACGTCGACCCGCGCGCCTATCCAGCAGACCGATTCGGTGTGGATCGGATGCACGGCGAACAGTGCGCCGGCTGCGAGTGCGCCGAATTCCCGCTGCGGCAGGTCGGCCAGCAGCCGGCGGGCGAGCCCCCAGAGCGCCAGCGAGGCCAGCGCATGGAACGCGATGTTCGACACGTGCCGCCCGCGCACCCAGTCTTCGCCCCAGGTCACCCGGTCGAGGAGATAGCTCGCCGTCGTTACGGGGCGGAAGTAGCCGCTCGGCCAGTCCGGTATGCCGGCCGGCGGACGCAGCACGTCGCCGGCGCTCTTGAAGTACTCGATCTGGCGGCTCCAGAAGACGTCGTCCCAGATGGCTTCCCCGGATATCGAGGGCAGCACGGCGAGTACCGCCAGCACGACGATGGCGGTCGCCGCCTGCAGCCGTGCCGTGGCTTTCATGGTGTCGTCCGGCGCGTCCACAGGCAGTTCGAATAGCGATAGCGCTCGCGCAGGTAGCTCTGCGTGATCGCCGGCAGCTGGTTCAGGAGGCCTGTGTCGCGGCCGATCACGAACCGTACCTGCCCGCGCTCGAGCGCGTCGATGAAGGGCTGGCCGAACGGATCGCTGCCGGCATGCCGTTCGGCTGCCTTGCCGATTGCAGCTTCGGCGCCCCAATAGAACTGCAGCGGTTCGTTGAACATGAATCCGCCGCAGATGTCCCAGATCACGCCCAGCGGTTCCTCGCGCGGCGTCGTCGCCAGCATGAACCGCGTGAACGACTCCTGGAAAACGAGTTCATGTCGGGGTGATTCCGGCGTGATGCGGGCGGCCGTCGCGAGCAGCACGGCGGCGCCGGCTGCAGCCGCGACGCCGGCCGTCCACGACGCCACCGGGCCGAAGCGCTCAGCGAGCGCCACCGCGCTGCGCTGTACGCCGTGCGCCGCCACGATCGACCACAGTGGCAGGCAGATGAGGAAGAACTGGTAGTAGAAGTCCATGCCGAGGCTGAGGCCGGTGATGAGCGCGGCGGTGGCGATCATCGCTGCGGCTTCGCGCTGCAACGACTCGTGCCTCCGGGCGAGATCGACAATCCACCACACCGATCCGAGCAGCAGCGCGAGCACGAACGGCCACTGTCGGACTACCAGGAAGCGGACGTTGTCGTCGCTGAGCGTCGACGGGCCGGAGTTGCCGAGCGCCTGCAGATTCCAGAGCAATGCGTATTCGTGCAGCGCCCAGGCAGCGCCGGTCGCCTGGAACCAGGCCAAAACGGGCAAGTAGACGGCCAACCCGCCGGCAGCCGCGGCAACGATGGCGCGCCGAGTCTCAATGACCGTTCGCCCGTGCCAGCGCCTGCCGAGGAGCCAGAAGAGCAGCACGGCCAGGGGCCCGAGCGCCGCCTTGGCGTTGATGAGTATCGCGCTCGCCCAGAGCGCGCCGGCGCCGGCCGCTCGGCGCAACGTCGTCCCGGTCGCGAGCAGCGCCAGGCCCGCCAGCCAGAACAGGTTCTGCCAGCCATCCGGCCGGCACTCCATGGCCTTGTCCTGCGCAAACACGAGCGAAGCAAGGATGCTGACGGCGGTCAGCGCCGCCAGGCGTGACAGCCCGGCGCGCCGCGCGATCAGCCAGGTGCAGGCGCCGATGCCGATCGCCGCGCAGGCGGACAGCGCGCGGCAGGCGAACAGCAGGTCGAGCGAGGGCGCCGGGTCGGCGAGCCGCAACACAACGGCATTCGCCAGCGTGTAGAGCGGGCCATGGTTGTCCCAGATGTCGACGTACAACTGCTTGCCGCCGGCCACGAGCCAGGCCAGGTGGGCGTGCTGCAGCTCGTCGGCATCGAACAGGTCGTAGGCGAGTCGCATCGCCATGAGGACGAGCCCCGCGGCGAGGACGGCGAGACCGGCCAGCCAGGCTGACAATCGCTGCGGGCGCATCACGCGGGGCAGATTACCCGAAGTCCGCCGCTTCTTTGCCGGCCCCGGGGTCCTCGCAGTCCGCGCGGCTGAACAGGACGTTGACGAACAGCCCGCCGCCGAACCAGTTTTCGGTCGCGAGCAGGCAGGCGGTCGGCACGGTCAGCAGCTTCGGGCCGTCCATGCGGGCCAGTGACAGCCGGCCGAACCACTCCCTCCGCGGGGCCAGCCCGGCTTCCTGTCCCATGCGCCAGAGTCCCGGCCGCGTGAAGAACACCAGGTGATGCGCGTCGTGCGTGCGGCGCATGCCAGCCTTGAGCGCGCCGGCGGTAAGCCTGTAGGACCAGCGGCCGATGCGCGGCACGATGCTCGCCTCGTTGATGGTCTGGACGAACAACCGCCCGCGCGGCGTGAGCCGTTGCGCCAGGGCCTTCAGGAGCCGCGCCGGTTCCGGCACGTGTTCCAGTACGTCCCAGAGCGTGATGAGATCGAAATCGCCGCCCAGTCCCTCGGCGACGGCGAGGGCATCGCCGGTCAGGATGGTCGCCCGGGGATTGCGTTCGGCCGCGCGCCGCGCGCGCCCGGTGTCGAGTTCGATGCCTGTCGCCTGCGCCGGTGCGAACGCTCCGGTCGTCCACGCGAGGTACTCGCCGCCGCCGCAACCGACATCGAGCACCGAGCGCGGCGCAAGCGGCTGGATCGCCTGCCGCAGCGTTTCCCAGCGCGGCCGCTCGTCCTCGGCATGGTCGAAATAGGCCTGCGGCTGGAACGACGTCGTGGCGCCGCGCACCAGCGCGTCGCTCGACCACGAACCACAGGCGGCGCAGGCGTGCAGCCGGAAGTCGCCAAGGTCGGCGGCGCGGCGGGTGATGGCGCCGCAGACGGGGCAGCTCGCGCCGCCCAGTGTCGTTGCAGCCAGTGTTCGTACGCGGGTGGTCATGGTCGCGGATAGGGGAGATGGCGTCGCAGGCTGTTGACGGGTTTTTCCAGCAGGTACCACGATGCCGCTGCCAATCCAATCGTCAGTGACACCTGCAGCAGGAAGAACATCACCGGCGCATCGGTTGGCATCGAACCGGTGAACCGATGCAGCCTGAGCAGCGTTGCCGTCAGCGGATGCAACAGATAGATGCCGTAGCTGATCATGCCGATGAAGACGAGCGGTTGCCATTCGGCGACGCGACCCGCCGTTCCCTTGAACCCGGTCGCCGCCCGATCCACGAGCCCGGCGAAGAGCAGCGCGCAGCTCGTTCTCGCCAGCGGCCAGGCGGTGAACCAGGCTGCCGCGTCCCGCAGGTACAGCGCGAGATGCACGGCCGTGCCGGCGAGTCCGAGCGCGAGCGCGACTGCGGTGAACCGCCGGCGCGCGGCGGAATCCGCCGGCGTCGTATGGTGCAGCCAGGCGAGGAGCGCGCCGATGCCGAGCACGTCCACGCAGGCCGGCAGCAGCACGGTGGCGTGCCAGGGCGACGGCGCGAAAAGGCGGTAGAGCGGGCCCAGCACGCAGGTGGCCGCGATGGCGACCGGTACCTGCCGCAGCGGCAACAGGAGTACCAGCAGCGGCCAGGCGAGATAGAACTGCTCCTCGACTGCCAGAGACCAGAAGTGCGACACGTGCCCCGGCCAGGAGGCGATGTCTGCGAGGCGCAGGTTCCACGCGTAGAGGAACATCCACCAGAATTCCTCGCGCACCGGCGGCACACCGGCGATCGCGAGCACCAGCAGCAGCAGCCAGTAAACCGGAAAGATGCGCAGCGCCCGGCGTCCGTAGAAGCGCCCGATCACCGTCACGGCTGTCGTCGTCGACCCGATTGCCGAGCGCGCGCGGAGCAGGATCCCCGTGATGAGAAAGCCGCTGATGACGAAAAACAGGTCGACGCCGAGATAACCGATGCCGACGATGCGCGCCTCCAGCGGACTCGACGCGTCGGTCGGCCACAGGTGCATCACGACCGGACCGGACACGGCCAGCGCGCGCAGTGCCTGCAGCTGCGGATACCAGGGCTCCGTCACGGCGTCACCCGCAGCAGGAACGAACCGCCCCGTCCCAGCGTGACGTTTACGGCAGCCCTCTCGCGCAGCCGCGCGACGAGTTCGAGCCCGTCGTCCTCGTCGAGGTGCGAGCCGACGAGCCAGTAGGGCCGGCGTTCATCCACCAGTGCGAGGAGCTCCGATTGGACCTGCATCATCTGCCGTCGGGCGACTTCCGGGTCGAGTCCGGAGGCGTGCGGGCTGCCGGCGATCCAGGGCTCGGGACGGTTGCGCCAGTAGTAGCGGAAGGCTGGCTGGGCGCCTGCGTACACGTAGATGACGTCGCCGGGATCGACCTGGCGGACGAGTTCGGCCGCGACCTCGCGCATGGGCTCGGCGCCAGCGCCCTGCGTCAGCCGCCAGCTGCGTGACGCGCCGATCCAGGCCAATGCGCCCACCGTCACTGCCACGACTGCCCAGGCAGTCGCCGTGCCGGCCCGCGGCCGCAGCCAGCCGGCTATCGCGGCCAGGCCGACAGCTGCGGCGACATACACCATCGGCGCGAGATACATGTTCTGGCGGATGCCGCCGAAGGGGTAGGCTTGCGCGAGCGCCGCAGCGATGGTCACGGCCGTCGGCGCGACCAGCAGCGCTGTCGCGTGGCGGAACCTGCGGTCCACGACACCGGCGATGGCGCCGATGACCACCAGCGCGAACAGCGCCTTGCCCGGAAAGGCGAAGTGGATGAAGTCCGCGCGATCGGCCGTGAGCAGCGTGCGCAGGCCCGCGATGCTGCCATCCCAGTAGCGGTCGAGCAGGTACCAGTAGCCGCCGCCGCCGACGGCCGCGTGGCCGAGCTGGGAACTCATGGTCGTGACGTAGAGGGCGATGCCGGCAACTGCCAGCGGCAGCTGCGAGGCGAGCCACAGCCGCCAGCGCGCCACCGGCGCCCGTTCCCAAGCGGCGAATGCGACGAACACGAGGTTGGCGCCTGCCGCCAGCAGCGCCGTGCCGTACTGGATGCAGACGGCCGCGACAGATGACAGCGCCACCAGTGCCGCATGGCGCGGCGTCGCCTCGCGCAGGAAGCGCGCCCAGGCGATCAGCAGGCAGCAGGCAGCGAGGAAGCTCAGTGAATACTCGCGGACTTCCTGCGAGTACTCGACCTGCACCGGTGACAATGCCGTCAGCAGTGGCGCAAGCAATGCCCAGGGCGAGTCGACGAATTCCCTTGCCAGCAGCCAGGCGGCCGGGATCGAGAGGATGCCAGCCAGGGCGGCCGGCGCCCGCAGCGCAGCTTCCGACGAGTCGGGTGCGGTCAGTGCGCCGAGCAACAGCGGGAAGACCGGCGGCGAGCTGTTGCCGACAGCATTGGCGGCAAGTACTTCCCGCCAGCTGCCCTGCACCAGGTGGTACATCGCGGCTTCGTCGTACCAGAGGGATTCGCCGCCGAGGGTGAGGAGGCGCAGCAGCGCACCCGCCAGGGTCAGGCCCGCGACGACCGCGACGTCGGCCGACAGCCTCATGTCAGGGTTTCCGGCAGCGCAGATAGAGGTCGTTGCCGAGAAAGTAACGCAGCGGGGCGAGCCGCCCCAGCATTGCGGCCAGCCGCACGAGCGGATTCGCCTGCAGCGTCTGCGTGTGCCAGCTCGCGCCGCTGCGGAGTATGTCGGCGTCTATCCATGCGTCGACATCATCCATCCCGGCGAGACGCGCGGCGCGTTTGAGGTGCCGCAGGTCGTACTCATGGAGGTGTACGTGACGGCCGACGTCGAGGTGTGCATCCAGCCGTTCTATCGCGGCGCGGTTGCCGAACGACAGCAGGCGGCGGGCCAGCGGATACACGAAGCGCATGAACGCCGCGTTCGGTGACGTGTGAATGAGCAATGTGCCGCCCGGGCGCAGGACACGCCAGGCCTCCGAGAGCATACGCTGCCCGTCACTCGCGGAAAGGTGCTCGATGACGTCCCCGGAGTAGACGCTGTCGAACGCTGCTGCGGCGAACGGCAATGCGCGGCAGTCAGCCACCTGCACGGACGCGTTGGGCGTTCCGCGAAGTGTCTCAACAGCTATTTCCCACGCCGCCTGCGAGTAATCGATACCGGTCGCCGAGCGGCAACGGCCGGCGCAATGACGCAGGAACTCGCCCCGACCAAAGCCGATTTCGAGCAGATCGATCCCAGGTCCCAGGTCCAGCATGAGGAGCTGCTTGTGCTTGGCGGAGCTGAGTCCTCCGTCGAGGAACTCGGCATAGCCCTCCAGGCTCGGGCTCAGCAGGTACTCCCGGCTGTAAGTTTCTGCCGGAATGGACGGGTTGTCGGCGTTACCGTTCACGGCGGCACGATGATGGCATCGACTGGCTGCGTCAATACGGCGGGCGGGATACCGGGCATCTCGCAGCGAATTATGTTTTCGAGGCGCCGGTGCAAACGCGACCTGGACTGTTTCAACCTCTCCGTTCGTCCGTCAGAATGGCGCCCACGATGCGCTCCACGGCAGGCCCCCCGTCGCTCGATCTGGTCATCGTCATGCCCGTATACAACGAGCAGGACGCCATCGGCAATGTGCTGTCTGCATGGACGCGCGTACTGGACGCACTGGGCCTGCGCTACGAAATCCATGTCTACAACGACGGTTCGAGCGACGAGACGGCAGAACGGCTGGAAAACCTCCGGGTGTCCATGCCCGGCGTGATCGTCCACAGCAAGCGCAACAGCGGGCACGGTTCCACCATCCGCCAGGGCTATCTGGAGAACATGGATCGTGCGGAGTGGCTGTTCCAGGTCGACTCGGACGACGAGATGGGTCCCGACTGGTTCTACAAGCTCTGGAACATCCGCCACGACCACGACTTCATCACCGGGCGGCGCTTCGAGCGCCAGAGTTCACTGGCGCGGAAGGTCGTGAGTTTCGCGGCCCGCCTGACCGTCAATGTTTTCTATGGGCCGTGCGTGTACGACGTGAATTGTCCCTACCGGCTGATGCGCGCGAGCGCTTTCCACGATTGTTTCCTGTCGATTCCGCCCGCGACCTTCGCCCCGAACGTGCTGATTTCCGGTTACTGCGCTTTTCACGAGGCCAAGACGGTGGAAATCCACGTTCCCCATCGCAGCCGTTACAGCGGCGTCGTGTCCATCCGCAAGTGGAAGCTCGTGAAGGAGTCGATCCGCTCCTGGTTCCAGTCGGTGCGCTACCGCTACACCTTCATGCCGCGCCAGCGCTGAGTTCCTCGCGCGCCGCTTTCAGCGCCTGCGCCACGACGTGGTGCATGTCGAAATAACGATACTGCGCCAGCCGCCCGCCCATGCGGACTCCGGCCTCGCGCGCCGCCATCTCCTGGTACCTGCCGAACAACTCCTGGTCGGCGGCGGTGCCGATCGGATAGTAGGGCGCGTCGTCGTCGACCTGGGAATACTCACGCACGATCACGGTGGTGTTCTCGCGAACGCTGCGCTCCGGGTGCAGGTGCTTTGGTTCGTGGATGCGGGTCCAGCTCACGTCGGTATCGGCGTAGTTCATCACCGAGGTGCCCTGGAAGTCCCCGACCGGCAGCACTTCGGTATCGAGGCGCACCGATCGCCAGCCGAGCCGGCCATGGCAGTAGTCGAACCAGGCGTCGACCGGGCCGGTATAGATGACACGCCTTGCCCGGCTGCGCCAGTAATCGCGGTCGGCCAGGAAGTCGCAGCCCAGCTCGATGTCGGCGCCAGCGAGCAGGCGCTCGAATATCGGCGTGTAGCCCTCGGCGGGCAGGCCCTGCCAGGTGTCGTCGAAGTAACTGTCGTCGTAGCTCGTTCGCACGGGCAGGCGGTTGATGATGCTGGCGGGCAGTTCGCGCGGCGACCGTGCCCACTGCTTCTCTGTGTAGCCGGCGATGAAGGCGCGGTAGAGCTCCTCGCCGACGAGGCTGATCGCCTTCTCCTCGAGATTGGCGGGCCGCTCAATTCTCGGCCGTCGCGCTGCGAGAAAGGCGTCGACTTCCCCCGGCTTCAGGTCCAGCCCGTAGAACGCGTTGATAGTGCCGAGGTTGATCGGCATCGAATAGACGCGCCCCCGATGCTTCGTGAGCACGCGATGGCGATAGCGCGTGAACGCGGAAAACCGGTTGACGTAATCCCAGATGGCCTTGTTCGGCGTGTGGAAGATGTGCGTGCCGTAACGATGCACGATGATGCCGGTATCCTCATGCTCGGCGGAATAGCAGTTTCCGCCGATGTGGGTGCGCTTCTCGAGCACGAGCACCGAGCGGCCGTTCTCGACCGCCTGCTGGGCGAAGACGGAGCCGAACAGACCGCTGCCGACGATGAGGTAGTCATATTGACGATTGGTCATGGGTAGCCCCATCGTAGCGCATGGGACTCCTGAGCGAATACGCACGACGTCATCGCGCCTCGTGGCTCATGGCCGACATACCGGCCGAGGCGCGCATCCTCGAGATCGGTTGCGGCGATCGGTGGGTGGGCGACTTCCTGCGATCCACGGGTCGCGCGAACTACACCGGGCTCGATCTGCAGCCACCGGCAGATATCGTGGGCAGCATCCTTCACTGGCGATCGCTCGGGCTCGAGGCCGGCGCATACGACACCGTCCTGGCGTTCGAGGTGCTGGAACACGTGCCGTGCTATCGAGAGGTATTCGACCTGTTGCGGCCCGGGGGCACGCTGCGACTCACGACGCCGGTCCCGCACTGGGACTGGGCCTGCCGCGTGCTCGAGTTGCTGGGCATCAATCAGCGACGCACGAGTCCGCACGATCATCTGGTTTACGTGGAAGACATTCCGTTTTTCGAGATCGTGAGCAATCGCCGGTTCATGGTCACCGGCCAGTGGGCAGTCCTGCGCAAGCCCGCTACCTGAGTTGCCGCGACTCGCGCGCGCCATCGCGAAAGCCGAGCGTCCACGCGCCGAGATCGAGGATCAGCATCGGCAGGGCCCAGGCAAACGAGGTGAACCGGCCAGCCCGCAGGGACAGCGCGGCGATGCGCGCCAGACGATAGAACCAGAGCAGCGGGATCAGGACGGGCCAGCGGAATAGAAAACCGAGCTGCCCGGTGGCCCATCTCGAGATCGCGCTGCCGTGGCCCACGCGGCGGGCGTGGTGCAAGGTTTCGCCGAAGCCGGTGCGATTGACGTGGCGTACGGCGGCCGCTGGTGTGAACAGCACGCCGTCTGGCAGCCGGTGGTTGAAGATGTACTCCTCGCCCCAGGCCACGTCGGGAAACCCGCCGTGCGCATCGAACAGGCGCCGGCTGTAGGAGATGTTGCAGGAGGGCATGCTCGCGACCACGCGCTCGGGCCCGCCGCCAAATTCCACGAACTCGGCGAGGTACAGCGCCGTGCCGCACCAGCTGCCAGGCGTGCCATTGTCGATGCGGCCGCCGACCGCCTCGTGCCGCTCGTGCGCCCTGGCGATCTGCTCCAGCCAGTCCGGCTCGGGTACGCAGTCGGAGTCGGTGAAGGCGAGGATCGCGCCGCGCGCCTCCCGCACGCCCAGGTTTCGCGCCGGGCCGGGTGGCAGCTGCCGGTCGTTGCGCACCAGTCTTACGCGGCCGCCGAATGTGCCGACTATCGCCGGCGTGTCGTCGGTCGAGCTGTCCGCGACGATGATCTCGTAGCTCCGCGCGGTGTGCTGGTGGAGCAGCGACTCGAGGCAGCGGCGGATCGTGCGCGCCGAGTTGTAGGACGGCACGATCACCGAGATCTCGATGGGTGTCGTCCCGTCGGTCACGAGGCTGCCACCAGGGTGAAATCGAAGTTGGCCGTCGCGCGCGGGTTGAGCGCGTAGTCGAGCAAGGCGAGGGGCATGCCCGCCGCCATCAGGCCGACATACAGCGGTGTACGCCCGCGGCGTCGCGAGCCGGTCAGGGCCTTCAGCAGGTTCTCGGCGCCGATCGACCAGGCCGACGGCAGCAGCGCTCCGCTGGTCCCGTCGAGCTGCAGTCCCCAGCGCTTCGCTGCGGCTTTCAGCCCGGCAACCGAGTACAGCAGCGTGTGATAGGGAAAGTGCAGCGGCCCCCACCACTGCCGCATCCAGCCCGCCGTATGGTGTCCGCCGTTCGGCGTCTGTCCCACGATGCGGCCGCCCGGTGCGAGCAGGCCCGCGAGGCGGCGCATGGTGCCGTCGTGGTCGGTGAGGTGCTCGATCACATGGCGCATGCGGATGACGTCGAACCGCACACCGCCCGCTGCCATCGCGTCGATATCGTCGAACGTGCGTATGCCAGCCAGCGCGCGCAGTTCCGGGTACAGCACGAAGTCGAAGCCGGCAGGTTTTTCGGCGCCGGCGGCGAGGATCGCGCGCAGGAACCCGCCCTGGCCGCAGCCGAAGTCGAGCACTCGCGCAGCTCGACCGTGCCGTGCGAGAAACGCGTCGGCCTGGCGGCGCTGGTAGGCGGCGTCCAGGCGGGCGAGCAGCGGCACGCTCGAACCGCCGTAGTTCTGGTAGTCCGCGCCGTAGAAACCCCGGACTTCCTCTGCGGCGGGTTGCGGGTGCTGGAACAGGCTCCGGCAGCTGTCGCAGCGGCGCACGGTGGCGCGATGTTCGACGTGGTACTCGCGATCGCGCGGCGCCTCGATGAAGGGGCTGGTGGCGTCGCTCGCGCAGGCGGGACAGGCGATCGTCACGGTGGCAGCCCCCGCAGCACCTGGGCAACGCAGGCGAAGCCGCTGGTCCCGTGGACGTTCGGATCGGCGGAGGCACGCGAGCGTGCCCGCAGCTCGCGAAACGGCAGGCTCGGTGCCGCGTGGTGTTCGTGGTGGTAGACGATCACCTGCGAGTGCAGGATCAGGCGTTCGAGCAAGCCGCTGTGGAAACTGCGTGACGCGCTGCTGCCGGCGAGGAGCGGCGCTCCTGCTGCGTCGAACTGTGCGTGCTGCGCGTACAGCCGCAGCCGGTTGGCGATCGGGTAGAGCGTGAGGAGCGTGCCGAAGTACAGCGGATAGATGTCGACGCGCCCCGCCGACAGGCAGGCCAGCAGGCCGCCGGCGTGCAGCGCGGCGAGCAGGACAAACCAGCCGGCGCGCCGGGCGGGAGATGTACCTGCCTGGCTCGCGTCACGGAAAGCGCGCCAGGCGGTGATGCCCGCCACGTCCCGGAGCAGGCCCGCGCGCAGCTCCTGCCGGGTCCGCGCGGCTGCGGCACGCGTGTCCGGATCATCGGGCCCGAAGAAGGCGCTCACCGCGTGATGGCGGAAGTGACCCGGCCGGTTGCCTGACACCGGTACGCCGTTCAACGGCGCGATCAGCAGGTTGGCGCAGAGGTCGTTCCAGCGGTGTCCGGGAAAGAGGTTCCAGTGCGTCGCTTCGTGATACCACTCCGACAGCTGTCGCTGGTGCAGCAGGCAGGCGAACACCGACAGCGGCAGGAACGCGGCCCAGGGAACCAGCCCGCGGCCGGCCCAGAGCCAGGCGAGCAATGCGCCGTGCAGGCCGAGCAGCTGCAGCAGGTTCAGGGCGCCGTGCTGCCAGGGCAGGAGCTGCCGGGGCGAATTCGTTTCAGCCTGCATGCGACGCCATCGGCAGTCCGCGTGCATCGCCGGGCGAGACCGCGCGGAACACGAGGCACCCGGCGACGAGCGCCGCCAGGGCCACCGCGAGCGCGACGATCGCGCCCTGCGGCCGCAACAGCAGGAACGCAGCGGTTCCCGGCAACACCGCGCACAGCGGCCGGATCAGGCCGCGCATCCAGCCGGTCCAGCCATGGCGTACCGCTGCGGCGAGCACCACCAGCGGCGGCAGCGCATAGCTCACGTTCATCGCGGCGAGTGCTCCGTCGACGCCGTAGCGCGCGGCGAGCGGCGGCAGCAGCAGTGTCATCGCCACCGCACCGGCGATGGAGGATGCCGCGACGATGCGCGTATGGCCGCGGGCGATCAGCACCTGCGCGTAACCTGCGCCGGCCAGCATGCCGGCATACCACCACAGCGCCATCGCCGCGATGCTGCCGGCCTCCGCGAATTCTTCGCCGAACACCAGCCTGAACAGGTCGCGCCCGAAGGCCATCGCAACCAGCGCGACCGCTGCGCCGAGTACCACCGACCAACGCTGCACGACATCGCCCCAGGCGAGGTCGCGGCCGTCGCCCCGTGCGCAGGATCGGACCAGTGCCGGCTGCACCGCCGCCGAAAGCGACAGCGGCAGGATCGCCGCGATGAACGCTGCCTGGAAGCCGAGCGCGAGCTGCGCGAACGCCTGGGCGTCCGGCACGGTGTTGCGGAACAGGATCAGGGCGCCGTAGCTGCGCCATTCCGCGCTGAGCATCATGATGAAGAACGGTGCTGCCAGGACGAGCAGTGCCTTCCAGGCTGCGCCATCGGCCGCAATGCCCACTGGCAGCACCTTGCGGTGCAGGACCGACACCGCCCAGCCCGCCTGCAGCAGCCAGGCGGCTGCGGCCACCCAGGCCAGTGCGAGGACACCGCCGCCGGCGGCAAGGATGGCCGTGACGGCGGCCAGTTCCACGGTCCGGAACACGACCTCCTGGCGCATGACGTGATGCGTGGTTTCCCGCGCGGTGTGCACCTGCGTCGTCCAGCTCACGACGGAACGTCCTGCCAGCGCGAGGGCGAGGATGAAGATCAGCGCAGGCGCCCGCGGATCCGGCGTGACGAGCAGGGCGCCGGCAACGCTCAGCGCCGCGGCCACGAGCGTGAGCAGCAGTTGCAGGCCGAGCGCTTCAGCGGCGATCCGCGTGGCAGCTTCGCGGCGCCGGTTGATCTCGAGGACCAGTGCCGCGCCGATTCCGGCCGTCGCAAGCGAAAAGAAACTGGCGCTCCACGCCTGCGAATAGGCGAGCAGTCCATAGAGATCAGCGCCGAGCTCCCGCGTGACGATGACCACCATGGCGAGCCGGGTCAGGACGCCGATGACCTGGGCGGCGGACAGCTGCGCGGAATTTCGGAATATGGAGCGGATGCCGCCGGACTGCATGGCCGCGATTCTATTATGATCGCAGCCGAAGCACTGCCTCGCGGATCGAACATCGCCCTTGCGCATCCTGGCCTTCCTGATCGTTAGCGCGCTTCTCTGGGGCGCCTGGCATGCGTGGCTCGGCCGCGTGCTGCGGATTCCGGCACCCGCGCGCGGTGTCTACGCCGGCCTGCTCTTCGCCGCCCAGCTGGTCGCCGTTCAGCTGGCACTGGGCCTCGTCGGGCAGTTGCGCCTGGGTTCAGTCCTCGCGGCGCATGCGGTGCTGACGGGGCTTGTCACCTACGGCGCGCTGCGTTCCGGGCCGACTGCCGGCAACAGCGGGCCGGTGTTCCGCGATCTCGCGACCCCGTGGAACGGCGCACTGGCGCTGCTCGCGACGTTCGCCACGATCTGGATCGGCGTGGCGACCTGGCTGCTGCCGCCGCGGGGCGTGGATGACCTGTCCTATCACCTGCCGCCGCTCTACGAGTACGTGCAGACCGGCCGCATCGCGCTGCTGCCGCTCGAGTTGCGCGCGCAATTCGGGATGCCGCTCGGCGGCGACTTCCTGTGGCTGTGGCCGCTGCTGTTCCTGGGCAACGACACCTGGATCGACGGCTGCGGCTGGCTGGTCGCCGCGTATTGCGCCTGGATCGTCTGGGCCATCGCCCGTGAACGCGGCGTTGCGCCGCGCGATGCGGCGTTCGTGTCGCTGGCCTTTCTCCTCGTGCCGGTGGTGATCGCCCAGGCAGCGAGCAACTACGTCGACCTTGTCGTCGTCGCGGCCCATCTCGCGCTTCTATACGCGCTGCTCGCGTTCCATCGCAGCGGCCAGTCCGCGCATCTAGCGATGGCGGGGATCGCAGCCGGTTTCGGTCTTGGCGTGAAATACAACATGATCGTCGCCGTCGTGCTGGCGTTGCCGATACTGGCCGCCGGGCTGTGGCGGCACCGCGCCGCCGTTGCGCCGCTGCGCGCGATGGCGCTGTTCAGCCTCGTGGCCGCGCCGCTGCCGGCGTTCTGGATGCTGCGCAACCTGTCGGTGACGGGGCTGCCGCTGTACCCCTACGTACTGGGGCTCGACGGCTTGGGATCGGTCACCGTCGTGCCGTACGAAGTCGCAATCGAACAGGGCACCGCGCAGATGGGCCTGGCGCTCTCGCAGTTGTTCGCCGAGCCGTTGCGCCTGCTGACCTTCCTGTTGCGCGATCCCGGTCTCGGAAGCCTGAATGGCGGGCTGGGCGTGGTGTTCTGGGGCCTTGGCCTGCCGGCACTGGTGTGGTGCCTGGCCGCTGCGCTGCGCGATACGCGCCGCGGCGAACTCGTGCCGGCCTTCCTGTGGGGCACGGCCTTCGCCGTGATGGCGATCTTCCTTGCCGAGACCGACGTCATGCGGTTGGCGTTCAACATGCGTCTTGCGCTGGTGGTCGTGCCGCTGGGCCTCGTGGCGCTCGGGCTCGCCCTGGCGAGGATCCGCGCCGCGAATGCGGTCGCGGCAGCCGCCGTGCAGGCCGTTGTCGTGCTGGGATCTGCCGCGGCACTCCTGCAGCTGCCGGCGTCGAAGCTGCCGGGATTCGACTTCAGCGAGGCGCTGCGCGATCGCCTTGCCGGCACCGTGACTTCGCCGCAGCGTTATTACCTGCAGGCCACCGGTGACCTGCCGAGCCTCGCCGCCGCGTTCGAGCCGCTCGATGCGCTGACGCGCGACGGCCCCGGCTGGAGCGTCTACATGGCGGCCGACTGGCGCGTGTTCATCACCGCACCGTTGTACGGCAGCCGCCTGCAGAATCGCGTGTGGAACTTCCAGCCCGATCAGCGCGATGCGCCGGACGCGCTGGTATTCCACGCGGGCTTCAGCGGCGGCGCCGACAACCTGTTCTACGTCCGTGGCCGGATCGAACCCCAGGAAGTCGAACGCGACCCGCGCTACCTGCTGCTGACTCGCTCGGGACCGACCGAGCTGTGGGTTGCCGCCGGGCGGCTCGAGGACCCGTCGACCCGCAAGGCGCTGCTTGCCTTTTACGAGTGGCGCTTCGCGGACGACATAGAGAGCATCAGGCCGCTGCTCGGCTCGCTGCCGCCAGCCGACCTGGTGGTTGGCGACTCGCGCGCCGTGCAGGCCCTTCGCTACTGGCAGCTTCGCGGCGAGATTGCCGCACCGGTACGTCTCGTGCGCACCGGCCGCGTCGAGGAAGCGGCCAGGCTCGCCGCTGCGCGCCGCGTGATCAGCGTCGGGACATCGATCCGCGGAGCGGCCGTTCGCGTGCTCGGCACCGCCAGTACGCGCGAGGGAACGGTGAGCATCTACTTCAACGAGGTGGCCGCGTGACTGGCGGGACGGACGCCGGTCGCGGCTGGCGTGATGCGCTCGCAGCCGCGCTTTCGATCGGACCGGCTGCGGGATTCCTCGCACTGGCCCTCACCGAGACCGCGGACGGCCTGGCGGATCCGTTGTCGTCGACGCCGCTCTTCCTCGCTTACTCGCTGGCCGCGGCGCTGCTGGCCGCGGCGACTGCCGCAGTGACCCGGCTGCGGGAAGCGTTGTTGCGCCTGGCATGGCCGGTTGCGATCGGCTACTTCGCGTTCCTCAAGGCGGCCGGCTGGGACTGGGCGCCGCTGGCATGCATCGCTGCGATCAGCGTCGCGGTCGTGTCATCCTGGCGTCGGCCGACGAGCGCAGCGGAGGGTCTCCTCCTGCTGCACGCCATGGGGTCGCTCTCGGCGTTGTATTTCTGCTGGAGCATCGACCGTTACCTCGATGGACTGCCGCGACTGCTGTCAATGGCGGGAGCGACGCCGTGACCATCCGCTGGCCCTGGCTGTGGCCGCTGCTTGCCGTGATCGCGGTCTACGCGATCGCGCCGACCGGGGAGCTCGTCTGGGACGATCAGATCGTCGCCCGCCAGCAGATGGCTGCCGTGCAGGACCTCGGCGACGTGTTTGTACCGCCGCCCGATATCCCCCAGTGGACCTATTCGTACTACCGCCCGGTTGTCGTGCTGAGCTACCTGCTCGATCAAGCGCTTTTTGGCCGGGGCGCTGCAGCAGGCCCGCACGCGATGAACGTGCTCTGGCAACTGCTGGTGACACTCGGTGTCTGGTCGCTGGCGCGGCGGTTGTTGCGCGATGCCCCTGCGGCCGAAGAGGGGGCCGTTGCGGCGGCGCTCCTGTTCGCCGTGCACCCCCTGCATACGGAGTCGGTGAGCTGGATCACGGGGCGCAGCGACGTGCTGGCGACAATGTTCCTGCTGCCTGCGCTGACCCTGACGCTTGCCTGGCGTGACAGCGGCTCGTTTCTTCGGCTGTGCGCCGTTCCATTCGCAGCAGTGGCAGCGTTGCTCGCGAAGGAGGTGGCGATCGCTGGTCTGCTGCTCGCGCCGCTCCTGCTCTGGCTTGCGCCTGCCGGTGCAAGACCGATGCAGCAAACAGCCGCAGCTCGCGCGTTCGCATGGATAGCCGCAGGAGTCGCCTGGCTGGCGGCCGCGTCGCTCTGGTGGCTGCTGCGCGCGGGCGCCGCGACGCGCCCGCCGGAGGGCGCTGACCTGGCGTTGCCGGAGGCCGCGGTCAACGCGGTGCGAGCGACAGGCTACTACCTGGCGAAACTGGTCTGGCCGTATCCACAGACGAATTTCGTCACCTGGGAGATGGCGCCCGCCGTTCCCGTTGCAGCCGGCATCGTGATGGTGGCGATCGCCACGGCGATTCTCGCTTTGCGTTTCCGTCGGGCGTCGGGGGGCGCGGCGTTGGCTGCCGGCGCCGTCTGGATCGGAGTCGCGATGGCACCCGCGCTGCCGGTGGCCCTCACGTCGGTTGCCGCCACGCCGCTCGCCGAACGGTACCTGTACCTGCCGTCCGTCGGACTCGCGCTGATCGCGGGTGCCCTGGTCGCGCGCTACGCGGTCGCGCAAAAGCGCGTGATCGCAGTTGCCGCGCTGATACTGGTCGCCTTCGCGGCAGCCACGGTCTGGCGCGGCACCATCTGGCGCAGTGACCTGCGCCTCTGGGCCGATGCGGCGGCTCGGGCCCCCGGCGAGGCGCTGCCGCTCATCGAGTACGGCAAGGCGCAGTTCCAGGCGGGGCGACTCGTCGAAGCGGAGCTGAACTTCGACGAGGCGCGGCGCGTCGCCGACACGTCGCGGCTGCGCGCGACAGCCGACTACAACCGTGGCGTGCTCGCGGCCATGCGCGCTGATTTCGCCGGCGCCGAGCGGCTGTTCAGGCAGGCTGTCGCTGAAGATCCCGGTTACGCCATGGGACATTACGGCGTCGGCCGGGCGCTGCTCGAGCGCGTGCTGCGCAGTCCCGGTCGCGCGCCCGGCGAACTGCTCGCGGAGGCGCGCGCCCACCACCAGCGTGCGCTCGAGCTGAATTCGAGCCACGTGCCCGCCCGGCTCGATCTGGCGCGGATTCTCGCGGCCGAGGCGGCCATTGCCGACGGGCCTGCCATGGCCACGGCCAGCGCCCGCGCCGGGCTTGACCAGATCGACCGCGCCGTCGCACTCGATCCCGCCATCGCGGACCGGCCGGAGGTGCGCGCGCTGGCGGCGCAGCTCGAGGCGGTGTTGCGGGCCGCAACTGGCGGGGGTGGCGCGTAATGGACGCCCGTCGTATCGCGCGGATCGCGGCGGTGCTGCTGGCACTGGTGGCGCTCGCAGCCGGCGCCGCGGATCGGCGCATGATCGTGCTCGGCGTCGACGGCATGGATCCGGGCCTGATGCGCCAGTACATGGATGAAGGCCTGCTGCCCAACCTGTCGCGCCTCGCGAAGCAGGGCGGGCAGTCGACACTCGGCACCACCATTCCGCCGCAGAGCCCTGTCGCCTGGTCGAGCTTCATCACCGGCATGGATCCCGGCGGCCATGGACTGTTCGATTTCCTGCATCTCGATCGCGCCACGCTGGAGCCCTATCTCTCGGCCGCCCGCGTCGAGAAGGCGGGGCTCGAGCCGATTCCGCTCGGCCGCTGGCGGCTGCCGCTCGGCACCGAGAAGACGGTGCTCCTGCGCAAGGGCCGGGCGTTCTGGGAATTCCTCGACGAAGCCGATGTCGACGTCCGGCTCTTCCAGGTTCCGGCGAACTATCCGCCGGTGCCCGCCGGGCGCTCGGTTTCCGGCATGGGCACGCCGGACCTGCGCGGCACGCCCGGCACCTTCTTCTATTTCACCAATGACACGGCGGTTGCCGCCGGCACGGTTTCCGGCGGCATCGTGCGGCGCCTGCTTGGCGGCCGCGGTGTGTTCAGCGGCGAGATCGACGGCCCGCCGAATTCGCTGCTGGAGAGTGCGCCCTGGTCCACGGCGCGTTTCGACCTGCGCATCGACCGCGAGAACCCGGTCGCACTCGTGGATTTCGGCACCGCGCGTGCGTTGCTGCGGGAAGGCGAGTGGAGTCCCTGGCTCAAGGTGCGCTTCAGCCTCGTGCCGGGCCTCCTCGATGTGCCCGGCATGGTGCGGGTCTACGCGCAGCGGCTCCTGCCGCAGCCGGCGATCTACGTCACGCCGGTCAACATCGATCCGACCGAGCCGGCCCAGCCGGTCTCGCATCCCGCCGAATACGCGCGCGAGCTCGCCGAGCACGCGGGTCTCTTCTATACGGAGGAGATGCCGGAGGAAACGAAGGCGCTGTCGGCGAATCTGTTCACGCCGCAGGAATTCGTGCGCCAGTCGGGTTTGGTGATGGAGGAGCGGCGGCGGCTCTTCGCCCTGGAACTCGGGCAGTTCCGCCGCGCGCGGGGCGACCGGTTCCTGTTCTTCTACCTGAGCACGCTCGACCAGCGCCACCACATGCTGGGCCGGGAGAACGATCCCTCGCACCCGTTCCACGACCCGGCCACGCCCGGTGACCTGCTGGGCGCGATGCGCGAGACCTATCGCGAGGTCGACGACTTCGTGGGTCAGGCGATGGCCGCCGCGGGCGACGAGACCGCGCTCATCGTCATGTCGGACCACGGCTTCGCGCCGTTTCGCCGCCAGGCACACCTGAATGCCTGGCTCGAGCAGCAGGGCTACCTCGCGCTCGCGGATCCTTCGGCCCGTGATCGCAACGACTGGCTCGGCGGGATCGACTGGAAAAGAACCCGCGCGTTCAGCATCGGCCTGAACTCGCTGTACATCAACGTGAAGGGTCGCGAGCGCGATGGCATCGTGGCTCCTGCCGAACGCGCTGCGCTGGCCCGGGAGATCGCCGGCAAGCTGCTCGCCTGGCGCGATCTGCCGGGCAATCAGCCGGTGGTGACGCAGGCGGTGCTGCGCGAGGACGTTTATCATGGTCCGCACGTCGAGGCGGCGCCGGATGTCGTCGTCGGCTATGCCTGGGGTTATCGCGCATCCTGGGCGACGAGCACCGGCAAGGTCGCTGCGACCCTGCTCGAGGACAATGACGAGGCCTGGAGCGGCGATCACTGCATGGACTCGCGGACCGTGCCGGGCGTGCTGGTTGCCAACCGCCCGGTGCTCGACGGTGGCGATCTCGCGGACCTGCCGGTGACCATCCTGGGTTACTTCGGCGTCGACGCGCCTGACGTCATGCAAGGTCGCAACCTGCTGCGCTGAGGTCATCCGAATCGGGAGTGCATGGGATGTTCGGTTCGAAGAAGGTGTCGATCGACAAGAACCTCTGGGAAAAGATCCGCGTGATTGCGGAGGCTGCGGGGTATTCGTCACCGGAGGAATTCGTCGCGCACGCACTCGAGCGCCAGGTCGCCGAGTTCGAGGGCGCGGAAAGCGACGAGGAGATCCGCAAGAAACTGCGCGGTCTCGGTTACATCAGTTGAGACGATGACGGCCTACGAGGCGCTCAACGCCGGGACGAACGCACTGGGCTCGGCGTGGTTCGGGCTGATCGCCGGTCTCCCGGCCGCATGGCAGATCGCTGCCACTGCAGTGCCGCTCACGGTTTTTGCGCTGCTGGTCTTCCGGTTCGCGTCCGACCAGGCGGGCATTACCCATGCCAAGGACCAGATCAAGGCGCACCTGCTGGAGCTGTGGCTCTACAAGGACGATCCTGGCGTCCTGTTGCGGGCGCAGGGCAGGGTGGTCCTGCATTCGCTGGCTTATCTCGGTTACTCGGTCGTCCCGCTCGCGCTGATGCTGGTGCCGGTGGCGCTGCTGCTCGTGCAGGTCGAGGCGCGCCACGCGTGGCGACCGCTCGCGCCCGGCGAAGGAGCGATCGTCACGATCGCGATCGAGTCGCAAGGCGCCGTGTCGCTGCGTGGCTCGGGCGTCGTGGTCGAGACGCCGGCGCTGCGCCTGGATGACCGCGGCGAAGTGCTCTGGCGGGTCAGCGGCGCAGGATCCGGTCCGCAGCAGGTCGAGTTCGACGTGGCGGGAAACACCGTTGCGCGACGTGTCCTCGTCGGCGACGGGATGCCGCCGCTGGCGCCAGTGGTCTATCGCGCCGATGACTGGCGCACGCTCGGTTCCGCGGTTGAGCAGGCCTTGCCCGCAGGCTCTCCGGTTGCATCCGTGACGGTGGACTACCCGCGCGCGCGGGGGGAGTTCATCGGCCTGTCGTCGGCGTCCTGGCTGCTCTTCGGATTCACGCTGTTGCTGGGTTTCGCCCTGCGCGGCGTGTTCAGGGTGACTTTCTGATGCTCTGGCGTCGCGCTGCCCTCAGCGTCGTGCTGGCGGCAGCGCTCGCCGTGTTCGTGCGGGCCGTGCATGCGGCCTACCCGCTGGAATTCTGGCTGGTCTGGCGCTATGCCGGCTACTGGCTCGCCTGCCTCGCATGGGCTGCCGCCTGCCTCGCGGCGGGCACGGCGCTGACGGCCCGGCTGCTGCCGGGCCGTGCACGGACAGGCGAGCGTCTGCTCGCCGCGTCAGCCGCCGGGGTTTATGTTTTCTTCCTCGGCACCTTCCTCGCCGGCATTGCGGGATGGTTCGGCACGGCTTTTTTCCTTGCCTGGCCGGCGCTCCTCCTGGGCGGCTTCGCGCGACCGGCCTGGCGGGTGCTGGGGCCGCGCATCAGGCGCCATGTCCGCGCGGTTGCGCATTCCCGTCCGCGGCCGCTGGCGGTACGTGTCTGGCGCGCGGTCCTCGTTGCTCTCGGCATCACGGCGGCGGCGGTGGTCTACATCGGCATCCTGGTGCCGCACCAGATCGGTTTCGATGCGCGCTGGTACCACCTCGCCATCGCGGAGCACTACGTCGCGGACGGCGGGATCAGCGCGTTCCGCGAAGGCTGGTACATCGGCGCCTATCCACACCTCTCGAGCGTGCTCTACGCCTGGGCGTTCATGGTGCCGGGCGGGGCGCTGTTCGACCAGGTCGCGCTCGCGCTGCATCTGGAGTACACGCTGTTCCTCGCCACACTCGCTGGTATCGCGGTGCTGGCCCGGGCGCTGATCGCCCGGCCGCGCCTGCGCCACGCCTGGGTTGCCCTGTTCCTGTTCCCGGCCCTGTTCGTGTTCGACTCGGCGCTGATCGCCGGGGCGGACCACGTGGCGGCGTTCTGGGCGCCGGTGCTGGCGCTCCTGGCGTTGCGCGCCTGGCGCACGCATCGCACCGGCGTCTGGCTGCTCCTTGCCGTCGCGGTGGCGGGTGCGCTGCTCACCAAGTACTCCGCCGTGCTGATCGTGGCGTTTCCCGCGCTGGCACTGGCGCTGCGGGTCCTCTGGCGCGCACTGCGACCGGGTGATCGCGGTCGCTGGCTGGCGGCAGCAGGCGTCGCCTTCGCCGCCGTGCTCACGCTCACCGCCCCGCATTGGCTGAAGAACCTCGCGTGGTACGGCGATCCGCTCTATCCCTACCTGCACGAGCGCGTCGAGGAGCGCATCTGGAACGAGGATGCGACCTACCTGCGCCGGCACATGATGGCTTCGCTGGCCGTTGCGCCGCAGGGCACGCCGGCCGAGCGCCTGGCCTAGGCGGCGCGCGGCACCATCGCGTTCTCCTTCGAGGCAAACGACTCAGGCTGGCGCGGGCGCGGCCGGTCAGTAGGCGAGATCGTCCATTCCCCGCGGCGGCAGCAGCCACGCCGCCGCTGCAATCCAGGCCAGGGCGACGCCTGCGAGTGCAACTAGCAGCCACAGGGCGGCGTCGCCCCTGGCGCCGGTGGAGAAACGCAGCACCGACAGCCGCCACCGCGAGGCCGCGGCAACAGCTGGCGGAATGGCGCCCAGTGCGAGCGCCGCCAGCAGTGCGGGCCGCGTCAGCACGCCGGCGATGCCGAGCGCGAGTTCGGTCGCGACGAGCTGGGCGGCGAACGCGACGGCGCCGTAGGCAAAGGCCTCGCGCGGCGTGGCCGCCTCGCGGGTCGCGAAGTACGCGGTCCAGGTGAGCCACAGTGCAAGCGTGGCAAGCAGGAAGGTGGCCATCGAACCTGCGCAGGTACCGCCAGGGGCGCGCCGCATGGCGCTCGCTTACACTGCGGACCTGTGACCCCCCGAGTTCCACCTCTGGTTCGCGAAGGATAAAGCATTGCAGTCCGCCGAACCGACCGCCCGCATCGACATCGCGCGTCCCTGGCTCGTGCTGGTGCCGCTGGTGCTCGCCGTGCTCGCCCACCTGCCGGCATTCTGGAGCGGCCTCGTCTGGGACGACCACATCCTCGTCGACGACCAGTTGCCGCGCATCGAGTCACTGGTTGACGTGCTCCAGCCGCCGGCCGCCGTCCCGAACTGGTCGGACACCTATTACCGCCCGCTGGTGACGCTGAGCTTTCTCCTCGATCTGAGCGGCGGCGGCGAGGCGGCGACCGCGCTGGCGCATGCGACCAACCTGCTGCTGCATGTCCTTGCGACCTGGCTGGTATGGCTGCTCGCGCGGCGGGTGCTCGGCGACGATGCACGGGAAGCGGCGCTGGTGGCAGCGGCCTTGTTCGCCGTCCATCCGCTGCACGTCGAGTCGGTCAACTGGATCTGTGCGCGCACCGACGTGCTCTCGACGCTTTTCGTGGTCGCAGCCGGTCTCGCCGCGCTCGGCTGGCGCGATCGGCGTTCCACAGCGAGCCTCGTCGCGGCGGCGTTGTTCGTGTTGCTCGCCCTGGGCGCGAAGGAAGTGGGCGTGGTCGCCGCGCTGTTGCTGCCCGCACTGCTGTGGCTCGCGCCGCGACCCGCCGCCGCACCGGCCTTCGACGGCCGCGCGATGGCGCTCGGCGCGGTTGCGCTGCTCCTGCCGCTGACGCTGTATGCCTGGGCCAGGCAGGCCACGGCCACGGGCATCGGCGATCCGCTGGATCTCGGCCCGCTGCTGACGCTGGTCGCGCTGGGCCGTTCGACCGCCTGGTACCTGCTCAAGATCGCCCTGCCGTGGCCGATGCAGCATCTGGCGGGCTGGGGCGATCTGCCCTCGCTGATCGGCAGCGGCCTGATCCTGCTCGCCACGGCCGCCGCTGGCTACGCAGCCATTCAAAGGTGGCGCCGGCAGCGCGATGGCGTGCCGCTGCTCGGGCTGCTGTGGTTCCTGCTGGCTCTGGCCCCCGCACTCTGGGTCGCGATTTCGTTCGGGACCCGTGCGCCGGTGGCGGAGCGTTACGCCTATCTGCCGTCGGTCGGTGCGGCGTTGCTGGCGGGCTGGGCGTGGGCCCGACTGGCCGACGCGTGGCTGCGCGCAGCACTGCTCGCCGGCATTGCCGCTTTCACCGCCGGCGCCTTCGCCTGGGGCCTGACCTGGTCGGAGGAGTCGCGCCTCTGGGCGGCCACCGCCGAGCGCGCGCCCGGCAACGTGTTCGCCTGGCACAGCCTCGCCCGCGCCCATCGTGCGGCGGGCCGCAGCGTAGAGGCCCGCGCTGCCTACCTGCGCGGGCTCGATGCCGACGCCGATTCCTCCGAGCGCGCCAAGGTCATGTACGGCCTCGCGGAGCTGGACCTCGCCGCCGGCGACCGCGACGGCGCCCGCAGCTGGATGCGGCGCTCGCGCAGCGAGAACCCGCAATTCCTGCGCGCGGGCTACGGCCTCGACCTGCTCACGGTCCTCACCGTCGGCAGCGATCGGGACGCCGCGTCCTTTGCCGCACGTGCGGGCGCGATCCGCGGGTTGCGCAACGCGCTCATCGAGTCGCCCGACTTCCACGAAGCGCGGGTGGCGCTGGCGCAGGCGCTGCACGCCGAGGCGCTGGCGCTGGACGCCACAGGGCGCCACGCCGAGGCGCTCGCCACCTGGCGCCAGGCGATCGGTAGCCTAGACGACCTCGAAGCCCGCATGAAGGGCGAGGCGCTCACAGCGTTCCTGGCCGGCGCCGAGCCGGGACTCGAGCGCGACGTGCCGGCCTACCGCGCGCGGATCTGGGCAGCGGCGGGCGCCCCCGGGCCGCGCCGGGGCGAAACGCAGCAGCCCTAGCCGCGGGTACGCGCTGCGAGGAAATCGCGCAGCGACCGGATGCCGGACGATTCGCCGGCCGCCGGGTCCGATGCGAGCGCCCGCTCGAGTTCCGCCCGGGCTTCGGCGTAGTGCAGGGCAGCGGTGCTGCCGGCACCCTGCTGTTCTTCCATCTGGCCGAGGCGCGCCAGCGCGTCGGCGAGTTCGAAACGGATGGTCGCGGCGGCCGGACGGAATTCCAGCGCCGCGCGGTAGTGCAGCGTCGCCCGGTCCGCCGCTGCCGCCGCCCTGGCGCCATCGGCGCTGGCGATTCGCGCCGACTCCCGCATCAGCAGTCGCCCCAGCCCCTGGTGCGCGTTCGGCTGCGCCCAGAACAGCTGCACGGCGCGGTCGAAATGCCCGAACGCCTGGCGCTCCTCACCGCGGCGCAGGTAGAAGTTGCCGAGATTCGCCTCGACGATGCCGGCCTCCTTCGGCTCGTTGATGAGCGTGCGCGCCCGCTGCCACAGGGCGAAGGCGCGCTCGATGTCGCCGCGCTGGGCATAGACGACCGCCAGTTCGTTCGCGGGCAGCCCGTGCGCCGGCGCTTGCGCCACCGCGTCGCTCCACAGCCGCTCGTTGTCCTGCCAGGCGAAGCCGCGCGCCACCGTGGTGGCGCCGTAGCCGAGGATCACGATGACCGCGGCGCTGCACGCCAGCCGCCATCGGCCGGTGCCGGCCGTCGCAGCGACCGCCAGTGCCGCGAGCAGCGACACGGCGGCGCTCGGCAGGTAGAGCTGGCGTTCCGCCACCGGCGTGGCCGCGAGGTTGAACGCGGCTGCCGCCAGAGTCGGCGCGGCGGTCGCCCCGAACCACAGCAGCGCCAGCAATGGCAGGGCGTCGCCGCCGGCGCGCCAGCGGCGCAACCCCCAGACCGCGACGGCCAGCAGTAGCGCGACGCTGGTGAGCGTGACGGCGACACCCGGCAGTGATTCAGCGGGCACGAAGATCGACTGCGGCCACGGCCAGATCGCCTTGATGCTGAACCAGGCCAGCGACTGGAGTGCCGGCCAGGTATCCAGGTCCGCTGTGCCGAAACCGGATCCGGCCGCCGCGTCGCCCGCGGACTGGCGCAGCGCCAGGACAGCAGCCAGCGCTGCGAGCAGTGCGATCGCAAGCCGCAGCCAGCGACCGGCATCCGGCAACGGCGCGCCCGCCGCTCGCGGCGCAAGCCACAGGGTCGCAGGAATCAGCAGCAGTCCGGCTGCAGCGACCTCCTTGGACAGCAGCGCGAGGGCGAAGCCGACGGCTGCCGCGATCAGCGACGCGACGCCGGCGCCGTCGCGCCAGCGCAGTGCCAGCGCGGTCGCCGGAAACAGGAACAGCGCCGCCACGGCGTCGCTGCGGCCGAGGATCCAGCTCACCGTCTCCGTGTGGATCGGGTGCACGGCGAAGAGCGCGGCGCCGGCGAGTGCGCCCCAGTGCCCGGCGGCGCGCTGGCGCAGGAGCAGCCCCAGCAGCGCGTACAGGCCGAGTGTCGCGGCCAGGTGAAACAACACGTTCACGACATGCATGCCGCCGGGCTCGCGGCCGAACAGGGCGCGGTCGGCGAGGTAACTCAGCGTGAGGATCGGCCGGTAGTAGTTGTCGGACCACTGATCGACGTTCGCCGGCGGCCAGAAGGCGTCGCGCCAGCCGGTGAAGGCCGGCAGCTGGTTGTCGATGAGGATCCGGTCGTCCCAGACGAGCTCGCCCCAGGGCGCGGGCGCATAGGCCGCCATCACGAGCAGCACGAGCACTGCCCCTGGCCACGCGCGTCGCACGGCGGATTCCTTCGTCATTGCGATAAGCTTAGTGGATGAAACCACGCAAAGCCTACGCCGACGGTCCGTTCGGCCAGATCCACTATGCCGTCTGCGGCACCGGCATGCCGCTCGTGCTGCTGCACCAGTCGCCGACCGACATGGTGCAGTTCGCGCGCGTGATGCCGCTGCTCGCTGCTGCCGGCATACGCGCCATCGCGATCGACCTGCCCGGCTTCGGCAGCTCCGACGTGCCGGATCATCCGCCGACGATCGCCGAGTACGCGCCCGTCGTGCCCGCCGTGCTCGACGCGCTCGGCATCGCCCGCGCGCACATCCTCGGCCACCACACCGGCGCGATCATCGCCACCGAGGCGGCGCTGCAGTTTCCCGGACGCACCGATCGCGTGATCCTGCACGGCCCGCTGCCGATGAGCGACGAGGAGCGCGCGATGTGGCGCCAGATCCTGTCGCGCGAGAAGGAGTGGAACCTGCGCTGGGACGGCAGCCATCTCATCGAGCAGTGGGGCTTCCGCCACGGCGCCCAGGGCGCCTGGACCGACATCGAGGCCTTCCACGCGAATTTCATCCACGGGCTGCTGGCCGGCCGCACGGTCTGGTACGCGCACGACGCGGTGATGACCTACCGGCACGAGGAGGCGATGGCGCGGCTCACGGCGCCCTGCCTGATCCTCGCCAACACCGGCGATGCCATCTACGGCTTCTCGCAACGGGCACGCGAACAGTTTCCGCAGTTCGCCTGGGCCGAAATCGAGGGCGGCACGATCGACGCCATCGACGAGTTGCCGCGGGCGTGGACCGACGCGGTGGTGGCCTTCCTGCGCCGCTGAGCCGGCTCAGCGGATATGGCCGGGCGTGAGCAACGCCGCGACGGTTAACGTCCGCCGGATCACCCGCCGAAATACCCGTGCGCGCGCAGGCGGTCCCGGTCTTCGCTGGATATATCCTCGGGCGCCACCTCGGTCGGCGCAACTTTCGTCGCCTCGCACTGCGCCAGCCACTGCGCGGCCTTGTCGGCCATCGCCGTCGCGCGGGTGCCGTCCGACGGGCCGAGATCCTGTTGCTCACCCGGATCACTCGCGAGATCGTAGAGCTCGACCGTGCCCGGCTCCTTGTTCCAGATGCCCTTGAGATCGCCGTCGCGCACCACGACGTTGATGTCGCCCCGACTGGCCTTCAGCGGCTTGTAGTAGCCCCAGACGTTCCAGCGCATGGTGGGGAGTTCGCTGGGGCGGTACGTGCCGCCGTAGGCCGCGTCGACCAGCGGCAACAGGCTCGAACCGCGGCAGTTCTCGCAGGCGTCGCCCTCGCCGACGAAGTCGAGAACAGTGGGCATGACGTCGAGCAGCGACACGTTCTCGCTGACGCGCTTGCCGCCGTGCCTGCCGCCGGGAAAGTGGATCATGAGCGGGACGTGGGTCATTTCCTCGTAGACGGACTGGTCGTGGAACCACAAGCCGTGGTCACGCATTTCCTCGCCGTGGTCGGCCAGCAGCACGAAGATCGCCTCGTCCCAGGCGCCGGTCTGGCGCAGCACCTCGATCGTCTGGCCGAGCTCGATGTCGGCGAAGTTCACCGCCGCGTCGTAGAGGATGTGCGCGCTCGCCTCGAGGGCGTTGATGTTATTGATGGCCAGGTCGACACCTTCGGTCGTGTCGGTGCTGCCCACCGGCCGGCTGGCCTTGGCATCGGCAAACCACATCATCCGATAGCCGATCCAGTGTGCGCGGAAGGCCTCGTGGTCGTCGATGCTGACGTAGCCGAATTTCTTGACGAGATCGCGGGGCGCGAAATACGTGGCATGCGGCTCCATCGAATGGAGGTACAGGAAATAGGGCTGGTCAGCGACGCGCCCCAGGAATTCACGGGCGTCGAGGTCCAGTGTCTCGAGATCCTGGCGAAACTCCACGACCTGGAAGCCGCGCGACAGCCCGGCCATCGGGCCCACGAAATTGTTCTGGTAGTAGGAGCCCGTTGCATAGCCGGCAGCCTGCAGTCGCTCGGCCAGCGTGGGCAGGGACTCTGACAGCCGCAGCTGGTTCCGGATCACGCCGTGCTCGCAGGGGAAGCGCGAGGTGAACAGCGAAGACACCGAGGGCAGGGTCCACGGGGCGGCCGAGTGGGCGCGGTCGAACACCACGCTTTCCTTCGCCAGGGCATCGATTATGGGCGAGGTCGGCTTGTCGTAGCCGTAGAGCCCCAGCCGGTCGGCGCGCAGCGTGTCGATGAGATAGAAGATCACCGGCACGGGACGGCGCTGCGCAGTCGCTGCCGCGGTGGAATCAGGCATCGTGTCGGCGTTCCGGCCGGTGAACCACCAGGCCAGCGCCGCGACGGCGAGGAGACCAGCGCCCGCGAGCGCCGGCAGGACAGGGGATCGTCGTTCGGTCATCGCGCCATTCTAGCCCGCCGGTTCCCCGGTCAGCTGTGTCGCCAGTCTCGCGCGCAGTGCCGCAGGGTCGATGCCGGAATCCGCTGCGAGCTTGCCGACCACCCGCGCGCGCCGCGCCGCGGGGATGAGCGCATCGAGCGCGTCGAGTTGCTCGACGGCGGCGCGCCAGCGACGCTCGGCGCCGGCCTGGTCGCCGGCGGCGCTGCGCCAGTCGCCCAGCTCGGCGAGAAAGCCGGCGAAGCGCAGCCGCGCGGCGTGGTAGGCGGCATTGCGCTGGAGTGCCACGACGTAATAGCCGACCGCACGCTCGGCCTGCGCGTCCCGTTCGAGGGTGTCACCGGCCTCGGCACGGTGCTGCGCGACCCAGGCCAGCCCGTAATAGGGCTCATGGTTGTCGGGTGCTGCGGCAATCGCGGCGCGGTAGCGGGGCTCCGCGCCATCCGCATCCCCGCGCTCCATGAGCAGATGCCCAATGCCGTTCTCCGCGCGCGAGCGCCACAGCGGCGTGAGGTCGCTGCGCCCTGCGGCCTGCGCCAGGGCGTCGATCGAGCGGCGCTCGTCGGTCTCCATCAGGTGCAGCCCGAGATTCAGCCAGGCCAGCGAGCCGACGGCCGGACCCCTGGCGGCGTCGGACCACAGAGCGATGTCGTCGCGCCAGACGCCGTTGCGCTGGAAGGTCGCCACAGCGAGCGTGCTCAGCACCGCGACGGTGACGACGGCAACCGACCGCCGCCAGCCGGCGGCCAGCAGACGCGCCGACAGCAAACCGACGCCGATCGACAACGCCACGGACGGCAGATAAAGGTAGCGCTCCGCGAGCGGCGTGTTGGTCGCCCCCTGCATGGCGATGAGCAGTGGCGGGCTGATGGTGACCCAGAACCAGCCCCAGGCGAGGAAGGCCGTGCCACCCCGGCCACGCCAGGCGCGTACCGCGGCCAGTCCGGTCAGCACCAGGGCAGTGAGCGTGGCGAGCGCAGCGCTCGCCGCGCCGGGCGCCATCTCCCAGGCGACCAGGTTCACCTGCGGCCAGGGCCAGACCAGCTTCATCAAATAGAAAGCACTGGCGCGAACCCCGGCCTCCAGCGCATCGCCCGGCACCGCGGTCGTCCCGATCTGCGACGACGACCCTGCCCACTGCCGCAGCACGACGAACGCCCCGAGCACGACGACCCATAGCGCAAAGGCCATCAAGCCCGCCCGCATGCTCTTTGTAGGAGGGGCGCCAGCCCCGACCGACCCACCTCTGACCGAACCCCCGACCGCCCCCCAGACCAACGGCAACAACCCCAACCCCGTGACCGCCACCTCCTTGCTCATCAACGCCGCCAGAAACAGCAGCGCCGATGCGGCCAGCGCCCCCCGCGACCCGCGATCCCGCCACGCCAGCGCACAGAGCAGCGCGCCGAACAGCCCCGCCGCAGCGAATACGTCGCTGCGCCCGGCCATCCACGTGACCGACTCGGTGTGGATCGGGTGCACGGCGAACAGCGCCGCGCCGATCCAGGCGCCCGCGGCCCCGCCGGCGGCCCCGGCCAGTGCGCGCAGCAGCAGGCGCCACAGCAGTGCGGTCGCGACCAGATGCACCAGCAGGTTGCTGAGGTGCGCGCCAGCGGGCTCACCCGCGCCGAAAACGCGCGCGTCGACGAGGTAGCTCAGGGTCATCAGCGGCCGGTAGTACTGGTAGCTCCAGCGCACGATGTCGGGCGGGGGGCGGATGACGTCGGCCAGCGTCTGCAGCCGCTCGAGCTGGAAATCGACGACCGCGATGTCGTCCCAGACGAACCCGAGCGTCGGGACGTTGGCGTAGGCCAGCGCGCCGAGCAGGAGCAGCGCGGCGAGGCGAATCGGGCCGTGAATCGTCATGGATGGACGCTAGCATCCCTGGCGGCTAAAAAATCTGGCCGTTCGCAGCAGGGGCCACATGAAAGACCCGCGCCAACCCCCTTGACCGCCTTGAGGTTTTCCCGATGGAGGGCCTGCGGATATAAAGTTTGGCGTTTATGTTAATACCGCCTTTACACGCCTTTTTGACGCTGCCATAGTCGCCCTTAACCGAAAAAGGAAAAAGCCGATCCCGGTGCGAACCGGGTGAGGAATGCCTAAAGGGTCTTGCCTCGACACTGACGCCAAGAACAGTCGAGGGCTTGGGGAAGACAGCCGGGCCGCCCTTCGAAGGTGATACCACAACCCTTCTCTTTGGATCGTTTTGGAGGATAGCTCTCATGGGTAAGATTGCAGTACTCGCCGGCACGGCGGTGCTCGGACTGAGCACGCAGGCGTTCGGTTACAGCGCCAGCGGCAACTTGACGTTCAGCTGGGGCGGCAATGCTGGCGCCGCTCCCTTTGCAGGCTCGGCCAACACGGCAGCAGATGTTGGCTGGACCTCGTCCGGCTCCAACGCGCTTGCGAACGTCACCAACACCACTTATTTCAATCAGCAAACCGGCCACAACTCGCAGGCTTGGTACAACGCTGACTTCGCCAGCGACGCGGAGTGCACCGGGCTCATTCCCGCTAGTGCTACTCCTGCCACCGTTAACGCAACCCGCAAATACGGGTGCCGGTACAACACCGAAAACGGAACCGCGGGTTTCGTCCTGGCGCCGGTGGCTGATGCTGCGGCCACGCTGACCGGCGCTTCGGCGACGGGTGTGGTCTTCGTCACCGACACGACCCTGACCGGCACCTTGACCATCAACAGCACGACGGACGAGCCCACGGGCGCCACGACGACGTTCACGTCGGCGACTGGCGTTCGCCTCAGCAACTCGGTTGGCAACGGCTTCAATGGGTACAACTACCGCTCGGCTGACGGCTCGCCCTTCGGCAACTACTGGCAGGGCATCACCACGGCCGGCACCCTCGTGCTGAACCTGACGGGCACCTTCGACCAGAACTCCTGGTCGATCAGCGGTGGCACGGCGAAGTTCACAGACAACACTTTCGCCTGCCAGCAGGGCGGCAATGGTGCGACGAGCGACCAAACGGCGGGCACCCTCTGTACCCGCAGCACCACAGCGGGTGGCCAGCAAAACAACGGAGCCAACCTCTCCTGGGGTTGGGACCTCGACGGCGCAGCTACGGGTACTACCGCGATCTCGATGCTGGAAGTTAGAGATTCGGGTGGTTCAACCGTGCTTTCGACCCTCTCGGGCGTCCTGGCGAGCATCAGTGTCGCTAACGGTGTGCTGACGACGCAGTCCGGTGAGTTCCGTCGCGGCCTCGGCAACGCCGCAGGTGGCTGCGCTGCCCACCTGCGCTACGACGGCACCAAGATCTCCTGCGGCACCCTGCTGACGGGTGCACTCAGCGTCAGCGGCACCGTGGTTCCGGTCCCGGCCGCCGTGTGGCTCATGGGCTCCGCCCTGGGCCTCCTCGGCTGGATGCGCCGCAAGGCGGCTGCCTGAGCCAAAGCGATAAGCGGTTCGTGATCTAGCGATCATGGACTGACGAGTCAGGAAAGCCCCGCGCAAGCGGGGCTTTCTTTTTTCCACCGCAACTTCACCCAGCGGCCTCCCCACCGCCTCGCCGCCGCCGTGAACCGACACCGCAGCTTCGCGCCGCAACTGTCTGCACGGAAACGGTTCTGGAATCGTTGCCAGCGATGGCAGCCGGGCCGGTCGGAAAGGGGCGATTGCGCCCCCCCCCCAACCCACGCGCAAGTTGCTGGCACTTATGTCAAAACTGCGGTTGCGCACCTGCCGTGTGCGTGTATAGTCGGATCCCATCGAAGAAAAATACCCAATCCCGGTGCGAATCGGGTGCGGAAAGCCAGGGGTCTTGCCTCGACGCTGACGCGAGAAATCAGCCGGGGATTCTCGGGGAAGACAGCCAGGTTGCCCTTCGAAGGTCAGAAAAACCCTTCTCGTCGCACGCACTGGTTGGAGGATAGAACCCATGAAGAAGCTGGCAGCCCTCGCGGGCATAGCAGCACTGGGGCTGAGCGCGCAGAGCGCGTTCGGCTACAGCACCACCGCGACTATCACCGTCGACATCGGTGGTAACGGTGGGGGTACGCCCGACGCGTCGCTGACGTTCGGGCCGAGTTCGACGCTCAACGACATCGCCTGGACCTCTAGCGGCACCGCCACGCTGTCGAGCATCAGCAACAGCACCTATTTCACGACCCTGAGCGGGTACAACTCGCGCACCTTCTTCAACGCCGACTTTGCGTCTTCTGCGCAGTGCGCTGCACTTGTCTCAGCAGCGGGCGGTGCTGCTCCGTCTACACGGAAGTATGGGTGCCGGTATACCAGCTATTACGGCAATCCGAGTTTTCTCAATACCCCGGTCACCACCGATGCCGGTGACCTGGGCCCGAACCCGCGCGCGACCGGCACCGTCACGGTCACCGACACGACACTGACCGGTACGTTGAACATCGTAGCGACGACCGATGAGCCGACGGGTGCGACCACCACCACGTCGCCTACCGGCATCCGTCTCAGCAACAGCGCCGGCAACGGCGCCAACGGCTTCAACATCCGCTCGGCTGACGGTTCACCGTTTGGCAACTACTGGCAGGGCATCACGACGGCGGCGACGATCACGCTCAATTTGACCGGCACGTTCACGGCGACCACCTGGGACATCACCGGCGGCACCGCCCGGTTCAATGACTCAGGCTTCGCCTGCCAGCAGGGCGGCCTTGGTGCGACGAGCGACACCTCGGCGGGCACGTTGTGCACGGCGGGCGTCACGTCGGGCGGCCAGAGCAATACCGGCAGTCACCTGTCCTGGGGCTGGGACCTCGACGGCAGCTCTACGACTGACAACACGACCAGCATGATCAACGTCCGCGATGCCGGCGGTGTGGCCCTGCTGCAGACGCTATCAGGCGTGCTCGCGAGCATTTCGGTCGACGGTGCTGGCAACATCACCACGAACGCGGGCGAGTACCGTCGCGCGCTGGGTTCCTCTGGCGGTGGCTGCGGCACGGAGCACATCCGTTACGACGGCACCAAGATCTCCTGCGGCACCCTGACCGTCGGCAAACTCAACTTCACCGGTACGGTCGTGCCGGCACCGGCTGCCGCCTGGCTGCTCGCTCCGGCGATCCTGGCCGCGGGCCGCTACGCGCGCCGGCGCAAGGCTGGCTGAAGCTGGTAGTCCTTTTGGACGAAGAAAGCCCCGCGAATGCGGGGCTTTCTTTTTTTGGGGATCTGTCACCGGTCGCGGCTGGCGCCGCTCCTACGGCGTTCGAGCGGCCGTAACGTTGTAGGAGCGGCGCCAGCCGCGACCCATTGCATTCCAATCAATCGATCGCCCGGCCCAACGCCGCGGCCAGCGCTTCATTCCCCGCGACATTGAAGTGCCCGTCGTGCGGCCAGCGGGTGTCGATGCCTGTCGCGTTCAGCGCGGCGAGGTCGTCGGCGAACGGGATGCAGGTGACGCGCTCGGCGGCGCAGAATGCGTTCAGGCGTTCGGCGACGAGCGGGGGATCGCCGCAGTAGGCTGAGGCATTGGCGACGATGAGTTGCGCGCCGCGCTCGCGGGCGTCGCGGGCGAGCTCCGCGAGGATGCGCAGGTTGATGTCGAACAGGACCTCGTACTGCGCCGGCTGCAGCACGGGCGCGGTCGTTGCGGCTGGTTCGCTGCCGCGGGCGGCGGCGAACAGCTCCCTGGCAAACAGCGGCAGCAGGAAGGGCACCTGCTTCCTGCGGCTGCGCCCGCCGTCGAATTCATTCGCGATCAGCGCGTCCTGGGCCGCGGCGAACGCGGCCGTGTCCGCGGCCGGGCGGCTCAGCAGGCGCTCACCGACAAGTTCGAAGGTCGGGCGCAGGGCGAGCTGGCGGCCGGCCGTGGCGGCGAAGGCACCGGCCTCGTGGCGGTCGAGCGTGCGCAGCAGGTGGATCTGCGCGAGCATCACCGTGACCACGTCGGGCTGGTAGTCGCGCGCGTGCTGCTGCCAGGCCAGCAGGAACTGGCCGAGGCCGTAGTTCGAGACGCCGAAGTTGAGCACCTCCCAGCGGGCGCTGACTCTGGCGTTCAGTTTTTTCTCGAGGCGCTGGCCCGCCGTGTCGGCGAAGGGCACCTGCACGGCCTCGATGAAGGAATCCCCCAGCATCGCGACGCGTTTGGTGCCGGGCGGTTTCGCGCGCGCGCTCGAGGTCGCGGAAGCCCGCGGCGAGGAACAGCACGTCGAACGAGGGTTTCGCCCAGGCCAGCGCGCGGCCGCCGAGTTCCACGACTGCGAGCAGGCCGGCGAGCACGACCAGGTTCACGCCGACGACGGTCGCGATCCGCTTCGACATCCGGTTTCGTCCTATACTCGCGCGGCGCCCCGGCGCGATGCGATGAACATCTTAATCGCCCTCACTTACTACCGCCCGCATTACTCCGGGCTCACCGTCTACGCCGAGCGCCTCGCCCGCGCACTGGCCCGCCGTGGCCACGAAGTCACCGTGTTGACCTCGCGCTACCTGCCGGAGCTGCCGGCCGCGGAAGTGCGTGACGGCGTGCGCATCCTGCGCCTCGATGTCGCGCTGCGCGTGAGCAAGGGCGTGCTCATGCCGGGCATGCTCAGCCGCGCCTGGCCGTTGATACGTCGAGCCGACGTCGTCAACCTGCACGTCCCGCAGTTCGACGCCGCCTGGCTCGCGCTGGTCGCGCGGCTCGCGCGCAAGCCGGCGGTCATGACCTATCACTGTGACCTGCGCCTGCCCGGTGGCGCCATGCACGCGCTGGCCAACCTGGTGTCGAATGCCGCGAACCGCCTCGCCGCGGGACTGGTGCCCGCCATCGTCACGAACACCCGCGACTATGCGGAGCACTCGCCATTCCTCCGCCGCCATCTCGGCAAGGTCCACGAGATCCTGCCGCCAGTCGAGATGGCTGAACCCACCGCCGCGGACGTAGCCGCGCTTCGCGCCCGGGCCGGGCTCGTCGAGGGCGACCGGGTCATCGGCATGGTGGCCCGGCTCGCGACCGAGAAGGGCGTCGAGCACCTGGCAGCGGCGCTGCCCGCCGTCATCGAGCGGGTGCCGCGGGCGCGGGTACTCTTTGCCGGGGAGCACGAGCGCGTGTTCGGCGAGGAAGCCTGCGCGCGGCGGGTGATACCGCTGGTGTCTGCCCTGGGCGATCGCTGGCGCTTCCTGGGCAACCTGGGTGCGGGCGAACTCGCCGCGCTCTACCGCGCCTGCGACGTGACGGTTCTGCCGAGCGTCAACAGCACCGAGTCCTTTGGCATGGTGCAGGTCGAGTCGCTGCTGGCCGGCGTGCCGGTCGTCTCCACCGACCTGCCCGGGGTGCGCCAGCCGGTGCGGCTGAGCGGCCGGGGGCGGATCGTGCCCCCCGCCGACCCGGCCGCGCTGGCGTCCGCGCTGGGCGATCTTCTGTCGGGTGGTGGCCGAGCCGACGGGGACACGCGCCAGCTGGCTGCCCGGGTCGCGCCGGACGCCGTGGCGGAGGCCTATGAAATGGTATTCCGTTCCTGCCAAGGGCCGGGCGCCCATGCATAATACGGCGTCCCTCCAGAGAACCGATGGCATCATGCACAGCCTCGCACGTACGCTTTTCGTCGCCATCTGCTGTTTCATCGTCGCCGGTTGCGCGACTCCCGAGGAACGCGCAGCCGCCTACACGGCCAGGGCGCAGGAACTCTTCGCTGCAGGCAAGCTCGAGGAAGCCCGCGTCGAGGCGCGCAATGCCGTGCAGATCGAGCCGAAGAACACGGTCGCCCGCTACCTGCTTGTCCTGATCGCCGAACAGAAGAACGACACCGGCGAGTTGCTCTCGCAACTGGCAGTGGTCGTCGAGGAAGACCGCAAGAATGCGCCTGCCAGGGTCAAGCTCGGGACCCTGCTGGTCTACGCCCAGGACTACGAGGGCGCCGCGTTGCTCGCCGAGGAAGCGATGGCGATGGCGCCGGACGACCCGGCCGTCCACGTGCTGAAAGCCCGCCTCGCCCTGCAGAAAAACGACCTGCCCGCGTCGCTGGCGAGCCTCGACCGGGCCATCGAGCTCGATCCGGGCGAGCAGAGCGCAGCCGCCCTGCGCGCCGTCGCGCTGTCGCTGCAGGACCCGCTCAAGGCTCTCGCCGATCTCGAGGCGTCCATCGCCCGCGTCGGGCCACCCAAAGCCGAGGCCCTGCGCAAGCTGCGCATCGATCTCCTGAACCGCCTGGGCCGCAACGACGAGGTCGAGCGCGAGCTGCGTGTCATGCTCGAGGAATTCGGCGGCGCCGAGTATTCCAACAACCTGGCATTGCTGCTCACCGCCCAGGAGCGATACGACGACGCCATGGCCGTGCTGCGTGACGCCGTGGCCCGCGCACCCGACAGCATCGAGCGCAAGGTCAGCCTCGCGCAGTACCAGTCGAAGTACCTGCGCAAGCCGGAGGAGGCGGAGAAGACGCTGCGCGGCTTCATCGCCGAGGATCCCGACAACCAGCAGATCCAGACATACCTCGGCAATTTCCTCGAGGGCACGGGCCGCGCCGACGATGCGATCAAGGTGTACGAGGTCGTGGTCAGGCTCGACAGGAAGACCGCGGAAGGGCTCAGCGCCCGCAGTCGCATCGCCGCGTTGCTGTTGCAGAAGGGCGATCTCGCGGCCGCCGAGGAGCAGCTCGATGCCATCCTCGAGGACCAGCCCGATCTCGAGGACGCGCTGCTGACGCGCGCCGACATCCACAGCGCATTCGGCCGTCATGGCGAAGCCATTGCGGACCTGCGTGGCGTGCTGCGTCGTTCCCCGGACAACGTTACCGCCCTGCTGATGATGGCGGATGCCCACCAGGCGACCGGCAACCGGCTGCTGGCCGAGGACGCCTACCGGCGGATCCTGCTCGCCGATGCGGGCAACGTCGAGGCCCTGACCTCGCTGGCGCGGCTGCTCGCCGAGACCGGGCAGCTGGATGAGGCCGGCAAGATGCTGGACGCGGCACTGGCGCGCGACCCGCAGAGCCCGAAGACGCTCGAAGCGCTCGTGGGCTATGCGCTGGCGAAGAAAGACCTGGAAGCCGCGGAGAAGCATGCTCGCGCGCTTGCGGCACTCGGCGACAGCGAGGGCATCGGCCAGCGCGAGCTTGGTCGCGTGCTGGAGGCACAGCAGAAATTCGTGCCGGCCAGCGAGGCCTACCGCAAGTCGCTCGCCGCCAAGTCGGACTCCTTTATCGCGCTCGAGGGTGCTACGCGCACTTTGCAGGTCGCAGGGCGCGGTGCGGAGGCAGCGCAGTATCTGCAGACCCATCTCGAAGAGCACCCCGATCACATCATCGCGAGAGTGTTGCTTGGCGGCGCCTACCTGGGCATCGGCAAGCCGGAGGAGGCGCGCGCTGCGCTCAACCTGGCGATCGACCAGCAGCCGCGGTACGCCCAGGCGTATATCATCCTCGCCAGCAGTTACCCGGAGGATCCCGCGGCACGCATCGACGCGCTGAAGCGTGGTTTGGAAGCCATTCCCGCGGCCGCGCCGGTTGCGCTGCTCCTCGCCGGCGAGCACCAGGCCGCCGGTCGCGTCGATGACGCGATCGCCGTCTACGAGAAGGTCATTGCCGCCGACGAGAACCGCCCACAGGTCGCCAACAACCTGGCCGCGCTGCTGCTCGATTACCGCCAGGACGCCGCGAGCCACAAGCGCGCGCTCGAGCTCGCGCGGCCCTTCGCCGAGAGTCGCCAGCCGACGTTCCTCGACACGCTCGGCTGGGCCCACTACCGCAACAAGGACTACGATTCGGCGATCCGTTTCCTGGAGCTTGCCGTCGCCTACGGCCGCAACGAGACGGAGGCGCGCTACCACCTCGCCAAGGCCTACCTCGCGACGGAAAACACCGTGGGAGCCCGGCAGGAACTGGAGAAGGCGCTGAAGGATGCCAATCCGCGCGCGCCCTGGGTCGAGGACGCGAAGAAGACCTTGAGCGCGCTCGGCACCGCGCCGGCGGCAAATGCCGGCCAGGGCTGAGAATCTGTCAAATCGCGGAGGCGACGGCGCGGCGCAACAAGTAAGTCCGGCTTAATCTTTGTGACGGTACTGTGAATCCGGTCGGACGAACGGTCCGGCGGATTTCGGATAATCGCTGCAGGCGGTGCGGCCACTGGCCGCGCAGGGCTGGAGCCCTGCGCCAGCCGTGTCCCGCACCGCTCAGACAACGACAACAACGCGACGGAACCGATGTCCTCCACCGCAGCAGCGAATTCCGCGGGAGCTCCCTGGCGCTCGGCCCCCCTGCTGGTCCTCGCGATCACGGCGGTCGTCATCGCCGCGGCCTGGGACGCCATCGCCTGGATGGCCAACGATGACTGGGCGCGCGACGAATACAACCACTGCTGGCTGATCCCGCCGATCGCCCTGTTCCTGTTGGCCACGCGCGCCCGCGAACTGGCGGCGGCGCCGTGGACCACGTCCTGGGCCGGCGTCGCCGTGATCGTCTTCGGGCTGGTGCTGCTCCTTCTCGGCAACCTGAGCGCGGTCGTCACCATCAGCCAGTACGCCACGATCGTCGTCGTGTGGGGCGCCGTGCTGGCCGCGATCGGCATGCGCGCGACGCTGACCATCTGGCCCGCGCTGCTGTACCTCGCCTTCATGGTGCCGATGCCGGATTTCCTCGAGGTGCAGCTCACCGCCCAGCTGCAGCTGATCTCCTCGCAGCTGGGCGTGGCCGTGATCCGCCTGGCCGGCCTGCCCGTCTACCTCGAGGGCAACGTCATCGACCTGGGCCCCTATCGCCTCGCGGTGGCCGAGGCCTGCAGCGGCCTGCGCTACCTCTTCCCGCTGATGAGCTTCGGCTTCATGTGCGCCGCCATCTTCGAGGCGAAGAACTGGCAGCGCGTGCTGGTGTTCCTGACTTCCGTGCCGCTCACGGTCTTCATGAACAGCCTGCGCATCGGTGTCATCGGCATTCTCGTCAACGCCTTCGGCATCGAGATGGCCGAGGGATTCACCCACTTCTTCGAGGGCTGGGTCGTTTTCATGCTCTGCGTGGCGATCCTGTTCGTCGAGATGTACCTGATCTGCCGCGTGGCGGGCAAGCCGTTCCTGCGGTCGCTGCGCATGGACACGCCGCCGCTCGCCGAAATGATGGCGGCGTTCGCGCGCCGCCCGGTGAACCGTACGCTGGCCGTCTCCGCCGTCCTGGTCCTGGCGGGCGCGCTCTCGACGATGACGATCCAGGGCCGTGACGAACTCGTGCCGGACGTGCCGCGGCTCGCCGCCTTCCCGCTGCTCGTCGGCGGCTGGCGCGGCTTCGAGTCCGCTGTCGACCCGGAGCAGCTGAAGACGCTGAAGACCGACGCGGCGATCATGGCCAATTTCCAAAGCGCGGAGGAACGCGCGCCGGTGTCGCTGTGGATCGCCTACTACGGTTCGCAGCGGGGCGGCCGCTCGGTCCATTCGCCCCGCACCTGCCTGCCCGGCGGCGGCTGGGAGATCCTGAACCTCGACAGCGTCATGCTGGACGGTGTCCGCGCCGACGGCGCGTCCGTGCCGGTCAATCGCACGCTCATCCGCCTGCAGGAGCAACGCCAGCTGGTGTACTACTGGTTCGTGCAGCGCGGCCGGCTCCTCACCAACGAGTACGCCGTGAAGTGGTACATCTTCTGGGACTCGATAACCCGCAACCGCACGGACGGCGCGCTGGTCCGGCTGGTGACCTCCGTGGAGCCGGGCGAAGCCGGTCTCGAACAGGCCGACGAGCGGCTGCAGCGCTTCGCCCGCGAGATCGATCCGAAGCTGAACTACTTCCTGCCGCAGCAGGACGCCGTGATGCGGCTGACGGACGCACGCCGGTGAAGCGGCCGCTGCTGCATCTGATCGCGGCAGCGCGACCGAATTTCATGAAGGTCGCGCCGCTGTGGCATGCGCTCGTCGCGGACGGCGGCTTCGCCCCGCGGCTGGTGCACACCGGCCAGCACTACGACGCCAACATGTCGGATGCGTTCTTCAGCGACCTGCGCCTGCCCGAGGCCCATCATCACCTGGGTGTCGGCAGCGGCTCCCACGCGGAACAGACGGGCCGCGTGATGATGGGCTACGAGAAGATCTGCCTCGCCGAGCGCCCCGACTGGACCATCGTCGTCGGCGACGTCAATTCCACCGCTGCGGTCTCGCTGGTCTGCGCGAAGCTGCTGATCCCCGTCGCGCACCTCGAGGCGGGCCTGCGCAGCGGTGACCGCACGATGCCGGAGGAGGTGAACCGCCTGGTCACCGATGCGCTCGCCGACCTGCTGTGGACCCCGTCGCCCGACGGCGACGAGAACCTGCGCCGCGAAGGCGTTGCTGACAGCCGCATCGAGCGCGTCGGCAACATCATGCTCGACTCCTTCGAGCTGCTGCGCGAGCGGATCGTCGCCGACGCTACCCATGCCGCTCTCGGGCTGGCAGGGCAGCGCTACGCCGTCGTCACGCTGCACCGGCCGTCCAACGTCGACGATCCGGCCACGCTGCAGGGCATCGTCGAACAACTGAGGGTCGCGGCGCAGAACATGGCGCTGGTCTTCCCGGTGCACCCGCGGACGCGCAAGCAGTTGCGCGAGTTCGGCCTGCACGAGGTGCTGGAGCGCACCCCGGGCATCCGCCTGATCGAGCCGCTCGGCTATGTGCAGTTCATGAGCGTGGTGACCCATGCCGCGCTCGCCATCACCGATTCGGGCGGCCTGCAGGAAGAAACGACCTACCTGAATATCCCCTGCCTGACGGTGCGGCCGAACACCGAGCGGCCCGTCACCGTGACGGAGGGGACCAACCGGCTGGTTCCGCCCGCGGCTTTGCTGGAGAATATCCGCAAGGCCGTGGCAGGCGACTGGCCGTGCGGACGGCGGCCCGACCTCTGGGACGGCCGGACCGCCGGCCGCTGCGTAGACAGCCTGCGTCGGCGCCTGGCGCGGCACTGAAGACCATTCGTTGCGGCCCACCGCTGCACCGGGAAAGAGAGCAGACGATGAACATTCCTGAACCGCAATCGCGCAAACTGCGAAAAGCACGTCGCCGAGCTCGCGCACGGCGCCGCGCCCTCTGGGCGACCTGCTCCGCCGTCATCCTGGCGGCTTCGCTCTTCATGCTTGTCAACTTCCGCTCGCCGCCGGAAGAGAGGGCAGCCGGGTACATGAAGGCCGCCCAGTCGTTCTTCGACGAGGGCGAGTACACGAAGGCAAAGCTCGAAGCACAGAACGCCGCGCAGATCGAGCCGCGCAACGCGCAGGCCCATTACCTGCTCGCCCTGGTGGCGGAGAAACAGGAAGAGTTCCGCATCATGGTCCGGCGGCTGCAGATGGCTGTAGATGCCGACCCGAAGCTGGTGCCGGCGCGCGTCAAGCTCGGCAGCCTGTATTTCTTCGGCGAGGCTTTCGACCTCGCCGAGGAACAGTCCAAGGCTGCGGCCGAGCTCGCGCCGGAGGACCCGGAGGGCATGGTCCTGCAGGCGCGCCTGCTGCTGCGGAACAAGGACATGGCCGGCGGCGTTACGAAGCTCGACGCCGCGCTGGCGAAGAACCCGGACCTGCCCGAAGCGATCCTGCTGCGCGCGGGGGCCGAGGCGGTCACCGATCCGGACGGCGGCCTGAAGATCCTCGACGCGGCACTCGCCCGGCTCGACAAGGACAAGGACAAGGACAAGGACAAGGACAAGGGGAAGATACTGCGCCAGCTGCGCATCGCGATCCTCGCCCAGCAGAACCGCTTCGGCGACATCGAAAAGGAATTCCGCGACCTGATCCGCGACTTCCCGAAGGAGCAGGAGTACTACTACCAGCTCGCGCGCTTCTACGCGACGCAGGGGCGCCTCGATGAAGCCGAGCAGGTGATGCGCGGCGTCGTCGAGCTGGAGCCGGGCGACGTCACCGCCCAGCTCGGCCTCACGCAATTCCTGGCGCAGCTGCGCAGCCCCGAAGCGGCGGAGAAGGCGCTCGAGGCTTTCGTGGCGGAGAATCCCGAACAGTCCGAGTTGCGCGGTGCGCTCGGCCGGCTCTACGAGGTGAACCGCAAGCCGGACGCGGCGCTGGCTGTCTACGAAGAGCTGGCGAAGCGCGATCCGAAGTCGAAGGCCGGTCTCGCGGCCCGCGGGCGACTCGCGGCGCTGCGCATCAACAAGGGAGAAATTGACGCCGGTCGCCAGCTCATCGCCGCGATCCTCGTCGACGAGCCGGATAACGCGGATGCGCTGCTGCTGCGCGCCGGCATGCTGGTCATCGACAAGAAGTTCGAGGACGCCGTGGCCGATATGCGCGCCGTCATGCGCAAGGAACCCGAGAATTCCCGTGCCATACTGATGCTCGCCCGCACGCATACGCTGATGAACGACAAGGTGCTTGCCAAGGATGCCTACCGGCGGCTGATCGCCGCCGATCCCAGGAACACCGAGGCGCCGCAGGAGCTGGCGACGCTGGAGGTGATCGACAAGAATCTGCAGGCCGCCGAGGACATATTGCGCGCGCGCCTGAAGGTCGAGCCTGGCGACATCGAGACGGCGAGCCGGCTGGTCGAGCTGCTCGGCGCCCAGCAGGCCTGGGGCGAAGCCGAGACGGAGGCGAAGCGCGTAGCCGCGCTCGAGAACGACAAGGGCTTCGGCCAGTTCCAGCTGGCGCGCCTCTATCAGGCGCAGAAGAAGCTGCCTGAAGCCGCCGAAGCCTACCGCAAGGCGCTCGACAGGAATCCCGAGCTGATCGGCGCGCTTGCCGGCCTGGCCGGCACGCTGTCGGGTTCCGGGCGGCGCGACGACGCGCTCGCGGCCATCGACGACTTCCTGAAGCAGAATCCGGAAAACCTGTCGGCGAAGTTCCTGCGTGGCGGCACCATCGCGCAGAAGGGTGACCGGGTCGCGGCGAAGCAGATCTACGAGGAAATCGTTGGCGCCAAACCCGACGCCAGCATGGTCTGGGCGGCAATGGCCGGCCTCGACCGCGACGATCCCGAGGCCCGCATCGCGTCCTACAGGCGCGGCCTGGCGGCGAATCCGGGCAGCGCCGAGCTCGGTCTGCTGCTCGGCACCGAGTACGAGCAGGCGAAGCGCTACGAAGAGGCCATTGCCCATTACCGGGACCTGCTCGAGGCCAACCCCGCGATAGAAATCGCACTGAACAACCTGGCTGCGCTGCTCCTCGATTACCGCATGGACAAGGGGAGCCACGCCCAGGCGCTCGAGCTGGCGAAAAAACTCAAGAATACGACCAACCCAGCCGTGCTCGACACGGTCGGCTGGGCGTACTACCGCAACGGCGACATCGCCCGTGCGGTGCCGTTCCTCGAGCGCGCCGTCGCCGGCGCCGGGCAGGTGCCGCTGCTGCGCTACCACCTCGGCATGGCCTACGTCGCCAACAAGAACGAGGCTGGCGCCAGGCAGGAGCTGAAGCTGGCGGTATCGGGCGCGAAGGCCGATTACCCGGGTCTCGACGAGGCCCGTGCCACGCTGGCGCGGCTCGGCGGCTGAGCGCGGCCTGCGTCTGACACCCCGGACCGCGCTCGGCATATTTCGCGCCGCGTCATTTTCCAGGGACCCACCATGGCCGGCCCACTCGCGGGTGTCCGCATACTGGAGATGACCGCCGTCGTGCTCGGCCCCTGGGCCTGCCAGATCCTGGCGGACATGGGCGCCGAGGTGATCAAGGTCGAACCGCCGCGCGGCGATTCCAACCGCTCGCTCGGCGCGTACCGCAACCCCGGCATGGCGGCGCTGTACCTCACCTGCAACCGCAACAAGCGCAGCATCGTGCTCGATCTCAAGCAGCCCGAGGCGCGTGCGGCGGTGCTGCGCATCGCCGGGAGTTGCGATGTCGTCATCCACAACAACCGCCCGCAGGTGATGGACAAGCTGGGCCTCGCCTACAGCGACTTCAAGGCGGCCAACCCGCAGATCATCTACTGCGGCACCTACGGTTACGGCCGCAATGGCCCCTACGGCAGCCGCGGCGCGCTCGACGATTCTATCCAGGCGGTGAGTGGCATCGCCATGCTGAACGAAATGGTGCTCGGCGAGCCGCGCTACCTGCCCACGGTCGTTGCCGACAAGACCACGGCGATGGCGGTCGTGCAGGCCGTCACCGCGGCGCTCTACTGCCGCGAGCGCACGGGCCAGGGCCAGGAAATCGAAGTGCCGATGTTCGAGACGATGGTGTATTTCGTGATGGCCGAGCACCTCTGGGGCATGTCCTTCGAGCCGCCGCTCGGCACGGCGGGGTACACCAGGCTCATGAGCCATCACCGCAAGCCCTACCGGACGAAGGACGGCTACATCGCCATCCTTCCGTACCTCGACAGCCACTGGGAGACCTTCTGCAAGCTCTCGGGTCGCACCGACCTGCTGGCCGATGCGCGCTTCCGGACGCTCTCCGATCGCGTCACCAACATCGACGACACCTACAGCGAGACGGCGAAGACGATGGCCACGCGCACCACGCAGGAGTGGCTGGACCTCTTCGGCGAGACGAGCGTACCGACCATCGTCGTCAATTCGCTGGAAGGCCTGGTGCACGACCCGCACCTGGAGGCGGTCGGCTTCTGGCAGGAGGTCGAACACCCGACGGAAGGGCGGCTGCGCATGACACGCTTCCCCATGACGTTCTCGGCAACGCCGACAGATGTCCGGCGGCTGCAGCCGCGACTCGGCGAGCACAGCGCCGAAGTGCTGCGCGAGGCCGGCTACAGCGATGCCGAAATCAACCTGCTCGTCAGCAAGGGCGCTGCCGCCCGGGCGGATTGAGGTGACGGGTTGGAGCGGGGTTGCGGGGCGCGGGACCGTGGGCCGCGACCCGCAAGCCGCGACCCGTTAGAATTGCCGCATAGCCGCTCCGGAGCTCCTGGTGCCGTTGCCAACGCTGCCTCCGCTGGTCGAAAGCCTGCGCCTGCACCAGTGGGCGAAGAACCTGCTGCTGCTCGTCCCTGCGGCAACTGCCCAGGTGGCGGGCGAACCGCAGGTCTACCTGGCCCTGCTGGTCGCGTTTCTCGCCTTCTCGCTCACGGCATCCGGCAACTATCTGCTGAACGACCTGATTGACCTCGAGGCGGATCGTCGCCATCCGGCCAAGCAGGGCAGGGCGCTCGCGTCAGGTCGGCTGAGCCCGGTGACGGCGTCGGTCGTCGCGGCGGCGCTGCTGGCTATCGGCCTGTGGATCGCCTTCGCGGTGATCAACCGCCCGTTCGGGCTGATGTTGCTCGCCTACCTGATCCTCGCGCTGGCCTACTCGAAATTCTTCCGCCGGCTGCTGGTGGTCGATGTCATGGTGCTCGCGGCGCTGTACGGGATGCGACTGCTCGCCGGAGGTGCCGCCGTGGACATCGCCGTGTCGTCCTGGCTCATGATCTTCGCGATGTTCTTCTTCGTTTCGATGGCGTTTGCCAAACGCATCGCGGAACTCGACGCGCTGCACGCCGGGCAGGCCGAGCGCGACGGGAACCGCGCCTATCGGCGCTCTGATCGCGCGGCATTCGGCGCGATCGGGCCGGCCTCCGGCGGCCTGGCCGTGCTCGTTCTCGCGCTGTATGTCGGCAGCGAGCCGATCCGCGCCCACTATGTGTCGCCGGAATTCCTCTGGCTGCTGTGCCCGCTGCTGTTCTACTGGGTCATGCGGGTTTGGATATTCGCGCTGCGCAGCGAGCTGCACCACGATCCAGTGGTATTCGCGCTGCGCGACCGTGTCAGCTACGCCGTGATCGCCGCCATGGCGGGGCTGTTTGCAGCTGCTGAGGGCATGCTGCGCTGAGCGCGGCGCCGTCGATCTGCCATGGCCGTCACGTCCGTCGCGACTGCCGTACCGCTGCGGTTGCGCTGGCTCCAGTTGCTCGATCATCGAATCGGTCCCGCCCTCTGCCGGATGGCGCCGCGGCCGGGGCGCACGGGCACGGATGGCGCGCCCCTGCCGTCTGCGCAAGTGCGCAGGGTGCTCGTCATCCGCCCGGGCGGGCTCGGCGATGCGGTCCTGCTGCGGCCGGCGCTCGCGGCTCTCAGCCGCGCCTGGCCGGATGCCGCCGTCGACGTGCTGGCCGAGCGGCGCAACGTCGCCGGGTTGCGCATCGGCGCGGCGCCCTGTGCCACGCTGCTCTATGACGAGTCGCCAGCCGCGACCCTGCGCCAGTTGCGGCGCCGACGCTACGACCTGGTGATCGATACGGAGCAGTACCACTGTTTCCCGGCGTTGCTCGCCCGCCTGCTGTCGCCGCGCTGGATCTGCGGCTTCGACTCGCTCGATCGCGAGGCGCTGCGTACGCATCCTGTCGCCCATGACGAGGGACGCTGCGAGGTCGACTGCTTCCTGGATCTCGTGAACGCGGTCACGGGTGCGAATGCCGCGCAGGAGCCAGGGGAGCCCTTCCTCGAGGCGACCGCTGCAGATCTCGCCTGGGCCGATGGTGCGCTCATGCGTACCGCAGGGGCGCCGCTGGCCGTCATCATTCCCGCCGCAGGCGGCAGCTTCCGGCTCTGGCCCGTGGAGCGCTACGGCGAGGTCGCGGTAATGTTGCTTGGCCGCGGTTACCGGGTGGCGATAGTCGGCGGCACCGATGCGATCGAAGCCGGCGCGGCGATCGCGGCCGCAGTGGGCCGCAGCCCGCTAGTGATCGATATGACGGGCCGCACGACGCTGGCGCAGACTGCCGCGATCCTTGCGCGTGCGCGCTTCGCGCTCGGACCGGACTCCGGCGTGCTGCACATTGCGGCAGCGCTCGGCACACCGACGGTGGCGCTCTTCGGTCCCGGGCTCTGGCGCAAGTGGGCGCCGCGCGGGCCGCGGCACCGGCTGGTGCGTCTCGGCCTGCCCTGCAGTCCCTGCGTTGCTGGCGGCCGCCTGCCGCCCTGTCCGCACGATGTCGCCTGCATGCGCGACCTGGCGAGCGCGCCCGTGCTCGCTGCAATCCTGAGCCTGGAGGGTTCACTGGCATGACTGCCCACGCCTGTCCGATCTGTGAGTCAGGTGCTGCTTCGGCAGTCTTCCTGCGCTACGACTCGCTCGAGTGGCACCGCTGCGCGGGCTGTGGCGGCGGCTGGCTCTCTCCCTACACGAGCGAACTGGCGCGCGACGACGAGGACTTCGCCGCGCCATACAAGGCCTATGCTGCAGCCCGTGCCGTGTTCGATGCCGTGGCGGACGAGAAAGCTGGCTGGGTGCTGCGGCACCTCACGCCCGGCATGGCTTTCGTCGAGCTGGGGCCCGGTATCGGCAGTGTCGCCGCTGCCATCCGGCGCCGCTCGCCGGCAACGCGAATCCTCCTTGTGGAGCCCCGCGATTACTTCGCCAAGGTGCTGCGCGAGTCCGGGTTCGAGGTGTACGGGGCTGAGCCCGATCAGGCGACGGACAGCGCCCTCGCAGCGGTCCGGCAGCAGGGAAAGCGAGCGCTGATACTCATGGACAACGTCCTCGAGCATGTCACCTGGCCCGGCCGCCTGCTCGCGCGACTGCATCGCGGATCGCCGCCCGGCTCGCGCCTGCTGGTCGAGGTGCCGAACGAGGCGGGGCTTGCCTGGCGCGCACGCGTGCAGGATTTCCTGCGTGGCGAAAAGAAGCCGCCGACTTTCCCGGGTCACATCAACCTGTTCACGCGGGCGTCGCTCGCGCAGTTCGGCGAGCGCGTTTGCGGTCAGCCGGTCGTGACCCGCTACAACCCGATCCGCAGCACCGCGCAGGTGGCCTACCTGTCGCAACAGGCTGATTTCAACTGGCGCATCCGCGCCGCCGTGGCCGCGTTGAACCTGCTGCCCGTCGACCGCCTGCTCGGCGTGGCGTACTGGCTTCGCGCCGAGATCGGGATCGGCGGTCTGCGCAACGGATGACGGTCGCGGCTTGCGCCGCTCCTACAAGGCGTTCCGTCCGATTGTAGGAGCGGCGCAAGCCGCGACCCCGCGACCCGCGACCCGCCACCCGCGACCCGGTCACCCGCGACCCCGCCAAACATCAACCCACATTTCACGACGAACTGACCGGATTCGCTGCCGGCCACCGACGCAACCCTGCGCTTCAATGGCGCGATGGTCCTGCACCGAGACCGTGGAGTCGCCGCGCTGCGCAATGGTCGGGTCAGCCTGGCCGGCCATGCCTATGTCCTGACTTTCGTGACGCAGCGAAGACAACCCGTGTTCCGGTCCTTCGAGGCAGCGCGCCTGCTGATCGGCAAGTTGCGCGATCTCGACGTGGCAGGGCAGGCCGGGACGCTCGCTTTCGTCGTGATGCCCGACCATGTGCACTGGCTCATGCGGCCGCAGACCATCTCGCTGGCAGACGCGGTGCGTCTGGTGAAGGCGCGGTCATCGCGGGCCCTGTGCAGCGCCTTTGGCGTCGCCGCGCCGCTCTGGCAGGCGGGCTACTACGACCGGGCGGTCCGGCGCGAGGCGGATGTCGCTGCCGCGGCACGCTATCTCATCGGGAATCCCGTGCGCGCCGGACTGGTCGACAGCCATTGGCGATACCCGCATTGGGATTGTGCGTGGGAGATTTCGTTGGGGGAGTTGTTGTGAGGGGGTTGGAGGGAAAGATTTCGCGGACGGTCGCGGCTTGCGCCGCTCCTACCCGCCGCTCCTACAGGGTGTAGAGGCGGGCGGTGTTGTCGCGCATCAGCTTGCGGCGGGCTTCGGGCTTGAAGCCGATGTCGTCGATGTCCTCGACCGTGCGCCTGAACGGCAGCACGGGGAAGTCGGTGCCGAAGATGACCTTGTCCTGGCCGAAGGAGTTGATGTACTTCCTGAAGGCGTCCGGCCAGTACTTCGGCCGGTGGGCGTCGCAGCCGATGTAGACGTTCTTGTGCTTCCAGGCCATCGCGATCATCTCGTCGGTCCAGGGGATGCCGACGTGGATGCCGATCAGCTTCAGTTCCGGGAAGTCGCAGGCCACGCCGTCGAGCGCGATCGGGCGTCCGACGCTGCGGCAGGGGAAGTCGGCCGCGTAGATCATCGACTGGCCGACCTGCATCTGGATCGGCACGTCGAGTTCCACGCACTTCGCGTAGAACGGGTAGTACTTCGCATGATCCGGCGCCAGCTCGAACCAGTGCGGATACAGGTGCGCGCCGACGAAGCCGTGGTTGCGCACCGCCGACTCGAACTCCCGCACGCCCTTCATGCCCGTGTAGGGGTCGATGCCGGCGAGGCCGCGGAAGCGCTGCGGATACTTCTCGCAGGCGCGCGCGACGATTTCGTAAGGCATGTGGTAGCAGCCGGGTAGGCCCGGTCGGCCCGAGCGCGCGGCGATCAGGAAGGCGATGTCGATGCCTGCCTCGTCGAGCATGTCGATCATCTGCTCGAGGCTGATCGCGTTCGACACCATGTCGCGGTCGGCCTTCATCTTGCCGGCGAAGAAGTCGGCGCCCCAGCCCGGGCGCTGGCGTAGCGCCTCTTCGGTCCAGATATTCACGACCGCGTCGATGATCTTGTAGCCGTGTCCTGCGGGTGCCATCGCTGTCGTCCTCGCCTGCCGCGAAAGGCGGCAGACCTTACCAGAAACCCTGCCGCGGGGCATCGCGGCCGGCAGGCCTGCCGCGTGCTATATTTTGCCGCGTCTGAGGGGTGGCCTGCGCGACAGGCCTGAGACCCGGCCCACGGGAACCCTTTGAACCTGATCCGGTTAGTACCGGCGTAGGAACAGGACCATGCCTGCCCGATTCAAACCTCCGCTTCTGGTCTTTGCGCTGCTGGCCGCTGGCGCCTCCGCCGAGACCGGCACGATCATCGTTACCGGCAGCCTGCGCGACGGCGCCTCGCTCGAGGACACGGCGGCCAGCGTCGCCGTGCTGGAGGAGTCCGACATCAGCGGCGTCGCCATCCAGCATTTCGAGGAACTGCTTGCCCACGTGCCGAACCTCGGCACCTCGGGCGAGGGATCGCGGGCCCGTTACCTGCAGGTTCGCGGTGTCGGCGAACTCGAGCAGTACGAGGGCGCGCCCAACGCCGCGGTGGGATTCCTCATCGACGACATCGACTTCTCGGGTCTCGGCGCCGTGGCGACGACGTTCGATGTCGAGCGGGTGGAAGTGCTGCGCGGTCCCCAGGGCACGCGCTACGGGGCGAGTGCGCTCGGCGGACTCATCTATCTGCGCTCCATTGCGCCTGCCGCGACACCCGAGCTGCTGCTGCGGGCGGATGCCGGCAGCGACGGCCTGTTCACTGCAGGACTCGCGGCGGGCGGCCCGGTTTCCGGGCAGGGCGACCGGCTGACCTGGCGGGCGACCGCGCAACATGCACGGTCGGACGGCTTCCGTCGCAACGACTTTCTCGGCGAGGACGACAGCAACGGGCGCGACGAACTCACGCTGCGCACGCGGCTGCGCTGGCAGGACGGCGCGGGGCGACAGCTGGACCTCGTGGCGATGCATGTCGATCTCGACAACGGCTACGACGCCTGGAGCCCGGGCGGCGGGCAGGTGACCTACAGCGACGAACCTGGCCGCGATGCGCAGACCAGCAATGCCGTGGCGCTGCGCTACACCGGCGTCGCCGGCGACGACTGGCAGCTCACTGGCATCGCCACCGTGGCCGAAACGGATATGGACTTCGCCTTCGATGCCGACTGGGGCAACGACGCGCTCTGGGCCCCGCATGTCTACCGCTACCGGCAGGACACGCGGCGCGAGCGGCGCACCTGGACCCAGGAATGGCGGCTGGCGAGCGTTCCGGAGCAGGGCAGGCCGGCGCTGCTTGCGGGTGCATGGTTCCAGCGTCTCGCCGAGGACAATCGCGTCATCGACTTCGGCCTGGGCGACGTCGATGACGCGTTCTGCGCCGAGCCCGGCTCACCCTATGAGAGCTGGTGGTGCGACCCGTACCCGACCGATCGACGCCTCGAGAGCGTGTTCCGCGCCGACACGGTCGCGGTGTTCGGCGAGGCGGAGTGGCCGCTGACGGCCGCCACGCGCCTCCTCGCCGGCGCGCGGCTCGAACGTCGCAGCGCGCGCTACAGTGACGAAGCGGAGGATCTCATCGCCGGCACGGCCAGCGGGGCCCGGTTCGCGCCGCTCGACCGGCTGTGGGGCGGCCAGCTGGCGCTGCTGCACGCAGCCGGCGCGAACGACGATCTGTACCTGCGCATCGCCCGGGGTTTCAGGGCGAGCGGCTTCAACCCGGGGCTGGCCCGCTTCGAGCCGGACGAAGACCAGGTCGACTACGACGACGAACGACTCATCGCCTGGGAAGGCGGCTGGCGTCACGCCGGGCGCGACGGGTCGTGGCGATCCGGCGTGCATGCCTTCTGGCAGACGCGCCACGACATGCAGGTGAAGGTGCCACTGCAGTACCGCGAGGGCGACCCGAACACGTTCCTGTTCCTCACCGACAACGCCGAGGCGGCGCATTCCCTCGGCATCGAGGCCGGCTTCGAGCGGCAGTTCGCCGACGGCTGGTTTCTCGCTGCTACCGCGGCCTGGCTCCGCACGGAGATCGAGCGGTTTTCCGCCGCGCAAGGCAGCTCGCCCTGGCTGGTCGGCAGCGAATTTCCCCATGCCCCGCGCGCGAGCTACGCGTTCGCCGTCGGCCGCGACGTGCCGCGCGGCTGGTTCGGGCGGCTGGACCTCGCCGGCCGCGGCAGCTACCGCTACGACTACGACGCGAGCACGGGCGACGATCGCCGCGAACCCGACGTGCTGCTCGCCAACGCCCGCGCCGGGTTTCGCTGGTCGGGCTTCGAGATCGAAGCCTGGGTGCGCAATCTGCTGGACGAGGAATACGGCACCCGTGGCTTCTACTTCGGCAACGAGCCGCCCGAATATTCCGCCCGCCGCTACGTGCGCGCCGGCGATTCCCGCCAGGCCGGCATCGGCCTCGGCTGGCGTTTCGAATCCCGCTGAGGAGGCAAGGCATGCGCATTACCGCCGAGATCAGTCTCTATCCGCTCAAGGAGGGTTTCGTCGCGCCGATCCTCGAGTGCATTGCGCTGCTCCGTCGCCAGCCGGGCATCGAGGTCGTCACCAACCAGATGAGTACGCAGCTGCGCGGCGAGTTCGACCAGGTTCTTGCTGCGGTGAGCGCCGGCATGCGCGCCGCGATGGAGCAGCCGGGCACCGTGGTCTTCGTGGTCAAGTGCATCAACGCCGATCTGCCGATCGCGAACGCGCCGGCGCTCGAGCGGTCGGCCTGAAGCAGCCGCGGTGGGAGTCGCGCTCGAAGTAGCGGCGCTGGCGGGTGCGCTTGCGTATGTCGTCCTGGCGATCCGCCGCAGCGTCTGGTGCTGGCCGTTCGCCATCATGAGCGCCGTGCTTTACCTGCAGGTGTTCGCAGCGAGCGGACTCCTGACCCAGGCCGCTCTGCAGGTGTTCTACGTTGCGGTGGCGCTGCGCGGCTGGTGGCTTTGGTCGCGCTCTGCCGAGGATCTCGCCATCGTGCGCTGGCCGCTCGCGGCGCATGGCCTGCTGCTGATCGCGGTTGCGCTGCTCGTCGCGGTGACCTTTCAGCTGCTGCCCGATGAGGAGCCGGCCTGGACCCGTTGGCTGGACGCCGCCACGGCCTGCGCGGCGGTCGCCGCCACCTGGCTGGTGGCGCACCGGGTGCTCGAGAACTGGCATTGGTGGCTGGTGATCGACGCGGTGTCAGCCGCGTTGTTCGCCGCGCGCGGGCTGTGGCTCACTGCGGCGTTGTTCGCAGGCTATTTCGGCCTCGCCCTGCTCGGCTTGGGCACATGGCGGCGGGCATGGCAGCGCGCGAACTCCTGAGCGCGCGGCAGGCGCTGGCACGAACCGGGCGCTTCGGCGCGGGTGCCCGGATCGAGTCCAGGCTGGCGGCGACGCCGGCGCGTACGACCTGGCTCGTGCGCCGGAGCGGCGAACGCTTCGTGCTGCGCGTCGATGGCCCGCTGTCGGTGGCCCTGGGCCTCGATCGGCGGACGGAGTGGCTTTGGCAGCGCCTCGCCTGGCGCCATGGGCTGGCACCGGAGCCGGTGCTGTTGCGCACGGGCCGGACCGCATGCTTGGTGTCGCGCTTCGCGCCCGGGCGTACGTGGACCCCTGCGGATCTTCGTGACGCCGACCGGGTGGAGCAGCTGGCACAGCGGCTCAGTGCCTTGCATGCCCTGCCGCTCCCCGCGACCGCTGCGGACGACCTCGGCGAGCGGATCGCGCACTACGGCCGCGCAGCGAAGTCAGCCGCCATGCGAACGCTGGCGCAGCAGGCCGCCATGCTCTGGCGAGCGTCCGGTCGTGGGGGTCTGGCGTTGTGCCATCGTGACCCGCTGGCGGCGAATGTGGCAGGTCGCCGGCCGCCGCTGCTGATCGACTGGGAATACGCCGGCCCGGGAGATCCGGCATTCGATCTGGCGGCGGTCCTGGACGTGCTGCCGGCGGGTGTGGGCAGGCGCTTTCTGTCCGCCTACGCGGCCTCTGGCGCGCCAGGCGTGCTCGATCGCCTGGTCGTGGCCCGCCAGTTGTACGTGGCCGTAGAGGCGCTCTGGCAGGCTGTCATGAGGGCATCATCGGGAGATGTCCCGGGCCGATGAACCGGCCAAAAGACGATTGGGTAAATGCGCACAACGGCTTGCCCCCATTATGTAATTTCCGGCTTGCGCTCGCGGTTTCCGGTTGGTACTTTGGATACCGGAGGACGGCGAGCATTCCGCGCCGCATGCAGCAGTTTTAGAACGGATCCGGACAGCGGGGGAATCACCGCCGGGCCGCTCACGGGCAACCAATGAACAACAAACGAACAGCGTCACTTCTCATTCGGGTAATTGTTTCGCTCGTCGTGCTGCTCGGCGCCGCGATGCCGGTGCGCTCAGCCAGCATCACCTACGTGCTCGACCAGTCGCACATCCTGCCCGACGGCGTGGGTTACCTGCAGGTCACCGTGTCGGACGGCCTGAACGGCGCGATCGATTTCGTCGTCGGCGCGATCAATCCCGATCTGCTGGAGATCGCCGGCACAAATTTCGGCATCCAGGCTTTCGCTTTCAACGTAGGGCCGGATATCAGCGTGAAGGTGAAGGCACGCAACGTCACGAATCTGCCTGCCGGCTGGAGTGCCCGCGACAATTTCCGCATGGCAGGCTTCGGCCTGTTCGATATTCGGTTGTTGACCGGCTCAAACAACGCCCGCTCTGGCACGCTCACCTTCTCGATCACCGGTATCGATGGCGATACGCTGGAAGACTACATCTTCGCGTCGTCGGGCAGTGCGTCTGGCGGCAACCAGTTCTTCGCCGCGAAGGTGGCCGGCTTCAAGTGCCTCAAGGGTGAGCGGAAATGCCTCACCAACGGCTTCTTCGGTGGCAGCTCCGAAGTCCCGCTGCCGGCCACGGCCTGGCTCTTCCTCACCGGCATGGCTGGCGTGGCGATGCGCGCCCGTCGCAGGTTCCGGCACTGAGGCAACACCAGGCGGGTTTCGCCCTCGCCAGATCACCGGGAAAGCGGCCCTTGAGGGGCCGCTTTTTTCATTGGGCACCTTAATTTCGCCTTAATTTTCCCTTCCAATACTCGCTCGCGCTTTCGGATCCGGCCGGTGGGTGCTCCTGCCGGAGTGCTGCTCGGATCACAGTGTCTTTGCGATAGAATTCATTCACTTCAGTCATTTACACGGGTTATTTTGGGCGTTAGCTCACATACAATACCGACCCAGCCCGCTATCATCCCTCCACATTGCTGCGCTCATAAACGACCCTGGGCCGCACCCGGGATACCCAGAGGGCATCCATAACCATGGCCTACGAAATCCCGATCCCCGAAGACACTGGCGCCAACTTCAACGAATACCTGGAGACGCTCCGGCGCCGCAAGGGCGCGTCCATCAAGATTGCTGCCGTGCTGCTGCTGTTTGGCGTGGCCACCATCTGGCTGCTGCCGAATACCTATCGCTCGACGGCGACGATCCTGATCGAGGACCCGGAGGTGCCGCCGAGTCTGGTCCAGACGACGGTCACCACGTTTGCCGCCCGCCAGATCCAGTACATCAACCAGCGGGTCATGACCCGCACGAACCTCGCCCAGATCATCGAGAAGTTCAATCTCTACGAGGAGGAGCGCAAGTACCTGCCGACGTTGCTCCTGGTCGATGAGGTACAGGAGGACGTCAAGATCGACCTGGTCGACGTGAAGATGGAAGACCCGTCCGGCCGGGGTCTAATCAGCCCGACCATCGCCTTCACCCTCGGTTTCGAGCACGAGCAACCGGCGGTGGCGCGCCAGGTCGCCAACGAGCTCGTGTCGCTGTATCTCGCCGAGAACGTGCGCTCACGGACCGAGCAGACGGCCGAGACCAGCCAGTTCATACAGTCCGAGGTGGACCGGCTCGACGGCGAGGTGCGCGGGATCGAGGCGGATATCGCCAAGGTCAAGCAGGACAACGAAGGCTCGATCCCGATGCGCAGCGCCTTCAACGTGCAGTTCCTGCAGCGTTTTGACGATGACCTGAACACGAACGAGCGCGACATCCGCGAACTCGAGTCGCAGAAAGTGCTGCTCGATGCGCAGCTCGCCCAGCTCGAGCCGATGCAGACCGTGGTGACGTCAGAGGGCCGCCCGGTCGCCGCCCCGGCGGACCAGTTGCGGGCCGCGCAGAGCCAGTTGTCGATACTCGAGGCGCGCTATGCGACCGACCATCCCGACGTGCTGCGGACGCGGCGCGAGGTCGAGGCCCTGAAGCAGCAGGTCGGCCAGGACCTGATGCCGAACGACACCTTCTCGCGGCTCACCGAGGCGCGCACGCAGCTCGCCAAGGCGCGCGAGACCTACAGCGACGAACACCCGGAGGTCCTGCGGCTGCGCCGCGAAGTGACCGCCCTCGAAAGCCAGTTCGAAACCGAGGGCTTGAGGCCGCGGGTGAAGCGCTCGGCCCAGGAGCCGACGAATCCGGTGTACATCGAGGTGCTCGCCAGGCGCAAGCAGCTCGATGCCCGCGTCTCTGCCCTGCAGGACCAGCGTGGCCAGATCCGCGGCAAGATCGCCGAGTACGAACGCAACGTCGGCGAGACTACGGAGACGGAGCGCCAGCTGCTGGGGCTGGACCGCAAGCTGCAGACAGCGACGGCCAGCTACGAGGCTGCCCGCGCGCGCCTCTTCGCCGCCCAGATGGGCCAGTCACTCGAAACCCAGAGCAAGGGCGAGCGCTTCACCCTGGTGGAGCCGCCCGACCTGCCGCTGTTGCCAGCCAGCCCCAACCGCCCGGTGCTGCTGGTCCTGCTGATCCTGCTCGTGCTGGCCACCGGCTTCGGCTGGCCGCAGGTCGCTGAGTCCATGGACAACTCGATCACCAGCGCCCGCACCGTCGAGCGCGTGGCGGGCAGCCCGCCGCTCGCTGAGATCCCCTTCATCCAGAACTGGGCGGACATCGTCCGCAAGCGCAACATCCTGAGGACGGCCCTGGTCGCCGTGCCGACCGTCCTCGTGATTCTCGCGGTGATCGTGCACTTCTTCTACTTAAACCTCGACGTCATCTGGTATATCGCCATACGCCGCATGGGCATGTAAGGAACGACCCACATGGAACGCATCCGCAAAGCATTGGAACAGGCTAACCGCGATCGGGCGCAGGGCCACGCAGACCTCGGGTCCGGCGGCGGCATTGCCGCGAACCTCTCCAGCGCTATCCGCTACACGCAGACGAAGGTCATCGACGTGCCGGAGCGCGTACTAACTGAAAACCGGATCATCGCCGCCGTGCCCTTCCACGAGAGCAAGGACGCCTACCGCATGCTGCGTACGCGCGTGCTGCAGACCATGCAAGAGAACCAGTGGACCTCCCTCGCGATCACCGGCCCGAACCCTGGTTGCGGCAAGTCGCTGACGGCCATCAATCTCGCGATCAGCCTCGCGATGGAAGTCACCCACACTGTACTTCTGGTCGACCTCGACATGCGCAAGCCGTCGATTCACGAGTACCTCGGCTACCAGCCGGAAGTGGGACTGTCGGACTACCTGCTGCACGATGTACCGTTGTCGCAAGCGCTGATAAACCCGGGCATCGAGCGCCTGGTCGTGCTGCCGGGTCGCGAGCCCGTCCGGAATTCCTCGGAAATGCTGAACTCGCCGAAGATGGTGGCGCTGGTGAACGAGCTGAAGCACCGCTACCCGGATCGGCTGACCATCTTCGACCTGCCGCCGATCCTGGACGCGGACGATGCGCTCGTCTTCGTCCCCTACATCGATTCCATGCTGATGGTGGCCGAGGCCGGTGTGACCTCCCGCGACGACCTGCAGAAGGCACTGAGTGTCCTGAAGAGCGCGCCGATGATCGGCACCGTGCTCAACAAGGCACCGTCACGGCGCAGCCGCTACGGCTACGGCTACGGCTACGGCTACGGCTACGGCTACGGTTGGTACTACGGCAAGAAGCGGCGCGCCGAGCGCGCTAAGGCCCGCGCTGCGGCCCGCACTAAGGCCTGATCCCGGCCGGTGGCCGGGCAGGGGGCGGCAGACAGCGATGTACGAGAGCTTCTACGGGCTGAAAGAACGGCCGTTCCAGCTGTTGCCGGACCCGTCGTTCCTGTACATGTCGAAGCGCCACGGCACCGCGCTGACGCTCCTTCAGTACAGCATCCAGAACCGCCAGGGCTTCACGGTCATCACCGGCGAGGTCGGCTGCGGCAAGACGACCCTGATCAACCGGCTGCTCGATGAGGTCCAGCGCGAACTGCGTGTGGGCCTGATCAATTTCACCCACAACAATTTCGGTGAAATGGCCGAGTGGATCATGATGGTCTTCGGCCTCGACTACAAGGGCAAGAGCAAGGTCGAGCTCTACGACGACTTCGTGCAGTTCCTGATCCGCGAGCACGCGGCCGGCCGGCCCGTCGTGCTCATCGTCGACGAAGCGCAGAACATGGGCGTGCAAGGCCTCGAGGAGCTGCGCATGCTCTCCAACGTCAACGCCCAGAAGGATTATCTCCTTCACCTGATCCTGGTCGGCCAGCCCGAACTCCAGCAGCTCCTGCAGAAGCAGGAACTGCGCCAGCTCACCCAGCGCGTCTCCGTCGCCTACAACCTCGCGCCCTTGAACCTGGCCGACGTGACCGCCTACATCGCCCACCGCCTCACTGTCGCCGGTGGCAACCCCGAGCTCTTCACCCCCGCCGCCATCCGCCTTATCGCCGCGGCCAGCGACGGCATCCCGCGGCTCGTCAACACGCTCTGCGACCTCGCCCTCGTCTACGCATTCTCCGAGGAGCTCACCACCATCGGCGCGCCCGTCCTCCGCTCGGTCCTGCGCGACCGGCTGCGGATGGGGTTGCCGGTGGGTGGGATGCGTCGCCATGAGGCGAGCGCCTCTGGCGAAGCCGCCGCGGGCCTACGGCAGCAGGTCGTCGAGCCTAGCGCTTAGCGTCAATCGCGTGGGTGTCAACTTGTGCGTCGGCACTCCCGCCAGTCGCAGCTATCGCTGCCGCGTGCGCACACGTCTTGCGACCATGGTCGCTGCATGGCTGGGTTCAGCCTTGGCGGCGACAGGCAACGCTGCTGCCCAGCCGGACCCAGTCTTCTACGCATCATTCGACAGCGGATTCGAAGCGACCATGCGCGACGACAGCCGGCTTTCAGCCGACAAGTCGGGTTTCCCGCGCCTGGTTCCCGGGCGTTTCGGCAACGCCCTGCTGGCCGGGCCGAAATCCGGCAGTGTCAGTTATCCCGCACGTGGAGTCATAGACCGGCGGCAGGGTACCGTCGAAATGTGGGTCGCGCCGGTCGACTGGGACGGTTTCGACGGCAAGTTCCACGTGTTCTTCCAGATGCGCGACGTCGGGGCCCTCTATCTGTACAAGTATCTCGACTCGCCGCGACTGCTCATGCTGGGCACGGATGACGCGGAGCAGGGGCCATATCACTTCAGTGCGAGGGACGCCGACTGGGCTCCGCGACAGTGGCGGCACATCGCAGGTACCTGGTCCGAGGACGGCGTGCTCGCCTATGTCGACGGCGTGGCCCAGACGGACGAGCCGATCGCAGCCGTGTTGCCTCAGTCGACAGGCGGTCAATTCCAGATCGGAGACCTGACCTGGAGCACGCTTCGCCTGTCGTCCTCGGTGATCGACGAAGTTCGTATCTATGACCGGGCGCTGACCCCGGCCCAGGTCAGGCAGGCGTTCCTTGGCCGACGGCAAGTCGCCAGCGGCAAGGCGGTTCGCTCCGCCGAGCTGCGGTACTCGGTCGAGGACTTTGGGGCCACCCTCGTGGCCCGCGTCACTGCGTCCACGGCGGTCACTGCCGACGCGCGGACGACCGCCGTATTCTCGATCGGTTCCAGGGATCGGCAGAGACTGGTTTCGGCACCTGTGCACCTCGCGAATGGTCAGGCCAGCGCGAAGCTTCGCATAGCCGATCTTGCCCCTGGCGACTACGACCTGACGGTGACGTTCTCGCGTGACGACACCGGCCTGGTGCCGCAGACCGTGTCAGTGCGAGTGCCGGACCCGGCGGCAAGTAACGAGGCGGCCGGCGACCGATTCCGTTTCGCGAGAGGTCTTGAGCTCGTCAATGGCCGGGCCAGAGGTGCGCACCACGAGTATGAGTACCGAAACTCTCTGTTCCCCAGGCAGATCACTGCGGCTGGGGCTCCTTTGCTCGCAGCGCCCATCGAGATTTATCTGGGTGTGGCGAGCTCGGTTACGGAACGCGCTGCCGCCGCGGGACTGGTGCAGACTGCGCAACTTACGAAGGGAGGACAGGAAGCCGTCGTTGTTTCGCGGTTCGACAGCGCTTCAATAGAAGGCGGGCGCGCGAAGGTCATGGTCCGAACGACGTTCGAGCCCGACGGCATGGCATGGTTCGATACGACGATTACACCGCTTGGGCCAGCGGAGCTCGAAGGTCCGATAGAGATTCGCATTCCCGTTCGTCCATCTGTCGCGCAGTTTCGGCACCGGTGGGATACCGAGCGGCCGGTCTCGGGTCGTCTCGCTGGCGGTCGCGGTCGAGTCGATAGAGCGGGATTCGTGCCGTTCTATTGGCTGGGAAACGACGATCGCGGTCTGTTCTGGTTCGCCGAGACTTCGCGGAGTTGGCCGAATGCATTGGGCGACGACGCCGTCGAGATCGTGCGTGGCGCCAATGTCGTAAACCTGGTCATTCGGGTGAAGCGAGCGGGTTCACCTTCGCAGAAGGAAGTGCGCTTCTCGTTCGGCCTGCAGGGCACGCCCATCAAGAGCCTGCCAAAGTCCTGGCGGAGCTGGCGACTGGATCCGGCTCACGACGCCAGTCATCGCGTGATCTGGCCAGAGCCCAACACCGACTCCTTCAAGTTCTACGGGTATCCGGAGCCGGCCAGCCCGGCGGCCTTTAGCGCAAGTCTCGGCGCGTATCGGAATCGCGGACTGAAGCCGATGCCTTACGTCTGCCCGACGTGCGTGGCCACCAACACGCCAGAGTGGGGTTTCTCCAGGAAATGGTGGTCGCTCGGTGTCATCGACACACCGCCCGACGTATCGGCCTATCGCTCTGCGGTTGCGATGCTGGCCCCCGGGGGCCGCGGTTGGGCGCCCTTCATCTCGAAAAAGACGGGCAGCTTCATGCGCGACTACCGCATCGATGCCCTGTATCTCGACAACACAGCCATCCTGGGTGGTTACGCTCCCGATGCGGGGCTTGGCTACACTCGCGACGGCAAGCGAATGCGCGAGTTTCCGATATTGGCTTATCGCGAGCTTTTCAAGAGCATCCGCGCGGAGGTCGACGCATCCTCGTCGGAGGCGCTGGTCGTTGCTCACACGTCCGGCAGCATCGGCATCCCGGCCCTGTCTTTCTTCGATGTATATCTCAACGGCGAGCAGTTTCGTGGCCGCGTCAAGGATAACTACCTCGATGTCACGACCCTCGACGCGTTCCGTGCCGAGTTCTCCGGCAGGCAATGGGGGCTTGCACCGATGTTCCTGCCGGAGTTCGACGATCGCCATGCCCGGATGGTCCAGCCGACGCGCGGCCTGATGGCATTGCTGATGTTGCATGACATCGGCGTCTGGCCACAGTGGTGCAATGTCGAGGAAGCAAACCGGGCCACGCGGAGCCTGAGCGCTTTCGGGTATGAACACGCAGTATTCGTGCCTTACTTCCATGACGACCCGCCCGCGCGCGCCGAAGATCGCGACGTTCTCGTCAGTGGCTACCGACGCGATGACGACTGGCTTCTGGTCGTTGGCAATACGGCTGCGACGCCTGCGAGAACGGTCGTCTGCCCGTCCGCATCGCGCGACCTGCGAGGGAGGAAATGGAGTTCGTTTGTTACACGAGCGCCAGTGTCGGCGAACGACCAAGGTTGCTTTCCAGTCAACCTCGACGGCCTGGACTACGCGCTCGTGGTCAGCCAGCCGCGGTTAGCGGCCAACTGATTTCAGGGATCTCGCCGCGTGGAAGCTGACAACACGGGTGGGCGCAATATCGCGGTCGTGACCGTGGGTGCGGTCGCGGGCCAGCTGATCCTCATTGCGGCGATGCCGGTGCTGACCAGGCTCTACTCACCCGACGAGATTGGCCAATACTCCGCATTGGTTGCCGTCCTGGGGCTTCTGACCACCATAGTCTGTCTGCATTACGAACTGGCCATTCCTCTGCCGAAGTCGGATCGCATCGCCAGGCGCGCAGCCTGGGTGGCAATGTTCGCGGCTCTGGCGCTTTCCGGCGTCGTGCTCATGGTGCTGTGGCTGGTGGCGGCTCCTGCGGTCGCCACTCTAGTGGGGCTCGGAGTTGAGGCTGTTCTATGGATGATCCCGGCCTGCCTTGTCATAAATGGCATCGGCAACGTCCTCATGGCCTGGGCCATTCGGGTGCGGGCCTACAACGGGCTCGCCGCGTCGCGGGCTGCGCTCGGTGCGGGGCAGGCGATTCCGCAGCTCGCAGCGGGCTTCCTCGGATTCGGGGTCAGTGGTCTGGCCGTGAGCCAGATCCTGGGTCCGGCGGCCGCCGCCGCCGCCCTGGCCCCGGCCGCGTCCTCGGGATCCAGCGGACGATGGTCGCTCGAGCGCGATTGGCGACGACTGTACGCGGTAGCACGACGCTACCGGAAGTTTCCGCTGATCACGACGTGGTCGAGCCTGATCAACGCGATAGGGGCGCAACTGCCTGTTCTCGCGCTGGCGCCGCTTTTCGGGCCGTTCGTCACCGGGCAGTTCGCGCTGGCGTATCGCCTGCTTCAGGTTCCGCTGCGGCTCGTTGGCCAGTCGATGTCGCAGGTGTATCTCGGCAGCATTGCCGCCGGTCGGGCAAACAACGACATGACCGAGCGGACCTGGCAGCTCCTGCGCTTCCTCGCCGCGCTCGGCATCCCCAGTTTTGGCGTGCTCGGAGTGGTCGCGCCTGAGCTCTTCGTGGTCGTGTTCGGGGACGAATGGGAGCAGGCCGGTGAATTCGGCCGGCTTCTCGTACCCTGGCTGTTGATGTCCTTCGTGGCCACCGTCATGTCGCCACTCGTGAGCGTCCTGCAGCAGCAGGGCCGGGAACTGGGGTACCAGCTGCTATACGCCGTCACGGCAATCGGAGCGCTGCTGCTCGGGGCGGTGGCTGATTCACCCATGGTCGCAGTGACTCTGCTGGGCGCGATCGGCGCGCTTGCAATCGCGGCGAAGGTGATCTGGTTGGCCCGGTCCGTCGCTATCCCGGTTGGTCGTGTCCTCCGCCTTTTCGCCGGGGAGATTGCTCGCTTCGCGCCGCTCGCCATAGGTTTGGTTGCACTTTCCCAAGGCGTCCAGTCCGAACTCCTGCTCCTCGCCGCGGCCGCTTTCGGTTTCGCCGTCATTCACTGGTGGAATTTCCGGTTTCGCCGCATCTACACCCTGAACCACGTGGTGCGTTCGTGAGGGTCACGCTGCTTACCGCGGACTCTTCAGGCGGCATGGGCCACTATGCCCGCAACCTGGCGAGCGCGCTGAGTGCTCATGCGGTCGTGGACGTGGCGCTCTACGCTCGAGCTCATGAGCCGATGCCCGACTGGTCCGACACCAACCTGCTGCGGTTGTCGTTGTCGGCCAGCCGATTGCGTTACCGGCTGCTTGAGAAATTCAACCCGCGTTTCTACAGGGCCGTCGCGGGCCGATTCGCGGACCACGGCACAGAGATCGTCCACGTGACGGGTGGTCTGATCGGTCTCAGGTCGCTGGCTGCAGGACTCAAGGAGCAGGGAATAGCCTGTGTTTGCACCGTTCACGACCCGGTGCCGCATGAAGAGTCAGCGACGATCTGGGGCCAGGTCTACGAGCGGTACAGCCGTCGTTACGAGTTGCCAGCCGCGTTCGAAGCCGTGGACGCCGTTCATGTCCATTCGCAACGGCACGCCGAACTCATGGCTGCCTTGTTCGGCTCGGCGGTGCGCGCCAAGTGCTACGTCGTGCATCACGGGGCCGGGCTGACCCCGGAGATCGCGACAGGGTCGTCACGCCCATCCGAGCTCGACCGACTGTGGCCGGGCAAGCCCACCTTGTTGTTCTTCGGCCGCGTCGAGCCCTACAAAGGTGTCGACCTGTTGCTAGCTGGTGCCGAGCGACTCGCGCAATCGGGGTTGCAGTTCAACCTCCTCATCGCCGGTGCCGGCTCGACGCCGGATATCGCACTGCCACGCGATCGGGTCAACCTGCTGCGCATCGACCGTTTCATCCTCGACGGCGAGATCCGCAGCCTTTTCGAGGCATCCGACGTGGTCTTGCTGCCCTATCGGGACGCTACCCAGAGCGGGGTCGTCCCGCTGGCCTACGCCTTCGGTCGTCCCGTGATAGCGACGCGCGTCGGGGCTCTCGACGAAGTAGTGAAAGACGGCGAGACCGGGTTCCTGGTGCCCACTTCGGATCCCGACGCGATTGCTCACGCCGTTCACCGGCTTTTTTCCGACGAGAGGGTGGCGCCGCGGCTCGGGCGTTGGGCAAGGGACTTCGCAGAACAGTACTTGTCATGGTCTTCAGCGGCCGCCCAGCACTTTGGCCGCTATACTCAATTGCGGTCGATCGGCGGCTGACAGAAAGTCGTAACTGATGTCCTCGCTCGTCTTGGTCGCTTGCTTCTTAAACGTCGTCCTGTGCGGATGGATGACGATGCGTTCGCTGAAGGCTGGGCGACTGGTGGCCATGCTGTGGATCTTGATCACCTACCACGGCATTTTCCTGATCCAGCTCTTTCTGGGCGGGCCATTCACCAAGTTCCGCGGGTTTCCCGGCGATGTCGTTTCGATCTCGGCGGAAACCATCGCCGCGCTCGCCTGGTATGTGCTGGCGTTCAATCTGATTTTTGCGTTTGTTGAAAACATCGTCTGGCGACTGTCCGGTGGGCGCAGCGAGCCACGTGCCGCCTGGGAGATTGACCAGGAGCCGAACTGGCTCGCCGGCGCCCGGTGGATCTACCTGGCATTTCTGATCGGCGGGGGTATTTGGTACTGGTTCAAGATGGCGGGCGGAGGTTATCGCGATTACGTCCAGCTCCAGCAGTCGAACTGGCCCGTTGTGTTCTTTTGGGCGTCTGCGCCACTGATAACGATTCTGGCACTCCTGAAGAGACCTTGGCTCGCGGCACTGGCATGTGTCCCGTTCCTGTTCTTCGCGGTCTATCTGAAGGTCAGGGCATTCGCGCTGCTGTCGATCATTCCCGCGGCCGTCGTGCTTTACTTCCAGGCGATCGGGGCGTCCAGCGCCCGACGCCAGCATTTCTTCAAGCCCATCGCCGTGGGGGTCGCGATTTTTGCAGCCTTGGTTGCGGTCAGCGTACTTGTGACGTTCCAGAAGATGGCGAAAATCGAGGGTACGCCGAACGCACCTGGTGAGATCACCGGCTTGCCCGACGCCGGCATGATCTATGGCTCGGCGATCGTTTTCGAGTACGTGCGCGATACCGCGACGTCGCTCGGTTCTGACAGCCTGCTCCTGTACGGATGGAACTGGGTGAATCCCTTTCTCCTTCTCGCCGGCCTTGAGCGGCAGGTGCTCCTGGATCCGGCCGTTTTCATGGCGAACATCGTCGATGGTGTCCCATTGAACAGTGCCGTCTACTTCCACTATCCGACGCTCTGGTACGGTGACGCATTCCTGACCTTCGGCAACGCCGGGCTCTTGCTGGCGGGATTGTGGGGATTGATCGTCTCGCTGTGGGAGCGATTCATGACCCGCAATATGGTCCTGCTTGCGCTGCTGCTGCCCTATTACACGTGGCATGCGTACATGCTGGTTCGCGGCTCGCCGTCGTCAGCCACCGTGCCGCTGTCATACGCAGCCTACGTTGCAGCCCTGGTGCTGGTCGTACTGTCCCAGCAGCGGTTTCTCAAGCGCTTTCGAGCGGCGCGTCGCCGCGCCCTGTAGTTGCTCCGATAGCCTCGCCATTCGGTTCCGGTCATGCGCGTATTGCAGGTGGTCAATTCGCTAGCCGCAGGCGGTGCCGAGATTTTCGCGACGTCGCTTGCCCTTGAACTGTCGAGGCAGGGTCACCAGGTCAGCGTATTCGCCTACGCCGGTGCCGTGGGACCTCGTGGAGCGGCACTGCGCGAGGCACTCGGCGCCGCAGGCATACCATTCGCCGCCTCGCGACATCGGAGCCGCTTGAATCGGTTGCTCGTACCATTGGAGATTCGCAGGGAGATCGAGAGATTTGCGCCTGACATTGTGCACTCCCACCTGGAACAGTCGGATCTTTTCGCTGCCATGGCGGCCAGATTGTTCCGGGCGCGACGATTCATTCACGTGCGTACTGTCCACAGCTCACGTCCCGACGTACTCCCCGCGTTCGCGCACTCGTTGCTGAACCGTCTGGCGGACTGCTCGGTGGCCTGCGGCGACAGCGCGGCTGAGAGCGGCAGGGCGACCCCGGCCCAAAAGATCGTGATCGAGAACGGTGTCGATATTGCTGCGATAGATCAGGCAACCCCAGACCCGGCGATCCGCAGCACCTTGGGAGTCGGTGAATCGACGTCTCTCCTGGTGAACGTCGGGGCTCTGGCGCTTCGGAATGGGATGCTCGGCAAAGCGCAGGACTTGATCGTGCGGGCGCTCGGGGCACTTCATGATCGCGATATCTCTGCGATCTTCGTAGGTGATGGCCCGGAACGAGCCAGAATCGAAGCCCTTGCGACCACATTGGGTGTTCGCGGAAAGTGCCATTTCGTAGGCAGCGTTTCCAACCCAGCGGACTACACGGTTCTTGCGGACGTCGTCGTCATGCCCTCACGTTTCGAAGGGCTTTCCGTTGCGGCGATGGAGGCAGCCTGCGCGGGCCGCCCCCTGATCCTGTCCGACATCAGCGCTTTCCGTGCCTTCGACGGGTCATCCACCACCTTCGTGCAGGCTGAGTCGGTTGCCGACCTCGCCGCCGCGATCGAGCGCGTGGTGGCCGACAAGTCTCGCTTCGCGGCCGACGCGGCGCGAGAGCGTAGCCGCTACCGGGCGAGATTTGCCATCGGGACGGCGGCCGGTCGATACTTGGAGTTGTACGCGAAGTTGAGCGGCGTCGGGCGTGGCCACTGACAGGAGACTCTGACATACCAGTTCCGTACGCCAGCAGCTGCGGCCTATATCTCGCCGCCCTGTGCGCGGCCTTCGCACTTGCTGCCTGCGGGGGAGGCGGCGACAGCCCCCGCGAGGAGCAGCTTTCCGGTCTGGACGCCAGGCCGATCAACGAGTCCTGTGTCGCGCCGCCAAGGCCGACCGGCAGTGCGTCGGTCTCCACCGAGGACTTATTCGTGGCGGCACTCGGAATCCGCCAGCCGACGAAGATCCTTCAGGCGCCAGGAGATGGCTCACGCTGGTTTGTGCTGCAGCAGAACGGGTTGCTAAAGGTATTCAGCGTCACCAGTCCGGGGGACATCAGGACTTTCCTCGATCTTCGCGACCGTGTCGTGTTCGAAAACGAGAGCGGGCTGCTCGGCATGGCATTTCATCCGGACTATCCGGACGTTCCCGAGCTGTTCGTCTTCTACTCGGCACCCTCATCGCCCAGCAAGTCGGTGCTGTCGCGCTTCGTGCTCGACGACACCGAATCGCCCGGCAGCGTGGTCGAGCAGAAGCTCGTAGAACTCGAGAAGTCGGGCCAAGTGCACAACGGAGGCGACATTGCGTTCGGAACCGACGGCTATCTCTACGTCGCCTTCGGAGACGGGAGCGAGGGCGGTGACCCGCTGGACCGCGCCCAGGATCCAACGAACTTCTGGGGCGCGATGATCCGCATCGACGTACTGGGCGTGCCCTGGCCGAGTCCCGGCTATCGCATCCCCCCCGACAATCCCTTCGCCGGCAATCCGATCTGCGGGTCTGGCGAGAACGCCAGCCCGTGTCCCGAGATTTTCGCCTGGGGATTTCGCAATCCCTGGCGCTGGAGTTTCGATCCCCCGACAGGAGATCTCTGGCTGGCCGATGTTGGTCAGTCCGAGCGAGAAGAGGTCAATGTGGTGAGTCGAGGGGGGAACTACGGCTGGAGGTGCCTGGAGGGCAGTCTGCCGTTCGACACCAGCGGGGACTGTCCGGACGACATGATCCCGCCGGTGGCGGAGTACGGGCATGCCGAGGGGGACGCTTCGATCACGGGAGGCTTCGTCTACCGGGGCAGCATGATCCCGGAGCTGCGCGGGAGCTACATATTCGGTGATGCCGTGTCGGGCAGAATTTTTTCGCTGGCGCGCGACGACGCCGACGGGAGTGTCGTCCGGGCCATCGCCGATACCGCGCTCAGCATCACGACGTTCGGCGTCGATCAGCAGGGTGAACTCTACGTGGCGGACAACGCACTGACGCAGCGGGTCCACAAGATCGTGCCTGCGGGTGAGCCTGTACCCGACACAATTCCGCCGTTGCTCTCGCAAACCGGGTGTGTCGATCCCGCGAATCCAGCGGCGGTGTCGCCTGGGCTCCTGCCGTACTCCGTCAACGCGGAATTCTGGTCTGACGGCTTGCTGAAGACCCGGCATCTGGCGATCCCCGACGGGTCGCACATCGGTCTCGCGGGTAGCGGTTCACGCCTGGAACTGCCGCCTGGCGCCATCGCCGTGAAGTCATTCTCGATTGGAGGCAGTCTCGTGGAGACTCGTCTGTTGATGCGGCACCCGGATGGGGTCTGGGCAGGCTACACCTATGAGTGGAATGACCTTGGCACCGACGCTGTCCGGGTCATCGGCGGCAAGCGCAAGACGATCGGTGACCGGACATGGCTCTTCCCGAGCGAGGGCCAGTGCATGCAGTGCCACACGGCATCTGCGGGATTCTCTCTCGGTCTCACGCTCGCCCAGCTGAATCGCGATCAGGCTTACGAGGTAACCGGTCGGACGGCCAACCAGCTGCAGACGCTTGCGGCTGTCGATCTCCTGGATGATGACCTGCCGGGCGATATCGACGCGCTGCCCCGCCTGGCCGATCCTTCTGATTCGTCTTACTCGATCACATCGCGGGCCCGATCCTATCTGGACGCAAACTGTTCCCAGTGTCACCGCCCGGATGGTCCCACGCCATCGTCGCTGGACCTTCGCGCGGATGTCCCGCTTTCGGCGACAGGTGCCTGTAATGTTGTTCCCTCGCACGGTGCGCTCGGGCTGGGTCCCGACGCCCGCCTCATCTCGGTCGGCGACCCTTCCCGCTCGGTGCTGGTCGCACGTGTTCAGGCGCGAGACCTGCGCCAGATGCCGCCGCTCGGATCGACAGTCACTGATACCGAGGGCGTTCAGGTCCTGGAGGATTGGATAGCCAGCCTCGAAGACTGCGACTCTGCAGTGGTGAACTGAGATGTGCGGGATCGTCGGCGCCGTCAGGCTCGATGGCCCGCCCGTGGATCCGGCCACGGTGGGTCGGGCCGCGATGGGGCTCCGGCGTCGCGGACCCGACGATCATGGCGTGTGGCACGACTCGCACGCGGCGCTGGGTCATCGTCGGCTGGCCATTCTCGACCTCACGCCGACCGGGCACCAGCCCATGGTCTCGGCCGACGGTCGCTACGTCGTCGTGTACAACGGCGAGATCTATAACTTCCGCGAACTGCGTCAGCAGTTGGCTGGCGACTTCAGCGAATGGCGCGGCAACAGCGACACCGAAGTGCTGCTTGCCGCCTACGCGCAGTGGGGCACAGAGTGCCTCGCTCGCCTTCGTGGCATGTTCGCCTTTGCGATCTGGGACACCCGCGAACGTTGCCTGTTCATGGCGCGGGATCGAATGGGGGTCAAGCCGCTCTATTATCGCGTCGCGCGCAACGGGTTGTACTTTGCTTCCAGGCCGCGAGCCCTGCGGATTCTGGATCCGACGATTTCCTCGGACATCGACGTCCAGGGGCTGCGCTGGTATCTCGAGAGCGGATTCTTCCCGGCGCCGCATTCGCTCTACCGCGATATCCGCAAGGTCGAAGCCGGGCACTTCGCCTTGTTTGACAGCTCGGGCTTCCGGTCGAGGCGGTACTGGGACTTCCGTTCGATACAGCCCGAGCGGGCCTGGTTGCGGCGAACCGAGGACGACCTCCTCGACGAGCTGCAAGCAATCGTCACCGACAGCGTACGTCACCGCATGGTCAGTGATGTGCCGATCGGAACCTTCCTTTCCGGCGGCGTCGACAGCACCCTGGTCACCGCCACTCTTGCCAGGCTTTCGGGCAACAAGGTCCAGGCCTTCACGATCGGATTCGACGAACCGGAATTCGACGAGTCAGCCGAAGCGCGCGCCGTGGCGCGTCACCTGGGCGTTCCACACGCGACCGCCCGACTCCGGGTGGACGACCTGCTTGAGTTGCGACCGATGTTCCGCGAGGAGTTCGACGAACCATTCTTCGACAGTTCGGCCTTCCCGGTCATGGCCGTATCCCGCCTGGCAGGTGAACAGGTCAAGGTCGTTCTCAGCGGCGACGGCGGCGACGAGCTCTTCGGCGGCTATCACTACTACCGCATCACGCAGCGTCTGATGCCGTTGTTCGCCGGCAGCAACGGCCTGCGCCGCGGCCTCGCCGGCGGCCTCTCGCTACTGGGCAGTCATCGGTTCAAGCTCCTGGCCGGCGCCCTGCGGCAGCCGGATATCGTGTCGTCGTTCGCGTTCTCGCGAAGCATCGCCAAGGACTTCGCGTCGCCGCTCGTTCCAGAAGCGCTCGGCGGCACAGTTGATCTTGCGCAGCGCTATCGCACTTTGGCGGAGGAATCCATGGCGCAGCTCGGGCCGCTGGATCAGGTGATGCGGCTCGACATGCTCAATACTCTGCAGGACGACTATCTCCAGAAAGTCGATGTCGGCTCCATGGCGTTTTCCATCGAGGCCCGGGAGCCGCTCCTGGATCAGGTACTCGTGGAATGGGCGATGAAGCTCCCGGTCGAGTGGAAGCTGCACGGCGGTGGTTCGAAGTACCTGCTGAAGAAACTCGCCTACCGCTACGTTCCCGCTGCCCTGCTCGACCGACCAAAGCGGGGTTTCGGAGTCCCGATCGCGCAGTGGCTTCGAGGGCCGTTGCGACCATGGGCAGAATCGGCCATCGGACAGGACGTCGTTTATCGCGAGCTGCCGCTGGAGCGAACCGCCGTTCGCCGCCTTTTCGAAATCCACCAGGCAGGCCGCAGGGACGTTCACCCGTTGCTCTGGGCGATTCTCGTCCTCATCGATGCGGTGACGCCTGTAGACGTCCGGTAGGTCGCGTTGGGCCGCCATCGACGAGGCACTGCGCAGTCTCACGCGCACAGGACTCCCAGGAAAATGTCTCCGCCCGTCGAACGGCGCGGTTCCGGAGGTCCGCTGCCATGCCTGCATCCAGAAGGGTGCTGCGAATTACCTCGGTGAGGGAATCTACGTCTCGGGGTGAATAGAACAGCGCGCCATCCCGAAACATCTCCCGCATCACTGGCGTCGCCGACGAGATGATGGTGCAGCCGGCCGTCATCGCTTCGATGGCGATGTTCGGGCAGGCCTCGACTTCCGTGGCTGTCACGAACAGCTTGGAACGCCGATAGAGCGCGACCATGGACTCGCGACTTACCTGACCGAGGTAGTCGATGGAACTCCTGGCAGGCGAGCTTCTGATCGAGGCCATCACCGCGTGGGAATACCTCTCATCCGTTCCGGTGCCTGCGATCACCAGTCGAGGCGGCTCTGCCTGACCGGAGACGGCACGGCCGTAGCCGGCGACGATGTCCTCGACGCGGCGATAAGGCAGGATCGAGCCACAGGTAAAAATGAAGGGTCTGTCGGACAGGCCGAGATCGCGAAGCGCGAGATCGACGGATTCGGAATCCGAACCGAAGGCGAGGTCCCTGCCGTGATAGATGCGGCGCAGCCCGATCGGATCGACATGAAGTGACTCGGTCGCGACCCGTGCCGCGAAATCCGAGACCGCGATTACCGCATCGGCCGCCCGAAGGCACCGGGCGGTGGCCGCACGCAGCGCCTCGTTTCGCAGTCGCGACCTGACGGAGTATTCGTACTCGCCGCCGAAGAACGGCTCCATGTTTCGCAGCATCACGACGTTGCGCACGCCAGGGCCGAGCGTGCCGACCTGATAGGGCGTAAACAGCACGTCGACGCCAAGCGATCGAATCAGCGAGGCGAGACGCAGGCGCTCCCACAGTGACCGCCCGAGACTGCTACCGACGAAGTTCCTCACCAGGACCTGGTTGGTAGCGGGAATCGCCTCGAGTAATGCTTGCTGGTCAGGCCGACCGAGTGCGAGCAGGTCGGCATCGTGTGTCTCCAGTGCCGGTCGCAACAGCGGGACGAGGTTTCTCAGGTAAGCAACAGCGCCCCCGCTGCGGGACGACAGGCAGTTCAGCAGCACTCGCATCAGGTCGTCGTCAGGTCGTGCGCTGCATCAAAAGCTTCCACCACGACCACGCGCGACTCATCCAGCGCCAGCTTCGTCGCGAGGAACAGCCGGCCCGTGTTCCATATGTAGTCGATCGGGTGAGAAGGGGTGTTCTTGTCGCGAGACAGTCGGTACGAATTGACGATGGATCGCTCATGTCCGTGGTCCCGCTTCGCGAGACTCAATACCGTCTTCTTCGACCCCTGATCCGCGACGAGTCGCTGGAAGTCGTCCATGGCGAGCAGCGTGTTGCCGCGATGGGCGGCGTAGCGTTCCTTGACCCCCTCGAAAGCATGGCCCTTGGCCGAGAAGGTGATCGCCGCGATCGAGCCGTCGCCGAAGACGTAGGACACGGCGATGTCGCAGTCCGACTTCACCGATCTGGTCGGGGTTATACGGATCGGATATCGGCGTTCAGCCGGTGTCGTCTGGAACGATAGATCCGTCCAGTGGCAGAGATTGCCGAGGATCCGCCCACCTTCCTCGTCGCGGAAGTACCAGTGGTCTGGCTCGATCTCGTGGCCCGCAATGAACCAGTTCTGCATCATGGTGCCGTCTTCACGGTCCAGGAGCTCTCTGATTCGCAGACCGATGGTGCTGCCAGGCCTGTTGAAACCTATGGACACGATCCGCCCGGTGCTCTGCTGCGCCGCCCGGCACAGGCGGCGCAACTGGTCCATCGAGACCGCGTGGGGTTTCTCTATATGGACATCCTTGCCGGCGTTCAGGGCATCGATGGCGTATTCGGCGTGACTGGCATGGTTTGAAGCGATGAACAGAAGATCTATGCGCGGGTCCTGGATAAGTTCGCTGGCGTCATCCGTGTAATAGGACGCACGGTAGTGCTCGAACATGGACGCGGCACGATTCAGGTTCGTATCCATGCAGGCGCGAATGACTGTTCCGTGGTTCTTCCTGAGGTAGTGGGCGATGACCGAGAACGAGTAGTTCCCGCAGCCGATCAGGCCGACGTGAGCTCCAGTGGCGTTCCGAACATGGTTCTCTGGCAGTGCCTCATAGGAGCGGCGCATGTGAAATTGGCCGCGAATCTTGACCAGGGCCCGGCGCACGCCGTACAAGTGCACGTAGCGCAGCGCCTTGCGCACTCGGAATCCCACAGAGGCGGAAACATAATCCATGTTCGCAGATCCTGATGCCGTGGCCGCGATGTTCGCTTATGCAATCAGTGCTGGCAACCGCGGAACTTCGGTCTGTGACGCGGGCCATGTCGATGACTCCGATCGTTGCGAACGGCGTCGACGATGACATCTCTACCCTCCACGATGAGGTTACTGCGGACCGTTCGCCACCTAAAGGCTCGCCAGATCTGGCACCAGCTTCAGCATCGCCTCTTCGGCGTACGGCGTGCAAGGCGCTGGTCAGAGTTGCCAGGGCGACGGGAGCTGATTATTCCGGAGTTCCTGCCGCAACCGGGTCGACTCGACGAGGCTGGCATGGCGTGGTTCGTAGGCGAGGCTCCGATCGACCTGGAGGCCAACGTCGACTGGGTCTTCGAAGGGCGCTCGAAGCTGTGGCGATACAATCTGCATTATTTCGACTACCTCGGCTGGCCCGATCTTCGGGACGCCCGCAAGGCTGCGCTCGTCGACAGCTGGATCGCCGGCAATCCAGAGGGCCATGGCGACGGATGGGAAGCGTACACGACGTCCTTGCGGGTGGTGAACTGGATCAAGTGGTTCTGGATGCGGCCCGACCTGAGCCGGGCGTCGACCGAGAGCCTCGCGCGGCAGGTGGCCTGGCTCGAGAGCAACGTCGAGTGGCACCTGCTCGCGAACCACGTGTTCAAGAACGCAAAGGCGCTGGTCTTCGGCGGAGCGTTTTTCGGCGGCCGGCAGGGTGATCAGCTGCTGGCCGAGGGCCTGGACCTGATGCTGGGTCAATGCCGCGAGCAGATACTCACCGACGGCGGTCACTATGAACGCAGCGTCATGTACCACGCCATCGTGCTGGAGGACCTATTGGATGTCGTTCAGCTGCTGCGACTGAATCCGTCGCTGGCGCCCATGCCGATCGCCAGCGAGCTGCAGAGAACGGCCAGCAATGCCTTCCATTATTTCGAGGACGTACTTGCCGCAGATGGCGAGATGCCGTTGTTCAACGACGCTGCGTTGGGTGTGACGCCACCGGCACCGACCATCACATCGTATGGCCGGCAGGTTCTTGGGATGGAGGATGGCGCAGACCGTGCTGCGCAAGGCCCCTTGCGGGTTTGCAAGGCCGACACAGGCTACTTCGGCTATCGCAATGGTGGCGAGAGCCTGCTGATAGACTGCGGCCCCGGCGGTCCCGACTACCAGCCCGGCCACACCCATGCCGACACGCTCGGTTACGAGCTGTGCCTCGACGGCCGGCGGATCGTCGTCGACAGCGGCACCTACGATTATGAAAACACGCCGTTGCGGCACTACCTCCGCAGCACGGCGGCCCACAACACGGTCGTGGTCGACGGAGAGAGTCAGAGCGAGGTCTGGGGCGCTTTCCGCGTTGCCCGCCGGGCGCGCCCGCTGTACGCCGAATTAAGCCTTCTCGTCGACGGGAATTTGACATTCTGCGGCGCCCACGACGGCTACCACCGGCTATCTGGCCATGTGGTGCATGAGCGGCACATCACGGTGCGGGTGGGACAGTCGTGGGATATTAGGGACTGTATCACCGGCACCGGCGTGCACCTCGTGGAGAGCTACATCCACCTCCACCCCGAGTGCAGGGTCGAGCGGGTCGCAGCCCAGGAGTACCTGGTGCTGGTTGACTTGAAACCAGTGGTGCGTATCGTCGTGGCCTCCGCGGCAGAGGTGGCTGAGGAGCGGGGCGTTTATTGCCCCCGGTTCGGACAACAACAAGAAAGAACCACCTTGGTGTTACGCAGCAAAATGACCTTGCCCGACGAGCTGCGCTACATCATCGAGAGAGCCTGAGCCCTTGAGAATCCTGTTCCTGTCACATTACTTCCCCCCGGAAGTAAACGCCCCGGCGAGCCGCACCTACGAGCACTGCCGCGTCTGGACGTCGCGCGGTCACGATGTCTCGGTGCTGACCTGCGTGCCAAATCATCCGACAGGCAAGGTCTACCCGGGCTACCGCAACGGCATCATGCAGCGGGGCACCGTGGCGGGGATCAACGTCTACCGCATGCTGACCTACGTCGCGCCGAACAAGGGATTCGTGCGCCGGACGCTCAACTACACCTTCTATCTGCTCATGGCGATTTTCGTCGCCCCGTTCCTGCCGCGCACGGACGTGGTGATCAGCACCTCGCCGCAGTTCTTCTGCGGCCTGGCCGGATACTTCGTCAGCCGCATCAAGCGCGTGCCCTGGGTGCTCGAGATCCGCGACATCTGGCCCGAGTCGATCGTCGCCGTCGGCGCGATGCGCAAGAGCGTGTGGATACGTTTCCTCGAATGGCTCGAAGCCTTCGCCTACCGCCATGCCGACCATGTGGTCGTGGTGACGGAGTCCTTCCGCACGCACATCGAGGCGCGCGGGGTGAGTCCGGCGAAGATCACGGTCATCAAGAACGGTGTCGATCTCGGTTTTTTCTCGCCGCGGTCCGGCGCCAGCGACGTTGCCGAGGAGCTGGGGCTCAGCCGCAAGTTCGTCGTGTCCTATGTGGGGACCCACGGCGTGTCACACGGCCTGGAAACGGTTCTGGAAGCCGCCTCGCTGCTGCGCTCGACGCCGGACATCGTCTTCCTGCTCGTCGGCGACGGTGCGCGCCGCGAGGCAATCCTGCGCCAGCGCGACGAGATGGAGCTCACCAACGTCATCATGCTCGGCCAGCAACCGAAGGTGCGCATGCCCGGCATCTGGTCCGCGACCGCCGTCAGCCTCGTGCTCCTGCGCGACCAGCCGCTGTTTCGCTCGGTCATTCCCTCGAAGATCTTCGAGAGCATGGCGATGATGAAGCCGATCATCCTGGGCGTCGCCGGCGAAAGCCAGCGGATCCTCGATGCCAGCGGTGCCGGCATCTGCATCCGCCCGGAGAATGCGCGCGAGCTGGCCCAGGCGGTGCGGGATTTTCATGCGGACGCCGGGCGGCGCGAGGCCATGGGGCGCGCCGGCCGCGACTATGCCGAAGCGAACGCCGACCGCACGCGGCTCGCCGAGCGTTACGAAGCCCTGCTCGAAGGGCTGGTTGGTGCCGTCGGCGCCGTCACCGCCGAGTCACGGAAGTAACCCGATGGAGCAGTCAGCGGTGAACGATTCGTCACGCAACAACCCGGCTGTCGGCGCCGCGCTGCTCGCTGCCGCAGCCGTCGCGCTGGTCGCGACCTTCCGCGATGGCGTCGTCAACATGGTGATCTGGTGGGAGTCGCCGGAATACCAGCACGGCTACCTCATTCCCCTGGTCAGCCTGTACCTGATCTGGGCAAAGGCCGATGAGCTGCGGCGCACGCCCACCGCCCCCAGCTGGTGGGGCTTCGCCATCGTCGCCCTCGGACTCCTCGGGTTCGTGCTGGGCGAGTACAGCTCGATCTTCGCCATTCTCCAGTACTCGTTCCTCCTGACCTTGTGGGGACTGGTGCTGGCCGCCATCGGCTGGACCGGGTTCCGCGTGATCTGGGCCGGGTTGATCTATCTCGCCTTCATGATCCCCCTGCCGGCGTTCTTCCAGTTCAATCTGTCGAACCTCTTCCAGCTGTGGTCGTCGGAGATCGGCACGGCGTTCCTGCGGCTGGTCGGCATCAGCGTGTTCCTCGAGGGCAACGTCATCGATCTCGGCAGCTACCGGCTGCAGGTCGTCGAGGCCTGCAGCGGGCTGCGCTATCTGTTCCCGCTGATGAGTTTCGGCTTCTTCTGCGCGTATATCTTCCGCGGTCCGGTCTGGCAGAAACTCGTCATCTTCCTCTCGACGATGCCGATCACCATCTTCATGAACAGCTTCCGCATCGCCGTGACCGGCGTGCTGGTGAACGCCTATGGCACGTCGCAGGCGGAAGGTTTCCTGCACTACTTCGAGGGCTGGATCATCTTCGTCGCGTGCATTGCGCTGCTGTTCCTCGAGATGGCGCTTTTCGCGCTCGTCAGCCGCCGCGGGCTGGCCGAGGTCTTCGAGGTCGAGATTCCGGAGGTCGGCGACTTCCGCTACCTCGCCGGGCAGGGACCGGCGCAGGCGCCGGTGCTCGCGAGCCTCGCGCTGCTGCTGGCCGGCGTGGTCGGGTCCTTCGTCATACAGAACCGCGAGGAAATCATCCCCGCCCGGCAGTCGCTCGCCAGTTTCCCGCTGTCAATCGGCGACTGGCGTGGCGAGGACGGCCGGCTCGAGCAGGACGTGCTCGACCAGCTCAAGCTCACGGACTACGTGATCAGCACCTACCAGTCCGCCGGGTCCCGGTATCCGGTGGAACTCTACGTGGCCTACTACGAGTCGCAGCGCAAGGGCGCCTCGGCGCATTCGCCGCGCGCCTGCCTGCCCGGCGGTGGCTGGGTCATCGAGGAGTTCGGCCAGTCGACGATCGCGGAGGCGGGGCCGGACGGCAGTGCCCTGCCCGTGAACCGCTCCATCATCAGCAAGGGCTCGAATCGCGCGCTGGTGTACTACTGGTTCATGCAGCGTGGCCGCTACCTGACCAACGAATACCTGGTGAAGTGGTACATCTTCTGGGACTCGCTTACGCGCAACCGCAGCGACGGCGCGATGGTCCGCCTGACCCTGCCGGTCCCGGAAGGTGCCGATCTGGCCGAGGCGGAGGCGACAGCCGCGTACTTCATCAAGCTGGTGGAGCCGCGGCTCTATTACCATGTGCCGCAACAGGACCCCATACCCGCCCCCGCGGACCCCTTCTCAGCGTCCGTCGAATAGCGAGCAATGGCGAATATGCTCGGAATTTCCGCGTACTACCACGACAGTGCCGCGGCGCTGATGCGCGATGGCGACCTCGTGGCCGCTGCGCAGGAAGAACGCTTCACGCGCAAGAAACACGACCCGCGGTTCCCGGGGCATGCCATCCGCTACTGCCTGGAGGAGGCGGGGATCGGGCTGCGCGACGTCGACCACATCGTTTTCTACGACAAGCCGCTCGTCAAATTCGAGCGTCTGCTCGAGACCTATCTCAGCTACGCCCCCAACGGCTTCCGCTCCTTTGTCGCCGCGATGCCTGTCTGGCTCAAGGAGAAGCTGTACCTCAAGAGCACGCTGAAGACGGAGTTCGGCGAGATCGGGCAGTGCAAGGCGAAGGACCTGCCGCCGTTGCTCTTTGCAGGGCATCACCAGTCGCACGCCGCGTCCGCTTTCTATTTCAGCCCGTTCGAGAGCGCCGCGGTTCTCTGTCTGGATGGCGTCGGCGAGTGGGCAACGACGTCCGCGTGGCGCGGGCAGGGCAGCCGTCTCGAGCCGATGTGGGAAATCGACTTCCCGCATTCGCTGGGCCTGCTGTACTCCGCGTTCACCTATTTCACTGGCTTCAAGGTGAACTCGGGCGAGTACAAGCTCATGGGACTCGCGCCCTATGGCCGCCCGGTCTACAGGGACCTCATCCTTGAGAAGTTGCTCGACCTGAAGGACGACGGCACCTTCCGCCTGGACATGCAGTACTTCAACTACTGCACGGGGCTCACCATGACGAACGAGCGCTTCGACGCGCTGTTCGGTGGCCCGCCCCGCAGATCGGAAAGCCAGGTCACGCAGCGCGAGATGGATCTCGCCGCGTCGATCCAGCAGGTGACCGAGGAAGTCGTGCTGCGACTGTCGCGCACGCTGCACCGGGAAACCGGCGAGGACAACCTCTGCCTGGCGGGGGGAGTGGCGCTCAACTGCGTCGCCAACGGCCGCATCCTGCGCGAGGGCCCCTTCAAGCGCCTCTGGATCCAGCCTGCCGCGGGTGATGCGGGCGGCGCGATCGGCGCGGCCGCCGTCGCCTGGTACGAATACCGCGGTGCCGAGCGTCGCGTGAACGGCCACGACACGATGCGCGGTTCCTACCTGGGGCCGCGTTACAGCCGCGACGAGGTGCGCCGGCAGCTGGACGCCGCAGGTGCGAAGTACGTCGAGCTCGACGATGCCGAGTTGATGCCCCGGCTCGCCGGGATACTGGCAGCCGAGAACGTGGTGGGCTGGGTGCAGGGTCGCATGGAATTCGGTCCCCGTGCGCTCGGTGGCCGTTCGATCATCGGCGATCCGCGCAGCGCGAAGATGCAGACGGTGATGAACCTCAAGATCAAGTATCGCGAGTCGTTCCGCCCCTTCGCGCCGTCGGTTCTGGCGGGCAAGGTCTCGAAGTACTTCGAGCTGGACGCCGAGAGCCCGTACATGCTGATCGTGGCGCCGGTGCGCGAGGATCTGCGGATTCCGTTGAGCGACGAACAGCAGAAGCTGTTCGGCATCGAAAAACTGAAGCTGAAGCGTTCCGAACTGCCGGCCATCACCCACGTCGATTACTCGGCGCGCGTGCAGACCGTGCATCCCGAGACGAATCCGCGCTACCACGCGCTGCTGGCTGCGTTCGAGCAGCAGACCGGCTGCGGTGTGCTCGTGAACACGTCCTTCAACGTGCGTGGCGAACCCATCGTCTGCACGCCATCCGACGCCTACCGCTGCTTCATGCGCACCGAGATGGACTACCTCGTCGTCGAAAACTTCCTGATGGACAAGAAGGACCAGCCGGTCGTGGAACGCGATGAATCGTGGAAGACCGAGTTCGAACTGGACTGAAGCGATGGCCATGCACGAAATCAAGGAACTCGACGCAAAGGGGCTGCGCGAATTCGGCCTGACCACGGGCGGCATCGTCGCGGCGCTGTTCGGCGTGTTCTTCCCGTGGGTGTTCGACATCCCGTTCGAGCGCTGGCCGGGCTGGCCGTGGATCGTGGCGGCAGTGCTCGGCAGCTGGGGCCTGGTGGCGCCGAAGACCCTGCGCCCGGTCTATATCGGCTGGATGAAATTCGGCCTGCTGCTCGGCAGGATCACCACGCCCATCATCATGGGACTGGTCTTCTACATCGTGCTCACGCCCATGGGGCTGGTCCGCCGGTTCGTCAGCCGTGACCCGATGGCGCGCCAGTTCGACGAATCCGCCAGCTATCGCGTGGCGAGCGCCAAGCCACCGCCCAAGAGCCTGGAGAAGCCCTTCTGATGATCGACTTCCTCAAAGATCTGTGGGACTTCATGCGCGAACGCAAGAAGTTCTGGCTGGCCCCGCTGGTGCTGGTGATGGTGCTGCTCGGCGCCCTCATCGTGCTGGCGCAGGGCTCGGCGGTCGCGCCGTTCATCTACACGCTGTTCTGAGCGGCTGGCCTGAGGGCCGGCCGGTCCCGAAAGTAACGTGAGATGGTTGACATAACCGACTGATCCAGACGCTATTATGCGGCGCCAGGGGCGACGTTGCCCCGCGCTGCTCTGTGGGCCGCCGACGCTTCGAACCGATGCCCACGCCCGTTAAAGAGGCGCCCGCGCGCTGCTGAAACCAACATCCAGGGCCGGAATCATCCATGCGACAGGTCGTACAGAATTTCCGCAGTGGCGAATTGCAGGTTCGCGACGTGCCTGCACCCACCGTGCGCGACGGCGGCCTCATCGTCGCGAACGTGCGCTCGCTCATCAGCGCGGGCACCGAGAAGTCGACGGTGAACGTCGCGAAGAAGGGCCTGGTCGGCAAGGCCATGGAGCGGCCCGAGATGGTCCGCAAGGTGCTCGACAAGGTCCGCAAGGACGGTCTTGCCGACACGATGTCGATGGTGTTCCAGCGGCTCGATACGCCCGTCGCACTCGGCTACAGCTGCGCCGGCGTCGTGGTGGCGGTGGGCGACGACGCGAGCGGATTCCGGGTCGGCGATCGCGTGGCCTGCGCCGGGCAGAACTTCGCCTCGCATGCCGAGCTGGTGTACGTGCCGAAGAACCTCTGCGTGCGCATCCCCGATGGCGTCGACTTCGACGCCGCCGCCTACGTCACGGTGGGGGCCATCGCCCTGCAGGGCGTACGCCAGGCCGAGCCGCGACTCGGTGAGGTGGTCGCCGTCATCGGCCTGGGCCTGCTTGGCCAGGTCACCGTGCAGATCCTGAAGGCCAACGGTTGCCGCGTGATCGCGAGCGACATCGCTGCCGACAAGCTGGCGCTCGCCCGCCAGTGCGGTGCGGACGATGCGGTCGGCCCGGCCGGGCTCGAGGCCGCGGTCATGGCGGCAACGGCCGGGCAGGGTGCCGATGCCGTGATCGTCACCGCGAGCACGAAGGACAATGCGCCGGTTGAAGTGGCCGGCGAGATCAGCCGCCGCAAGGGGCGCGTGGTGATCGTGGGCGCGGTCGGCATGAACCTGCCGCGCGATGCCTACTATCGCAAGGAACTCGAGCTGCGGCTGTCGATGTCCTACGGTCCCGGCCGCTACGACGCGGAGTACGAAGACAAGGGCCACGACTATCCCTATGGCTATGTCCGCTGGACCGAACAGCGCAACATGGACGCCTTCCTCTGGCTGCTCAAGTCCGGCCGCGTGACGACCGCACCGCTCACCAGCCATCGCTTCGACATCGGCGACGCCGAGTCGGCCTACCGGATGATGATGGAAGGCAGCGAGCCGTATCTCGGCATCCTGCTGCGTTATCCGGAGGTGGCCGGGCCTGCAACGCCGGCTCCGGCAGTGGCAGCAGCGGCGAGCGGCGGCGTCAGCCTGGGCATCATCGGCGCCGGCAATCACGTGCGCGACATGCTCCTGCCGCACCTGAAGGGGCGCGATGGCGTGGCGCTGCGCTGGGTGTGCACGAACACCGGCATCAGTGCCGACGCGCTCGCCGGCAAGCTCGGTATCGCCAACCGCACCACCGATTACCGGGCGGTGCTGGCAGATCCGGCGACGAATGCCGTGCTGATCGGTACGCGCCACGACAGCCACGCGGCGCTGGTCCGCGCCGCCCTGGCCGCCGGCAAGCACGTATTCGTCGAGAAACCGCTCTGCCTCAGCGTGGAGGAGCTCGACGGCATCCGCGCCGACCTGGCAGCGCTGGGTTCGCGGGCGCCGCGACTCATGGTGGGGTTCAACCGCCGTTACTCGAGCCACGCCGTGCGGATCCGCGATTTCTTCGCCGCCCGTCGCGACCCCCTCGTCATGACCTACCGCGTCAATGCCGGCGCGATTCCGCGCGAGCACTGGATCCAGGATCCGGTCCTCGGCGGCGGCCGCATCGTGGGCGAGGGCTGCCATTTCCTCGACTTCATGCAATCCATCTGCGCTGCCCCGCCCGTTTCGGTGCGCGGGCTGAGAATCGCGCAGCACAGCTCCGGCCTGACAGCCGACCAGTGCACGCTGGTCTTCGGATTCGCCGACGGCTCCGTGGGGACCCTGGTCTACACCGCCGGCGGCGATAACGGGCTCGCCAAGGAGCGCTTCGAGGCTTTCGGCGGTGGCCTCGCCGTGACCATGGACGACTTCCTCGTCACCGAGTGTTTTCATGGCGGGCGTGTCGAGCGGCTGAAGTCGGGCAAGCGGGACAAGGGCTTCGCCGCCGAGATGCAGCAGTTCTGCGCGGAAGTTGCCGAGGGCGGCGAGGCCTCGATGCCGTTCGCGCAGATCGAGGCTGTGACCCGCGGCTGCATCGAGGCGGTGCGCTGCCTCGACAGCGGCGAGGAGCACCGCTTCTGAAGGCCACCGCCACAGTGCAGGAACCACGGGCCGCGAGCCGCGGAATCAGCTGGTACCTGCGCCGCCTCGCGCTCATGCAGCCGCGGGAGATCGTCCACCGCTTCGCCGAGCAGGCGCGGCTGCAGCGGATGCGCCTCGAGTTCAGCACCGGAGCGACCTGGAGCGAAGTGGCGAGTGCTCCGGCGTTCGCATTCTGCAGGGCGGAGTCAGCCCAGCTGCCGGAACCGGCCTGGGACGAAGCGCTGCTGGCCGCCGAGCGGGACGCATTGCTGCGGGCTGCGCCCGGCGCACTCGGGTTCGATTGGCAGCATGAAGGCGAGTCGAGCTGGCATGTCGCGCCGGACACGGGCAGGGCATGGCCGCGCGGTTTCTTCGGCGGCATCGATTACCGCGGCGGCAATCCGTCCGGCGACGCGCGGGTGGTCTGGGAGCCGTCGCGGCTGCAATGGCTGGTCGGGCTGGCGCTGATCGCGCGGCGTCAGGCTGATCCGCGGGCGCGTTCTGCGGCCGACATGCTGGAACGCCTGCTGCTGTCCTGGATGGCGGCCAATCCGCCGCTGACGGGCGTGCACTACGTATCGTCGATGGAATGCGCGCTGCGGCTCATCGCCGTCGTTCACGCGCTCGATCTGGCGCGCGCGTCACTGCCCCGTGATTCGCGCGTCTGGCCGGCTGTCGTGCAGCTGGCCGCGGCTCATGCCGGCTTGATCGAGCGGCGGCTGTCGCTGCATTCCTCGGCGGGCAACCATACGGTGGCCGAGGCTGCCGGTCTCGTATACGCCGGCGTCCTGTTTCCCGAGCTGCCTGCAGCCAGGCGCTGGCGCGAAACCGGTCTCGCGCTGCTGGCGGCCGAGCTGCCGCGCCAGGTATTGGCCGACGGCGGCGGTGCGGAACAGGCGACCGGCTACTTGTGGTTCGTGGGCGAGCTGGCGGCACTGGTGCAGTCGCTGCTGATCGCGCGGAACCTGCCGGTACCGGTCGGGCTGCAGACGGCCGTGACGGGCAGCGCGGCTTTTCTCCTTGCGATGGCGGCAGGTGGCAAGTTGCCGTTCATCGGCGACTACGACGACGGTCGTGCTCTGGCCCGCTGGATGCGACCGTACTGGCAGCCGCCGGGGGCAACGGTCCCAGCCGCGCGAGCGACTTTCCCGGAAGCGGGTTACACCGTACTGCGCAGTGCTGCTGCCGACTGGCATGTGATCGTGGACCATGGGTCGCTCGGCATGTTGCCGGCCTGCGGCCACGGACACGCCGATGCCCTGGCCGTGCTGCTGCAGGTCGACGGCAAGCCGGTGCTGCTCGACACGGGCACCTTCACCTACAGCGGCGAACCGCAGTGGCGGGCCTGGTTCCGCTCGACCGCCGCGCACAACACCGTGAGCATCAATGGCCAGGACCAGGCGGAGCAGCGCACCGCTTTCCAGTGGGCCGGGGCGTTCAGCGCCGAGTGCGTACGCGTCGGGTCCGCCAATGGCGTCCACCGCCTGCTGGCGCGCCATGACGGTTACCGGGCCCGCACCGGGGTGCGCCACTGGCGTGGCGTCGCGCTGCATGACGACGGGTTCCTCGTCGTCTGGGACCGCCTCGATGGCAGCGAGGAGGCCGATATCGGCCTGCATTGGCACCTGCCTGCGGCCGAGCAAGCGGAGCCCGGCACCTGGCGCAGCGGCCGGTTCGCGCTTGAGGTCCGGGGCTCGCAGGCAGTACGCTGCGTGACGGGGTCAGGGAGCCCGCCTGGTGGCTGGTACTCGGCGCGATATGGCCGGAAAGAGCCGGTGAGCAGCCTTCTCGCCACCTGGTCGGGGAGTTTGCCCCACGAATTGATTACCTGCATCGATTCCCACCCGCGGAGGGTGTCCGAAGCCGTGGTTCGCGACGACATCGAGCAGTTCAGGCAGTGGATGCAGTGAAGCCCGCGCGCATCGAAATACTCGGCGTGCCGGTGGACTGCGTCTCCATGACGACCGCGCTCGACTACGTCGACGAACTTCTCCGCGGCGGCGAAGCGGGCACAGTCCTCGCGATCAATCCGGAAAAGGTCATCAAGGCGCGGCAGGATCCCGTGCTGCTCGGGCAGCTGAAGACCGCCGCGTTGCTCATTCCGGACGGTATCGGCATCGTCGGAGCCGCCAGACTGCTCGGCCTCGCGAACATCGAGCGCGTGCCGGGCATCGACCTGATGATGCGCATCTGCGAGCGCGCCGCCGAACGCGGCTATCGCGTCTTCCTCTATGGCGCCGTGCCCGAGGTCAACGCGGCGGCGAGCGAGGCCCTGGCCGCGGCGTTTCCCGGGTTGCGGATCGTGGGTCGCCAGCACGGTTACCTGTCCGAGGCGGAAATGCCCGCGCTGGTCTCGGCGATCAACAACTCCGGGGCGGACATCCTGCTGGCGGCGCTCGGCAGCCCCCGCCAGGAGCAGTGGATGGCGACCCATCTTGCCCAGCTGCGCATCAAGGTCTGCCAGGGTGTCGGCGGTTCTTTCGACGTGCTGGCCGGGACCGTGCGGCGCGCACCCGCGAGCTGGCGCGATCGCAACATGGAGTGGGCCTACCGGCTGCTGTCGCAGCCGCGACGGCTGATGCGGCAGACGGCGCTGCCGCGCTTCGCCTTCCAGGTGCTCGGTAAATGGCTCAGCCGTTCCCCGCGCCAGGGTCACACCAGCGGCTGACGCCTGTCAGCGGCGCGCGAGCACGGCGCGAAACGCGCGCGCCATGTTCTCGACCATCCGCTCTTCGGTGAATTTCTCGCGGTAGAGCCTGAGGCTCGCGCTGCCCATCGCCTTTCTGAGCTTCTCGTCGCGTGCGAGCGCGATCGTTCGCGCCGCAATCGCAGCCGGGTCGCGCTTGGGCACGATGTAGCCGTTCACGCCGTCGACCACCGACTCGACGATGGCGCCCTGGTCCGTGGAGATGACCGGCAGGCCCGCCGCCATCGCCTCGACGACGACCCAGGGGTGGCCCTCGGGCGGGTAGTAGGTTGGGAACAGGAAGATGTCCGCCGAAGCGATTGCCTGGTTTTTCTCGCTGCCCTTGATCAATCCGAGCCAGCGGATCGGCAGCTGCGGGTTTGCGGCGAGGAAGGACTCGACTTCCGCTTTCACGGCCGGGTCCTCCCAGCCGCCGCCGAACAGGAACTCGACGTCGGTGCAGGCCGAGTGTATCGCCGGTGTGGCGTGCAGTGCGTCGAGCACACCCTTGGTGCGGATCATGTTGCCGAGGTAGAGCACACGCAGCTTCCCGGAGCGCGGCGGGGTGAGTTCGTAGGCGATGTCCTTGCCATTCGTAACGACGTGGATACGGTCAGCTGCCATGATCGGCGTGAACAGTCCCCGCAGGCACTCGCCGAGCACGATCTGGCCGTCGACCATGCCGTGCACGACTTTTACGTAGGCGCGCGTGGCCGCGCTTGCGCCCGCGAGCCAGTTGCCGAAATTGCCGCCGCGCAGATGGCACAGGACCCGTCGTCCCAGCAGCTTCGCGATCAGGATGAAGCCGGAGTCCTTGAGATAGCCGAGCGTGGTCTGCGCGACGGGGATGTAAACCAGCGCAGGCCGGTGGCGCACGATGGCCACGAACATCTGCAGGTAGAACTTGAGCGCGAGGCAGACGTTCTGGAAATCGAAGGCGCCGAGCGTGTCGAGCTCGCGTGGATCCGAGGTGTCGAGGTGGATGAGTTCGAACTCCTCGCGCAGCCTGGAGTTGAGGATCACCACGGTCGCGAGCGAGGGTCCCATGAACGGCGGCGGCACGGGGCCGAGGAACAGGACTCTGGGTTTCATCGGGCTTTCACCGGCTGCAGGCCGTCGCTATGATGCCGACATCGACGAGCACAGGGCAAACTGACCGGCCGGACGATGTCAGCGGAGGGCTAGATGGAACCATCGACCCGGTCCAGGCAGTGGCTGCTCAAGACGGTAAGCATCGTGGTGGGGCTTGCCCTGACGCTGCTGCTGGTCGAAGGGCTCGTCACGCTCTTTTTCGACGAGCCCGTCCAGCCCCGCTATGTGCATGACGGGGGCTACGGCGTACGCGCCAATTAGCCCGGTATCTCTACCGTGCACTACGTGCCGGGCGACTACGAAGTCGCGATCAATACCAACTCCGCCAGCATGCGCGGGAAGAAGAAGTACGCGGTCCGCAAGCCGGATGGCACGCGCCGCTGGAGCAGATGCTGAACGAAGCGGCTGGCGGTGGCGACGCCTGGGAGGTCCTCAACCAGGCCGTGTCCGGTTTCGGCCAGGCCGAGGAACTCGTGACCTATCGGGCGCGCAGCCGGGCATACGGGTCCGACGTCGTGCTGCTGTTCTATTTCGAGAACGACATCGGCAACAATGCCGTGTCGAACCTGTTCCGGCTGGACGGCGAGGGCAGGCTGCAGCCCGTGCGGCGGAGTTCCTGCCGGACGTGCGCACCCGCGAGATCCTCTGCCTGTTTCCGCCGATACGCTGGCTGTTCGAGCACTCCCAGGCCTGGAACCTGATCCGCAACCGCCTGTCGAGCCTGGTGCAGAACGCCTTGCTGAAGGAGCAGGGCCTGGAGAAATTCAACGACACCAGCCCCAAGGGCCTCGACCTGACGAAGGCGCTGCTGCGGCAGCTGGTGGCCGAGATACGCAGCGATGGTGCGTTGCCGGTGATCGTCATCATCCCTGATCGCAAGCAGATGGACAGCACGTTCCCGTTCTCGCCGGGAGAAGTCGCGGACATGGGCGCAGGACTGCTCGACGGCTGCGACTACCTGCAGCGCGAGGATTACTACAACCGTGACTCGCACTGGCGCGCGAGCGGGCACCTCAAGACCGCGGAGCGCCTGGTCCCGCTCGTCCGCTGAAGCCCGGCCGCAATTCCGCCAGCCAGGCGATGGCCGCAGCGGCCACGGCAACGATCGCCAGCTGCGAGGCAATTGGTCCGGCCGCGAGTTCCGGCGTCGCGCGCGTGGCCAGCAGCAGGCCCGTGCTGAGCAGCGTGACGACGATGCCCGCCAGGCGCGCGCCGCGCAGCTGTATGGCCAGGTGCCGCCGCGCCAGCACGGCGCCGAGCAGCAGCGTGAGCAGGCCGGCGCCCGTCATGGCTGCCGCGATGCCGGGTATTCCCGCGCTCATCGGGCCCAGCAGAAACCAGAGCAGGGCCAGCAGGACCACGGTGGATATCGCCGTGATGGTGGACAGCAGGCCCGTCCGTTTCGCGTGATTCAGGCTCCAGACGAAGGGCTGGTTGGCCACGGCCAGCCAGGCCGCCAGCGTCAGCGGGGCAACGTACGTCGCCGCCTCGTGGTACGGCCGGGCGGCAACCAGCGTGATCAGCGGCGCCGCGAGCGCGATCACGGCAAGTCCCATGACGCCCAGCGCACCGAGGTAGCGGTTGACGACAACTCCGAGCTCCCCGGCACCGCCGGGCTGCGACGCCCGCGAGAGGAAATGCGGCATCATTGCGTTGTCGAAGGCCACGGCGGCCAGCTGCATCACCCCGGCGAACTGCGAGGCCAGCGCGAGGATTCCCACGGCGTCGAGGCTGTCGTAGCGCTCGAGGAAGAAACGCCCGGCCGATGTATAGACCCAGCTGAAGACGAAGAAAGGAACCAGCGGCACGCCGAACGCCAGCATGCGCCGGGCCAGCGACGTCGAATAGCGCGGCGGAGCGACCCGCACCAGGATGATGACGGCGATGGCGGCAAACAGCGCGTTCGCCGCGAGCTGTGCGGTGACCTGGCCGCGCAGGCCGAGGCCGAGCCAGGCGACTGCGGCGATGACGGCGCCGGTCTGGGTGAGGAAGAAGGCCAGATTGAACAGCACGAACTGCCCGACCATGCGACGTACGCGCAGGTAGCCGGTGACCAGCTTCAGGAACGGCGAGAACAGCCCGATGGCCAGGATCGTCAGCACCAGCGGCGTGAACGGCACGGCCGGCAGGTAACGCGAATAGAGGAACCATGCGAGCGGACCGAGCACCGCAAGGACCGCGGCCGGAAACACCAGGAGCATCAGTGTCGCGGTGCCGTAGACCGCGCGTTGCCCGGCTTCCGTGGATTCCGGTTCGAAGTAGAACCGCATCGCCGCGCTGCTTATGCCAAGCAAGGTGACGAAGGAAACCACCTGCAATGTCGCGTTGAGCAGCGACAGGGCGCCGTAGTCGCTGACGTCCAGGAAGCGCGTGTACAGCGGTATGAGCAGGAAGCCGAGGGACTGGGTGAGCAGGGTGCCTATGCCGTAGATCGTGGAGTCGCGGAGCAGTGTGCGGCTCATGGTCAGGCGCCCGGACGTGGCATTGACTGCGCAGCGCCGGAAACTACCATTGTGCCGATGAAAACGCCAGAAAGCGGGCCGGATCCAGCGCCTGCGCAAGACGCGCCGCTGCAGACCTGGCTGCAGGACGCGCTGCGTGCGCTCGCGAGCGGTGGCATGGCCAGTCCATTGGCCGGCTGGCGTGGCCGGGCGCGGTCACGCTGTCATCCCCGGTGGGTTCCGCGGCTCGCTGCCATCGCTGCAGCCAGCGGGTCGGGCAGGCCGGTGCAAGGCGCGATCACGATCGAAGAGGGCGCGCGCGTCATTGCAGAGGGATACGCGGCGCTTGCCCGTCGCACCGGGTTCCGGTCGGGACTGCAGGCCTCGATACCCCTGGAGCTGCTGCGCCGCCTGGACGGTGGCTCCGACGTCGTCCGGGCACTGTAGGGCTTTCTGCAGGCGCAGTGCGCGCAGGACCTGCGGGCCGCGTGGGTGCACGGCAGTCACTCGACCGGCGACTGCACCGGGTACAGTGACCTCGACACGCTCGTTCTGCTGCGCGCAGAAACGGCCATGGATCCGCGCCGGCTGGCAGACTGCGCGCACCGCCTTGCGCGCTCCTGTCGCTACCTGCAGCAGGCCGACCTGCTCCAGCACCACGGCCACTTCGTGCTCACGGAGATCGACCTTGCCTGGTATTGCGATGCCCATTTCCCGCAGGTCCTGTACGGCTGGAGTACGCAGATACTCGGCGACGACGGCGTGGGCATCGTGGCCGTGCGCGACAGCTCCGCCGAGGCGCGCGAGCAGTTGCGCTCGATGTGCGGCCGCTTCCGTCCGCCAGGCCCGCTCGCCGGATTCCGCCACTTCCATACTTTCGCCAGGGTGGCGGTCGACCGCATCGCTGAGCGGCTCGGCGCGCCGGTACGCGAGCCCCAGGGTGAGGTCTACCTCGACCATCACATGGGCACCTGCCGCATGTCGGCCGATCCGGCGGCGGGCGTCGTTCCTGCTCGCGGCGGTCGTCGTGGCGCTGGCCGGCGGAGGTGCCTGGCTGCTGCGGCCGCCCGGCGGCATGCCGCCGTTCCTCGGTACGGACGCGGAGCGTCGCGACCTCTTGATCTACCTCAGCGGCGAGTGACGGGCGGCGAACCCCGGTACTCCGGCTCCGCGGCATCCACCGGTTTTTCGGGCTGCCCGGATGCGGCGGCCGGCGCCGCAGGGCGGCCCGGCACCATGCGCACGCGGCGCGCTTCCCAGGCGAAGGAGAAGCCGACCATCGCCCACATGTACCAGGCAGTCGTCGTATAGCCGAGCGGACGGAACGGAATGGCATACAGCGCAAAGCAGAGCGCCAGGATGAAGGCGAGGTAGTGCAGTACCCGCTCGCGCCCCGCGACTGCGGTGCGCGCGAGCGTCCAGGTGCGCCTGGTGATGCCGACCATCAGCGTCACGAACAAGGCGAACCCGATGAAGCCGTTGCGCGAGATCACATCGATGTAGTCGGAGTGCCCGCCCACGGAGAACGAATAGTTGCCGATGAGCATTTCGTGGAACGGCCGCCGGAGGATGTCGGTCAGGGCCTCGGCCCACTTCATGCCGCGGTTGTTGCCGAGCGCCTCCAAGTCGCCGAACGACACCTCGCCTGAGCTCGTCACGCCGACGCCGCCGAAGCGCATGCCCTCGGCGGATTGCAGGGCTTCGACGTCGCTGTCGAACCGGTTGAACATCTCGCCGACGTCGTCCTGCATGGCCGACAACATGGTCGCGAACACGACAGCCGCAATGACGGGGGCGAGCAGCTTGCCCCACTTCTGCTGGAAGAACGACAGGTAGACGACCCCAGAGACAGCAGTCAGGATTACGGCCACGCGCGACTGCGACGCGACCAGGAGGTACAGGTCGCAGATCACGATGACGATGGCGAACAGCAGCCACCATCCCTTGCCGCTGCGGACCAGGTGGTAGCGGAAGACCGTCGTGATCAGGCTGTACAGGGCGACGTTGGCAAGCACGCCGGGGTCGTAGTACAGGCCGCGCTCCCGACCCCTGGCGTAGGCGTCGAACTCCTCGTTCGCCGGCCGCAGGCCGGTCATGTCGAACTGGATGGCAAGGACGTTGAGCACCACGACGATGGCCGAGCCGAACATGATCGCCGTGAGGAAGGGGGTCATCTCCGTGTACTGGTAGCGCTGGGCGGCCAGGTAGGCGCAGCTGAACACCACGTAGGCGTCGAGGATCTTGAAAACCCAGGCGACGGTCGACGGCATCGACTCGAAGACGCCGGTCGCCACGCTGCTCGCGAGCGATACCGCGTTGAGGAGGATGAACCCTTCGAACACGCGGCCGTAGGGCGGTACGTGCCGCCCGCGCCCGAAAAGGAATTGCGCCAGCAAGAAGAACACCAGCACGCCGAAGACCGTCGTCGGCGACAGCCGGATCGGGCCCATCCAGATCGCGTTCTGGGGAAACAGGTCGATGATCGGCTTTATCAGGAAGATCACGATCAGCGTCCGGCCGATCCCGTCGCGGATCGGCCTGGCCCGAGGGGCTGACTCGTGACGCAGGGTTTCGCTCGCGGCTTGGGCCATGTGCGCTGTCGTGCTCGTGTCGGTGATTACCCGGGCTGAACCGCGCAGGGGCCCAGGTTCCAGGTCGGTCAGATTCTGTCAGCAAACCCGCATGATATCTGAGCGACCGGTCACGGTTCGCCCGCGGGTCGCGCAAACAGCCTCGCCAGAGGCGCGGGCGCATGGCCGCGGATGGCCCCGATGAGCCACTGGCCGTCCGGTCCCAGCATCCCGGGCCAGCGCAGGATGATGGCCGCGGCGGCGCTGCCGGCGCAGGCCAGGGCCACCAGCACGGTCGGGATGTCACCAATGTCGAGCCGGTGCGACAGCTGCTCCCCGGCGAGGCAGGCAGCCCCGACGATGACGGTCAGACGCGCGGCCGGGACATGCGCCACGAGCACCTCCGCCCAGCTCAGATTCGTCAGCCGGCACCCGAGGTCGGTCATCAGCAGGAAGTTGAAGAAAATCGCGATCGCGACGCCCGTCGACACGCCGGCGAGTCCCCAGCGGCTGCCTATGAGCCCTGCCGTGAGCACCGCCAGCGCATAGGCCACCTGCCGCCACGCTTCGCGGTAGATCGCGCCGCAGGCCCGGACCAGTTCGCCGCTGATCTTGTAGCTCGCGCGAAACAGCAGCACGGCACCGAGGATCTGGAAGGCCGGCACGGCATCATCCCAGCCCTCGCCCAGAATGAAGCGCACGAGCTCGCGGTCGAGCATCACGATCACGAAGGACATCGGCAGCGTCACCAGCGCGGTGATCGCCAGGCTGCGACGGTAGCCATTGCGCAGCGCAGCGGCGTTGTCCTGTACCTGCGACAACACCGGGTACAGCACCCGCCCGACCACCTGCCCGAGCAGATTGGCCGGCATGACGATGAGCTGGTAGGCGCGCTCATAGGAGCCGAGGACCAGCGTTCCGAGCGTGCGGCCGACGATGATCTTGTCCGCCTGCAGGGCCACGAAATTCGCGATGCGCGTGAGCGACACGCCGGTGCCGAAATGCAGGAGCTCGCGCAGCGCCACGCGGTCGAATCCGGGGCGCAGCGGGTGGGGCGATTTCCAGACGATCAGGATCGTCCGCACCAGCGCCTCGCCGAGGAAGCCGCCGCCGAGAGCCCAGATTTCGAAGCCGATCAGCGCGAGCGCGACGCTGACGCTGAAATAGCCGACCACGAAGGCGATGATGTCGATGCGGGCGACGACGCCGAAGGCGAGCTCGCGCTGCAGCATCGCGTCGGCGGGCACCGAGATCGAGCGCAGCGGGAACACCAGGCCCAGCACTTTCAGTACCAGCGGCAACCGCTCCTGGTTGAAGAACTCGCCCACCGGTTCGCTGACCAGCCAGACCAGGCCATACAGGACGAATCCGGTGCACAGCGACACCGACATGCCCGTGCGGATTTCGCGTTCCCCGACCGACTTGCGCTGGATCAGGGCGTAGCCGACACCCATGTCCGAGACCACGTACGACAGGCCGACGACGACCAGCGCCGCCGACATGAGCCCGAAGGTGCCCGGACCCAGCAGGCGGGCGAGGATCATCAGGTTCACGAGCCGCAGCAGGGCGACCACGCCCATGCTGGAGAGTATCCACAGTATGCTGCGCAGGGCGCGGGCGGTCAGTGACTCACTGGGGGTCAAGCGGGCGGATACCGTGCAGCTGCGGAGCGGGCGGATGCGGCTATATTAGCGGGATGCCGTCGCAAAGTGCCGTCCGAGTCGTCCTGCTGTTCCTGCTTGCGTCCGCAGCGGCACCAGTCGCCGTTGCGATCGTCAACGGCACCCCCGTCAGCGACGAGCGTTTCGACGCCGAGTTCGGCTGGGCCGTGGCCCTCGAGAACGGTCCCGACAACGTCTGCTCGGCGATGCTGATCGCTCCGCGCTGGGTGCTGACTGCGGCACACTGCACCGCTCCCGGCAGCAGCGTCAGGATCGGCCATGCCGATCGTGGCCGCGCGGCTGTACGCCGCGTTGCGGGCGCATACCCGCATCCCCTTTACGATCCGCGCTCGGGCGCTTTCGATGTCGGGCTGCTGCGCCTCGAAGAAGCAGCATCCGCTCCGGTCGTCAGGATCGCCGGCACGACGTCGCTGGTCCGCGAGGCTGCGCCGGCGCTGATCCTCGGCTGGGGTCGGCGCGCCAGCGCGCAGGGATTCAGCCAGCGGCTCGTGGTGTCGGACATCGAGTTGCGGGATCTCCTCCGCGAAGAATCACGCTTCGCCTATCGGGACGCTGCGTCCGGACCCTGCGGCGGCGACAGCGGCGGGCCGCTGCTCCTGCGTGGCGCGGACGGCGGCTGGCTGCTGGCGGGTGTCGCCAGCCGGGTTGTCGGCGACCTCTGCGCCGACGGCGGCGGCATCGGCATCTATACGGATGTCGCGGCGGTGTCGGAGTTCATCCGTCAGCATGTGGCGGAGGTGCCGGCCGGGTCGTCGAGAACGCCTATCATGCGCTCTTCGGCTGATGCGGGCGTCCGCGGTCAGCCGCCCCGATGAACAAGCCAGGACCGACCATGCACGACAGCCAGACCGCCGCCCTCGTCACCGCGCTGACCGCGGATGTGGGTGCTGCGCACGTTCTCGCCGACATCGAGTCGCGCCGGTTCTACTCCACCGACGTCTTCCGCGAGGCCGACGAGCTGGCGGCCGTGGTCGTGCAGCCCGCCACGGTGGCGGAACTGCAGGCCGCCGTTCGCTGCTGCGTCGCCCGTCGCGCGCCGATGGTCGTGCGTGGCGGCGGGGCGTCCTACACCGACGCCTACCTGCCGATCCTGCCCGGCACCGTCTGCTTCGACATGTCGCGGCTCACGCGGATCGACATCCACGCCGACGACATGTTCGTCACCGTGGAACCGGGCGTGACCTGGGCGGCGCTGAACGAGGCGCTGGCCGCGCGGGGCCTGCGCGCGCCGATGTGGGGACCGTTCTCGGGGCTCGTGGCAACGGTGGGCGGCGGCATGTCGCACTACGCGGTGAACTACGGTTCCGGCACCTACGGCGTGTCGGCTGAATCGCTGCTCGGCATGGACGTGATCCTCGCCAGCGGCGAGATGGTGTCGACCGGGTCGGGTGGCGGCACCGGCAGCCTGCCGTTCTTCCGCTACTACGGGCCGGACCTGACCGGCTTGTTCGTCGGGGATGCCGGCGCGCTCGGCATCAAGGCGCGCATGACCTTGCGGCTCATCCCGCGGCCCGAGGGCTTCGCGGCCTGCTCGTTCGGATTCCCGGACGGCGTGAGCGCGCTGAACGCGATGATGGAAATCGCCCGGCTGAATGTCGTGAGCCAGAACTTCGGCCTCGATCCCCGCCAGCAGAAGACCGCGCTGACGCGCATGGAGTCGGCGAGTTCCATCGAAGCGGCGCTGTCGGTGTTCCGTTCGGCACGCAACCCCGTCGACGGCGCGCTGCAGGTGATGCGCATGGGGCTCGCCGGCCGGAATTTCCTGAAGAACGCGGTGTACTCGGCGCACTTCAGCACCGAAGGCGCCACGGCTGTCGAGGCGCGGCAGAAGCTCGCGCTCGTGCGCAGCGCCGCGCGACGTCACGGCGCCGAAGTGGCGAACACGATCCCGACCTATTTCAACGCCAATCCGTTCATGGAGCTGACGCCGATACTCGGCCCGAAGGGCGAGCGGTGGAAGCCCACGCACGGGGTGTTGCCGTTCTCGAAGGTGTTGCAGCACCACGCCGACTTCGAGGCGCTGCTCGGCGAGTACCGCGAGCGCATGCAGCGCCATCGGGTGCAGCTGACGCGCATGCTGATGTTCTTCAGCACGAACGCCTTCATCTACGAGCCGACCTTCCTCTGGGAGGACGAGCGCAGCATCTACCACCGCCGTGTCTATCCCGCGGCCCTGCTGCCGAACGTGCCGGAGCACCCGGCGCACCCGCAGGGCAGGGCTCTCGTCCACGAACTCAAGGATCGCATCGGCGAGTTGTGCGTGCGCAATGGCGCGAGCCACCTGCAGGTCGGCAAGGACTACCCCTATCTCGCGACCCGCAAGCCCGAGTCCGCGGCCCTGATCCGCGACCTCAAGCAACTGCTCGACCCCCACCGCCTGATGAACCCCGGCGCCCTGGGGCTTTGAGGGTGCCAGGTCGGGGATTTCGGGGATTTGGGAAATCCCCGAAGTCCCCGACCTGGCACCCTCAGATTTCGCTCTTCTATTGCTCCGGGGTCAACGGGGCCGCCCCGGCGAGCCCCGGCTCAGGCTCCGAAGTGCACCTGGTGCCAGGCCTGGAACGACACCAGCGCGTAGATGATGGAGGAGTTGTCCTCCCTCCCTGCCTCGTGGCTGTCCACCAATCGGCGGATGTGGCCGGCGTCGAAGGCCGCCACGCTGGCCAGGCGCTCCACGTCCAGCAGGCGCCAGACCGCGGCCGGGTCCTGGAAGATGCTGCGGATGGGCATGCCGAAGCCGGCCTTGCGCCGGCGCAGGATGTAGTCCGGCAGGTCCGCGGCGAAGCTGTCCACCAGGATCTTCTTCGCCTGGCCCAGCGGCCCCAGCTTCCAGTGCCGCGGCAGGGACCAGGCGAAGTCCAGGATGCGGTGGTCCAGGAAGGGCACCCGCACCTCCACCGAGTTGGCCATGGACATGGCGTCCATGTAGGCCAGGTTCTTCTGCAGGAAGTTCTCGTACTCGAAACGCTTGTAGGACTCGAAGGGATCAGCCCCCTCCGGGAAGTAACCGGCGAGGAAATCCGCAAGGGCCTCGCGGTCACCGGCCACCACGCTGGCGGAGTTCTCGAAATCCCCCACGATGCTGAAAATCGCGTACCGGTAGGCGGGGTACTGGCCGTACTTTCCCAGCCGGTACAGGTAGCGCCGGAAAGCCTTCAGGCTGCCCCTGCCCTGGTCGATCCCCGCCAGGGCGCGGAGCAGCGGCCGTGGCATGCGTTCTATCCAGGACCACAGCAGTGCCAGCTGGTGCCCGGCATAGCCCAGGAAGATCTCGTCGGCCCCCATCCCGCTGAGGAAGACGCGGGACGTGGCGGCGGCACCCCGGGTGATGAGCCAGGACGGGATCTGCGCCGCGTCGGCAATGAGATCGTCAGCATGGCGCACCGTGGTCTCGATCTGCGGCAGGGTAAGGTTGCCGGCACCGATATCCACGGGCAGCAGGCGCAGGCCCCAGTCGTCTGCCAGCCGCCGGGCATGGTGGAAATCGGATACGGTCCCTTCCTTCGCCACATCCGCTGCGTCCTGGCTGGCGCAGTAGTGGGTGATGCGGTTATTGCCACGGAGGAAACTGGCGATGATGGATGAATCCAGTCCGCCAGAGAGGAAAGTGCCCACCGGCACGTCGGCGATGAGCCGCAACCGTGTGGCATCCGCCACCAGCTCCCGCAACTCGGCCCTGGCCTCCGCGTAGCTGCCCGGCGCAGCGCCCCGGAAGCCGGGTACCCACCACTGGTGCAACTGGTGCCGGCCAGTATCCAGGTCCAGTTCCAGGTAATGCCCCGGCGGCACCCGCCGCACCCCTTGGAACAGGGTGTCAGTGCCCGGCGTGTACTTGAAGACGAAGTAGCGCTGCAGGCCCTCGGTGTCCAGTTCCGGCCGCAGGCCGCCGGCCACCAGCGCCTTGACCTCGGACCCGAAGAGCAGCCGGTCCGGCGTGATGCTGTAGTAGAGGGGCTTGACGCCAATCCGGTCCCGCACCAGGTAGAGGCGGCGGCTTCTCTGGTCCAGCAAGGCCAGCGCGAAATCTCCATTGAGTTCCCGCAGGCTGTCGATGCCCCGCTGCTCGTACAGCTTCAGCACCACCTCCGTGTCGGTGCGGGAGGCCATGGGGGTATCCCGGAGGAAACGCTCCCGGAGTTGCTGGAAGTTGTAGACCTCGCCATTGAAGACCAGCGCCACCTGGCCGCCGGCGGTGAACATGGGCTGGTTGCCCGCGGCGGAGAGGTCGATGATGGAGAGCCGGGCGTGTCCTAGGAAGACCTGGCGACCGGCCACCCTGGCCGCGTGGCCACCCGCGGCATCCGGGCCGCGGTGGTGTAGCACCGACACCATGGCAGGCCCGTCCGGTAAGCCGGCCAGGGTCGCGGAGCAGACGTAGCCGGCGATTCCACACATGCGGGGCGGAAGGTCAGCATGGCACCCCCCCGGTGTCAAGGACGCAGTAGCGGCGGTTTGGCAATTGCGGCGCGGCCCACCGGCTCAGGGGGGCTGGATCTCGGTTGAGGAAGGCGAAGCGCCCGGATCAGGGGTGCGGTGGGAACGACCGCGCCACCGGCGGGGAGGGCGCACCGAGATCATTGGGGCCGAGGGCATCGAGACCGCCGGCCTGCGACGAGGTTCGTGGTGCATGCGGAGTGCCTCCTGCGGGTCCCGTCGGGGACGCGGGCTGGGTGGTTCCAGCTCCGTGCGGCCTCAACCAGGTACAGGCGAGCCTGGTGTGAGATGCACCCATAGATGCCATCCGAGGAGTGTCTCAAGCGGCAGATTCGAGACTCGGAGTGGCGGGGCGTGCATGAACCGCTTGTACGATCGTTTGATCTGAAAGTCAGGGAAGTCGCGTCGAACGGCTTTCAGGTCATAAACCTTTGAGTAGGGGTTCAGCGGGCCGTCCGTGTTTGCATGAATGAAGGTATCCAGTCCCAGATACCTCCATAAGCCTGCCCGCCTGGCATTCTCGACGTGCTGACCGTACATCCCGTCAAGCTTGCTTCCGGACAGATACAGGGCAAGCAGTCCCAGTCGACGTACTACCGCAATGGACAGAAGGTAATTGAGCGAGTATCGAGCGTAGAGCATTGCAATCAGTTCGCCCACCGGCTTCAGTACACGACGAATTTCACGTTGCGCACGAAGGATTTCCGGAACGTGGTGCAGGACTCCGTGACTGAAGACGATGTCGAAGTGACCGTCCGGGTATGGAATCTCCAGGACACTTCCTTGTCTGAGTTCTTCTTACGGGAGATTGCGAAGAGCGAAGCGTGTTCGTACGCGTTCGACGGATTCCTGGGTTAGATCCAGACCGGACCAGATCGCGCCTCGCTTGATGAGCTGCTCGGCGTCTGCGCCCTGGCCAAGTCCGATTTCCAGTACACGCTTGCCCGGAAGTCGATCTGGTCGAGGCAGTCCAGTATGTGTGCTTCCGTGCTGTACCTGGACTGATCGTATTCGTTGAAGAAAGCTTCGTAGTCCTGCCGATAACTCTCTGCGCCACCGAGGAAGGATTCTCCGCATGGGTGGCTATTCCAGAATGTCCTGATGGTTGGCTCATCCATGATTACGGCTCTGCCAATCCGCCCGGTGCGACAAAATGGACCGCAATCATAGCAAGCCGTCCCTGTGGATCGGGGACCTGGCTCGCGCACATGACGTTGCGGCTCATCCGTCACCCGGAGGGCTTTGCGGCGGCGTCCTTCGGCTTCCCCGCCGGGGAGCGCGCGCTCCGGGCGCTGATGGAAGTAGCAAGGCTCAACGTCGTCAGCCAGAACTTTTGGCTCGATCCGCGCCAGCAGAAGACGGCGCTCACGCGCATGGAATTGGCGAGCGCCGTCGAGGCTGCCCTGCTGTCGAAGGTGCTCGAGCACCCCGCCAACCCGGAAGGCAGGGCGTTGGTCCACGAGATCAAGTACCGCATCGGCGAGCTCTGCGTCAAAAACGGCGCCAGCCACATGCAGGTGGGCAAGGACTATCCCTACCTGCAGACACCCTTTCGGTTATCCTGTGCGCCGCTCCAGGCCGCCTAACGACCCGATCATCCGGCCGGATCGCCCCCAATAGCGCCCCCGAGGACAACATGGCAGCGAAGAAGGAATTCGATCTCCTGATCAGGAACGTGCGCGTCGTCCGGCCGAATGCGGCCTTCGTCGACGACGCCGACATCGCCATCAGGGACGGCAGGTTCGCCAAAGTCGCCCCGGGTATCGCCGCCGCCAGTGCGCAGGAAGTCTTCGACGGCAAGGGGCGGCTCGCCTTCCCGGGCCTGGTCGACCCGCACATGCACACGGGCATCTACTCGCCGCTGGCCGAGGACGCGATCACCGAGAGCCGCGCGGCGGCCCAGGGCGGCGTGACTTCGAGCCTGAACTACATCCGCACGGGCGGCTATTACCTGAACAAGGGCGGTCCGTACCGGACCTTCTATCCCGAAGTGCTCGACATCTCGAAGGGCCGCTTCCACGTCGACTACTGCTACCACCTCGCGCCGATGAGCCGCCAGCACATCCGCGAGATCCCGATGCTGGTGAACGACCACGGCGTCACCTCCTTCAAGATCTACATGTTCTACGGCGGCCACGGCCTGCACGGCCGGTCGCAGAACCAGGCCGAGTTCCTGATGATCGGCAAGGACGAGAAATACGACATCGCGCACTTCGAGTTCGTGATGCGCGGCATCCGCAAGGCGATGGAGAAGTACCCGGAGAAGGCCGCCGACATCTCTCTGTCGCTCCACTGCGAGACAGCCGAGATCATGTCGGCCTACACCAAGATGGTGGAAGACGAAGGCAAGCTGAAGGGCCTCGCCGCCTACAGCGCCGGTCGCCCGCCGCATTCCGAGGGCCTCGCGATCTTCATCGCCTCCTACCTAGCCAACGAAACCGACCTGCCGAACATCAACCTGCTGCACCTCACCTCGCGCAAGGCGGTGGTGGCGGCGTTGCAGATGGCGGCCGTGTTCCCGCACATCAACTTCCGCCGCGAGGTCACCATCGGCCACCTGATGCTCGACACCGACTCGCCCTGCGGCCCGCTGGCCAAGGTGAACCCGCCGATCCGGCCGCGCTCGGACGTGGAGTTCCTCTGGGACGAGCTCATTGCCGGCAACATCGACTGGGTCTGCAGCGACCACGCCTGCTGCAAGCACGAGATGAAGGTCGACGCGAAGAAGCCGAAGGACATCTGGCTCGCCAAGTCGGGCTTCGGCGGCACCGAGTACCTGCTCGCCGCACTGGTGAGCGAGGGCAGGAAGCGCGGCCTCTCCTACAACCAGATGGCGAAGCTCACCAGCTACAACGCCGCGCGCCGCTTCGGCCTCGCCAGCAAGGGCGACATCGAAGTGGGCCTCGACGCCGACGTCGTGCTGTTCGACCCGGGCGAGACCTGGACGGTGCGCGCCGCGGAGTCCGAGTCACAGCAGGGCTACACGCCGTTCGAGGGCATGGAACTCTCGGGCGCGGTGAAGACCACGTTCCTGCGCGGGCAGCGGATCTACGACGGCGGCAAGGTAATCGGCAAGCCGGTCGGGAAGTACTTGAGCCGACCGTACTGAGCGCCGCACGGCGCGCCCATCGGCCATGGCGCTGCCGTCGCGCCCGAACTTGCTGAAGCGTGACGATCAGACCGACGGCGAGCGCGAGGCAAGCGGGCCCCGGGGTGGCGGCTCACTAGAATGCGGGGCAGGGAGGTGACCGGGTGGGCAAGGCTGCGTATTTCATCGTAGTCCTGGTCGTAGTGGCACTAGCGACCGAGGCTGGCGTGCGCGGGCTCGGACTCGCGCCACCTCTGCCCGATGCCTGGATCCCGTATAGCACGGCGCCCCATCTCGTCTGGGGCCCGACGCCTGGCAGCCAGGTGCAAGGGCTGGCGCCGACCGGGGAGTTTCGCTTCGACCTGCAGCACAACCGCTGGGGATTCCGCGATCGCGAACACCCGCTTGCCAAGCCCGCTGGCAGCTACCGCATCCTCGGCCTTGGCGACAGCTACACCTACGGCTGGGGTGCGGATTTCGAAGAGACTTATCTCCGGCGGCTGGAACTGCTGCTCGCGGAAAGCCAGCCGGCGGCGCGCATCGAGGTCGTCAAGGCCGGGGTAGCGCGGTTTTTCCCGGAGCCGGAGCGGATGTTGCTCGACACCCTCGGTCGCGAACTGCGCCCGGACCTCGTGATCGTCGGGTTCATACCGAACGACGTGCTCGACACCTGCCTCGGGCTCGATGCCGTGGGCGTGGGTGCCGACGGCGCGCTGGTCAACCAGCCCTCCGCGAATTTCGGACCGGTGGGCCTGGCCTTGTACCGCCATTCGCACGCCGCACGCATCCTGCTGCGGGCCTGGAGCAGCGCCAACATTTTCCGTCGCTGTGGTGACTTTGCTGCGGTATACAGCGACGACGGTCCCTACGAGGCGCATTGGCGGCAGGTGGAAGAGGAATTCGAGCGCATGGCAGCCATCGCCAGTGAACTCGGTGCGCGACTGCTGGTGGTGAACATCCCCGATTTGCCGCCCTGGGACGAGCGCAGGGCTTACCCCGGTCGCCGGCTGGGAAACTGGGCGGCGCGCCAGGGAATCGCCTTTCTCGACCTGCTGCCGGCGATGCGCGCGGCTGCCGCAGCCGACCCCGCCCCGCTGTACTGGGCGCGCGACCCCCACTGTACGCCGCGCGGTTACGCCACGATCGCCGCGGCCATCGCCAGCTATCTGGAGGCTTCCGGCTGGTTGCCGTCGGGGGCGACTGCGGCGACCGACCCGCCCGCCGGCTGAACGAATCACAGTACCGCGCATGAGCAATCCGCATGCTGCCCGCAGCCGATGCCCTCCAGGCAGGCGCCCAGCGCGGCATCGAACTGGTTGGTGCGCAGCACCGGGCTTACGGCCACCTGCGCCGGCTTCGAGGCGAACGTCCACGTGTTGTCGGGCGTGTGGCCGGAGAAGACGATACAACGATGCCGGGCGAGATCCGCGATTCTTCCCTGCAGATTTGACCCCTGCCCATGCCTCGCACAGAATCCTCCAGGTACCAGCCGAGGCAGGATTTGGACAAACCCGTGACATCGCCGCAAATCTGCGTCGTCATACCCTGCTTCAACGAGGAGATCACGGTGGCCGGCGTCGTCACGGATTTCGCCCGTGCCCTGCCCGGCGCCCGGATCTACGTGTTCGACAACGCCTCCACCGACGCCACGGCCGCACGGGCCCGCGCCGCGGGTGCGGAAGTCATCCATTCCGCGCTCAAGGGCAAGGGCAACGTGGTGCGCCACATGAGCAACGTCCTCGACGCCGACATCTATGTCATGGCCGACGGCGATGGCACCTACGATGCGGCGGCGGCGCCGGCGCTCATCGAGCGCCTGGTCAGCGCTGGCGCGGACATGCTGGTCGCAACCCGGCTCGAGCAGCATGCGCCGGGCTCGTTCCGGGTGTTCCATCACTTTGGCAACCGGCTGGTAAGCAACCTGGTCTCCCGGCTGTTCCGTGCGACGGTGACCGACATCCTGTCCGGGTACCGCGTGCTGTCGCGCGACCTGGTAAAGCTGGTGCGGCTGCGAGCTGAGGGTTTCGAGGTGGAAACCGAGCTGACCCTGCAGGCGCTCGCCAAGCGCTTCACGGTGATCGAGTCGCCGGTGCCTTACCGCGAGCGGCCGAAAGGCAGCCATTCCAAGCTCGATACCTGGGGTGACGGCTACGTCATCCTCAAGTGCCTGTTCCTGCTGTTCAAGGACTACAAGCCGCTGGTGTTTTTCTCGGCCGTGGCGGCGCTGTTCGCGGTGGTTTCGCTGGTGGCGGGTAGCGGACCGGTGCTGGAGTTCTACCGCACCGGGCTCGTCAACCAGGTGCCGCGCGCGATTCTCGCGGCGGGCCTCGGCATCCTGGCCACCATCAGCTTCGCTGTGGGCCTGATACTCGATACGGTGTCGAAGTACCACGACGAGCAGATCGACCTGTGGCGCCAGCAGATTCGCGAACAGCACCGGCTGGGAGCCGGGCGTACCGAACGCGAACCGCGCAACTGAGCTACCGGTCGCAGCGGTCCAGCCGATGTCCGTTCGCCACCATCCCGAATCACCGCCATCGGAAGTTCAAGGGTAGGTTAGCGCTGCGGCGTGGTGGCTTGCGCTACTGGCTGGCGTGATCTACCTCGTGCTCGCGGCGGCACTCGGGTCGGGCGATCTCATCTGGGAGGAGCCACGCTACCTGGCGCAGGCCTGGTATCTCGGTCAGGCTGATTTCGCCGGAGACGATTTTCCGTCCGTTCTGAATGGTCCCGGCTATCCTCTGGCTCTGATGCCCGGTGTGCTGGCGGCTCTGCCAACTGCGGCGCTCCGTGCACTGAACGCAGTTTTCATGGCACTGGCGGTGTGGTTCACCTATCGCGCCGTAGAAGCCTATGCCGGGACCCGCTGGGCAGCCGCCATTGCCGCAGTGGCCGGGTTTCACCCGATTTTCCTGCGCGTGGCCCCGCGGCTCATGACCGAGGCGCTCGCGCTGGCCTGCATCGCTGCGTTCACCTGGGCATTCACGGCTTACTTACGCGAGGCCCGGCCGCGGCGTGCCGCGGTGTGGGTTGCTGTAATCGCACTGGCATGGCTGATGTTGACGCGCGTCATGTTCGGTCCGGTCGTCGAGGTCATGGGCCCGAAGCGACGCTGCTGTATCGGCTGGTCAGGTGGCATCACCCGGCGTTCCGTGAGCTTCGATTTCTAGGCGGCCGACCCGTGCTGCCACAATGGACCACGCAGGCCGCTCCTTCGCAGCGCGTTGAAGAGTCGGTGGTTGAAGCGTAGTCCGAGCGAGGGCACGACCCAGCGCTGGCGCGGCCTGGCACGCTGTTCGATGGCCTCCAGCACGCGGGAGCGGAAGGCGCCCAACTCCGCGGCAAGTGCCGGGTCGACGGCCTCGCGATCGTCCTTGTAGGCCATCAGGATGGCGCTGTAGGGGTCGAGCGCCTCGATGAAATCGAGCGAACGCTCTACATCGGCGATGGTCTCGCCTCGCGTGCCGAGGATGAACGTGTGGCAGTCACGGATGCCGGCCTGGCGGCACACCCGACTGGTCTCGCGGATTTTCTCCGTCGTGAAGCCCTTGCGGAGCTTCTGCAGTCCTGCATCCGTTCCCGAGTCCGAACCGATCTCGACGCCGGCGCAGCCCGAGCGTGCCATGACATCAGCGAGCTCCTGGTCGAACTTCACGGGGTTCAGGTAGCAGGTCCATGGTGTACGGTTGCCGCGCCGGATCAGTGACTCGCAGACCTCGCGCGCATGGTGCGGCGGAAGGTTGAACACCGAGTCGACGATGAATACGTGGCTGATCGCAGGGCTTGCCGCGAGCATCGCCTCCCATTCGTCGGTGACTTGCTCGCCGACGCGCTGGCGGATCGCGCGACCCTCGATCAGCGGGTAGGTGCAGTACTCGCAGCTCATCGCGCAGCCGCGCTTGGTCTGTATCGAGGCGATGCCGGAATGCTCGTAGTAGCGCGGGTCAGCCCACTCCCGGGCCGGGCGCACGTTCTGGTTCAGGTTCAGGAAATCGTGCCGCTGCAGACCGCCAATCAGGGCCGTTCCGCTGCCACCCAGCAGGTTGCGGATACCGCCGGTATCGCGCGAGCCCGCCGCAAGGCGAGCCACCAGTTGCGCGAACGGCTGCTCGCCTTCACCGGTAATGCCGTAGTCGAGCGCGAAACGCGTCATGAGTTCGTCCGGGATCACGCTGAAGCCGCCACCGCCCATCACCACGGGCAACGACGTCACCGCGCGGATCGTGCGCAGCACCTCGTCGTACCAGTCGAGCACGGAACCCGTGTCGGTATAGTCGGCGTTCTGCACGTTGCGCATGCTGACAGCGACGAGCTCAGGTCGGAACGCGGCGAGCTGCTCAGCCAGCACGACGAGCGGCTCAACCTCGAAGCACAGGTCGATCAGCGTCTTTTCGTGCTCGTTGCCTACGGCACTCATCATGTAGAGGATGCCGAGCGGCAGCACCGGATCCGGCAGGTGTTCGCGGTTCGGCGAAACGAAGGCGATACGCATGGCGCCGGTCAGATCCAGTCGCCCGGACCAGTCGCGACGATCTCACAAACGCCCTCGATCTCGACCTTCAACTCCCGACGGCAGATGTCGGCGTGCAGGAACACCACTTCGCCTGGACCGCCGAGCTGATCGTGCACTATATCCTGCACGGCAGCGAGGTCCGCGGGATCGCGCAGGTAGACGCGCCAGCTGCGCCGGGATGCGGCCGCGAGGCCCGGCCGCAGGGCCAGCGCCTGCTCGCGCAGCCTGCCGATGTTGGTGAGGGTCTCGGCGAGCTGTGGTCCGATGTCGTCATGGCGCGACTCGTGCCCCACGATGCTCGCCGTACCTGAGATGAACAACGTGCCACCGCCGGCATCGGGCAGCAGCGTCGCACGGGCAAAGCTCGGTGCGCGCGGCCCGTACCGGCGCGGATACTGGTACGCGCTCACTTGGCGCGGGTTCTCGATCGACAACGGCTCGACCCGGCTCGCAAGCGCAAGTACCGTCAGCGGGGTGTCCGGCGCCCCACCGACGCAGGTTGCGGCGGAATAGCGCACCTCCGGGACCTCGAGCGCATCGAAGGCAGAGGCGCGTCCGAGATTGAATCGCACATAGGTCTCGCCGTCGCCTTCGCCCGCATTGATGGCCGGGACGACGTTCCACATTCGCACCAGGTGCGGGTAGCCTAGTTCGTGCTGGAGGGCCAGTAAGTCGTGGTAGATGTCGCGCGTCAGCGTTCTGACGTCGCCGTCCGGCGGCACCACGGCCGTACGATACAGCCCGAGATGATTGGCGCTCGCAACAAGGCCACCGCCGGGGAAGGCGCTGAGCCGCGTCACGGCTGCGCCGGTCCAGACTTCGAAGTCGGGCCCGGCGCCGAGTACGGCAAGAGGAATCTGCACCTGGTTCGGGGGCTGCCTTGGGTCGCGCACCGCGCCGAAGCGCAGCGTGAAGAACGCGCGCTCGCCGGCCAGAGGCTCCGCGAGGAGCGAGCCATGCAGTCGCCCGGCGGGTTCGGCCTGCCTAGTCGCGGAGATTCCGCGGTGGTTGTCGGCTTGGGCTTCCGCCCGGTTGAGACTCATGCCATTCCCGGTCTGCTGTACCGCGGGCTGCGGCAGCCATCCCCTGTGTTGGTTATGATGCCACAGCGGTCGCTCCCCCCTCCGGTGCGCCGCCAAGGCAACCAGATGGAGTGTAGTATCTCTCCCGACGCCGTCGGCTATGTGAACGGTCATGGCACCGCGACCGAGCATGGCGATATCGCCGAGACGCATGCGACAGCGGCTGTCTTCGGCCGGCCGGTACCCATCAGTTCGCTCAAGAGCTACATCGGCCACACGCTCGGTGCCTGCGGGGCACTGGAGGCCTGGCTCAGCATCGAGATGATGAACCACGACTGGTACGCCCCGACGATCAACCTGGAGAACGTGGACGAGCGTTGCGGACCGCTCGACTATATCCGTGGCGAGGGCAGGCGAATGACGCATGAGTACGTCATGTCCAACAACTTCGCATTCGGCGGGATCAATACTTCGCTGATCTTCCGCCGGGTAGTGTGAGGAGCTGGACCCATTACGCCCGCTGGAATCCGGTGATCTCCGCCGGACTTGCCGGAGTCCCGTCCACGGATATTGCCCGTCAGCGAGTCATCAACATGCTGCGTGCCGACGATCCGCAACTCGCTCGCGCCGGCGCGAGTTTCGCCTACGACAACTACTGGTCGGACCGTGCCGTGACCGACCAGGGGTAGGGCGGCGCCAGCGGTCCCGGACCCGAGCGTGCGAAGACGCCGTTGACCGGGTCGTTCTGGATGTGGACCACCTCCACCTTGCGTCCGTCGAGAAACGGATTGCTCCATTCCTGCAGGATCTCCCCGGTGGCCGGGTCGAGATAGAAGAGCAGTTCGCGGCTGTAGATCCGGTAGCCCTCGTCCACCTTCTCGAGCCGCCCGGAGCCGAAGCCGAACGTGCGAAAGCACTTCAGGTTCCGCTCCTGGGGCACCATGGCCCAGGCCTGGCCGGGAAAGGCGAAGAAGAAGTCCTTGCCGCTCAGGTCCCCACGCAGCTTCATCAGCGACATGAAGTTCGTTTCCGTGTCGTCGAGATCCAGTTCCGTATCCTTCGGCGTGGTCAGGCCGGGGGATTGCAGCAGGCGCAGGGTCATGTTCGTCTCCAGTGGGAAAGGCTCACCACGTAGTATGAGGCGCAACCGACCGGGCGCCGCCATTGCCTCGCCAATTCGCGCTGGCGCCGGGATTCTGTCAGGTGCCGCCGGTAATCGCGAACAAGTCGCGGTTGACGATGGCATGGGTCGCGATGCTCAACGCGTAACCCAGCAGGATCGCCCAGCCCCACTTCAGGTGGCTGAAGAAGGTGTAAACGCCGCGGGCCTGCCCCATCAGGGCGACACCGGCCGCCGAGCCGATGGACAACAACGAGCCGCCGACCCCGGCGGTGAGCGTTACCAGCAGCCAGTCACCGTGCGACATGACAGGATCCATGCTGAGCACCGCGAACATGATCGGGATGTTGTCGATGATGGCCGAGGCGAAACCGACCAGCACGTTCGCGGTGAACGGGCCAAGGTCCGCGTAGGACACGCGGGCCAGGATCTCGAGGTAGCCCAGCGCGCCGAGGCCACCCACGCACATCACGACGCCATAGAAGAAGAGCAGCGTGTCCCACTCGACCCGCTTCATGCTGATGAAGATGTCGAAAGGACGCGTCGCCGGCTTGTAGCCCCGGGGGGGGTCGCCCTGCGTCGCGAGGGAAGGCCCACGCAGCTCCCGGCGCCGCAGCACATAGCCGTAGAGGCTGAGCAGCCCGAGGCCGGTCATCATGCCGAGCGCAGGCGGCAGGTGCAGGAAATTGTGCGTGGCGACGGTCATCGCGATGGTCAGCGCAAACAGGGCGATCACCACCACGCCACCGGGCTTGATGGGAGACCTCACGTCAGATGCCTCGGGCTGCAGGGCGGGCACGGCCAACGACATCGCGGCCGCCGGCACGAGCCAGTTCACGACCGACGGCAGGAACAGGGCGAAGAATTCGGCGAACGTGACCTTGCCTGCCTGCCACACCATCAGCGTGGTGATGTCGCCGAACGGACTGAAGGCTCCGCCGGCATTGGCCGCGATCACGACGTTGGCACAGGCCACCGCAACGAAGGCCGGCTGGCCCGCCCCCACGGAGACGACGACGGCGCCCATCACGAGTGCCGTGGTGAGGTTGTCGAGCACCGGCGAGAGACAGAACGCGAGTAGTCCGGTTATCCAGAACAGCATTCGCAGGCTGTAACCCCGGGCAAGCAGCCAGTCGCGCAGCGCGGCGAATACGTTCCGCTCCTGCATCGTATTCACGTAGGTCATCGCCGCCAGCAGGAACAGGAAGAGTTCGGCGTACTCCTCGAAATGCCCGCGCAGGAGCTCCTCCGCATCGCCGATCCCGGCCTGCTGGTAGGCGACCCCGACGATGATCCAGATCAGGCCGGCCGCCGCCAGCACGGACTTCGACTTGCGCAGGTGCGTGAACTCCTCGGAGATCACGAATCCATAGGCGACGACGAAAAGCACGAGCGCAAAAAGCCCGTAGCTGCTGCCGGTCAGGTCAGGCATCAATTGCTCCTGGGACGATCAGGACCGCGCAGCGGGCCAGCCCAGCCCGCCGAACCCATGCTCATATCGTACAGCATGGTATGAGGCGGACTGCCGGCGCACATCAAGGGGAAGACGGGCTAGGCCGAGGGGAATTACGTCAACCAGGCCCAGGCTCCGGGCAGCGGCCAGTGCTTCTGGAACAGCTAAGTCAGCGCGGTTGGCCCTTTTTCAGCTGCAGATGACCACGGCGCCCCACGCCCTGCTGATCGCCGACCCGCTGCACTCTGCCATCCCGAAAGTCCACCTGCAGCGCGAAGCGACTGTGCACGTAGCTGCCATTGGCGCCGATCAGCTGGCCGATCACGCGCTTCGCGGCCACGTCGATGACCTCGCCGGATTCCGGATACAGGTACCTGCCATCGATGCTCGACATGAGCCATCCCGGCTGGTTGACGATGCCGGCCTCGCCGTACAGGTAGCGGCCGCTCGCATCCTGCTCGCTTCCACTGTTCGTATCGATGAACTGCTTCCACACCGGCGGTGACTGCGGCAGACCGCTGATATCGAAGGCATGCACCCCGGAGTTCACCTGGTCCACGACCCAGACTTCGGTTTCGTCGGCGGTCATCGAGATCCCGTGACTCACATCGGACCGCCGGCCGGACGGCGCCTGCACCTCGACGGGTGCCCGTGCCGTGTACAGCACCTGGCCGCTCTGCACGTCCCCCACCTGGAATCCGATCAGGCCATTGACGTTGGCGAAAACCAGGTCGGCTGCCCCGTTGATGGTGATCGGCCGGACATGGGAAGCGAATGGCCCTACCTTCTTCAGCACCGTGCCGGTCCTGCTGTCGGCGACGTGGATGAAGGGCTCGAAGTTGCGGCTGCTGAACGAACCGAATGCAGTCATGAACACGCGCGTTCCATCGAGGCTGACCACGGTGTTGTGCGTGTATGGCGCCACTTCGATGCGTTGCGCCGGCTGCTCCGCGCCGGTGGCGCCATCGATGGTGTAGAAAAACGGGGTGGCCGCCAGTTCACCCGACGGCATGAAGAGCTTGCTGCCATCCGGGGTCACGGCGCCGCGGTCCACCGACGAGGGGTAGGGGCGATTCCACAGTACCCGGTCTGTCTCCAGGTCGAGCGCCAGGACATGACCTGACATCGGCCCGCCGGGACGCAGGTCTTTGTAGCTCCCATAGTGGGAGATGTAGAGCCTGTTGCTGGCAGCGCTCGCGGTGATGCTGCGAACGTGGAATACGGGCGAACTGCCGGGCGGTGCATCGAGCGGAATCACCTTGACCAGGCGATGCGCGTCGCGGATATCGAAGACCTCGATGGACGCCTTGAGGTTCCGAAACCCGTCGCGGTCACGGGGCGCCCGGGCCACGTAGAGCAGGCTCTGATCGGCCGCCGGGGCGAGGTCTGCCGCCAGCAGGATCACCAGGCACAGCGCCGACCGCAGAGTCCGGGCCCGGATCACGTTGCCGGCACCTCGACGCCAGGCGTCGTCACCTCAGAACTTCACTTCCGGCGGCAGGCTGTGCAGCGACCAGATCTCGTAGGGAACCACCTCCGTCGTGAACGGATCGGAGAACATGCGGTCCTCGAACCAGTTCAGGCGCATGGCATCCTGCCGGGCAATGTCTTCCTCGGTGACGGGATCATCTGCACGTTTCTCCGCCAGCGTCAGGTACGAGTCGAGCAGCGTCTCGAAGGCCTCCGTGACGAACCGGAAATTCTCGTCGTTGACCGCCAGCATGGGCTGCAGGTAGAAACTCCCGCCGATGCAGGCCACCTCGCGCCGATAACGGTGATCGGTCGCTGCCGCGGCCTTGTCGTCGCCTTTGCAGCTCAATTCCCGATGCGGCTTCGGATCGACTCCGTACTTCTCGTACACCGCATCCATCGCCTTCTTCATATAGAGCAGATCCTCCGCAGGCGCTGCCGCAGGCAGCACATCGAGGAAGCCACCGATGGCGTCGGTACCGTCCTGATGGAACTGGACCACGAAAGCGGCATGAATCATGCCTGTCAGCGGGGATTTCGCGTGCATATCGACGGAATAGAACCGGCTCCACACGGTGGGCTTCTGGAAGCTCCGGGTCGGCTTTTTCGTGATGTTGTACGCACGCCCCCCTTTCTGGATCACGGGTCCGCGCGCCGCCTTGGCGTTGTGGTCGGCATATTCCGTATTCGACGTGCGCGTTTCATTTTTGCTGCTGCCGCCATTCATCCTGTCGATTCGACCGAAATACATGTTCTCCATGCGCGACAGGAATTCCAGCGTTCGTGCGGCGTAGGCGGCCTGTTCCTGGTTCAGTCCCGCGTAGTCGCTGGAGAAAAGCGACTTGTCCCCGGCCGAGGCCGCCGTGCCGAACGACGCTGCAAGAGCGAACGTTACCAGCAGTCGCTTGCCGCGAACGACCATCCTGCTCGAACAACCGGTACCGATCATGCTCGCCTCCGTTGGGGTTCTGATCAGCTTATCGCCGGCAACACCCGCTCACCAAGCAGCCGGATGCCGTGCGCCTGGTGTTTCTTCAGTTCGATGCAGATGTCGGTAACGCCAACAGCCCTGAATTCCAGCAGATGCTCGATGATCCGGTCGAGATCGTTCAGGTCGCCGGTCAGTGTCAGCTCGTCCACGCAGCGGTCGAGCAGGTGATCCGGCAGGCCGGGTACGGAGTCTGCGTCTTTCGCCGCCATCGCGTAGATCTGCGGGATGTGCGCGAGGATGACCGCGAATTCTTCCTTCGTCATGAACTCGCTCATCATGTATTCGCGAAAGATTGCCCGGAATCCGATCCAGCGCCTGGCCTCGTGCCGGGCCTCGGCCTTGTCGTCGTAGACATACCAGGCCATGAAATTGTTGAAGCGGAAACCGGCCGGGTTACGCCCGGTTTCCGCCATCCGCGCGTGCACGATGTCGATCGCGCCCTTGGCCAGGGTTGGCGACAGGTCGCTCATGAAGACGCCGTCGGCGGCGGTGGCGGCCATCCTGAGCATCTGCGGGCGGTTGGCGCCGGCATAGATGAGTGGCGGCGGCGCCGTGACCCAGCGGGGATCGTAGTCATCGATGCTGAACAACTCGCCCTTGTAGCTGAAGGGCCGGCCGGTGGTCATGCCCTTGACGATCTCGATGCACTCACGCACGTGACGGACTCGTTTTTCAAACGGTATGCCGAGCGACATGACCACTTCGCCGCCGCCGCCGATCATCGCCTGGACCCGTCCGCCGGCGATCTCGTTCAGCGTCAGCAGCGCCATGCCGATCCGGAACGGATGCATTTCGTAGGCGTTGACCGCCATCGGTGCGACATGGATCCGGCGTGACTGCCGCGCCAGCTCGGCCAGGTTCGTGAACGGGTCGCGCCCGTCCTGGTAACTCGCGTTCCAGAGTGTCCTGATGCCATACGACTCGGCCAGCAGGCCGAGCTCGGCCAGTTGCGCCGAGGGGAGGTGGGAGTCGAGGACGATATCGATATTCATCTGCCTGCCCCGGTGCCGATCGTGGTTCTCATGATACGGTGGTGCCAATAATGGCTGCATCATCAACCCGGCACCGGCACGTCTACACCATGAACAAGGCGATCCTCACCCTGCCTCTGCTGCTCGCGACCCTCACCGGCGCTGCCCGCGCCGCCGAGCCCGCCCCGTTGCCCGAGATCCGCGTGCCCGCCGGCTTTCGCGCCACGGTGTTTCACCCGGGCCTCGGCTCCGCCCGCCACCTCGCCGTGCGCGGCAACGGCGATGTATACGTGGCCCGGCCGTTCCAGCTCGAGGTGAAGATGTTCCGCCAGGCGGCCGCGTACGGGGCGCTGGTGGCGCTGCGGGACACCGATGGCGATGGCGTGGCCGATATCGTCACGCCATTCGGGCCGACCGACATCACCACCGCGGTGGCGATCCACAAGGAACACCTGTACTTCTCCTCCGACCAGGTGGTGTACCGGATGAAGCTCGGTGATGAGCTGGTGCCGGCCGGTGGCCCCGAACCGATCGCCGGCGGCTTCCCGATGCAGCGCTCGCACGGCAGCAAGACCATCGCCATCGATCCCGATGGCAACCTGTACGTGAATTCCGGCACGCCCTCCAACGTGTGCGAATCGCAGTTCATGCGCACGGAGACTCCCGGCTTCGATCCCTGCCCGCAGCTCGAGCGCTCCGGCGGCATCTGGCGGTTCAAGGCCGACAAGCTGCACCAGGACCAGGTGCGCGATGGCGAGCGTTTCGTCACCGGCACCCGCAACGTCGTGGCCATGGAGTGGAACCCGTGGGCGGGGAAGCTCTACTTCGTCATGCACGGCCGCGACAGCATCGGCATGCTGTGGCCGAAGCTCTACGGCGCCGAGATAAACCAGCACCTGCCGGCCGAGGAATTCCACGTGGCGGAAGCCGGCGATGACTTCGGCTGGCCCTACACGTATTACGACCCGCTGCAGAAGGCGCGCATGCAGGGCCCGGAATACGGCGGCGATGGCAAGACGCGCGCGCGCGGCAACTACAAGGATCCCCTCATCGGCTTCCCGGCACACTGGGCGCCGAACGACCTCGTCTTCCACTCGGGCAAGAGCTTCCCCGCGAAGTACCGGCAAGGCGCGTTCATCGTCTTTCACGGCTCCTGGAATCGCATGCCGTTCGAGCAGGCCGGTTACAAGGTGGTCTTCGTGCCGCTGCGCGAGGGCCGGCCGCTCGGCACCGACGAAGGCGACGGCTGGGAAGTATTCGCCGACGGCTTCACCGGCAGGGAATCGATCAAGAGCCCGGCGGACTCGGCGTACCGTCCGACGGGAATCGCCGAGGGCCCCGACGGGGCGCTCTATCTCACCGAAGACAAGGGCGGGCGGATCTGGCGAATTACCTACGAGGGCAAGTTGTGAGCGGTGGTTACCGATAGCCGGCCAGACAGCTGGAATCCCGACTCAGGCCCGGGCGTGGGACCTTGCGAGCGCCGGGGCCACGCGCTCGCCGATCAGCCGCACCGCGTGCGCCTGGTCGCCGTGCAGCTTCAGCGCGACGTCCGTCAGGCCGGCGGCCGCCAATTCGTGCAAGCGTTCGATGTGCCGGTCGACGCTGGCCTCGTCGCCGCTCAGCGAAAGGTTAGCGACCAGCTTGTCGAGGATCGCCTCGGGCACGCCATCGATGACGGGCGAGCGATTCTTGTAGGCCTTGAAGAACACCGGCAGCTTCGACTGCACGAGTCTGCACTCGTCCGGATCGAGGAAGGAATCGACGTACCAGTCTTCCAGCATCCCGCGCAGCGCCAGCTGCGAGCGGGCCTCGGCAACGGACGCGCGGGCATCCGTTTTCACGTGCCAGGCGATGAGGCTGGAGAGCCGCACGCCGGCCCCGGTGCGGCCAGCGGCCGCAATGCCTGCGTGGAAGCGCTCCAGGCATTCGGCGAGGCGCCGCGGAGTCATGTCACCCAGCATGATGCCGTCGGCGACCCGGGTCGCCATCGCCATCATCTGCGTCTTGTTGGCGGCGACCCAGATCTGCGGCGGCGGCGCCGTGGCCCAGGCGGGCTTGTATCCCCAGACCTGGTAGTGCTTGCCCTTGTAGTTGAGCGGCGTGTCCGCGCGCGCCCCGCGGAGGATCTCCGCGCTCTCGCGCACGCGCCCGACCATCTGCTGCGGGTCGATGCCCATGAAGGCCGGTACGCCCGTCGGGCCGCCGACGAGGACGTTGGCGCGCCCGGCGGTGAGCTCGGCAAGGCCGAGGATGGCCTTGGACAGCTTGTAGGGGTGCAGCTCCCAGGGCGTCATGACCAGCGGCCCCATGCGGATTCGCGAGGAGGCGAGCGCCAGCGGCGCCAGCGTCGTGAAGGGGTCGCGCGAGGACGGATAGTTCGATGCCCAGACCGCCTCGAGGCCGAGCTTCTCGGCGAGCAGACCGAGTTCCTTGGCCTCGCCCGGTGAGGTATCCGGGTCGAGGATGACCGAGACCTTCACGGTGCGTTCAGCGCGGCGATCACCTGGCGCGCCAGCAGCTTGCCCATGCGACGGTCGTCGTTCGCCGGACGCCACATCGCCCAGGTGCCGCGGTACTGGCCCTGCACCGGGCCCGACTCGCTCGGCGGCCCGAGCGCCGGGTCGTAGCCCAGGTGCCCATAGGCAGGGATGTCGAAGGCCAGCGACGGATCCGTGTCCTCGCGGATCGCGGTCAGCGGTGTCTGGCGCGGCGGCGGGTAGGGCCGCCCGTCGGCGCAGCCGCCCATCGTGAAGCAGCAGGCCACGGCGGCCGAGGACGGACTCGAGTCCGTGCCCATGCGGCACTGCGTGTCCACCCACATTCCCCAGTAATCCGCGAACGGGTTGCCGGACCTGGGATAGAGGCGGAAGTCGCCGCGGCGGTGATCGAGCCAGGTGTGGCTGCCGATCTCCTTCGCTACCTGGTTCGGCACTTCCACGAGGTTCAGCACGCTGTCGACCACGATCTGGCTGAAGATGACGACGATGTGGCCCACGTCGCGCTGCCGCATGAGGTCAAGCGCGTCCCAGTAGCGGTAGCCATGGCGGCCTCCCGGCATCTCCCGCGAGGATTCGTAGAGCCAGGCGTTGCCGAGATCCTCGCCACGCATCCCGCGCGTGCGTTCGCGGTTGGCGCGGGCGCCGGCCGGCATGTCCGGGTTCGTTTCCTTGATGCCCATCCAGCCGCTCAGCATGTTGTCGATTTTCATGCCGGGGTGGCGGCGGAGGAGTTCGCGCTCGATCAGCCCGTCGACGATCTGGGAATCGTTTATCTTCGGGTCGTAGGTCTCGTTGCCATCGCGTGTCGCGTGGTTGATGAAGAGGACGGCCGTGCGCGCGGCCGGCACGCGCGGATTGAACGCCGCTTCGATGCCGTCGACCATCAGGTCGACGAGCAGCGGGTCTTCGATGACCGGGTTGCCGCGGCCTTCCAGCGGTACGCGGGAGTCTGCCTTCGGGGGGCCGAGCGCGCGCGTCCAGTTCGGCGGGTCGTTCGGGTAGCTCTCGGTCATGAGGTCGGTGATGTCATTGGCCCAGCGCACCTTGACGCTCGTGCCGTTGCGGGAATTCCAGTCCGCCACCATCCGGCGGGTCATGGCCACGACGTCGTAGGTCTTCCAGAAACGCACGCCGCCGACCGTCATGTCGATGAGGATCAGCTCGGTGGCGCCTTTCTTCAGCAGCCGTTCGCCCGGTCCGTCGACGTTGTAGCGCTGGGGATTGCATCCCTTCCAGGGGCCGCCGTCGCTGCTGCTGCCGCAGTAGGTGAGCTGCTCGCCCTTCGGCACGCGCGGCTCGTACATCCACCGCGGCCAGGCCAGCCGGTCGGTCTGGCTCTGCGTGCCGATCCACTGGGAGATGTCGGTCATGAACTCGATGCCGAGTCGCCGTCCCTCGCGCCGCAACTGCCGTGTCATGTCGTCCAGCTGCTCGTCGGTCAGCCGTGTCGCGGGGTCGACGCCGCCGATGCGCTCGTACTGGAAGTTGTACTTCTTCAGCTGCGTCGCCGCGTTGGCGTAGGCCTGGCTGTCCTTTGCGCCCAGCACGCTGGGCCACATCTTCGGGTTCCAGATGATGCCCTTGAAGATGACGTTGTTCGGGTCGTACTGGAAGAACTGCAGCGAGCTGTCGAAGGTCTGCGACGCGTCCTGCTCCTCGCCGCCACCGTGGACGACGTAGATCACGCCGACCTTGCGCGCGGGTTCCCGCGCGCCGGCGGTCGGCAGCAGCAGGGCAGCGAGCGCCAGGGCGGCGACGGGGAGGAGGGCAGGCAGTTGGCGCATGGGTGACCCGCTGGGCGGTGGAGCAGCGCAGATTATATCGGCGGATTCGTCGGCGCCGACGATGCTTCGGCTCGGCGCTGGCGGCAGAGGTCGCGAGAGGCGGTTACACTGGGTTTCGATGTTATTGTTGACACTGGGGAAATTCTCATGAACAGGCTGACAAGAAACCTTGCCCTTGCCGCGCTGGTCTTGAGTACGCCGGTTGCGGCCGACGACCTGATGGATATTCTCAAGGCGGCCGAAAACGACAACGTCGCGGCGCAAATCACCCTGGGCGGCATGTATGAGCACGGGATGGGGGTCGCGCTGAATGATCGGATGGCGGTGTACTGGTGGCAGCGCGCATTCGATAACGGCAATGTGGATATCGCCAAGGGGCTGGGCTCGATGTACATGAGCGGCCGCGGCACGCCTCTGGACCTTGAAAAAGGCATGGCGCTGCACCTGGTCGCGGCGGAACACGGCCACCCGCACGCCATTCAGTTCGTGGCCCTCGGGTATAAACGCGGGCTGGGATTGCCACAGGACGACAAGAAGGCGGAAGAGTGGGCGGCGAAGGCCAGGGCGCTCGGTGCCGGTGGCGATATCGACGTGGTGTTTCTCGATTCGATGCAGTCGCCGGATACGGAATTGAAATCAGAGACCGAGATATTCGATGAATTCAAACGCCAGATCGAGGCCGGCAATGATCGCGCGTACTTTTACATGAGTGTGGCGTACACCTCCGGCACCGGCGTGGTGCGCAACTACACGGAAGCGGAAAAATGGGCGCGCCAGGGGGCGGAGCGCGGCGTCAGTTCCGGTATTCGCCACCTGGGCCAGTTTCACCAGCTGGGGCAGGGCGTACCGGTGAATCGGGTTGAGGCGCAGAAGTGGTACTACATACTGGAATCGATGCTTACCAATGAGGACCCGTTTCTGGGCGTGATCAACGCCAAATACATGAGCAAGACCGAGCTGGACCAGGCCAGGAAACTGGCGGACGAGTGGCTGGCCCAACGCAAGAAGGCCAAGACCGGTCGCGGATGGGAGTGATCGAGCGCAACATCGATGAGACACGGCGGCCTGCCCGGTTTGCGGGCGTGGCATTGGCCAGGGCCCTGGAGTCCCGCTCCGATGCGGGCAACTTGAGGAGACCCGGTCTGTGTAAGGCGATCCTGCTCATCGCATTGCTGAATCTGCTGCCCCAGCCTGCGCTTGCGGCAGAAGCTGCTGATTCGCCCGCGCGCGACCAGGTCAGTGACCAGTCCGCGGCGCCTCACCCGGCGGATCCGGCCCTGGCTGCGCTGGTCCGCGCGGGTCAGTACGACCGGCAGCTCTGTGCTTTGGCCCAGCGCGTACTGGTCAATGCCGGATCCACGGACTTCCTTATAAGAGTCCTGAATGCCAAGGGCGGAAGCTTCATCACCGAGCAGATGGACGTCGACGCCGCCACCGGGACGGTCACGGTTGCCGCCCTGGCGGAAAGCGTTGAAGTCTCCGGTCGGCCGCTGGCGGTGGCCATGGCCTGCAAGCTGGTCAATCAGGACCGGGTCAATGACGTATTGGGGCTGCGCCTGACCGGGCGGCCGGGGAGCTGTCGCGACGTCAACGAACTGACCTACCAGCTGGCGCTTGCCGGCTTGTTACCCGAAGCGCGCGCAACGTATCTGGCCAGGGGCAGAGCGTTGCGTTTCATCGACGACTACAAGGCGGCGGCAGGGGGCGAATGGCTGCCCTCGGTGATCAGCGATTTCATCAAGGCGACCGCGGCCGACGGGGAAAGCCCGGGCTACCTGACCGTGCAGGCGCCCTCGGTGCAGGTGCCATGGCAGTCACCCGGTGGCGACTGGTTCCAGGGCACGCACCACTGCAAGCTGATCAGTGTTGCCGCGATGACTCGCTGGATGACCGACGCTGCACTGGGCACGGACAGCGAAATGTTTCCACGCCCGCGACCGGTTTGCGTCACACCGTCGTCCCGCCAGGCTGCTGCCGGCAGTTGCCTGCTGTACTTCGGCCCGGCCAATGCCCAGTTCTGCCAGGACTACAGTGGCACGGGCTGGACCGAGGCCTCGGCGCGCGCCGATTGCGCCATTCGCCACTCGAGCAAGACCGCATGGAACGCGGCCTCGGATCGCTACGGCGGAGATGGCGGCAGCTACGACGACAGGGGCTGCGCGGATCGCGGCGTGCTCGCGGAAGCCCGCAAGCCGCCGGTCGATCTGGACGGGGGCGCCAACCGCGGAACCTGCGTGTTCCGCTGCAATACGCCGGACGAAGCGCTGTGGCATCAACTGAGCGCGATGCCCGGTGATGCCGATGGGCGCATGCTGGAACGCACCTGCGACCTGTTCCTCGAGCCCTACTGGTAGCCCGCGCGGCACGGCCCGGGGGCCCAGGGCGTCGGACGGCGGCGGTAGACTGTCGGAGAGCTGCAGCTTCGAATCCGGCGTGTGGCGCCGCCCACAGCGGCCGAACTCGAGGTGCTGCTCGGACAGATCGTCACGCGCATCGCCCGACAGCTGGAGCGGCGCGGGCTGCTGGTGCGCGATGCCCCCCCGAGGGGAGTTACCTCAGCGCCGAACCCGGAGAAGAAGATGGCCTGGCTGCAGTGCTCGGGCACTCGATTACCTACCGCATCGCGGTAGGGCTGAACGAGGGGCGTAAGGCGTTCACGCTGCAAACGGTGCCCCCGGCGCTGGAAGCCCCCGCCGGCGATGAGCGGCTGTGCCGCTACATCGCCCGGCCCGCGGTGGCCACCGGGCGGCTCGCGCTGACCGCCCAGGGGCTGGTGCGCTACACGCTCAAGACCCCGTACCGCGACGGCGCCACCGAGCCCATCGATAGTCAGGGCCGAGGTCGAGGGGGGAACGGGGTGCCGCAGCAGGTTGTATTTCTGGAAAAATAGTTGACACCCAACGTGCCCCGCTCTTATACGTAAGCTCGGTAAAGTTGCGCATTGGCACAGTACCACCAGTGGCCGCACTTTCCCTTTCAAAAATCTGGTGGCACATCCGTTTCAGCAAACCAGGAGGAAGTCATGAAACAGTTCGTCACCGTTGCGTTCGTGTTATTGATCATACTCCTCGCGCCAGCAGCCGCAGAGGCCGCGTACAAATGCGCCTGTCTCCAGAGCGCTGAAGCCAGCCTCGAAGGGTCCACCGATCCGAAGATCGAATGCTCCGACCTCTACAGCGATTACAACAAGGACTGGGCGGTACAGGAGTCGCAGCTGAAGCTCTACGTCACCAAAAGCAACCTCGCGCAGGGCGACAAAGACAGCAATCTCAGCTTTCGACCGCGTGACGGGAAGTGCCTGCTGGCTGTGTACGATGGCAACGCCAATAAGGCGCTATTCGCAGGCATGTACTGCGACAACGGCAATGAAAAGGACATCGGCCAGTTCGACATGAAGGACATCAAGAAGACGACCCCGATGGGAGAGGTGACGATCTGGCAGGCGACATACAAGGCAGAAACAACCGGCAAGACCTACACTGGCTTCGCCACTTGGGTGCCGCAGCAGGACGGCAAGAAGTACCTGCAGGCGGCCTGCATCGAGAACAAGTAGTCGCTAGTCCAGTCCACCTGCAGCGGGTTCGCGATGGGCTCGCATCCGCCACGGAGAAGGCCCGCTCCATTGTCGGATCGTGCTGCACACGCGGGCCTGAGCACGCTCACTATGAGCCCGCCTCCGGGTGGTCTCATACCGGCGGATTGGCTGTGCCCGGTAACAGCACCAGCTAAAAACCATCTCTACCCCCCCGTGACTGCCTCTGCATGTGTGGTCAGTGGTGGAAGGTGTCACACAGATAGTGATGCGAGCACGTCTCAGTCATAAATCTCCCTGAAAAAATTGATTTTCATGGGTTTTTATCTCCTCAAAACAGGACAGAAATCCCGAAAATCACTACTGTTTTGACACCCGATCTGAGCGTCTTAGATGTCATCGGCTCAAGGGTAGAATCATGAATGCTCTGCAGAAGAAATTGCTCTGTTTCGCAGCTGTCGGGCTGACGGTTGCAGGCTGCGGAACCTTGGGCACAGTGCCATTGCCCTGGTCCAGCAACGCTGCGGCAAGCCAGTCAACAGTGGCGCCGATCCGTAGTGCCTCGGATGTCAAAGCCGCGCTGGAAAGTGGCCTCACTCCGTCGCAAATTCTGATTCGAAGCGGGATCGACCTCCTGCTCAAGGGCGACTTGGACGAAGCGCAGGCCGTTTTCAACACGGCCCTGAAATTCGATTTCAATAATGCGCATCTGCATTTCCTGAACGCGCTCGCCTACCACCAGGGTTACCTGCGCGGCGCGGCCGACAATTTGTCCCTGGCCAAAACGGGTTATCAAACTGCGTTGCTGCAGGACCCCTCGCTGGAGGGTCTCGCCTATCTGCAATTAGGTAGGCTGTTTCTCGATGCCAAGCATTATGGACCTGCCAAGCAGGCCTTTGCCATGGCGGTGGACGCGAACCGTCAGTCTGCCGATGCGCTGTACGGACTCGCGCAGGCGGCGGCGCTTGAGGGCGACCTGAGGACGTCCTACTGGGCGACGAGCGAACTCGATCGGGTGAACTGGGGCAATCCGCTTTTGTACCGGCTAAAAGCGATTCATGCCGCGCTGGCACAACAACCGGAACGCGCCCGGGCATTGGCTGCGGATTACGCCAAAGCAAGCAGCGACCGGGCCGATGCGCACTACCTGCTAGTGCGCATCGATCAGCTCCTGACGTTCGAAACTGCCTCGCGTGCAAGCGGATCTCCGCCAAGCTCTGGGAGCGGCTCCGGTCCTGTTTTGCTTGCCCAGTCGCCCTCCCCGTTCGGCGATATGCCACCGCCTGCGGCACAGCCAGAAGGTGCGCCAGCTCCTGAGGCACGGCTAGAAGGCACCCCAGCGCCCGCCGCACCGCCCGAGGTCTCGAAATGGTTTCGCTGTGACACTGAGCCCGGTCTACCTTCGCAGTCGGTGGTGAATCCTGGTGCATCCGGCGCTACTGACGAGACCATTACGACCGCCCCCCTGCCCGCGCCCTGTCCGGGAGAACTGCCCAAGACGGCGATCATTGAAGTGACTATGGTCCAAACCGCGGAGACCAAGAGTAAGAATTTGGGCATCAACTTATTCGAGGGGCTGTCTGCCATATCTACTCTGCAAATGGAGCGCACGTATACCCGGAGCACAGATGTGACCGAGGAAGTGCGGACCACGAACCTTGTAATTGCCAATGCCGTCGAGAATTCGACCGATATCCTCCGTTATTCGTTGAACATCGCAAACGCTGCCTATACGCGCAGTGAAGTGCTGGCGCGTCCGGTGCTGGCCGCGATCGACCGCGTGCCCGCTGTTTTCTTCAGCGGCGCGACTATCACTTTGGGTATAGCAGGCACCGGCGG
>VGVH01000005.1 GCA_016874095.1 Gammaproteobacteria bacterium | reverse complement strand
GACGATCCCGGTGTGGGCCTGCGCGACAACGGCCGCCGCGTGCTGACCTATGCGCAGCTGCGCAGTGCGTTCCCGGACCCCGACGGCCGTGAACCGGCGCGCACTATCGAGCTGCATCTCACCGGCCACATGGGCCGTTACCGCTGGTCGTTCGACGGCGTGCGCGCCAGCGAGGCCGCGCCGATCGAGCTCATGCATGGCGAGCGCCTGCGTTTCGTGCTCGTCAACGACACGATGATGGAGCACCCGGTGCACCTGCATGGCCTGTGGAGCGATCTCGAGGACGAAGCCGGCCGCTTTCTGGTGCGAAAGCACACGTTGAGCCTGCGGCCCGGCCAGTACCTGCGCTTTCGCGTGCTGGCCGATGCGCTCGGCCGCTGGGCGCTGCACTGCCACCTGCTGCTGCACATGGAGACCGGCATGTTCCGCGAAGTGCGGGTCCTGGAGGCGCCCCATGCGTAGGCTCGCATTGGCGTGGCTGCTGTGCCTGCCGGCGGCTCGGGCGGCTGAGGCTCACCCTCACATGGCTGACGATCCGCTCGTCTGGATGCTCGAGGTCGAGGAACTCGAGCACCGCCGCGACGGCGGCGCGGGCGACCTGCACTGGGACGTGGTCGGCTGGATCGGCTATGACGACAATCGCCTCGCCCTGCGCAGCGAGGGCGAGCGGGAAACCGGCGGACCGGCCGAGAACCAGCTGGAACTGCTCTGGTGGCGCCCGCTCTCGGCCTGGTGGGACCTTGTCGCCGGCGCCCGCTACGACTCAGGTCCCCTGGACGACCGGGCGTACCTTGCCGTGGGCGTCCAGGGTCTTGCGCCGCAGTGGCTGCACGTGGAGGCGACCGGTTACCTGGGCGATCGCGGCGACTGGGGCGTCAGGTTGCAGGCGGACTACGACTGGCTCTTCACGCAGCGGCTCGTCCTCGCGGCGCGGGCGGAAGGTGAGTGGTGGAGCGACAGCGACGATCGACTCGCGCGCGGCAGCGGTGAGTCCGCAGCGACGCTGGGGCTGCGGCTTCGTTACGAAATCCGCCGGGAATTCGCCCCGTACCTGGGACTCGAGTGGAAACGCTCACTCGGCGACAGCGCCGATCTCGTCCGCGCTGCGGGCGACGATGTCGATAGTCATCGCTGGGTGGCGGGCGTCGGTTTCTGGTTCTAGACTGGCCGCTCGTTCTCATCGTCTGGTTGGGGAAGGTATATGGCATTTCGACTGTTGCTGGCGGCTGCAGCCGTGTCCTTGGTGACCGGATGCGCAACCGCGGGTGCGCCCGCCGTCGATCCGGACGTTGCGCGTGGCCGCGAGCAACTGGTGCAGGCTTTTGATGCCGCCTGGGTGAGGGTCGTCGCGAGCGGCGAGTACTACCGCATCCTCGACCGTTTCCCCAAGGAGCGGCCCGGCGCCGCGCGTTCCTACATGGTGGAGCTGGCCGACTGCCTGCCGCATCCCGACCTCGTGACCTTTCCGGAGAAACCGGTCGGGATGTTCAAGCGGATCATCGACACCGGGGAGATCCGCCGCGGCACCCAGTTCAATCCGCTCGGCAAGGGCGACACGGCCGCCTATTTCAGCCCGATCAGCGACGCGCTGCTCGACGCGATGTTCGTCGAAATCGAGAAGCACTATGGCGTGAAGCTGAAGGTCAGCGAAGCAACGCTGCAGCTGCCATCGAACGAGACCACTTCACTTGTCGTCGACGGGCGCGCCGATTTCATCGACCAGCTGAACGCCACCGGGGGCGACACCCAGGGCATGCGCCGGCGCGCTTCGCGGCGCTTCACCTGCAGCATCAGCGCCGTGACGCAGTTCATCCACGTGCCGGAGAAATCGCCGCTCGCCGCGAAGCTGAATTCCTGGGAGGACGTGCGGGCGAACAAGGACGTGCGTATCTGCACCGGGCCGCTGTCGACGCAGACGATGAAGTCCTTCCTTGGCGACTCGCGGGTGCAGACGAAGTACATCGGCGACATTTCCAACTGCGTCCGCGCGATCGAAGAAGGCAAGGCCGACGTCATCGCGAACCCGCTGAACGACCTGTCGATCGCCGGCGTGCCAGGCTACAAGCGCATCCACACGCTGATCGTCACGGGAACGCCGTTGTGGGTCGCGAAGGAAGGGATCGTCTGTCCGTCGGACGGCAATCCGAAGACGGAGGATCAGTGCCGGGCCGAAGAACCCTGAAGCGTCAGGCGACGCGCTCAGCCTTCGCTGCCGCAGCAGTCGCGCTGGTCGCCACGAGGGGTACGCTGTCCAGCACCCAGCCCTTCTGCTCGCGCCGCGCGGGCGAGGGGATCGCGTAGGCGATCTTGTTGCGGTTGGCGCGCACGGCGCCCGTGTCGATGCGCCAGCCGCGCGCTTCCCACTGCGCCACCTTCTGCCGGTAGAGGCCGACGCACTGGTCCGATGGCATGAACAGCTCGTGGTTCTGCGAGCGAGGCGTCACGACCGGGTGCAGTTCGCTCAACACGTCGCGGTCCTGGAACGCCACGTATTCGTTCCGCGTCGTCATGCGCTGGTCGTGCTCAGGCTCGATCAGGAAGTTGCGCATGTTGACGAGGTAGAGGCTCGTGCGGTCATCGTCGATCGGCGTCTCGAACAGGTACTGGTAGATATGCATCGTCGGCGAGGGATTGATGAAGGTCCACACGCTCGAGATGCCGTGGTGTCCGGTGCCGGAGCGGATATAGCCGGCGTCGCTGCGACCTGAGGCCTTGCGCATCTGCTCTTCCGGCAGAGCCGGTACCCAGATCTCGCTGAAGAAACCGGTCGCCCATTCCGAGTCGATGATCTTGAGCGGCTTGATCTGGTAGGTCTCCTCGTTGGCATAGGAGAAGCCGTGGGTCGGGTGCACGAACTCGTTGTGCGCCGGGTCGATGCCGTTTTCCACCGAGCGCTGGAAGTCGATGTCCCACTCGAAGAACTGCGTCGTGGCAGCCCAGCCGGGCAGGGGGCCGTCAGCGCCGAATTCTGCGATATCCATGATCGGAGGACGCTCGGCCTCGGGCAGGTCTCCGAGGAACGCGAACACGAGGCCGTAGCGCTCGATCGTCGGATAGGCGTCGACGCGGGAGCGTGCCGGTACGCTTGCGTCTCTGCCTAGGGACGGGATTCTCGAACAGCGGCCGTCACCGCCGAATCGCCAGCCGTGGTACGGGCACTGCACCTCGTCACCGATGACCTTGCCCCCGGACAGTGAGCCGCCGCGGTGCGTGCAGGTGTTGGACAGGCAATGCGCCTTGCCCTGGCTGTCGCGGAAGAGCACGAAGTCCTGGCCGAGCATGCGTCGGCGCATCGGCGCCTGCTTGACTTCAGCGGCCAGGGCGGCCGCGTACCAGAAGTTAATGAACATGGTCCTGACTCGCTAGGGCAATTACGGGGACAGTGACCCTGATTCCGCAGATGCGATTAAAGCAAATTCGGTGCCGTCGATAGCGGAATCAGGGTCACTGTCCCCGTAATTACCTTCACGAAGGTTAGCGTCCCCAAAAAAGGTTGCGGCGTCTAGGGTGCCAGCCTTTCGATCCGCCAGCCTGCCGCCTCGCTTGTGTAAAGAAAGCGGTCGTGGAGCCGGTTTTCCTGGCCCTGCCAGAACTCGATCGCGCTGGGCGCCACGCGGTAGCCGCCCCAGAAGGACGGCAGTGGCACCTCGCCCGCGCGGAAGCGTTCCGCGGCCTGGGCGAAAGCGGCGGCGAGCACCTGGCGGCTCGTGATCGGCCGGCTCTGCGCCGATGCCCAGGCGCCAAGCTGGCTGTCGCGCGGGCGCCGGGAGAAGTAGGCAATGTTTTCCGCGGCGGTGGTTCGCGCGGCCGTTCCGCGGATCTTCACCTGGCGGTGCAGTTCTGGCCAGAAGAAAAGCAGCGCGACCGCCGCGTGTGCGTCGAGCTCGTGCGCCTTGCGACTGCCGAGGTTCGTGTAGAAGACGAAGCCTTGCGCATCGAACGACTTCAGCAGGACCATGCGCGAGGACGGCTGGCCCAGTGCGTCGACGCTGGCCACCGACATTGCGTTCGCGTCAGGGATGCCAGCCTTCAGCGCCTCGGCGAACCAGCCATCGAACTGGCGAAACGGATCGGCGTCGAGATCCTTGCGCCGCAGGGGGCGACTGGCGTACTCGCGGCGCAGGTCGCCGAGGTCCTTGCTGACTCCGGCCACGGCCGCTACGACTTCAGCGCTTCGCCACCATGCAGTCCTGGCCGCGGCTTTTCAGCTGCTGGCAGGCGCTGCGCGCGGCGGCCTCTGTCATGCCGGCGCTCTTCACGCGGAAGAGCTTGTCGCCTGACTGTTCGATGTGCAGCGCCCCGGTGATGCTGCGATGACGCGATTCGAGCCGCGACTTCTCGGTCTGCGCCGTGGCCTTCGCGCTGAACGCACCGAGCTGGACCTGGAAGTTTCCCTTCGGTGGCGCAGCGGTCTTCGCGGCGGCAGGTTTCGGCGCCGGCTTCGCTGCCGGCTTGGGTGCCGGCTTTGGTTCGGGTAAGGGCGGCGGTGTCAGCGCCACGAGCTGCGCCCGGGCCTGCTCGGCCTGTGGCGAATCCGGGTAGCGTAGCAGGAAGTCCTCGAGCGCCTCGCGCGATCCGGCACTGACCGCGGTGTTCCATGCATCCTCGGTCTCGAGCTCGGTGATCCGCTGGCGCGCTTCGCCCATGTGCGTACCGGTCGGGTGCGCAAGCAGGTAATTGTTATAGGCCTCGATCACATCGGAAGTCTGCGCAGCTTCCCAATCGCGTGCGTCCTTGATGGCATCCAGCGCTGCTTCGGCGCGCTGCGCCCACTCGCCTTCCGGATGATTCTCGAGGAACGCCTGGTAGGACGCCTCGGTGTTTTCGGTCTCGGCCGCCTGCCAGTCAGCCTCGGGATTGGTGCAGGCGGAGGCGAGTATCGCCAGTGCCGCAGCGAGCATGAGCCGCGAATGCGCCATGGAAAGCCCTCCGGGAAGCTCGGACAACAACCGGCGGGATTATCGGCTCAAGCCGCGCCTTTGAACAGCGCGACGCGGCGGATTCAGGCGGCGGCCGCATCGGCACCGGGCGGGGTACGGAACACGTAGACGGGTCCGCGGCCCGGGTCATCCTCGAGCGCGATGCTCCCGTGGCGCGCCCATGCGCCACCGGGATCCAGCGGCCAGCATCGCTGCGCGGGCCCGTGGTGGCCGTGGTCCAGGTCACGAAAGGCGTTATACCCGGTTTTCGCTGGATTGCGGGTGAAGGTTGCGTCACGGTTCCGCGACCGTCGGCGCGACGGGTATGCTCCGGGGTATGCGCCGATTCCCCGATTTTCGCGGCCCCGCACTGCTCCTCGGGGCACTGTGGTCCGGGATTACCACTGCCGCCGTCGAGCTGAAGGGCGTGAGCGGGGCACTGCGCGACAACGTCCTCGCGCAGCTGGCGCTGGACGATGCTCCCTGCGATGTACCGGAGTGGCGGTTGCGCCGGCTGCGCCGCGATGCGGAGCCGCAGATCCGCGCGGCCCTCGAGGCCTACGGGCGCTACGAACCGCGAATCGAAGTTGCTTCGCTCGAAAACCGCAACGGCTGCTGGCGCGACCGCATCCTGGTGGAACCGGGGGAGCCTGTCAGGCTGCGCAGCGTGCGGGTCGACATCAGCGGCGAAGCCGCATCCGACGAAGCGTTCCGGCAGCTCCTCGCCGGCAATCCGCTGCGTCCGGGCGATGTCCTCAACCACGCGAAGTACGAACGCTACAAGCGCGCACTGCAGGATCTTGCCCGTCGCCAGGGCTACTTCGCCGCACGCTTCACGACGAACAGCGTGGACGTCTGGGCGAAGGAGCGTGTTGCCGACGTCGATCTCGAGCTGGACTCGGGGCCGCGTTACCGCTTCGGCGACGTTAGGTTCGAGCAGTCCGTGGTGGACGAAGCCGTGCTCCGGCGCCTAGTTAGCTTCGAGCGGGGCAAACCCTACGACGGCGAAGCTGTAGCGGATCTCTACGACTCACTGCTCGCGGCGGGCTGGTTCGGCAGCGTGGACCTGCGTACCGAGCCGGGCGCCGCGCCGGACCTGGCGGTGCCCATCACCGTGACGCTGTCGCCCGCGCGCCGGCATGTCTATGTCGCGGGGGCAGGTTACTCCACCGATACCGGCCTCAAGGTCCGGGGCGGCTACACCAATCATCGCGTCAACCGTCGTGGCCACCAGCTGGAGGCCAAGGCCAGCGTTTCGTCGCTGGAGTCGGAGGCGGGCCTGAGCTATCGCTTTCCGCGCGGTGATCCGCGCGTGGAATGGCTGAGCGCCGACCTGGGATTCCGCCACGAGGAAACGCAGACCAGCGAGTCGGACATCTGGAAGATCGGACTCAGGGAGACCCGCCGCCGTCACGATCGCAAATGGCTCGAGACGCGCTTCATCGACGCTGCCGTCGAGGACTTCAAGGTCGGCGACGACAGCGGCCACGAATTCCTGCTCATCCCCGGCATCAGCTGGGCGAGGACGGTGCCGGAGATCGTGCCGGTCGTGCATCTCGACAGGGGCTACCGGATAACGGCGCGACTCAGCGGCACGACGGAGGCGCTCGGCTCCAACGCCGAGTTCCTGCAGGCCGAACTCGCCGGGAAGCTGATCCTGCCGCTCTGGCCGGGTGCGCGCTTCCTCGCCCGCGCGGAAATAGGCAGTACGCTCAAGGACGAGTTCCGCGAGCTGCCAGCCTCCGTGCGCTACTTTGCCGGCGGCGACAGCAGTGTGCGCGGCTACGACTACGAGGCACTGGGGCCCACCGACGACGAGGGCGTGGTCATCGGCGGCAGCCACAAGGTCGCTGCCAGCATCGAAGTCGATCAGCGTGTCTGGCGCGACTGGTACCTTGCCGCATTCGCCGACACGGGCAACGCCGTCGACAACTTCACCAACCTGCGCACGAAGACCAGCATCGGCGGGGGGCTGCGCTGGTACTCGCCCCTCGGGCCGGTCCGGCTCGACGTCGCGTTTCCGCTCGACGACGACGCGCCCGATGACTGGCGCGTCCACGTGACACTGGGGCCCGACCTGTGATCCGGCGGGTCTTCCGCATTCTTGCGCTTGTCCTGGCTCTGGTGTCGGGTGCGGTCGCGTGGCTGACGCTCACCGGCGCGGGTGCGCGCTGGTTGATCGCGCAGCTCGCTGCGCGCAGCGATGGTCGCCTCGAGGTGTCCGTCGTGCAGGGCACGCTTGCCGGCGGGCTCACGATCGGGCGCGTCGCCCTGGCCTTCGAGGAGTCGCGCACGACGCTCGGCGGTGTCGACGTGGCGGTTCAGCCTGCCGCGCTGCTCGCCGGGCAGGTCGTGTTGACCCGCGCGATCGTCAGTGAGCTGCGGATCGATCTGTTGCGCCCGATCGATCCGGATGATCCCTTCGAGATGCCGCGGATCGACATGCCGCTGCCGCTCCATGTGCGCGCGCTGACGCTCAGGACGCTCGAGGTGCGCCGCCGCGAGCCGCTGTGGCAGGCCAGCGATCTCAGCCTCGATGCGCGTTGGTACGGCACGCGAGTCGAGATTGAACGCCTGGCAGGCCGTGTGGCAGGCCTGTCCGTCGACATTCGCGGTGAGGTCGCACTGAGACCCGGTCTGCCTGTCGATGTCACCGCCCGCTGGTCCTGGCCGTCACCCGCGCTTCAAGGTGAGGGATCCGTAGACGGCGGGCTGGCCTCGCTGCGCTTCGAGCAGGTGGTAAAGATGCCGGAGGCCGTCCGGGTCGAGGGACGACTCGACGACTTCGCCAGGGCCCCGCGACTGCACGCGACGGTTCGCGCCGCGCGGATCGCCCGCCCGGTGCCGGGGCTGCGTGAACTGGCCGCTGGCGATCTCGAGCTCGAGGTCGCCGGCTGGCTCGAGGAGTGGACTGCGACGGCCAGCTCGCGCCTCGAGATCCCCGGGCAGCCGCCGCTGCAGGGCGAGCTGCGCCTCGCCGGCGATCGCGGCATGGCCCGCATCACACAGGCGACGGTCAGCGGCACGCCCGGCCGGGTTTCGGCAACCGGTGACTGGCGCTTCCGCAGCGAGCCGCTGCTCGACCTCGCGATCGCTGCCGACGGTGTGGATACCGGACTGCTGCGGCCGGAGTTGCGCGGCCGCGTCTCTGCAGGTGCGCAGTTGCGCGTTGCGCGCAACGGCAACTTCCGGGCGGAAATTTCGCAGCTCGCAGGTACGCTGATGGACCGGAACCTGGCAGGGAGCGGTTCCGTGGCTTACGACGCGGGCACATGGCGCTTCGAACGGGTCGACCTGCGTGCCGGAGCGAACCGGCTGCAGGCGGACGGCAGTATCGGGGTCGTGTGGAGCGGGCGGTTCGCCGTCACGGCGCCGCGGCTGGACCTGCTGTGGCCCGGTCTCGAGGGCGCCCTGGAGGCGAAGGCCTCGTTTACGCGCGCGAAAGCGGATACGACCGGCAGCGTCATCGCCCGTGCGAACGACCTCGCGTTCGACGGCATGCGGCTCGGCACGCTTGCCCTCGATGCGCGCGGCAGCCTGGCGCAGCAGGCCATCGCGCTGCGCGCAGCCGGCGGTGCGGCCGATGTGCAGGTGGACGCGACCGGGCGCTGGACCGGCGCGGCGCTCGAGCTGCTTATCGCTCGCGCCACGGTCGCCGAGTCCCGCCTCGGCGAGTGGCGGCTGGAAGCTGCCACGACTGGCGTGGTTTCGGCCGATCGCGTGACCGTGGCGGCGCACTGCTGGCAGCGCGAGCCGGCGCGACTCTGTCTCGACGATGCCGGCATCGCCGCCGGATCGATCAGCGGTGGTGGCCGGCTCGAGCGGTTTCCGCTCGCTGCCCTCGGGCGTTACCTGCCGGCCGGCGTCACCTTGAGCGGCGAAGCGCAGGCCCGGTTCGCGTTCTCGGGCAGCGATGGTGTCCCTGCCGGTTCGCTCGAAGCCGCTCTTGCCGGAGCGGTGATCCGTTATGACGACGCCGAGGAGTCGCTCGAGCTGCCGCTGACCGCTGCCAGGGCCACGCTGAGCGTGACAGCGGACGGCGCCACGGTGGTGGCCGAAGTCGCGGGAGGCGGCGGGCTGCGCATCAACCTCAGCGGCACGATGGCGCCACCCCTTGGCGCCGATGGCGCGCTCGACCTGCGCATCAACGGCTCGCTGCCCGACATCACGCCGATCGTGCCCTTCATCGCCTCGGGCTTCGACCTGGCGGAGGCGGGCGGGGCTCTGTCACTCGACGCAGCAATAGGCGGCACCGCCGCCACGCCGCAGCTGACCGGTACCGCCCGCTTGTCGGGCGGGCGCCTGCTGCTGGCGCAGTACGGGGTCGAGGTCGAGGGAATCGACGTCTCGCTGATCGGCGACGGCAGCGAGACCCTGCGCCTGCAGGGCTCGGCCCGCGCCGGTGGCCTCCTGCGCCTGGCTGGGGAAGCGAATCCGCTTGCGCCGGGTGGCGCCAGCGCGTGGTTTCGCGTCTCCGGCAACCGGCTGCGCGCCGTCGACCGGCAGGACCTGCGCCTGCTCGTCTCGCCCGACATCACGGTCCGCTACGCAGACCGCCGCTTTACCGCGTCGGGCCACGTGCAGGTGCCGCAGGCGCATGTCGTCGTGCGCGAGCTGCCGGAAACCGCCGTGGCCGTTTCGCCGGACGTGGTGGTGCGGGATCGCGACGTGGCCGCGGTTGCCGACGCCGCTGCGGCCGCAGTCGGCGGCGACATCGAACTGGAACTCGGTCGCGACGTGCATCTCGAGGGCTTCGGGCTCGACACGCGCGTCCAAGGCAAGGTGCGTATCGCCACCGACGCTGACGATCAGCTGCTCGGCTTCGGCACGCTGCAGCTGAAGGAGGGCCGGTTCGGCGCCTACGGCAGCGAGCTCACGATCGAGCGCGGTACGCTGGGCTTCAACGGAGCGCTGGACGATCCCGCACTCAACGTCATCGCCAGCCGCCAGATCGAATGGGAGGGCCGCTACGTGAAAGCCGGCATCCGCCTGCGCGGCACGGCTTCCCGACCCGAGAGCCGCGTCTACGCCGAGCCCGCGATGGCCGAGGCCGACGCGCTGTCCTACCTGATCTCCGGACGGCCGCTGCAGTCGGCGAGCGAGGCGGACCGCGCATCCGTCGCAGGCGCAGCGCTGGCGCTCGGGGCGAGCCAGGCCGCGCCTTTCACCCGGCGGCTGGGTGGCGCGGTGGCGCTCGACGAGCTTACTGTCGTCGGCTCGTCACTGGAGGAATCGCAATTGGTCGCCGGCAAGCGCGTGGGCTCGGATCTGTACCTGCGCCTCTCCTACGGCGTGTTCAACCGCGTGAGCACCGTGCTGGCGCGCTACCGCATCGGCCGCCGCGTCAGCGTCGAGGCATCGAGCGGCGAGCAGCAGTCGCTCGACCTCGTGTACACGGTGGAGCGGGACTAGAGCTCGTCCTTCACCTTGCGGATCAGCGCGTCGATCTCCGCATGGCGGCCGGCGTCGGCAATCTCGCAGCAAGGCCGCGGCGGCGCGCGCTTTGCAGTCTCGAGATGACGCAGCGCGCGTTCGTACTCGCCCTCGTCGTAGAGGAGCTCGGCAAAGAAGAAGTTCGCGTCGATTGCGGCCGGCGCGATGGCCAGCGCCTGCTCGAGATGGGTGCGTGCCTTGCGGTCGTTGCCGAAGGCGATCGGGAAGCCTGGGACCTTGTGGTACAGGGTCCCGAGGCTGGTGTGCGCCGAACCGTCGAGGGCCTTCTCGTCTATCTCCAGGGCCTGCTCGAATCGCGTTCGCGCGAGCTTGGCCGGCGTGAGTGCGCCGATGCCGCCGCGCGCACCCGCGTAGGTGCTGGCGACGATGCCGTCCCAGATGAGAGCCTCGGGCCGCGACGGATAGCGCTTGGCGAAATCGGCGGATTTCGTCATCAGCTTCTCGAATGCTGCAACCCGCTGTGGCTCGGGCGTGCGGTAATTGATCGTCGCCCAGGTAGCGCGCACTTCGTCGAGAAGGCGGTCGAATTCCGCATCCGCTGCGGCGGCAGGCAGCGAGAGGGTAACGGCGACCAGGCAGGCCTCCAGCAGGGACTTCGCGAATTTCATGGGCACTCCTTCGTTAGTGCTGGCGTGCATGGTGACGGATCGTCGACAGCTGCCTGCCTATGGCGTTGTCCACGATGCCAGGCAGTATCGCATTGATCCGCGCGAACAGCTTTTCTGGCCAGCCGATCACGCACCGCGGTTTGTTGCGCTCCAGCATGGCGCGCGCGGCTCTGGCGACGGTCTCGGGCGGATCCATCGCGACCTTCAGCGCGTTGTTCATGTCGACGACAGCCTGCGGATTGATGGCCGTGCGCGTGGCCCGCGGCGCGAGGTAATGGACGTGCACGTTCGTGTCGGCCAGTTCGCGACGCAGCGCTTCCGTCAGGCCCCGCACCGCGAACTTGCTGGCAGAGTAGGCGGCATAGGCCGGGTAACCGATGTTGCCGAACACCGAACCGAGGTTGAGCAGATGGGCTTCGGGCTGCAGCTTGAGGTGCGGCAGGAGGTCATGGATGAGCATCATGGGCGCCACGACGTTCACGGCCACGGTCTGCTCGATCTGCGCCTCGGTCAGCTCCTCGTAGAGCCGGAAGTGATTGACGCCGGCATTGTTCACGACGACGTTCACGCTCCACTCGATTGCCCGGCGGGACAGTTCGCGACGCGAGTCGCCTGCGGTGATATCGGCTGTCACGGCAACAATTCGCTCCGGCCGCTGCCCGAACTGCGCGACGGTTCGCGCGAGCGCCGCCTCGGCCCGGTCAGTGAGCATCAGCTGTGCGCCGGCGGCGAGGAACTCGCCAGCCAACGCCGCGCCGATGCCGCCTGCGCCGCCGGTGATGAGGATTCGTGCTCCCGCGAGGTTCATGTGCCGACCCTCCGCGGTGCCGAAACCAGCGGCACGGTGATCGAGTCGAGTCCGCGGAAAAGACTGCCGTAGAGCCAGTAGACAGATCGTGCGCACTGTTCGATGCACTGCTGGTCCACGGGGTCGTCGAGCCGATCGAGGATCCGTTTCAGGTCGCCGATGTGCTCCTGGTCTAGCGAGCCGTGGCTGCGCAGGTAGGTGAAGGCCGCATCGGGCAGACCGAGGGAAGCCTGTATCCGGTGGGCGGCTTCGCTGGCAATGGCGACGCTGGTTCCTTCCAGCACCAGCACCATGCCGAATATTCCAATGGGATTGCGCCGCGTGACGGTGTCGTATACGTAGGCGACGAGCGCATCGACGGCCGGCCCGGGCGGCTGGTGGCGCAGTGCTTCCACGTCGGCGCCTGCGGCTTCAAGGTCCGCAAGGATCCACTCATCGTGCCCGAGTTCTTCGTCGATGTAATGAAGCATGTCCTTCTGCAGCCAGTTGAGGCGCTCCGGCAGCCGGCCCGTCGCGCTCATCAGCAATGGCACCGTGTGGCGCACGTGTTGCCAGGCCTGCGACAGGAACGCGAGGTAACGCGGCAGGTCGAGGCGGCCTGCCAGCGCGTCGGTAATGACGGGCGCACCGAGAAGGAACTGACGGTCGCGCCCCGTGGCTGCTACCAGGCGGTCATGAAACGAAGGATTCACGTGGCTCTCCATGCAGTTTCTCCAGGGTGCCGGCACAGGCCGCGGCGATGCGGTCGCGACGCGGCCTGCCGTTGGCTGTAAAAAATTCACCGCTTGTCGCCCCGCGGTCGCGCAGGACGGCGTAGCGGGCAATGCGCGCGTACGGCGGCAGCCGGGCGTTGCCGCGCGCGACGGCCGCCTCTATTGCACTGTCAGGCAGGTTTGCAGCAGCCGGCACGACGAGCCCGACGATGCGGGAGCACGCGTCACCGAAGGCGACGACCTTGCCGATACCGGGTTCCTGGCCGATTTCGCTCTCGATCCACTCGGGCGACAGGTTGCGGCCGTAGGCGTCGATGATGAGGTTCTTGATGCGGCCGGCGACGTAAACGTAGCCGTCCGGGTCGATCTCGCCCAGGTCACCGGTCGCAAACTCGCTGTCTGCGCCAGCATGCTGCTGCCCGAGATAGCCCGCCATGACGGTGCCGCTGACACGCAGCTCGCCCTCGGGAGAACGGCGGACACGGGCGTGCGGCAACGCGCGGCCGACGCTGCCACGGCGCGATGCGTCCGGCGTGTTCAGGCAGGTCACCGAGCTGCACTCGCTCAATCCGTAGCCCTGGTACGCCGGCAGCCCGACGGCTGCGGCGCGCTCGATCAGCTCATTGGCCACCTTCGCGCCGCCGACGGCAACGAGCCGTGTGCTGGACGGCATTCGCCAGCCGGACTCAGCCTGGCCCACGAGCATGCGCAGCAATTCGGGCACGAGTATGGCGGTGGAAGGAACCTGTGCGCTGAAGTCCGCCGCAAAGGTATCGGCAACGAGCGTGCCGTCCGCGATGGCCGTGGGTGTGCGGCTGCCGAGGAGGCAGGTGACGCCAGCCATCCAGCTCGCGTAGACGCCCGCAACGTTCTCGAGGAGCGTTGCCAGCGGCAGTGCCGAGTAGTGCCGTGTGGCGCCCAGATTTCGCGCCACGGCGGCAACCGATGTGGCGACCGCGAGCTGCTCAGGCACGCCAAGGCATACTCCCTTCGGTTCGCCGGTGCTACCCGACGTGAACGTGATCTTGCGCGTGCCCGCTGGCAGCACCGTCGCCGCGACTTGTCGCGTGAGCCAGGTCAGGCCAGTGGCCGGCGACAAGCCGCGGATCATGAAATTACCGTCGATCTCCAGCAGCCGTTGCGGCGAATCCGTTGCTACTGCGCTGACACCTGCGGCGTCGAGGGCATGGCGCAGCTGGCCGAGCAGGACGTCGGCAAGCCGGAGTACTACGACGCATTCGGACGCGTGAGCTACCGCATAGGGGGCGGCACGCGCCTCGTCGGCAGCATTCTCACCTCGCGCGACGAGTTCCGCGGCAACTCGAGCGACGGCAGCGAGCGAGTCGAGGGGCGCTATCGCAACACCTACCTTTGGGCCGGCTGGGACCAGCAGTGGCCGGCGCAGGTCGCGACGCGGCTCCTCCTTGGGCTGACCGACGTCGCAAACGACCGCGAAGGCCGGATCGACCAGCCCGGGCTGCGCAGCGGATCGCTCGATGAGCATCGCAGCGTTCGTGGCGGAATCGCGCGCCTCGACGTCACGCATTCGGCCGGACGCTGGCATACACGCGCAGGCCTGGAGGGCCGGGAACTGCGCGCGGAATACGACTTTGCGAGCCAGATCGAACAGGCGCCCGGATTTCCTCTGCCGGATTCGCCTGCGGCCACTGTCGTGCGCGACATCGAATCCGATCCCGACGGTCAGCAGTTCGGCGCATGGGTCACCAGTCGCGTAGGCGTGACGGACGGACTTCTGCTGGAAGCCGGCGTGCGCTGGGACGACCAGTCCTACGACGACCTGCAGGGGCCTGAGCAGTACTCGCCGCGGCTCAATCTGCTTTGGGAGCTTGAAGACGACTCCCGGCTGCGGGTTGCCTGGGGCCGATTCTGGCAGGCACAGGGCATCAACGAGCTGCAGGTCGAGGACGGTGTCGAAACGTTCCAGCCTGCCCAGCGTGCAGACCACCTGATCATGAGCTACGAGCGGCCGCTGCCACATGACATCGACCTCCGGCTGGAGATCTACCAGAAGGACTACGACCGGCTGCGCTCCCGTTACGAGAACCTGTTTGGGCCGAACGACCTGCTGCCGGAGCTCGAGCCCGACCGTTTTGAAGTGGACGCTGTGCGCGGGCGAGTGCGCGGCGCCGAGCTGTCGCTGCGCGGCACGCGCGGCGATGCATGGAATTGGTGGTTCTCCTACGCCTGGTCGCGAGCCGTCGACCGCGTCGACGGTGACGATGTGTTGCGCAGCTGGGACCAGCAGCACACGTTGAACGCCGGGCTCCGTTACAGCGGGGAGCGCTGGCAGTTCGCTGTCAGCGAGAATTTCCATACCGGTTGGCCCATCACTGCGCTTGACACGGAGTCCGGCGCCCTCGGGAGCCGCAATGCGGAGCGGTTGGGCAACTACAGCAGTCTCGATCTGCGCATCGCGCGAATTTTCGCGCTGCCGGAGAGCCGGCTCGAGACCTGGCTGGAGGTGACAGGTGCGCTCGCCGAACGCAAGCCCTGCTGTTACGAATACGAGTCGACGGAAGGCGGGGGCGGGCCCGTAATCACTCGCGAGACCGAGCACTGGCCGCGCATCATTCCCTCTGTCGGCGTGCTCTGGTCGTTCTGATCGTTCAGCGCACCTCGAGTACGCCTTCCATGCCCTTCTCGCGGTGACTCTTCCCGATCGGCGCTTTCTTGCTGCAATAGATCGCGAACTTGCCGGGGTTCATCGGCGTGAAGCGCAGTGTCTTGCCATCGCCGCCCACGTCTTCCTTCACGGTGAATCCCGCGGCTGCGTCGTCGATGACGAAGTCGTGCGGCGCGAAGCCCTCCTTGGTGAGCTTCAGTTCCACGGGCTTGCCGGCCTGGACGATCAGATGGCCGGGCGTGTAGGAGTAGCTGTCGAGCACGATGGCGGCGCGTTGCACGCCATCGGCATCCAGCGTCGCGGTCACGGGCTCTTCTGCAAGTGCCGGCGCGGTGATGCCCATGGAAAGGGCGAGCAGCAGGGCAGGTGTCTTACGGGTCATGGCGGGCTCCGGAATCGGCGACCGCAGGTTCGCGGCTGCGTTAATGTACCGTCTCCGACCGGTGGCCGGGAGGCGGGTTCCATGGACAGGCTTGCGCGGAGCGCCGGTTGGGCGGCGCTGGTAGTCGGTCTTGCGTTCGCGATGCACAACCTGAACGGCGCGTGGATCGAGCCGCGCTATCTGGGTTTCGCGAGCTATGCGGATTACGCCAGCCTCGACAAGCTCATGGCGGCGAGCCAGGCGCTGCCCTGGCTCCTGTCCGGGCTCGGCCATGTCGCGAGCGGCTTCGCCATGGTGATCCTGGCGCTTGCCGTGCATGTCGCGTTCCGCCACAGCTGCCCGGCGGCCGCGCTGATCGCGCTCGCGGCCGGACTCCTGTCCGCGACGGGATTCTTCCTGACGGGTCTCTCGCATGTGATCGGGCGGCAGACGCTGCTGCTGCTCGCCGATGCCAATCCGGCATTGCGCGAGGTCGCCTACATGTCGGCGACCGTGGTGCGCATCTGGGTCAACGGCCTCGCGCAGGTGTGCCTGGGCTGGTTCGCGCTGCAGCTGTCGTACTGCGGGCTGGCCACCGGCGCGTTGCCGAAGGCATTCTGCCGCTTCGGTTACCTCTCGGCGGCCGCGGGGCTCGTGATGGCCGTCGCCTACATCCCGGTGTACCTGTACACGGTGCTGATCTGGGCGCTGTGGCTCGCCGTGATCCTGATCCGCCGGCCGCTGACAGTCGGCGACAGTCATGGACCTCGTTAGCCAGGTCGCGCTTGCCGGCGCGCTGCTCGTTGCACTTGCTGCGGCGGCCGGCGGCCGCTACACGGTGACCGAGGGCACGAACCTGTCGGTCGACGCGGCGCCCGATGGCGAACGCGCAGTCATCGACCTGCAGGGACGGCTGTGGGTGCTGCCGCTCGCCGGAGGCGCTGCCCGGCCGATCACGGACGGATTCGGTGACGACCGGCTGCCGCGCTGGGCCCCGCACGGCAAGCAGATCGTGTTCCAGACCTTCCGCCACGGCAGCTGGGATCTGGCACTCGTGCAGCCGGACGGGAGTGGACTGCGCGCGCTGACCAGCGATCCTGCCGACGAGCGCGAGCCCGCCTGGTCCGCCGACGGGCGCTTCGTCTATTACGCGGGCGATGCGGCCGGCCAATCCGACATCTGGCGCGTCGAGGTCGCGACCGCCGTGCGTGAGCGCATCACGGCGGGCGACGGCGATGAGTACGCGCCGGCCGTTGCCGTGGATGGTGCGCTGGCGTATCTCGCCGAGCGCGGTGGCTCGCTGGCTGTCTGGATCGAGGAACCGGGGGCCGCGGCAAGGCAGCTGTTCAGCGCGCCCGGCCGGCGGCTCGGCGCGCCGCGATTCTCGCCCGACGGTCAGCGACTGGCACTGGCCGTGCCGGTCGAGGAGATGGGCTTTCCGGCGATCGCGCGCCAGCGGCTGACGGTCGTGGCCCGCGACGGTGTGGCGCGGCGCCTCGAGCTGCCGCTCGCGGATCTCTTCCCGTTTGCCCCGGCCTGGCTCGCGGACAGGGAATTGCTGCTCACTGCCGACGGCGGCTTGCGGCGGATTGCTGTTGCGCCCGCCGGCGTCGCGCCGGTGCCGTTCTCGGCCGAATTCTCCTTCGAGAAGCCGCGGCGCTTTCTTGCACGGTCGCTCGCCCGGCGTGAGCTGGCACCGGTGCGCGGCATCGTCGAACCCGCGGCGCTCGCCGCCGGCGCCGTCGTCTTTACCGCCATCGGCGACCTGTGGCGGCGGGACGCGGATGGCGCCGTCACGCCGCTGACGGGCGATGCCTTCGTCGAGCGCGACGTCGCCGTGTCGCGCGACGGCCGCGAGCTCGCCTGGATCGGCGACCGCGACGGTTCGATGCAGGTGCGCGTGCGCGATCTCGCGAGCGGCGCCGAAAGCGCCGTCACGCGCGTCGCAGGAGGTGTCCGCTACCCGGTGTTCTCACCGGATGGCGGGACCATCGCGTTCCAGCAGCCGGGCCCGCGCGGCGACCAGGACTTCGGCGTGCGACTGCTCGATCGCGCCAGTGGCAAGGTCCGGTCGCTGCGCACGCCGCCGCTGTGGCCAGGCCGCATGAGCTACACCGGTGACGGCCGCCATCTCGCGATGCTCGTGCTCACGGGGACGACGCAACGCTCGCGCGAGGGCGTGAACCGGCTGGGGCTGCTGAACGTCGAGGATGGCGGCTGGCGTATTGTCGAGCTGCCCGACGGACTGCACCCCGAGGGTGGCGCCGTCATCTCGCCCGATGGCCGGCAATTGCTGGCCTTGCACGCGGGCGCAGCGTGGCTGGTGCCGGTGTCGCCGGACGGCACACCGGCGGGCGCCGCTCGCCGGCTGGCTGGCGAGCTGGCCGACTATGCAGGGTTCACGCCCGACTCGGCGCAGGTGCTGTATCTCGGCACGCGCGGCCTGCGTCGCGTGGCCGCGGCAGGCGGCGAGCCGCAATCGCTGCCGCTGCGGCTGCCGCAGCCGCAGCGCACGGCGCCACCCGATCTCCTCGTCCACGCCGGCCGGCTCTTCGACGGCACCGGGTCCGGTTACCGGCAGGACGTCGACATCCTGCTGCGGGGCGGGCGCATCGTATCGGTCAGGCCGCACGCCGCGCATCGTGACGGGCTCGCGGTGATCGACGCGTCCGCACGCACGGTGCTGCCGGGGCTCATCGAGAATCACGCGCACGCGCAGGGTCACGAGGGCGAGTGGGCAGGGCGCGCCTGGCTGGCCTATGGCGTGACCACCGTGGTCGAGCCTGGCGGGATGCCCTGGGAGTCGCTCGAGCTGGCGGAGTCCTGGGACCGTGGCCTGCGGCCCGGTCCGCGGCTGATCTATGCCGGCCCGCAGCTCGACGGTGCGCGGCGTTATTTCCCGTTCGCAAGCCACGTGGCGACGGAGGAACGGCTCGACTGGGAGCTCGAGCGCAGCCGCGTGCTCGGCTATGGCCTGTTGAAGACCTACACGCGCATGCCGCCTGCGCGGCAGGCCGAGGTGATCCGCCGCGGCGGACTGCTCAGCTCGTCCCACGAGATCTGGCCGGCACTCGCCATGGGCGGTCAGCGCGTCGAGCACCTGCGCGGCACCAGCCGCGCCGGCTTTTCGTCGAAGCAGAGCGACATGCTGCGCAGCTACGGCGACGTGACCGCCATCGTGGGCACACCCCGCGCCATCGTCAGCCCGACGCTCGTCGTCGCCGGCGGCTTCTTCGACTGGTGGCTCGATCACCCCGAACTCGCCCGCAATCGCCAATTCGAAGCGCTGTGGCCCGCGGCGTATCGCGCCGGCCTCGCCGGCTTTGCGCAGGTCGTTGCGCGCCGTCGCGAGCTGCTGGGCGAGGGCGTCGCCAATGCGCGCTCGGCGACCCTCGCCCTGCATCGTGCCGGCGCGCGGATCGTGGCCGGCACCGATGCGCCGATCTTCCCCTACGGCCTGTCGCTCGTCGGCGAGATCGTCAACTACGTGGAAGCGGGGCTGACGCCGGCGCAGGCGCTGCACAGCGCGACCGGCGCATCCGCGGCAGCGCTCGGGCTCGAGCGGGAGATCGGCAGCATTGTCCCGGGGCGCCTCGCGGATCTGGTCGTCGTCGACGGCGATCCTCTTGCCGATCCGAACGCCCTGCTCGCCGTCACGGACGTGATACGCGGCGGCTACCGCTACAGGCTCGAGGAACTGCTCAGCCGATGAACCCGCGCCCGATGTCGTGGCGGCGCATGCCGAGCGCCGCGCCTGCGCGCGAATGCGTCACCTGCCAGACCAGTCCGATGCCCGACTCGCCGCCACCGGTTTCGGAAGCGATATCGAGCGTGATGGCGTCGCCGCGGCGCGCCGCCAACGGCTCCTGCAGCGGCGCATAGACCTGCTCCCAGTGCGTCGGCGGCGCATCCGGCGCGGTGCTGAGCCACACGCCGGGGACGAGTTCCGCGCGCCACCACAGCGCGAATCCATGGATGCTGCAGTCAGCGGCGAGAGTCCATTCCACCTGGCCACGGCGCCGGCCTTCGGGCACGACGGCGAAGTCGATCACGTCCCAGCGCCGCGCGCAGTCGCCGGCGGGCAGCTCGGCCGGCGTCACGGTGCGCACGTACACGTTGTCGAAGCTCATGGATTCGGCGAGCCCGAAGTCGAGTCCCATCGGCGCGGCCCGCCAGCTCGTCAGCTCGCGCCAGTGCACGTCGCTGATCAGGGGCGCGACCCACTGCTCGATGCGGCCGGGGATGAGGACGCCGCCCGGCTTCAGGAAGCGCCTGGCGTCGGCCAGCGTCTCCAGTGCGTTTTCCTCCAGGGCCAGGTTGCCGAGGATCTCGGCGACGACCACATCGACCTGCGGCGGGTCGGCGATGTCGGCGGACTCCGCCTGCCAGAATTGCAGTCCCGGGATCCGGTTGGCGTCAGCCAGGTGTGCGGCGAGCTCGATGACAGCGCCGCGCTCGACCAGATGCACGGCCTTCGCGCCGAGTTTCGCGGCCATGAAGCCGAGCACGCCGGTGCCTGCGCCGATGTCGGCGACCGTGGTGCTGCCGGGCCGGATGACCGCACGCAGCGCCGCCTCGAATGCTGCCGAGCGCACGGTGTCGGCGAGCATCCTGCGATGAAATTCGATCAGCACGTTTCAGGCGCGATCAGTGCGATCCATGGCGCGACGGGATCACGATCGTGAGCGCGTACAGGCTCACCAGGACGAAGAGCGCCGCCCCGGCGTAGAACAATGCCTGCGGTCCGATCCGGTACAGCGACGTTCCCGTCAGCGGGCCGAGCACGGCCCCGACCGTGTTCGCCGCAGCCAGGTATCCCGATGCCGTGCCCTGCTCGTGCGCCGCGACAGCGAGACTGCCGCCGCCGTTGATGCCCGGTGTCGCCAGGGAGAAGGCGAGGCCGAGGAGCCCGAACCCGGTGCACAGTCCCAGGGTGGTGTCCGCCGCGGACAGCGCGAGCAGCGATGCGATGACGACGGGGCCGCACAGGCGCAGCAGCATCTGCGGCCCGATGTGCAGCACCTGCAGCACCAGGCCCTGCGCGACGATGATCACCACCGACATGCTGATGAGACACAGGCCCGCCACGCGCACGACGGCAGCAGGATCGGTGAGCGCCAGCTTGTCCTGGATGAAGAACCCGCTGGTCAGCTGCACCGAGGAAAAAGTGAGGAAGAAGCAGAACCACATGATCATGAAAGGCCGCAGCCGCCGGTCGAAGAGCTTGAGCGTGCTCGCCTGTCGCGTCACCGCGTGCCGCTCGGGTTCCTTCAGCAGCTTCGATGCCAGCAATGCTGTCGCCAGCATCAGGCCCGCGGCGACGTACATCGGCACCAGCACGCCGGCGAAAGACAGTCCGACCGCGAGCAATGATCCGAGCACGGTCCCCAGGCTGTTCGACGCGCCGAGTATCGCCATGCCCTTGCTGCGATCCTGCAGCGTGGTCACGTCGGCGATGTAACCGCCGCTGGCCGGATAGATTGCGGAGCCGGTTGCCGAATACAGCCCTCGTGCGAAGAACAGGCCGGCCGCCAGCGCGCCGACGGAGATGAATCCCGCGAGTCTGGCCTCCAGGGCGAAAGCGACGAGCAGCGTGCCGATGGCGCTGCCGGCGAGGCCGAGCAGGAAGATCGGCTTGCGACCAACCTGGTCGCTCTTCTTCCCCCAGTAGGGCGCGAATATCACCAGCGGCAGGCTCGCAAAGGTGAGCACCAGGCCGAACTGCACTTCGGTCAGGCCCGTGCTGCGGGCCATCGGCGTGACGATCATGAACACCAGCGACTGGCCTATGGCGAACACGGTCATGCCGAAGCCGATGAGTAACAGGCGCGAGCGGAAATTTTCGGCGGGTGCATTCACGGCGGTGAGACCTTGCGATTCCTCTGGCAGCGCGCATCGTCCCACGGGCGAGGGCGGGATGCACCCTTCAGGGTGGCCCCTGACGGTTTACGGCCGCCTCGCGGGCAGGGCGTAGGCGCGGATCAGGTCGCCGGGCTTGTTGTAGATGAACGCGTGGCCGCCGGCGGCGACGACCACGTACTGCCGCCCGCCGGTCTCGTAGGACATCGGCAGCGAAAAGGCGCTGGTCGGCAGCCGGTCCTGCCAGAGCTCGCGCCCCGTCGCGGCATCGAAAGCGCGGAACAGATCGTCACCGGTGGCACCGATGAACACGAGGCCGCCCGCCGTGAGCAGCGGGCCGCCGAAGGTCGGCGTGCCCCACTTCAGCGGCAGCGGGATCGAGAAAGGCGCGCGCGCCATCGGTGGCGGCAGGTTGCGGTCCCAGATGCCCAGCGTCGAGCGCCAGAGGATCTCGCCGCGGTTCAGGTCCACCGCGACAAGCTCGGCATATGGCGGCGGCGAGCAGAGCGAAGCGGGCGGCGCCATCAGCGCCTGCTGCTTCAGGGCGTAGGGCGTGCCGCGCAGCAGGCCCGGTGCGCCCAGCATGTTCTCCCCGATATTGCCGCTGGCGGTGGCCGGCATGTCCGCAGCGGGGATCAGCTGCGCGTAGTGGGCCATGCGCAGGACGTTGACGACGAGCAGGCCCGAGCGCGGATCTATGGCTACACCGCCCCAGTTGACGCCGCCCGCGGTCGAGGGCACTACGATCGTCCCCTCCAGCGATGGCGGCGTGAAGATCGCGCCGCGACGCGCGTTGCGGTACTGCGCGACGCAGCGGCTGCGTTCCCAGGGCGTGATTCCCCAGAAATCATCGTCGCTGAAGGTGTGCGGCACGAGCGGCGGTGGTTTGACCGGGAACGGCTGGGTGGGGGACAGCGATTCGCCTGGCACGCCGCCCTGCGGAACCGGCCGTTCCTCGATCGGAAAGAACGGTTCGCCGGTCTCGCGATGGAAGATGTAGAGCATCCCGGTCTTCGTCGCCTGCACGACGGCGGGGAACGGTGCGCCGTCGCGGCTGAGATCGACCAGCGCCGGCTGCGCGGAGTTGTCGTAGTCCCAGACGTCGTGATGAATGGTCTGGAAGTGCCAGACCACTTCGCCCGTCGCGCCGCGCAGCGCGACGATCGAGTCGGCGTAGCGGTTGTCGCCAGGTCGCGTGCCGCCGTAGAAGTCGGGTGAGGGGCCGGAGGTCGGCAGGAAGACGAGGTCGCGCTCCTCGTCGGCGCTCATCATGCCCCAGACGTTGCCGCCGCCGGTGCGCTCGGCGGCACCGGCGGGCCAGCCGAGCGCGGCTGCCAGTGCCGCGTCGCGCGGAATCGGGTCGAAGCGCCAGCGCGGTGCGCCACTGCGCGCGTCAAAAGCCCGCACGGCCCCATCTGGCGCGGACGCGCGGTCGAAGTCGCGCACGCTCGTGCCGACCACGACGACGTCGTTCACGACCAGCGGCGGCCCCGGAAACTTCGTCTCGCCGATGTCTGCCGGCGGCGTCGCGCCTAGTACCTCCGGCTCGACGTCGACGACACCGCCGCGGCCGAAGCCCTCGCAGGGCCTGCCGTTCGCCGCGTCGACGGCATGCAGCTTCAGGTCATGCGCGGCAAGCAGCACGCGGTTGCGACAGGCGTTGCCAGCCGGCGCCTCGGCGTCGTGCCACCAGGCTACGCCGCGGCAGTTGGCGAACGACGGGCTCTTCAGGCCCTGCGGGTCGCCGGCTGTCGCGTAGCCGCCAATCCGCGCGCCCGGGTCGTAGACCCAGCGCTCCTTGCCGCTGGCGGGATCGAGCGCGATCACGCGCGCGAATGGCGTGCAGATCATGAGATGGCCGCCGGCCTCGGGCGGCAGCAGCACCGGGTTGAGCTCCACCTTGGCGGTCCAGTTGCGGAACTCGCCGCGCCGCGCGACCTCGCCGGTGCTGTACTCCCAGGCGACCGTCAGACCTGCGACGTTGGCTGGCGTCAAATCCGCCAACGGCGCGAAATGCCGCGCGCCAAGGCCGCCGGCCACCGGCCACTGGTTGGCCGCTGCCGCCGATGCGACCAACATGAAAAGGCTGGCGGCTCCGCGCTGCATTGCTCGCATGTTACGCGATGGGCGCAGCCTGTCTTGACGGCCGCGTGACGGACCGGCACCTTGCGGTCAGTCGCAACGAGGGCATTCCGATGCATTACGACCTGGGTCCTGGCTCCGACAGGCGCGGCTTCCTGCTGGGGATGGCCGGTGCGCTGCTGGCAGCACCGGTGTTCGCCGGCGCGCATAGCGGCAAGCTCGATCTCTCGAAGCCTGAGGATGCGTTCACCGCGAAATTGCGCATGCAGGGCCGTCTCGACGAGCGCGATGCGCCGTGGTGGTACTTCGGCCGGATCTACGGCATCGTCGGTGAAACGGCGCCGCGCCTGCTCGTGCGCTTCGAAGGACTGGAGATCCCGCGCTTCACGAAAACGCTCGAAGGCCAATACGCGGCAAGCGGTGTCACCACTTCGTTTTTCCAGGATCCGTACACGAAGCAGGTGCTCCAGGAATTCAAGAACCCCTACACCGGCAAGACCAACGCCGTCAGTCCCAACATGCTGGGCGGCACGGCCGACCCGGTCGTGTTCCACTCCATCCGGGGCACGCGTCCGGCTCGCGTCGCAGAAGCCGACTGGACTTACGGCAGCGGGCACGACGTCTGGGACTTCCACGACGAGCACGTCTGGATTTCCCATGATCGCGTCTATCCTCCGGGCATCCCCCAGCCGATGGGTGAGTCCAGCGTCGGGCGCGCACGCCTCGAGGACCTGCTCGACACCAGCCGGGCGTATTGCCCGGCAGGATTCTCCTCGACCTATTTCGCGCCCTGGCCGCGCTGGATGGAAATGGCAGGCCAGCCCGGCCACGTCGTCTGGCACGCCGACGGCGTGAAGCTCGACGGTATCGATGCGCTGCCGCGGGATTTCCGCGAGCGCATGGAAAAGCTTTATCCCGACCGCCTGTACGCCAAACCCTGGAAACCCGCCTGACAAGGAGACCGAAGATGAACTACAACGACACGAGTCTCGACCGCCGCGATCTCTTCGCCGGCGCACTCGGCGGACTGCTCATGGCGCAAGCAATGGGCGCGCAGGCCGCGGAAAAGAAGGAAGGCAAGGAACTGCCCTTTTACTACCGGGACAAGAACAAGGAGGGGGTCTATCCGCCTTGCGACGAGAAGCTGCGGGGCGAAATCGACGCCGTGCTCCGCCGCACCGAGGAGATCTGGAACGCCCAGGAGTGGTGGAAGCTGCCGGACGAGATCTGGGACCGCGACGATCCGAACCCGATGTACGTTGCGGAGGAGCTCTACGACGTGCTGATCGGCTGGCCCACGCTCGACAAGTACATCTTCCCGCCGAAGAAGGGCCTCGAGGCTTTCCGCTGGGGCTACGCCAACCTCTGGGTGAAGGAACTGGTGCCCGGCCTCTGCCTTGCGCTCTACGACCACTGGTTCGAGATCAAGATCCGCGTGCCGGGCCCCGTTGGCACGCCACGCGCCGGTTTCGATCGCGTGCTGTCGATCTACCGCAAGACCGACAAGGGCTGGCGGCAGAGCCTTTACGCGCAATGCCCGCTCGGACCCGACACTTACATCCGCCGCGCGCTGGAAAAACTGGTGCGCCCGGACTTCCGCGACTTTGTCGAAGACATCAAGCAGCGCCAGCTCGATGACCCGCGGTTGAAGCCGGGCGGGGCGGGCGAGCGATGAACGTCGTCATCACCGGCAGCACCAAGGGCATCGGCCTCGGCATGGCGCGGGAGTTCCTGCGCCGCGGCCACCCGGTGCTGGTATCGAGCCGCGGCCAGGCCGCGGTGGACCAGGCGGTGGCGCACCTGGCGCGCGAGTTTCCGGGCGTCAGGGTTGCGGGCCAGACCTGCGACGTTGCCGACTACACGCAGGTGGAGAAACTGTGGGCTGCCGCAGCCGCCGCCTTCGGTCGTGTCGACATCTGGGTGAACAATGCAGGCCGTGACGACGCGAAGATGCCGTTTTTCGCCATTCCGCCCGAGCAGATCCGCCAGACGATCGAAACGAACCTGATCGGCATGATGAACTGCAACCGGGTTGCCATTCCCGCCATGTACAAACAGAAAGGCGGCTGGATCTGGAACATGGAGGGTTTCGGCAGCAACGGCGCCATACGGCCGACCGTCGCCGTCTACGGCTCGACCAAGTACGCGCTGCGCTACTTCACCAAGGCCATGGTGATGGAGCTGAAAAAGGGGCCGGTGAAAGTCGGCTACCTGAGTCCGGGCATCGTGGTGACCGACCTGCTCGTCCCGCCGCCGGACAAACGCGGCGAGGGCTGGCAGAAGAGCAAGAAGATCCTGAACATCCTCGCCGACTCGGTCGAGACCGTGACGCCCTTTCTGGTCGAAGGGATGCTGAACGCGCGGGAGAACGGCGCTGCCGTGCGCTGGCTCACCGACGGCAAGGTGCGCTGGCGATTCCTGAAGGCACTGTTCGTCAAGCGCGACGTGTTCACGCCGCTCGGCTACTGAACAAAGGCCTCAGCTCGCCTGAAAGCGCAGGCGTACGGTGCCGCGCCGCTGCTCTTCGGGATCCGCTGCGTTCCCAACGCCGTCTGGGTGAACCACGGTCCGGCTCGTTCTGCGGCCGGGTCATGGTAGCCCAGGCAGTGTAGTGCCGTCTGCCGGCGCGTCCGGGTGAGACGCGCCTCACGTTTTCAGCGCAGGAAGCTAGTTTCCGGTTGCCTGCGGAACGGCGAAACGCGGTACGTGGGCTGCGCGACGGCTGTGGAGCTTGCTCGCGACGGCTCGCGCTTTCTCCAAGCGATCAAGGAGCTCGCCGTACTTCCGCACTTCGGTCTCATGACGGAAATCGGTGGGCGCCCCGCGCAGATGCTGCTGCCACAGGCGTTCCTCCCACTCGGCGGTCTTCAGCTTGTTCTTGTATTCCATGTAATCGAGGACCTGGCCAACGATGTCGTTCATGGCGCCCTTCATTCTTGTTGTCGCGAGGCTACGAACGATGCGAATTCTATGCCGTCCTTCGGAATTGGCGAGGAAACCGGTCGGTATATTTCGACAGATTCCGCGTGGTTAAGCGGAATTTAACGTGCGTACTACAGATTACTGTCAGGCGTCGCTGCGCGGTGCGCTGTGGCGCATCCGCAGCGGCTGGCAGCAGTCACAACCGGATGTTGCGGCCCGGGACGACCACCGGGCTCGCGCCGTCGCGCAGCCAGATCTGTCGCGGCGCATAACCATCCTTGCGCAGCAGGTGCTCGGAATAAACGATCCGCTCCGGGTCGATGCGCAGCAGCTGCCCAGGCGGCGGCCGCACTGCGACGTGGCCCAGCTCGAAATGCGAGGCTGGCCACTTGAACACCTTCATGCCGGTTTCCCAATCGGGCGTACCGGGATCGAGCAGCGTGCCGCGGCCGAAGAATTGCGCGCCCATCACGCAGGCCCAGCCCGCCATCGGATTCGCGATGGCGAACGCCACCCGCGAGTCGCGCTTCACCGCCCGGTACTTCGGGCTGCCGGGCTGCGGGAACATGTAGAGCGTGAATCCATGCGCATAGAACTCCACGGGGCTCACATTCGCCGAGCCGTTGCTGCGCGTCGTGCCGAGGTAACCGATGTTCGTCATCGTCACCAGCCGCTCGATGCGCTGCTCGAGAAGCCTCTTCGGCATGACGGCGGTGGGCCAGGGTTCCTGTTCCAGCCAGGGATGGGCGAGGCTCATGTGCTGCTCCGATCAGCGGGAATAAGGGTCACTGTCCCCTCAATATATTAGGCGAGCGGCTTCAGCGCCATCACGCCAGCGTTCTCGCGCCCGTCGAGATAGCCCATGCCCTTGAAGTCGGGGCGCGGGATGAAGGCATTGCGCTCGACGGTGAGGCCCACTTCGCGGCAGGCGCGGGCGAGGAGTTCGGCGTCGAGCAGGTTCATGAACGGCGGCTTGTCGATGTGCTTCTGGATGCCGGGCGTCGGCAGCCAGTTGTGCAGGCCGATCATCATGCCGGGCCAGCGTGCGCCTTGCTCGCGGTTGGCGACGAAATGCGGAATGAAATTCCGCCAGATGCCGTAGGGCGTGTCGGCGACGAGGTAAAGCCGCCCGCCGGGCTTAAGCCACCGCGCCATGTTGGCGACCGAGGCGTCGATGTCCTCGCCGCTCAGGAAATGCAGCACGCGTGAGCAGAGGATCGCGCCGAACGAGGAGGGCGCGAAGTCGATGTCCGGCAGCGTCCCGGCCTTGCAGGTGAGCCGCGCCTTCTGCGCCGGATCCGTGACCCGGTCGGCGAGGATGTCGAGGTGCTGCTGCTCCATGTCGCAGGCAGTGACGGTGGCACCTGCCTCGAGGGCCGGGATCACGCTCACGCCGTAGGCGCAGCCGACCTCCAGCACCGGGTCGCCGATCGTGCCGGCGTAGCTGCTCCATTCCTCCGCGAAGCTGTCGCGGACCTTGAACATGAAGCCGGTCCCGTTCAGCGTCGGGACCATCGTTTTCACGCCGAAATCCGCCACCGGCATCTTCAGGGGTTCGTTCATCTCCCGGGCACGATAGCCGCCGTGCCGGGCCGAAACAAGGCATACGGAACCGCAGCGTGGAGGGACCGACAAAGCGCCTTCCGCCGCGGGGAGCGGCCGGTATACTTCGCCCCGTTCGCAAACAACAACCGGCTGCAGCGAACCGCTCGCGGCCACGGGGAAAGCCAACATGAGTGCAACCGAGATCAGCGGGCCGGAGTATCACGCCGTCGCCCTGCAGGTGTCCGTCAAGGGCGTCAACCGCTGCAAGGACCGCGCCTCCTCGCGGGCCCGCATCAATGAGAACCTGCAACGCATCGGCGAGTACACGACCACCGCCGCGAGCTTCCTGAAGTTCTTCTATGGCACCCCGCTGCGCCTCGTCGGCCTGCCCGAGTACGCCGTCACCGGCTTCCCGATGAAGGAGTCGCCCGCCGAGTGGCGCGACCGCGCCTGCCTCGAGCAGAACGGCCCCGAGTACGAACAGCTCGGCAGGATCGCCCAGCAGAACAACCTGTATCTCTCGGGTAACGTCTACGAGATCGACCCGCACTTCCCGGAGCTGTACTTCCAGACCTGCTTCATCATCGGACCGAACGGCAACGTGATCCTGCGCTACCGCAGGCTGACCTCATGCTTCGAGCCGACGCCGCACGACGTGTGGGACAAGTACATCGACGTCTACGGCCCCGAAAGCATCTTCCCGGTGGCAAAGACCGAGATCGGCAACCTGGGTACCATCGCCTCGGAGGAGATCCTGTACCCGGAGATCACCCGCTGCGTGGCCATGCGCGGCGCCGAGGTACTGCTCCACCCGACCAGCGAGCCCGGCAGCGCTGAACTGACCATCAAGGAAGTCTGTCGCCGCGCGCGCGCGATCGAGAACCAGATCTTCGTGGTCTCGTCCAACACCGCGACGATCGACGACATCCCGATACCCGCCTACACCTGCAGCGCCATGTCGAAGATCGTCGACTTCAACGGCCACATCCTGGCCGAGGCCGCGCAGGGGGGCGAGGCGTTCAACTCCAACGCCGTGATCGACATCGGCGCGCTGCGCCGCACGCGCCGCCGCACCGCGATGGCGAACGTGATGTCGCGCCAGCCGTTCCAGATCTACGCCGACAGCTACGCGAGGTTCCGCTTCCACGAGGGCAACTTCCTCCTGCGCGACGGCAAGGTGATCGAGCCGCCGAACCGCGACACCTTCAGGAAGCGCCAGGAGGCGAACATCGAGCGGCTGGTGAAGGCAGGCCTGCTGTAAACTCGCCGGAACCCTGCGCCGCGGAGACACGCATGACCGCCACGTTGACCGACCGTCGCCAGTTCGTCACCGCGGGCGGTGCCCTCGCCCTCGGCCTCACGCTCAAGTACGTCCCTGCCGGTGCGCAGGACCCGACCCAGCTCGCGCTGCCCTACGGCCGCTGGGAAGACCTCATGCGCCGCAAGTGGACCTGGGACCGTGTCGTGCGCGGCAGCCGCGGCATCAACTGCACCGGTCACTGCGCGTTCGACGTCTACGTCAAGAACGGCATCGTCTGGCGCGAGGAGCAGCAGGGCGAGTACGGTCGTTCCGGCGACGACACACCCGATTACGGCCCGCGCGGCTGCCAGAAGGGCCTGCGCCAGGCGAAGTACATGTACGGCAAGCAGCGCGTGCTGTACCCGATGAAGCGGGTCGGCAAGCGCGGCGAGGGCAAGTGGCAGCGCATCAGCTGGCAGCAGGCGACCAAGGAGATCGCCGCCAAGTTCATCCAGCACGCCACCGAGACGGGCCCCGAGTCCATCACGCTCGCGATGGGCACGCAGATGATATTGAAAAGAGCGTCGTTCTCGGCGCTTTTCAGGTTCTGCAACATCACCGGGATCATCTGTCCCGAGACCTTCGCCGGCGTCGGCGACCTGCCCGTGGGTGCCTACATGACCCTCGGCAACGAGCTGCCCGGCGACAGCATGGCCGCGGTGTACAAGTCGAAGTGCTGCCTGGTGTGGGTGTGCAACCCCGCGGCGACCCGCATCCCCGACGCGCATTTCTTCTGGGAGGCGCGCTACAACGGCACCGAAGTCGTCACCATCACGCCGGACTTCAGCGCCTCGGCCATGCATTCCTCGAAATGGGTGAGCCCGAAGCCCGGCACCGACACGGCGCTCGCCATGGCGATGGTGCACACCATCATCAACGACCGGTTAATTGATTGGGACTACGTCCGCGAGCAGACCGACCTGCCGTTCCTCGTCCGAACCGACACGCGCAAGTTCCTGCGTGCGAGCGACCTGGGCACCGCCGGCCCACAGGCCGCCAACACCTTCTATATATGGGACGAGGCGACAGGCCAGCCCGCCATTGCCCCCGCCACCGACATCGCGCCGAAACCCGGCCCGCCCGGCACGCCACCCGAGGGGAGTCTCAAGCTCGGGACTCTCAGGCCCGCGGTCGAGGGCAAGTGGTCGGTGAAGACCGCCGACGGCAAGAGCGTCGAAGTCACCACCGTCTTCGAGCTGGTGAAAGACCTCGTCAACACCGACTACACGCCCGAGCAGGCGCGCGAAGTCTGCGGCGTGCATCCCGACGTCACGCGGCAGATCGCGCGGAAGTTCGCGAACTCCGGCGCCGGCATGATCTACGCCGGCTACCGCTCCTGCAAATGGCTGCACGGCGACAAGCTGCACCGCGCCTGGCTACTCATGTGCGCGCTCACCGGCAACACCGGTCGCGAGGGCGGGGGCCTGCAGACCACGCAGCTGGCCAAGGCCGACGGCATCCTGTCCTACGTGATGGCCGGCGTCGGCTTCCGCCTCAAGGTGGCGGCAATTGCCGTCTGGGACTACGCGCACGGCGACGGCAAGGCGCTGAACGAAGCGTCCTATGGCGCCGAGCTCGCCAACCACTTCGACAAGCACTACCGCGAGGCGATTGGCAACCGCTGGCTGCCCGACTACGCGAAGACGCCTTGGAAGATGGCATTCATGGTGGGCCACAACCCCGCCAACTGGCGCGCCTCGGGCAAGCGCTGGCGGAAGAACGTGTTCGAGGAACTCGACACCATCGTAGCCATGACGCCCGACATGAGCGTGACGGCGATGTACGCCGACTACGTGCTGCCGATCGCGCAGATGTACGAGCGCCACGACATCACCATGGAGGGTCGCACGCCCTACCTCCAGGTGCTCGACCAGGCCGTGCCGCCGCTCGGGCAGTCGATCTCGGACTACGAAGCGCTGCGTCAGCTCGCCGAGGCGATCAGCAGGCAGGCGAAGCAGCAGAATCTGGCGCCGATCAACGACACGATGTTCGGCCAGCCGATCCAGCACGACTACGCGCGGCTGCACGAGCTGATGACCCTGGACGGCAAGATCAGGGACGACCGCGACATCGTGCAGATGCTGCTCGACAACTCGGCCGGCATCCCGAAGATCAGCTACGCAGAATTGGCCGATAAAGGCTTCGTGCGCGTCGACGACTCGCAGGACACCCAGTTCGGTCCGAAGTCGCCGTACAACTACGACACGCTGGCAAGCACGCGGGAGAAACTCCCGTATCCGACCCTGACGAGGCGCCAGCAGTTCTACATGGACCACGACTGGTTCCTGCAGGAGGGCGAGCAGCTGCCCGTCCACAAAGACCCGCTCGCGAACCCCGGCCACAGCGCGCGCCTGACGATGGGTCACGCGCGGCACGGCATCCACAGCATGTGGCGCGACGATCCCCTGCTCGTGCACCTGCAGCGCGGCGAGCCCGACATCTACGTGAACGACCAGGTGGCGAAGGACAAGGGCATCGCCGACGGCGACATGATCCGCGTGCACAACAACCACGGCGAGTTCGTGGCGATGGCGCATACCAGCGCGGGCCTGCAGCCGGATCAGCTCTTCATGTTCCACGGCTGGGATCCGATGATGTTCCACAACCGGCAGAACTTCAGCGCCGTGATCTCGACCGGGGGCCTGCTGAAGCCGACATCCCTCGTCGGCGGCTACGGCCACATCAACTACATCACCCCGAACTACGTCCCGAACCTGACCTTCCACGACACGACGGTCAGTTTCGAGAAGTTCGACGAGAAAAATAAGGACTCGCAGCGATGACTCAGCGTCAAGTGGCGATGGTGATCGACCACTTCAGGAATGGCATATGACGACCAGACAAGTGGCGATGGTGATCGACCTGAACAAGTGCATCGGCTGCCAGGCCTGCACGGCGGCATGCAAATCCCTGTGGACCGACGAACCCGGCCAGGAGTACATGCTGTGGAACAACGTGGAGACCAAGCCCGGCCCGGGCTACCCCAAAGCCTGGGAGGAGCGGGGCGCCCGGAGCGGCTGGAAGGACGGGGCGCTGCAGTACGGCGGCCTGCATGAGGACGGCGACTACGGCAAGCCCTCGCCGCTGAACCACGAAGCGGTGTATTTCAAAGGCACCGAGGAGCGGCTCGAGCGCGAGGAGAAGATGGCCTACGGCCCGAACTGGCACGAGGACTCCAGTTCCGGCACCTACCCGAACAACTACCACTTCTACCTGCCGCGGCTGTGCAACCACTGCACCAAGCCGGCGTGTCTGGAAGCCTGCCCGGTGCGGGCCATCTACAAGCGCGAGCAGGACGGCATCGTGCTGGTGGACCAGGACAAGTGCCAGGGTTTCCGGCTCTGCAACCAGGCCTGTCCCTACGACAAGGTGTATTTCAACTACGTGAAGCGCAAGACCGAGAAGTGCATCTTCTGCTTCCCGCGGATCGAGCAGGGGGTGGCGCCGGCCTGTGCGCGGCAGTGCCCGGGGCGGCTGCGGTTCGTCGGGTTCCTGGAGGACAAGGACGGCCCGATCGACAAGCTGGTGAACCAGTGGAAGGTGGCGCTGCCGCTGCACCCGGAGTACGGCACGGAGCCCAATGTGTATTACATCCCGCCGATCCTGCCGCCGCGTTTTGACGCGGAGGGCAAGTTCGACGAGAGCGAGCCGCGGGTGCCGATGGAGTACGTCAGATACCTCTTTGGCCCCCAGGTCGACTCAGCGCTGATCACCATCCACGAAGAGCTGGAGAAGAAGCAGGCGGGCAAGCCGTCTGAACTCATGGATCTGCTGATCGCCAAGGACTGGAAGAGCCTGTTCAACATCCCCGACGTGCAGGTGGCCTCGACGCTGGACGGAACCTTCCCCGGCCTCACGTAGGAGCGGCGCAAGCCGCGACTGTTGCCCAGTCTCAACCCGGCGGCGCAGGCACAACCTGGCGCCCGATCCGCGCGCCCGCTTCGGCGCTGCCGGTCAACAGGTCGCGGAGGTGTCCCGGCGCGATGAAGTGGCAGTAGTGCACGCCGCGGAAACGCTCGGGCATCTGGGCATAGGCCGGGTCGAGGAAGTTGACGATAAAGCCCTTGGTGTGGATCCGCAGTGCGCCGTCCGCATCCACCGAGGTCAGCGTAAAGGGTGCCAGCCAGTCCGGGCCGGTCATGCCGGGCGAGGCGGCGTTGAACACCGTCTCGTTCGGATCGAACACGACCCGGGGGTAGCGCGGTGCAGGCACTTCCCGTCGCACCAGTTCGTACACCGCGCGATTCATGTCCTGACACAAGCCGTCCGGACCGGCGCTGCCGGGTCCATAGACGAGGTTCAGGTGATCGGTGTTCTTGAGCTTGCAGGAAATGCCGGTCAGTCGCCCGTCATCCGTGAACCAGTTGTACTGGTGGATCGTGGCTGTCCTGCCGTCGATCGTCGCCTTCGACTTCACGAAAGCATCGAAGTCGCCATGGATCTGCATCTGCACGGGGACCAGCGTTCGTGTCACCACGCGCTGCGCGGAGAGGCAGTAACGGTCGTCGTCGGGGATCGCGGTGAGGGCGTAGGGATCGTTCATGCGCGTGCCGGCGCAGGACGCGAGCAGGACACCGGCTGCGACGAGCGCGGCGCCCTGCCTGATCTGGCGAGCCATGTCATTTCCTCTCGTCGCCTTCAGCGGCTGTTGTCGCGCTGATGGCCAGTGCGTGGATGTCTGTCTGCATCAGCACGCCCAGCGCATCGTAGACCAGGCGGTGCCGCGCGAGGCGATCGAGACCCGCGAAGCGCTCGGCAACCACGCGGACGCGGAAGTGGCCGCGCCCGTCGCGCGCACCCGCATGCCCACGGTGCAGGTGGCTTTCATCGGTGACCTCGAGTTCCGATGGCGCCAGCGACGCCACGATGCGCTGCCGTATCGCCTCGATCCGTTCCGTCGTCACGGCAGCGTCTGTCGAAAGGGCTTCACGGCAACGGTCTTGAACACGCCGCCCGTCACATAGGGATCGGACTGCGCCCAGGCCAGGGCCTCGGCCAGTGACGCGAACTCCGCCACGATCAGGCTGCCGGTGAAACCTGCGGGACCCGGGTCCGGTGAGTCGATGGCCGGATGCGGGCCTGCCAGTACCAGCCGTCCGGCATCACGCAGGGCCTCGACACGCGCGAGATGGGCCGGCCGGCACTCGCTGCGGCGCGCCAGCGAGCCGGGCGCATCCTCGCCGAAGATGGCATAGAGCATCAGGATCCCTCGCCGCTGCCCGTCGCGCTGGCGTCGACCCGGCGCGACAGCCACCAGCCCTGCAGCAGCACGAACACGAGTGTCATGCCCATCAGTCCGAACAACTTGAAATTGACCCAGACGCTCTCCGGAAAACTGTAGGCCACGAAGAGATTGGCCGCGCCGCTCACCAGGAAGAAGGCGGCCCACATCCGGTTCAGGGTTCGCCAGTCGGGCGGCGACAGCCGTATGGGCTCGGTCGACACCGATTCGAGCAGGCGCTGGATCACGGGCTTCCCGCCGATGAACTCGCTGCCATAGCAGACCAGGGCGAAAGCCCAATTCAGCACTGTCGGCTTCCACTTGAAGATGAAGTCGTTGTCGAGCACCAGCCCGACGCCGCCGAGCACGACGACGAGGGCGGTCGAAACGAGGAGCATCCGGCTGACGCTGCGCTTGATGAGCCAGGTGACTGCCACCTGCAGCAGCATCGCCGCCATGATCACCGCAACCGCAACACGGAAATCCCACAGCCAGTAGGCACCGACGAAAGCAGCGACGGGAAGGAGATCGATCAGCGCGTGCATGCTCAGTGCCCGACGTGGATGACCGATCCGGAGCGTGCCTCGGCGGGATCGAAGCGCAGCGGCCGGCCGTCGTGGAGCCAGATGCGCAGCGCCAGCAGGGCCACGGCGAAATTCGCCAGGCCGACGAGGATGATCGGTCCTGAAATGCGCCAGTGGTCGAAGAGATACCCGCCAAGCAGGCTCGTCGTCAGGATGCCCAGCGAGCCGCAGAATCCGGCCAGCCCGATGACCGGCCCACGCGCGTCCAGGGGTGTCTCCTGCCCGAGCAGCCCGGTGACCGACAGGATCACGCTCATCTGCCCTATGCCGACCAGCGCGCAGCCGAGGTAGCCCAGCGGCGCGAAGGGGTGGTCCTGCAGGCCGAGGAGGGTGTAGCCGATGCCGCCGACGACGAGCGAACCCAATACTGCGACCAGGCGGTGGACGCGGTCGACGAGGATACCCATGACCGGTGCCCACAGCAGCGATGAGCCCTGGATCAACGCGACCATTATCCCGGCCTGCGCGATGGCAGCGGGACCGTCCAGGCCCTCGTTTCGACCGACCCGCTGCAGCCACAGCGAGATGAAGGTGACGACCAGCGTGAGATCGGCGCGGGAAATGAACGAGCCGGCGTAGCACAGCATGAGGCGGGGATTGTCCCGGCCCTGGCGCAGGCCCAGTGCGGCGATCCGCGGCAAGCTCATGCGGATGGTCTGCCCGGACGGGGTTCCGCCCTTCAGGCCGATCTGCATGGCGATGGCGGTCAGTGTCGCGAGCCCGGCCATCGTCCAGAGCATGGTGCCGCCGGCGACATCGCTGGGCACGCCACGCTCCTGCAGGATCGCTGGCATTGCCGAAAACAGCGCAACGGCGACGCCGACGCCAAGCCCGTTCAGCACCCCGGTGACCCCGGCGATCCTGCCGCGCGAACCTTCGGCTGGATAGTCGGCAGCAGTCACGGCGATCATGACGCCGACGAATCCCATGCCGATCGCGTACAGGAAGCGGCCGATGTAGAGATCGCCTATCTCGTCCGCCATGGCATAGGCAGCGAATCCGGTGGCAGTAATCAACGTGCCCAGCGCGAACAGCGGCCGCCGCCCGAAGCGATCCGACAGGCCGCCGATCGAGCCGACCAGCAGCAGCACGATGATCTCGTGGATCGTCGTGAGCATGCCGGTGACCTGCCCGTGCCGCTCCGGCGGGATCCCCACCATTTCCGTCAGCACATAGGGCTGGGAGAAGCTCATGAAGCTGACGATCGGCATGATCACGAACGCGACATAGAGGAATGTCCATGCGTTCGTGCGGCTGATGCCGTCGGCGAAGTGCAGTGGGCCGAGCCTGTAGCCGGGCGAGGGGGCCGAAGCGGCCCTGGTGGAGTCGGACATGGATTTCGCTGACCAGGAATTCAGGATCCGGGCAGTATGCACGGGCGTGCCACCGGCTGTCTGCCGGAAACCCATAGAATTCGCCGCATGACGCAGAGATTCGCGGTCCATCCGGTGACGCCCCAGCCACGACTCGTCCAGCAGACGGTTGACCTCCTCCGTCGTGGCGGATTGATCGTCTACCCGACGGACTCCTGCTATGCGTTCGGCTGCGAGCTTGCAGCGCGCAGTGCGATCGAGCGCATCGAGGCCATTCGCGCAACCGACCGCAATCACAATTTCACGCTGGTCTGCCGCGACCTCGCCGAGATCGCCACCTATGCGCGGGTGGAAAACTGGGTCTACCGGCTGCTGCGTGCCCACACGCCGGGCCCTTATACGTTCATCCTGCCTGCAACCCGCGATGTCCCGCGGCGCCTGCAGAACCCGAAGCGGCGGACGATCGGCATCCGTGTGCCGGACCATCCTGTCCCGCGCGCGATACTCGCGCAGCTCGACACACCCCTGATGAGCTCGACTATGCTCCTGCCGGGCGACGAGTTGCCGCTCACGGACGCGGCGGACATCTACGATCGCCTGCGTGGCCGCGTGGACCTTGTCATCGATGGCGGCAACTGCGGCGTCGAACCGACGTCCGTTATCGACCTCACCAGCAACCATCCGCAGGTGTTGCGCACCGGGCGGGGCAGCGTGAAGTATTTCGTCTGAGGCGCAGTGCGCCTCCGTATAATCGCGCGATGGCAGCATCCCTCGAAGAGACCATGCGACTGGCTTCTGTCGCCGCGATTCCGGTGCTGTTCGGCATCACGCTGCACGAAGTCGGTCATGGCTGGATGGCGCGACGCTACGGCGATCGCACCGCAGAGATGCTCGGACGGCTCAGCCTGAATCCCGCCCGACACATCGATCCGATCGGAACGATCGCGGTGCCCCTCATCATGTTGTACCTGGGCGGGTTTCTCTTCGGCTGGGCGAAGCCGGTGCCCATCACGACCCGCAATCTGCGAAAACCAGGACAGGCCATGATCGCGATTGCCGCGGCCGGCCCGGCCGCGAATTTCCTCATGGCGTTTGGCTGGGCACTGTCGCTGCACCTGGCAGTCGCATTGGCCGGCACGTTTCCGGTGCTGTCGGAATACCTGGTCCGAATGTGCAGTTTCGGTATATTTTTTAATGTTTTATTGGCTATATTTAATCTGTTGCCTGTCCCGCCTCTGGACGGCGGGCGCGTGCTGCGCGGGCTGCTGCCGGAGTCGCTCGGTCGCCATCTGGATGCCATCGAGCCCTACGGGCTTATACTCCTCGTCGCGTTGTTGGCCGCGAATGCGCTGTCGTTTCTGGGTCCGCTGGTGCGAGCGGTCCAGGATGTCGTCATGTCGCTCGCAGGCCTGACATCCTGAAAGGCCATGCCGTGACAGCTGCCAGCGCCAGCGGAGAGACTCTCGCCGTGGTCGTGGACAACACGACCGGTCCGCCCGAGGCATTTCTCGATGAAGCTGTCCTTGCAGGCAACCCGGCGCAGGGCGAGATGCCATTCGCCGTGGTCGAGGGACAGCCGGTCACCGAGCTGCCGCGCGACCTGTACATACCGCCGCATGCGCTGGAGGTGTTCCTTGAGGCTTTCGAGGGTCCGCTGGACCTGCTGCTCTACCTAATCCGCAAGCAGAACCTGGACATCCTCGACATCCCCATCGCTGAGATCACCCGCCAGTATGTCAACTACATCGAGGTGATGACGGAGCTGCAGCTGGAGCTGGCAGGAGAGTACCTGCTCATGGCTGCCATGCTGGCCGAGATCAAGTCGCGCATGCTGCTGCCGAAGCCGGTCGATGGCAGCGAGGACGAGGCGGACCCGCGCGCGGAGCTCGTGCGCCGGCTGCAGGAATACGAGCGCTTCAAGAGGGCGGCCGAGAACGTCGATCAGCTCACCCGGATGGAACGCGATGTGCTGGCGACCCGCGTCGAGGTGATCGAGAAGCCGGCGGCGGTCAAGCTCCCGGACATGACCTTGCGTGAAATGCTGGTCGCGTTCGGCGAGGTGATGCGACGCGCCGAGATGTTCGCCCGGCATCACGTGCAGCGCGAACCGTTGTCCGTGCGGCAGCGGATGTCGCAGGTGCTCGAGAAGCTGGCCGAGGGCGGGTTCCAGGAGTTCCATCAGCTTTTCGATGCGCGCGAGGGGCGTATGGGCGTGACGGTCACCTTCCTGGCCGTGCTGGAGCTGCTCAGGGAGTCGCTCATCGAAATCGTCCAGGCAGAGCCTTACGCGCCCATTCACGTACGGGCTGCCGCGACCGCCGGCACCCGCGGGATGGCCTTCGTAGACACCGACCCGATCGTCGCAGAGTGAAGCCTATGGAACAGACGCAGATCACGAACGTGCTCGAAGCGGCGCTACTGGCCGCCGGCCGGCCTGTTGCCCTCGACGAGTTGCGCAGCCTTTTCGGCGAGGATACGCAGGCGCCGGCGCGCGGCGAAATCCGCGACGCATTGACGGCGCTGGCAGCCAGCTACGAGGGTCGGGCCATCGAACTGCTCGAAGTGGCGAGCGGATTTCGCATACAGGTGCGCGAAGCGATGACGCCATGGCTGGCCAGGCTCTGGGAAGAACGGCCGCAGCGCTACTCGCGCGCGCTGATGGAGACCCTGGCCATCGTGGCCTATCGCCAGCCCGTGACTCGTGGCGACGTGGAGGAAATTCGCGGTGTTGCCGTGACGACCAATATCATCCGGACGCTGCTCGAGCGGAACTGGATCAAGGTGGTGGGCTACCGCGATGTGCCGGGCAAGCCCGCCATGTACGGCACCACGAAGGAGTTCCTGGATTATTTCGGTCTGAAGCAGCTCGATGACCTGCCACCGCTCGCCGAAATCCGCGACCTGGATCGCATGACGGCGCAGCTCGAGCTGCCCGATGGCGAATTCGCCGACTTCGACAGGCCCCCGGTGCCCGGCGAACCGCTGGTGCGCGCTCTGGCTGCAGGCCTGCCGGAACAACCCGCGACCGTCACTTCACTCGCCGAGGTGCGAATCGCTGCCGTCGCGATCGAGAGTGGAGCGGCGGAGGATCCGCCGCCGCTCGCAGATGTCATTCCGTTGAAGGCACGCTAGAGCGGCGTGCCTGAGCGCCTGCAGAAATGGCTCGCCGGTGCCGGTCTCGGCTCGCGTCGGCAGATCGACACGTGGATCGCCGCCGGACGCATCAAGGTGAACGGCAAGCTGGCCGTGCCTGGCTGCACCGTGAGCGGCAGGGAACGCATCACTCTCGACGGCGAACTGCTGCGCGGGCTCGCAACGCGACGGCGGGCGCAGCCACGGGTACTCATCTATCACAAGCCGGTCGGTGAGGTGGCCACGCGCTCCGACCCCGAAGGACGGCCGACGGTTTTCGAGCGTTTGCCGACCGTGACCGCCGGTCGCTGGATCGGCGTGGGCCGGCTCGACGTGGACACGGCGGGCCTCCTGGTATTCACCACCGACGGCGCTCTGGCGCATCGCCTGATGCACCCGTCCTACGGGCTGACACGTCTTTACGCAGTCCGCCTCCGGGGCAATCCCTCCGCGCAGGAAATCGAGCGGCTGCTCGCCGGCGTCGCGCTCGAGGACGGTCCGGGCCGCTTCGATTCGGTGACCGCTGCGGGCGGGGAGGGCAGCAATCGCTGGTACCACGTGACGGTGGCCGAGGGACGCAATCGCATCGTGCGCCGCCTGTGGGAGAGCATCGACTGCCAGGTGAGCCGGCTCATCAGGATCCAGTACGGGCCGTTGGTGCTGCCACGGCACCTGCCGCGCGGGGAAACACGTGAGCTCAGGGGTCGGGAGCTGGCCGCGGTCTATCGTGCCGTCGGGCTCGATCCGCCGGGCGACGATCCCCGCGATGGAGCGGCGCCCGCGTCGGAGCCACGAAAGCGCAAGACAGCCAGGATCAAGCCTGGCAGTCGAAGCTCCCGCCGGTGACGCCGCGGCTGTCAGGCCCCATCAGGTAGAGATAGGCAGGCATGATTGCCGATGGCTCGGGCCTCGCGTCCGGGCTCTCGCCCGGATAGGCCTTGCGGCGCATGGCGGTGCGCGTGCCGCCCGGGTTCAGGCAATTCACCCGGATACGGGTGTTGTCGCGAGTTTCTTCCGCAAGAACCTGGGCCAGGCCTTCGACGCCGAACTTCGACACGGCGTAGGCGCCCCAGTAGGCCTTGCCGCGCCGGCCGACACCGCTCGATGTGAACAGGATCGACGCGTCGGTCGACCGTCGCAGCTGGGGCAGCAGCACCTGGGTCAGGATGAATGCCGCACTGAGGTTCACGTGCAGCACCTGCTGCCAGGTGCCGACGTCGTGCTGCTCGATGGGTGAGCGCTCGCCGAGCAGCGCGGCGTTGTGCAGCAGCCCGTCGAGGCGGCCCCAGGTGCCGGCGACCTGCTCCGCGAGGTCGAAATAGGCGGGACCCTGGGCCTTCGCCAGGTCCAGCACCGCGATCGCGGGTTGCGGATGTCCGGCGGTCCTGATCTCGTCATGTACCCGCTCGAGCTTGCGTGCGCTGCGCCCCAGGAGCACGACTGTCGCTCCGTGCGCGGCGAAGCTCAGCGCTGCAGCGCGGCCGATGCCATCGCTCGCACCTGTTACGAGAATGACACGCTCGTGCAGAAGATCAGGACGCGGCTGGTAGTCCCGGGGTTCGATACCAGCCATCAGTGCGGTCGCTCCTCGTCGGTCTTGGCCACCGGTTCGACAGCGGCGGCCTCCGCCGCCGGCGGCAGCTCGCGCGGGAGCGCTTCCACCGGCTCGAGATCCGCAAGTTTGTCGCGTCCGCGAATTCCGAGTTCGCTCAGGCGCCGCGCGCCCGGCAACACCTTGCGTTCGAGGGAGCCCACCGATTCATTGAACGCGCGCACCGTACTCTCCAGGTTCCTGCCGAGCCGGGCAAGGTGGTTGGTGAACGGCGTCAGCCGTTCATAGAGTTCCTGGCCGAGACGCTTGATCTCCTCGGCATTCTCTTCCAGCGAGCGCTGTCGCCAGCCGTAGGCGATGGCGCGCAGCAGCGCAACCAGGCTCGACGGTGTCGTGATGATGACTTTGTTGCGCAGAGCTTCTTCGAGCAACGACGGGTTCTCGCTGAGCGCCGCACTCAGGAACTGGTCGCCGGGTATGAACAGGATCACGAACTCCGGACTGCGCGGAAACTGGGCCCAGTAGGCCTTCGACGACAGTTCGCGGACCCGATCAGCCACGTTACGGGCGTGGCGCTGCAGGGCGTTGCCGCGAGCCTGGTCGCTGGATGCCGCCATCGCCTCGATGTATCCGTCGAGCGGGGTTTTCACGTCGACCACGAGTTCGCCGCGATCCGGCAGTCGCACGATCATGTCGGGCCGGACAGGCCCATCGGCGGTATCCACGGTTTTCTGCTCGACGAAATCGCAGTGTTCCACCATGCCTGCCAGCTCGGCGACCCGGCGCAGCGTCAGCTCGCCCCATTGGCCGCGGACTTCGGGCCGTCGCAGCGCGTTGACGAGGTTGCGTGTCTCGGTGCTGAGGAGCTGCTGACCGCTGGTGAGTGACTGCAGTTCCTGGCGGATGCTGGCGAATGCCGTATTGCGCTCCTTCTCGATGGTGCCGATCTGCTGCTCGGCCTTCTCGAGCGCAGCACGGATCGGTGCCACCAGGTCCTGCACGGCTTTCTCGCGCGCCTCCAGCTCATTCTTCGCCTGTTCCTGGCGCAGCGCGAGATTCTGCTCCGCCAGGGCGAGGAATTGCGCGTTGTTGGCAGTGAGCGACTGGGCAGCGAGATCGCCGAACGTGGCAGCCAGTCGCTGCTCGGCCTGCGCGAGCAGCGCGCGGTGGTCCGTGTCGCGCTCGGCCTCGCTGGCAAGACGTTCGCGCAACTGGATAAGTTCGCGCTCGCGCTCGAACTGGCGTCGCTGGCCGACAACGGCGCCAGCCAGGGCGCCGATCGCAGCCGCCACGGCGATCAGCAGCAGGAGCAACGGCCAGGATAAGGTGATCATCCGCGTAGCTTACGACGATCGGCGCTGTCGAGCAGGTCCAGCAGCCCTGAAGGAGCTGCGATCGAGTGGTCGGCGCCCCACCGGTCAGGATCCTGCCCGGGCGGTATGTAGCCGTACAGTGCGGCTACCGTGCGCATCCCGGCGGCGCGACCCGCCATGATGTCGCGATCGGCGTCGCCGATGTACCAGGCATGCGTCGCCACGGCAGGGATCAGGCCAAGGGCGTGTTGCAGCGGTTCGGGACGTGGCTTGCGGACGGCCAGCGTATCGCCGCAGACGACGGCAGCGCAGCGCGAGCGCAGGCCGAAACTCTGCAGTATCGGTTCGGTCATGCGCGCAGCCTTGTTGGTCACTACGCCCCAGGGAATTCCCTGCGTATCGAGCTCGGTGAGCACCGCCTCCATCCCCGAAAATATCCGCGTACCCGCCGTGAGCGATGTGGAATAGATTGCGAGGAAGCGCTCGCTGAGCCGCAAGCGTTCCGGCTCCGGCAGCTCGCCGAAACCCACCTTCAGCATGCCGTTGACGCCGTTGGACACCCAGCCGCGGCCGGCTGCATAGGCGATCGCTGGCCGCGACTCCTCGGCGAGCAGTGCCTGCAGTGCGGCCACCATGTCGGGTGCGGTATCGAGCAATGTGCCGTCGAGGTCGAACAGGACCGCGTCAGGCCGTGGCAGTACCGTCACGGGGATTTCCGCCGGAAGCTGGCGATGTAATTCACCGACAGGTCCTCCCCCAGGCGAAAGTCGCCGCCGGCTTCGTCCGGCAGCAGGCCCTTCATGTCCTGCAGTTCCAGTCCTGCTGCGCGCGCCATGCGGGCGAGTTCCGACGGCCGAATGAAGCGGGAGTACTCGTGCGTGCCGCGCGGGAGGACACCAAGCAGGTATTCTGCCGCTGCGACGGTCACCATCCAGGCAGCAGCGTTGCGGTTGATGGTGGAAAAAAACGCCGTGCCCCGCGGTCTCAGGAGCCGGGCGCAGGCGGCAACGACGGCAGCTGGATCCGGCACATGTTCGAGCATCTCGAGGCAGGTCACCGCGTCGAACGCCGCAGGTGACCGCTCAGCCAGCGCCTCTGCCGTGTCGCGCTCGTAGCGCAGGTGCGCGACCGCGCCTTCCTGCTGGTGCAGCCGGGCGACGGCAAGGAGGTCCTCGGCGAGATCGATGCCGAGAACTTCCGCGCCCGCCAGCGCAAGCGACTCGCTCAGCAGTCCGGCGCCACAGCCGACATCGACGATGCGCGCACCGCCCAGCCGCGCGTGGCCGGCGATGAAGGCGAGTCTGACCGGGTTCATGCGGTGCAGGTAGCGCATCTCGCCGGCTGGATCCCACCAGCGATCGGCAAGGCGGTTGAAACCTCCTATCTCGACAGAGTCGGAATTGCTGTTGCCCGCGCTCATCGCGCGTGAATCCTGGCGCCCCAGCCGGTGGCGCGTGCGAGTATGCCGTCGCGGTCCATGCCGCTCGGCCGGCGCTGGTCCAGCAGCCGGCGCCCAGCGATCCAGACGTCGGACACCTGGTGGCTGGAAGCTGCATAGACGAGCTGCGACACCACGTTGTGAACCGGGCAGGTGGCCGGGTCGTCGAGGTCGACGCAGACCAGGTCAGCTTCCTTCCCCCGCTCGAGCGAGCCAATGCGCTCGCCGAGCCCGAGGGCGCGGGCGCCGTTCAGCGTGGCCATGCGCAGTGCGGTGGCGGCCGGGACGGACGCAGCATCGTTGTCGCTGTGCTTGGCCTGCAGTGCAGCCGCACGCATCTCCGCGAACATGTCGAGCCGGTTGTTGCTGGCAGCGCCATCGGTGCCAAGCGCCACGTTGACACCCGCCTCGAGCAGCCGGCCGGTCGGGCAGCTCCCGCTGGCCAGTTTGAGGTTGGAGTTCGGGCAATGGACGACGCTGACGCGCCGCGTGGCAAGCAGGGCGATCTCGGCATCGTCGAGCTGCGTTGCGTGCACCGCCATGAATCGTTCCGACAGCAGTCCCAGCCGGTCGAGCCGCTCGAGCGGCCGGACACCGAGCGCTGCAATCGATCCAGCGACTTCGGCGGCGGTTTCGTGGACATGCATCTGCACGGGGCGGTCGAGCTCGTCAGCGAGCATGCGCACGCGCTTCAGGCCGGCATCGGCAACGGAATAGGGGGCGTGCGGGGCGAAGACCGTGTTCACCAGCGGGTGCCCACGGTACTGATCGTGCAGCGCCAGGCCTTTCTGCAGGCAGTCCTCGGGCCCGTTCGCCCAGGCCGTGGGCTGGTCCAGCACGACCATGCCGACGGCAGCGCGGTAGCCGTGCTCGACGGCCAGCCCCGCGATCGCTTCCGGGAACAGGTACATGTCCATGAACGCGGTCGTGCCGCCACCGAGCATCTCGAGCATGGCCAGCTCCGCGCCCGCGTGGACGAAGTCCGGGCTGAGCCAACGGCCTTCGGCCGGCCAGATGTGATCCGCCAGCCAGCGCTCCAGCGGCAGGTCGTCGGCGTATCCCCGCAGCAGCGTCATCGCCGCGTGAGTGTGGGCATTGACGAGACCGGGAATGAGGACGTGCCCCGGACGGTCCAGCCATTCGGCCGCGCGATAGCGTCCGGCTGCCTCGGCAGCGGGCAGTAGATCCACGATGCGCCCGGCGTCGATGGCGATGGCGTGGTGATCCAGAACGACACCCGCCGGCTCGACCGGCACGACCCAGCGAGCGCAGATGACGAGGTCGACGGCCGTCAGCGATGGATCAATCATTGGCGACCGGCATATTGCCTCATCGCGAACGGCGATAAAACCGCGCCAGAGCAACGATCGAAGCGGGGTAGTCTTTGCGGGCCGGCTGCATGGCTATGCTAAACTGCGCAACTTTATTGGCCCGTCGTTCCGATCCGGAGCGCGGGGTGGCGAATGTGTCTGGACGGAACCGGGCAGTCGATCGGGGCGGCAACTGACCGCTGCGCATCGACTGCCGTGGACGTATTGCGGTCATGGCCGACGTAGCTCTGGAAATCCTGCCGGTCAATCTCGAAGACGAGATGCGCCAGTCCTACCTGGACTACGCGATGAGCGTCATCGTGGGCCGTGCCCTGCCGGACGTCCGTGACGGGTTGAAGCCCGTGCACCGGCGGGTTCTGTACGCCATGCGCGAGCTCGGCAACGACCACACCAAACCCTACAAGAAATCCGCACGCGTCGTCGGCGACGTCATCGGCAAGTACCACCCACACGGCGACGTGGCCGTGTACGACACGATCGTCCGCCTGGCCCAGCCGTTCTCGATGCGCTACCTGCTGGTCGACGGGCAGGGCAACTTCGGTTCGGTCGATGGCGATGCGCCTGCCGCAATGCGATACACCGAAGTCCGCATGGCGAGGATCGCCGGCGAACTCCTGGCGGACATAGATAAGGAGACGGCCGACTTCGTCCCGAACTACGACGGGTCTGAGCGCGAGCCCACGGTTCTCCCGACGCGGATCCCGCACCTGCTGGTCAACGGCTCCTCGGGCATTGCCGTCGGCATGGCAACCAACATTCCCCCGCACAACCTGGGCGAGGTCATCGACGCCGTATTCGCCCTGATGGACGACCCGGATATCCCGCTCGCCGAACTGATCAAGAAGGTGCCGGGTCCGGATTTTCCGACGGCCGGGATCATCAACGGTACGCATGGCGTGATCGAGGCCTATGCCCGCGGTCGCGGGCGCTGCCATGTGCGGGCGCGCACCCATATCGAGCCGATCGACGACAAGGGCCGCGAGGCGATCATCGTCACCGAATTGCCGTACCAGGTGAACAAGGCCCGGTTGATCGAGAAGATTGCCGAACTGGTCCGCGACAAGAGAATCGAGGGCATCAGCGAGCTGCGCGACGAGTCCGACAAGGACGGCATGCGCATCGTGATCGAGCTGCGTCGCGGGCAACTCGCCGACGTGGTGCTGAACAACCTGTTCGCCCAGACGCCGCTGGAGACGGTCTTCGGCATCAACATGGTCGCCCTGCGCGATGGCAGGCCCCAGTTGCTCACGCTGCGCGACATGCTCGAGGCATTCCTCCGCCATCGTCGCGAAGTCGTCACTCGTCGCACGATCTACGATCTGCGCAAGACCCGCGAACGTGCCCATGTCCTCGAAGGTCAGGCCGTGGCTCTGGCCAACATCGACGAGGTTATCGCTGTGATCAAGGCGTCGCCTTCGCCGGCCGACGCGCGCGAGGCGTTGGTGTCGCGCCCCTGGTCACCCGGCGCGGTGACGCAGATGCTCGAGCGGGCCGGGGCGGAGGTCACGACACGGCCGCCGGACATCGGCGGCGAATTCGGGCTGGGCGAGGGCGGTTACCGACTGTCTCCCGTGCAGGCGCAGGCGATCCTGGATCTGCGGCTCCACCGGCTCACCGGGCTGGAGCAGGACAAGATCATTGCCGAGTACGGCGAACTGCTCGATGCGATCCGCGATTTCATCGGCATCCTGCAGAGCCCGGACCGCCTCATGGCGGTGATACGCGCGGAGCTCGCAGACATCCGCGAGCGGTTCGCCGACCCCAGGCGCTCGGAGATCATCGAGAGCCACGAAGAGCTGTCGATCGAGGACCTCGTGCCGAAGGAGGAGGTCGTCGTCACGCTGTCGCACGGCGGTTACGCGAAGGCGCAGAGCCTGACCGACTACCAGGTCCAGCGCCGTGGCGGTCGCGGGCGGACGGCCGCAAGGGTCAAGGACGAAGACTTCATCGACAAGCTCTTCGTCGCGAATACCCACGACACGCTCCTGTGCTTCACCAGCCGCGGGCGGCTCTTCTGGCTCAAGGTCTACCAGGTGCCGCGCGCCAGCCGCGAAGCGCGAGGTCGCCCGATCGTCAACCTGCTGCCGCTCGAAGAGGGTGAGCGGGTCAACGCGGTCCTGCCGATCAAGGACTTCAAGCCCGAGAAGTACGTGTTCATGGCGACCAGCCAGGGCGTCGTGAAGAAGACCAGCCTCGAGGCGTTCTCGCGACCGCGCAACGCCGGCATCAGGGCGGTCGATCTCCATGACAACGACCGGCTGGTCGATGTGGCGATCACCGACGGCAAGAGCGACATCCTGCTCTGCGCGAGCTCAGGCAAGGTGATCCGCTTCAGCGAGGACGACGTGCGGCCGATGGGACGCACGGCGGCCGGGGTGCGCGGTATCCGCCTCGCTGAGGGGCAGGAAGTGATCGCGCTTCTCATCGGGCGTGGCGGACAGATCCTCACGGCCACGGAAAACGGCTTCGGCAAGCGGACACCGATCGAGGACTTCCCGGTACAGGGGCGCGGCGGCCAGGGCGTGATCGGCATCCAGACTTCCGATCGCAATGGCCGCATGGTCGGGGCCATCCAGGCCGAGTCAGGCGATGACGTCGTGCTCATCAGTTCGGTCGGCACGCTGGTGCGCACATCGGTCGACGAGATCTCGGAGCAGGGGCGCAACACGCAGGGTGTGCGCCTGATCCGGCTCGATGAGGGGGAGCGGCTCGTCGGCCTGGATCGCATCATCGCGATGGGCGACGGCGAGGACCAGGGCTGAGGTATTCAACGGCGCGGTGCCGCGGCCCGCTGGTCGCGGCCTGCAGCAATTTCATGGAGGCAATGGGTCAGTAGATGGGACGGATCTTCAATTTCAGCGCCGGGCCGGCCACCTTGCCGGTCGAAGTGCTAGAGCAGGCCAGGTCCGAAATGCTCGACTGGCAGGGGCGTGGCGTTTCCGTCATGGAGGTCAGCCATCGCAGCAAGGCCTTTATCAAGGTGGCGGAGCAGGCCGAGGCCGATCTGCGCGAACTCCTCGCGATACCGGCCGACTATGCCGTGCTGTTCCTGCAGGGCGGCGCGACCCAGCAATTCGCCCAGATCCCCATGAACCTTGCGGCGGCAGGCGACACGGTGGATTACCTCGTGACGGGACAGTGGTCCAAGAAAGCGGCCAGTGAGGCGAAGCTGGTGCGCAAGGTGAATGTCGTGGCCGATGGCGCCGCCGGCAACTACACCGACGCGCCGGATCGCTCACAGTGGAAACTGACTCCCGGCGCGGCATACCTGCATTACTGCCCGAACGAGACCATCGGCGGTCTCGAGTTCCACGCCGTGCCGGATGCCGGTGGCGCGCCGCTCGTCGCGGACATGTCGTCGACCATCCTGTCGCGACCGGTCGATGTCTCGCGCTTCGGGATGATCTATGCTGGCGCCCAGAAGAACATCGGTCCTGCCGGGCTCGTCGTCATGATCGTGCGGCGCGATCTCATCGACCGCGTGCCCGACACCGTGCCGAACATCCTGCGCTACTCGGCCCAGGCGAAAGAGGGCTCGATGCTCAACACACCGCCGACGTTTTCGTGGTACTTCGCCGGGCTCGTGTTCGCCTGGCTCAGGAAGCAGGGCGGGCTGGACCGCATGGCCGAGATCAACCGCCGCAAGGCGGATAAACTGTATCGCGCAATCGACGGCTCGGGGTTCTACCGCAACCCGGTCGCGGTCGCCTATCGTTCGTGGATGAACGTTCCATTCACATTGCCACGGGAAGAACTCGATGCGCCTTTCCTGTCCGGGGCGGAAAAGGCGGGGCTCACCGAGCTCAAGGGTCACAGGTCGGTCGGCGGCATGCGCGCGAGCATCTACAACGCCATGCCGGAAGCCGGCGTGGATGCACTCATCGGGTTCATGGCTGATTTCGCGAAGCGTCACGGCTGAGCGCTGACAGCGAAACGCAGGAAAGCTTCGGATGTACAAAGTTCTGACGCTCAACAACATCTCGGTGCAGGGTCTCGCGCGCTTGCCGCGCGAGCGCTACGAGGTCGCTTCCGACATCGGGCAGCCGCATGGCGTATTGGTCCGTTCGGCAAAGATGCACGACATGGAATTGCCTTCCTCGGTGCTGGCAATCGGTCGCGCAGGTGCGGGAACCAACAACATACCGGTCGACCGCATGTCCGAGCGCGGGATCCCGGTCTTCAACGCACCCGGTGCCAACGCCAACGCGGTGAAGGAACTGGTGCTCGCCGGCATGCTTCTGGCGGCGCGCAACCTCTGCCAGGCCTGGCACTACACCCAGCAGCTGTCGGGCGAGGGTGCTGCACTGGACAAGGCGGTAGAGGAGGGAAAGAAGCGCTTCGTCGGATCCGAATTGCCGAGCAGGACGCTCGGTGTCATTGGTCTCGGCGCCATCGGCGTGCAGGTGGCGAATGCCGCGCTGACGCTGGGCATGCGGGTTATCGGCTTCGACCCGCAGATCACGGTAGATCGCGCCTGGGAACTGTCTTCAGGTGTCGAGAAGGCGCGCAGCCTGGAGGATCTGTTCAGTCGCGCGGACACGATCAGCCTGCACGTGCCGTTGTTCGACGCGACCCGCGGCCTGGTCAACAAGGCCAGGCTGCGGCTGATGCCGAAGGATGGCGTGATCCTCAATTTCGCCCGCGGCGAAATCGTCGACGATGCCGCGCTACTCGCCGCACTGGCTTCGGGAAAGCTGCGCTCGTACGTCACTGATTTCCCGAGCCGCCGCCTGCTCGGCAATGAGCGCGTCATTGCTTTGCCGCATCTCGGGGCGTCGACCGAGGAGGCCGAAGTGAATTGCGCCATCATGGTGATCGACACGCTGCGTGCCTACCTGGAGCACGGCACCATCCGTCATTCCGTGAACTTTCCGGATGCCGATGTGCCGCACAACGCTGCACATCGCATCACGATTGCGAACGCGAACGTCCCGAACATGGTCGGTCAGATATCGACCTACCTGGGTGACGCGGGGCTCAACATCGCCGATCTGCTCAACAAGTCGCGCGGCAATCTTGCCTATACCATCGTCGACCTCGATGGTACGCCTTCTGCGACGGTGCTCGATTCGATTCGCAGGATATCGGGCGTGCTCTGCGTGCGCGATTTGGGTCGCGCCCAGTCCGCCTGACGGGAGTCAGCCATGGCCAGCCGGAAGAAGCCGAAACGGAAAGCTCTCAAGCCGGAGCCGCTGGCGGAATTCCGCCGCCGCATCGACGAACTCGATACCCGCATCGGCGAGCTGATCAGCGATCGCGCGCGCGTGGCCCAGCAGGTGGCCGTATCCAAGGGCAGCGCAGGCGGAACCGTCGAGTTCTATCGCCCTGAGCGCGAGGCGCAGGTCCTGCGCGCAGTCGTCGCGCGCAACAAAGGCCCGCTGACCAACGAGGAGATGGTGCGGCTGTTTCGCGAGATCATGTCCGCCTGCCTCGCACAGGAAGAGCCACTCAAGGTCGGGTACCTCGGACCGGAAGGGACTTTCAGCCAGTCGGCTGTCTACAAGCATTTCGGCCATTCCGTCCGCACCCTGCCGCTTGCCACGATCGACGAGGTCTTCCACGAGGTGGAGGGGGGCGCGGCCGATTTCGGTGTCGTGCCGATCGAGAACTCGACGGAGGGCTCCGTCAATCACACCCTGGACATGTTTCTCGGCTCCCCGCTGAAGATCTGCGGCGAGGTCGAGCTGCGTATCCGCCAGCACCTGCTCGGGACGATGGACTCGCTCGACCAGATCCGCAGGGTGGCCGCGCACCCGCAGTCGCTGGCGCAGTGTCGCGCCTGGCTGAAGGAATACCTGCCGGGCATTGCGCTCGTAGAGGCCACCAGCAATGCCGAAGGTGCGCGGCGCGCCCGTGACGAAGCTGGCACCGCGGCGATCGCCGGCGATGCTGCTGCCGAGGTCTACAGCCTGCGCAAGCTGGTGACGGACATCGAGGACCGCCCGGACAATACGACCCGTTTCCTCGTCATCGGGCGACGTCTGTTCCCGTCCAGCGGGGCCGATCGCACGACGCTGCTGCTGTCGAGCACGAAAGCGGGCGATGCCGGCGTGCTGCACCGCCTGCTGGCGCCGTTCGCGCGGCACAAGGTAAGCATGAGTCGCATAGAGTCACGGCCATCACGCCGGCGCAAGTGGCACTACGTGTTTTTCGTCGACATCGACGGCCACGCCGATGATGTTGCGGTGGCGAAGGCGCTGAAAGAACTGCAGCGTCACGCGGACCTGTTCCGCGTCCTTGGCTCCTACCCCAAGGCCGTGCTGTAGCGGCGGACGCGGTGAAGCAGATCGTGTCGTCGCCCGTCGCGCGAGTGGCAGGTACCGTGCGGGTTCCTGGCGACAAGTCGATTTCCCACCGCTCGGTAATGCTGGGATCGCTCGCCAGTGGCGAGACGCGCGTACACGGGTTCCTGCCGGGCGAGGACTGTCTGGCGACGCTGGCAGCCATGCGGTCGATGGGCATAGAGGTGCAACGCCCGGCGGCCGACTCGCTGATCCTGCGAGGTGGCGGTCTGCGCGGCCTCAAGCGACCCGCTGGCGATCTCGACATGGGCAACTCCGGCACGGCCATGCGTCTGTTCGCCGGCCTGCTCGCAGGCCAGTCGTTCGATACGCGTCTCATCGGCGACGAATCGCTGAGCCGCCGGCCGATGGAGCGTGTCGCCGCGCCGTTGCGTCAGATGGGCGCGGATATCACCACCCGCAATGGGCTGCCGCCCGTCTCGGTCACGGGTGGGCGCCGGCTGAGAGGAATAGCCTATCGGCTGCCGGTGGCAAGTGCACAGATCAAATCGGCGATTCTTCTGGCGGGGCTTTTCGCCGAAGGTGATACCGAGGTGATCGAGCCCGCCGTATCTCGGGACCACACCGAGCGCATGCTTGCGGCTTTCGCCCAGCCGGTGCGGCGGTCGGCGAATTCAGTTTCACTGACGCCGACCGGCGGTCTGCAGGCAACCCTTGTCAATGTTCCCGGCGACCTCTCGTCGGCGGCTTTTCCCGTTCTTGCCGCGCTGATCGCTGGGAATGCCGACGTCAGCATCGACAATGTCGGACTCAATCCGAGTCGCACCGGCGTGCTGGAGATCTTCCGCCTGATGGGCGCGAACATCGACATCGAGCCGCTCGACACGGGCTCCGGGATGGAACCGGTGGGTCGACTGCGGATCCGTGCCTCCGCCCTGCAGGGCATCCAAGTTCCGCCGGCGCTCGTGCCGCTGGCCATCGACGAGTTTCCGGCTGTCTTCATTGCCGCTGCCATGGCCGCAGGCGAGACGGTGGTCAGTGGTGCCGAAGAATTGCGGCACAAGGAAAGCGATCGCATTCGCGTCATGGCGGATGGCTTGAGGGCGCTCGGCATCGATGTCGAGGAGACCGCAGATGGCGCCCGGATCCGTGGAGGCACGATGACCGGGGGAACCATCGACAGCCATGGCGACCACCGTGTCGCAATGGCATTCGCGGTGGCGGCCATGCGTGCCTCCGGTCCGATCCGAATACTGGATACGGACAACGTGGCGACCTCGTTTCCCGGTTTCGTCCGGCTCGCTTGCGACATCGGCATGGACGTGGCGGAGTCCAACGGGAGCCCGCGGTGAGTGCTGCGCCCGCGCCAGTCATCGCGATCGACGGCCCGGGCGGCAGCGGCAAGGGAACGGTGGCGGAGCAGGTGGCCGGGCAGCTGGGCTGGCACCTGCTGGACAGTGGAGCTCTTTATCGGCTGGTCGGACTGGCAGCCGGTGGCCGCGGCGTGGCGCTGGACGATGCCGTTGCCGTCGCCGCGGTGGCCGCGGACCTCGACGTCAGTTTTCTCAGCGGCAAGGGCGGCGACACGCGCATCCTTCTGTCCGGGGTGAACGTCTCGGGCGCGATCCGGACGGAGGCGGCTGGCGCCGCGGCCTCCAGGGTGGCGGCGCTGCCCGCGGTGCGCGAGGCCCTGATTGCCAGGCAACGGGCGTTTCGCCGCCCGCCGGGGCTCGTTGCCGATGGCCGCGACATGGGGACCTTCATATTCCCGGACGCGGGGCTGAAGGTGTTCCTGACCGCCAGCGTCGAAGAGCGCGCCCGCCGACGTCATAACCAGTTGAAGCAGAAGGGTATTGATGTTAGCCTTGCCGCCCTTTCCAGGGACATGGCCGAGCGTGACCGCCGTGACTCGGAAAGATCGGTCGCTCCACTGCGGCCAGCGGCTGACGCCAGAGTTCTCGATTCCACCGGCATGCCGGTCGAGTCTGTCGTCAAGGCCGTCATGGGCTGGGTCGCCGAGACCTGGCCTGATGCAGTGAGCAACCCAAGGACCGGCGGCGCCGCGAGCGGGCTGACGGAATAGCAACCGCAGGCGCCGCAACGGCGCATTGCGTCAACCGAGCCTGTTTCTCCGCAGGAAACCGGTAAGAAGAAATGACTGAATCCTTCTCCGAATTGTTCGAGCAGAGCCTTGCCAGCAACCGCATCCGCCCGGGAACGATCCTGACCGGCCGGGTTGTCGATATTTCCCAGGACATGGTCGTGGTGAGTGCGGGCCTCAAGTCGGAGGCCGTGATCCCGACCAGCCAGTTCCGCAACGAACGCGGCGAAATCGAAGTGCAGATCGGGGACCAGGTCGAGGTGGCACTCGACTCCGTCGAGGACGGTCAGGGCGAAACCCGGCTGTCGCGCGAACGCGCCAAGCGGGCAAGGACCTGGGAACAGCTCGAGGACGCGTTCGAAAACAGCAAAATCGTTACCGGCCTCATCAGCGGTCGCGTCAAGGGTGGCTTTACCGTGGACGTCGACTACGTCCGGGCCTTCCTCCCCGGCTCGCTGGTCGACGTGCGCCCGGTGCGCGATCCCTCCTACCTCGAGGGCAAGGTCCTCGAATTCAAGGTGATCAAGCTAGACCGTCGCCGCAACAACGTGGTGGTGTCCCGCCGCGCGGTCGTGGAGCAGGAATACAGCTCCGAACGGGAGGCCATGCTCGCGCAGCTGCAGGAGGGAACGGTCGTCAAGGGCATCGTCAAGAATCTCACCGAATACGGCGCGTTCGTGGATCTTGGCGGCATCGACGGCCTGCTGCATATCACCGACATGGCATGGAAGCGCGTCAAGCATCCATCCGAAGTGGTGAATGTCGGCGAGGAAATCAGCGTGAAGATCCTGCGCTTCGACCGCGAGAAGAATCGCGTTTCGCTCGGCGTGAAGCAGCTTGGCTCCGACCCCTGGGAAGCCATTTCGCGGCGTTATCCGCCCAATACACGTCTGTTCGGCAAGGTGACGAATATCGCCGACTACGGTTGCTTCGCGGAGATCGAGGAGGGCGTCGAAGGACTCGTCCACGTTTCGGAGATGGACTGGACGAACAAGAACGTCAATCCGTCGAAGGTCGTGCAGATCGGCGACGAGGTCGAGGTCATGGTACTCGACGTCGACGAGGACAGGCGCCGCATTTCGCTCGGCCTCAAGCAGTGCAAGCCCAATCCCTGGGCCGAGTTCGCGGCCAGCTTCAACAAAGGCGATCGCGTCAGCGGCAAGATCAAGTCAATCACCGATTTCGGCGTTTTCATCGGGTTGCCTGGCGGCATCGACGGCCTCGTGCACGTTTCGGATATTTCCTGGGACACGCCGGGCGAAGAAGCTGTGCGCAAGTACAAGAAGGGCGAAGACATCGAAGCCGTCGTGCTCACGATCGATCCGGAGCGGGAGCGCATTTCGCTCGGCGTCAAGCAGCTCGACAGCGATCCGCTAACCGGCTTCCTGTCGCAGTTCCCGAAGGGCAGCATCGTCAAGGGCACCGTCACCGAGGTTGATGCACGCGGCGCAATCGTGGACATCGAGGGCGGCATCCAGGGCCAGCTTCGCGCGAGCGAACTGTCGCGCGACCGTGTCGAGGACGCCCGGACAGTGCTCAGCGTGGGGGACGTGGTCGAGGCGAGATTCATCGGCATGGACCGCAAGAGCCGCGTGATCTCGCTGTCGATCAAGGCGAAGGAAGCGCACGAGGAAGCCGAAGCGATGGAAAACTATCGCTCGTCGGAATCGACAGGCGGCACGACGCTCGGCGATCTGCTGAAACAGCGGATCGCGGGTGACGAGGGCTGATTGAGTAGCTGATCTTAAGGAACGGACGGTTCGCCGCCTGTTGCGGGGAGAATCGGGGGGTACTGCCTTGGCTATGACTAAGTCTGAGCTGATAGAGCTGCTGGCGCGCAAGCAGAAGCTTTTGCCTGCGAAGGATGTCGAGCTGGCGGTAAAACACCTGCTCGAACTCATGAGCAACGCGCTGGCATCCGGCGAACGCATCGAGATACGTGGTTTCGGCAGTTTTTCCCTGCATTTCCGGCCGCCACGTCTCGGCCGGAATCCGAAGACCGGTGAAGCCGTGGCACTGGCCGGCAAGTATGTGCCGCACTTCAAGCCAGGCAAGGACCTCCGCAACCGGGTCAACGACAACAAGCTGCTGCCGATCAAGGACTGACGGATTCCCGGGGACGAACCGCGATGCTCCTGCGCCGGATCGTCCTTTCCATCGCCCTCGTTTCGGCCCTCTTGCTGGCCGTCGTTTTCGCCGCCCTCAATCCGGGTGCCGTGACACTCGACCTCGGCTTCTTCGAGACACGAATGCAGAAATCACTGGCGCTCACGCTGGCTTTTGGTGCGGGGTGGCTGTTCGGGCTGGCTTGTCTGGCCGCGTTCGTTCTGCGAATCGCGCTGGAACCGCGGCGCCTCCGTCACGCCTTGCGATTGGCGGAGTCTGAAATACATACCTTGCGCAGCCTGCCTCCGACCCATGCCGACTGAGGCCGCGTTTTTTTTCGCCGGACTGCTGTTCATCGCGGCCGCGCTTGGTTACGTCTTTGCCCGCCTCGGCCAGATCGACGACGAGGACCTCGGCAAGAGCGGCCTCGACTACGTGCGTGGACTCAAATTCATCCTGAAGGAGCAACCCGACAGGGCGCTCGATGCGCTCACCGGCCCGGGCGAACTCGATGAGGACACTGTAGAAACCCATTTCGCGCTGGGCCAGCTGTTTCGCCGCCGCGGCGAGTTGGAGCGCGCGATCCGGGTGCATCGAGATCTGCTGGCCCGGCCAAAGCTTGCCCGGGAGCAGAGGGAACAGGCGCAATTCGAGCTGGCGGATGACTACCTGGGTGCAGGACTGTTCGACCGTGCCGAGAACCTGCTCGGCGAATTACGCGCTTCACCTCGCCACGAAGTCGAGGCGCTGCGGAAACTCATTCGCCTCAGCGAACTTGCCCGCGAGTGGGAGCGGTCCATTGAGCTGCGTCGGGAATTGGAGCGTGCCACCGGTGCCGGCTCTTCGCATGGCGAGGTTGCACACTACTTCTGCGAGCTTGCCGACCAGGCCCGCGCCGCGAAGGACCTCCAGCGAGCGGCAGGCTGGATCGACCGTGCCGAGTCCAGCCAGGCGGATACGGCACGTGTGCTGATGACCCGCGGCCTGATAGCGAGCGACCAAGGTGACCACGACCGCGCATTGCGCAGTTTCGCCAGGCTCGGAGACCGCGAGCCGTCCTTGCTCGTGGAGGTGCTGCCGAGGCTGCACGGCGCTGCACTGGCAGCTGCTCGCCCGGGTGACTTCAGCGACTACCTGCGGTCTTGTCTCGCCAGGGACCCGGCCAGCGCGCGGGCTATTGCGTTCGCGGCGATGCTCGACGCGCGAATCACAGATCCCCTGGCGCTGCAGGCATTGTGGGACTTCGTGGCGGGCGATCAGACGCTGCAACTGCTGGTCGATCATGGCCGTTTCCAGGCGGCGTCGACGCCTGAGCGGGCCCAGGCATTGGAGCGGGTGCGCGGCGCGCTTCGGGCGATGGCAACGGCAGGGCGCAACTACCGCTGTCTGGAGTGCGGCTACAGCAGCATGCTGCTGCAGTGGCAGTGCCCGGGTTGCGCGGCATGGGATACCGTCCGGCCCCGCATACGCCTGGCGTTCGCTTCCGGCGACCGCTGAGCGCATTTCCGGTTCTTTACGTCGCATTCGCGGCTGTCTTTCCGTCTCGCTCGAATGGAGCATGTGCGTGCCTGCCCCCGGTGGGGCAGGCATCCAGCCATGACAGTCAATTTGCAGGAGACAGCTATGCGAAAACTGATGATCCTCGCGGGCCTGCTCGGCCCCGCCCTTGCCCTCGCCGGTCCGGTCGACATCAATACGGCCGATGCATCGACACTTGCACGGGAGCTCGACGGTATCGGCCTGGCGCGCGCGCAGGCCATCGTCGAGTACCGCCAGCGAAACGGGAAATTCAGTTCCATCGACGAGGTGCTGAACGTCAAGGGCATCGGGCCGCAGGTTCTGGAAAAGAACCGCGCCAACCTGAAGCTGCGCGACGCTTCCAAGTAGTCGGCAGGGCACTGCCTGGGCGGGCGCGGTCCGACGGCGTTCCGCGCCCGCCTGATTTTGTCGAACCGGCGAGGCCATACATGGCGGATTTTCGCTACCATGGCGCGCCATGCCAACACCGAAGCCTGTCAGGACTGCCGTCTTTCCCGTCGCCGGGCGTGGTACTCGCTTCCTGCCGGCCACGAAGGCGATGCCCAAGGAAATGCTGCCTATCGTCGACAAGCCGCTGATCCAGTACGCGGTGGAGGAGGCGATCGAGGCGGGCGTGACGCGCCTCGTATTCATCACCGGCAGCACCAAGCGATCGATCGAAGATCACTTCGATCGCGATCCCGAGCTCGAGCGCGCGCTGGATTCCGCCGGCAAGCAGGAGCTTCTGGCAATCGTGAAGGGGATCCTCCCGGCTGCAGTCTCCTGCGTATACATCCGCCAGGGCGAGCCACTGGGGCTCGGTCACGCTGTGCTCTGCGCGCGGCCAGCGGTCGGCGACGAACCGTTCTTCGTGCACCTGCCAGATGACCTGATACGCGCCGACAAGGGCTGCCTTGCCCAGATGAGGGACGCTTACCTGCGCCATGGCGCGAGTGTGCTTGCGGTCGAGGATGTGCCGCGCGAGCGCACGGGCAGTTACGGCATCGTGGACACGGATGGCGATTCACGTCTCCGGAAAATCGTGGAGAAACCGGCCCCGGAGCGCGCTCCATCGACGCTGGCAGTCGTCGGGCGCTATCTCCTGACGCCGGCGGTCTTCGATACGTTGCAGTCCACTGGTCGCGGTGCCGGTGGCGAGATTCAGTTGACCGACGGCATCGCAGCCTTGATGGCACGTGAAGCGATCTACGCCTTCCGCTTCGCTGGCCGGCGCTATGACTGCGGTAGCAAGCTCGGCTACATACAGGCCATCATCGATTTCGCACTGGATGATCCGGCGATCCGCGCACCGCTCACGCAGCACATAGCCGGGAAGTGCTGAGGCAGATCGCCAGCCGTCGAATGGCTCCCCGGGCCGGACTCGAACCAGCGACCAATCGGTTAACAGCCGATCGCTCTACCACTGAGCTACCGGGGAGCGGCCAGGAACGGGCAAGGCGCCTGCAGAGGCGCGGCGATTCTGTTTTAAGGGCATTCCCAAGTCAAGGTATTGACTGGGATTTCCGGCAAATACTCAGCTGAGCAACCGGCCAAGCCGGTGCACGGCTTCGCGCAGCGAATCGATGCCGCAGGCGTAGGACAGACGGACGTGGCCTGGTGCGCCAAAGGGAGTCCCGGGTACGACTGCTACCTCCGTCTCGCGCAGCAGGAGTTCCGCGAAGGCTGTGTCTGTCGCGACGGAGGTTGCGCGCATTGCCCCGGTTACATCCGGGAACGCGTAGAAGGCACCGTCCGCGCGCGCGCAGCTGACGCCTGGCAGCCGGTTCAGGGCGGTAACGAAGTAATCCTGCCGGTCGCGAAAGGCGTCGCGCATTTCCTGCACCACCGACTGGTCGCCAGTCAGGGCCGCAGCGCTGGCTGCCTGTGATATCGAGCAGGCATTGGAAGTCGACTGGCCCTGCAGTTTCTTCATTGCGCCGATGAGTGCCGGCGGACCCGCTGCATAACCGATACGCCAGCCCGTCATGGCGTAGCCCTTGGATACACCGTTGATCGTGATGGTCCGGTCGGCGAGATCGGGGCATGCAGCTGCAAAGCTGCAGTAGGGCTCCTTGCCCCAGAAGATCCGCTCGTATATCTCGTCGGATGCAATGACAACCTGCGGATAGTCACGCAGGACGGCTCCAAGGGCCGCGAGCTCGGATCGCGAGTACACGGCACCCGTCGGATTGGCGGGGCTGTTGAGGAAAATGAAGCGCGTGCGCTGCGTGAGCGCGGCGGCCAGCGCTTCAGGCTGCATCCGGAAGCCATCGTCCTGCCGCGTCGGCACAAAAACCGGCTCCGCCCCGGCCAGCCTCACGATCTCCGGGTAGGAGACCCAATACGGCGACGGTACGATCGCTTCGTCGCCCGGATCGAGTACCGCGAGCGCCGCGTTGAAACAGCTCTGCTTAGCACCGGATGAAACGAGAATCTGTTCCGGCGGGAAGCCGAGCCCGTTTTCCCGTTCGAGCTTTCCCGCGATGGCCAGGCGCAGTGCGCGCGTACCCTCGAGAACCGTGTAGCGGGTTTCGCCGTTTTCCATGGCCGCGACGGCGGCAGCGCGAATATGCGCCGGCGTGTCGAAGTCCGGCTCCCCCGCGCCCAGGTCGATGATCAACCGGCCCTGAGCCTTGAGCCCTGCTGCCAGCGCTGCGACCGCCATGGTCGCCGAGGGCTGTATGCGCTGGGCGCGCTGCGAAAGACGAATGCTCAAGCGGAATTCCTCGGGCGGCCGGCGCGCGCCATACTAAGGGATCGCCTCCCGCTGACGAAACAGTCCATGGAAAGATTCGAGCTCAGGACGACCTTCAGGCCAGCTGGCGACCAACCCGAGGCGATTGCTGCGCTCGTCGACGGGCTCGGGGCCGGGCTGGCCCGCCAGACCCTGCTGGGAGTCACGGGATCCGGCAAGACATTCACGATAGCCAATGTCATCGCGGAGGTGCAGCGGCCGGCTCTGGTCCTGGCGCACAACAAGACGCTGGCAGCGCAGTTGTACGCCGAGATGCGCGAGTTCTTTCCACGCAATCGCGTCGAATACTTCGTTTCCTACTACGACTACTACCAGCCCGAAGCCTACGTGCCCAGCACCGATACGTATATCGAGAAGGATGCTTCCATCAATGCCCATATCGAGCAGATGCGGCTGTCGGCGACGAAATCGCTGCTCGAGCGAGGCGACTCGATAACGGTTGCAACCGTATCGGCGATCTACGGACTCGGCGATCCGGAGGCCTACTTCAGCATGGTCCTGCACCTTTCCAGGGGGCACCGGCAGGACCAGCGCGACCTGCTGCGACGGCTGGCGGAGCTTCAGTACCAGCGCAACGACATCGAGTTGTCTCAGGGAACCTATCGGGTGCGCGGTGACGTGATCGACATCTTTCCGGCAGATTCCGAGCGTCAGGCAGTCCGGGTAACGCTGTTCGACGATGAAATCGAGTCGCTCGAGTGGTTCGATCCTTTGACGGGCGAGCAGGGAGAGGCAGTTCCCAGGCTGACGATTTTTCCCAAGACCCACTATGTCACGCCACGCGATGTCATGGTCCGGGCGGTGGAGCAGATCCGCCTCGAGCTCAAGGACCGTCTGGCGGTGCTGCGCGCAGCAAACAAGCTCGTCGAGGCCCAGCGGCTCGAGCAGCGGACTCGGTTCGACCTCGAGATGATCATGGAGGTGGGTTACTGCGCCGGCATCGAGAACTACAGCCGGTATCTTTCCGGACGCAAGGCGGGCGAGCCCCCGCCCTGCCTGTTCGACTACCTGCCTGGAAACGCCCTGCTGATCGTCGACGAGAGCCACGTCACCATCCCGCAGCTGGGCGGCATGTACCGCGGCGACCGCTCGCGCAAGGAAACACTGGTCGAGTACGGTTTCAGGCTGCCCTCTGCGCTGGACAACCGGCCACTGCGGTTCGACGAATTCGAGGCCGTGTCGCCGCAGACGATCTACGTGTCGGCCACCCCCGGCCCCCACGAGCGCAAGCACTCCGGCGCCGTCGTCGAGCAGGTGGTCCGCCCGACCGGGTTGCTCGATCCCGAGGTCATCGTCCGCCCGGCGGGCACGCAGGTCGATGATGTCCTGTCGGAAATCAATGCGCGGGTGGGCGAGGGCGACCGTATCCTTATCACCACGCTCACCAAGCGCATGGCTGAGGATCTGACGGACTACTTGGCTGAACACGGCATTCGCGTGCGTTACCTGCATGCCGACGTCGAAACCGTAGAGCGCACCGAGATCATTCGCGATCTGCGGCTGGGCGTCTTTGACGTGCTGGTGGGCATCAATCTCCTGCGCGAAGGCCTCGATCTCCCGGAGGTTTCGCTGGTTGCTATCCTCGACGCCGACAAGGAGGGCTTCCTGCGCTCGGAAGGCTCGCTGATCCAGACGATCGGACGGGCAGCGCGCCATATCCGCGGTACAGCGATCCTGTATGCGGACCGGGCCACCGGATCGATGGAGCGTGCGATAGCAGAAACGCTCCGGCGCAGGGAGCGTCAGGAACGCTTCAACGCCGTGCATGGCATCGAACCGCGTTCGATCCGCAAGGAAGTCCGCGACATAATGGACGGGGCGCGTTACGAACCGCGATCCCGCCTGTCGCGGCGCGCGGCCGAGCCGGTGGAAAAATACCGGGAAGCCGCCCCGGAGCAGCTGGCCGGACAGCTGCGCCAGCTCGAGAAGCGCATGCAGCGCCATGCCCGCGACCTGGAGTTCGAAGAGGCTGCGAAGCTGCGCGACGAGGTCCGGCAGCTGCGCGAGAGGTTGCTCGAACTGCCGGCGCCCTGAGGACCCGGGCGCCTTGCGGCCCGCGCTCCCCATTCTGTATCGTTGCGCCTCCCGGAGCCGGGGCCGTCCGGTCGTGGCTCCGGGGCCGGCAACAGGCGCGTAGCTCAGCGGCTAGAGCACTTCCTTGACATGGAAGGGGTCGGTGGTTCGATTCCACTCGCGCCTACCACGCCGGCTCACGAATCTGGCCACCTGCTCGCGAGATGTCAAATGCCCGTCGTCACCTTGCCGGATGGCAGTCGCCGTGAATTCGCCGCACCACTGACCGTGGCCGAGGTCGCGGCAGCAATCGGTCCGGGGCTGGCGAAGGCGGCGCTCGCCGGGCGCGTTGACGGGCGGCTGGTCGACACGTCGTTCAGGCTGTCGACCGATGTGAACCTGGCGATCGTGACGGATCGCGACCCGGCGGGCCTCGAGGTCATCCGTCATTCGACCGCCCACCTGCTGGCGCACGCGGTCAAGTCGCTGTTTCCGACGGCGCAGGTGACCATCGGCCCGGTGATCGAGGACGGTTTCTATTACGACTTCGCCTTTGAGCGGCCGTTTACACCGGAGGATATCGCCGCGATCGAAGCCCGGATGCGGGAACTTGCCCAGGCGGACCACCCTGTAGCACGACGCGCGCTGGCGCGGGACGAGGCAGTGCAGCTCTTCCGGTCGATCGGCGAGAAATACAAGGCCGAGATCATCGAGGGAATTCCCGCTGCGGACGAGATCGGCATCTACGGGCAGGGTGACTGGTTCGACCTCTGCCGGGGCCCGCATGTGCCCTCGACCGGCAAGCTCAAGGCTTTCAAGCTGACCAAGGTTGCCGGCGCTTACTGGCGGGGCGACTCGCGCAACGAGATGCTCCAGCGCATCTACGGCACGGCATGGGCCGACGAGAAGGCGCTCAAGGAATATCTGCATCGCATCGAGGAAGCGGAGAAGCGGGACCACCGGCGCATCGGCAGGGAGCTCGACCTGTTCCACTTCCAGGAAGAGGCGCCCGGGGCCGTGTTCTGGCACCCGAAGGGCTGGTCGCTGTTTCAGCAGCTCATTTCCTACATGCGCGACCGGCAGCGCGACGCGGGATACTTCGAGGTCAATACGCCCGAGATCATGGACCGGTCCCTCTGGGTGCAGTCCGGTCACATCGAGAAGTTCGGCGAGAACATGTTCATGACGCAGACGCCTGACGAGCGCGTCTACGCCATCAAGCCGATGAACTGCCCCGGCCACGTGCAGGTCTTCAACCAGGGACTGAAGAGCTACCGCGAACTGCCGCTGCGGCTCTGCGAGTTCGGCAAGGTCCATCGGTACGAGCCTTCCGGCGCGCTGCATGGCCTGATGCGGGTCCGGGCCTTCACCCAGGACGACGCGCACATTTTCTGCACTGAAGACCAGATCACCGCGGAGTCGGTCGCTGTCACCCAGCTGATCCTGGGCATCTATCGGGACTTCGGCTTCGATGACATCCGCATCAAGTTTTCCGACAGGCCTGCCAAGCGCGTAGGCAGCGACGGCATCTGGGACCGCGCGGAAGCCGCCCTCCAGGAGGCATCCCGTGCCGCCGGCCTGGAGACGACCCATAACCCGGGCGAGGGTGCCTTCTACGGACCGAAGCTCGAATTCGTCCTCCGCGATGCGATTGGCCGGGACTGGCAGTGCGGCACGCTCCAGGTCGACTTCAACCTGCCCGGACGCCTGGGCGCGAGCTTCGTGGCCGAGGACAGCCAGCGCCATACGCCCGTGATGCTGCATCGGGCGATGTTCGGCTCACTCGAGCGGTTCTGCGGGATCCTGCTCGAGCACCATGCCGGCCGGCTGCCGCTCTGGCTGGCTCCGGTACAGCTGGTTGTCCTGAATATCACCGACCGGCAGGCCGGCTACGCCCGGTCGGTTGCGGAAACCTTGCAAAATCAGGGATTTCGAGCCGAGCTTGACTTGAGAAACGAGAAAGTCGGCTTTAAAATCCGCGAACACACGCTGCAGCGGGTTCCCTATCTCCTCGTGGTAGGCGACAGGGAAGCCGAGAACAACACCGTGGCCGTGCGCACGCGCAACGGCAAGGACCTGGGCAGTCTCTCGCTCGATGTGCTGTCCTCGGGCCTTGCGTCTGAAGTCGCGAGCCGCGGCCGCGTCGTTATGGAGGGTTGAAGTATCGTCGGTAACAAACGGGTAAGGCGGAACGAAGAGATCGACTCCCGCCAGTTGCGGGTCATCGGGCCGGATGGCGAGATGATCGGCGTCGTGAGCCGCGAGCAGGCGCTGGAATCAGCGCGTGCACAAGGCCTCGACCTGGTGGAAGTGTCTCCTAATGTCGAACCGCCGGTATGCCGGATTCTCGACTTCGGGAAATTCCTGTTCGAGCAGAACAAGAAGGCCCACGCTGCCAAGCGCAAGCAGAAGCAGATCCAAGTCAAGGAGATCAAGTTCCGGCCGGGAACCGAGGAAGGCGACTACCAGATCAAGCTGCGCAACCTCATCCGGTTTCTCACCGAAGGTGACAAGGCGAAGATCACGCTGCGTTACCGCGGCAGGGAACTGGTGCATCAGGAACTCGGTTTCAAGCTGTTGCAGCGAGTTCAGCAGGACCTGATCGAGCACGGAACCGTTGAGCAGATGCCAAAGCTCGAAGGCCGCCAGCTCGTGATGGTGGTGTCGCCGAAGAGAAAGTGAATGTCGATGTCCGGCCCGCGCGGAAGAACCGCGTTACCGGAGATCGAGGTCCGCCTGGAATGGCCCGCAGGGTTCGGAACAGGCTTTACTGGAGAAGACAATGCCTAAAATGAAGACGAATCGCGGCGCTGCGAAGCGTTTCCGCGCTAAGGGCAATGGCGGCTTCAAGCACGCCCAGTCCCACCTCAATCACATCCTCACCAAGAAGAGCTCCAAGCGTAAGCGCCAGCTCGGGCCTATGCACCAGGTCGAAGAGTGCGATGTCCCTGGCGTCCGCAAGTTACTGCCTTACGCCTAACACCAGCAGGAGTTCCTATTCATGGCAAGAGTCAAGCGAGGCGTTACCGCCGGTAAGCGCCACAAGAAGATCCTGAAGAAGGCCAAGGGTTACTACAACGGCCGACGCAAGATCTATCGGGCCGCCAAGCAGGCGGTGATCAAGGCCGGGCAATACGCTTTCCGCGACCGTCGCGTGAAGAAGCGTGAGTTCCGCGCCCTGTGGATCGCGCGCATCAATGCCGCCATCCGCCCCCACGGGCTGTCCTACAGCCGATTCATCAACGGGCTCAAGCTCGCCGGCATCGAGGTCGACCGCAAGGTCCTGGCCGATCTGGCTGTGCATGACGCAGAGGCCTTTGCGGCGCTCGCCGAGCAGGTCAAGGGCCAGCTGGCTGCCTGAGGGCGGAGCCGGTGGCTGATTCGCCGGTGGGCAGCCACCGGCACCGGCCGGCGACGCACTTTACCGCAACCCTAATGGACTCGCTGCCACCATTGATGAAACGGGCTCTGGCCGCGGTGGCCGTGGCCCCGGACGTCGCATCTCTCGAGGAAGTGCGGGTCGCCTTTCTGGGCAAGAAAGGCGAATTGACGGCGCTCCTGAAAGGACTCGGCGCCCTGCCCGCCGCCGATCGTCCGGCCGCCGGGCAGGCAATCAACGTCGCCAAGGATCACCTCCAGGCGTCCATCGATGCGCGCCGCGCCGACTTCGAACAGCGGGCGCTCAACGCTGCCCTGGCTTCCGAGCGCATCGACGTAACGCTGCCGGGCAGGGGAGAGAGCCCCGGGGGCAACCACCCGGTATCGCGCTCCCTGTCTCGTATCGAGGCCATATTCCGTGGAGCGGGATTCGCCGTCCACGAAGGCCCCGAGATCGAGGACGACTATCACAATTTCACCGCGCTGAATATTCCCGACAATCATCCGGCGCGGGCGATGCACGATACGTTCTATTTTCCGGGCGGCCGTCTGTTGCGCACCCATACCTCGCCGGTTCAGATCCGGGCCATGGCGAAACATGGTGTGCCGATCCGGCTGATCGCGCCCGGTCGCGTGTATCGCTGCGATTCCGACATGACGCACACGCCGATGTTCCATCAGGTCGAGGGCCTGGTGATCGACCGCGACGTGAGCTTCGCCAACCTGAAGGGCGTGTTGCACGATTTCGTCGAGAGATTCTTCGAGCGGTCGGCACGGCTGCGATTCCGACCGTCCTATTTCCCGTTCACCGAACCCTCGGCGGAAGTCGATGTCTGGTCCGAATCCGGCCGCTGGCTGGAGATAATTGGTTGCGGCATGGTGCATCCGAACGTTCTGCGCATGGCGGGCATCGATCCCGAGGTCTATACCGGCTATGCCTTCGGCATGGGCGTCGAGCGGCTGACGATGCTGCGCTACGGAGTCGATGACCTGCGGCTGTTCTTCGAGAACGATCTGCGCTTTCTCGCGCAGTTCAACTGAGGGCCGCGCGATGAAGCTGCCGATCAGCTGGCTTTCCGAGTGGATCGAGCACGGGCTGGAGGCGGATGCCCTGGCGCAGCGCCTCACGTTGCTTGGACTGGAAGTCGATGGCATAGACACGATCGCTGCTTCGACCGGTAGTGTGGTAGTCGGCAAGGTGCTCGAGACCCGTCGGCATCCGGATGCCGACCGGCTCACGCTCTGCCGCGTGGACGTGGGTGGAGAGGTTCCTGTCGACATCGTCTGCGGCGCGCCGAACGTGCGCACCGGCGGCCACTACCCGACGGCCCTGCCCGGTGCCAGATTGCCGGTTGGCGTCGAGATCCGCGCAACGACACTGCGCGGCCAGCCGTCGGCCGGCATGCTGTGTTCAGGCAGCGAATTGGGATTGGCCGATCAGCCCGATGGCCTGCTGGAACTGGACTCCGGGTGTGCACCCGGTGCCAGCGTGAACGAGGTGCTTGCGCTGGGAGATTCGATCCTCGAGATCAATGTGACTCCCAACCGAGCCGACTGCCTCAGCGTTGCCGGGATTGCCCGGGAGGTGGCCGCTGCAACCGGCAAGGCCCTCAGGCAGCGTGCTTCCCCACCGACGCGTACCGCCAACCACAGCAGGGTCGATGTCCGGGTGGATGCCGCGGCAGGTTGCAGCCGGTTCGCCGCCCGGATCGTGCGAGGAATCCGCAATGACGCGCCGACGCCTGCGTGGTTGCGGGAACGCCTGCGGCGGGCCGGTATGCGCACCATCAATCCGGTCGTCGATGTCACGAACTACGTCTGCATGGAACTCGGCCAGCCGATGCACGCGTACGATCTCGGACGGCTGCAGGGAGCGCTTCAAGCGCGGCGCGCTCGCAACGGGGAATCGATCCAGTTGCTCGACGGACGCACCGTCGGGCTCGATGGCGACACGTTGGTCATCGCGGACGACGCCGGGCCGCTTGGCATGGCGGGCATCATGGGGGGGCAGCGGACCGCCGTAGAGACGGAGACCCGCGACATCTGTTTCGAGGCGGCCTGGTTCGCCCGTGAAGCGATCGCCGGGCGGGCTCGCCGACATGGGCTCGTGACCGAAGCGTCCATCCGGTTCGAGCGCGGCGTAGACCCGACGCTGCAGGCCACTGCCATAGAACGGGCGACTGAGCTGCTGGTAGCGATAGCTGGTGGTGAGGCCGGCCCGATTTGCGACCGGCAGGACCCGGCGCATCCTGTTCTGCGCGAGCCGGTCCGCTTGCGCCGCACGCGCCTCCACCAGGTGCTCGGGCTCGCGATCGACAGCGAGAAAGTCGGCGACGTACTGCGCAGCCTCGGTATGACTGTCGCGACCGAGGCCGGTGGCTGGCTCGCGACACCGCCTGCGGCCCGGTTCGACATCGAGCGCGAGGAAGACCTCATCGAGGAGGTCGCCCGCGTGGTCGGCTACGACAGCATTCCGTCCACACCGGGTCGCAGCCCGGTGCATCCGGCGGCAGCGGACGAAATTCCAGCTGCGCGGGACTCACTGGTCGCGGCCCTTATCGCACGCGGCTACCAGGAGGCGATCACCTACAGCTTCGTGGAACCGGGTCTCGCCTCCCGACTGGGCGCCCGGCCAGTGCCGGAGCTCGTCCTGAGCAACCCCATTTCCGCCGACCTGGCCGTCATGAGGCAGTCGTTATGGCCAGGTTTGCTCAAGGCCCTGGGAGGCAACCTCGCACGCCAGCAGGACCGGGTGCGGCTGTTCGAGATCGGCACGCGCTTCGTTGCCGAGGAGTCGGGCGGGTATCTCGAGGACCAGTCGCTGGCCTTCGCCATCGCAGGCTCACGCTACCCGACGCAGTGGGGGACGCCATCCGAGTCCGGCGACTTTTACGACGCCAAGGCAGTTGTCGAAGCGCTGCTGCAACTGTCTGGCGCCGCAGAACGGGTCCAGTTCCTGCCGGCGGAGCACCCGGCGCTGCACCCGGGCCGTACCGCAGCCTTGGTCGATAAGAGCGGCAACACACAGGGCTTGCTGGGCGAGCTGCACCCTGTGCACGCCCTGGCCCTGGAACTGCCCGGGGTGCTGCTGTTCGAGTGTTCGCTGGACTTCCTTTGTCGCCGGCATCGGCCGGCCTACGTGCCCGTGTCGCGATTTCCTGCGATCCATCGCGACATCGCCGTCGTGGTGCCGCGGGAAGTTCCGGCAGCGGCGATCCTGCAGTGTGTTCGGCAGGTCGCTACATCGATCGTGCAAAGCGCCCGTATTTTTGACATATACACCGGCCGACAGATGGCAGCCTCCGAAAAAAGCGTCGCTATAGGCTTGATTTTGCAGGATACATCCCGCACGCTAACGGTCGAGGATGCGGACGATATCCTGGGGAAGGTCATCGGCGCCCTGCGTCGCGATCTGAAGGCCAGAATTCGAGAATAGGCCAGGGGACACTCGCGCGAGAATTTCGATCATGGCGCTTACCAAAGCAGAAATGGCGGAGTCCCTGTTCAACGAACTGGGGCTGAACAAGCGAGAGGCTCGCGAACTCGTCGACATCTTCTTCGAAGACCTGCGCTCGTCGCTGTCCAGCGGGGAGCAGGTGAAGCTGTCCGGATTCGGCAACTTCGATCTCCGCGACAAAAGCACCCGACCAGGCCGCAATCCAAAAACCGGCGAAGAGATTCCCATTACGGCTCGCCGTGTGGTGACTTTTCGTCCCGGACAAAAACTGAAAGCCCGAGTGGAGGCCTATGCTGGAACCGGGAAATAACGACGAACTTCCGCCAATTCCCGGGAAACGCTATTTCACGATCGGGGAAGTGAGTGAGCTCTGTGCGGTCAAGCCGCATGTACTTCGTTACTGGGAGCAGGAGTTCCCCCAGCTGAAACCCGTCAAGCGACGTGGCAATCGTCGTTACTACCAGCGCCAGGATGTCATCGTCATCCGGCAGATCCGCAGCCTTCTCTACGGCGAGGGTTTCACGATCGGCGGGGCCCGTCATCGACTCACGGGCGAGGAAGCCAAGACCGACATCTCCCAGAGCCAGCAGATCGTCCGGCAACTGCGCATGGAACTCGAGGAGATCCTGAAAATCCTCCGGCGCTGATCCCCGGGCGCAGCCCGACTGCGCTATGATTTCCACTCACGGGTCGAACCCCCGGCATCGCGGGCAGCACAGCGCTGTGCGACCCGTCAGCCGTCGATCCTGGTTTCCCGCTTGCAAGACCGAACGATCGGGGCGTGGCGCAGCCTGGTAGCGCACCTGCATGGGGTGCAGGGGGTCGCAGGTTCAAATCCTGTCGCCCCGACCACTTGCTCATCCCGGGGAGCACGCGATGGCTAAGAAAAAACGCCGTCGCTGACGCTCAGATCAGCCCGGCACGGCTGCGCGGTGGATCAGTGTCCGCCCGGGCGGACGATATGACTGGTCGTCACCAGCGGTGCTTCGTCGGCGCGCAGGCCGCGATCCTCGATCCCGAGGAGGATAGGGTCCGCCGACCGGCGGTAAATGTTGACCTTGGCATTGAACACGCTGTGTGTCAGCCCGTGCTTGTCGCTGATCGAAAGTTTGCGGATCGTGAAACTGCCGTCGGCGCAGGGCCTGCCGGTAAGGTAGCACTTGATGGATTCGATCGCTTCGCCCGACAACTCGAGACCGCTCAGCTGCGCGAGCTTCAGCCTGGCACGGTCGATGAACTGGACGGTATCGATCCTGCCGCGCGCCTCCGCCACGGCAGACTCATCGGTCTCGAAATCGCCGACTAAAATCTGCCCGGGAAGCGCCCGCTCGATCATGCGGGCCAGTTCGATGGTTACGTCGCCGACTATCTGGCTGTAGAGCGTCGGGTTCAGGCCTTCGGCGTGGTGAAACTCGTAACAGGCGCCAACATGAAAGCAGGCCCGCAGCATGGGCACAGTTCGGGCGCGTCCCTTCGCTCGCGCGATCGCATTGTCAGCCAAAACCAGGTGCATCAGGTGGTACAGACTGGTGTTGGCCTCGATGCCGAGATCGCGGTTCCAGATATAGAAGCCGTCGCCGGTCGTCGAACGCGAGAAATTCACCTTCAGCTGGCTGCCGAGCATCTTGCTGTGCGCCGAATTGAGCGAATGCGCGAGGCTGTTCAGCTGGGTCATCTGCTCGAACGGACGCAGCAACCCAAAGCCGACGATATCGAACAGCGCAACGGCGCGGCTTGGCACATAACTGACGCCGTAGCGGCGGACGAGCCGGTCGATGAGTTTCCCTTCCGCATCGTTGCCCGCTGCAGGCTGCCGCAAGGCAAGAATGACAGGCTCCGTGCCCAGCAATCTTGCGGCAGTGAGCAACTGGTGAGGCGAGAACTGCCTGGATCCCGCCAGCAGGGCTGAAACGAATGTCTCCCGGTCCCTGTCACCATCGCCAGACAGCGACGCGCTGTAGCCCGCCAGGGCGTAATGGGGGACAACCAGTACGGTCAGGCCTTCGGGCGAAGGGCACCAGGCGAGGATGAGGTTCCGGCCAAGCGCCCAGTGGCGGTGCAACTGGCGATCGAGGTCGAGAAGATTGCCTCGCGTCCGAATATCGAGGCTCGCCGAGACTTCGGCCAATGGGTCGCTCCACGCGACCGACGGCGTGGTGGGCTCGCTGCGACTCGCGTGATCCATGACAACCCGTATCGGCGACCGGCTGGTCTGCCTGCTACCATCGCGCACCGGTGCCACCGTACTGCATCGCTGCGTCAGGCCGCAAGGCGCCGCGGCGACTCCCAAGGGATTATGTCCTCGCGCCTGACAGCCGGATTGTTTCGCGAAATCGAGCGATTGCTCGGGCCCGGTGGCGTCATCGCCGATCCGGACCGCATGGGTACCTACCTTTCCGAGTCGCGCGGGCTGTACCGCGGCGCAGCCGAGTTGATCCTCTTGCCGGCCACGACCGCAGCGGCTTCGGCAGCCGTATCGCTCTGCGCCCGTGAAGGCATATCGATGGTCCCGCAGGGTGGCAACACCGGGTTGGTCGGCGGAGCCGTGGCGCAAAGCTCCGCGTCGCGACCGGAAGTCGTGCTGTCGGCACAGCGACTGAACCGCATCAGGCATGTAGACACTGCCGGGGACACCATCACCGCCGAGGCCGGCTGCGTACTGGCGCAACTGCAGGCCGCAGCGGAGCAGTCCGACCGGCTGTTCCCACTGAGCCTGGCGGCCGAGGGCAGTTGCCAGCTCGGTGGCAACCTCTCGACCAATGCGGGCGGCACCGCGGTGCTCCGCTATGGCAGTGCGCGTGATCTCGTCCTCGGTCTCGAAGTCGTGTTGCCGGACGGGCGTGTTTTCGATGGCCTTCGTGGTCTGCGCAAGGACAACGCAGGTTATTCGTTGCGTGAATTGTTCCTGGGGGCCGAGGGCACCCTGGGCTTCATTACCGCGGCAACCTGCCGGCTGTTCCCGCGGCCGCGCGGTAGCGCAACAGCCTTCGTGGCGGTGCCGGATCCCGACTCGGCTCTTGCTTTGCTCGCGGCTGCTCGCGAGGCGATCGGCGATCGGCTGTCAGCCTTCGAGCTGCTGAGTCGGTTTGCTCTCGACCTGGCGCTGCAGACCTTGCCGGGCAGTCGCGATCCGCTGGACCGCGCGCATCCCTGGTACCTGCTCGTCGAGGCCAGCGGTCCGGATTCTGCAGCCGAGATCGAGCGGCGCCTCACCGAGTTCCTGGCGACCCAGATGGAGCGTGGCATTGTCGAGGACGGCTCCACTGCCAGCAGCGAAGCGCAGCGCCAGGCTTTCTGGAACCTGCGCCATCACGTGTCTGATGCCCAGAAGCGGATCGGTGCCAGCATCAAGAACGACGTTGCCGTACCTGTCGCCAGCGTCCCGTCACTGATCCGCGATGCTTCGGCGCGGGTCCTCGAGATCGTGCCTGCAGCGAGGATCGTCGCCTTCGGTCACGTCGGGGACGGCAACATCCACTTCAACGTCAGCCAGCCGGCGGACATGGACGCTGCGGCGTTTCTCCAGCTGTGGCAGCCCGTGACCGCTGCCGTGAACGATGTCGTTGCCGCGCTGGGCGGGACTTTCAGCGCTGAGCACGGCATCGGGCTCCTGAAAACCGCCGAGCTCGAGCGCTATCGGGGTGGCGTCGAACTCGACCTGATGAGGCGAATCAAGAGAGCGCTGGATCCGGCCAACCTCATGAATCCGGGCAAGGTCGTCGGCAACTGGGACCGGTAACCGGATGTTAGACTTGCGCCTCTTTTTTCGGGGCCGTTCGATGAGCAGTGATCGCCGCAGACCCGCCGACCCCCGCGCCCATTCGTCGGTCGTGGTGGATGGCGTCAGCCAGGCGCCAAGCCGGGCCATGCTGCGCGCCGTCGGGTTCACCGAAGCCGATTTCACCAAGAGCCAGATCGGCATCGCGTCGACCTGGAGCATGGTTACACCCTGCAACATGCACATCGACCGACTCGCCCGCGAAGCTGCCGCCGGTGCGGATGCGGCCGGTGGCAAGGCGGTCCTGTTCAATACGATCACGGTGTCCGACGGGATATCGATGGGTACGCCGGGCATGCGCTATTCGCTCGTGTCCCGCGAGGTGATCGCAGACTCCATAGAGACGGTCGTCGCCGGCGAGGGCTTCGACGGATTCGTCGCCATCGGCGGTTGCGACAAGAATATGCCCGCCTGTGTCATGGCCATGGCACGGCTGAATCGCCCCTCGGTGTTCGTCTACGGCGGGACTATCCAGCCGGGCAAGGAGCGACGGGATATCGTGTCGGTGTTCGAGGCCGTCGGTGCCGTTGCGGCCGGCAAGCTCAGCGAAGCCGGCCTGCTCGAGGTCGAGCGGACTGCCATTCCCGGGCCGGGCTCCTGCGGCGGGATGTACACGGCAAATACCATGGCGTCGGCAATCGAGGCGCTGGGGCTGTCGTTGCCGAACAGTTCCGCACAGGACGCCATATCGGCCAGCAAGATCGAGGACTGCAGGCGCGCCGGCGCTGCGGTCGTCGATCTCGTTCGCAGCGGGATCCGGCCATCGGACATACTGAGTCGCGAGGCCTTCGAGAACGCGATCACCGTGGTCATTGCGCTGGGTGGCTCGACCAACGCAGTGTTGCATCTGCTGGCAGCCGCGCGGGAGGCGCGCGTGGCGCTGACGCTCGACGACTTCACCCGCATTGGCGCGCGCGTGCCCGTGCTGGCCGACCTGCGGCCGAGCGGCCGCTATGCGATGTCGGAGCTGATTGCCATCGGCGGCATCCAGCCACTGATGAAGACGCTGCTTCATGCAGGCCTGTTGCACGGTGCCTGCCTCACGGTTACCGGTCGGACACTGGCCGACAACCTGGCTGCAGTCGAACCGTATCCGGCCAAGCAGGACATCGTGCGCAGCATCGACCAGCCGCTCAAGAAGGACAGTCACCTAATCGTGCTTTATGGCAACCTGGCGCCGGAAGGCGCCGTCGCCAAGATCACGGGCAAGGAGGGGCTTCGCTTCCGTGGCTCCGCCCGCGTCTTCGGGTCGGAAGAGGATGCCCAGGCCGCGATTCTTGCGGGCAAGGTCACGGCAGGCGACGTCGTGGTCATCCGCTACGAAGGGCCGAAGGGCGGGCCGGGCATGCGCGAAATGCTGAGTCCCACTTCGGCGATCATGGGCCGAGGGCTCGGCGACAAAGTGGCGCTCATCACCGATGGGCGCTTCTCCGGCGGCAGCCATGGCTTCGTCGTGGGTCACGTGACGCCCGAAGCGGCGGTGGGCGGCCCGCTGGCGCTGGTCGAGGAAGGCGACACGATCACGATCGATGCACAGGCGCGAACGATCGATATCGACGTGAGCGAGGAAGCGATGAGTAACCGCCGCCGCGCCTGGCAGCCTCCGGCGAAAGACACCCTGAGCGGCGTGCTGACGAAATACGCCCGCCTGGTCAGTTCGGCATCCGAGGGTGCCGTCACGACCGGCACTTGACCCCGGCAGAGCCTTCCGCTTAACTGCCGGCCCCATGAACGTGGTCACCAGCCAATCTGCGCTCAAGCGAAAGTCCAGCGGGGCCGATGCTCGCCGTTGCGGGAGCGTCTGACCAGGCAGCGGCCCCGGGCGACAACAGTCACCAGCACCAAGGCCCGCAACGGCACGACCGGCGCGGGCTTTTTATTGCCGGTTCCGGACCACGACACAACGCGCGCTGAAGCAGCGCAGGACTTGTCCCATGCAGACACTCGACCCAGACAGTTTTCCGAATCAGAGTCGACGCGGCACGGTCGAATCGGCGCCATGGCTGGTCATGAAGTTCGGCGGAACGAGCGTATCGAGCGCCCGCAACTGGGCCGTGATACGCGACTTGATCAGCGAGCGCATCGCAGCCGGTTACCGGCCATTCGTTGTCCATTCCGCGCTCGCCGGCGTGTCGAACCGCATACTGGAGGCGATCATCGCGGCGCCGGGCGGCAATTACCGCCGACCGTACGAGGCGGTCGTCGAGGCGCACATGAGCCTTGCCGCGGCACTTGCCATCGATGGGCCAGCACTCGTCGGTCCACGTCTGGGTGAACTGGAGCAGTTGCTTGCGGGTATCCAGCTGCTGGGCGAAGTCACCCCCCGAGCCCACGCTCGCGGCATGGCCATGGGGGAACTCATGGCGACCGCCATGGGCGCAGCATGGCTGCGCGACCAGGGGGTCACGACCACGCTGCTGGACGCGCGAGAGATCCTCACCAGCATAGATCTGCCGAACACCAGCGAGCGCATGCGCTACATCAACGCCAGTTGTGAGTTCGACGCGGACCCCGCCCTGCAGGACCGTTGCCGCCGACTACAGGGCGTCGTGCTGACGCAGGGTTTCATTGCCAGCAACGCCGCCCGGGATACAGTGATACTTGGCCGCGGAGGCTCGGACACCTCTGGCGCCTATTTCGCGGGGAAGCTGCAGGCCCGCGGTCTCGAAATCTGGACGGACGTGCCGGGCATGTTCTCGGCGAATCCACGCTCGGTCCAGGGTGCCCGTCTGCTGCGGACGTTGAGTTACGCAGAAGCCCAGGAGATCGCCTCGACCGGCGGCTCGGTACTGCATCCCCGCTGCATAGCGCCGGTGCGCCGTCACGGCATTCCCCTGCGGATCAAGGATACGACGCAGCCGACGCTCGCGGGAACACTGGTGACACGCGATGGCGGCGGCGACGCGCCACGTGTCAAGGCGATATCGGGGCGAACGGGCGTCACGCTGGTGTCGATGGAGACGCCAGGCATGTGGCAGCAGGTGGGATTCCTGGCGGACGCGTTTCGCTGCTTCAGCGATGCGGGGCTCTCGATCGACCTCGTCTCGACCTCCGAGACCAACGTCACTGTGACCCTTGATCCAGGCGCTAATGCGATCGATGCCGTCGTGCTCGAAGCGTTGCGCCGCGCGCTGGCGCCACTGTGCCGGGTCGAGATCATCGAAAACGTCGAAGTCGTGAGCCTCGTAGGCCAACGGATACGTTCCGTGCTGCACGAAATCGGGCCGGTATTCGACCTCTTCGATGAGTTGCCGGTGCATCTGGTGAGCCAGGCTGCAAGCGATCTCAATCTGAGCCTCGTGGTGGGGGAGGGCCAGTCGCGCCGCACGATCCAGGCCATGCATGAACTGCTCATCCAGCCGGGCAGCCGGGACAGTCTGTTCGGGCCGACATGGGAAGAATTGCGGCAGACGCTGCCCAAGGCAGCGCCCCTGGCGGAGCCGTGGTGGGCGCGGCGGCGGAACGAACTCATCGGACTGGCAACCACACACGGCTCGGCCTACGTGTACGACCTCGCTTCGGTGCGTGCGGCAGCCGCCAGGGTAAGGGCCATACGCGGCGTCAGCCGTGCCCTGTATGCAATGAAAGCGAACAGCAACCCTGAGGTACTGCGCGCAGTGCACGAGGCCGGGCTTGGCTTCGAATGCGTCTCACCGGGAGAAATCGACCGCGTACTCGGTTTGTTCCCCGATCTCGATCCGCGCCAGATCCTCTACACACCCAACTTCGCCCCGCGGGCCGACTATGAGCATGGACTGGACAAGGGCGTCTGGCTCACGCTGGACAACGTCTTCGTCCTGCGGGAGTGGGGCAGCCTGTTTACGGGGCGCGAAATCTTCCTGCGTATCGATACCGGGCACGGCCATGGTCATCACGAGCACGTGCGCACAGCCGGTGCCCACTCGAAATTCGGCATACCCCTGTTCGAACTGGCCGAGGCGTGCGCGCTGGCGGAGCAGCACGGTGTACGCATCGTCGGACTGCATGCGCACACGGGCAGCGGTATCCTGCAGCCTGACAACTGGCGCAGCGTCGCGGCGATCCTGGGCGAGATCGCCGGCGGGTTCCCGCAGCTCCGTTACCTTGACCTGGGCGGTGGACTCGGTGTCCCGGAGAAGCGCGGCGGCAGGGCACTGGATCTCGAGGCGCTGAGCGCGGGCCTCGATGAAATCCGCGCCGCTTTTCCCGCTTACGAGCTGTGGCTGGAGCCGGGTCGCTACGTCATCGCCGAAGCCGGCGTATTGGTGACGTCGGTCACCCAGCTCAAAGGCAAAGGCGACATCCAGTATGTCGGTGTCAGCACCGGCATGAACTCGCTGATCCGGCCGGCTCTGTACGGCGCATACCATGAGATCGCGAACCTGTCGCGCTGGGGCGAGCCGGCAACCGAGGTCGTGAACATCGTCGGTCCGAACTGCGAGTCCGGGGACAAGCTGGGAACCGACCGGCTGCTGCCGGTCTGTCAGCCAGGCGACGTGCTGGCTATCGGCAACGCCGGCGCCTACGGCTTCGTGATGAGCTCGCGTTACAACCTGCGGGAGCCGGCCGCCGAGTTCGCGATCTAGACCGGGACTTCACGCTGGCGCTGCGACAGCTCCTGCGCGACTTCGGCCAGGCGAATGTCGTGCGAGCGCAGCAGCACGAGCAGGTGGTACATCAGGTCGGCCGACTCGGCCAGGATGCGCCCGCGATCGCCGGCAATGGACGCGAGCGCCAGTTCAACGGCCTCCTCGCCGACTTTCTGCGCGATGCGCGAGGGCCCGGCGCGATAGAGCTTCGCGGTGTAGCTCTGCTCGGTGCTGGCGCCCTTGCGTTGCTCGAGAACGCTCTCGAGGTCCAGAAGGTATTGCAGTCCGGTCGTGCTCATGTCCTGACCTCTATCCCCTGCGCTCGCAGGGTGTCTTTCAGATTCCCGATGTGAATGGTTGCGGAGTGAAAAACGCTCGCGGCCAGCGCCCCGTCGACCCGCGCTCGCTGGAAGACGTCCGCGAAGTGCTCGATCGCACCGGCACCCCCTGACGCTATTAGAGGCACGCCGCAGTTCTCCCGCATGAGCGCAAGTTGATCGGTGTCGTAACCGCGACGGACACCGTCCTGGTTCATGCAGTTCAGCACGATCTCGCCTGCACCCCGTTCCTGAACCTGTCGCACCCACTCGACCGTGCTCCAGCCGGCGTGCCGCGTCTTCGCCGGATCACCGGTATTCTGGTAGACGCGGTAACCGTCCGATTCCGTGCGGCTGTCGACGCCGACGACCACGCACTGTGACCCGAAGCGTCGGGCGAGTTCGGTGATCAGTTCCGGACGATCCAGCGCCGGTGTATTGATCGAGATCTTGTCGGCCCCGAAATTCAGCACCTGCTCGGCGTCGGCAACGCTGCGAATGCCGCCCGCAACGCAGAAGGGGATGTCGAGCACGCCGGCCACCCGGTTGATCCAGTTGCGGTCAACCGAGCGGCTCTCCGGGCTTGCCGTGATGTCATAGAACACCAGTTCGTCCGCGCCTTCGTCGCGATAACGGCGGGCCAGATCGAGGATATCGCCGACGACGCGGTGATCACGAAACTGGACACCCTTGACGACCAGTCCGTCCCGCACATCGAGGCAGGGAATTATGCGTCGCGCGAGAATCGTCGTATCTCCTCGAGTGTGAGCCTGCCGTCGAGCAGTGCCTTGCCGGTGACGACTGCCGCCACGCCCGTGCTGCGCAAGGGCTCCAGATCGGCTGAGCCACTGAGGCCACCGGATGCAGTGAACCGCGCGGCCGGGAATCGTTGCACACACTCCCGGTACAACGCGAGATTCGGCCCCGTGAGCGTTCCGTCGCGCCCGACGTCCGTGCAGAGGAATTCGCTCACTCCGCACACCGCGTAGCGCTCGAGCAGCGTCCATAACGTCCGGCCGCTGGCCTGGCGCCAGCCATGCGTGACGGCCTCCGGCTCGCCGTGCGGCGTAAACCGGACATCGAAGGCGAGGACGACGCGGGTCGGGCCCAGTCTCGAGATCCAGCCGAGCACGGTATCGGGATCCGCTATTGCTATCGATCCGATGACGACCCGCGCAGCACCGGCGGTCAGCAGCGACTCGGCGGCCTCGATGCCGCGAATGCCGCCACCGACCTGCACAGCAACGCCAGGCAGGGCAGCGATCCGTTTCACTATCCCGAGATTGCCGGGTGTGCCGCTGCGCGCCCCGTCGAGGTCCACAAGATGCAGCCGGGAGGCGCCGCTGGCTGCATAGCGCTGCGCGAGCTCGACCGGGTCGCTGTCGTATCGGGTCACCTGGTCGAAATCGCCCTGGTACAGGCGCACGCAGTGTCCTCCAAGCACATCGATGGCGGGAATGATCTGCACGTCAGTAGCGCGTCAGGAAGTTCTCGAGCAACCGGGCGCCGAGCGTGCCGGAGCGCTCAGGGTGGAACTGCGCACCCATGAAGTTCCCCTGTACCAGAACTGCCGTAAACAGGCGCCCGTACTCGCTGCTGGCTGCCGTCGCTGCACCGCAGGGCACGGCATAGCTGTGCACGAAGTAGCACCAGGCGCCGTCTTCGATGCCTTCCAGCAACGGCTCCCGGCGCGCGAGCGCCAGGCGATTCCAGCCCATGTGCGGAACGGGGCGGTCGCTGCTCGGCTCGAAACGGGCGGCCGTGCCGGGAACGATGCCGAGACAGGCGACATTGTCCTCGTCCGAGGTGGTGCACAGCAGTTGCATGCCCAGGCAGATGCCGAGCACCGGCTGCCGCAGCGTGGGCAGCAACTGATCGAGACCCGCGGCCCGCAGCTTGTTCATGGCTGCCCTTGCCGCGCCCACCCCGGGGAGGATCACGTGCCGGGCGGCACGTATGCGGTCATGATCCTGGGTCAGTTCGCCGTCGTGACCAAGCCGTTGCAGCGCGAATCGCAGCGAGGCGATGTTGGCTCCGCCACCGTCCACGATCGCAACGCTACCTGCGCTCACAGCACGCCCTTGGTGGTCGGCAACTCGGTGCCCTGGCGAGCGAACGCCTGGCGCAGAGCGCGTCCCACACCCTTGAAGCAGGCCTCCACCATGTGGTGGCTGTTCTCGCCCTTCACGCTGATCTGGATCGCAGCGCCCAGGCTGTCCGCCAGCGAGCGGAAGAAATGCGGCACCAGTTCGGTCGGCAGACCGCCGACCTCGCTGCGCGTGAAGCCCCCCTCGAAGACGAAATAGGCACGCCCGGACAAGTCGACCGCCACGCGCGATTGGGCCTCGTCCATCGGCAGGACGAAACCGTATCGCCCGATGCCGCGCTTCGTGGCGAGCGCGCGCCGCAGGGCTTCACCGAGCGCAAGCGCACAGTCCTCGATGGTGTGGTGTTCGTCCACTTCGAGGTCACCCTTGCACTCGAGCTTCAGGGAAAAGCCGCCATGCTTGGCAAGTTGCTCGAGCATGTGGTCGAAGAATCCGATCCCGGTGCGGATGCTGATTGGCCCTTCCGCGTCGAGGTCCACGACGCAACCGATGCTCGTCTCGCGGGTCTCACGTCTTACTTCTGCCGTGCGCGGCTGGTCGACCAGTGAATGGGCGATGCCTGCCCAGGCGGCCGGGTCACGCGGATCGATCTTCATGCCTCGCAAGCCGAGATTGACTGCGAGTTGCAGGTCGGTATCCCGGTCGCCGACGACTACACTGGCAGCGCGATCCAGTGGCGTCGCGGTCAGGAACTGGGTCAGAAGCCCGGTGCGCGGCTTGCGGCAGGCGCAGCCGTCCTCGACGCGGTGCGGGCACACGAACACGGCCCTGAAGCAGATGCCCTGCGATGCCAGAAGCCGCAGCAGGAATTCCTGCGGTCCGCGGAAGTCCGGTTCCGGAAAGCTGGCTGTCCCCAGGCCGTCCTGGTTGGTCACCATGACGAATTCGTATCCCGCATCCCGCAACCGCAGGAGCGCGGGGATCACGCCGGTGACGAGTTCCAGTTTTCTCAGGTCGTCGATCTGCTGGTCGGGCGGCTCGACGATTAGCGTTCCGTCCCGGTCCAGAAACGCAATCCGGGCAGGCGTCATGTGCGGACTCCGAGCGCAGTGAGCAGTTGGTCGTTCTGGTCAGGCGTGCCGATGGTGATGCGTACGCAGCCTGGAAGATAAGTGTCCCAGCTGAAGTCGCGGAGCCCGACCCCGCCCTTGCGGGCCGTTGCCACCAAGGCACGAGCGTCCGCCGCTTCGACCATCAGGAAGTTCGCTTCGCTTGGCCAGACACGCTTCACACCCGCTGCACGAACGAGGCCGGCAGCCAGGCGTGAGCGCTCGGCGCGCAGGACCTGTACACGTTGCTGCCATGCACGCGCATTGGCGGGTTCGAGGCCGCGTTCGACCGCTTCTGCACACAGGGTGGAGAAGGTGTATGGCGGCAGGACGCGGCCCAGCAGTGCGGTCAGCTCTGCCCGGGCGATGAGCGAACCGCAGCGCACGCCAGCGAGAGACATGGCCTTGGAAAGCGTGCGCAGGACGACAACGTTGGGAAAGTCCCGGATGATGTCGGGTGTACAACCGCCCTCGGCGAATTCCGCGTAAGCCGCGTCGAGGACGACAAGCCCGCGACCGGCGAGTCCGGCTGCCAGGCGACGAATCTCTGCTTCAGGATAGGCGTTACCAGTCGGATTGTTCGGCGTGCAGACGAAGAGCAGCCGCGATGCGGGCTGCCACCCGGCCAGAATCGCATCGACATCCAGGGCATAGCCGTTCTCGCGCTGCAGCGGGATGCGGCGTATGGCGGCGCCCTGGATCTGCGCGTAGGTCTCGTACATGCCGAAGGTGGGCGGGCAGATCACGATCTCACTGGTTCCCGACGGGCAACAGGCGCGGATCAGCACGTCGATTGCCTCGCTCGAACCGCGAGTCACGAGCAGTTCATCGACAGCGATGCCGTAGTGGCGTGCCAGCGCTGCCGTCAGGCGTGCCGGTCTGGGTTCGGGATACCAGTTGAGCCCGGCCGCGGTGGTATCGCCCGGCGGGCGCCACGGGTTCTCGTTCGCGTTGAGGCGGACGAGTCCGGCCTCGAACTGCGCGCTGCGGTATGGCCGCATCGTGCGAATTTCCGGGCGCACGAACTGTGCCAGCTCCATCATGGTCGCTCTCCGAGGCGAACCCGCACGGCCGCCGCGTGCGCGTCGAGTCCCTCCAGCGCGGCCAGCGTCGTGACCGTGCCGGCGAGCGACTGAAGGCCGTCGCGGCTCAGTTCCTGCAGCGTCATCCGGCGCTCGAAGTCGCTTACCGACAGGCCGCTGAAAGCGCGGGCATGCCCATAGGTCGGCAGGACGTGATTCGTGCCACTGCAATAATCGCCTACGGACTCGGGCGTCCAGCGACCAAGGAAGACCGAGCCGGCCGAGATTATCTGCTCGGCCAGCCGCCGTGGTTCCGACACCTGGAGTATCAGGTGCTCTGGCGCGTAGCGGTTGGCGACATCGACGGCTTCAGCGAGCCCCGGCACGATGATGCCGGCTGCATGGGCGAGCGCCTCACGGATGATTGCCCGTCGCGGCAGGCGCTCCAGTGCCGCCGTGATCTCCGCCTGGACGCGTGGCAGTAGCCCTGCACTCGTGGTAACCAGAATGACCTGGGAGTCCGGTCCGTGCTCGGCCTGCGACAGCAGATCCAGTGCCACGAAACGTGGATCGGCCGCATCGTCCGCTATCACCATGACTTCCGACGGACCTGCGGGCAGGTCGAGCGCGGCGCCCGCGGGGTCCCTGGCAACGGCAAGTTTCGCCGCCGTGACCCAGGCATTGCCCGGCCCGAAGATCTTTTCGACCTTTGGCACCGTGGCCGTTCCGTAGGCCAGCGCAGCAATCGCCTGCGCACCGCCCAGCTTGAAAATCCTGCCAACGCCGCAGGACTTTGCGGCAAAGACGACCGCCGGGTCGGCACGACCATCCCGTCGCGGGGGCGTGCACATGACGCGGACCGGGCAGCCGGCCAGCGCAGCGGGAATCGCCAGCATCATGGCGGTGGAGGGCAGGGGTGCACTGCCTGCCGGCACATAGAGGCCGACGGCTCGTATTGGCCGGGTCACGCGTTCACATACCACGCCAGGACTGGTTTCTACCCGCAGCGGGTGCTGGCGCTGAGCGTCGTGGAATCGGCGTATGTTCGCTGCTGCGGCGGAAATCGCTTCGATGGCTGCGGCCGACAGCTCACGACTGGCCAGTGCGGCTTCGTCGTCTCCGACTTCGAACGTATCGAGGCGCACGCCATCCAGGCGTTCGGTCAGCGCGCGCAGCGCTAGGTCGCCGTCGCGACGCACGGCCGCGACGATATCCGCGACGCCTGCCTCGACGCCGGGTGCAGCACGCTGAGCCGGGCGCTCGAGCAGGGAGCGGCGTCCATCCTCACCAAGGCTGGCCCAGTCGGCCTGTCGCAGGAGTCCCGTCATGGCAGCATCTTTTCCACGGGCAGTACCAGCAGCGAGCTCGCACCTGCCTTTTGCAGGCTTTCCAGCGTCTCCCAGAAAACGTTCTCACGGCAGACCACGTGCACGGCCACCTTGTCGCTACGGCCCTGCAGCGGAATGACTGTCGGTGCGTCAGCGCCCGGCAGCAGGCGTGTGATTTCCGGAATCGCGTCGATCGGCGCGTTCATCATCACGTACTTGCTCTCCCTGACCTGCATCACGCCGTCTATGCGCTGGAGAAGACGCCCGATCCAGTCGGTCTTTACCGGCGGGACCGACTGCGGCGTCTGGATCAACATCGCCTGGCTGCTCAATACGGTCTCGCCTTCGCGCAGGTGATTGGCAAGCAGCGTCGCGCCGGTAGAGACCAGGTCGCAGATGGCATCGGCCCGACCGAGCTTCGGTGCGATTTCGACGGCTCCGGAGAATTCGATGACCCGCGCGTCGATACCCTGGCGCCGGAGCCAGTCCGTGACGATATTGGGGTAACTGGTAGCTACACGGCGGCCCGCCAGATCCGCAGCCGATCGCAACCCGCTGTCCTCCGGAAACGCGAGTGCGAGGCGGCAGCTGCCGTAGTCCATGGGACGAAGAATCCTGAACGGATCCGCAGCCCCCTCCCTGGCGAACTCCAGCCGCTTCTCCTCCAGCACGTTGCGGCCGACGATACCGAGATCGCAGACGTCGTCCCTGACCAGTCCGGGAATGTCATCGTCGCGGACGAGCAGCACGTCCACAGGCATGTTCTCTCCGACGGCCATGAGCTGGTCGCGCCCGAGGGTGTATTTCAGGCCGCAGCGTTGCAAAAGCTCGAGAGACCGGTCGGTCAGCCGGCCGGACTTCTGGATGGCGATTTTTATCCTCGATGTCTGCTGGGTCATGACCTTTTCTCACGATCGCGGAATCTCTGCAGGACTCTGGTGTAACCACCTTCGCCGGCCGTCAGGAATCTCGCCACACGACCAATCGTGGTAACGCTGACACCGGTCTCGTCGTGGATCTGTCTGTAGCTGAGCCTGCCTTCAGCAAGAAGCTCGGCAACGGCCCAGCGATCCTTGAGCGCCTGCAATTCCGCCGGTGTGCAGAGGTCGTGAAAGAAGGCCCGGCACTCATCGACGGAGCGCATGCAGAGCACCGCCCGGAACAACCGGTCTTCCGCCGCGAGCTCTTCGCGCGGAGTCAACACTCTGTGGTCTTTCATGTGGCTGCAATGATGTATTAACGTGCTATTACGTTAGCACGTTACTGCGGCCTGGCACAAGACCCCCTTTTGGCCGCTTTCTTGACCGGGTTCCGGCTCATTCCCTACACTTCGCGACCCCGCCGGGCGGAACCGGTCCAGGACGCAGCCATGGCACGGAAGAACACCGAGGAAACCGCTGGCGTTCGTGCTGGCGTGCACAGCGACGAGCAGTACGGGGCCGTCATGCCCCCGCTGGTCCTCAGCACCAACTACACGTTCGCTGGCGTTGGGGAACCACGCCAATACGACTACACCCGCACTGCCAATCCCACCCGTGACATCCTCGCCGCAGCACTGGCAAGTATGGAGGGCGGGGCGGGCGCAACGGTGACAGCCTCCGGCATGGCGGCAATCACCCTGGTGTGCCAGTGCCTCAACCCGGGCGACCTGGTGATCGCCCCGGCGGATTGCTACGGCGGCACGTTCCGGCTGCTGTCACGGTTGTCGGCTCGTGGCCTGTTCCGGGTCCGTTTCATCGATCAGGCGGATCGGGCCGCCATCAAAGCCGCTCGCTCCGAGAAGGCGCGGCTCCTCTGGGTGGAGACGCCGACGAACCCGCTACTGCGCATCATTGACCTGCAGGCAATGCGCTCGCTTGCCGACAGCGTCGGGGCGTTGCTGGTCGTCGACAACACCTTCCTGTCTCCCGCCCTGCAGCGGCCGATCGCGCACGGCGCCGACCTGGTCGTTCACTCGACCACGAAATACATCAATGGCCACAGTGACGTGGTTGCAGGTGCCGTCGTCGCGCGGGAGGCCGGTCTGCACGCGGAACTGGCGGCATGGGCGAACGCGCTCGGCCTCACCGGCTCCCCGTTCGACAGCTTCCTCACCATGCGCGGCTTGCGGACTCTTTTCGTGCGCATGCGCCAGCACGAAGCCAATGCCCGGGCGATCGTCGACACGCTGACCTCCTGCGCCGAAGTGACCAGGGTCCACTACCCGGGGCTGGCGCGGCATCCAGGTCATGAGATCGCCCGCCGCCAGCAGTCCGGATTCGGAGGCATGCTGAGCTTCGAGCTGGCAGGGGGAGAGCCGGCAGCCCGGCGCTTTCTCGAAGCGCTGGAGCTGTTCTCGCTTGCGGAGTCGCTCGGCGGGGTCGAAAGCCTTGCCTGTCATCCGGCGACGATGACTCATGTGCCGCTCGGGCCGGAGGGCCGTCGCGCCGCAGGCATCGGCGACAGCCTGGTCAGGCTGTCAGCCGGCATCGAGTCGACGGACGATCTCGTTGCAGACGTGGTCCGTGCCCTGGCCGCCGCGCGCGGCTGATCGTTCAGCCGGCGTTCAAGCGCGCGACGATCGCGTCTCCCATACCGGCCGTGGTGCAGTCGCGCGTGCCCGGCGCGGCAATGTCACGGGTCCGCAGACCGGCATCAACGACTGCGAATACCGCATCCTCGACCAGGGCGGCCTCCCGCTCCAGACCGAGCGAATGGCGCAGCATCATCGCCGCGCTCAGGATAGTGCCGCAGGGGTTGGCGATGCCTCGGCCGGCGATATCCGGGGCCGAACCGTGAATCGGCTCGTAGAGGCCGCCATTGCTGTCGTTGAGCGATGCGGAAGGGAGCATGCCCATCGAGCCGACGAGCATCGATGCCTCGTCGGTCAGGATGTCACCGAACATATTCTCCGTCACGATCACGTCGAAGTCGCCGGGTCTGGAGAGCAGGTGCATGGCGGCTGCATCCACCAGGAGGTGTTCCACGGCGAGGTCCGGAAACTCCCGCGCGAACAGTTCGATCGCAACGCTGCGCCAGAGACGTGAGGTTTCCAGCACGTTCGCCTTGTCGACGGACGTGACCTTGCGGCGGCGCTGCCGTGCTATCCGGGCACCCATGCGCAACAGCCTCTCGATTTCGGCACGGGTGTAGCTGCAGCTGTCCGAGGCGCTGTCCGCCGTGCGCGACTTTGCGCCGAAGTAGATGCCTCCGGTCAGCTCGCGCAACACGACTATATCGACCCCTTTCAGTCGTTCCGGCCGCAAGGGCGAGGCGGCGTACAGGCTCTCGTGAGTCCGGACCGGCCGCACATTGGCATAGACGCCCATGGCGGCGCGCAGGTCGAGCAGCCCCTGCTCGGGCCGCTGCTTCGCCGCCGGGTCGCTCCACTTCGGTCCGCCGACGGCGCCGAGCAGAACCGCCCGGGCGTCGCGGACGAGACGTCGGGTTTCCTCCGGGAAGGCAGCACCGGTGGCGTCGATTGCCGCGCCGCCGATCAGGCCGCGCCGGAACTCGAAGCGATGGCCGTAGCGTGCAGCCACAGCCTCCAGCACGCGCAGGGCCTCGGCGACGACCTCGGTGCCGATGCCATCACCCGGCAGTACGCCGATCACGGCTGCCATGCACGATTCCTCTCGAAATCCGCAATAGCGTCTGATCGGCTGAGCAGGTAACCCAGCTGATCGACACCGTTCAACAGGCAGTAGCGGGAGAAGGAGTCGAGTGGAAACTCGACCGCGCGGCCATCCGGGAGTCGGAGTTGCCGGGCGGACACGTCTACCGTGACTTCAACCCCCGGATTCTCGAGTAGCCAGCCATGGGTGGCCTTGTCCACGATGACGGGCACCAGGCCGTTCTTCAGTGAGTTGCCGCGGAATATATCGGCGATCTCGGTGCTCACCACGGCGCGTATCCCGAAGTCCAGCAAAGCCCACGGCGCGTGCTCCCGGGAGGATCCGCAACCGAAGTTGCTGCCGGCCACGAGAACCGAGCAACCCTGGGCCGATGGCCGGTTGAGCGGGAAGTCCGCCACCGGCGCGCCACTCCTGTCGAAACGCCAGTCGGCGAACAATGCCTTGCCGAGGCCCTTGCGGGTCGTCGTTGTGAGAAATCGCGCGGGAACGATCTGGTCCGTGTCCGTGTCGGTGGACGGCAGCACGACCGTGCGGGAGGTTATTGCAGTGATCTTTTCCATGAAATGATCCTGTTTCGCGGTCAGCCGCGCAGGTACTGGCGCGGATCGGCGACACGGCCGGCGACAGCCGAGGCAGCGGCCGTCAGTGGACTGGCGAGTACCGTACGGGCGCCTACGCCCTGACGGCCCTCGAAGTTGCGGTTGCTCGTGCTGACGCAGAGCTGCCCACGCCCGACGGTGTCGCCATTCATGCCCAGGCACATCGAGCAACCGGACTCGCGCCATTCAGCACCGGCCGCCATGAATACCTGATCGAGGCCCTCGGCTTCCGCCTGTTTCTTGATCGCCTGCGAGCCTGGCACCACCAGCGCCCGCACCCCGGCGGAGACCTTGCGGCCGCGGAAAACCTGCGCGGCGTCGCGCAGGTCCGAAAGGCGGGAGTTGGTACAGCTGCCGATGAAGACCACATCGACGGGCCGGCCCAGCATGGGCTTGCCGGCCTCGACTCCCATGTAGGCGAGCGACTTCGCAAAGCTGGCAGTTTCCCCGGCCGGCACCGGCTGGTCGATGGGCACAACCATGCCGGGGTTGGTACCGAAGGTGACCATGGGAGCCAGGACGGAGGCATCCACGTCGACCTCGCGGTCGAAACGCGCACCAGCATCGCAGGGCAATGCGCGCCACCGCCTTACGGCGGACTCCCAGTCCCGGCCCTGGGGCGCCAGCGGCCGGCCCGAGAGGTACTGGATGGTGGTATCGTCGGGCGCGATCATGCCGGCACGCGCGCCGGCCTCGATGCTCATGTTGCAGACGGTCATGCGCTCGTCCATCGAGAGTGCGGAGATCGCACTGCCGCGGTACTCGATGACATGTCCCGTACCGCCACCGACACCGATGCGGCCGATGATCGCCAGGATGACGTCTTTCGCCGTCACGCCAGGCTGCAGTCGGCCCTGCACATTGACGGCCAGCGTTTTAGGCTTGCGCTGCAACAGGCACTGGCTGGCCAGTACATGTGCAACTTCCGTGGTGCCGATGCCGAAGGCCAGCGCGCCGAATGCACCGTGCGTGCTGGTGTGGCTGTCCCCGCAAACGATCGTCTTGCCCGGCTGCGTGATGCCCAGCTCGGGCCCGATGACGTGGACGATGCCGCGCTGGTCGGAATCGAAACCCAGCAGCCGGATGCCGAGTTTCGCGCAGTTCTCGATCATGACGCGGATCTGTGTGGCAGCCGACGACTCGACCAGCAGGTCGAGCTCCTTCAATGTCTTCACCGGCACAGTGGGCGTGGAGTGGTCGAGCGTGGCCAGAGTCAGATCAGGTCGCCGTACCGCCAGTCCGCGCGCCGCCAGCACGTTGAACGCCTCGGGAGAGGTGACCTCGTGGGTCAGGTGCAGGTCAATGTAGAGGACAGCAGGCGTCTCGCTGGTCTCCGCGGCGACAATGTGGTCGTTCCAGACTTTTTCAAAAAGGGACTGCGCGCCCATGCGGTATGGCTCCGTGTATGTCTATTTGGCCGCGGTGCGAGCGGCGCCAGCCGCTTCGACCGGCTCCAGCCAGCCCCATTTGTCCGCCGTCTTGCCAGAAAACAGCCCGAAGAACGCGTCCTGCACACGATGTGTCAGCGGCCCTCGCTGGCCGGAGCCGACTGCGATGCGATCGACCGAACGCACCGGGGTGATTTCAGCGGCCGTGCCGGTCAGGAAGATTTCATCGGCGATGTAGAGCATCTCGCGGGGGATTGCCCGCTCGATGACCTCGAGGCCCGCATCGCGGGCAAGCGTCATCACGCTGTCGCGCGTGATGCCCGTCAGGATGGACGCGGCCGAGGGGGGCGTATACACGACACCATCCCTCACGACGAAAATATTCTCGCCGGCACCTTCGCTGACCATGCCATCGGTGGACAGCGCAATGCCTTCCGCGAAGCCCCGCTGCTTGGCCTCGAGGCTCACCAGCGTGCTCGACAGGTAATTGCCGCCCGCCTTTGCGAGCGCCGGAATGGTGTTCGGAGCCACCCGCTGCCAGGAGGAAATGCAGACATCGACACCTTTCTCCAGCGCCTCGGCGCCGAGATAGGCGCCCCAGTCCCACGCGGCAACAGCCATCTCGACCGGATGGCCCGGCGGCGGGGCCAGGCCGACCTCGCCATAACCGCGATAGATGATCGGGCGGATGTACGCGCCCCGGGTCAGGCCGTTGCGGACGACCACATCCTTGCAGGCAGCGTCTATCTGAGCAGCACTCCAGGGCACTTCGATGCGATGGATCTTCGCGGACTCGAGCAGGCGACGCGTGTGCGCCTGCAGGCGGAAGACGGCGCCGCCGCGGTGTGTGTCATACACACGTATTCCCTCGAAAACCGACGAGCCGTAATGCAGGGCATGGGTCAGCACGTGGACGCGGGCATCGGCCCACGGCACCAGCTTGCCGTTGTGCCAGATCCACTCACTTGTCTTGATGGGCATGACTGTTTCCTCGCAAAGATTGGGTCGCCGCGGCGTCAGACGCTGGCAATGCGGCCGGCCGGCCGGGCAGCGTCGCGCTCGGGCGCACCGGCACGGCGGCACACACGGTTGATCACGTCGAGGTAGGCGAGGGCGCCAGCCTGCACGATATCCGTGCTGACGCCGAGTCCGCGGTAGCTCCGGCCGCCGTGGTCGACCGTTACCGTGACCTCGCCCTGGGCATCCTCGCCCGTCGTTACGCTGCGCAGTTCGAAATTCTGCAGCTCGAGAACCACGCCGGTCGCGCGCTCGAGCGCCTTGAAGGCGGCCTCGACGGGGCCGTCTCCGACAGCAGCTTCATTCACGATACGGCCGTCCGCGTGCTTCATCCGCACCGCGCCGGCTGCGATGGTGCCGGTGCCTGCCGTGATATGTAGCTCCTCGAGCTGCCAGGGACCCGTGCCGTCGCTGTCGCCCGACATGATGATCGCCTCGATGTCGGCATCGAACATTTCCTTCTTGCGATCGGCGAGTTTCTTGAATTCGGCGAACGCCCGGTTCAGCTCTTCTTCCCCCAGGTTGAAGCCGAGCTGCTGGACCCGCTCGCGAAAGGCGTGCCGGCCACTGTGTTTGCCGAGCACCAGGTTCGAGCGGCTGATGCCGACATCCTCCGGTCGCATGATCTCGTAGGTCGACGCATGCTTGAGCATGCCGTCCTGGTGGATGCCGGACTCGTGGGCGAACGCGTTCTCGCCCACTACGGCCTTGTTCCGTGGCACATGCATGCCGGTGATGCTCGAGACCAGCCGGCTGGTCGGATAGAGGCGCCGCGTGTCGATGCCGGTCTCGACCTGGAAATGACCGGACCGGGTCTTCAGCGCCATCACGATCTCCTCGAGCGAACAGTTGCCGGCCCGCTCACCGATGCCGTTGATGGTGCATTCCACCTGCCGCGCTCCGGCCGAGACTGCGGCGAGGCTGTTCGCGACGGCCATGCCGAGATCGTTGTGGCAATGCACGCTCAGCGTCACCCGGTCGATACCGGCGACGTGTTCCTTCAGGTGACGAAACAGGCTGAAATACTCATCGGGCACGGTATAGCCGAGCGTATCCGGCACGTTGATGGTGCTGGCGCCGGCTTCGATGACCGCAGCCACGACGTCGGCCAGGTATCCCGGTTCCGTGCGGGAAGCGTCTTCGGCCGAGAACTCGACATCTGCGCAGAGACTGCGCGCGAGCTTCACAGACTCCACCGCGCGCCGGATGATTTCTTCCTTTGCCATCTGCAGCTTGTAGGTACGGTGGATCTCGCTGGTGGCGATGAACACGTGTATGCGCGGTCGCCGGGCTCCCTGCACCGCGCTCCAGGCACGCTCTATATCACCGGGATGGCAGCGGGCGAGGCTGCAGACGACCGGACCCTCGATCTCCGCAGCGATGGCCTGCACGGAGTCGAAGTCACCCGGCGATGCCGCCGCGAAACCGGCTTCGATCACATCGACCTTGAGGTCACGCAGCGCGGCGGCGACCCGCAGCTTTTCCCGCTGGGTCATGCTGCACCCCGGCGCCTGCTCGCCGTCCCGGAGCGTCGTGTCGAAGATCATCACGCGATTGCTGGCTGCCTCGTTCATGGCGTGCCTCCACGTGTTGCCCGCTGTTTCATCGTCCTGCCGGCCACGGGCCGGCGCCGTCTCCGGCGGGAACCCTGACTGCGGTCCGTACCGGCATAAAAAAACCCCGCCACCGGGTGGTGTGCGGGGTCTTGCTGACTGGCGGAATCCTTAGCCGGTCAATCGCCCGCACCACCGGGGCCCGAGGCCGAGCAGCAGTACGGATAGCAGCCCGGGACGAGCAGCCCCGGAAGCTGACGGAACTCCGTGATTGACCTTGACAGATGCCATGCCCGGATGTTCTGCGAAGGCGCCGGGGAAGTCAACTCGAGCCGCCGAACCTTGCGGCCAGGTTCCGGGGCGCATGCCGATCGATGCAGGAAGATTAGGTGAACCGGTAGACGCGACATATGGAGTAAGGGCGGGACCTTGTGGCACCATATTGGCCTCGGGCAGAGCCAGCCCGCATAATTTAAAGTCTCGCTGCACAGGTTCATATGGCCCTAGCGATCAGTACACCCACGCTGCCCCGACGGGCGCTGGTGTTTGCGGCGATCGTGGCCCTGCACGTCGGCTTCGTGCTTGTCCTCAATTCCGGTCTCGCGATCAAGGCGGTCGAGCAGGCCTTCGGGCCGATCAAGACCGAGATGATCGAGGAGGTAGTCGACGACGAAGAAGCCCCGCCGCCGCCGCCGCCCAAGATCGAGGTTGCACCGCCGCCGTTCGTGCCGCCGCCGGACATCGCCATCGACCTGCCGGTCGAAACCACGACGACCACGGCCATCACGGCAACCACCAAGAAGCCCGTGGTGAAGCCGCCACCGCCGGCGCCGGTCGCGAGAGTCGCCCCGCGCCAGAATCCGCGCCGCCCGATCATCTACCCTGACTACCCGCCCCAGTCCAAGCGGCTGGGCGAAGAGGGAACCACCACGTTGCGTATGCTGATCCTGCCGGATGGCAGGGTCGGCAAGTGCGAGGTGCTGGTCAGCAGCGGGTTCCCGCGCCTCGACGAGGCCGCGGTGAAACAGGCGCTCCGGTCCTGGCGCTTCCTGCCTGGCACCGAAAATGGAAAGCCTGCCGCCATGGACCTGGATCTCAGGGTCAAGTGGCAGATCAAGGTCGAAAAAGGTTGACCCCGCGGCTGTCGCGGGTTCGTTTGGATAGGCAATATCTTCAAGACCGTCGTAACGGTCACTATTCTGAGGGGATGACTCGCCATGGTTGAATTAGCAGCTCTTGCATTGAGTGTCGCGCTCGCAGCACAGCAGCCGGCCACGGGTCCGGCCGTTGCAGATCCGCTCGCCGTCGATCCGGGAGCGCAGACCACCATGGATCCGCTTGCTGTTCCCGTAATCGACGCACCGCCTGTTGACGCCTCGACGCCCGCCGAGAGCGACCTTGCCGGCAGCCCCGAGGATTCCACCGGCTTGCAGGAAGGTGAGAACCCCTATGGCCTCGGTGCACTGTGGAGCCAGGGCGACATCGTCTCCAAGAGCACACTGATCATCCTGGTAATCATGTCGCTGGCCTCCTGGTACATCATGCTCACGAAACTCTGGGACCAGAGCCGCCTGCGCAAGCACTATATGGAGACCGAGAGCGGCTTCTGGTCGGCCCGGTCCCTGCCGGAAGGCCTGAACAGCCTCACCAGCCAGGACAACGCGTTCCGCGCCATTGCCGATGATGGATTGAAAGCGGCCAAGCACCACGAGGGCCGGCTGACCGACCAGATTCCGCTGCATGAGTGGATCACCCAGTCGCTGCAGCGCTCGGTCGACAAGATCAACAACGACCTGCAGGGCGGCCTGTCGTTCCTTGCGACCACGGGCTCGACGGCGCCATTCGTCGGACTGTTCGGCACGGTGTGGGGCATCTACCACGCCCTCATCGCGATCGGCGTGGCCGGCCAGGCGAGCATCGACAAGGTGGCCGGACCGGTCGGCGAGGCGCTCATCATGACCGCCATCGGCCTCGCGGTGGCCGTGCCCGCCGTGCTCGGCTACAACTGGCTGCTCCGTCGCAACAAGGCGCTGCTCGAGAGCGTCCAATACTTCGCCAGCGATGTGCGCGCCTACCTGATCAGCGGCTCGCGTTTAGAGAGCGGCCAGGTCGCTGCCGCGCTACGGAGCAGGTAACGTGGGCATGTCGGTCGGAGGCGGCGGCGAAGAGGAGGTCATCTCTGCCATCAACACCACGCCTCTCGTGGACGTGATGCTGGTGCTGCTGATCATCTTCCTGATCACCATCCCCGTGATCACCCAGACGATCAAGGTGGACCTGCCCAAAGTCGCGAACCAGCCGACGAAGACCAAGCCGGAAAACATCACCGTCGCCGTCGACAGTAACGGAAACATCTTCTGGAATCAGGCGCAGGTCGCCGACGACGCGCAGCTGCTCGATCTGGTCAAGAAGGTCGCGGTGCAGGATCCCCAGCCGGAAATCCACATCCGCGGGGACTCCGACACCAAGTTCGGCGGCATCGGCCGCACCATGTTCATGATCCAGCGCGGCGGCATCGTCAAGGTCGCCTTCATCACCGAGCCGGATCGCGGCATCCGCTGACATCTGCACCCTGAGTAAGGACGTACAGCCATGGGAATGAGCGCAGGCGGGAACCCTGACGAGCCGATGATGGAGATCAACACGACGCCGTTGATCGACGTCATGCTCGTGCTGTTGATCATGTTCATCATCACCATCCCGGTGATGACCCACGCGGTGAAGCTGGACATGCCGCGCCCGAGCGAGGATCAGATCGAGCCGCCGGTACCTCCGGAGATCATCGAGCTCGAGATCGACTACGACGGCACGATTCTCTGGAACGGCACCGAAGTGAAGAGCTTTGCCACGCTCGAGCGCTACTTCCGGCAGGAATCGACGAAGCCAGTGCAGCCCGAACTGCACATCCTCGCCAACAAGCGCACCCGCTACGACAGCGTTGCCAAGGCCCTTGCGCTCGCCCAGCGCCAGGGTCTGGTCAAGATCGGATTCAAGGGCATGGAGCAGTACGCCCAGTAGCGCTGCCCGGCACTTTCAGGTACGCCCGCGGTCCAAGACTCCGGGCTTTTCTTTTTTTAGAGGCTCAGCAATGAACCTGTCACACAATCGCATTCGCAGCCCGCTCATGATCGTCGCCTGCCTACTGCTGGCGTTGACCGCACAGGCACAGGAGACAGCCCCGAAGATCAACAACCCGAAGGTGGGCAAGCCGCTACAGGCTGCCATCGAGGCCTATGGCAAGAAGCAGTGGGATGTCGCGTTGACCAAGCTCGATGAAGCGGATCGCGCCGAGAAGAAGTCGCCGTACGAGCAGTTTGCCATCAACGAGTACAAGGCGACTGTCCTGGTGCAGAAACGCCAGTACGCCGAAGCCGCGCCGTTGCTGGAGCGGAACATGGACTCGGGATTCATCGCAGCCTCCGATATGGTCGGTCGCCTTGAACAGCTGCTGCTGATCCACATGCAGCTGCGCAACTATGCGAAAGTTGTTCCGGTTGGCGAGCGCTGGCTCAAGGTCGGCGGCAGCAAGGCGCAGACTCGCGCGTTGCTCGGCCAAGCCTACTACGCGCAGAAGAACTACCGGAAGTCCATCGATTTGCTGGGCGATGCCATCGACTCCGTCCGGAAGGCCGGAGGCACGCCGGACGAGAATTGGCTCAACATCGTGCGCAGTTCGTACCAGAATCTCGGCGACACGGATGGTGCCGGGAAAGCGATGACCGAGTTGGTGCGGTATTACCCGAAGCCCGACTACTGGGCCTACCTGCTCGACAGCCGCATACGCCAGAAGAATACGGATCGCGTGCAGTTGAACCTGTTTCGACTCGCTCGCCAGGTCGGCATCATGGACTCCCCCGATGAATACGTTGAAATGACGGAGATCCTGCTGGAGGCGGGGCTTCCGGCTGAGGCCAGCTCTGTCATGGAGGCGGGCTATGCCGCCAAGGTCTTCGACAACCTCGAGAAGTCGCGCGCAGATCGTTATAAGCGCCGCCGGGACGAGGCCAAGACGGCCGCAGCCAAGGATCAGCAGTCGCTGCCCGCATTTGAGCGTGAGGCGCAGAAGTCGCCGACCGGCCAGTATAGCGTCGCCCTGGGGCTGACCTACGCGAGCCTCGGGCAGCACGAGAAGGCAGCCCCGGCGCTCACCGCTGGCCTGCAGAAGGGTGGCGTTCTCGATCCGCAGCAGGCGCAGATGACCCTCGGTATCGCCCACCTGAAGCTTGGCCGCAGGGCAGATGCCATCAAGGCCTTCGAGCAGGTCAAGGCCGATCCGGCTATGGAAGACGTTGCCAAGCTGTGGGTTCTTGCAGCGCGCAGCGGCAGCTGAGTTTTCCTTGAATCCCGATACCGCAGCCGCCTCACGGCGTGAGGCGGTCTCGGTTTGAGCAGGCCCTTACCATGCCCAAGATCATCTTCACCGACAGCCGGGGCGTGCGCCGCGACCTCGACGTAGCTGCCGGCACGACCCTGATGGAAGCGGCCATTGATAACGACGTTGCCGGCATCATCGGCGAGTGCGGTGGCGCCTGTGCCTGCGCCACCTGCCATGCCTACATCGGCGAGAACTGGCTGGGGCGCCTGTTGCCCATGGAGGACATGGAAGACGCGATGCTGGACGCGGCGCTGGACCGCCGCCCCACCAGCAGGCTTGCCTGTCAGATCGAGGTGACGGCGGCGCTCGACGGCATCGAGGTCACAGCCGCCCGCAACGGCGACTGACTCAGGCTGGCAGGATCTCGATCAGTTCACCAGCCGGCCCGTTGACGCAGCCCGGCGCGCGGCCTGCTGCACGAAAACTCACGATACCGATGCCGGGAGGCAGTCGTGTCGCGGACACGACCGGCGCCCGCGCTTCCTGCGGCATCTGGTCCGCCTCGATATAGCAGCCACCCTGCAATGACAGAGCGGCTATCCGGTAGCGGTGTTCAGGCGACAGCCCGAACACTTCGGACATGGCCTTCACGCGTGATTCCATGCGCTGAGGCTCGGGTACTGCAAACGTGCGTGCATAGAACCCGACCAACTCATCGAGCGACGCTCCACCCACGATCACGATGAATACCCGGTCGACTTCGCAGCGCGCAGCGGGCGAGGGCAAGGTCTCCAGCTGACGCTTGAACTGTGTGAGGTACAGGATCTCGCCGGCGGGGCCGCGCACCTGCATCGCGCGTATCGCGTCGGTGAACGACAGATCCTGCGGGGGACCGAGCATTTGGAAAGGCGAGCCGCGCAGCGACACGGCCAGTGCGTCCACATCCCGAACGATCAGTTCGGCGGCGTTCCAGCCGTGGCTGGCAAAGGCGCGATACGGCGGGGACTGCGTCGCCTCGATGAACCGGAAGCCAAAGTCGCGGCCGGCTGGCGGATGCACGACCAGATACCGGCTGCCGGCGCTGTCGGGCCGGCCCCAGGCGGCCGCCTGCGCCGCCGTGACGAGACCCCGCTCGCCCGGTTGATAGCCCAGGCTGCCAGCGTAGGCAGCCTCGCTGCGCGCCAGATCCGGCGTGACGATCGTGACGCTCGCAATGGGGCCGATGGTGGCGCTCACCCGCAGCGCACTCAGATGACGCCGGCGGCCTTCAGTTCTGCCATGCGCGAGTCGCTGTAGCCCAGCAGGCCACCGTAGATCTCGGCGTTGTGCTGGCCAAGTTCCGGCGCGGGTGCCCGGACGCCGCCGGGCGTCAGGCTCAGCTTCGGTGCGGCGTTCTGCATTTTCAGCGTGCCGAACCGTGGATGAGGCGTTTCGACGATTGCCTCGCGTGCCTGGAAATGCAGGTCGGCGAGCATCTCCGGCGCCCTGTAGATCTTCCCCGAGGGAATACCGAACTCATCCATCAGCTGCTCGAGCCTGTCGGCTGCGATGGTCTTCGTCCATTCGGCGACGATGTCGTCCAGCTCCCTCTGATGGGCGCCCCGTGCAGAGTGCGTCGAATAGCGCGCATCGGCGGCAAGATCCGGGCGCCCCATCGCCTCGGTCAGCCGGCGGAACACCGTGTCCTGGTTGGCCGCGATCAGGATCAACCGGGCATCGCTCGTCGGGTACACATTCGACGGCGCGACATTCGGCAGGATCGCGCCCTGGCGCTCGCGGATGTAACCCGCCTTGTCGTACTCGGTGATCAGCGACTCCATCATGTTCAGCACGGCTTCGTAAATCGCCGAGTCGACCACCTGGCCCTCGCCGGTCTTCTCGCGGTAGTGCAGTGCAGACAGTGCGCCGAGGCAGGCGAAGGTCGCGGCAAGCGAATCGCCGATGCTGATACCCATGCGGCTCGGCGGCGTGGACGGGTCTCCGCATACGTAGCGCATGCCGCCCATGGCTTCACCGACGGCGCCAAAGCCAGCCCGCTTTGCCAATGGTCCTGTCTGCCCGAAACCAGAGACGCGGATCATGATCAGCCCGCGATTGATCTCGCGCAGATCCCGATAGCCCAGGTTCCACTTCTCCATGGTGCCGGGACGGAAATTCTCTAGGAGAAAGTCGGACTTGCCGATCAGTTGCTTCGCGATTGCCTGCCCCTCGGCTTCGCGCAGGTTCAGGGTGACTGATTTCTTGTTGCGTCCCACCACCGGCCACCACAGGGACATGCCGTGGGCCTTTTCCTGGCCCCATTCGCGCATCGGGTCGCCCTGGCCGGGCGGTTCGATCTTGATGACCTCCGCGCCGAAGTCGCCGAGCAACTGGCCGCAAAAAGGTCCCGCCAACAGCGTGCCCATTTCGACAACTCGCAGGCCGGCGAGGGGTCCGGGTGTCTTCTTGGTGGCCACCGTCATGAACGATTCTCCCGCGGGTTTTAATTCAAAGCTGCCATGCTAGCGGCCCGCGGATGAACGCGTGCGGGACCCGCGCCGTCGGGCTGCCGGCTGCAAGGCGCTGGTGGTTCCGCGGTTGTATCGCCCAACGCCCTGTATAACAATAGCCTATTCGATCAGAGCTTTCGAATGGCCTACGGGCATCCATGAGCCAGTCTCCGCGACGCGTGTCCATCATCGAGGTAGGCCCCCGCGACGGCCTTCAGAGTGAGCCCGACGTGCTCGGCACCGAGGTCAAGCTCGAATTCATCCGCCGCGCGATCGACGCCGGCGTGCGCGCAATGGAAGTCACCAGCTTCGTCCATCCGAAGCGTGTGCCGCAAATGGCCGATGCCGAAGCAGTGATCGCCGGCCTGCCCAAGCGCAGTGACATGCGCTACATCGGCCTTGTCCTGAACCACAAGGGCTTTGAACGGGCACGGGACGCCGGGCTTGGCGAGATCGGCATGGCAGTCGTCGCAAGTGACACCTATAACCAGCGCAACCAGGGTGTGCCTACGAGTGAATCCGTCAGCACCTGGCTCGCGATAGCCCGCGAGGCGCGCACTGCCGGCATGCGCGCAAACGTGATGATCTCGTCGGCCTTCGGCTGTCCGTTCGAGGGCGAGGTCGCACTCTCGAAAGTACTCGGCCTGATCGAACAGGTACTGGCGGCGGAGCCGGTCGAGATCGGCATTGCCGACAGCATCGGCGTGGGTGTGCCCGCGCAGGTGACGGAGATGGTCGGTGAAATCCGCTCGCGATGGCCGCAGGTCCCGGTGCGTTGCCATTTTCACAACACGCGCAACACCGGACTGGCCAACGCCCAGGCGGCACTCGACGCCGGTGCGGCATCCATCGATGCGAGCATCGGCGGGATCGGCGGCTGCCCGTTTGCGCCGGCGGCCACGGGCAATATCCCGACGGACGACCTGCTGTACCTGCTCGAGCGCTCCGGCGTTGCGACAGGCGTATCACTGGAGAAAATCGTCGAAACCAGCCAGTGGCTACAGCAGCAGCTGGGGCGGGCCACGCCGGCCATGCTGCCGCGTGCCGGTATTTTCCCGAAAGTTACGGAGCAGTACAGGGCGGCCAACTGACGAGGCCGGCGTGAGCGCGCCAAAGAGCGCGAAGGGGTTTTTGCGAATGGAGTCGGGCCGCTAGAACAGTCGAAGCGCCAGCCCGGGTCCGGAGACTGGAAAGCGCCGGGGTTCCCCACGTGGAGCCGAGGGCTTTTTTGAATCAACAGATTGACTGTGACTGACCTGAGGGAATCCTATGAGCTACCGTCTTGGGGTTGACGTCGGCGGGACATTCACCGACCTCATCCTGGTAAACGAGGAGACCGGCGATTTCTTTTCCGCCAAGGTCCCGAGCACGCCACACGACTCGTCGGTTGGTGTGCTGAACGGCATCGCGCGCGTGTGCCAGACCGCGGGCATCGACCCGAATGCCATCACGCACGTGATGCACGGCACGACCATTGCCACCAACACCATTCTCACGCACACCGGAGCCAAGGTCGGTCTCGTGACAACAAAGGGATACCGGCAGGTCCTGCAGATCGCACGATCCTTCGTGCCTGGCGGTCTCGGCGGCTGGGTGATCTACAACAAGCCGCCACCGCTCGCACCGCTGGCGCTCACGATCGAAGCCGACGAACGCATCGGCGCCAAGGGCGAGGTGGTGACCAGGCTCAACAAGGCGAAGCTCGCCAAGGACCTGAAGGCACTCGGCAAGAAGGGCATCGAGTCGCTGACTGTCTGCCTCATCAACTCGTTCGCCAATCCCAAGCACGAACAGGAGATCGCCGAGGCGGCCGCCAAGGCGCTGCCCGGTGTCCAGGTCTCGCTGTCGTCGGAAGTCGTGCCGGAGATGCAGGAGTACGAGCGCACGGTCACCACGGTCGCCAACGCGTACGTCGGCCCGAGGGTGTCCAAGTACGTCCGGAACCTGCATCGTGAGCTGAAGAAGAAGATGAAGGACGTGCAGCTGCATGTGCTGCGCTCCGACGGCGGCCTCGCGTCCGCCACGGCGGCCGAGGCCTATCCCGTCAACCTGCTCATGAGCGGCCCTGCCGGCGGTGTCGCTGGCGCCATCTGGGTCGGAACGCAGGCCGGCTTCCCGAACCTGCTCACCTTCGACATGGGCGGCACCTCCACCGACGTCGCGCTGGTGCAGGACGGCAAGGCCCAGCTGCGGCGCGAGACGAGTGTCCAGGAAGTCACGGTGCGCGCCTCGTCGGTCGACGTGCGCACGGTCGGCGCCGGCGGCGGCTCGATAGCCTACGTGCCGGAGATCACCGGTGCGCTGCGCGTCGGTCCGCAAAGCGCCGGCGCGGTGCCCGGGCCTGCTGCCTACGACAAGGATGGCGTCGAGCCCACGGTGACCGATGCCAACGTCGTGCTGGGCTACCTGCCGAGCGGCGAGGTGCGGCTCGGTGGCGACATGGTCATCCGCCGCGATCGCGCGGAAGCGGCGGTCAAGAAGGTCGCCGACGCCCTGAAGCTGTCGGTCAAGCAAGCCGCGGCCGGCATCATCGACATCGTCAACGAGAACATGTACGGCGCGCTGCGCCTGGTATCGGTCGAAAAGGGCTACGATCCGCGTGATTTCGCCCTGATGGCCTTCGGCGGCGCCGGTCCGCTGCATGCCAATGCGCTCGGCAAGCTGTCGAACGCCTGGCCGGTCATCATTCCACCCGGCCCCGGCGTGCTCTGCGCCCAGGGCGACGCTACCACCAGCGTGCGCGACGAGGCGTCCCGCACTTTCATCCGCTCCTTCAGCCAGACGAGCGCGAAGGAAGTAGCCGAGATCTTCCGACAGCTCGCTGCGGAAGCCGCGAAGACGCTCGACACCGAGGGCATTCCACGGGCCGAGCAGACGGCGACCTACCAGGTCGACATCCGCTACCACGGCCAGGGCCTGCTGCTCACCGTCGACTTCGACGTCGAGGAGCTCGACAAGCGTGGCCTGGAAGTCATCGGCGAGCGCTTCGACGAGATGCACAAGCACCTGTTCACCTTCGCGCTGCCTGAGGAGAAAGAACTGGTCAACCTGCGGGCCGTCGCCCAGGGCAAGCCGACGTCCGTGCGGGCACTGCGCCTCGAGAGGGGTAGCAGCGACCCGTCCGGCGCGTTCCTCACCGATCACAGCTTGTTCGTCGACGGGCGTGACCAGAAAGGCACTCTCTACGACCGTCGCAAGCTGAAGTCGGGCAACGTCATCAAGGGCCCGGCCGTCATCCTGCAGATGGACACCACCACGCTGATCCTCCCGGGCCACGTCGGCCGCGTGGACGATTTCGGCAACATCCTGATCACTCCGGAAAAGTAGTTCCGGGGAACATTGGAGCATCACAGCCATGCCAGCCAAGATCGTTGAATCCAAGCCCAGGCCGTTCAAGCGCGTTGGGATCGACCCCATCACCCTCGATATCATCGAGAACGCGATGCTCAATGCGCGCTTCGAGATGGATGCGGTGCTGTTCCGCACCGCCATGTCGCCGGGCATACGCGAGCAGCACGATGAATTCCCGATGATCGCCAACGTCGACGGCAAGATGGTCGTCGGCCAGTTCGGCAGCTTCATCTACGGCTTCAAGGCCGCTTACCACGGAACGATCGAGGAGGGGGACATGTTCCTCACCACCGATCCGTACTCGTGCAACGGCGCCGTCAGCCACATCAACGACTGGCTGTTGCTGCGGCCGATTTTCAAGGACGGTCGACTGATCGCCTACGCCGCCATGTTCGGCCACATGACCGACGTCGGCGGCAAGGTGCCCGGGAGCCTACCGACCGATGCCCGGCAGATCTTCGAGGAAGGCATCCGCGTGCCGCCGACCAAGATCTGCAAGAAGGACGTGCTGCAGGACGACGTGCTCAACCTCATCCTGCACAACTGCCGCCTGCCGCACTGGAACCGCAGCGACTTCAACGCGATCCTTGCCGCCATCCGTACTGCGGAGAAGCGTGTCATCGAGATGGCCGCCCGCTTCGGTGACGACGTGTACTACTCGGCGCTGGAGGAACTGCTCGAGCGCAACAAGCGCGCGATGTCCAAGCTGATCCAGACCACTGTGCCGGCGAAGAAGCAGTACTTCGAGGACTACCTCTGCGACGACGGCATGGGCATGGGACCCTACAAGATGAAGTGCGCCATGTGGCGCGAGGGCGAGAAGGTCATTTTCGACTTTGACGGCACCGACCCGCAGTCCATCAGCTCCGTGAACTTCTACCTCAACGAGGAGATGTTCAAGATGTTTTGCGGCGTCTACATGATCATGGTGTTCGACCCCAAGATCATGTTCAACGACGGCTTCTACGACCTCATGGAGGTGCGCATCCCCGAGGGCACGCTGCTCAAGCCGCGCGAGCCCGCTGCGCTTTCCTGTCGAACCCACGCTCTCGGCCGCCTTTTCGACGTGCTCGGCGGCCTGCTGGGCCAGGGCAATCCGCAATTCCTGAACGCTGCCGGCTTCTCGGACAGCCCGCACTTCATGTACTCGGGCTACGACAAGAACGGTGACTGGTACCAGCTGTACTCGATCGGCTTCGGCGGCGTGCCGGGCCGGCCCTTCGGCGACGGACCGGACGGACACTCGATGTGGCCGAGCTTCACCAACGTGCCGAACGAATTCCTCGAGAGCTATTTCCCGCTGCGGATCGACACCTACGAGACGCTCGCGGACAGCGGCGGTGCCGGCAAGCATCGGGGCGGCAACGCGCTGCGTGTCGGTTACCGGTTTCTCGAGGACGGCGAGATCTCGATCCACGACGATCGCTGGCTCACCTATCCCTGGGGCGTCAACGGCGGCACGCCGGGCCAGCGCAGCCGCAAGACCCTGCACCGCAAGGCCGGGGGCAAAGAGATCCTGCAGTCGAAGTGCGACCGCATCCCGGTGAAGGCCGGCGATCTGCTGTACTTCGATACTTGGGGAGGCGGCGGCTGGGGCGATCCGTACCAGCGGGAGACCGCCAAGGTGCTGTTCGACGTCGACGCGGGCCTGGTGACCGTGGCCGGCGCGAAGAAGAACTACGGCGTTGTCATCAGCAAGAACATGACGGTCGACGAGAAGGCTACGGCGAAGCTGCGTGCCACGCTTGCGAAGAAGCGCGGCAAGACCGGCATCTTCAACTTCGGCGGCACGATTCCGGAACTCAAGAAGCGCTGCAAGGCCGAGACCGGCCTCGCACCGCCCAAGCAGCCGGAGTTCCCGCGCTGGGTGAAGCTAGACAAGAAGGGCAAGCCGATCCCGAAGAAGCCGTCTAAAGCGGCGTAGGCCGGGCTACTCGTCAGCTCCCTCTGCTCAGGCGCGGGAGCGTCGGCTGCTCGACCGCGGCTCGCGAGTCCTGCTCGGCCTGAAAGACGAATTCCTCGCCGATCCGCTTTGCGGTCGCACGCAGGCGGGGCACGAATCGCTGTGCCGCGTCCGCCTCGGCGACCGCAGTGCTCGAAAACCTGATGGTCAGTGCCGCTAACAGCCGTTCGTGGGCCATGACGGGCACGGACATGCTGATCTCGTCCGAAATTCGCCGCGCGCGACGGCTGGAGGAGTAGCCGTGCGTGCGCACTTGCGTCAGCAACTCCTCGAGCCGCTTGCGATTACGGGCCGGCTGGTCCTCTGCCTGGCGTGACTTCGCCAGTATGTCGAGGATGACGTCGCGCTGCTTCGCGGGGCAATAAGCGAGATAAAGAAGGCCAGAGGCCGACCGGAGTATCGGTACACGAAAGCCCGGGCCCCGTTTCTCGATGGCAAGCGGGCTGCGGTGGTCCGTAGTCTGGCGGATCAGCATGGTCGAACCGGACAGCGTCGCAATGGAAATCGGCCAGATCAGTTCGTTGGACAGCTCTTGGATGTACTTCCGTGCAATCTGCGTCACCCAGGCTTCGTCGTCGAAGCCATCACTGAGACCACGCACCAGGATCGTCAGGTGGTAACGTTCTTGGTTCTCCGCCCTGTGGGTGTAGCCCGTGACGCGCAGGGTTTCCAGGATCCTGTAGGTCGTCGTGCGGGGCAGGTTGATGGCGGTTGCCACTTCCGACACGGTCGCCCCGTTGTTGAGGTTGAGGACGCGCAGCACTTCCAGCCCCCGGAGGAGGGCGCGTATCGGGCGTGTTGAGTTCATATCTTTACGAGTGGCCAGTGGGTCCGACCATCTGTCAATGCTAGCCGCAATCAGGCGGCTGTGTCGACCTGCACCGTGACAGGGCGCCGCAACCTCCTGGAAGTTATCCCGGGTTCTCAGAACATGACGGTTGTCGCCTTCGTCTTCAGGTACGGGTCGAGTCCCTCGCGGCCGAACTCACGGCCCCACCCTGACTGGCGATTGCCGCCGAACGGAATGGCCGGATCGACCGCCGCATGGCAGTTGATGCTGACCTGGCCGGAGTCGATCAGGTTGACCATCCGATGGGCGGTCGAGATATCGCGGGTCCAGACGCTGCCGGACAGTCCGTAGATCGTCCGGTTTGCTTCGGCAGCGACCGCTTTCAGGTCGCTGTCGGAGAATGACTGGGCGCAGAGTACCGGGCCGAAAATCTCCTCGCGGGCGATCTTCATGTCCATGCTGGTACGCGCAAACAACGTGGGCCGGACGAAGTGCCCCTTCCCTGGCGGCGCATCGCCACCACAGAGGAGTTCGGCGCCCGACTTCCGTCCGGCGTCTATATAGCCCATCACGCGCTCGCGCTGTTCGCCGGAAATCAGCGGTCCGAGGTCCGAGTCCTGCGCAAGGCCCGGGCCGAGGCGGAATGATGACGCCAACTGCGCGATGCCGCGGGTGACTTTCTCGAAGACATCCTCGTGGATGAACAGGCGGGTACTCGCCATGCAGTTCTGGCCTTGCAGGAAGAACGCACCCCGTGCCGCGCCCGGGATCACCCGGCCCAGGTCCGCGTCCGGGAAGACCACGAACGGCGATTTGCCACCCAGCTCCAGCGTCACACGTTTCAGGTTGCCGGCCGCTGCCAGCAGGATCTTCTTGCCCACTTCGGTCGAGCCGGTAAAGGCCACCTTGTCGACACCGTCATGGGCGGCGAGGGCGGCGCCGGCATCGTGACCGTAGCCGGGAACGATGTTCACGACACCGTCGGGTATCCCTGCCTGCCTGATGAGATCTCCGAGCAGCAGCGCAGTGAGCGGCGTCAATTCGGCAGGTTTCAGGACGACGGTGCAGCCGGCCGCAAGCGCGGGCGCGATCTTCAGAATCGCCATGATCATCGGTGCGTTCCACGGGATGATGGCGCCTACCACCCCTATCGGCTCGCGCCGGGTGTAGGTCAGTGACTCACCGTTCGGGGCATCCTGCGGCGACACCGGAATCGTTTCGCCCAGTATCTTCGTGCACCAGCCGCCGTAGTAACGGATGTAGTCGGCACCGAACTTCGCAATGGAGTAGTGGGCGACCATGCGTGGCATGCCGTTATCCAGCACCTCGAGTTCGACGGCCAGGTTCATGTTGGCATCGATCAGGTCCGCCAGCCGGAACAGCAGCTTCGAACGGTCGTGCGAATTGATCTTCGACCACTCGCCCTCGAAGGCCTTGCGCGCGGCGGCTACCGCCCGATCGATGTCCTTCGGACCGCCACGCGGCACGGTGGCGAGTCGTTCCTCGGTTGCCGGATCGAACACCTCGATATCGGCCTTCTCGGCAGGATCGACCCATTGCCCACCGATGAACAGGCGATGCCGGCGCGCAAGAAACTCGCGGGCGGTGGCGGACGGGGAGTGGCTCTGAAGCACGGCGTTCATGGCGGCATCCTTGGAAGAAAGGCAGGAATCCGGGCCGAGCAGCATAATTGTGCCCTTGCAGCCTGGGCAAGACGGATCTGGGCCGCCAGCAGGAGTCGGTATCGGTGAAAACGGTGCTTATCACGGGAGCCAACCGGGGTTTTGGCCTCGAACTCGCCAAGCAGTACGCGGGCGAGGGCTGGCGCGTACACGCCTGCGCCAGACGCAGCTCGCCCGCCCTGGCCGGCCTGACGGGACTCCACGAAGCGTTGACCGTCCACCGGCTCGATGTCGCGGAACACCCCGAAATCGAACGACTCGCCGCCGAACTGGCTGAGGAACCGATCGACGTCCTGATCAACAACGCCGGCATCCTGGGCCGGCATCCGACTTTCGACCGGCAGGCGCTGGCCGAGCAGGCATTCGGCCAGGTCGACTTCGATGACTGGCAGACAGTCCTGCGCGTGAACGTATTCGGCCCGATGAAAGTGACGCAGTGCTTCGTCGAGCAGGTGGCGGCCAGCGCCGAACGCAAGGTCGTGACCTTCTCCAGTGCGATGGGCAGTATCGCCCTGAACACGAGCGGGGGCGGCTATCTTTACCGCACGAGCAAGGCAGCCGTGAACATGATGATGAAGTCCATGGCGGTGGATCTCGCGCCGCGGGGAATCCTGGCCTGCGCCATCCACCCGGGCTGGGCGCGGACAGACATGGGCGGGCCGCAGGCGACCGTTGATCCGGCCGTTGCCATCCGCGGCGTTCGCAAGGTGATCGCCAGCCTCGGACGTGAGCGGCTCGGACAGGTGCTCGCTTACGACGGGACAGTTCTTCCCGACTAGTGCCCGAGGTGAACTCCAGCGCCGTGCCTGGGTCGAGCGGCATCGCGTGGCGATGGCGGATCGCGCTGCTGTTGTGCGCCGTTACCGCGATCAACTACCTGGATCGCCAGGCGCTGGCGGTCACCGCGCCGCTGCTGGTCGGCGAGTTCTCCTTGAGCAACACGGAGTTCGGGCTGATCGGCTCGAGCTTTCTCTTCGCATACGCGCTCGGCCAGATCGGCGCTGGTGTCTGGATCGATCGCGTCGGCACCCGCCGGGCTTTCGCCATCGCGGTTGTTGCCTGGAGCGTCGCCGGCATTCTGCACGCTGCGGCGCGCGGCTTCTGGAGCCTGCTGTCACTGCGCGCGCTCCTCGGCGTTGCCGAAGCGGCGAATTTTCCCGCGGCGCTCAAGGCCGTCGCCGAGTGGTTTCCCAGTGCCGAGCGGAGCATGGCGGTCGGCATCGTGCTGGCGGGCACTGGCGTGGGCGCTATCCTGGCGCCACCGCTGCTCGGCGGACTTGCGGTTGCATTCGGCTGGCAGGCCGCGTTCATCGTTCCGGGCGCCGTCGGCATCCTGTGGTACTGGCTGTGGCTGCGCTGGTACCGGCACCCGCGAGCGCATGACATCGGCCCGGATGTACAAGGTCCCGCGACTGACGAAGAGCCGAGCCTGGGCCGGTTGCTCGCCACGCGGGAAGTTCGCGGGATGCTGCTCAGCCGCTTCCTGAACGATGGCGGTTTCTATTTCTTTCTCACCTGGCTGCCGCTGTACCTGGCGCAGAGTCGCGGGATGGCCCTCGCCGAGATCGCTGCTTTCGCCTGGCTGCCGTTCGTCATGGCTGACCTGGGCAATCTCGCTGGCGGATGGGCCGGGCAGCGGTTGATCGGCGCGGGACTCAGCGTCGACGCCTCGCGCAAGCTCTGCATCTGGGCCGGCGCGCTGCTCGTCGCGGTCGTATTGCCGTTCGCCGGCGAAGCCGGCATCTGGGGTGCGATCGGCCTGATCTCCGCGGCGCTGTTCGGCATCCAGTTCAAGGCCTCGAGTCTGTTCGCCCTGCCTGCCGATGTGGTGCCGTCTGCGGCAGTGGGCCGGCTGTGGGGCGTGTTCGGCGCGGTGGGCAGCCTCGGCGGGATGGCTTTCGTGGCAGCGGCCGGTCTGGCCAGCGAGCACCTCGGCTATGCACCAGTTTTCATTGCCGCCGGAGTCACACAGTTGTTGTCCGCCGTGGCCATCAACTGGCTGGTACGGCGCATTGCGCCGCTCGAGCTGAAGGCGCGATCGTGACTGAAGAACCCTTTGCCGCGCGTTTACTGCGGGTGCTCACGCGTGCCGAGCAGAGTCTCGGCATCGCCGCGTTCTCGGCGCTCACCCTCATCCTGGTTGCCGACGTCGTGAGCCGGGAGCTGACCGGCGCCGGACTGGTCTGGGCGCGGCAGCTGGGCGCTTACGCCAACGTGCTGCTCACGATGGCCGGCATCGGCCTGGCGTCCGCTGCCGGTGGGCACCTGCGGCCGCGCTTTGCCGACGCGTGGCTGCCTCGGGAGCTCGATCCCGTCATCGTGCGGCTGCAGGAAGCGGTGACGGCCATTGCCTGCGCGATCTTCGCCACTGTTGCGGCGCTGGCCATTCGGGATACGTGGTTGCTCGCGGAGCGGACGTCGACACCTGATCTGCCGATCTGGCCGTTCCAGCTGGCGATCCCGCTGGCCTTCGCGCTCACTGCCGTGCGCCACGCCTGTCATGCTGTCTGGCCGGCACTGCGGCCGGCCAGCCCCGCCGGGGATACCGACTGATGTCCGCATCCCTGGGCCTGATGCTGCTGATTCTCCTGCTGCTGCTACTGCGTCAGGGCCTGCTCGTGATACTGGGCCTCACGGCGCTCTATGTACACGCCTTCTTCGGCCGCGGCGAACTCACCGACGTCATTGTCGATCTCTGGGATGCCAGCAATCGCGATGTCCTGCTCGCGATACCGTTGTACATACTCGCCGGCAACATCATGGCCAGCGGCGCAATGGCGTCACGGCTGGTGCGGGTCATGCGCGCGGTAGCATCGCCGGTGGCCGGTGGACTCGCCATGGCCTCGGTGCTGTCCTGCGCCCTGTTCGCAGCCGTGTCCGGATCCGGAACCGTCACCATGCTCGCCGTCGGCGCCGTGATGTACCCGGCACTGCTCGAGGCAGGCTACCCGCGCCGGTTTTCGCTCGGCGCGCTCTGTTCAGCCGGAACGCTGGGCATCCTCATTCCGCCGAGCATTCCGCTGATGCTCTACGGCATCATGACCGAGACTTCGATCACCGAGCTTTTTCTGGCCGGTATCGGGCCCGGCCTGTTGCTGACTGTGCTGTTCACCGTCTATGCGTGGTTTCGCAATCGCGACCGCCGCGGCGCCGGCTGGAATGGCCGCGAGGTAGCCACGGCACTGGGCGAGGGTGCCTGGGCGCTCGGCATGCCGCTGGTCGTGCTCGGCGGCATCTACAGCGGTCATTTCACCGCCACCGAGTCGGCGGCCGTTGCGGTGGCATACGCGTTGGCCGTAGAAGTGCTGGTCTACCGCGAACTCGGCGCAGCGGGACTCGTCGACGTCGTGACACGAACGGCTGAGCTCATCGGGGCGCTGTTTCCGGTGCTGCTGTTCGCGCTGAGCATCAACGTCTTTCTCACCTACGAGCAGGTCCCGGACCGCCTCGTGGCCTGGTTGGGCGGCCAACTGACCGAACCGGTTCCTTTCCTGATCGGCGTGAACCTGCTTCTGCTCGCGGTCGGATGCATCATGGACATCGGCTCCGCGATCCTGATACTTGCGCCGATCCTCGCGCCGCTGGCAGTGTCGCTCGGAATCGATCCGGTCCATTTCGGCATCGTGATGGTGGTAAACCTCGAAATCGGCTACCTGACACCTCCCGTTGGCATGAACCTCGTCGTGGCCACCACCGCGTACCGGGAGAGTTTTCGCGAGGTCTGCGTCGCCGTGCTGCCATTCGTACTCATCATGTTGCTGGCCCTCGGGCTGGTCACGGCCTGGCCGGGGCTTTCGCTCTTTCTGCTAGGATAGCGGCCCGCTGCCCGGGACCGCCGAACGGCCCGCTGATGCAGCCGAAGAACCAACAGAAGAACAGCATCCAGGAGTTACCCATGACGATCAAAATCGGCGACCGCATGCCCGAGGGCAATTTCGGCGTGATGACGAAGGACGGCCCCGGATCACTGTCCGCGGCGGAGCTGTTCAAGGGCAGGAAAGTCGTGCTGTTCGCCGTGCCGGGCGCATTCACCCCGACCTGCTCGATGAACCATCTGCCCGGGTATCTGAAACATGCCGCCGACATCCAGGCCAAGGGCGTCGATGCGATCGCCTGCATGTCGGTCAACGACACCTTTGTCATGGACGCCTGGGGCAAGGACAAGCAGGTCGGCGACAAGGTGAAGATGCTTGCTGACGGCAACGCGACCTACACCCGCGCACTGGGCCTCGAACTCGACGCCAGCGGTTTCGGCATGGGACAGCGCAGCCAGAGGTTCGCCATCGTCGTACAGGACGGCGTCGTCAAGCAGCTGCACGTGGAAGCTCCGCGGGAATTCAAAGTGAGTTCCGCGGAGCACGTTCTGCAGAACCTCTGAGCACCAGCCCGGCCACGGAGTTGCAATGGAAAGTCTCGTTACCTCGCTGCCGATCGACTACGCACTCATCAAGTACATCCACATCCTGTTGTTCGTGTACTGGCTGGGGGGCGATGCAGGGGTGTTCTATTCCAGCACCTTCGTGGTCAACGACAAGCTCTCGAGGGACGCACGGCTGACGGCGTTCAAGATATTCGTCAACCTCGACATGCTGCCGCGCTACTGCCTGGCGCTGATGCTGACGGTTGGCGGCCTCCTCGCCGAGTACGTCGGTTACGAGCACCCGACCTGGCAGATGATCGGCATCGTCGCGCTGGGCCCCATCTGGGTCTGGGTCGTGCACGCGGTACACGCAAAGGAAGGCACTGACTTCGGGAAGCTGCTAGCCAAGGGTGACTACTGGTTCCGTTTCATCATGATCTTCGCGCTGGTCGGGTCGGTGGCCTATCACTGGAGCATCGGCAAACTGCAGCCGTTCCCCTGGCTGGCGGCAAAGCTGCTGATCTTCGCGTTCCTGATTTTCTGTGGCTTCATGATTCGCCGGAACCTGCCGCCTTTCGTGGACGGTTTCAAGGCGATGGCTGCGAAGGGCGCGACACCGGAGAGCGACCGCCAGATGCACGACGGGCTGATGGCCTGCCGGCCCTACGTCTGGGCAATCTGGGCAGGGGTGGCGATTTCGGCGTTGCTCGGCGTCTGGAAGCCCGGCGCCTGATTCAGGCGCCGCGGGTCAGTCGCGCAGCGGCCCACGACATCACCCCGCAGAACGCGACCAGCACTGCAACCGGGAGGAACGCTCCGCTGTAGAGCAGTCCGCTCAGGATCGTCAGCAGGCCGCAGAGCCCCAGCGCTGTCGCGCTCGACAGCCCCGCTGCAGTTCCGGCGATGTCCGGCCGGCAGTTGACCGCACCTGCCAGCGCCTGGGCCGTCTGCAGGCCGGCAGCCGCCATCATCGCAGCCAGCGGCAACAGTATCGCTGCCGCTGACTCGACGCGGGCGAACGCCAGCAGCGCCAGCGTTAACCCGCCGATGGACGTCAGCAGCGTCGCTCCCGCCAGGCTCTGGCCTGGACCGAACCTGCGCATGAGCCGACCGCTGGCCGCGGCGCTGGCCACGTAGAGCATCCCCATGATGCCCCAGAGCACACCGAATTCGCCGGAATCGATCGAGAAACGCTCGGCGAACAGCGGAGCGCCGACCGCGAGAAACACGAAAAAAGCGCTCTGCGTGAACGCGTAGAGCAGCGTATACCCGAGAAAGACACGCGACCCGAGCAACTCCCGCCATTGCCGGTACCAGGGCGCGGATACTGGCAACGAATCCCTGCGCAGGGTTTCGGCAAGGCTGGTCCAGAGCGCAAGCAGGGTGACGCCACCCAGAACCGCACTGAAGGCGAAAATCGCCGGCGGGCCCCAGTGGTCGCTCAGCAGGCCACCGATGGGCGGCCCGATGACCGGCGGCATACCCATGGCAGCGCCGATCACGCCCATCGCACGGGCGGCACCCAGGGCGTCGTGCGTGTCGCGGACGATGGCTCGGGCACCCACCGTCCCGGCACTGACCCCGACCGCCTGCAGGAAGCGGGCGCCGACCAGCGGGACGAAGGATGTGCAAAGAGCCCCGGCCAGGCTCGCGGCGCTGAACAGCAGGAAGCCGCCGAGGATCACCGGCCGCCGCCCGGTGCGGTCGGCCAGGTGTCCGCTGATCGGCTGGCCGACTCCCAGGCCAAACAGGTAGGTCGCAATCAACAGCTGCGTATCGCCAGGGCTGACGGCGTAATGACTTGCCACCTCGCCCAGCGATGGCACGATCACGATCATGCCGAAGGGCGACAGCGCGCTCGCGAGCGCGAGGATCCAGATGGCCGGCGGATCCGGCACGCGCGACGGCTCAGCCAATGCGCTTTTCCAGCTCCGGTATCACCTGAAACAGATCGCCGACGAGGCCGATGTCGGCGATCTGGAATATCGGCGCCTCTGGGTCCTTGTTGACCGCGACGATAAGACCGGCATCCTTGATACCGGTAAGGTGCTGGATCGCCCCGGAGATGCCGAAGGCCATGTAGAGCTCGGGCGCGATGATCTTGCCCGTCTGTCCAACCTGCATGTCGTTCGGCACGAAACCGGCATCGACAGCTGCTCGTGACGCGCCGACCGCGGCCCCCATCTTGCCCGCCAGCTGGTAGAGGATCCTGAAGTTCGCTTCGCTGCCGACGCCACGTCCGCCGGAAATCACCAGGCGCGCCGTCTGCAGGTCCGGTCGCTCGCCGCCACCGCCCGAGCGCAGTTCGATGAAGCGCGTGTGCGTAGGCAACGCGGCTCCCACCTGCACGCCGCGGATCGGTGCCGCGGCGCCGGCTGCAACCGGCCGAAACGATGCAGTGCGCACGGTCGCGATGACACGAGTGCCCTCCGGCACCTCGACAGACTGTATGGCGTTGCCGGCATAGACCGGGCGGGTGAACCGCCGCGGACCTTCCACGGACATCAGGTCGCTGACCTGGCCGACGCGGAGCAGGGCTGCCACACGCGGCATCAGGTCCTTGCCGAAGGTCGTCGACGGTCCGAGAACATAGTCATACGCCGTTGCCAGCGCCGCGATCTGCGGCGCAAGTACGGCTGCCACCGGAGCGGAGTTCTCGGCGCGATCGATGACCAGCACTTCGGCAACGCCGGCGAGTGCTGCGGCTTCCGCGGCAACGGCACCACACTGTGAACCTGCCACCAGCACGTCGGCTCCGGCCCCGGGGGATATCTGGCTGGCGCAGGCCAGACAACGCGCCGTGCTCTGATTGAGTCGGCCACCGGCGTGCTCGGCGATGATCAGTATCTTTGCGGTCATGCGGCCCCCCTCAGCCCAGAAAACCCTTGTCGCGCAGTGCGCCGACAAGGGCATCGACGTCGGCCACCATCGCGCCTTTCTGCCGTTCCGGCGGCGGTGCGTAACCCGTGGTGCGCAAGCTTGGCTCCAAAGCCGCGCCGAGACTGCCGGCGGCCAGTATCTCCAGCGGCTTTTTCTTCGCTTTCATGATGTCGGGCAGCTTCACGTAGCGCGGCTCGTTGAGACGCAGGTCGGTCGTCACGACCGCGGGCAGATCGGCCTCGATGACCTCCAGACCGGCATCGACCTCCCGCGTGACACGGATGCGGTCACCGTCGACCTCGAGCTTCGAGGCGAACGTCGCCTGCGGCCTGTCCCACAACGCCGCGAGCATCTGGCCTGTCTGGTTGCAGTCGTCGTCAATGGCCTGCTTGCCGACTATCACCAGATCGGGGTGCTCTTTCTCCACCAGTTTCAGCAGCAGCCCCGCGACCGCCAGCGGTTCCAGTTCGGTGCCATGCTCCACGAGGATTGCCCGGTCGGCGCCCATCGCAAGCCCGGTGCGCAGCTGCTGCTGGCAGTCAGCGGGTCCGATGGTCACGACCACGACCTCGGCTGCGCCGCCCCGCTCGCGGATCCGGAGGGCTTCCTCGAGTGCAATCTCGTCGAAGGGGTTGATGCTCATTTTTACCCCGTCGGTCACGACGCCGGTTCCATCAGCCTTGACGCGGACGCGCACGTTGTAGTCAACGACGCGCTTCAGGCATACCATGATTTTTTTCATCGACTTACCGCAGCCGAAACAGGCGGCGCGTATTGTCGGCCCCCAGTCGTATGGAGACAAGCCGCCGACGTCAACGGCCATCAAAATGGGCGAAAGCAACCAACTCGTTCAGGCGCAGGATCTCGCCGCACGCCTCGCCGATCCCGACTGGATCGTCTTTGACTGCCGCTTCAACCTGCTTGACCCAGGTGCCGGCAAGAGGGCTTATGACAGCGGGCACATCCCGGGCGCCGTCTACGCCAGTCTCGACCTCGACCTGGCATCGCCTCGCGGTCCTGCGACCGGCCGGCATCCATTGCCCGACAGGCAGCGATTCTCCGCCTGGGTCGCTGCTGCAGGCGCAGACAGCGACAGGCGGGTCGTGGCTTACGATGACATGGGCGGCCAGTTCGCGGCGCGCCTCTGGTGGCTGCTGCGCTGGATCGGGCATCGCAAAGCCGCTTTGCTCGATGGCGGCTGGCAGGCCTGGGAGGCCGCGGGGCTGCCCAAGTCGACAGAGCGGCCGGCGCCACGGCAGGCCGGCACTTGCCTCGACCGCGACGACATGCCGTCGGTCAGCACGGCTGAAATCGAGTCCGCGCTCGGCACCGATCGCTGGCACATTCTCGATGCCCGTGCACCGGCACGCTTCCGCGGCGCCGAGGAACCGATTGATCCGGTGGCTGGGCACGTCCCCGGCGCGCACAGCGCGCCCTCAGCGGCGCTGCTGGCAGCCGATGGCCGTTTCCGCCGCCCGGCGGAGCTGCGGGAGTTTTTTCACGCACGGGGGGTTCGCGCGGATACGCGCAACGTGGTGACGATGTGCGGATCGGGGGTCACCGGCTGTCATCTGGTTTTCGCGCTGGAGCTGGCTGGCCTCGCGCGCGGCAGCCTCTACGCCGGATCCTGGAGCGAGTGGATCCGCTCCCCGCAACGACCAGTAGCAACCGGCGATCCCTAGGCTCATGAAGCGGGGTTGCGCAATCGTGCTGGCGATTGCCGCGGCGCTTGCGGGTTGCTCGAACAGCGACGGGCGCCTGGCCAAGCCGCGACCCTCGGTGAGGGCAGGGGAATTCGGCGCAGCGGACTGCTTCTGGAACTCGTCCGTGTCGGGATTCGAGGTGCTTGACGGCCGAAACCTGATTGTTTTCGCGTCGGGTCGCGCGGACGCGTACCATGTGCAGGTCGGGCCAGGTGCGCAGGACCTCCGGTTCACCTCGACCCTGGGATTCCGCTCGCGGGGCTCCCGGATCTGCGGTCAGGCCGGCGAAGCGCTGGTTACCCAGTCGTTCGGCAGCAGGGGCGAGGAGCTGCCGATAATCGGCGTCTATCGCCTGGACGAAGCCGCTGTCGGCGGATTGCGCCAACGGTTCGGTCGCGGGGACCCGCCCGACAGTCCCGAGCCGCAGCCGGGCACGGGCCCGGATATCGATCGCGACATCGAGGAACAGGACCGGAGTAGAGAGGACGAAACGAGACAGCCATGACCAGCATCCTGCAGCGGGACCACCGCTCCGTGCGCGGCACGATACGCTACACCAGCAACAAACCGGACCGCCTCGGCCAGGAGCGGGGCCGGGAATACTTCATGATCAACCTCCACAGCGACGGGCGGCGTACCTGCATCGCCCACTGCGAGATCGACGATCGCCCGAGCGTGATGCGTGACATCACCTACAGCATCGATGAGAACTGGTACCCGCTCGACTGTTTCGTGCGACTGACCGTCAACGACCGCTTCATGGGATCAGGCTGGTTCCGTTTCGGACCCGATTTCGGCGAATGCGAAACATGGACGGCGGTCGAGGGCCGGGTCAGCCAGCGCATGGAGACGAAAGGGCGGCTCAGGACGTTCCAGAACCATGCCATCCAGTGCGACGCCTGGCATCTGCGACTCTATGACCGCAGTCGCAAGGGCGTACAGACTGTCGAAGAGATGCTCCTGTCTTCCCCGGACCACCGCGGCGCGACCGGTCCTTTGTACTTTCGGGCGGGTCTTTGCATGGACTACGTTGGCGAAGAGAAGCTGACCGTAGGCGCAGGCACGTTCGACGCGCTGCACTTCAAGTTTGTCTCGGCGCCGGGACTGCCGATCGAACATCCGCCGTACGACATCTGGTGCACCGCTGACGGGGACTTTATTTTCCTCAAGGGTGTCATCGGCGGCTATATGCAGACGTACTACGAACTGGCTGAACTGGTTCGCGGCTGATACGGCTGCGAGAACTGAACGGAGCGTCGGGATGAGCTTCCAGGTCAAAGCAAGCGATTCGCTGCGCGGCGTCCGCTACGAGATTCGCGGCAGCCTGGCCCATCGCGCGCACGAAATGCAGCGGCGCGGTTACGAAATCATTCCGCTGAACATCGGCAATCCCGGTCCGTTCGGCTTCCACACGCCGGAGAACATGCGACTTGCCATCATCGAGAACCTGCAGGCGAGCGAGGGCTACTGCCACCAGAAAGGCATCTTTCCGGCACGCGAAGCCGTGGTCATGCAGCAGCAGGACCGGGGCATCATGGGCGTCACCGCCGAGCACGTTTTCATGGGCAACGGTGTCAGCGAGCTGATCGATCTCTCGCTGCGCGCGTTGCTCGACCACGGCGACGAGGTGCTGGTCCCGAGTCCCGACTACCCGTTGTGGACCGCGAGCGTCACGCTGAACCGGGGCAAGGCGGTTCACTATCCCTGCCCGCCCGAACTGGGATTCCAGCCCGACCTGCAGGCGCTGTCGCGCCTGGTTACGCCGCGCACGCGGGCAATCGTCGTGATCAACCCGAACAACCCGACTGGTGCCGTGTACTCGCGCGAAACCTTGCAGGCCATCGTCAGGCTGGCCGAGAAGCACGGCTTTATCGTGCTAGCCGATGAGATCTACGACCAGATGACCTACGACGGCGCTGAGTCGATACCGCTCGCCACTCTGGTCAACGATACGGTGTGTGCCACGTTCAGCGGCCTGTCGAAGATCTACCGCGCCTGTGGCTATCGCGTTGGTTGGGTCTCCTTCAGCGGCAACAAGGAAAACGCAGGCGGCTATCTGGAGGGCATGGACCTGCTGGCTTCGCTGCGCTTGTGCAGCAACGTGCCAGGACAGTGGGCGGTGCAGACGGCGCTCGGTGGCTTCCAGAGCATCAGGGACCTCGTGCGCCCGGGCGGGCGGCTGTACGAATCCAGGCGGGCGCTGATCGACGCGGTCGCTGCGAGCCGCTACCTTTTGATGACCCCGCCGGCCGGTGCGATGTACGCGTTCATTGGCGTCGACCCGCAGCTCATCCCCGGGTTCGACGATCAGGAGTTCGCGCTCGAACTGCTCGAGAAGAAGCACGTGCTGATCGCACCAGGCACCAGCTTCAATACCAGCTACAGGAACTACTTCCGCGTCACCAACCTGCCGGACGCGGCGACGCTGACCGACGTATTCCGGCGTATCGAAGACGTGCTCGACGGCGTGGCCGTCAAGGGTCCCACAGGGGTCGTCCAGAAGTCGGGCTGAGCCCGGCCATGGCGGCCATGCAAGCCGTTTGGGCACAGGTGGCGGCGGGTGCCACGCTGGTCACCGCCAACCAGCGCCTGGCCCGGGCGCTGCAGGCCGCCTTTGATCAACACCAGCGCGCCCTGGGTCTCAGGACCTGGTCCACGGCATCGATCCATCCCTGGGACGGCTGGCTCGGCCTCCTCTGGCAACAGCGACTCGAGCGCTCTGCGCGCGGGAGTCAGCGGCCGCTCGTCACTCCCGCGCAGGCTTCCTACCTCTGGAGTGCGGTCGCGGACGATGATCAGCCTGCGCCCGCACTCATCGAGATGGCGAACGAAGCCCGCGCGCTGTGCGGCGACTGGGGCATCGATGCAGATGAGCTGGATCGCCATGCCTCAACCAGGGATTCACAGCTGTTTGCCGCCTGGCAACGACGGTTCGAGGCAAGGCTCGAGCGGGATGGCCTGACGGACGGCACGAGCGCCCTCAGGCAGCTGATCGAAGACGACTCGACCGCGCAACTGCCGGCCGCTCGCAAGGTTATTCGGGCAGGACCCGACGACTGGCAGCCCATGCGCCGCCAGCTCTTCGATCGGCTGGCCCGGCTGGGCTGCGAAATTTCAGCGCTGCCACCGCCACGAGCAGTGGCGAACGAGCGGGTGCGCGTTCGATGCCACGACCGGGCGGTCGAGCTCGAATCAGCTGCGCGATTCGCGCGCGCCGTCGTCGAGGCAGATGCCAGCGCTCGCGTCGCAGTGGTCGTGCCGGATCTCGAGTCGCGCCTGGCCGAAGCCCGACGGGCTTTCCTCGCCGTAACTGCGCCAGGCTGGCAACTTGCGCCCGGCCATGAGCTGCCGGTGAATTTCTCCGCTTCCGATCGGGTGGCCTCGATGTCGCTCGCCCAGTCCGGATTGCTGGTCCTGCGTTTCCTCGGGGAGCCACCCGATTACCGCGATGCTGCCCGCCTGCTGCGCAGTCGGCATGTCGGCGAGTACGCCGCCGAGGCGGCAGGGCGGGGCGAGATGGAGTTCGCCCTGCGCGAGCGCATCGGGCTGACCGTCGACCTGCAGGCCTTGGCCGGGATAGCCGAGTCCTGCGCGCCGCTGTTCGCAGCACGCTTGAAGACGCTGGAGGGCATCCGCCGGGAGCTGCGCGGCCGCCAGCGACTCGGGGTCTGGCTGCAACTGTTCCGCAGGGCACTGGAAGCCGCCGGGTGGCCCGGCGTCGTGCCACTCGAAAGCGACGAACAGCAGGCACTCAAGGCATGGTGGCGGCTGGGCGATGAACTGCAGGGCTGTGATTCGCTGGGCGGGCCGGTCGAACTCGGCACGGCGTTGCAGTTGCTGGAGCGTGCCGCTTTTGCCCGGCGATTCCAGCCGGCCGGCTCCGGCCAGAGGATCCACGTCGTTGGTTCGCTCGAGGCACTGGGGCAGTCGTTCGATGCAATCTGGGTCACCGGCATGACAGCGACCGACTGGCCGCCGGTGGCGCGGCCCATGCCGCTGATACCCCTGGAACTGCAGCGCAAGGCTGGCATGCCGGAATGCGACCCGGCGGTGGAACTCGAACTGGCCAGGCGGCGCCTCGACACGATACTGGCATCGGCACCCGTGGCTGTCGCCAGCTCGCCGGCCTATGACGGCGACGAGCCGATCAGCGAGAGCCCGTTGATCGCGTCGCTGCCGACCGCCGACACCACGGCACTGCCTCGCTGGACGGGGACCGCACCGTGGCAGGTGGTTCCTGCCACGCTCGCGAGCAGCCCGGATCCAGCTCCCGTACTGAAATTACCGGCCAGGGTGCGCGGCGGTGCTTCTGTCCTGGAGCGCCAGTCCGCCTGCCCGGCCCGGGCCTTCCTGCAGGACCGGCTCCGGGCGCATGAGCTTCCCCGGCCCTCGCCCGGCATAGACGGTGCACGCCGCGGCCAGATCACGCACCAGGCATTGGCGGATATCTACCTCCGGCTGCGCGACTCCAATCGGCTGCAGCGGTTGTCGCCGGCCGAGGAATCAGCGTTGCTCGGCGCAGTGATCGACGAAGCGTTGCAGAAAGTCGTGCCTGGTGGCGGCCGCGCCCTGCAGCGCATGCGTGAACTGGAGCACCAGCGACAGCTCGGCATGATCCGGCGGTTTCTCGCCACTGAACGTGCCCGCGCAGGGTTCAGCGTCCAGGTGATCGAAGGTCCGCCGGGCGCTGAACGTCTGCCGCAACCGGTGCGGGCACTTGGATTCGGCCTGCGCATCGACCGGCTGGACGAACTGGCGGATGGCACGCGCATCCTCATCGACTACAAGACTGGCGCTGCTGCGCCGAAACTGAGCCATCTCTGGGAAACGCGGGTGCCGGCTCCGCAACTGCCGCTCTACGCGATCGCGAGCGACGCAGATGCAGTCGCCTGGATTCATCTCAGCGCGCGAGACATCAGCTGGCTCGGCGCAGGCCGCAACGATGGCCCGATCGACGGGGTGGTCGGTGCCGGGCAACTGCGCCGCAGCCCGTATGCCGACTGGGATGCGCTGCGCGCGCACTGGTGGCACACCCTGGAGCGGCTCGCCGCAGAGTTCGGCGCCGGCGACTTTCGCATCAACCACTGGAACCGCGAGCCGGCAGAAAAACAGTGGGCACTGGCAACCCGGGTGTTCGAAGTCGTGGGCGACAGCGACGCCGACGAGGACGAGGAGACCTGATGCGCCTGCCTGACCAGGAGCAACGCGAGCGGGCGCTGGAGCCTGCGGAGTCATTTATCGTTCAGGCGCCGGCCGGGTCGGGCAAGACCGGCCTGCTGATCCAGCGCTACCTGCGTCTGCTGGCCTGTGTCGACCAGCCGGAGGAAATCCTGGCCGCCACCTTTACGTTGAAGGCAGCGGGCGAAATGCGCCAGCGTGTGATCGATGCGTTGCATCTGGCCGCCACCGGCGCCGTACCGGAGGACCCGCATCTGCGGCTGACGGTCGAACTGGCCCGCCGGCTGCTCGAAGATCCCGCACGCCGTCGCTGGCAGCTCGCCAGTCATCCGGCGCGCCTGCGCATCCGCACGCTCGACGCGACCAACGGTTGGCTGGCGGGTCTCGCGCCGCTCACGGCCGGACAGGGCGCCCTGCGACAGGTCAGTGATGCGCCGGCCGAGCTCTATCGGGAGGCCGCCCAGGCCACGCTGGCGCTGATCGGCGAGGATGCCGAGTGGAGCGGGCCCGTGGCGGCGCTGCTGCGTCACCTCGACAACCAGGCGGGCCGGTTCGAGCGACTGGTCATGGAGATGCTGCCACGGCGCGATCAGTGGCTGCGACGCCTACCCGAGGGACCGGACGCCCGGGCGCTCATCGAGCAGGCGCTCGAGACCTGCATCGCCGTGCGACTCGACGCTGCGGCTGAGGCGCTGCCGCCGGGCGCGCTCGGCGAACTGGCAGAGCTGCTGCCGTTCGCCGCCAGCCAGCTGCGACCGACGGAGCAGGACAGCCCGATACGCGACTGGCTCGACGTCAGCGAGTGGCCGCAAGCAGTGGCGCAGCGCGCCGGACTCTGGAAGGGCGTTTGCGAGGCGCTCCTCACGAAGGACGGCGCGTGGCGCAAGGGCGTCGACGTGCGCGCGGGTTTCGGGCAGGCCAGCAAGGCAGAGAAAGCGAGGATGCTTGCCGTGCTCGACCGCTGCCGGAACTGCGACCTGCTGCTGGAGCACCTGCTCGAAATTCGTGACCTGCCGCCGGTCCGGTACACGGATGGGCAGTGGGACGCGCTGGAGGCCATGGCTCGCACGCTGCGCCTGGCGGCAGCGCAACTGGAAGTGATCTTCGCCGCCCGTGGCCTGACGGACTTCCAGGGAATCGCGGCAGCGGCACTCGCGACCCTGGGCAGGGCCGACGATCCGACCGATGTCGGGCTTGCCCTCGACTATCGCATCAGCCACATCCTGGTCGACGAGTTCCAGGACACTTCGCTCGCGCAGTTCGAGCTGTTACAGCGACTCACCGCCGCCTGGCTGCCGCGCGATGGCCGCACGCTGTTCCTGGTCGGCGATCCCATGCAGTCGATCTACCGGTTCCGCGAAGCCGAGGTGGAGTTGTTCCAGCGCGTCCGTGAGGTTGGAATCGGCAGCCTGAGGCCGGTATTCCTCGCACTCTCGGCCAATTTCCGCTCGCGACCGGCCGTCGTCGACTGGGCCAACACCGCCTTCGCCAAAGTATTCCCGGGCACCGCCGACACGGCACTGGGGGGCGTTCCGTATTCGCCCTGTGTCGCCATGCCGGCATCGGTACCCGACAGTGGCGTCGAGACGCACTGGCTCCATGCGGCCGGACCGGAAACAGAAGACGCCAGAATCGTCACGCTGGTGAAAGCGGCGCGCCATTCCCAGCCGGATGAAAGCATCTGCATCCTCGTCCGCAGCCGGCGCCATGCGGCGTCGGTCATCGCAGCGTTGCAGGCGGCGGGCATCGAATTCGTGGCCCCCGACATTGCGCAGCTGGGCCGCGTGCAGGTGACACAGGACTTGCTTGCGCTCACACGGGCGCTGCAGAACCCGGCGGACCGGCTGGCATGGATCGGCCTGCTGCGCTCACCGGTGGTTGGCCTGCCGCTGGCCGTCATCGAGACCATGCTTGCCGCAGCGGACGACGTCACCGTGCCCGATCAGCTGGCGAAGCTCGCCTCGGCGGCGACGGACCGCGATGCTGCCGGTCGTGCGGTGCGCCTGCTGTCGGTCATGGAAGCGGCGCAGAGCGCGCGCGGACGCCGGTCGCTGCGTGACATCGTCGAGGGTGCCTGGCTGGCACTCGGCGGGGCAGAGGTGCTGGCGCTCGCGAGCGAGCGCGACGCCGCTGCGCAGTACCTCGATGCGCTGGAGGCACGTGAAGCCGGCGGCGACTGTGCGGACGTCCTGGCGCTTGCCGACGCCCTGGACGAGGGGCGCGCTTCGGCCGGGTCCGGGCAGCCGGGCGTCACTCTCATGACGATGCACAAGGCCAAGGGCCTCGAGTTCGACACGGTGATCTTGCCGTCGCTCGGCAGAGCATCCTCCGGCGACCGCTCGCCGTTGCTCGTCTGGCAGGAACTGCCGCTCCCGCGCGGCGAGCCTGCGCTCGTGCTCGCGCCTTGCCCGGCGGGAGACGAGGACGACGACCCCCATTTCCACTGGCTGTCACGAATGATCCGGCGGCGTGGCGACTACGAAAGCCAGCGACTGCTGTACGTTGCGGCTACCCGCGCGCGCCGGCGCCTGCACCTGCTCGCGACTCTCAAGCCCGGGACGAAGGACGTGCCCGACGACAGTCAGCTGTCGCGACCGCGATACGGTTCGCTGCTCAGTCACCTGTGGCCGGCGGTGGAGGCGGCGGCAGTATCCGGCTTCGCGGATCTCGGCTGGCGACAGCCGGCCGACCGCAGCGCCCCGCGCTGGATAGAGCCTGTCCTGCGGCGACTGTCGCCTGGCTGGCAGCCTGCTGCCCTGCCGCTGGCACTGGCGGCGCCGCCCGCGCCGCCGGTAGCTGCTCTCGAGCGGCCAGATTTCGAATGGGCAGGCGACGAGGCGCGTCAGGTGGGCACGATCGTCCACCAGTGGCTGCAACGGTTTGCCGAGCGGCGGTCGCTCGCTGCAACGGAGACGGATATAGGGACCGACGCGCGCTGGCGCCTGCGTGCTGCGGGCATCACCGGAAACGCCGCCGATCGGGTCATCGCGAGGGTGACCGCGAACATCACGGCCGTGCAGGCCGATCCGCGGGCGAGCTGGCTGCTCACGGATGCGCACGCCGAGGCAGCCTGCGAGCTCGCACTCACACACTGGGACGGCAGCAGATTCCGGCAGCTGAAGATCGATCGCAGCTTCGTCACGGAAACGGGCGATCACTGGATCATCGACTACAAGACGGCCAGCCACGAAGGCGGGTCGCTCGAGGCGTTTCTCGCGGCAGAGCTGGAGCGGCACCGGCCCCAGCTGGAAGGTTATCGCGATGCGCTTCGCGGGCTGGATGAACGGCCGATTCGCCTGGCGATCTATTTCCCGATGCTCAGCCAGCTGCGTGAGCTGCCCTTGCGCAGCTAGCTCAGAGACTGCCCGACATCGAGATTTCGGTGCTGCCGTCGGCAGCCTTGGGCCCGAGGAAATTCAGCGAATTGACGATGTCCGGGGGCGCATCGGCGCGCGCGCGTGCCCGGCCGGCGAGTTCGTAGTTGCCGGGCGGGCGCAACGACAGTTGCCCGGTGAGCTCCAGCGGTCCGCCGCCATCCTGGATGAGGAATTCGATCAAGCCGTCTTCCGGCACCGGCTTCGAGTTCACGGTCGCTTCGAACTCGCCACTCGGCGCCCCCGGGTCCGGCGGAACCCCGGGTGCCGTGATCGGCACGCCGGCAATGCGCACGGTGCCGATGGCCTCCGTGGGCCAGCCGTCACGCACGGCCAGTGACGCGAGCTCGATGGTCGCGCTGCCCGACAGGTTGCGCAGCGCAGGAGCGACACCGTACAGGCTGGCGAGCGACCCGGCGTAACGGCAGTTCTCGCAATCGATCGAAGTCCCGCTGCCGACACTGAGATCGCCGGAAATCTGCGCGTCAGCGAGTCTGGTCTCGACAAAGCCGCCAACTCGTCCGCGCAGCAGGGCGAGTGGTGACAGCGTCCAGGTGGTAGGGCCGAGGCGCAGCCGTCCAGCCTGCACTGTGGACGCGCTGCCCTTCCACAGCGAACCCCTCACGTCGGTCACCTGCAGGGCCTCGGGTGCCAGCCAGTCGACAGCCACGGCAGCCGGCAGGCCGAGAAGTGCGGTCGCGACGAACGCGCCGGCGCCGGCCGCGACAAGCCAATGCTGCCGTTGCACGATCAGGGTCCGCCGGCGCGGCTCAGCTGGAGATTCGCGGTGACGCGGCCGGGCGCGTCGCCGGGATCGGCGTTCGCTGATACCACGCCAACGCCCTGGTTGGCCTGCAACTCGCCCAGCCAGGCGACGAGATCATCGAAAGGCGCGTTCTCGAATCGCAGGCGGATGCCGGACTGGCCATCCGGTTCGTTGCGCTTGAGATAGGCAACAAGGCCGCCGGAGCGGGTCGTGCGATCGACCAGCACGACCAGTGATTCGCCACTCGGTTGCACCGACGCAGCGGCACCCGCACGCGGCCCAAATCGGACGGCGACACGTTCAAGGTCGCCCAACACGGCCTGTTTGTCGGCGAACTCCTTGGCGGCTGCATCGCGCGCGGCCGCCAACGGGCGCAGCACGCCGATCACGAGCAGAGCGATCACGGCCATGACCCCGGCAGCGCCAACCATGAGCCGCTCCCGCGGTGCGAGTCCGTCCCACCACGACAGCAGCTGGTTCATTGGCCACCCCGGGAAATCTGCAGTCGTCCGAGTACCCCTTCCTCGGACGGGTTCGCCGACTGGATCTGGGCCTGCAGGCCGCCACCGCCCCGGGTGATCTGCTGCTGCACCCGCTCGAGTGCTTCGACGCTCGGGGCACGCAGCCGCAATTCCAGGCTCCCGGCCCGATAGCTGAGCGCTTCGAGGCGGATCCCGCTGGTGCCGCCCATGGCCTGACTCAGCGAACGCAGAAAATCGAGCAGTTCCGAGCCGCCCCTGGCCTCGCCGTCACCCAGGCGCTGGAGCTGGCTCGACAGCTGGGCACGGGCGTCCGTGATCGGTCCTGCCTCGGGGAAGACGTAGCGGAAGGCCTGGTCGATGGACCGGTCGAGCGCGGCGATCTCGCCCCGGACCCGGCGCAGCTCAGCCCAGTCCCAGGCCACACCGAGCACGAACCACCCGGCGAGGAGCAGCGCCGCGAGGCGCCAGGCGGGCCAGAAGGCGAGCAGGCTCGAGCGGCGCGCGAACTCCCCCTGGAGGAGATTCACGCCCGGGCTGGTCACGATCTGCGCCGCCAGCCTCGGCAAGGCGCCATCCGCGAGAGCGCGCAAATCGAGCGAGGCGAGGCGGGGACGGATGTCCTCCCAGGTCTTCCCGAGCGCGGCGAGCTGCGCCGCGTCGCCATAGGCGACGAGGTGCAACGGCGACGCATCGGCCGCTGCCGCGGATCGTGCCAGCCACAACTCCAGGAGACCCGGCAGCCCGCCGGTATCGATGGTACTCAGCGTACCGTCAGGCTCGGTGAAGACGGCGGTCGCACCCTCGATCAGCACGGTCGCGGTATTGGGCATCGCCTGGACCGCATCCGCCTCGGAATACATCTTCTGCGGCGCCACGCCCGCCGCATCGAGTTCCGACCGCCACGCCGCCAGGCGATCGCGGCGCACCGCCGCCACGGCCAACCGACCGTCCTGGTCGCGGTCGCCGGCGGCGAAGTGCAGCGCCTCGACGTCCTCGGCGATCTGGTCTTCCAGCGCGAAGGGCAGGGCCTGCAGCAGCTTGCTGCCGCCTTTAAGCGGTACCTCGGCGCGAAGGCGCAGCACGTCGGCGGCGGGCACCAGGGCCACGATCAGCCGGTTCGCGGCGGCCTGACCCGCTTCGGAAAGATTGCCGTGTATCGGAGCGCCCAGCAGCGCCCCGCTAGCGTCGACCGCCACCCAGCTCGCGCGACCGTCGGCCGCGGCGTCGAGTCGTATGACCAGCGCTTCAGCCATCGATGTCTTCCGGAATCTCCGTCTCGGTGTCGTCTGCCGCCTCGTCGCTGACGGGCGCGAGTTCCGCAACGCCGAAACTGCGGCGGATCGGAATGACAGCCTGCCCCGTGCCCTGCAGCAGACTGTACATAGCGAGCTCGGTGGAGCCAATAGTGATCAATGCCCGCAGTTCGAAGTGGCTGGTCCTGGTATCGAAGTAGCCCTGGATACCGGCCAGTTCAGGCGCGTAGGTCACTATCTGCTGGCGAAACCCCTCGACCTCCTGCGCATCGCTACCGTCGAAGCTGCACCATTCCTCCGCGTTGGCGTCGGCGATCTCATCGCCGAGAGACCGGTAGACCAGGCAAGGCGCAGTGAGGATGTTGAGCGGTGTCGGATTGCGGCTGGAGGCCGGTGCGAGCGCCGTGATGCATCGACAGTCCATCATGGCCTGGTAGAGTTCCGGCGTCACACCGCGCACGGCACGCCACTCCGAGGTGCTGATGAAATAGTAGTTCGCGGGGCGGTAGGGCGGCTGCAGGCCGGTGTAGTGGTCCTCCTCGGCACCATTGAACTGCGGCGTGCCGTCGCTGTCGAGCCAGTCGATCGTAGAGGCAACGACGGTATCGACCTCGATGTCGCTCAGCTCGTATTCCTCGACCACCGCGGTCACCAGCCGGCGAAACTGCGCCACGATCGCCTCGCTCGGCTCCTGCTCGGCCACAGGGCGCAGGTTGTTGAGGTTGAACCGCCCCTGCACGTCGCAGATCGTCCCCGTGACGCTGCCCTGATCGAGCGTGAAGGTGAGCGCCTGCTGCCCGCAGAGCTTGTCGTCGGTCCGGGTGAAGGCAGCATCGTCACCCGTCTGCTCGTCGAGCGTCTCCTGCAAAAACTGGGCACCGACCGTTTCAGCACCGAGCCCGAACTGCCGTGCCTGTTCCCAGGAGAGCAGGTTTTCAGTACGGCGCAAATCCAGCGCGGTATGCCAGGCGATTTCGACGGCGATAATGGTTGCAATCACCACGACCAGCATGGCCGTGAGCACGGCGATCCCGCGCTGGCTGGAGCGCAGGCCGCGCATCAGCCGATCACCTCGATGAGCCGCTGTACCTCGCCCCAGTCCTCGAGCTGCAGCGTCAGTCTGACCGCCGCGAGCCGCCCGCTGCCACCCGCCGGTCGCGTCGCGGGGTCCCAGGTGGTCAGCCAGTCGGCTCCGCCCTGCTCGAGGAACGCAATTTCAAGGCCCTCGACGCCGCTGATCAATGACTCCTCTCGCGGCTCGTTGATCAGTGTGCGGTCCATCACCGCCCAGTACGCCCGGATTAACTTGCCGTCCTCCAGGCGGTAGGCAACCCGTTGCATCTCGCCTCGCGCGAATAACGCGAAGGGGTTGCGCCAGCCGTCATGACTGAGACAAACGAGGTGCTCCACGCCGCAGGGCGACACCAGTGGATGCTCGAAACCGCCGAGCGCGTCGCGCGCCGGTCGCAGCGTGAACTGGCTGAAGTCGCTGGAGACCAGCCGCACGGCGCGTTGCAGGTTGTCGAGACGCTGAAGCTGACGGCGCGCTGTCTCCTGCTGGGAAAGGACAGCGTTGAGCCCGCCAAGCGCCAGTGCGCCGACGATCGCAAAAATGGCGATGGCGACCAGCAGCTCGAGCAGCGTGAATCCACGCTGTTCTTGCCGGCAGGGCAGGGCAGGAATACTCACTGCTCCGCTCCTCCATCGCCATTGCCGGCATCGGGCGGCTGCGTTTCCTCGTCGTCTCCTCCTGGGCCCACGTCCTGCGAAGAAACAGCCGGGATTTCACCGTCCGGCCCGGGCAGCGGCAAACCCGGCCGCGCGCCTGCGATGGTCAGCGGCTGACCGATGAATCCGACAGCCGTAGCTATGGGACGCGTCGGGTCGTCGCTGTAGCTGACCGTGACGTCCGCCCGGCGCATGTAATTGCCCTCGGTCTCCGTGATCTCGATCTGGTAGCGCCAGCGCAGATTGGCCATTTCGATTTCGTCGGATTGCCTGCCCACCGCCGGGTACTGGCCGCTCAGGCGCATCTCGGTGATGCGATCGATCGCCACCCACTCGGCGAGCGTCTTTTCCCGGAGGCGGTTGGCCGCCGTGGCCGACTGCGTCAACTGGCCGAAGACCGCGACAAGTCCGAAGGCGACGATCGCGAGGGCGACAAGCACTTCGACCAGGGTGAAACCGCGCGCGCGGCTTTGTTCAGGCACCTTCACGGATTTTCTCGATGGCGCCCGTCTCGGAAACGCGGATCGTCGAGCCATCGCCGCCTGATTCGGGCGCGAGCCGGACAGCGAAGGGCGTCACGTCGCCGCTCGACAGGATGAGGATCTGCGGTCGGGAGTTGTCATCGGTTCCAGTCAGATTGGCAAGACGATCGGCGGCACTGCGAACGCCGTCCTGTTCGGGCCGGGGCTTGCGCTCCGGAATTTCGGCATCGAGAGCAACCCGTCGACCGTCTATTTCCAGTTCCACCTCCGTGTCGGGCGGAAAGCTGCGCGAGGCGAGCGGGCCGGAGTCATTACCGAGCGGTATCCACTCGCGCTCCGTGGCGTCGAACCGGCTGAATTCGTACTCGCGGCGGTAGATTGTGAGGCCGAATTCACGGTTCTGCATGACCGCTTCCTCGCTGGCCAGGCGAACCAGGTCTGCGACCCGCTCGATCTCGCGTTGGAGCCCCTGATCGCGCGTTGCGGTACCGACCGAAAGCGTGGCCATCGCGGCTATGATGCCTACGATGAAGATGACGACCAGGAGTTCGAGCAGCGTAAAACCGGCGGCGCGTCGGTTCACTTGCACGGCTGGATGCTCGCGCTATTGCGCTTCCCAGTTGCCGATATCGGCGTCGACCCCTTCGCCACCCTGCACGCCGTCACGACCGAGGGTATAGACGTCGTATTCGCCGCCCTGGTTGCCCGGCTGCAGGTAGAGGTAGGGGCGATCCCAGGGATCCTTCGGGATCCGGTCGAGATAGCCTCCCGCAGGAAACCCCACGGTGGCATCAGTTGGGGGCGTCACGAGACCCTCGAGCCCTTCCTCAGTCGTCGGATAGCGAAAACGGTCGAGACGGAACAGCTTCAGCGCGCTTTCGATGGCGCGAATGTCCTGCCTGACCTTGGTGACCTGTGCCTTGTCGATATTGCTGATCACGTTCGGCACGATCAGCGCCGCGAGAATGCCGAGGATCACCACGACCACCATGATTTCTATGAGCGTGAAGCCCGCGGTCTGCCGGCTTCGTGCGAGGACAATCGGATACGTCATGTCGAAGGCCCTGTTGTCGCGGTGACTGGACGCCTGAGGCGGCCCGGTTCGCGATGATACTGTTAGTCTTGCGTCCGGAGCGGAGCTGCCGCACAGATGCCCGCCGCCGAAGCGATTATAGCAATATGTCATTACCGATTGAGTTGCAAAGGTTTTCCCTGCGCCCAATCGCCTCGATAGTCGCGGCATTCGTGCTGGTCATGACGGTGCTGCAGGCACTGCCGGAGCCGCTGCAGGACCTGCTGCGCTACGACCGCGAGGCTATTTTGGCGGGGGAGATGTACCGTCTGGTCACCGGCCATTTCGTGCACCTCGGCTGGCAGCATTACGCCCTGAACATGGCAGGACTGGTTCTGGGCACCTGGTTGTTCGGTCCTGACCGCCACCCGCTTGAATGGACACTGGCGGGCATCCTGCTTGCGCTGGCCTGCGGATCGGGACTGCTGGCTTTCAGCCCGGATGTTCTCTGGTGCGTGGGACTGTCCGGCGTCCTGCACGGCTTCATGATTCTGGGCTTCGGTGGCTGGGCGCTGGCGGGAGATCGCCTTGCATTGGCGCTGCTGGTCATCGTTATCGTGAAAATGACCTGGGAGCAGCTCGGCGGCGCCATGCCCTGGGAAGCGGCGTTGTCCGGCGGTCGGGTGGTCACGGATGCCCACGTCTGGGGCGCCGCTGGCGGCGGGATTTTCCTCGCCGTCGCAAGCGCGCTGCGCCTTCGGCAGCGGCCGCTATAATCCGCGCGCCCGCTCGCAACGCTGACCCTGGCGGTACAGACATGACGACTGCATTCGATCTCGGCGGTGAAATCGCGCTGGTCACCGGCGCCTCGCGCGGCATCGGGGCGGCGATTGCCGATACGCTGGCCAACGCCGGTGCAAGGGTGATAGGAACCGCCACGACGGCCGCGGGCGCCGAGCAGATCACGCGGCGCCTGGCCGCGGCGCCTGCGCCTGGTCGCGGCGTGATCCTGGATGTCGCCGATCCCACTGCAACCTCTGTCGTCCTCAAGGATATCGAGAGCAGGGAAGGGGCCATCACGATTCTCGTCAACAACGCCGGCATTGCCCGCGACAATCTGCTGATGCGGATGAAGGACGAGGATTGGCAGTCCGTACTCGACACGAACCTGACCGCCGTTTTTCGGCTGAGCCGCTCCGTGCTGCGCGGTATGCTCAAGGCACGCAAGGGCCGGATCATCAGCATCGGCTCCGTCGTCGGCACCATGGGCAACGGCGGGCAGGCGAACTACGCGGCGGCCAAGGCGGGCCTGACGGGACTCAGTAAGTCCCTTGCGCGGGAAGTCGGCAGCCGCGGCGTCACGGTAAACGTCATCGCTCCAGGCTTCATCACAACCGACATGACAGCAGCACTCAGCGATGAACAACGAGCCGCCATGCTCGCGCAGATTCCCCTGCAACGCCTTGGCTCCGGCGCAGACGTCGCGCATGCGACGTTGTTCCTCGCGTCCGCTGCCGGTGCTTACATCACCGGAGAGACGCTGCACGTCAACGGCGGTATGTACATGATCTAGGGCGCTTTTGCGCTTCACCCGCGATGACCTCGAGCGGCCTAGCCCTGTCTTATCGATTTCCGTAAAATACCCCGCGCGCTGAATTGCCCCGTCGCCTTCAAGGCACACACTTCCTTTGGCTTCATGAGGACAGTCTGAACATGAGCAGTATTGCTGAGCAGGTTAAGAGCATCGTGGCCGAGCAACTGGGCGTGAAAGAGGAAGAGGTCACGAACGGTGCATCCTTCGTCGAGGACCTTGGCGCGGACTCCCTCGACACCGTAGAACTGGTGATGGCTCTCGAGGAGGAATTCGAGACTGAGATTCCCGACGAGGAAGCCGAGAAGATCACCACCGTCCAGGAAGCCATCGACTACATCACGTCACGCCAGAAACAGGCCTGACTCCAGCCGGTCCCCGGGCCGGATCGTCCGGCCGGCCGGTCACCACCCCACCGAGCACCGCGAGCATGTCGAAGCGACGAGTCGTCGTGACAGGCATGGGTATCGTCTCCCCGGTAGGAAACGATGTCTCATCTGCCTGGCGCAACGCCCGGGATGGCGTCAGTGGCATCGGTCCGATCACGGACTTCGATGCGAGCGATTTCTCGACACGATTCGGCGGATCGGTTCGTGGCTTCAACGCGGAGGAGCATGTCCATCCCAAGGAAGCCCGGAAGATGGACCCGTTCATCCACTTCGGGATCGTCGCCGCCCAGCAGGCCATCGCTGACGCCGGACTGCCGGCGGCCGGATACGCACCGGATCGGGTGGGCATTGCGATGGGATCCGGCATCGGTGGACTCGCGACTATCGAGCAGAACTACGGCAAATACCTGGAAGCGAAAGCGCCGCGGAAGATTTCGCCGTTCTTCGTCCCGGGCAGCATCATCAACATGATCTCGGGCCACGTGTCGATTCAGTACGGCTTCCGTGGACCGAATATCGCCCTCGTCACGGCCTGTGCGACCTCCACGCACTGCATCGGCTTCGCCGGCCGGACCATCGCCTACGGCGATGCCGACGCCATGATCGCCGGCGGTGCCGAAGCGGCGATGACGGTGCTCGGCCTCGGCGGTTTCTGCGCTGCACGCGCCCTGTCACAGCGAAATGACGCCCCGGAGAAGGCAAGCCGCCCCTGGGACCGTGACCGGGACGGATTCGTGCTGAGCAATGGCGGCGCCGCGTTGGTCCTCGAGGAGTTCGAAGCTGCCCGGCGTCGCGGCGCGACGATCCTGGCGGAACTGGTCGGATTCGGCATGAGCGGGGACGCGCACCACATCACCGCGCCGCTGGACGGGGGCGAAGGCGCGAAGGCCTGCATGGTGGCCGCCTTGCGCGATGCGTGCATGAATCCATCGGACATCCAGTACGTCAATGCCCACGGCACCTCGACCCCACTGGGCGATGTGGCCGAGACGCGGGCCGTAAAGGGTGCGTTCGGCGTTCATGCCCGGCATCTCGCCGTCAGTTCGACCAAGTCCACGACCGGGCACCTGCTCGGGGCTGCCGGCGCCGTTGAAGCCGTGTTCTCGGTGATGGCCATCCGGGACCAGGTGGCACCGCCCACCATCAACCTCGACAATCCCGATCCCGAATGCGACCTTGACTACGTGCCCAACGTCGCCCGGCCGATGAAGATCGACGCGGCCATCTCCAACTCCTTCGGGTTCGGCGGAACCAACGGCAGCGTGATTTTCCGCCGCGTGTGAGCGGCGTCGGCTCTCTCGTCCACGAATTGCCGGCGACGCCGGATCTGCTCGCGCTGCATCGGCTCGACCCCTCCCGCTATCCCTGCCTGCTCGAGACGACCGCGACAGGCCCCGGGGAGCAGTGCTTCGACATCCTGTTTGCGTTTCCGCGGGAAAGACTCGTTCTCGACAACAACTGGCGATTACTGACTGATGGCGGGCCTGTTACCAGCGACGACTTCCTGGGCGAACTCGGCCGCCGCCTGCAATGGGTAACCGACAGCGCCGCTGCCATGCCGGGCCTGCCGTTCGTCGGCGGCTGGGTTGTCTACGCCGGCTATGAGCTCGCACAACAGATCGAGCCGAAACTGCGACTCACGCCCGGTCCGGGACCGGTAGCGCTTGCCCTGCGCGTGGGCATTGCCGTGATCGTGGACCGCAATTCCGCCTGGGCAGCGATAGTCGCAGAGGAAACAGAAGCAAGCTCGGTCAGCGCGATCCTGGCTGACATTGCCGGCCTTGCGCGGGTGCCGCCACATAGTCGACCCGCGAAGATCGTCAACTCCGACGTGCGGGAAGACGACGAAGGGGAATTTCTCGCCGCTGTCCACCGGGTCCAGGCCCATATCAGCGCGGGGGACGTGTACCAGGCCAATATCAGCCGGCGCTGGCTGGCAGAAATCGCCGACGGCGCCGAACCCTGGATGCTCTACGAACGACTTCGCACCGCGAACCCGGCGCCCTTCTCCGGCATCCTCACGTCCGGCGCAGGGCACTGGGTACTGTCCTCGTCGCCCGAGCGGTTGTTGCGGATCCGGGGGCGCCAGATCGAGACGCGCCCGATCGCCGGCACGCGGCCGCGGCGCCCGGGCGAGCCCGATGACATCCGCCGCGCGGAGCTGGTGGCCAATCCGAAGGAGCGCGCCGAGCACGTCATGTTGATCGATCTCGAGCGCAACGATCTCGGCAAGGTGTGTACCGCAGGATCGGTGCAGGTCGCGGAGTTCATGGCGGTCGAGACTTACGCCCACGTGCACCACATCGTATCCGTGGTTACCGGCGAGCTGCGCCCGGACCTGCACGCAGCGGACGCGCTGCGCGCAGTCTTTCCCGGGGGCACGATCACCGGCTGCCCGAAACCGCGCTGCATGAGCCTGATCGATGAAATCGAAGGGCGTCCGCGCGGCGCCTACACCGGCACGCTTGGCTACATCAGCCGCGACGGGGACGCCGACTTCAACATCCTGATCCGCACCATGGTCTGCCATGACCGCTCGATCACCATCCACGCCGGCAGCGGCATAGTGGCGGACTCCATTCCCGAGCGGGAACTCGAAGAGACCCGCGCGAAGGCGCATGGCATGCTGCTGTCTCTGACCTGAGCGAACGGAGCCGAGCGGGCATGCTGGTCGACGGCATAGTGACCGACGCCATACCGACAGACGATCGCGGCCTTGCCTACGGCGATGGCCTGTTCGAGACCATTGCCTGGCGCAACGCCGCCCCGCGATTCCTCGCGCGGCACATGGAACGACTGGCAGAGGGTTGCCGACGACTTGCTCTGGACGTCCCAGACACCGCGATCCTCGAGGAAGAACTGCGCAAGCTGGCCGCTGGTTCGGTCCGTGGCACGGGCAAGATCATCGTCACCCGCGGCTCGGGGCCGCGCGGCTACCTGACTCCTGACAACGCCCGGCCGCGGCGGATCGTGAGTTTTTCGCCGGCCGTGGCCTCACGACCGCTGCAGCAGACGCATTTCTCCGTCGGTGTTCTGGCTGTGCGTGCCAGCAGCAATCCCGCCCTGGCCGGCATGAAGACCCTCAACCGTCTCGACAGCGTGCTGGCTCGGTCAGAGGTGGGCCGACGTGGGCTGGATGACGGACTGATGCTCGACGCGCACGACTGCGTCGTCGGCTCCACGGCCGGCAACGTTTTTCTCGTGGAGGATGGCGGCCACCTGGTGACGCCGGATCTGGCGATGGCTGGCGTACGCGGTGTCATGCGCAGCGTGGTGATAGAGGCTGCAGCGGCTGCCGGGGTGAGCGTCTCCGAACGTGCTGTCACCAAGACAGCACTGGGCGACTGCAGGGCAGCGTTCCTGACCAACGCCCTGATCGGCCTGCGGCCTGTCGATCGCATCGATGATCGTGCAATCGCCACCCGCCAGAATCCGGTCGTTCGTGCCATCATTGCGGGCGTGGAGGCACGCGGGGTCGGGATTTGCGAAAGCTGATGTTGTGGCTGGCTGTCGCAGCACTTGCTGCAGCAGGCGGAGCCGGCGTTGCTGTCTTGCTCCTGCAGCGCTCGCTGGACCGGCCGATGCAGATGCCGGCCGACGGATTGCTGATCGAAGTGGCCACCGGCTCCTCGCTGCGGGCACTGGCCAGCCGGCTGGCCGATGATGGTGTACTTGACTCGCCCGCGCTCCTTGCCCTCTACGGCCGCGTCACCGGCGTCGCCGGGCGGATCAAGACCGGCGAGTACGAGATCCCGCACGGGAGTACCCCACGCGCCCTGTTGGACATCTTGCTCGATGGCAAGGTAAAGCTGCATGCGGTAACGCTGGTCGAGGGCTGGCGGGTCGCGGAAGCGATGGCAGCGATACAGGCCCACCCCGCCGTCAGCAGTACGCTCGCAGCGACGGATCCTGTTTCCATCGGCCAGATGCTCGGGATGGCCGGGAGCGCCGAGGGCTGGCTGTTTCCCGATACCTACCATTTTCCGCGCGGAACGACCGATGCAGCAATCGCGAACATGGCTCACGGACGAATGCGCGACGTTCTGGAGGAGGCCTGGAGGAGGAGGGCGCCGAACCTTCCTGTCGACAGCGCCTATCAGGCCCTCATTCTTGCTTCAATCGTCGAGAAGGAAACGAGCCTCGCACGCGAACGGACGCTCGTTGCCGGCGTATTCGCCCGCCGGATCACTCTTGGCATGCGCCTGCAGACGGATCCGACCGTGATATACGGACTCGGCGCAGAATTCGACGGCAACCTGCGACGGCGCGACCTGCAGAATGACACCCCGTATAACACTTATACTCGCGCAGGCCTGCCCCCGACGCCGATCGCCTTGCCCGGAGAGGGCGCCCTGATGGCGGCGGTCCAGCCGGATATCAGCGGCGCACTGTATTTCGTCGCCAGCCCGGCCGGAGACGGCAGCCACGTGTTCAGCCGTTCGCTGGCCGAGCACAATCTCGCCGTGCGCCGGTACGTTGCCGCCAGCCGCGAGTGATCAAGCCAATGGGTCCACACGACGCCGGACGTTTCATCACGCTCGAGGGAATCGAGGGCGTCGGCAAATCGACCAATCGCGAGTTCGTCGTCGAACGACTGCGATCCCAGGGCATCGATGTCGTCGTGACAAGGGAGCCCGGTGGCGTACCGCTCGCAGAACGTATCCGCGAAATCCTGCTGGCGCCGGACAGTACGGCACCGACTGCCGATGCTGAACTGCTGCTGATGTTCGCTGCCCGTGCGTGCCACCTGGAGCAACTGATCCGGCCCGCGCTCGCACGTGGACAGTGGGTCGTCTGCGACCGCTTTACGGATGCCAGTTATGCGTACCAGGGTGCGGGGCGCGGCTGCGGCAGCGAAGCAGTGCGGACCCTGGAGGCGCTGGTACAGAAAGATTTCCGACCGGACCTGACGCTGCTGCTCGACGCTGACTGGGACGTGAGCAGCGCCCGTCGCGCAAAGCGCGGCACCAGTGACCGGTTCGAGCAGGAGACGAGGCTATTCTTCGAAACCGTGCGTGTGGAATACCTGCGACGCGCCGCGCTGGAGCCGCAACGCGTGAGTATCGTCGCCGCTGGCAGGTCGCTGTCCGAGGTACAGAGCGAACTCGGGCAGATCATCGATCGCTTCGTCAGCAGGAACTTCAATAAGAAGATATGAGCATTAATAAATCAAATTTAATCAGTTTGCCCTGGCTGACTGCGGCGGCCCGGCAGCTGCAGGCGCCGGACCGCAGCGCCCGCGCCGCCCAGGCGCTTCTTATCTACGGTCCGCGCGGCACCGGTCGGCGCCGGCTGGCGATGTGGCATGCAGCCGGGCTGCTGGGCGGAGCCCACGCCGCGTTCGAGGAGTTTGCCGACAGCGAGCCTCCAGCCGCATCAGACGACAGCGACGCCGCCGGCGAGACCTTGCTGCTGCACCCGGACTTCCTGGCGCTGCGGCCTGCCGCCGGCAAGTCGGCCATCTCGATCGAGGCCGTTCGGTCGTTGATCGACTTCCTGCATCTGCGCAGTCTCCGCGGTGGCGCGCGGGTTGCCGCCATCTGGCCAGCCGATGCGATGACTATGGCAGCGGCGAACAGCCTGCTGAAGACCCTGGAAGAACCCCCGGACGGCGCGACGATCATTCTCGTCGCAGATGAGCTCTCGCGACTGCCGCCAACCATCCTCAGCCGTTGCCAGCGCCTGCGTATTGCCACACCGGTGCGTGCGCAAAGCCTGCCCTGGCTGCTTTCGCAGGCGCCTGCGGTGCGCTGGGAACCGTTGCTCGACCTTGCGGGAGACGCGCCCATTGCCGCATTGGCGATGCAGCAGAAGGGACTGGCGGAGCGGTTCGAGGCTTTCGCCGCGGATCTCGACCATCTCGGTGCACGACGGGACACGCCGGTTGCCGTCGCGGCGCGCTGGGCGACACTGGAACTTGAGGTGACCTTGCGCTGGCTCTACCGACGAGTGGCTGCCGAGATCCGTAACACGATGCTCGGCAGCGCTCGTGCGCCCTTGCTTTCGCCCGCCAAAGGCCTAACCATGCGCGATCAATGGGGGGCATTGCGGGAGACGGAGCGGATGCTGCGTTTCCCGGGCAAGGCGGTAAACGTCGAATTGCAGCTCGCGCTGCTGCTGCGACACTGGTATCCCGTCGGCAACACGGGGAATGCAGGCTGATGTCGAAACCCGGACTTCTGACGCTCACCATCAAGGACAAGAACGCCTTGTATCTCGCCTACATGCCTTTTGTCCGCAATGGCGGGCTGTTCATCCCGACCAACACCAGTTACAGGCTTGGCGACGAGGTCTTCATGCTCCTGAACCTCATGGGCGAGGAGGAGAAGATTCCGGTTGCCGGCAAGGTGATCTGGATCACGCCCAAAGGCGCGCAGGGCAAGCGCACGCCCGGAATCGGCGTGCAGTTCAGCGATCAGGACAGCGGCTCGACGCAGAAGAAGATCGAGAATTACCTGGCCGGAGTCCTCGGCGGGGACAAGCCCACCCACACGATGTAGCGACCGACGGGCTCAGTAACCCGCGTCGCTGCGCTGCTCCGCTATCTCGAGTCCGCCCTGCAGTACCGTCGTCGTGAATCCGCGCTCGTTCAGGATGAAAGAGCCAGCAGAGCTGCGGCGGCTCGTGTCGCAGCAGAGCACATAAGTCACGGACGGATCCAGCGTGCCGATTTTCAGGCGGAGGAAATACAGGGGGATATTGATCGCGCCTGGTTCGTGGAAGGTCTCGTACTCGCTCGGCAGGCGCACATCGAGCCACTTGCCGCCCCTGGCGACTATCTGCCTGGCATCCTGGTAGGACACGCGGTCGATCATCGGCTCGTTCAGGAGCTGGCGGAAGTCATCCTTGCCAAGACGCATCACGGCGCCATCCACCAGCATCGTGACGGTGGCATTGCGCTTCGCCTCTGAAATGAGTGCTTCCTCGCCGAACGTATCCCCGACGTTGAGCTCGGCCAGCTTGATACCATCTTTGTTCAGCGGCGTTTCCCGCGTCACGCCGCACTTGCCGTGACTGATCAGGTAGAAGTAGTCGCCTTCGTCACCCTGCTTGATGATGACTTCCCCGGCGCTGTACTGCACCTTCTGCATGCGCATGACGATGGCCTGGATGTTGGCTGGCGGAACGCGGTGAAAGGCCTTGGTCTGCAGCAGAGTCGTCATCCAGTCGTCGGACTTCGGAGCCGACTGCGTACCGTTGAGGTCGCTGAATTCGTAACTGCCGGTCTGGTCCCAGGTGAGCATGACATCGAGCAGGTCGGTGTCGATGGAAATGAACTCGACCCGATCCTGCGCCGTTGCAGTCCAGCGGCGCGGCAACATCGGTGAAAGCGCGTTGCGGGATTCGTCGCTGCCGCCGCGAATCGACTTGAGGCCGCCGTCCTGGTTCTTCAGCTGCAGGGTGCCGGTCAGCACGTAGTACGTGCGCCGCTCATTGTCGCCTTCGCGGAACAGGAGCTTGCCCGGCTCGAGTTCGCGCACCTGAATCTTCTTGATCAGGGCGGCGATGTTCTCGCGCTTCAGGCTGTCCAGCGGCGTGAATCGCCGCAGGACGTCGGCAGTTAAGTGCGTACCGTCCATGGGTCAGTGTCGGCTTGTCGGCAGGAATCCCGAGCCCGTGGTAAGGCCTGCATTTAACCACAGGCACCCGGGGCCAGGTAGGCGAAGCAGTTCACATAGCGCGCAGCATCCGCCAGCCGGGCGAAGGCCGGAAACGTTCGCCATGAACGGCTGCCAGCTCATTGAGCCGCTGCTCGATGCGGTCTACACCGCGGGACTGCGCGTAGTGCAGAGGCCCGCCGCGGAAAGGTGCGAACCCCGTGCCGAAAATGACGCCTGCGTCCGCGAGATCAGCGTCGTCGACGATCTGTTCGTGCAGGCACTGGACCGCCTCATTCAGGAAAGACAGCATCAGCCTGTCCTGCACGTCAGGCTGCACTTCATGGTCGCGCAGCACCGGCTTCACCGGCTTGCCGTGCTGATAGACATAGAAACCCCTGCCTGTCTTCTGCCCCAGGTGGCCACGGGCGACCAGCGCTTCGATCTCCGGTGCAACCGGCCGCTTGAGCACGGGCGACAGAATGCGCGCAACGTGCAGCGCCACGTCGAGCCCGACGGAATCGGCGAGTGCGACCGGCCCCATGGGCATGCCGAATGAAGTTGCGGCCTCATCGATCTCCGGCAGCGATACACCTTCCTTGGCCAGGGTCATGGCCTCAGCCATGTAGGGAGCCAGGATGCGGTTAACAAGGAATCCGGGCGAACTGCGGCAGGGCACGGGAAGCTTGCCAATCTGACGCGCGAAGGAAAGACCAGCCTGCATGGCATCAGCTGAGCTGGATACACCGCGCACGATCTCGACGAGCGGCAGCTTCGCCACCGGATTGAAGAAGTGCAGACCGACGAGCCGGCCGGGATTGTGCAGCCCGTCGGCAATCTGCTCGATAGGGATGCTGCTCGTGTTCGTTGCCAGCAGACAATGTGCCGGGGCCCGTAACTCGACATCCCGGAAGAGCGCCTGCTTGGCCTCCAGCTGCTCGAATATCGCCTCGATCACGACATCGGCTGCGGCTACGCCCCTGCCTTCTATATCCGCTGTCAGCCGCGCGCGCGCCGCCGATTCAGACTCCGCATTGCGCAGCTTCTTCGCGAACAGTTTCGCCGCCCGCTCGAGCGCAGGCTGCACGTACTTGAGTTCGCGGTCCTGCAAAGTCACCGTGAGTCCCTGCAGCGCGCACCAGGCCGCGATGTCACCCCCCATGACGCCGGCGCCAACGACGTGAACATGCCGTGGCGGGGTGTTCTGGTGGCCACCCAGCTTCTTCAGGCGGTCCTGCAGGAAAAATACGCGTACGAGGCTGCGCGAAGTCTCGGTCATCGCCAGGCGGCCTAAGCTCTGCGCCTCGGCAGAGTAGGCGACATTGTCCAGGGCGCCGTTTTCCTCCCACAGGTCGATCATCGCGTAGGGAGCCGGGTAGTGCTCCGGACGCGCCTTTGCCCGCACCGTGCGGCGCAGCGTACGCGCGATGTATGGCCTGACCGGGGGCAGTGATATCAGGCGGTCGGGGAGGGGTACCGAACGCTTCGGCTTGCCGGCGCCGATCAGGCTGACCGCGTCGGCTCGCCACGACTCCGCGGTGGACAGGCGGTCGATCAGACCGGTCCGGAGAGCCTCGCTCATCCGCAGCTGGCGACCGGTCAGCATCAGGTCGAGCCCCTTGCGCGCGCCCATCAGGCGCACGGCGCGTACCGTGCCGCCGAATCCGGGATTGAGACCCAGTTGTACCTCCGGCAGTCCCAGGCAGGGTGTCTCGACCGGCAGCCCGAGACGCCACGTCGCGGCCATGGCCAGTTCCAGACCGCCGCCGAGCGCGGTGCCATTGAGCACCGCCACGCTGGGACAGGGCAGGGCTTCGATCCTGGCGAAAATGAACTGGCCGCCGGCGGCGAGTTCAGCTGCCTCTTCGGCCGTGCGGATTTCAGGAAACTCGTGGATGTCGGCTCCCGCAACAAAGCCGCCTTCCTTCGCCGAGTAGATGACGAGTCCCCGCGGAGGATCCGCAGCGAGGCTTTCGGCTATCGCATGCAATTCCAGCATCAGGTCACGCGAAAGCACGTTGGTGCCGGTGCCGGCCTTGTCGATGCCCAGCCAGGCGATGCCATCGTTGTCGGTTTCGAGCTTCCAGTGCTGGTAGCGGGCCGACTGACTCATGACGATGTGACCTCGAAGTCGCAAACCAATGGCAGGTGATCGGAATAGCCGACGTGCGGGATGCGAAATTCGCGTATCTCGATGCCGGGGCCGCAGAGGATGAAGTCGAGCTCCATGCGCGGCGCCCGGCTGGGGAAAGACGGCAAACCGAGGGTGTTCGCGCTGCGCAGGCCCAGCGCTTCCTTGAACAGGAATATCTCGTCCTCACCCCAGAACGTATTGAAATCGCCGGCAACGATGACTGGTTTACGGCAGCGTTTCACAAGCTCGTACAGATGCCGGAGCTGGAAGTGGCGATGGCGGTACTTGAGCGACAGATGCACGAGGAACACCGCCAGGCCATCGAGTTCGAGTTCGATGATCAGCCGCTTGATGCCGGTCTCGAAGTAATGGAACCGCTCACCCGCAACACGGGGCGCGGCCAGGAAGGCGTTCGCCTGCTTGCGCAGGATGGGCAGGTACTGGTTGACCGACTCCTCGCCGTACTTGCACTCGTAGGAAGAGTAATGCCCCAACGCCCTGGCAATGGCCTCTGCCTGGTTCACACGGCCACTGCGTACCGACCCTATATCGACCTCGATCAGCCCGACGATGTCGGGGTCCTCCTGCTTGAGGAAGCCGATGATGTTGTCCAGGTTCCCGGGGTTGCCGAACAGGTACCCGGCCCCAGGCACCGGCACATGGGGCGGGGTTCCCGCGCCCATGGCATAGCGGATGTTATAGACGACGAGACGCATGAGCTTGACAGTGTAATTGCTGGTCGTGGAAGGTTGCACAGTTCCTGCCGGGCGCGGGAACGCCTGTGGGCTTGTCGTGCCGGTCAGGGCCGGCCAGTGGCGGTCGCATGTCGGAGAACAACCCGTTTCGCGTCTACGTGGTGCACACCCACAGCGAGCACCCGGAGTACCTGCGCGTCTTCGAGTACCTGGAATCGCGCGGCAATTTTTTTTATCGCAACTGCACGGACATCAAGGCGGGTGTCCAGGGTGACAACGACACGATCCGGGCCGAACTGCGCCGCCAGATGAGCACCGCCGAAATCGTGCTTTTCCCGGTGAATCTCTTCGCCGAGCAGCCGGTCCTGGTGTCGTTCCAGATCGATGCCGCCAAGTTCATGGGCAAGCCGGTTCTTGCCATCAAGTCGTTCGGCGAGACGAACATCGTGAAAAAGAGCGTCCTCGACAAGGCGGACGACATCGTCGACTGGAACGACCGATCGATCACGGAAGCCATCAAGAAGCTCGCGCGGAATGACCAGTCGGGACAGTGGGAGACCATCGAGTTCAAGCTCGACTGACGGCGGCACGGCCGGTAAACTTCGCCGCCTTGCGCACCGGGCAGAGACGGCTCGGCCCAATATCCTGCCGGCGCTCGCTGCGCCCTGCTGACTGCAAAAGCCATGCCCATCGAAACGGATGCCTTGATCATCGGAGCCGGCCCCTGCGGGCTGTTCCAGGTCTTCGAGCTCGGTCTGCTCGGTATACAGGCCGACGTCGTGGATTCTCTGCCCGCCGTCGGCGGGCAGTGCACGTGGCTCTACCCCGACAAGCCGATCTACGACATTCCCGCGGTTCCTGTCTGTACCGGCCAGGGGCTGGTTGACGCGCTGCTGAAGCAGATCGCGCCATTCAAGGCGCGGATGCATCTCGGCGAGGAAGTCACCACGCTCAGCGGGGAGTGCGGCCACTTTCGCGTTGGAACCAGCATCGGCAGCGACTTTCTGGCGAAAACCATTTTCATCGCCGGGGGCGTAGGGTCGTTTCAGCCGCGAAAACTGAAGCTCGCGGGACTCGATGCCCTCGAGGAGCACAGCATTCATTACCGGGTGCGCGAGCCCGGCCGCTACAGCGGCGCCCATCTCGTCATCCTCGGCGGTGGTGACTCGGCCCTCGACTGGGCACTCGCGCTCGCGCCGCAGGCGAAGTCACTCACGCTGGTACACCGCTCGGACCAGTTCCGTGCGGCTCCTGCATCCCTGGCCGCCTTCCGTGAATTCGTCGCGACCGGCCGGGCACGGTTGATCGAGTTCGGTAATGCGGTCGCGTTTTCGGCCGACGGCACTCAGCTGAAATCCCTGACCGTGCGACGCGACGACGGCTCGAAGGAGGTGCTGGCCGCCGATCACGCATTCGCTTTCTTCGGCATGTCGCCCAAGCTCGGACCGATCGCTGAATGGGGCCTGGAGATGGAGCGCAAGGCGCTGAAGGTCGACACGGCAGCCTTCCAGACGAGCAAGCCGGGCGTCTTTGCCGTCGGTGACATCTGCGACTACCCGGGCAAGAAAAAGCTGATCCTGAGCGGCTTTCACGAGGCTGCGCTGGCAGCGTTTGCCGCCAAGGCCATCATCGAGCCGGGCAAGAAGGTGCATCTGCAGTACACGACGACCAGCCCGCTCATGCAGCAGCGACTCGGTGTGACGGCGGAGGGCGGCTGACGCCAGCCGCTGCGCAGGCCGCAGTCATGCAAAGACCGCTGGTCATCGCGCATCGCGGCGCCAGCGGCTATCTGCCGGAGCACACACTTGCCGCGAAGGCGCTCGCCGCAGGCATGGGCGCTGATTACCTCGAGCAGGATGTCGTGGCCACCCGTGACGGAGCCTTGATCGTCTTCCACGACCTCACCCTCGAGGATACGACCGATGTACGGGACCGGTACCCGACACGGGCGCGAAGCGATGGGCACTGGTACGCGATCGACTTCACGCTCGAGGAGATTCGCCGCCTGAGCGCGGGCGAGCGGCGCCAGGCCGGAACCACCAGGCCGCGGTTTACCGGGCGATACCCCGATGGGGCTGGCCGGTTCGGAATCGTCACTCTGGACGAAGAACTGGCCTTCATCCGCGGGCTGAATCGTTCCTCCGGTCGTGCAATCGGCATCTACCCCGAAATCAAGGATCCTGGGTGGCACCGGCTGCAGGGCGTCGAGATCGGCGACAGGCTGCTCGAGGTCCTTACCGCCCATGGATACTCGACAGCGGCTTGCGGGGCCTACCTGCAGTGTTTCGATGCCGAGGAACTGCAACGCCTCCGCGGGCGGACGGACCTGCCGCTCATTCAGCTCCTCGACAGCGCCGGCGGCATTCCCAGCGCTCACTCCCTGCGGCAGCTGGCCTCCTACGCCCAGGGGATCGGCCCTTCACTGAAACTGGTCCTCGGCAGCCGTCTGGTGGCGGAAGCGCACGGGGAGGGCCTGCTGGTGCACCCGTACACCGCGCGGCGGGATGATCTGCCGCCGGGCGTCCACTCCTTCGACCAGCTCCTCCAGCAGGTGCTGGCGGATGCTGGTTCCGACGGTGTGTTCACGGACTTTCCGGATCTGGTGGTGGACTTCATTCGGCGGCGTTTCCCGGCAGGGGAATAGGGGTGTCCGCGTCCACTGCTAGGAACCCGTAATGCGTATAATGTATATTATGGTAAATATTAGATTGCCCGGTCAGGCCGGACGGTATTCGCCGCCAGCACCCGGGCTACGCTGCCAGTGGCGAGCAGCGCTTGTCCGGCGGTGCATCGACACAGGAATGAAGTCGTGGCCGTAACAGCTTACGCGGCGGGTCTTGCCGGTCATTACCGACTGCCTTTCAAGGTACCAATTGATCAAGAACGACCGATACGGGGCCCGATCCAGTGCCTGAGTTCCAGGTCGCGACGCCGAAGAGATCACCGGATGCCTGCAGCGCCTCACCATCGTTGGCTACGCGTGCGGTGATTTCCACCGTCCCGGCCCCGGCAATGGAACGGCCGGGCACCATGCTGTCCGCCTCGCTGATCGAGAGCATTGCGGGCCAGGTCCCGGCCTCACGCCTCACGACAGCCAGCGGCGGGCCACCCTCCCCAGGTTTGCGCGCGAAAACGAACAACACTGCGCCGGGCTGGATTTGCGCCGCCATCGCATCCGGCAGGCTGACCGCCACAGCGATCGAACTGCCGGACGTCGGCAACTCCGCCTTCAGCGGCAGCAGTTGCTCCTCGATGATCTGCCGCACGGCTGGCGGTGGCGAAAGCCCGAGCAGCAACTGCCAGCGCGCAGCGGCTGAATCAGTGTCACCACGGCCCAGCGCGATCATGCCGCCGTACCACAGTGCCTTGGCATTCAGCGGTTCGCGTCCGAGCACCTGCTCGACCACCCGGCCTGCCTCGCCACCGAGTGCGTCGCGGTCAGCGAGTATCGCTGCTTCTGCGTAGCCCAGTTCAAGCCCGGTGTGCGGTGCACGATGCGCGCGCAGGCCGGCCCGAAACGCGTCACGCGCGTCGCCGAACCGCTCGGCTGCCATCAGTGCCTCGCCGAGCCGGACCCAGTCGGCGGGATCCTCTCCGCCGTCGCGAACCGCCTCTTTCAGGGACGCGATGACTGCCGTATCCCCCGGGGCCGGCCCCGCAGGCTCGCCCGGCGGATCGCCCCAGGGATAGGAAGTCACGAGCAGGTAAAGCAACAGCGCCGTGACCGGCGTGGCGATCGCCACAGCCAGCGCGGCGCCAGGCGCGGCATCGGATCCGCCTCGCATCAAGGGCCAGACGACGGCGGCGATCGCCATGAGCACGCAGGCGATTGCCACGAACAGGAACGTCAGCGTCATGATGGGTCATCCAGGCCGTCGGCATCGACTTCGGCGGGCAGGTTCCTTCGCCGTCGCAGCACCAGCCCGAATACGACGGATCCGATGAGCAGCAACCCCGCAGGAGCAAGCCAGAGGGCAGCGGTCGCCGCCGTGAGTCTCGGCCGGTAGAGCACGAAGTCACCGTAGCGCTCCAGCAGAAACCCGGTGATTTCCGTATCGCCCTTGCCCTCCTCCACCATGCGGCGGATTTCCCGCCTGAGGTCGGCAGCCAGCGGCGCATTGGAATCTGCTATCGACTGGTTCTGGCAGACGAGGCAGCGCACTTCGCCGATCAGCGCCTCGTAACGCGCGGCGGCCGCGGGATCCGCGATCGGTTCACCCGTATCGATCGCCGCCGCCGGTGCAGCACCCAGGGCAATCCACAGCGAAACAGCCCACAGGCGCCGCCTCATGGGGCAGCGCTCCGCGCGGCCTGTATGCGCGGCAGGAACTCCGCCTCCCAGATCGCCGGAGTCAGCGGCGCGATGTGCTTGTAGAGGACGCGCCCGGCTGCATCGAGCAGGAACGTTTCCGGAGCGCCATAAACGCCCCAGTCGATGGCTACACGACCATCCAGATCGACTGCAGTTGCAACATAGGGGTTGCCGAGATCCGCCAACCAGCGCCGGGCCAGCACCGGATCGTCTTTCCAGTTGAGGCCGAAGATGCGCAAGCCGCTGGTGCGCGACAGCTCGACGAGATAGGCATGCTCCTGCCGGCAGCCCACGCACCATGTCGCCCAGACATTGAGGAGGCTAACGTCTCCGCGAAACTCGGTGCTCGAAAACGCCTGGGTCGGATCGTCGAGTCTCGGCAGCGAAAAATCCGGCGACGGTCGGCCGACCAGCGGCGAGGGAACCAAGGTCGGATCGCGGCCGAGTCCGGCAGCGAGAAACCCCACGAGCACCGCCAGCGCGACGAGCGGCAGGATGAAGCGTGTCACGTGCATCGCGTGGCTGCGATCCGTTCAGCCATGCTGCGCGGCCGCCGGCTCGGCAGCCGACGCGCGAGCGGCAGCGCGATAGCGGCGGTCCGACAAGGCGAGCAGGCCGCCGAGAGCCATGACGGCGGCACCAAACCAGATGAAACGCACCAGAGGCTTGTACTGGAGACGCACGCTCCAGGCACCCTCGCCCAGATCGTCTCCCAGCGCGATGAACAGATCGCGATGCCAGCCTGCATCGATGCCTGCTTCGGTCATGGCAGACGCCCGGACTTCGTAAAACCGCTTCTCCGGATACAGCGTCGCCACCGGCTTGCCGTCGCGCGTGATCGCCATCTCGCCGCGCAGCGACCGGTAATTGGGGCCATCCGCCGGCTCGATGCCGCGAAACTCGAGCTGGTAGTCGCCGAGTCGCAGTGACTCGCCTACCGCGATGCGCTGATCGGTGTGGAGGCTGAGCGCGGAAGTTACGGTCACGCCGAGCACGCAGAGACCCAGACCCAGGTGTGCCACCTGCATGCCGACCATGCCCCGCGTGAGACGCGCACCGCGGCCGGCTAGCCGCAAGGCAGGGTCCAGCAGCGAGCCGATTACGAGCCAGGTGGCAATCGCCACTCCGACGCCCGCAAGAACCGAAGCCCGGCCGTAAATGAGCGACGGCACGGTGACGCCGGCTGCAACCGCTGCCAGCGCCACCACGCGCAGACGGCGGGCCACTACGCCGGCTTCCGCAGCCCGCCACGCCGTGTGCATGCCCATCACCACTGCGAGGCACAGCGGCAGCATGGGAACGATGAATACCGCATTGAAGTAAGGCGGGCCGACCGAAATCTTGCCCCTGCCCAGTGCGTCGATGATCAACGGGTACAGCGTACCGAGCAGGATCAGCGCAGCCGCAGCTGTCAGCAGGATGTTATTGATCACCAGGAACGTTTCGCGCGAGAACGGCTTGAAGCCGATCTCGCGGTCGAGTTTCGGCGCCCGCCACGCGAAAAGGGCCAGGGCGACTCCGACGACGGCCGACAGGTAGCCGAGTATGAACAGGCCGCGCGCCGGGTCCGATGCGAACGCGTGCACCGACACCAGCACACCGGAACGCACGAGGAAAGTGCCAAGCAGACTGAGCCCGAATGCGCCGATCGCGAGCAGCAGCGTCGCGCTCTTGAAGAGGCCCCGCTTCTCGGTCACCGCCAGCGAGTGAATCAGCGCGGTCCCGACCAGCCATGGCATGAAAGACGCGTTCTCGACCGGATCCCAGAACCACCAGCCGCCCCATCCCAGCTCGTAGTAAGCCCACCAACTGCCGAGTGCTATGCCGACGGTCAGGAAACACCACGCAGCAGTCGTCCAGGGCCGCGCCCAACGCGCCCATTGCTGATCGATGCGCCCGGCCAGCATCGCAGCAACCGCAAAGGCGAACGCGACCGAGAAGCCGACGTAGCCCGCGTACAGCAGCGGTGGATGCAAGGCCATCGCCGGATCCTGCAGCAGCGGATTGAGATCATTGCCGTCGAGCGAGCCGGGCAGCTCCCGCAGGAACGGGTTCGATGTCAGCAACACGAACAGCAGGAACCCCGCGCTGATGGCGCCCATGACACCAACGATTCGGGCAGCCAGTTCGACCGGGATACTGCGGCTGCAGAGCGCCACCGCACAGGTCCAGGCCGAGAGGAAGAACACCCACAGGAGCAACGAGCCTTCGTGACCGCCCCAGACCGCGACGAAGCGGTAGATCGCCGGCAGGCGCGTGTTGGAATTCGCCGCCACATAGGCAACGGAGAAGTCGCTCGTCACGAAGGCATAGGCGAGGGCCGCAAACGCTGCGCCTGCGAACACGAACTGGCCGGCGGCGGCCAAATTTGCCACGGCCATCCAGGCCTGCTTGCCGCGCGCGGCGCCGACCAATGGGAAGAAAGCCTGCGCTACCGCAAGGCACAACGCGAGGACGAGCGACAGCTGGCCAAACTCGGGAACCATCATGCCCCTCCGGTCACGGCAGGCGGTGCATCCGGGTGACCCTGCTCGCGCAGTGCCTCGGCCACCTCGGGCGGCATGTAGTTCTCGTCGTGCTTGGCGAGCAGTTCATCGGCACGGAAAACGCCGTCCGGCCCGATAACGCCGAAGGCGATGACGCCCTGCCCTTCGCGGAACAGGTCGGGCACGACACCCGAATAGGCGACCGTCATCGATTCGCTCGCGTCGGCCACGATGAATCGCATTTCGATCTCGCCCGGTAGTCGGTTGATGCTGCCCTTGCGAACCAGGCCACCGAGCCGGATCCGGCGTTCGGGCGGCGCTTCGCCCGCCGCGATCTGGCTGGGTGTGTAGAAATACAGCAGGTTGTCTTCGAAGGCGCGCAGTGCAAGCGTCGCAGCTATGCCCACACCGGCCAGCACTCCGATCGCGACCATCAGCCGCTGTCGTCTCGGTGTCACGAATTCACTCCTCCCGCTCGCCGGCCGCGATCTGGTCGCGGACTGCGTCGAGTGCCCGCCGGTGGCCGCGCACTGCTGCCAGCGCGTTGCCGATGAGCACCACCGCCGTCAGTCCGAAAGCCGGCCAGACGAATCGCGCGTACCCGCCCATTTCAAAAAACTCGCTCACCGGCTCCGCACTCCCGTCGCTGCAAGGTCCTCGGCCCAGCGGGACTGCCGCTCGCGCAACAACACCTCAGCCTGCACCCGCCGGGTCACGATCGCCATGAAGTACAGCGTGAATCCGAGAATCATGCCGAGCAACGGCCAGAGCATGTCCATTGTGATCGACGGATTGTCGAACTTGGAAATGGTCGGCCCCTGGTGCAGCGTCGCCCACCAGACGACGGAGTAATGGATGATCGGGATATTGACGATACCCACCAGCCCGAGCACGGCGGCGGCGCGATCGGCACGCCCAACATCGTCGAATGACCCGTGCAGAAGCATGAAGCCGAAATACAGGAACAGCAGCACCAGTTCCGAGGTCAGCCGCGCATCCCAGACCCACCAGGTACCCCACATCGGCTGGCCCCATAACGCGCCGGTAACCAGCGCAAGAAAGGTGAACGAGGCACCGACCGGCGCGGCAGCTATAGCCACGGCGTGGGCCAGCTTGAGCCGCCAGACCAGGCCGATGCCACCTGCCAGCGCCATCACCATGTAGGTCAGCATGGAGAGGTAGGCGCTCGGGACGTGCACATAGATGATCCGGTAGGCATCGCCCTGCTGATAGTCGGCAGGTGCCACCACCAGTCCGCCATAAAGGCTGACGGCCATGCACAGCAGCGCTGGCCAGTAGAACCATCGATGGAGCTGCCCCGCCAGCGCATAGAAATGCGGCGGAGACGCCAGTCGATGCATCCACAACGGCCAACCGAACACCATATCGATTCCCAACGCCCTCAGTCCAGGGAAATCCGCAAGGCGGCTGCCGCGGCCAGCGGTGCCAGGCTCAGGCTGAGGAAAAACAGCGCCGCCAGCACATAGACCAGACCCGTGGTTTCATGGCCGGCGGCCGCTGCATCCACAGCGCGCGCGCCGAACATGAGCACCGGCAACATCAGAGGCAGAACGAGCAAACCCAGCAGCCCGGGGGCCTGGCGCAATCCCGCGGTCAGGGAAGCGCCGACCGCGCCGATCAGGCAGAGCGTCGGCGTACCGAGCAGCAACGTCAGGAGCAGTGTAAGGGATGCGCCTGGCGGCAGGTAATACGCGGCGCTCCACAGGGGGGCCAGCAGCGCGAGCGGCGCGCCAGCCACGAGCCAGTGGGCCGTGGACTTGGCAAGCACGACGATCACCAGGGGTTCATCGCGAAGCAGCAGCTGCTCGAGCGTGCCATCCTCGAGATCGGCGCGGTAGAGCGCGGACAGCGACAGTAGCGTTCCGAGCAGCACCGCCACCCACAACGCTGGCGCACCGATCCCCGCGAGCGCTTCGCGCGTCGGCGACATCGCCAGCGGAAAGAGAGTCGCCACGAGCACGAAGAAGAGCAGCGGCATCGCCGTGTCGCCCGGGCGCCGCCAGGCAGCCAGCAGGTCGCGCCGCAGGATGGCGAAATAGAGCTCAGCCATCCTTCATTCCCGCGCCGATGAGCAGTTCGCTGGCCTGCCTGTCACCCGCCGGCAATGGATCATGCGAGGCCACCACGACGATGCCGCCCGCACGGCAGTGTGCGTCGAGCGCCGTGGTGACGATCTCGCGGCCACGCTGGTCGAGATGCGTGCAGGGCTCATCGAGAAGCCACACACGGGCGGCTGACATCAATACGCGAGCGAAACCGGCCCGCCGCCGCTGCCCCGCCGACAGCCGGCGCACGTCGAGCTGGGCCTGGCGTTCGAGGCCGACGGCCGCCAGTGCCTCGCGCCATTGCATGCCGCCCCGGCTCAAGCTGCCCCAGAAACGCAGGTTCTCCACGACGGTGAGATCGCCATGCACGGCTGGCGCATGCCCGGCGTAACAGCAATTGCCCCGCAACCCGTCCGGACAGCTGCTGCCGTCCAGGAGGATCTCTCCGGTGTCCGCCCGGGTCAGACCGGCAAGGACGCGCAGCAGCGTCGTCTTGCCAACGCCGTTGGCGCCGCGCACCACGAGCTGCTGGCCGGCCTGCAGTCGCCAGTCCATGCCGCGGAACAATCGACGGTCTCCGCGACTTGCTGCCAGTTGTCGCACCTCGAGCAAGTACCTTCCTCTAAACCTTTAAAATCATTAATTTAGGGCGCTTTCATAGCACAGTCGAGGTCCTGGTAAGCAACGCCTGATCAAACCGGGACCACGCCGACGCCTGCATTTACATAAAGAAGGGGCGCTCCTAGACTGCGGGCTGATGAGCGACGCATCCTCGGCAGCACCCCCCGCACCCAACGCCCGCGCGATTCTAGAGGCGGTGCGCTACCTCAACCAGTGTCACGGCGATGGCCGTAGTTTCGCGGTACTGACCGCTGCGGACCGGGCTCTGTGGCAGCAGGCGCTTGCCAGCTTTCGCAGCGAACTTCCGCACTCGACGCGGATCGCACGGGTGCCGGCGCCCACCGACAGCAGCCATGTATTCCTTGAAACGGTGCTCGTCCTGCTGGGTTTCGATCCCTTCGAGTCGACGGCAGACGACTTGCTGCGCCTCCTGACCGTGGTGCTGCGTGAGAGTGCCGGCCAGGAAACGGGCACCGTCATCGTTCTTGAGGACGCCCAGTCATTCGGCCCGCGTGTGTTCGAGGCCATTCGCGAACTCGCTCGCTGTCTACGCCAGCAGAAGCCGCGGCCCCTGATCGTGTTGGCGGGCGATAGCGGCCTGAGTCGCGTCCTTGATTCCCAGGGCATGTTCTCCGTTCGTGAACTGACCGGGCAGCGCTACGACTTCAATGCGACGGTACCGACCCCGCCAGAGGAGGCCCGACAGCCGGCTGTGCCGGGACCGATTCGCTTTCCGACCCTCACTATTTCGATCAACAACGATCCGGTACGGGAAATCCCGTTCGATCGCGAGCGGCTCCTGATCGGTCGCGGACCCCACAGCGACATCTGCATTGCGGGCCGCTTCATCAGCCGCCAGCACGCCCTGCTCGTCCGCAGCGCCGATGGCGACTGGCTGATCGACCTGAAGAGCACGAACGGAACAACGGTCAATTCGCGGTTGATCCGCCAGCACAGACTGGAAGACGGCGACGTCATCAGCATCGGCAATGTCCGCCTGCACTACAGCCGCCCGGCCGCGGCGACCAGCTCGCCGACACGCGACGATGCGCCTGCCGCGGGGCACGATCCGTTCGGGGAAACCGTCGTGATGCGATCGCTGCAGGCAATCCTGGATTCCGCGCCGCGGGAGCCGGCGCCGCGCAAGCGCCAGGAGTCGACGGCCGCGTGACTGCGATGCGCACCTTTTTCATCGCCCTGCTCCTCTCCGGGACGGTCGCGGCGTCAGCGCCGCCGCACGGCGACGGCGAGCGCCCTGCGCATCGGCTGCAGGCCGAAATGGAGCGGCTCGGACTGAGTGCCGGCCAACGCAGCGAACTGCAGTCGCTGGCAGAGCGGTTCCGGGCAGAGACCACGGACTTTCGCCAGCGCGCAGATGCCTTGCGCCACCAGGCGCTCGCAACTGACCCGGACGATCCGCGTTACGCGGAAGTCGCGGAGCAACTGAGTGTGGCGAGTGGCGAACTCGCGGCTGACGTCGCGCGAGCACTCGGGGTGTTTCGCGCGCGTGCGCACGCCATCCTGACGCCGGCGCAGCGCAGCGCCCTGCGCGACCGCCTGCGGGAACGTGAACAGCCGTGGGCACAATGGCGCGAACGGCATCACCCTGCCGGTGCGCAACAGCCCTGATCTGCCGCGGAACGAACGGGAACCCTGCCACCCCGCAACGTGACCCGCCCCGCGGATTGGCGACACGGCTCGGGCATATGACAAGCGGCACGGCACGAGCCAGGCCGGTCGTGGTTATTATGCTCGCTAGCCTGACGCGCAGAACCAATCCACACGAACAGCGCCCTCTGCCAATCCACCATCAGCACGCATCGCCTGGCGATCGCGCTGGAGTACACTGAATGAATCGCACTGCCCAGTGGCTGTTGAGCCTTGCATTGACCGGACCGGTCGCGACGACCGGCCAGGCCGGCGTCACTTACTTCGACATCACCGGGTCCACCAGTGGCTCGAGCAATGCCTGCCCGATCTGGATCCCGGTCGGCAACCAGGACGACTGCTCCTACGATGCCAGCGATCCCAGCGGGTTCGGCAGCGGCCAGTGGATCGGCCCGGTGTTCGGTGCGGGCTATTACGCACCGCTTTCCGCGCCGGCAATCTTCACCCAGCCGCCCGCGGCGGAACCGATCGTGGCGCCGGCACCGCTGTTGCCTACGGGCGGGAAGACCGGCATGCCGGTGACCAGGGGCTTCCTGTCGATCGACGATCGCAATACACCCGCCACGACGACAGACGACATCGTCGGCGGGACCATCGAGTTTGGTGCGTTCGAGCGCAACGTCGGCGTGGGCCCGGTGTCGCGCGTTGTCGAGAGCTTCGAACGCATCATCCACCGCATCATCCCGCCGTCCGGGCAGCCGCAGCCGGGCAACGTGAGTTCCGCGACCGCCAATGCCGCCGGTGGCTTCGACTACGTCGTCGGCGCCGTCGGGACGACCTCGACTTTCCCGGATCGTCTCACGGGGTCGACAACCGCGAATGGTGGCTTCAGCGATGACTTTCCGAGCGAGGTCGCGTCGGAGTCGAGCCCGGACGCGGGCGACCTGCCCTACTGGACCGGGCCAGCAGCCAACAGCATAGCGAGGCTGGAAGACGCGGCGCCTATCATCGGGACGACGACCTTTCCAACTGTCTGGGGCTACTCCTGCACCGACGGCAGCGGCAGTTGCGTTCCGACCGACGGCCACTGGAATCTCGCTAGCCGTGCCCGCTTCGACAACGTGATCCTTCGGTTCAGCACGAACTCTGCCGGTGAGATCACCTCGGCCGAAGCCTACCTCGTCAATGAATTCAACGGCTCGCCCTCGGTGGACGGCCTGAACAACGACAGCTGGAACGCGACCCGGATGACCTTCACCGGCACTGCTGACCAGCGTCCGGAGGCTTTCGACGATGCCGGCATCATCGACCTCGATCCCGAAGACCTGTCCTACCTGCTTCAGGTGCTGTCGAATGACGTGCCCGGCATCTCCCCGCGCACGGTAACCATCGTGACGCCGCCCACCTTGGGCACCGCTACCGTCCAGAACAACATCATCAGCTTCGTGCCGACGGACTACGACGCCGAAGGTACCGACGAAATCACCTACCTGATCACCGACGCCAATAACAATACTTCCACCGGAATGGTGCGGATGTTCCTGACGCATCTGGCACGTTGCGTCAGCGACATCGAACGCACGGACCAGGACGTTCCGGCAGTGCTCGACGTGCTGGCGAACGACGGCGCCTTCCGCGCACCCTTCTTCGTCAGCATCGTCGCCTCGCCCGAGGAAGGCACCGCCCAGGTCAACCCTGACAACACGATCACGTTCACGCCGCCGGCCGGCGAGACCGGCATCTTCGCGCTCACCTACCAGGTCGAGGATGCCGACAGACTGCCGTCGCGCTGCCAGGCCACGATCGACGTCAACGGCGACATCGCCGTTGCGGATGAACTGGACGCTGAGAACGAGGTGCCGATCGACGTCGGGGTGGTGGCGAACGATCTGCTGACCCTGCTCGAGACGCCCGTCGAGATCGTCATCACGGCCGAGCCGAGCCACGGCGCGGTCATCGTGATCCCGCAACTAGGCAATTCGCTGCCGGGCGTCCGCTACATAAGCGACACTGGCTTCACCGGCAGCGACCTGTTTCGCTACCGTCTGCGCGACGCCACGGATTACCTGACCAACGAGGCTGTCGTCACGATGAACGTCATCGACTCCGTGCCCGGCGCGGAGAACGACACCTTCGCGACGGTCGAGAATGACCTGCCGCGTTCGCTGACGGTGCTGAGCAACGACAACGTCAGGGACAGGCCTGCCTCGCTGGTAGTCGTGAACCAACCAGCGCACGGCACGGCCCAGGTCGTGGCCGGTCTCGGCAACGCCGATCCAACCATCACCTACACTCCCAGCGTCGGATATCTGGGGCCTGATAGCCTGAGCTACTTCATCAACGATTCCGACGGCGAATCGAGCAACGTTGCGACGGTCACCATCGAGGTGATCGACACTGGTCCCACGGTAGCACTCGGCTCCAGCCTGGACTTCACTGAGACTGGCCATAGCCGTGCCGAAAGAGTACTTCGAGTTCCTGTCGAAGGCATTCGGGTGATCGACGCTCCGTTTACGTTCGAGATCACGCAGCCGCCAACCATGGGCCGCGCGGTCGCAGTGCCGGGTTCAGCGACCTTCGACGGCCTGCCGGACATTGTCTACGCATCCAATGTCGGCAGCAGTGGGACCGACACCTTCAAATACCGCGTCGTTGACGCCGACGGCGACCTGAGCCCGCCCGGCACGGCGACCATCACCATAACGGACGGGACACCGATGGCGAACGACGACACCGCAACGGTGCGACCCGGTCAGGCACAGACCATCGGGATCCTCGGCAACGACACGGGTCTGGTCAACACGCCTGTCACCGTAGACCTGCTCACCCAACCGGAGCATGGTCGGGTCACGATCCGGGACAACGGACCGACCGGACTGCCGACCGTCACCTACACACCCGACGCGGGGTTCGAAGGATCGGACAGCTTCAGCTATACCGTCAGCGACGGCGACAGCCAGACCAGTGCAGAAGCCACGGTCAGCCTCACGATCCAGCCGCCACCGGACAGTGAGCCTCAGGCCGTGGACGACCCGGGCAGCACGACGTCGGGTCGCTGGATCATCGACGGCACCGGCGCACGCAATCTCGAGAACGGTGCGTTTTATGACGTGCAGGCCAACGATCGCAACCTTAACGACGCGCCGATCCGCATCGAGATCGTCGACCCGCCGGATCCCGCGCTGGGCTATGCCGACGTCGTACCAGCCGGCGCCGGATTCGTCCGCGCCCGGATCCGTTTTGCATCAACGCCTGGCTCCAACGGATCCACCGTCATCCGCTACCGCCTGATCGACGCCGATGGCGACGTGAGCCTGCCGGCGACACTGACGGTTACAGTTGGCGACACAACGCCACAAGCACTCAGCGACACCGCCGGCATCACCGCCGACCTGCTGCCGAACGACAGCGAGTACATCACGGAGCGAATAAAGACGCCGTTGCAGGTCCTGAACAACGATCCGGGTCAAAACCGCACCAACACGCCACTGACGATCGTCATCACCCAGCAGCCGGCCCACGGTGACGCCGAGACGCAACAGAGCGCCGACGAAAACCTCGGTGACTTCGCCATTACCTATACGAGCGACGACAACTACGTCGGGCCGGACAGCCTGCGCTACAAGATCCGTGATGCCGATGGGGACGAAAGCCCCGAGGTCACTGTGACGTTCCAGGTGCTGAGCATTCTTACGGCCAATGGCGACCCGCCCAACATCACCAGCGACGTACCGTTCCTGACCCTGCGCAACAGGCCGATTGAGAACCTGGACGTACTGGCCAACGACGGCGGGTTTGCCTACGGACCTATCACGCTCGAAATCGTGGCAACTATTCGCGGCGCAGCCGTGAAAAATCCGGACAATACAGTGACGTTCACACCGGAGCGCGATTTCGCTGGCGTCTGGCAGTCACCCAATTGCGTGCCCCCCGGGTGCATCGCCCGAGGCGGCGCCGGGTTTCGTTACCGGATTACGGACGCTCGCAATCAAGTCTCCGAAGCCACCGTCCTCATCGACGTATTTCCGGCCGAGGAAACCGAGGGAGACAGCGGCTCGTCGTCGCTGGACGTCGTGCTGCTCTCGTTACTGGCGGCAGGTGCTTGTGCACGCCGGCGGCGACGGCTGCACTGAGAATGTCATCGAATTATGTCAAGACAGCCTGCGCGCAGATGGGCGTTAGTGTTAGCGTCGCTGCAAATCGCTTCGGTCTGAACAGGGTTCCACAAGAAACCTCTGCTGGCCACCGGAGGCCCGGTGCTCTGGCACATTCGTAACAACAACGGCGGGTTTAGCGCCGCTTGTGTGGTGGGGATGGTGCTCATGCGCAATCGCATTCTGGTTGGTGTCACACTGGGTCTGGCCTCGCTGTCGGCCAGCGCGGCGAGTTTCACCCCGCTCGGCGACCTGAGCGGC
>VGVH01000004.1 GCA_016874095.1 Gammaproteobacteria bacterium | reverse complement strand
CGCTGCCGGGTTCCCTGGTGCCCGCCGGCACCTTGGCCGTTAACGTGTTGGGGTCCTTCGCCATCGGCGTAGTGGGCGGCTATGTGGCTTCCCGCGGTGCCCTGGCGCCCGGGACACGCTTGTTTTTCCTCACAGGCCTGCTGGGCGGGTTTACGACGTACTCCGCCTTCGCCTGGGAGTCGGTGCTACTGGGACTGGAGGGCGATTGGCGCCGTTTTGCGCTGAACGTCGGAGCCCAGCTGCTGCTGGGCATAGGGGCAGCCGCCCTCGGTTACGCAGCCGGCAGGGCCCTTTGAAACGCGCAGCGCAGGCCGCCGTGCAGGTCTGACTTGATGATGTAGCCGGCGACATCGAAGTCGTCGGCGGCGCGCCGGTCGCCACTGGCATCGGATGTCGTCAGCACGAACACGGGCGTCTTGCGCAGTCGTTCGGACGCGCGGATCTTCGCCAGCAGCTCGAGGCCGCTCATGCGCGGCATGTTGATGTCGAGCACGATAATTCCGGGCTGAAGGGCTGTGGCCCCCTCGAGCAGCTCCCAGGCTTCGATGCCATCCTTCGCCACGGTGACTTCCGCGGCGAAACCCAGCAGACGCACGGTCCGTACGAACGCCTTGGCGTCGATACGGTCGTCTTCAGCCAGCAAGATCGAATCGACGGTCTGTACAGTCATCTGTGTCGTAACTCCGTGTATGTAGACTGGCCGACGCAGGATTCCACATGTAGTGACCGGATCCGCCCGCGCCCGCGAGGGATCCGTACAGGCCCCGCACACCCAATCGTCCTGACGGCAGCTTATCGGCAGGGGCCGGACATGCCCGCGACCGCTTTCACATATTTCGCCGCCTGCGGCAAGACCTTGCCACCGGGTTCGGTTACGGGCCTGGTGCTGCCGACGATCCGCGATGAGAGGCACGTCACGGCAGGGGGGAACAGCCGCAACGCAGAGTCAGGCGAGTCCTTCGTGAAGCAACCTGCGCTGACCCCATCGCCCGGCCGGTCGTCGCCCCTGCCGCGTCTTCGCTTCAGCGCGCTCTACGCCATGGTGGCGTTGATGGCCGTCGCCCTGCTGGTGGCGCTGGCAGTGCCTGCACGACAGGACACGCTGTCGGTTACCCGCCAGGCGGAAGTCCGGGCCATGGCAGCGATTGTCTCAGGGGCCGAACTCGTCGTGCGTCGCGGGCGGGTGGCGATGGTGAACGGCTGGCCATCTCCGGGCGGCGTTGGGCTGCTGCTCGAGGATGCGGAGCTGATGGGATTCACCCTCAGCAACGCCGGTGTGCTGCAGCATCGCGGTGCGAGTCGTGATGCCGGTTGTCGTGTGCGATACGCCGCTCCGCTGCAGCTCGGTGCGGAGCCGGTGATCGAATCGGCGCTCGAGGACTGCTGAGGCACCGCAGCCGCGCTCCAGCCTCCCCAATCCACCCGGGCAGTGCTGTAATACAGGGATGAAATTAGTCACTCGCATACTGTTGTGGGCCGCTGGTCTCATTGTCCTGGTCGTTCTCGGCGCGGGGGTGGCGGCCTGGCTGCTTGTGGATCCGGAGAAATTCCGGCCGCTGATCGCCGAGTCGGTGCAGAAGGCGACCGGGCGCGAGCTGACGCTCGAGGGGCCGCTCGGCCTTGACGTGCTGCCATGCTGCAGCCTGACCATTGAGCGGGCGTCACTCGGAAACCCGCCCGGGTTCCCCGCTGGCCCATCCGCCAACCTCGAGCGCGCCTCACTCAGTCTGCAGCTCTGGCCGCTGCTGACCGCCGGTCGCGCCGAAGTCGGGACCGTGCGAGTCGAGGGCCTGGACGTCCGCCTTTACGTGCGGAAGGACGGTGCGGCGAACTGGGAATTCGCGACCGGTGACGACGGTGCCGAATCCGGGGACGACGCCGACGACCTTGCCATAGAAAGGATAGAAATCCGTTCGGGCCGCATCGCCTACCGCGACGAAAACGATGCCTCGGGCTATCTGCTGGAAAAGCTCGAGCTCGATACGGGCGATGTGGAGGCCGGCGAGCCGTTCGACCTGGCGATAGCCGGCACGCTTACCGACGAATCCGACGGTACGGTGGCGGACCTGTCACTGGCGACAGTGGCGACCCTAGCCGTGGACACCGGCAAGCTGACGATGTCGAAACCCCTGCTCGATGTTCGCGCGAAGGGCGGCGCCGTACCGGGTCGCCAGCTCACGGCGAAGCTGGGCGCCGCGGAACTCGCGCTGGAAACAGAGCCACTGGTGCGGCTCGTTGCGCGAAACCTGCAGGGGGAGTTTTTGTTGCCGGCGGCCGCAGGAGTTGCGGGTGACGTCGAGGGATCCTTCGTCGCCCAGGAAGCACAGTTCATCGCCGGCACGACGACCGAGGCGAGTTTTCCGGTGCTCGATATCAAGCTGACCGTGAGCGGCAAGGAAATTCCCGGTGACAGCATTGCGGCAGCCATCAAGGCGACGGGTCTGGCGCTCGACGTCGACAAGTCCCTCGGATCCGTCGAAGCGCTCAGAGCTGAGGTCAATGGATTAGGCGCGGCGCTGATTGTCGAGGGCGGCGGCCGCATGACGGAGGATGGAGCGAATCTTGCCGGGCGGCTGACGCTCGAGCCGGTATCGCCCCGCAGCCTGCTCACGGTCCTGAAGGAGCCGGTTCCGAAGACTGCGGATGCGGAAGTTCTGACACGATTGTCCGGCACGGCTGACTGGTCGCTAGGGAGTGAGTCACTGCAGCTTGGCAACCTTGCGTTACAGCTGGACCAGACGAAGATCACCGGCAGTCTTGCAATGGCGCTCGAGGACGAGGATCCGCTGCGTTTCGACCTGCGTTTCGATGCCATCGACCTCGACCGATACGATGAGCCCGTGGCTACCGCAGAGGCCTCACCTGCCGCCGAAGATGGCGACGTGTTCCCGGTAGAGACCCTGCGCGATCTGAATCTCGACGGGCGCGTTCGTTTCGGCCAGTTGACTTACGCCGAAATGCGCCTCGCCGATGTCACGGCGAGAATCCGTGCCGCGGATGGTCAGCTGAGACTGGATCCGCTTGGTGCTGCGCTTTACGGCGGTCGTTTCGACGGCGCCATCGTGGTTGACGCCAGCAGCAACGAGCCGAAGCTCACCATGGAGCAGAAAATATCCGCCCTGCAGATTGGCGCTGCGCTGAAGGATCTGTTCGCGACCGACACGTTGACAGGCACGCTCAGCGGGTCGGTAAGCGTCCGTGCTGCCGGCAACATGAGCGACGCGTTGTTGCGCTCACTCGACGGCAGCGTGGCGCTCGATCTGGCAGACGGCGTCTATGCCGGCACGGACGTCTGGCACGAGATTCGCAGCGCACGTGCGCGCTTCCGCGGCGAGGCGCCGCCGGCACCTCCGGCGAGTCCGGTGACGCGCATCGAGAAGATGCAGTTCGCCGGTGACATTGCGGATGGCGTAATGACCTCCGATCGCCTCACCGCACAGGTTCCCTTCATCCGTGCCAGGGGATCCGGCGCGTTGAACCTGGTTGATGAGACGATCGATTACCGGCTGGAAGCAGAAGTATTCGAGACACCGGTCTTCGACGACGGCACCCGCATCGACGACCTGACCGGCATCGCCATACCGTTGACCTTGAAAGGCAAGATGGCCGACCCGTCGGTACGGGTCGACATTCGCCGGCTCGCGACCGGGGTCGTCGGCAGCAAACTCAAGAAGAAGCTGCTGGACCGCCTCGGCGGCGGCGAAATGCCCGTCGACGGGAGCAGCACCGCCACCACGGAGCCGCCGGCGGAAGAGAAGCCTCGCGACGCGCTGAAACGCACGCTGCGGGACCTGCTCGGGCAGTGAACCAGGCCGCGGCTTCCATCGCCCCCGCGCTGCTCGCCTGGTGGGACCGCCACGGCCGCAAGGACCTGCCCTGGCAGCGCGATCCCACGCCTTACCGCGTGTGGGTATCCGAGGTGATGCTGCAGCAGACGCAGGTCACGACGGTCGAGCGCTACTACGACGCGTTCATCGCCAGATTCCCGGACGTGCGCGCCCTCGCTGAATCTCCGGAGGATGCCGTGCTGCACGCGTGGTCCGGGCTCGGGTACTACAGCCGCGCGAGAAACCTGCAGCGCGCTGCGCGGATGATCAGCGAAAATCATGACGGCGTGATGCCCGGCAACATCGAAGCACTCATGGCCCTGCCAGGCATCGGGCGTTCGACCGCCGGCGCGATCCTTGCTCTCGCGATGCGGGAGCGCCACCCGATCCTCGACGGCAACGTGAAACGGGTTCTGTCCCGGCTTTTCCGCATCGAGGGCGAGCCTGCCGGACCCGAAACCCTGCGCGAGCTGTGGGCGATTGCCGAAGCCTGTACGCCGCGCGACCGTGCGCATCACTACACCCAGGCGATCATGGATCTTGGCGCCACGCTGTGCACGCGCAGGACGCCGCAGTGCACACGCTGCCCGCTTGCGGAACTGTGCCTCGCCCGCGCTGCAGGTATCGCCGCATCACTGCCGGCAAGAAAGCCGAAGCGCCTGCGACCGCAGCGCTTCGCCGTCCTGATGCTGCTGCGTCACGGCCAGGACCGCGTGCTGCTCGAGAAGCGACCCGCGCAAGGGATCTGGGGAGGCCTGTGGGGGCTGCCGGAGGCCGCCAGCACGACTGAGGTGTCGACCTGGTGTGTCGAAAATTTCGGTCGCGCGCCATCGCGCGTCCTCGTGCGCCCCGTGCTCAAGCACGGCTTCACGCACTTCGACCTCGACATCACGCCGGTGGAAGCAGACGTCGACCCGCCGCTGCGCGCTTTGGAGCAGGACCGCTGGCTCTGGTATAACCTGCGCGAACCGGCCGAAGTCGGCCTCGCCGCGCCGGTCACGAAACTCCTGCGCTCCCTGACCCACCCAACGTAGGAGCGGCGCCAGCCGCGACCCCATGCCCCGGAAGATCCACTGCATCCTCCTGAAAACCGAAGCCGATGGCCTCGAATACGTGCCGTACCCCGGCGAACTCGGCAAGCGCATTTTCGAAAACGTCTCGAAGCAGGCCTGGCAGCAATGGCTGGGCCACCAGACGATGCTGATCAACGAGTACCGCCTGTCGCCCATCGAACCGAAGGCGCGGAAGTTCCTCGAAACGGAAATGGAGAAGTACTTCTTCGGCGGGGGATCCGCACGGCCGCCGGATTTCAAGCCGTCATAACGCGGTTTCTTGACGGCCGCGGCCCGGCACAGCGTAAAATGCCGCTCCCCGCGGAGTCCCCGTGCCGGGCAACCGCCCGGGACCTACCGGATGGCCAGGTAGCTCAGTTGGTAGAGCAGCGGACTGAAAATCCGCGTGTCGATGGTTCGATTCCGTCCCTGGCCACCATTCAATCAAACACTTACTCGACTCACCACCTAGCCAATGTGAGGGCGCGTGTAATTCTTGTATCGCTCGCGACATCTTCAGCCTGCGCTGACCACCTGCGACGGCAGCGGCTCTGGTACAACTGTCTTCCTAATTGGCGCTTTATATTCGCCTTATGTGGATTGATCGTCAGCACCGTCAATCCATTACTGCGCCCGCCCCATCACCGTCAATCGAATTACTGAGCCCTTACTTAGCCAATACATGACTACGGCGGTTCGCGGCCCATAACCAATCGTCATCAGACCCTGATCATTTATCTTTGGGCCGAACGTTGGAGTACCAAGGCCAGCAATTATTGAGGACTCCTCGTCTCCAATTTCCACGGATCCAAGTTCAGGGCAGTCACGTGAGTAATTGCCGGAGCAACTTAGGACTCGGACCTTGCCACTCCCATCAAACCACACCTGCTTGGTGCCACCCGTAGCGTCTTTATAGTCCCAGCGCTGGGAAAGGCGAAAGGCTTCATTGCGGGTTTCAAATTCCACATTTGAGTCGATTGGCTTAATGATCGTCGGCGACCCGAAATTGTAAAGAACTTCATTGCTGCTCATGCCCAACCGCAAGCCCAGGTATTCGTTAATGCCCTCATTGCGGAGTGCCTCATTAAAATCCGCAACTCTAAGGGCTGCTTGCTCCTGAGCCTGATTGTCACTCCAGTTGACATACCGGATCAAAGCGGCGATAGATCCACCAATTACCAGCAGCCACACCAACACAATCTTGCTTACCCTTTTCCACGCGCCACGCTTGAGCAGGCGCTGCGACTTTACTTGCCACACGATGAGCGCGAATACGCCAATGATCAGGATGGCGGTGCCAATGTTCATTAGTCGGTCTCCTGCCGCCAGTTGATATATACCCCGGTGACCGATGGTTTAATTGGGACTTGGCCTATTGCTGGGTCGGTGGGGTCGCCACAGCCATAGGACATAGTGGCGTAATCGCATGTCCCGGGCACACGAACCTCACAAGTCTTCCCGCCGTCCACCGAACGCTGGGAAACACCATCGATCTGCCACCACATCACTTTGGTAATGACCTTCTCGTAGTCACAAAGCCTGTTACCAATGGGTGCGGTGAAAAACTCATAGTCATGCGGTTTTTCGGCCATTATCACGCCGTCATACGAAGTTCAATTATCTAACGCCGGCCAACCTTTGTTCAATATGGCCGAATCAAGAAACCACATGCCGCCGACGACGAAACCTATAGGAATCAGGCATCCGACTGCGGCGTCACTGTCGTTGCTCATAATTTGGGTCTCGCCTAGTTGAAAACTAGAACCCCCAGAAACACTAGGGCGATTTCAGAGAATAGTCGTTTCGGAGGCCCTACCCAATCCATTGTAACCGCCGCTTGCGCCATCAGCCGCCTGCCCTGCAGGCCGGAGCAAAGACGCTGCCCGGCGGCGGCATCCGCTGGCACCACCTGTTCCTCGTGGCGGCCCAGCTCGCCGTACTGATGATCATCCTGCGTCAGTTCCAGATCGAGTCGACGGCGTTTCTGCACCTGTGCTTGTTTGCGTTTGCGTGCGTTCCGGTCTATGCGCTGCCGCCGCTCAATCTGCGCATGCCGGTGTTTTCCGTCGCCACCCTGGCAGGCCTGGTGATCGTGATGGGCGCGGTCAACGCGGCGTGGATCGTCGTGATCGGTACGCTGCCCTGGTCACCGGCGATCTGGCCGATCCTCGGCGCCATTCCGTCACGATCACCTTCATCTGCCGACTGTGTAGAATCGCACCACAAACAGAATAACGATTCTCCAGAGGAGATCCCTGATGAGCGCGGACGCGAAGGCCCCTGGCATTCCGGTGGGCGTTGTGGTCATTGGTGCCGAAAAGCTCGAGCGATCGCTCGATTTCTTTGCGGGTACGGTCGGCCTGACGGTCACCGAGGAGCGAACCTGGAAAGGACCTGATTTCGAGCGTTACTGGAAGCTGCCTCCCGGCTCGAGCGCGCGCTGCGCGTTCCTGGGGCATGGGGCTGATCCGGTCGGGCGAATCCAGTTGATGGAGTTCAACGCCGCGAATCGCAAGGTTGCGCGGTCTGCGTCGATACGGCGGGCCAACGGGCTCTTCAACCTCAACATCTACGCGAGCGACATCAAGCGAGACTACGAGCGGTTGAAGGCAAAGGGATTCAATTTCTGGAGCGAGCCGGCGCACAACAACTTCGGGCCCATCGTGGGCGAGACCATGGAAGCATCGTTCGACGGGCCCGACGGTGTCGTCATCAACCTGATTCAGTTACTGACGGAGGATCCGAAGACGGTGATTGGTCGCATCGTTGCGTTCATCAACAAGTACGGCCGTACGCCGACGGGCTTCACCTCTGTCGTGACGACTGCTCACACCGTCAATGACATGGAGAAGGCGCTGGCCTTCTACTACGGTCCGCTCCATCAGACGCTTTTCCTCGAATCCGTCCTGCAGGGCCCGGTGACCAACCGGGCGCTGAGCCTGCCCGAGCACGCGAAGACGAGGAGCGTTATCGTCCAGGGCGATCACGAATACGGCAAGATCGCGCTGGCGTCAGCGATGAACTATGAAGTGCCGGATATCGCGAAGGACGCCAACCCGCCGAATATCGGCTATCTCGCCCAGTCGTTCGAGGTGAGCAATCTCGATGAAACCGCCAGGGCATGCGCGGCCATCGGTGTGCAGACTTACTCGAAGCCGACTGAAATCGACCTGCCTGGGCGTGGGCGCTGCCGGGCGATGATCGTGCGCAACCCGGGCAGCGGGGCCTTGCAGGAGATGTACCAGGTTGCCTAGGTGCTGGCCCGCGCGACGTGGCGCGCACGCCGGCTCTCCTGCGCAGACTTTTCGACAAAAGCCCTGGCAACGATGATATTTGCCAAGGCTCGGGTGCTGATGCGCTCGTAGAATCAAGCCTTCGGCCGGCGGGCTGCCCGGCCATCCAGTCCGAGGAGCAGCGAATGAACCTGTCGGTCCTCCTGTGGGGAATCCCGAAAGCGATGTGGGCCGCGGCCCGCGTCTATCCCGAGTACGCGGCGCGACTCAGAGAGCGCAACGTCATCGCCCAGTTCCGGCTGCGTGACCAGCCGGTCGGCCGCTGGGTCCAGTTGGACAAAGGCAGGATCCGCTCGAAGGCAGGACTGCATCCGCAACCGGACCTCACGATCCATTTCAAGAGCAAGGCGATTGCCGAGAGTTTCCTGACCCCGCCGTTCGACCTGCTGGAGCGGATCGACGCCGCCAAGAACTTCAAGGTCGGGCTGGACGGCCCGGACGATCTCGCCGTGTGGTTCATGGCGACGCTCGCGCGGCTCGAGTCGATCACCTGGAAGAGCGGTACCGACGTCGGCAATGGCGTCATGCGCTATACCAACGGCACCAACGGCGGTCCCATCTTCGTCTACGTCAAGGACGGCAAGATCATCCGCACGATGCCGATGGATTTCGACGCAGAAGATGCCCCTTCGTGGTCGATCACTGCGCGCGGCAAGACGTTCACCCCGCCGCGCAAGTCCACTGTCGCCGCGCACGGCCTCTGCCAGAAGTCGATGGTCTACTCGAAGAACCGGATCCTCCATCCGATGAAGCGGGTCGACTTCGATCCGGATGGCAACCGCAACATCCACAACCGCGGCAAGTCGGAATTCGTCCGCATCAGCTGGGACGAGGCGCTCGACATCGTCAGCAAGGAGATGAAGCGCTGCAAGGCCAAGGGTCCTGGCGCCATCGCCGTTGCCAACGGTTCGCATCACCAATGGGGCAATCTCGGCCACTACCTGAGTGCGTTCAATCGCTTCTGGAACCTGATCGGTGTCACCAAGCTCGTGCACAACCCAGACAGCTGGGAAGGCTGGTTCTGGGGCGCGATGCACCACTGGGGCAACAGCCTGCGTCTCGGCGGGCCGGAGTTCTACGGCACGGTCGAGGACTGCCTGAAGGAAGCCGAGATGATGGTGTTCTGGTCCAGCGACCCGGATGCCACTTACGGATTCGAGGGCATGCAGCGCCGCGCCTGGGCCAAGGAGCTCGGGATCAAGATGGTGCATATCGACCCGTTCATGAATCACACCGCGGCGCATCTCGGCGGCAAGTGGATCTCGCCGAAGCCGGGTACTGACGCGGCACTGGCCCAGGCGCTTTGCTACGTCTGGATCAGGGAAGGCCTCTACGACAAGGACTTTGTCGAGAAGCGCACGACCGGCTTCACCGAGTGGAAGGCTTATGTCCTCGGCGAAAGCGACGGAACACCGAAGACACCCGAGTGGCAGGAACGGGAAACCGGCGTTCCCGCGCGCGACGTTCGCGCGCTGGCGCGCGAGTGGGGAAACAAGAAAACCTATCTCGGCGCCGGCGGCTGGGGCGTGGGTGTCGGCGGCGCCTGTCGCGGAGCGATGGGTGCGCAGTGGGCGCGCATGATGGCCATACTCGGTGCGATGCAGGGCTGGGGACGGCCGGGAGTGAATTTCGGCAACCTGCAGTACGGCTCGCCGCTGGACTTCAATTTCTATTTCCCGGGCTATGCGGAAGGCAGCTTCTCGGGCGACCTGCAGTACAGCGCGAACTCTGCGAACAACTACCAGCGCATGCCCCACATCGTAACGATGAGCTCGGTGCGCCAGTCCATCCCGCGCATGTGGTTCCCCGAAGCCATCATGAACGGCAAGGCGATGGGGTACCTCACCGACGTCGCATCGGTGCAGGGACAGTTTTTTCCGTTCGGATACCCATCGCCCGGGCATATTCCGGTCGAGATGCTCTACAAGTACGGCAGTGCCTCGTTCGGCACGATGGTCGAGGCCAACCGCTGGGTGCGGATGTACCAGCACGAGAATCTCAAATTCGTCGTCAACCAGTCCGTCTGGTGGGAGGGCGAGACGCCCTACGCCGACGTGATACTGCCTGCCTGTACGGTTTTTGAGCGCTGGGATATCGGTGAGTGGTACAACGTCGGCGCCGGCTACGTGCACCACATGTACTCGATGAACAATCATCGGGTGATTTCGCTGCAGCATAAGTGCATAGAGCCGCTCGGCGAGTCGAAGTCCGACTACGACATCTTTCTTGCGGTTTCTGAACGCCTCGGGCTCGGCGCCGTGTACTCCGAGGGAGGTACGACCGAGCTCGACTGGTGCAAGCGCGTGTTCGATTCCTCCGACATGGCAAAGCACACCACCTGGCGCAAGTTCCTGAAGAAAGGCTACTTCGTCGTGCCGGCAGATCCGGAGCCCGCTCGGGCGCCGACGGCGAACCGCTGGTTTTACGACGGACGGAAGAAGGACACACCGGAGCCGTATCCGCTGCCGTCGGATTACGTCACCGGATTCGGCGAGGGCTTGCAGACTCCGTCGGGCAAGTTCGAGTTCGTCGCAACGACGCTGAAGCGCATCGACGATCCTGAGCGGCCACCGCTCAACCAGTACATGCCGACCTACGAGGACCAGAAGCGCGAGCCGGAGCTTGCCGCCTTTCCGCTGCAGCTCCTGTCTCCGCACTCACGCTACCCGTTCCACGTCATGGGCGACGACGAGGGCTCCAGCCTGCGCGACATCCGCGAGCACCGGGTGCTCAAGGACGGGCACTACTATCTCGTCGCTCGCATAAACCGCCAGGATGCGGATGCGCGCGGCATACGGGACGATGATCTCGTGAGGTTGTGGAACCATCGCGGTTCCGTCGTTTGCGCCGCACAGGTGACCGATCGCCTGAAGCCAGGCGTGATCAGCGCTTCTACCGGATCGGCCGAGTACCGGCCCGTCGGCGAACCCGGCAAGTCCACGGACCTCGGCGGTTGCGTGAACCTGCTGAACTCCAGCAAACCGATCACGAAGAAATCCCACGGCATCAAACCCAACGCGACCCTTATCCAGGTGGAGAAGTGGACTGGTGTCGATACCTGGAAGCCCGCGGAGGTCGCCAATGGCTAGCAAGTGGAATCTGATCGTCGACGTCGAGCGCTGCGACAATTGCCGCGCGTGTTTCCTCGCCGTCAAGGATGAGCACGCAGGCAACGACTTCCCGGGCTACGCGGCGGCACAGCCGGCACAGGGGCACAACTGGCTCGACATTCAGCGAAACGAGCGGGGAAGTTACCCCCTGGTGGATGCGCGCTTCATGCCCGTGATGTGCAATCACTGTGACGACGCGCCGTGCATGAAGGCCGCAAGGAACGGTGCCGTCACCAAGCGACCGGATGGCATCGTCATCATCGACCCGGAGAAGTCAAAGGGACAGAAGGAGATTGTCGCGGCTTGTCCTTACGGGGCGATTTCCTGGAACGAGGAAAAGCAGATTCCGCAGGCCTGGATTTTCGACGCGCACCTGCTTGATCAGGGATGGACGAGGACCCGGGTAGAGCAATGTTGTCCCACAGGCGTATTTCGCTCGCTGAAGGTCGAGGACTCGCAGATGCAGCGCATTGCATCCGACGAAGGACTGCAGGTGCTCAAGCCGGAGCTCGGTACCAAACCGCGGGTCTATTACAGGAATCTTCACTATTTCACCCACTGCTTCGTCGGCGGGACGGTCGTCACGCGTTCCGGCGGGGTGGAGGAATGCGCTGCCGGCGCCACCGTGATCCTCAGGAAGGACGGGAGCGAGATCGCTCGCGCCGTCACCGATGCGTTCGGCGAATGGCGGATCGATCGGCTGGCGCCGGCGTCCGTTGGTTACCAGCTTGAGGTGACCGGAACCGGCGGCCGCTGCTCGATGGCCTTTGATCTCGGCATAGAGAGCCGCTACCTGGGGGTGCTTGCGCTGGCTTAGCCGGCATTCCTGCGGAGAGATGCTGATGAAGGCTCGGAAACAACTGCCTTACGCGCTGTTCGCTGCCTGGCCGATGCTGACCGCCGCGAATTCGGCGCTCGTGCAACCGGACGGCGGTTACGCCGTGGTGCCGCTCGAGAAACCCGTCGTTGTCGTCAAGGTAGTGCAGCACGCACCAGTGAATCTCCAGAAGGCGCCCAGCATCGCTGATGGCCTGGCAACCAATGTCGAGCGCATGGCCCAGTGGATAAGCCGCGCATGTACTACCGGGAAGAAGCCCGATTTCATCCTGTTCAATGAATTTCCGCTGACCGGCTATTCGGCAGGATCGAGGACCGAGAAGCTCCGGTTCACGATTCGGGTACCGGGACCAGAAACCGAGCGCATCGGCGAATTGGCCAGGAAGTGCGACGCCTACGTGATATTCGGCAGTTACGCGACTGATCCGGATTGGCCGGGTCACATACTGAGCCTCAACACCGTGATTGATCGCGATGGCAAGGTTAGGAAGGCGTATTGGAAGACGCGCAACGTGTTGCGGCTGACGCCTGGCGAGGAGATTCCGACCACGACGGTTGAAAGCGTGCGCGATCGCTATCGCTCGAAATACGGCGTCGAAGATGAGTTCGCGGTGCTGCGCACGGAGTTCGGCAACATAGCCGTGAGTACCGTGCAGCTTGATCCTTTCGTGTTCGCTGCCTACGCGATGCGCGGTGTGGAGATCATGTTCCGTACGGCCACATTGTTCTCGAGAACGGACGTGCAGGCAGTTGCCCTGTACAACAATGTCTATTCGGCCATGTCGAACATAACCTTTCCCCGAGACTCGGGCGTGCCGGCGAGCCTGGGCGGTGGCTCGCTCATCGTCGATCCGAAGGGCAAGGTGCTGGCCGACGATCCGAGCAATGAAGAGAGCGTGATCGAGGCCGAAATTCCGATCGCAGCCTTCCGGCAGGGTCGGACGATTCCCCGCTATCCCCTCGAGGTCACGAAGCCTGTATTCGACCAGTATCGACAGGAGATCCCCCTCAATCACCTCGACCTGCCCGAGCCCGAACTGCCCCCGACGAACGCCGCGATGAAGGAGATGCTTGACCGGCTCAGCCGCTGGCTCGACCATTGATGTGCGGCGTGTTGCCGCTATTGGGAGCGATAAGTTGATTCTGCTGACTGGCGTAACCGGAAAGACTGGCGGCGAAACGGCGAAACAGCTGCTGGCGAAGGGCGTGAAATTCCGCGCAATCGTTCGCAGTGAGGCGAAGGCCGAGGCACTGAAGGCCGGCGGCGTTGACCTGGTCGTCGGCGACCTGGCCGACGCGACCGTGGTACGAAAGGCTCTCGACGGCGTGGAAAAGGCGCTGCTGCTGCTCCCGAACGGGAAGACCCAGGAGGCGAATGAAAAGCAGTTCACCGACCTGGCCAAATCGGCCGGGGTGAAGCATCTCGTCAAGATGTCATCGATGGAGGCCGTCGCCCAGGCGAAGACGCCGATTCCGCGCGCGCACTGGGCAGTCGAGGAATACATTCGCGCGTCCGGCATTGCCTGGACCATGGTGAAACCGAATTTCTTCATGCAGAACCTGCTGGCCAGCGCCGGCAGCATCAAGACGCAAAAAAGACTTTCACTCCCGATGGGCAGCGGCACGACCGGGATGGCCGATGTCCGCGACATCGCGGCGATTTGCGTCGAGGTCTTTACGAGCAGCGGGCACGTCGGCAGAAGCTACGAGATAACCGGCCCCGAAATCCTGAGCTTCCACGACGTGGCGGAGCGATTCACGGAGCTGCTCGGTGAGAGGATCGAGTACGTCCCGATGCCGATGGATGTCTTCCGTGAGCGGATGAAGAACGTGCTGGAGCCGTGGCACCTGGCAGCAGTCGCCGAACTGTTCCGCGAGATCGACGAGATCGGGCTTGATCACACCACGGACACGTTCAGGAAGCTCACGGGTCGCGAGCCGATTTCGCTGCGGCGTTTCATCCAGGACCACCTGGCCCTGTTCAAGTCCTGATAGGTGAGGGCGGCTGGTCGGATGATGCCGGGCGAGACCAGAATCGACCCTTGCACTGCCGCCATCGGCGCGTTCGTGAGCGGCGAAGACGTCAGCGCGCCACGCGCCGCGGCCACGTGAAGGCAGCTGCCAGGAAGCGAAAGCCGTCACCGGCCGCGAGGACCCGGTCCCGTTTCTGGTGGGCAAAACTGGACGACGAGGCGCTGCTGGGCCTGCGCTTCTGCGATCTGCGCCTTGACCTGGACCGCGATCCGCTGAAACGCGCCCTGGCGCGCCTCGACGCAGAACTTGAGCGCCGCGGCCTGCACTTCCGTCCACACTACTGGTTGTCTGAAGAGTGGTTCTCCCCGGATGGCGTGCCTGGCATCGCCATTCCTTTCTACATGGCGCACCCGCGGCTGGCGCGACTCGAGCGTCGAATGATGCATGAGGTGGAGGGCGGGAACTCACGCTGGCTCGCGCGAATCCTCCGCCACGAAGCCGGTCATGCGCTGGACAACGCGTATCGACTGCGCCGGCGCAAGCGCTGGCGTGTCGTATTCGGATCTCCATCCAGGCCTTACCCGACGAAATACACGCCACGGGTGACCAGCCGGAACCACGTGATGCATCTCGGTCACTGGTACGCACAAAGCCATCCGACGGAGGACTTCGCCGAGACATTCGCGGTCTGGCTGGCGCCCAACTCGACGTGGCGAACGGACTACGCCAGCTGGCATGCGCTCAGAAAAATCCACTACGTCGATGAGCTGATGGCGGAGATCCGCGAATCCCGCCCTGCCGTGCGCTCACGCGCCGTCATCGAGCCATTGTCGGCCGACCGCACGACGCTGCGTGAGCACTACCGGCGGAAGCTGCAGGAATACGATCGCAGCGATGCGCTGAGGTACGACAAATACCTGAGGCGCCTGTTCGGGTTGCGCTATGAGCATCCAGGTCGCCCTGCTGCCGTGCAGTTCATCAGGCAGGTCAGGCCGCAGCTGCATCGGCTGCTCGTACGCCGCTCGCAGCTGCACCCTTACCTGGTGCATCATGTGATGCGCATGGTGATCCGGCGTACACGGGAACTGGATCTCTGCGTTTCCGGTCCGCTTCGGTTGACGCAGCGCGGGCTGTTCAGCCTGCTCGAGCGCATCCTCTTCGATTTCGTGCGGCGCGGCCGGGAGCGCTATACGCTGTGAAAAAACTGCGCGTGCTGGTGTTGACGCACGAGAGTCTCGTGCCACCGGAAAAGCTGGATGGCTATTCGCCGCAGCAGATCAACGAATTCAAGACCGAGTACGACGTGATGACTTTCCTGCGGAATGCAGGGCATGAGGTCCGCGCGTTGGGGTTGTACGACAACCTCGCCGATCTCAGGGCCGGTATCGCGGACTGGAAGCCAGATGTGGCATTCAACCTGCTGCAGGAATTCCAGGGCATCATCACTTACGACCAGCATATCGTCGCATACCTCGAACTGATGCGACAGCCGTATACCGGCTGCAATCCCCGCGGCATGATGCTCTCGCGGGACAAGATACTGTCGAAGCAGATTCTCGCGTATCACCGCATACCGACTCCCAGGTTCGCCATTTGCCGCCGCGGGCAGCCGATCCGGGTTCCGGCGAAACTGCGGTATCCGTTGTTCGTCAAGTCATCCACCGAAGACGCTTCGCTCGGGATCGCCCAGGCCTCGATAGTGGAGGACAAGGCGCGGCTGAAAGAACGAATCGAGTTCATCCACGAGAGCACGAAGACCGACGCCCTTGTCGAGGAGTACATCGAGGGCCGCGAGTTATATGTGAGTGTGTGCGGCAATGAGCGCCTCACCACGTTTCCGGTCTGGGAGATGGATTTCGGCACACTGCTCGACGTCAACGTCGGCATTGCGACCCGCAAGGTGAAATGGGACCTCAAGTACCAGAGGAAGCACGGCATACGCACGGGCAAGGCCGCCGGTCTCGCGGACGCCGATCACGAAAGGCTGGGCCGCATGTCGAAAAGAATCTATCGCGCTCTGCACATGAGCGGCTATGCGCGCATGGATTTACGCATGAAGCCCGACGGCAGCGTCTATGTGCTGGAAGCGAACTGCAACCCGAACCTGAGCCACGGCGAGGACTTCGCAGATTCGGCCGAAAGTGCGGGCGAGACTTACGAGGCCCTGCTGCACCGGATCATCCGGCTCGGCCTCGGTTACGGCGCGGAGTGGCGCTTGACCTGAGCGGCGCTGCCCGACAGGGCGGCAGCCTCGCTTCGGGCCCAGCGACGAGTCGCCAAAATCAGCAGCATCACCATTCCAGCCATGAGATAGGCGCCGAGGTACTGGATTGCCGGGAGCCGTGGCAGCCCCATCACGCCCATGAGCGTGTCCGGGTACTGCGAATAGAACCAAACCATGGAGGCGAGCAGCGGCGCTGCAATCGCCAGTTTTCCGCGAGTAGTCAGACCAAGTCCGTGCAACTGCGTAATCAGGAACAGGGCCATGCCGCCGAACAGGAACATGGAAAGCGGCCCCGGCTGGTTGCGATTCATGATGAACCAGCTGACAAACACAGCGTGAACGATGAAAAGCACCTCGAGCGACACGGTCCACCAGCGGTTCGTGTGGAAGCGCGTGAAGAACAGGCTGCCCTGTAACAGCAGGAGGAACATGTAAGCGAAGCCCGCGAGATGCCCGGACGTCATTTCCACCGGGTGATACCAGAACGTGTAGATGATCGCCCAGGAGAAGTAATACCCGTGATAACGCCTCACGGCCTCGCCCGCGGTTTCCAGGAACGGTGCGCGGATGCCGAAGAACATGCCCCGGCGCTTGTTCTCGAGTAAGAGTATCAGCCAGAGCATGAGGACGACCGAGCCCATTGAGGTGGCCTCATGGACATCCTGTGCCAGCCCGTCGTAGAAAATCTTCGTCTGTACGATATGGATCAGGATGAACGCAGCGTTCCAGGCGAGTGCCCAGACGTTGAACCAGTGGAGGCCAAGCACATAGCGAGGTCTTGCACTGCGGCCTTGCGCGATGAGCCACCACATACCGATCTGGTGCACCGCGTAGGGCAACCAAGCCGACAGCCTCGACCAGACGTCGGCGTCGGCGCGCTGCCAGTAGTACCACATGAGTCCGCGGTCGGGCGTGAGGTTCACGCCGGCGCTGTATGGAGCCGCGAGCACGATGACCGCCATCAGGCCGGCACAGCCGGCAAGGCTCCACCAGTGTCGCCATGGCACGATCCGCTCATCCGGAACCGCCGAACTGCCGGGGGCGGCAGCGGTCAACCGTGCTGAACTGTCCGATGGTGTCTCCATGAGGCTATTTTCGTTCATTTTCTGGTTTCGGATGAACGCCGCCCCCCATCCTGGCCGCGAAAAATCGTGTCAAGCTGCCACCATGCGGTCACTGTTGCGCTGCGTTGTCGTCATTGCCGGGCTGGCTGGTCTGTCAGCTCCCGTTATGTCCGCGCCGGACTTCGACGCCGGACGCCCGGGCTGGACCAGCGTCGAACTGGGCGCGTCGAAATTTCTGATGACCGGCCGGGCCCGCGTTACGCTCGAAGAGTTGCCGGCATCACAGCTGGCTGGCGAGTTGCGCAGTCCGCCAGCGGGCGTGCCGGTTGCGCCTGGCGAGCGGATCCTGCGCATGCGCAATGTTGCGAGTCTCGCTGGCCAGCGAACTGACATGACGTTGTTGCTCGATCCTGCAACGGCCGCAACTCTGCAGATACAGTTGCGCGACTCCGGCCGGCGATACCGACAACGCATCCTGCGATTTACCGACATCGGCGCCTGGCACTGGACGGTGAAGCCGGCTGCCTACGGGGAGAAAGCCCTGGAACCGCAAGCATGGACCAATCGCAGCGAGGGCATGCGGCCGTACGGGAAATTGACGGGCACCGGTGCAGTGACCGACGCGACTGCCCTTGTGTATGGCGCCGCTGCTGCACCGCTGGCAAAGCCCGGCGATCGATTCGGGCTGCAGGTGTATTCCCGCCGCCGCATGCACAACGTCGTCGCGGAGCATGCCGGTTTCATCGAAGTCAATGCCGACTACATGGAGAAACGCGCCGGCCAGCCGGTGCGGCGCAAGGGCAGGATCAAAGCCCTCAACCTGCAGATTTCAGGCGCTCAATCCCCGGATGGCGATGACGACGATGAGAGAGTCACTCTTCTTGGACTGAGCGGGGCGCTGAGCCTGGCACTGGATCCCGTGACGCGCGCGCCGCTGCAGCTGACCGGTGATGCTCCGATCGTCGGCCGCGTCACCTTCCGCCTCAAGGCGGTCACGCTGCGTTGAGCTTCGCCTCGATGTGCGCCGCGATGGCGCGGATCGAGGTCTTGTCGAACAGATCCTCGATGTCGAGCTTGCCGGGGTATTCCTCGTCGATGTGCTCGAATACCTGGGCAAGAGCGATGGAACTCAGGCCAAGGTCGAAGAAGTCATCGTCCAGCCCGACTTTCCGTTCTGTGATCACGCTGGCGAAAATCCGCCTGAGCACGGACTGCAGCTCGGACTCGCTTTCGAACGCCGGGTCGTGCCTGGCCAGCCGCATGGAGTCGAGTTCCGCAATCACGGCGTCGAACTCACCGGCTTCGTAGGACTTCGCCAGCAACCTGCGCTGGATCTTGCCGCTGGTCGTTTTCGGAATCTGCCTGACAGGCACCACGTGCGCGACCTGCAGCGCGGTCTGTTCGGTGATGTGGCGGCGCACGGCGTTCGCCTCGGGTATGAAGTCCTCCAGCGACCCGCGATTCACCATGAAGACGATCAATTCGTCCTCGTCACCGGAACCGCGGCGGGCACCAGCGACCGCAACCTTGCCCAGCTCGACGCCGGCGCCGGACTCGACGATGTTCTCGATATCGTGCGGGTAGCAGTTCTCGCCGTTCGAGAAGATGAGCTCCTTGTGCCGGCCTGTGATGACCAGTTCACCGTCGATCTCCAGCCCGAGATCTCCCGTCCGCAGCCAGCCGTCGGTTGTGAAGCTGTCGGCGGCCACTGCTCCGTTATAGCCGCGAGTGACGTTGTCGCCGCGGATAAGGACATGACCGACGGCACCCGCGGGCAAGACCGCGTCGTCGTCGCCACAGATGCGCAGCTCGCAATGGGTGATTGCTGATCCGAGCTTCACGAGCTCGAGGGCATCTTTATCACCGGCAACCGCGCGGCGCGGCACGGCGCCCGTTGCGAGGGACCGGCGGTCCAGCGTCACGGTCTGAATTTCCCGCCCTGGCGGCGGAAACGTCACGGCGAGGCTGGCCTCAGCAAGGCCGTACACCGGATACATGGCGCTGCGCTTCAGTCCGTACGGAGCCATCGCTTCCAGGAACCGGTTGCAGAGCGGCACGGAAATCGGCTCGGCGCCATTGAAGATCAGGCGAACCGAGGACAGGTCGACCGGGTCGATGCCTTTCGACTCGAACACCTTCAAAAAGTGCTTGTAACCGAAGTTCGGCGAGCTGAGGAGAGTTGCGCGTCTCGCGGCAGCTTCGCGCAGCCAGACGAGCGGCCGCCGGCTGAACAGCCGCGTATCCATGATCGTGTGTTCGATTCCCGCTGCCATCATGCACAGGTGGAAGCCGATCAGTCCCATGTCGTGCGTGAGTGGCATCCACGAGAGGCTGACGTCCTCTTCGCTGAACCTGGCGCACTCGACGATGCCGCGTATGTTCGCCATGACGTTGCCATGGGTCAGCACGACGCCCTTCGGCTCGCTGGTCGATCCCGACGAGAACTGGATGAACGCGACGTCCGATGGTTGCGCCGTACGTATGTCGCCGGATCCGCTGAGACTTTTCAGCCGCTCGACCACGAGTGCGCGGGAAATCGCCTCGGTCACCAGCGGTTCCAGTCCGGACTCCCGTCCGTACTCTGCAAGGCGCTGGATCTGGGCGTTCTCGGTCCACAGCCAGGGGCGATCCAGCTGACGGAATATCCTGACTAGTTTCAGGCGGTGGTCGTCGCTGATGCCGACAGCCACCGGCACGGGGATCATTCCGCCCAGCAGGCAGGCCCAGAAGCCGTCGAGAAACTGCTCGTTGCTCGATGTGAAGATGATGACGTGGTCGCCGCTGCGAAGACCCTGCTCCTGGAAGTGCTTCAGGACGCCGAGAGCCGTGCGTCGCAGCGCGTCGATGGCGACGCTGCGCCGCTGCTCCTCGCCGGCAATGTAGTGCAGGCTGCGTGGCCCGGCAGCCCGCTGTTCCAGGGCTTCGGTAAGGGTGGCGGCAAGTTTCATGCGCTGGCTTGTTCGGGGCGGCGGTGGCCTATCCGCATCACGATGCCCGACCGGCTGCGCAGATTGATGGCCGGATCGATGCCCATGGGCTCGGCGTCGATGCTGGCAAGCTCGAAGCGGGGGGCCATCATCGCCAGGTGGACCTGCATTTCAACGAAAGCGAAGTACTCGCCCGCGCATCGCCGCGACCCGGCGGAGAACGGGATGAAGTGAAGCTTCTCTTTCTCGTCGGCGTCTGGTGCGGCAAAGCGGCCCGGATCGAAGCGCTCCGGATCCGGCCAGTAGCGTCGATTCCGGTGGAACAGATACGGCGAGATGAAAATGTGGGCCCCCACCGGGACGTCGTACCCGCCGAGCCTGTCAGCACCTACAGCCCGGCGGCTGAAGAGCCAGACTGGCGGATACAGCCGCAGGGTCTCCTTGAGGACGCGCGGCATGTATTGGAGCGCCATCACATCGTCGTAGCGCAGTCTGCCGCCGGGCAGGCGCTGGCGAATTTCCCTGAGAAGCTCCGTCATCACAGCGGGGTGCCGGTGCAGGAGGTACCAGCACCAGTTGAGCGTCCCGGCTGAAGTCTCATGCCCTGCGATGATCAGGGTGCGCAGTTCATCGAGGATCTCGGCGTCGGTCATGGAGGCGCCGGTCTTGCGATCGCGCGCATCGATCATCAGGGACAGGAAGTCGTGCGGCCGCGAGTCTGATGCCCGCCGCGCTGCAATGCAGGCGAGGATGACGCGACCGAGTTCCCTCACCTTCAGCACGGTGCGGATGTCACGCGTCGGATCTTCCGCGAGGAAAGCGAACGGATTCGACTCTGCAACGAGTTTCGGCAGGTCCTCGCTGAATATCGACCGCAGGATGACTTCGAGTCCGTAATGGCTCATGGCAGAGGTGACGTCGATCGTTGCGCCGGCGTCAGCGTAGTCCTGCCACCGCGCCTTGAGCTCCAGGTTGCAGGCGTACACGTTGGATGACAGCTGCGCGACGCTGCTGCGGTTGAAGCCGGGCTGAATCATCGTTCTCTGGCGGCGCCAGAAATCGCCGTCGCTGGTGATGATGCCGTTTCCAAGAAGCATCTTCACGCGCTCGAAGCCGACTCCCTTGACGTAGTTGTCGTGATTCCCGATCAGCACCTGGCGTATGTGCCCGGGGTCGTTGAGAAACAGGCTCGGGTGCGGCCGGTCCTTCGAGTGGATGCAGACGATATCGCCGTACTCGGCAGTCAGCCGCTCGAGCACCGGCAGGCTCTGCGGCTCGGCGTCTATCGTGTAGCGCTCCGCCGGCCCGGGTGGCAGCTTGAGCCTGACGGCAGCGTCGCTCATGGGTGGTCGGGTTGGAGTACGGCGCCGGTGGCGAAGGCCGCCTATTCTATGCGCCACTGACGGTTGTGCGACAATTCGTGCATCCACGATTGCGCTTTCATGGCAGCCGACCGCGAATCCGACTCCAGCCCCGTCGAGTACACGCCGAGCCTGCGGGCAAGCCGCTTTCGCAGCGTAGCCGGGCCCAGCCGCTCCAGGCGGCGCATGTCCTTCGGACGGAAGGTCTGGTATGCCATCCTCGTTGCACTCGCCAAGGGACTGCTCCGCCTGATCTGGAGCACCTGTCGTGTAACTGTGGTAAAGGGCGCCGGGCACCTCACCGCGCTCCGGCAGTCAGGTCAGCCGGCCGTAATCGCCTATTGGCACCAGATGCACGTTTTTGGCGCCTGGCTGCTGCTGCGGGAGGCGCGCGCCGGCCTGCCGCTTGCCGTCCTGACCAGCCCATCCGTGAGCGGCGAGGTGCCGGCTGCAATGATGACGGACTGGGGCATTATGCCGGTCCGGGGGTCTTCAACGCGTTCGGCCGCGGAGGCTCTGCGCGAGATGTACACGGTCGTGGCCACCGACAGGCGCTCGCTTGCGATCACGGCTGACGGTCCCAAGGGGCCGCTGCACGAATTCAAGCCCGGCGCGATCCTGCTCGCTCGCATGAGCAAGGCGCCGGTCGTCCTGTTCGCCTACGCCGCAAGTCGCGCAACGCGCTGGTCCAGCTGGGACCGCTTCATCGTGCCCTGGCCGTTCAGTCGCGTGGCGATCGTGATCGGCGCCCCTTGGCGCGTGCCAGCCGGGTTCCAGATGGCGGATATGCCGGAGGCGGCGCGTACGCTCAGCGAGACGCTGGACGCGCTGGAGCGGGAAGCAGCCTCACTGCTCTGATCAGCGCCAGACTGCCGCGATGCGCTGCGGCGCGTGCCGGTCGAGGATCGCGACAACTGCCAGGCAGCCAGCCGCAGCAAGCGCAGATCCCGCTGCGAATGTTTGCGTATAACCGATTGCGTCGCCGAGTGCCGCACCGGCGAATCCGGCCAGCGTACCGACCAGCACCACGGCGCTGGCCAGCAGCGCATAGTCGGTACCGGCATGATCCGGCTCGGCAGCATCCATCATCAACGTGAACAGAGCGACGGTCGCAATCGTGCTGACGATGCCTTCGACGATCGTCGCAATCCACAGCAGCGACGCCCCGCCCATGTCCATCGCGGCCGCGATGTACAACGCGAAGCTGGCAGACTGGGCAAGACCCGCGGCGAGCAATGCGCGTCGTCGTCCGACAGCGAACACGAACACGCCGCCGAGCGCCGCGCCGGCAAGGCTCGTCGCCGAGCCGACAGTGCCCTTGAGCAGGGCTATCGTCGCCAGATCCAGGCCCGTGTCGCTCAGGAAGGGACCGAACAGCGAGCTGACCATCTGGTCGCCGAAACGGTAAAGGGCAATGAGCACAACGGCTGTCAGGATGGTGGGATCCGCAAGCCGGGCCATCCAGCCCAGCGCCAGGTCGCGGGTCCGAAGTACCGGCCTGGTGGCCGCTCGGGGCAGCTTGTCGAGTCGAAGCACCGGTGCGACGGTCACCGCCAGCAGCAACGCCATGGCAAGGAACGCCGGCCGCCATCCCTGCTGCGAGTAGAGCCAGAGCAGCGCGCCGCCGCCAAGGATCATGCCGACGCGGTATGCGCCCACCTGCAGGCCGTTGCCAATGCCGCGCTCTTTCGGATCGAGCAGTCGCACCGCCAGTCCGTCCGTCACGACGTCCTGCGATGCCGCGATGATGTTGAAAGCAAGCGCCGCGGCGACCAGCAATACGAAGTTCGTGTCGAGATCCAGCTGGGAAAGCGCCAGCGCCAGTGCTACGCCCGAAACCTGCAGCCCCAGCAGCCAGCCTCGTGCCGTTCCGTATCCGTCGATGATCGGCGCCCAGAGGAACTTCAATGCCCAGGGAAGAGTGAGCAGGCCCAGGAGGCTGATCTGGGTCAATGAGAACCCGGCATCGCGCAGGATGACCGGCAGCGCCAGCGTGAAGAAACCGAACGGCAGGCCCTGGGCGAGATAGAGGGCGAACAGGAGTAAGCTCTTGTTGATCTGCGTCTGCGCAACCATGCTTCCAGCCACCGAGCGATAGTTCGATCCCAGTGTCTCACGCGTCGGTGTGAGCTCCCAACCGTGTGATGGACCTCCGAGGACGCCGAACTGTGGGACACTGGCACTCCGAATCGCCGACGACCGTGGGTTCATCACCATGACGACACACGAGAAAAAGACGTTCTTCGCCACCTACGACTGGGCGAAGTCCTGGAAGGATCTGCCCTGGGCCCATGACGAGCCGACGCTGTTTCTTTCGGAGATCTGCCGCTTGCGCAAGCCCGGTCGAGCGCTCGACATCGGCTGTGGCGCCGGGACGGACTCGGTGTATCTCGCCAGCCAGGGCTGGGACGTGACGTCGCTCGATTTCATGCCGAAGGCGCTCGCCTACACGGCGCAACGCGCGGCAGAGAAGGGCGTGAAGATCCGGCCCGTCGAGGCGGACATCACCGAGTGGGTTCCCGATCGACAGTACGACCTCGTGCTCGATCACGGCCTGCTGCACAACATGGACCCGGTGCGCTACCCGGCCTATCGCGCGACAGTGATGAAGGCGCTGGCATCCGACGGCGAGTTCGTCCTGCTCCACTGGCACCCGCGGTTTCCGGGTCAGGGCAACGGGAAGATGGGGCCGACGCGGGTCGATCGCGAGCAGATCCAGGCGTTCTTTGCGCCGGAACTGCAGGAGCGCTTCTTCGCGCGCGAAGAATTCGAGGATCTGCCCGACATGGTCGGTGGCGGCATGAGCCAGGCCTATTACTGGTTTCGCCCGAATCTGGCGTGGCAGCGTCCGGCAGAGCTGCTGGAGCAGGTCCGCTCGACGCTGAAGTCCCACGGCATTGCTGCCGATGGCACTGCGCCACCGATCGCAGCGGAACTCCTCGCGCGCGTTGTGGGGCCGGGTCGGCTCGGGATCAGTCATCGCAATCCGGCGGCGGCCGAAACCCGATCGATACTTGCGCAGTGGTGCGAAAAGGCGCGCGTCGAGGCCGCCGATGCTGCGCGCCTGCTGAACCTGTTCGCCAGTGACCAGGGCGGCAAGATCTGTGTGGCAGGCGCGCCCCGCTGCGACAACTGCGCGGTCCGGTTCTGCAAGCGGCTGCGCTATCGCTGAGTGGCCGCTCCTCGTGTCCGGCCTCGCAGGCGGGAGTTTGTCTTTTTGTGATTCCCGTCGGCGTTGGGCCTATTGCCAATTCCGGTCGCGCGACCTGATACTCAAGGCTGGTCGTAACGAGGAAAAGGAGGTGATCCAATGTCTAGTGAGATTCTGACGGTGTCCCTGCAGCCTTCGCATCTCGTCCGGACACTGGAGCAGCCTTCGCTGGCTGGTTGAGAGCGAGGATCGCAGGATCCGGAGGTTGGGGACACCCGATCTCACGGAAGGGCCGCAGCGATGCGGCCCTTCTTTTTTCCTCAATAATCGTCGGTCCGGAGGCGTACACATGTGGAAGAAGATACTTGTCGGAGCGGCCAGCCATTGCCGGAAGCCACCGTCTTCCTCGAGGGCAGGGGCTATTCCACTACCGTCGAAACGGATGGGAGTCTGCTGTTCACGCCTGACGCGCCAGGCGGCAAAGGCATCGTGATCATGCACGGCGCGCTGATCAAACCCCTGGCATACGCAAAAGCGGGGGCCTTCTTCTCCGCGCGGGGCTACACGGTCTTCATTCCCCATGGTGCTGCGCGGCTGTCGATCAATGCAGTGGACGCAGCCGCAGAGCGGATTTCCCGCTTGCCTGCGACTTCCTGGTACCTGATCGGGCACTCGATGGGAGGATTCTCCAGCCTTGAACTGCTCGCGTGGCACGCGCCTGCGGTGGAGGCCCTGGCGATGTGGGCCTGTGCGATGCCCGCTCGAAGCTCCCGGATTCAGTGGAGTACGTGCTGGTGAGCGGCGGTAACCACCAGGGGTTCGCGCTCTGCTCGCATCAGTTCTTCGACGACGCAGCGACGGTTGGCTGGGCAGAGCAGGCCGACTTCGCGCACGCACGCACCGCCGCGTTCTTCGCGGCACATCCCTGATCGGGTTTGCTCAGGCGCGCCGACCCTGGCTCGCGATCGCGGGTACCTCGGACGACGGCGGTAACAGCGGTACCGTGTCCAGTACCCAGTTGCCCGATTCGCGGCGGCCCGGGCTCGGGATTGCCATCGCGATGTCGCCCTGTTTCGCGCGCAGCGCCTTGACGTCGATGCGCCAGCCCCTGGCATCCCAGGACTTCAGCCATTCGCGATAGCGCACCACCGCATAGTCGCCCGGCACGAGTATTTCCTTGGTATTGGTGTCGGGCGTGCGGACGGGATTCAGCCGCTCCAGCACTTTGATGTCCTCGTGCACGATTTGCAGCGTCACGTCCTCGATGCGCTGGTCATGCTTGTCCTCGATGAGCCAGTTGCGCATGTTGATGAAAAAGATGCGCGTGTGGCCTTCATCCACCGGCGCCTCGAACAGGTACTGGTGGAAGGAGTTCGTCCTGGTCAGGTCGATCCAGGTGACCAGCTGGTTCGGCCCCTGATGCCACGAGCCCGCCGCGCCCACGCGCTCGCCGGACTTCACATTGGCCAGTTCGGTGTTGTGCTCGAGCTTTTCGCCGAACGGTACGTAGAACTTGGTGCCCCACGGAATGTCTTCGACCGGCACCGGCTGGCGCTGGCGCTCGAGCGACATGAGCGGCGCCCCCTGCATCGGGTGCACGAACTCGTTGTGGATCGGGTCGAGGCCGTTCTCCATCGAGCGTTCGAAGTAAGCTGCCATATTCAGCACATAGGTCTGGGTTTTCCACTCCGGCGTGCCGTACTCGGCGATGTCATAGAGCGGCGGCCGCTCGGCTTCGGGCAGGTCGCCGAGGAAGGCGAAGACAATGCCGTAGCACTCCTGCACCGGGTAGCTGTCGATCTTGGCGCGGGACGGTGGCTTTGTGTCGGCGCCGAGCGACGGAACCAGGGCGCACTGCCCATCGCCGTCGAATCGCCAGCCGTGGTAGGGGCAGACGACGCAGTCGCCCTTGATCGAACCGGCCCCCAGCGAACCACCCCGGTGGACGCAGGTATCGGAGAGGACATGCGCCATGCCCTTAGAGTCGCGGAAGGCGACGAAGGGAAGACACATCAGCTCCACCCGCAACGGCTTCTCGGCCGTTATTTCCTTGCTGAGTGCGATGGGATACCAGAAGTTGATGTACATGGCGGCGCTCTCCGGCCGGTGCGTTCCGACTCGTCATTATCCGCGGAATACCGGGTGACAGACCAGCGCCGTCGAATGCGGCGATTCGCCGCGGATGTTTGCCCCGGCCTCCAGTCCGGCTTCAGCCGGTCAGCGCCGACTCGAGCTCCCGTACCCGACCCTGCAGTCCGGCAAGGCAATCGGCAATGACTTCGTCGCGAATCCGCAGCAGGCTCAATGCTTCGCCCGGCAGTCCACCGCTCGTCATCTCGGCGCCGTAACCGAATCTGCAGCTCAGGCTGAGTTCCTGGCCTATCTCGACCAGCGCAGCGAGTTTCTGCGCGGCGGGCACTGCCGCGCGCGAACCATGGCGGTGTCGCACGGCCTCGCAGAGGATCTCAGGAAGGCGCCACTCACCCGGTATCAGGCCGCTGCAGTGCTCATGTGAAACGCTGAGCGAATCCAGCTCGAGCGCGCGGTTTTCGCGGGCGCTGATTCCAGCGCCGCTGGTGATGTAGCGGCGCATGCCGGCGGTGTTCAGACGCATCTGAACCACTACGCCGAAGTCGTGCAACAGGCCGGCGATGAAAGCCTCCGGAGCCAGGGACTTCTCGCTTGCCTTTGCCAGCGCCTCCGCTGCCGCTCCGGTCGCGATACTGTGGCGAATCAGCGCATCCGCCAAAATCGGCGAGCCATCTCCACCCGACAGCAGGCTGCGATCCATGCACGCAGCGGCGGCGATGCCGCGCATTGCATCGAATCCCAGGACGACAACAGCGCGATCCAGCGTGCCGATCGATCATGCCATTCCGTAGCAGGGCGAGTTCGCCACGCGCAGGACACGCGCGGTAAGGCCTGGCTCCTGGCCGATGAGCCTGCTGACGGTTTCCGCCGAAGCGCCCGGCTGGCACAGGGCGAAAAGGATGCGGGGCGCCGTCGCGCTGCCGAACGGGATGCCCAGCGCGCGTGCGTGAGACGCTGGTGCAGACCGGCCTGCCGCCGCGCTGCCTGCAGCTGGAAGTCACGGAGCGGGAACTGATCCGGGACCCTGCAGCGAAGGAACTGATGAACCAGCCGCGGGCCCTGGGTGTGAAGTTCGCGATGGACGACTTCGGCACCGGCATCTCGTCGCTCGCCTGCCTGCGGGACTATCCGTTCGACACCATCAAGATCGATCGCTCCTTCGTCCGGGACCTCGCAACCAGCCAGGACGGCATGGCCGTCATTCACGCCACGATTACGCTGGTCGAGAATCTCGGAATGGCCAGTGTTGCCGAAGGTGTCGACACCGAGCAGCAGGTGGCTATCCTGCAGTCGCTGGGTTGTCGCTACGCCCAGGGCTTCTTCTTAAGCCGCCCGGTCCCGCCGTCGGAGATATTCAACACCGTGCGAGAGCGAGAGGACACTGTCACGCTGCCAGTGGCGTGACCTTCCCCGGGCGTCAGGCGAGCGTGTGATAGACGTTGCGGACGTCGTCGTCCTGCTCGATACGGTCGATGAGTTCCATAACCTCGTTGGCCTGTGCTTCCGGCAACTCCGTGGCGGTCGAGCAGACGTACTCCTGCTCCGCAGAGACCGGTGAAAGGCCGCGGTCCTCCAGGGCCTTCTGCACGTTTCCAAACTCGGGAAACAGACAGCGGATGAGCAACTGCGGCTCGCCTTTCTCGCCGGTACTCTCGCCCATCTCTTCGAGGCCGTGGTCGATCAGGTAGAGCTCAAGATCGTCCTGGTCGACACCCTCAGGGTTCAGGCGAAACACACCCATGCGCCGGAACATGAACGCTACGCTGCCGCTGGAGCCCAGATTGCCGCCGTGCTTGTTGAATATCGCCCGCAGGTTGCCGACCGTACGCGTGGGATTGTCCGTGGCGGTTTCGATGAGCAGTGGTACACCGTGCGGTGCGTAGGCTTCGTAGATGACGAGCTCGTAGTTCGCTACGTCCTTGCCGGCCGCCCGCTTGATGGCGGCTTCGACCTTGTCCTTCGGCATGTTCACCGCTCGCGCGTTCTGGATCACGCGGCGCAGGGCGGGATTGGAGTTGGGGTCCGGGCCACCGGCCTTTACGGCAATCGTGATGTCCTTGTTGACCCGCGTAAACTGCTTGGCCATGCGGTTCCATCGCGCGAACATCGCATGTTTTCTGACTTCGAATATTCGACCCATGTAATTCCTGAAAAATCGCTGTCGCCTGGACGTTGAGCAAGGCGATACCGGGTGCGATTATCCGCCGAACCATGCTGAGCTACCAACACGAGTACCATGCGGGCAATCACGGCGACGTGCTGAAGCACGCAGCCTGGATGACGATCATCGAGTCGCTACAGAAGAAGCCGGGCGCCCTGCGCCTGTACGATACCCACGCTGGCTCGGGTCTCTACGACCTGAACAGCACCGAGGCACGCCTGAACGCGGAACACGCGACCGGCATATACCGGCTGTTGAAGCCGGAGCAGTCCCTGGACGCTACCGGCCGCTATCTGGAAGTCATTCGTGCCGCGAACCGCGGCAAGGAATGCCGCCGATACCCGGGGTCCCCGCTGCTGGCGCAGGCCATGCTGAGGCCAGGGGATCATCTGGTCCTCATGGAATTGCACCCGCGTTCTGTCAGCAAGCTGCGTCGCGCGCTCGGACGCGACCGTCGCGTGCACCTGCATGAACGTGATTGTTTCGAGGGACTGCCGGCATTGGTTCCGCCGGCCGAGCGCCGGGGCGCCGTGCTGATCGACCCTTCCTACGAAATCAAGGATGACTTCACGGGTGTCGCGTCGATGCTCGCCGCCTGCCACGCGCGCTGGCCAGCGGGCACCTATGTCGTGTGGTATCCGATGATCCGGGATCGGGCGGCCGAGCGCTTTCCGTCGCGGGTTGCCGAAACCGGGATTCGCCGCATCTGGCAGATGAACCTGCAGGTTCTCCCGGATTCAGCGCCGGGCATGCGCGGTTCCGGGCTGCTGATCGTCAATCCGCCCTGGGATGCCACCGGCAGGCTCGAATCGCTCGCTCACGCGCTGTGGAAGTGTCTGGCGATCGACGGTGCGGGTGGCGCCAACGCAGGCTGGCTGGTGCCGGAGTGATCTGACCTGAACCGGCACCTCGCGCTAGAATGCGGCGAGCAACTGCCGCGCCGCCCGGAAGATTCCATGAAATTCCTCCTGCCGATATTGCTGTTATCGCTCCTGTCTCCGGTCGCCACCGCCGATCAGGCACAACAGCGCAAGGCCAGCGTGGCGACAGGGGCCACCGTTGCCCTGGCACCCTCGGCACGGTCGCCGGCCGAGTGGACCGTCGCTCGCCCCGGCGTGCGCGCGCTTCGGCCCCGGGTCCGCGGCACTTTCGAATAGCCCCCCATTTCCGCCGAGGCGGCTGCTTTTGGTCCTGGATTTGATAGATGTCCAGTAATTGACAATTTGTCAAATTCGGGCATAGGCTTGCCCGATGGATCCCCTGACCAGCCGCCGGAACGAGGAGCGTGAGCGACGCCGCGCCGACATCCTCGATGCTGCCCATCGAGTGGCGGCGGGGGTGGGTTTCGATGCCCTGACCATGGACCAGGTTGCGCGGGCAGCGCGGCTATCCCGCGGCCTTCTCTATGTCTACTTCGAGGATCGCGGCGACCTGCACCTCGGCCTCTGCGAGCGGGCGCTCAGCCTGTTTCACTCTCGGGCAGCCGCGGCGGCGGGTCGCGAGGCGAACGGCCTCGACCGACTGCTCTCGATCGGTCGCGCCTATGTTGCATTCGCCGACGAGGCGCCGGTGTATTTCGAGGCGCTTGCCAGGTTCCAGGCCGGCGCTGGCGCAGCCTCGCAGGCCGAGGGAAACCTGCCGGCCTGCCTGGCAGCCAGCGATCGCGTCTTCGACCTGATCATCGGCCTGATCAACGACGGCATCGAGGATGGCTCCGTGTCGCCATCGATCGGCGAGGTGCGCTCCGTTGCCATTTCGCTTTGGGCGTTGATGCACGGCGCCATCCAGATAGCGCGACTGAAGGTCGGTGTGCTCGAGACGCAGGGCGTGACGCCTGCGGGCCTGATGGAGCAGGCGCTCGGCATTACGCGCGTCGCACTCTCTCGCAGCGAACCTGCAGGAGCGGAATCGTGATGCGGCTGGCGATGTTGGTGGCAACGGCCTGCGCGGCGGCACTGATCTCGGCGTGCAGTGGCGATGCCGCACCGGCTGCACCCGGGCCGCGGCCTGTCGGGATCGCCGCGGTGACCAGCGGACCCGCGCTACCGCCGGTTATCACCAGCGGCGTCATTACGCCTCGTGACCAGCTGCGGCTTTCGTTCAAGGTCGCCGGGGTCGTGGATCGTATCCGTGTGCGCGAGGGCGACCGTGTCCGCCGCGGCCAGGAACTCGCCACTCTGGAGCTGGCTGAAATCGATGCCGAAGTCGAGCAGGCTCAGCGTCTCGCGGAGAAAGCGGAGCGTGATCGTGTGCGCGGCGACGAACTGAGGGCGGCTCGGTTGATCAGCGAAGGCGACGCCGAGCGGCTGCGAACCGATGCCCAGGTAGCGGCAGCGCGCCTGAGCGCAGCCCGGTTCAATCGTGCCTATGCGGTGATCACGTCGCCGCGCGACGGCGTGGTGTTGCGTCGCCGGGCGGAAGAACGCCAGGTGCTCGGCGCGGGCCAGGATGTGCTCGTCATCGGCCCGGCGGACGGTGGCTTCGTCGTCCGTGCCGGGCTCGCCGATCGCGATGTCGTGAAGCTGCGCGCGGGTGACGTTGCGCGTGTGATGCTGGACGCCTTTCCCGGTACCGCTCTGGTCGGCTCGGTAACCGAGATACCGGGTGCGGCTTCGGAAGAAACCGGCCTCTTCGATGTCGAGATTTCACTGGAATCGACGAAGCTGGCCCTGGTCGGTGGCCTGCTTGCGAAAGTCTCGATCGAGCCCGGCGCTGCGCGCGGCAACCGCCTCGCCTACGTCCCGATCGGCGCGATAATCGAGGCCGAGCGCGAGCGCGCGACCGTATTCGTGCCCGCAGGCGGAGTCGCGCAGCGGCGCGAGCTGGTCGTGGCGTTCATTACCCCTGATGCCGTGGCCGTTCGATCAGGTATAGCGGCGGGCGAGCCCGTGATCACGGACGGCGCCCTGTACCTGTCGGAAGGGCAGCCGATCGCCCAGGCTACCGTGCGCTGACGCGCGTCGCGTCATGCAGCTGCTCGAGTACCCGATCCGCCGCTACCAGGTCACCCTGGTGGCATTCCTGTGTTTGATCGTCCTCGGCGCGTTCGTTTTCGTCAGCATGCCAAGGGAGGAGGATCCCTACCTCAAGTTCTCCGGTTACTTCGTTTCGGTCGTCATGCCCGGAGCCGACCCGATCGACATCGAAAGGCTGGTCGTGAAGCCTGTCGAGGACCGCATAGCGGAGCTCGATGATCTGTTGCGGATGGAGGCCAGCGTCGTCGATGGGCTGGCCGTCCTCAACTTCGAATTCGAGGCCTTTACCGATCCGGAGGCCAAATACGACGAGGTCACCCGGGAAATCGATGCCCTGCGGTCGAGCCTCCCGGCCGAGATCCAACGGCTCGAAATACGGAAGGTGAGCCCTGGCCTCGTGAATATCGTGCAGTTTGCGCTGGTGTCGCCAACGGCCCCGTATCGCGAACTGGAGGACCTTGCCCGCGAACTCAAGGACTCGCTCAAGACGGCTGTCGGCGTTCGCACGGCGGAGTTCTGGGCCGTGCCGGAGCGGGAGCTCCGCGTCGAAGTGGAACTCGACCGGATGGCCGAATTCGGCGTGACGCCAGGCCGACTGATCGATGCCCTGCAGAGCGAGAACAGCGATGTACCCGCCGGTGTGCTGGATCTCGGGCCCCGCAGTTTCACGCTCAAGACTTCCGGCGGCTACGAAAGCCTGGCCCAGGTCGAAGAAACCGTCGTGGCTGCTCGCGCCGGCAGTATCACCCGCGTCCGCGACATCGCCCGCGTGTTCTGGGCGGAGGCTCCCTGGCGCTATACAGGACGATTCAACGGACAACGCGCCGTATTCGTCACGGCGAACCAGAAAGCCGGTTACAACGTCATCGAGGTGCGGGAGCGGATAGCGGCGAAGGTGGAGGACTTCGAGGCCCGCCTGCCTGGCAGCGTCAGGCTCGAGTGGGGATTCGACCAGTCACGCAACGTCGAGCGCCGTCTCGGCCAGCTCTACAAGGACTTTGCCATCGCGATAGCGCTCGTTGTCTTTACGCTGCTGCCGCTGGGGTTGCATGCTGCCGGCATCGTGATGATTTCCATCCCGCTGTCCATCGCGTTCGGCCTCTCGTGTCTCTACCTGCTCGACTACTCGCTCAACCAGCTGTCCATCGCCGGCTTCGTGCTGGCCTTGGGACTCCTGGTCGACGACTCGATCGTGGTAGTCGAGAACATCAGCCGACATCTGCGAATGGGCTACTCGCGGGCCGAAGCAGCGTTGCGGGGCACGCAGCAGATATTCGCAGCGATCCTTGGTTGTACGGCGGCCATCCTGTTCGCTTTCCTGCCACTGATGGCGTTGCCGCAGTCGGCAGGGAAGTTCATTCGCGTACTGCCGGTCACGGTGACCGTTACGGTGCTCGGATCGCTGCTGATCGCGCTGTTCATCATTCCGTTTCTCGCCAGTCGGGCATTGCCGGCGGGGTCAGGGCCGGAAGGCAACGCGGTCCTGCGCAGGCTGATGGCCGCCATCGAGCGCTATTACCGCCCAGCGCTCGAGTACTGCCTGAGCTGGCCGAAGACCACGGCCTGGGCAATCATCGGCGGGTCCATCGTCGGATCGGTCATACTCATTTCCGTCGTGGAATCCAGCCTCTTCGGCAAGGCGGACACGCCCGTGTTCCTCGTCACGATCGAGACGCCCGACGGCTCGAGCTATGCCGAAACCGACCGAGCCGCTCGCGTCGTGGAGGGTGAACTTGACGCCATGGCGGGCGTGCGCAGTTACTTTACGAACATAGGCCGGTCGAACCCGCAGGTCTTCTACAACGCATTTCCGGTTGCTGACTCGCCGAATTTCGCGCAACTCTTCGTTCAGATCGAGCGTTACGACACGCGCCGGACGCCGCGAGAACTCGAAGCGCTGCGCAGCCGGCTCGCCGCGTACCCGAATGCGCGGATCACGGTCGAGGAGTTCATAAACGGCCCGCCGATAGCCGCGCCGATCGCCGTGCGTGTGGTCGGCCCGGACCTCGATCGACTGGAGGCGCTCTCGCGCGACATCGAACGGCTGGTCCGTTCGGTCTCCGGTACGCGCGACGTCGACAATCCTTTGCGCGTTGCGCGCACGAACCTGCGACTGCGTCCGGACCCGGGGAAGGCCAGCCAGCTCGGCGTGGCAGCGGTCGACTTCGATCGCGCGGCGCGCCTGGCCGTTTCCGGCATAAGCATCGGCACCTACAAGGAGACCGACGGCGAGCAGTACGACATCGTCGTCCGTACGCCGGTGGGAACTCGCGCGGACCTGTCGGCGCTGGACACAGTGCGGGTGCCGACTCTTGCCGGCGGGTCGTTGCCTCTCGCGCAGCTGGCCCGGCCCGAGTTCGAGGCCGCGCTGACCCGGATCCAGCGCTACGGCCGCGAACGCTCCGTAACGATCGAGTCGCACGTGAGCACCGGCCGCAATACGGCTGCCGTGACCGCGGCAGTGGTTCGCGAGCTGGACCGCTATTCCTGGCCGCAGGGCTATCGCTACGTCCTGGGTGGGGAGGCTGAGGCGGGCACGCGCTCGTTTTCCGGGATCGGCACGGCGGCGATTGTCGCGCTGTTCGGCATTTTCGCCGTGCTGGTCATCGAGTTCGGCAGTTTCCGCTCGACCCTGATCGTGCTGACGGTCGTGCCGATCGGCGTGCTCGGCGGCTTTCTCATGTTGCTGGCGACCGGCAACGACATGTCGTTCACCGCGGGTGTCGGATTCATCGCGCTTGTCGGAATCGAGATCAAGAACTCGATCCTGCTGGTCGATTTCACCAACCAGCTGCGCGCCGAGGGCCGGTCGCTGGACGAAGCCATCGAGCGAGCTGGCGAGATTCGCTTCGTACCGATACTTCTCACGACCGCGACGGCGATCGGCGGGTTGCTGCCGCTGGCGTTGCAGAACTCCGGCCTCTATTCACCAATGGCATGGGTAATCATAGGCGGACTGCTGTCGTCGACTTTCCTGGCGCGGCTGGTTACGCCGGTCATGTACAAGCTGCTGCCGCCCGTGATCGAGCGCCAGCCGCTGGTTGCCGAGGTCCTCTGATCGAGTGTCGGCCAGCCAACGAAGAGTTGCGGACCGCACTATCAGCACGCTAACGTTGGCGATATCGTTCACCGGACGGTCGCCATGCTGGACGAACCATCGAGAAACTGCTGTTCGCGAGCCGCTGGCTGCTCGCACCGCTCTACCTGGGCCTGTCGTTTGCGCTGTTCGCGCTCGGCCTCAAGTTTTTCCAGGAGGCGTTCCACGTCGTTACCCACGCCTTGTCCTCCACCGAGGCGGACCTGGTGCTGACGATCCTCGCCATGATCGACATCGTGCTGGTCGGCAGCCTCATCGTGATGGTGATGTTCTCGGACTACGAGAATTTCGTCTCCCGCATCGACGCCGAGGGAACTGACGGTCTCGGCTGGCTCGGCAAGCTCGACGCCGCTACCTTGAAACTCAAGGTAGCGGCGTCGATCGTCGCGATTTCCTCCATTCACCTGCTGCGCGTATTCATGGATGCGCAGAAGATCGATAACGACAAGATCATGTGGTACGTGATCCTGCACATGACATTTGTCGTCTCGGCGGTGCTGCTGGGTGTGTTAAACAAGATTTCTTTCGCGGCTCATCGCGAGCACTGACGACGGCGCGGCCCTGGTGCCCCGCCAGGGAGCGGTCATGGCAGAGTTCGGCATCGTCATGGAACCCTCGCCCGGATACACGGCGAGGCTGGCAACGGAAATAGAGGCACTCGGCTTCGATTTCCTGCTTTGTCCCGATACGCAATGCCTGAGTCCGGACCCCTACGGACAACTGAATCTCGTCGCGGCGGCCACGAAGCGGCTTCGATTCGGTACCGGTGTAACCAATCCCTACACGCGCGACTCGTCGGTTACCGCCGGCGCCCTTGCGAGCCTGCAGCTGGAGTCCGGCGGTCGCGTGATTTCCGGCATCGGCAGGGGAGACTCGTCCGCAGCGCACATTGGCAAGCGCCAGGCCACGACAGCAGAACTGCGCCGCTTCCTGGAGGAATTGCGCAGCTATCTGCGTGGCGAGGAGGTCACCCGCGGCGCAGCCGTGTCGCGCCTGCGCTGGATCGAACCCGGCGAGCTGCCAGTCGTTGCGCTGGACGTGGCCTGTTCCGGCCCGGCGACGATACGGATGGCCGTCGAGGTTGCCGACCGTATCAGCTTCGCCGTCGGTTCGGCGCCGGAACGGCTGAAGTGGGCGATGGACACGGCCACGGCGCACCTGGCCAAGATCAATCGCAGTCGCGACAGCATCCGCATCGGCGCTTACATCAACCTGGTCTGCGATCCCGACGAACAGCGCGCGATCCGGCTCGGGCGGATGATCGCGGGGATGGTCGCTCACTTCGCCGGCATGAAGCACTCACCGCTCGAGCATCTGCCGCCGCAGTTGCGCGCGATCGCCGAGCACATGCAGTCCGGCTACGACATGGCGCGGCACGCACAGAACGAAGGCTCACACCTCGCCGTCATCGACGATGCCTTCGTCGACTGGTTCTCGATCTGCGGTCCGCCGGAGAAGTGCTACTCGAGGCTGTCGGCACTCGTCGGCCTCGGCCTCGATCATGTCTACCTGCTCGGTGGTTCGCCGGTGCCGACGCCGCACGGCGCGCGCCAGGAAGCAATGGTCAATCAGTCCCGCCTCTTTGCGCGGGAAGTGATGCCGCGGCTGCGTTGACCGCTGCGCAGACGGCGGCGCTATGATCCGGATCATGCGTAAGTCGCTTCGAGCGATCGTCGTTGTCATTGCGCTGGTTGCCGCCGGTGCCGCGGGCCTGGAACTCTACGCCCGCTACCCCCCGGCCTTTGCCGTGCCCGACCCGGTCGTTGCTCCCGGCACGCGGGTGCTGGTGCTGCTGCTGCATGGCAGTAACGGCCGGGAGGAACCGACACTCATTGCGCTCGAGCGCCGTTTCGCCCAACTCGCCGCGGAAACGCCCGATGTTTCCGTCCTTCGTTACATCTGGTCGCCGTTCTCCGACACGCGTCTGCGCGCACGGGTGAACGGCGGCATGGTTGGTTCGGCGCTCGGTCGCAACCTGGCGCAGCGGACCGACATTGAAGTCCTCCACCTGGTCGGGCATAGCGCTGGCGCCTATCCCGTGCAGGCCCTGTGCGAGGCCCTGCGGGCGAGCAGTGCCAGGCCGCCACGTATCGTCAGCACCTTCCTGGATCCGATCGGCTTCGACGGAGCGCTGAATCCCAACTGGGGCGCCGGGAATCTGGGCCGATGCGCGGACTACGCCGAGGCCTACATCAATACGGATGATCCGGTGCCCGCCACGAACGCGCCACTCGCGCAGGCCTGGACCGTGGATGTGACGGCGACGCGGCCGACGCCAGCGTCCGACGGGCATCGCTGGCCCGCGCAGTACTACCTGGATCACCTGACGCAGGCCGACATCACCGGGTCCGCTTACAGCCACGACGAAAGGCCGCGCGGCAGCCTGGACGTCCGCTGAGGCCTTTCAGCGGGCGCGAAGCAGCTTTTTCATGGCCCGCCCGACCGCGTCGGCCAGCGGCGCATCGTTCTCAGCCAGCCCGCGTACTGACAGATAAATGCGGCCGGTGATCGGCACCTCGGTCCATTGTTCAGCGGCGCCAGGTGCGGTGCGCCGCTGTGTGAGGGACGGGCGCATCTCCAGGTCCCGCAGCAGTTCGCCGATCGCGCGCTCGATATCGGCTGCTGATTCCGTACCGGGAGACTGCTCTCCAGGACGCATCGCACCCGGTCGTGGCGCTGCCGCGTCGTCCTGCGGCGGCGCGCCTACCGGATGCGGTGGACGGGGTGGACGGATGTCCCGGTTACGGATACCCGCATCGGCGAGGCCATAACTGCGCCCATCGCCCACAGTCGGCTTTTGCACGGCTGCTGGCTGGGCTGTCGCTGGGGCGAGCGGGTCGACCTGGGGAGCCGGCCGCGGTTCGGCCGGCGGTGCGAGCATCGGCCGAATCTCCTCGAGCGGGAGGTTCCTTTCCAGCATCGCCCGCAGCTGGGGCAACTCGATGCGGCCCAGCAGGCGGCGCATGTCAGCCAGGGTGATCGTCTCGCTGCGACCCTGATCCTGGTGCTCCTTCATGCCGCGGATGAACCGCAGGCGGATGAGGCATTCCTCCGGGTAGCGAGTGTGCGGCCCGCGCCGACCTGCCCGGGGCAGGAGGCCCTCCTGCAGGTAGTAAACGATAGTGCGGCGATCAAAGCCGGTCAGCTGGACCAGCTCGGTGATGGCGTAGGTGCGCGCCTCCAACATCTTGATAAATTAAGCCTGTGTTTTGACACTGTCAATAACTGGATATAGGTGTGCCTGACCTGCCCGGCAACGCCGGGCCGGTCACTCGACCAGGGCCAGGAATTCTTCGAATTTCCCTGTCGGCCCGCGTGCGATGGCGGGCATCGGGGTGATGACGAACTGGTAGTCCCGCCCGCCCAGCGCGCGGCGGGCACGGATCGGGCCTCGAGTTCGGCGGGACCTTCGCGCAGCGCCACTTTGGACAGGGGTGGTATGCGCCGCCAGGTCTCCCAGAACAGATCCGGTCGGCGATCCCGGTCGGCCAGCACGGGCCGGGCCCAGTCGCCGCGGTCGTACCAGGGCACCTGCTTGATCGCGACCCGCAGCAGCGACCGCAGCTGGCGCTGCTGTCCCGCCAGCAGGTCCTCGATCGGCAATCGCTCTGCGCGCGAGAGGCCGGCGACGGCGTCGCCCGGCGCCACGCCTTTGGCCGTGAAGCAGTCCGGCCAGAATGCCTTGGCGTCGGCCATCGCTAGTGAAGGTAGCGGTTTCGCCGCGGTGTCAGTCGCGCAGTGGCGGCAGTGGTCGGCCGCGCGGCACGAAAACGAGGGCCAGGCCGTTATTGCAGTAGCGCTTGCCGGTCGGGGCCGGGCCGTCGCCAAACACGTGGCCCTGGTGGCCGCCGCAGCGCGCGCAGTGATACTCCGTTCTCGGAACGATCAGCCTGAAATCCCGTTTCGTCCCGACGTTTTCCGGGTCCAGGGGCTGGAAGAAGCTCGGCCACCCCGTGCCGCTGTCGAATTTCCCGCCTGTATCAAACAGAGGCAAATGACAGGCCGCACAGACGAATGTGCCGTCTTCCTTGACGGCATTCAGGGCGCTCGACCACGGCCGCTCCGTATTCTCGTTGAAGAGTACACCGAAGCGGTCGGCGTCCAGCAGCTTGCGCCACTCTTCCTCCGGTTTGTCGAGCTTTCCGACCTTCCCGCTCACGACGCAGCGCTCCGCGGTTCGGCAGGCTTCCGTGTCAACTCGTCGAGTACCTGCAGGAAAGCTTCCGGCGGCTGTGCGCCTGAAAGTCCATGCTCCCCGTTGACGATGAAAAACGGCACGCCCGAAATGCCGGCCTCGCGTGCCTGCGCCATCAATTGTTCCACGACGTTTTCATCGGTGCCGTCCTGCAATGCCTTCAGCACCTCGGCGCTGTTCATGCCGACTTCGCCCGCGATGCCGGCCAGCACATAGGGGCTGCCAACATCTTCTCCACGACAGTGGTGTGCGGCGAACAATTTCTCGACCAAGGCGCCCTGGTCGATGCCAACTGAACGCGATGCCCAATAGAGCAGCACATGCGCCGACAGGGTGTTGGGAGATCGCGCACCCGGCGGTGTGTCGAACGCGATGCCCTCGGCCAGACCCGTGTCCTTCATGCGGCTCATGATTTCGCGCGACCGCTCCTCACCGAAGATGCTTGCGTAATGCTCGCGCCGGTCCTTTCCTTCGCGTGGCATGTCGGGCGACAGCTGGAAAGGAAACCAGCTCACCTCGACGGAAATTTCCGGGCGCGAGGCTAGAGCATTTTCCAGACGCCGCTTGCCCACGTAGCACCAGGGGCAGACGATGTCGGAGATAACCTGGATAGTGACGGGAGACGTCATCGCGGCTCCTTTATGCGTGGGCGAGGTCATGCTACCGCAAAGGCGTTGCGTCAGGCGGACGGTGAACCGGGGTCCTGTGGCGCCCGGGACCGATCCGTGGAAGAGTGATGCCACTGTAAAGAATTGATCGGAGCGAACCATGCGATTCACCACCACCGCCGTACTGTGCCTGCTGCTGGCCGGGACGGTCGATGCTGCCGCACCAGCCGATCCAACTCCCGAGCTGGAAGCCTGGCTGCAGGCCTACCGCGAGCATTACAACCGCCAGGACTACGAGTCGCTGCTCAGGATGTGGGACAAGGACGAGCCCAACGTCATCTACATGGCGGAGGAGATCGATCCCGCCATGCGCGGCTGGCCGCTGTTGCGCGCCTACTTCAATCCGCGCCCGGGTGTCCAGGTGCTTGACGGTATCCTCAACCATTACTCCAAGGTCCGGGCGCACATGATCGCCCCGGATCTTGCCTTCGCCACCTACCAGCTCGATTTCACCATCCAGGTGAAGGGCCAGCGGCCGATGACGAGCTGGGATCGCGTGACGGCGGTATTCCGGCGCAGGGGCGAGGAGTGGAAGATGATCAGCTACGTCGAATCACCGATGGCGCCGCTGACAATGGTGCGCAAGATGATGCAGCGGCAGGTTCCCGACGACTTCGATGAGTTCGTGAAGGCGCAGCCCAAGGCGATTCCACCCGAACCGGAAACGCCCTGACGCGTCGATCGTACCGCCATCAACTCTCGCGCAGGACGCGCATGCCGTTCAGCGTCACCAGCATCGTGGCGCCGACGTCTGCCAGCACGGCCATCCACAAGGTCGTGATGCCCGGGATGGCGAGCACGAGGAACGCGAGCTTCAGGCCGAGGCTGAGCGCGATGTTCTGCTTGACCAGGGTGCGTGAACGGCGTGCAAGACGCAGGGCAAGTGGCACATGCGAGATGTCGTCCTGCATGAGAACGACATCTGCGGTCTCCATGGCCTGGGCCGTGCCGGCACCCATTGCGATGCCGACATCTGCCCGCGCCAGCGCGGGGGCGTCGTTGATCCCGTCGCCGACCATCGCAACGCTGCCATAGCGGCGGTGCAGTTCCTCGATCGCCGCGAGCTTCTGCTCCGGCAACAGGCTGGCGCGGATGTCGTCGATGTGGCCTACCCGTTCCGCAACAAGCCGTGCGGCCTGGGCGTGATCGCCGGTCAGCATGACGGCAGCGACCGGAGGCGTCGCCTCGTGCAGGGCCCGCAGCGCGTCCGAACTGGCTTCGCGAATTTCGTCCTGCGCACCGATGTAGCCGACAACCTCATCACTGCGGCCGACATACATGATCGTCTGACCGGTCTTTCGCGCTTCTTCCGCGCGGCTGTCGAGCCGTGGGGCCGCTGCCACCGGCCCAGCGAGATCAGCGCTGCCGACGCTGATGCGCTCGCCGTTGCTCCCTTCGCCGACCATGCCGCGACCAGCGCGGGTCGTTACCGAGCGCGCCATCTCGTAGCGATGCGCGACGTCCCGGCCTGCAGCGGCGGTCACCACGGCGTGCGCCAGCGGGTGTTCCGATGCACGCCCGACGGATGCGGCTAGCGCCACCAGGTCGTCGCAGGGTGCGCAATTCTCGCTGATCCCCTCGTCGTGTCCGCAGTTCCCCGTGTGAACGGATGCGACCTTCGGTTTGCCGCGCGTGAGTGTGCCGGTCTTGTCGAAAGCCACGGCGCGAACATCGGCCAGGCGATCGAGCTGCGCGCCTCCCTTGACCAGCACGCCCAGGTTGGCGAGCCGTGTCAGGCTGCTGACGACGGTTACCGGAATGCTGATGACGAGCGCGCAGGGGCACGCGATGATGAGCAGCGACAGCGCGCGATACAGCCAGCCGTGACTTCCGTCCGCCGTATCGAGCAGCGGTGCGCCGAACGCAAAGACCGGTATCACCACCATCAGTGCCGCAACGGCGACCACGGCCGGTGTGTACCAGCGGGCGAACCGGTCGATAAATCGTTCGGCGGGGCTGCGCTGTGACTGCGCCTGCTCGACGAGTCTCGCGATGCGGGCGATCGTTGCGTCGCGGGCTGCGTGAGTGACGCGAATCTCCAGAGCTGACTCGCCGTTTACCGTGCCGGCCATGACCGCGGTGCCCGGGTTCACGGGCACCAGCTCGCTCTCACCGGTTACTGCAGCCTGGTTGACGGACGAGCTGCCGCGCAGGATTTCACCGTCGACCGGGATCCGTTGGCCCGGTCGGACGAGAACGGTCTCGCCGACGCGGACATCGCTGACCGGCACGACCGTGGCGTGGAAGTGCGGCTCTGCCGCCGGTGTTTGCTGTTGGGATGGCTCATGGTCGTGGTCCTCGTGCGAGCTGTGCTCGTCGTGATGCTCGCGCAGCACGGTGGCTTCCTCGGGTTGCAGTGCCATCAGGCTGCGCAGGGAACCGCGGGCACGCTCGGCGCTGTAGGCCTCCAGTGCCTCACCCAGGGTGAACAGGAGCACCACCGTTGCCGCTTCGCCGGTCGCGCCGATTGCCAGTGCGCCGAGCGATGCGACGGCCATCAGCAGGTCGATCGTGATGCGATGGACGAAGATCAGCGCGCGAAAGCCCTTGGCGAATATCGGCAGGCCGGGAATCAACACGGCAACGGCAAACAGCAGATCGAGAGGCGCGATGCCCGCGATCGGTTGCGCACGGGCAAGAAGCGGGATGCCGGCGAGCACGGTTATCGCGATGAGCATTGCGGTGCGAAGGCGGGGCTGCTCCCAGAGGAAGTGGAGAAATCCGGCTGCGCCATGCAGCTCTGGTACCGGGGCGGCGGCTCCTGGCGCGTCGTTGGCCAACCGGTATCCGAGTTCGCGCAGGCGCCGCTCGACATCGCCGGCGCTGACCGTCCCCTGGATTTCCATGGACTCCGTCGTGAAGCTCACGGAAACGGCGTTGACGCCCGGGAGCTGCCGCATGCTGTTCTCGATCGTCAATGCGCAGTTGCCACAGTCCATGCCGCCGATCTTCAGTCGCATGGTCCCTGTCTCGGCGGAAATCGTGCTGGTCTGGCTCATGCTGCGAATCCAGGTAAACGGCAGGCGCAAAAGCCCTCCGGAGTCGCCATCGTCCACCTTGAAGCCGGGTTCAAGGTCAAGACCTATTTTCTGCTTGACCGTGAACCCGGCTTCAGGGTTTAAGCTGGGCATTCCAGGTTGCCGGAGAGCGGCCAGTGGAGCAGAAACATGCTGGGCGTAGACGACCGGCTGATCACGCCGGCAACCATGAAGTGGGTAAAGGTCGGGCTGGTCGCCGGGCTGGCCTCGATACCGACGACTATCCTCCTCTACTACGTCCTCGGAATCGCCGTGGACGCTGCCAGCGAGGGCAGCAACCTGCTGAGCGACTGGTTCTTCGTGCTGGCGGGCCTCGTGCTCCTGAAGGCTGCGCTTGCCTGGATATTCCGGACAGGCCAGTTCCGCGCATCAGGTGAAGCCAAGATCAATGTCCGCGACCGCATCTACCAGCAGGTCGTCAGGCTCGGCCCTGGAATACTAGGCAAGCGTCGCACTGGCGAGATCGCCAATACCGCGACGGAAGGCGTCGAATACCTCGACTACTACTTCAGCGTCTATTTCGTGCAGATCTGGGTGGCGATCGCGATTCCGCTGTTCCTCTGCGCGGCTATCTTCTGGATCGACTGGGTCTTGGGCTTGTGGATGCTCGCCGGCGTGCCACTGACACCGCTGTTCGTCGGTTCTTCCGCCCGCGGCTTCCGGCGGATAAGCAAGCGGAACGAAGAGGTGAAGAACCGCAACAGTGCCCAGTACCTTGATTCGATCCAGGGCATGACGACGCTCAAGATGTTCAACCAGGCGGAGCGTCGCGGCAAGGAGATGGAAGACGGCAACGAGGCGCAGCGCCGTACCACGATGAAACTGCTGCTCGTTGCACAGAGCCAGTTCGTTTTTCTGGAGCTGGGCTTCGCGCTGTTCTCAACGGCCGTGGCCATGGGTGTCGCCCTCTACCGCTGGAGCGGCGGGTTCATGACGCCGGGAGAGTGTGTCGCTGTCGTCCTGCTCAGCCTGGAGTTCAGCCGGACCCTGCTTCTGGTCGGCGAGTTCTTCTTTGCGGGCGCGCTTGGTCGCGAGGTCGCTGCCAAGGTGATCGAGTTTCTGAACGACAAAGCGCCGATTCTCAGCAGCGGAACCCGGAAGTCGGATCGCGCCGCAGGCAAGCCCGTGACGATCGAGTTGCGCAACGTCACCTTCGTCTATCCTGGTGCGGAAGTCCCGGCAGTGCGCGACTTCAGCATGACGCTGGTGCCGAACGAGACCGTGGCGCTCATAGGCCGCAGCGGTTCTGGCAAGACGACCATCACGAATCTGCTGTTGCGCACGATCGAAGCGCAGAGCGGCGACATACTCATCGATGGCGTGTCTGCAAGGGAGCTGTCCCTTGAATGGCTGCGCGAGCAGATATCCCTCGTTCCGCAGGATCCGTTCCTGTTCTACGGCACGATTGCCGACAACCTGCGAATGGCGAAAGCCAACGCCACTGACGAGGAACTCGTGGCTGCCTGTCGTGCTGCTGAGCTCTACGACTTCATCCGCTCGACACCAGATGGCCTGAACACCAAGGTCGGCGACCAGGGTCTTGCCCTGTCCGGCGGGCAGGCGCAGCGGCTGGCGATCGCGAGAGCGCTGCTGAAAGGCGCGCCGATCGTAATCCTCGACGAGCCAACCTCCCAGATCGACGTCGAGACCGAGACTCTGCTCAATCGCGCGCTCGAACGCCTGACGCGCGACAAGACCGTTCTGCTCATAGCTCATCGGCTCAGCACCATCGAGCAGGCCGACCGGATCGTCGTCATGGAGGGCGGGGGGCTTGCCGAGGCGGGCACCAAGGCGGAGCTGCTCGCCAGCGGCGGTATCTACGCCGGAATGATTCGCACGAAACGCGCGATGGAAAGCCGGACGAGCGCGGTCGCGCCCCAATTAGCCTGAGGACGGAAACCATGAGAGCAATCGCAGAGGACGTCGGCGGGCTTTCCCAGGGCAGCAACGCGGAGATCATCCGCCGCCTGCTCCGTTACATGCGGCCCTTCAACGGCATCATGGTCGTGTCGCTGGTGACGCGCGTGATCAAGTTCCTGAGCCAGGCCGCATTGCTCGGCATCGCCGCCGCCAGCGTCGGCATCTACGTCGAGTCGTCGCAGCCCGGCACCGTCAATTGGGACGTGATCTGGCAGCAGGTGCGCTGGATTGCCCTGGTCGGGACGATCGTCGGGTTCGCCTCGTACATCGAGAACTACACGGGCCATTACGTTGCGTTCCGCATCCTCGCGGAGTTCCGCGACAAGTTCTATTACGCGATGTTGCCGCTCGCACCGGCGCGTACCGCCAAGCTGCAGTCGGGCGATGCCGTGAGCCGGGTGATGACGGACTGCGAGCGTGTCGAGCCGTTCTATGCCCACACCATTGCGCCGGCTGTCAGCGCGATTTTCGTGCCGATCTTCATTCTTGCCTGGTGCTGGACTGTGCATCCGTCTTTCGTCTGGGTACTGGCGCCGTTCTACCTCGCTATGACCGTGGTGCTGCCGTGGCTGGTGGGGAAACTCGGTGGCGACGGCGTGCGGTATCGCGAGCAGCTTGGCGTCGTTAACGCCTTCGTGGCCGACAGCATCCAGGGCGTGCGCGACACCGTGGCGTTCGGCTACGAGAAGGAGCGTGCGCGGTCGCTCTGGAACATCGGCGCCACGATGCAGGCCGGTCAGGACAAGCTCTACGGCGCGGATGCGACGCAGAAAGCACTCTCCGAGATCTTCTGCACGGTTGGCATACTGGCCGCCGCCTGGTGGGGCGTGGAGCTGGCGCTGCAGGGCGCTATCCGGCCGCTGATCGACCTTCCGGCGATCATTGCGGTGTCAGTAGTCGGGTTCTATACCTCGCAGGGCCTCGCCAATAATTACACCGACTTCCGCGTTTCGCTCATCGCCGCGCGCCGCCTCTTCGGCATGATGGACCAGCCACCGGCAGTCCGCGACCAGGCCCGGGATCGTGAGGTCAGCGCCAGTGAGCCTGCGCTCAGCTTCCGCGATGTCCACTTCGAGTACGACGCCGACGACGAGGCCTGGAGCCGAAAGAAGAAGGTTTTCGATCATTTCTCGCTCGACATCCCGGCGGGGCGTCGGGTAGCGCTGGTCGGGCCGAGCGGCACCGGCAAATCGACCATCGTGAACCTGCTGCTGAGGCAGTGGGACCCGCAGGCCGGCGACATTCGCATCGGCAACCGGCGGCTCGCGGACTTTCCGCTGCACGAACTGCAGCGGCAGTTCGCCGTCGTGTCGCAGCGCAGTTACATCTTCAACGAGACCGTTCGCGAGAACATCCGCATGGGCCAGTACGACGCGACGCAGGAGGAGATCGAGGAGGCAGCGAAGAAAGCCGGCCTGCACGACTGGCTGGTGGCGCAGCCCAAAGGGTATGACACCCCGGCCGGCGAGCGCGGAACGAGCCTCTCCGGTGGCCAGCGCCAACGCGTCGCGATCGCTCGCGCGATCCTGAAAAATTCTCCCGTCGTGCTTCTCGACGAGGCAACCTCGAGCCTGGACGTGGAGACGGAGCAGGGCGTCATGCAGGCGCTGCGCCGGCTGTGCGAGGGGCGCACCACGCTGACGATCGCCCACAGGTTGTCCACGATCGTCGACAGCGATGAGATCCTGGTGATGATCGAGGGGCGCATCGCCGAGCGAGGCACGCACGAGCAGCTGATGGAACTCGGTGGCTGGTATGCGCGCATGTTCGCGATCCAGCAGGACGAGGTTGACGCGACGCTGAAACACTGAGCAGCTCGCCACTACCGCAATGCCGAACAGAGAAATACTGCGGATGGGCGATCCACGGCTGCTGAAGGTCGCCAGTCGCGTCGTGGATTTCGATACGCCTGAACTGCATGCGCTCGTGGCCGATCTCTACGACACGATGAAAGCTGCCGGCGGCGCCGGACTCGCCGCGCCCCAGATCGGGGTGGACAAGGCGGTCGTGATATTCGGGTTCGACCGGCTGCAGCGTTATCCGGATGCTCCGGCTGTTCCGCAGACCGTACTCGTCAACCCGCAGATCGAGCCGCTGTCTCCGGAACTGGTGGAGGACTGGGAGGGCTGCCTGTCCGTTCCCGGCATGCGGGGCGTCGTGCCGCGGTCGCCGCGGATCCGCTATCGCGGATTCGACCAGTTCGGCAACCCCATCGACCGGATCGCGGACGGCTTCCATGCCCGTGTCGTGCAACACGAGTGCGACCACCTCGCTGGCGTGCTGTATCCGATGCGGATACGCGACTTCAGCCGGTTCGGGTTTACAGCGGTGCTTTTCCCCGAACTGGCAGGCGAAGCGGACGACTGACTTCGTTCAGCTCTGCAGCGAGAGCAGCGAGGCGTTACCCCCTGCAGCTGTCGTGTTGGTGCAGGCGACCCGCTCGACAGCGAATCGCGGGAGGTAGTTCGGGCCGCCCGCTTTGGGCCCCGTGCCCGACAGGCCCTCTCCGCCGAACGGCTGCGCGCCTACCACGGCCCCGATCTGGTTTCGGTTGACGTAGATATTGCCGACGCGTACGCGCGAGCGGACGAAGTCTGCCGTCTCCTGTATCCGGCTGTGAACGCCAAGCGTGAGGCCGTATCCGCTCGCGTTCACCTGCGCGCAGACGGCGTCCAGTTCGTCGGCGCGGTATCGAACGATGTGCAGGATCGGTCCGAAGACCTCCCGGTCGAGCTGCTCGATGCCATCGATGCGCCACGCCTGCGGGGCAAAGAAATTGCCGGTAAGCCCTTCAGGGACAGGTGCAGCGGCAATCAGTCGGCCCGTCGTGGCCATGCGCGCTGCGTGTGCCGCAAGTCCGTCGAGTGCGTCCCGGTCGATCACAGGACCGACGTCGGTCGCAAGATCCAGCGGATCACCAAGCCTGAGTTCGGCCATGGCTCCGGCAAGCAATGACAGGACGCGATCGGCGATATCGTCCTGCAGGAACAGGACCCGCAGTGCGGAGCAGCGCTGGCCCGCGCTGTCGAATGCCGACGCGACGACGTCGCGCACGAGCTGTTCCGGCAGCGCGGTGGAATCCACGATCATGGCGTTGAGACCACCTGTCTCCGCGATCAGTGTCGCGATCGCGCCGTCGCGTGCCGCAAGCTGACGGTTGATCAGACGTGCGACCTCGGTCGAGCCGGTGAAACAGACGCCCGTGACCCGCGGGTCCGCGACGATCCGGCCACCGATGGCAGGTCCGTCGCCGGGAAGGAAGTGGAGCACCTCGCCCGGCACGCCGGCCTCGTGCAGCAGGCGAGTTGCCAGCCATGCCGTGAGCGGGGTCTGTTCCGCCGGTTTGGCGACGACGGCGTTGCCAGCCGCCAGAGCCGCCGCGACCTGGCCTGTGAATATCGCGACCGGAAAATTCCACGGGCTGATGCAGGCAAAGACGCCACGCCCGTGCAGCGAGATTTCGTTGCGTTCACCGGTTGGTCCGGGCAGCAACGTGACGCCCGAAAAGCGTTCGCGCGCCTGGCCTGCGTAGTAGCGGAGGAAGTCTGTCGCCTCCCGCACGTCCGCCACTGCGTTCGGCACGGTCTTGCCGGCTTCCCGCACGCAGAGCGCAACCAGCTTTGCCATGTTTACCTCGAACAGCGCGGCGGCGCGCTCGAGAATCGTGGCGCGGGCACTGCCGCCGAGCCTGTCCCAGCTGCCACAGGCCGCGGCTGCGGCCGCGACTGCGCGGTCGACCTGCGCAGTCGTCGCCAGCACGACGTCACCGGCCTTGCGGCCGGGTCCAGCGGGGTCCGGAACGGGCGCAGCTGATCCGTGCTGCGGATCGCCGCTGACGATCGGCCTTGCCGTGTGCATCGTCTCGAGTGCGTTGCGCACGTCGGCCATGAACGCATCACTGGCGGCAGAATCGGCCAGCAGCGGCCCGCGCGAGTTGCTGCGACCCGGGAAGATGTCTGCGGGCAACGCTATTCGCGGATTGTGGCGTGGGCTGGCGGCGGCGATCGCCTCGACCGGATCGGCAACGATGTCGTTGATCGGCGCATCGTCGTCGGCCAGCCGATTGACGAAGGAGGTGTTGGCGCCGTTCTCGAGCAGCCTCCGCACGAGATAGGCAAGCAGGTCCTCGTGTGCCCCCACCGGGGCATAGATGCGGCAGGACACGCCGAGGCCGTCCGCGACGGCTGCCTGTCCGTAGAGGTCCTCGCCCATGCCGTGCAGGCGCTGGAATTCATAGTCGGGCAGCGCCTTTGCCAGCGTGTGCACGGCGGCGAGCGTATGGGCATTGTGCGTGGCGAACATCGGATAGAACGACGCCGGGTCAGCAATCAGCTGGCGCGCGCAGGCCAGGTAGGACATGTCCGTCGCCGACTTGCGGGTGAATACCGGGAAACCGTCGAGCCCCAGTTCCTGTGCACGCTTGATCTCCGAGTCCCAGTACGCGCCTTTCACGAGTCGCACAGGAATGCGGCGCCGCTGCTGCCGCGACAAGGCGGCGAGCCAGTCGATCACGGCAGTGGCGCGCTTGCCGTATGCCTGCAGAGCAAGCCCCAGGCCGTCCCAGCCCAGAAGCTCGGTGCTTCCCGCAGTAGCGGCGAACACGTCGAGCTGCAGCTCCAGCCGGTCCGATTCTTCAGCGTCGAATGTGAGCCCGACATCGGACTTGCGTGCCGCGCGCGCAAGTGCCACGACTCGAGGCACGAGCTCGCGCATGACGCGCTCGCGCTGGTGGGGTTCGAACCGCGGATGCAGGGCCGAGAGCTTCACGGAAATCGAGTTGCGCGTGAAGATGCTGCGGCCCTCGTCGGGGTGCCTGCCGATGGCGTCGATGGCCGACGCGTAGCTGGCGAGGTAGCGATCGGCATCGGCGGCCGTCATGGCGGCTTCGCCCAGCATGTCGAAGGAGTAGCGGCAGCCAGGCCACTCGCGGCTGCGCTCGAGAGCTTCGCCGATGGAGCGACCCAGCACGAACTGTCCGCCCATGATGCGGATCGCCACCGTCATCGCCTGTCGGATCAGCGGTTCTCCGCCGCGCGCCAGGAGACGCCCGAAAATCGCGCTCCAGTCGGTGTTGTCGCCGAGTTGCACGACACGACCCGTCAGGAGCAGGGCCCAGGTCGAGGCATTGACGAACATGGAGGGCGACTTGCCGGCGTGCTCCGACCAGTCTGCCTGCTCCAGCTTGTCGCGGATCAGCCGGTCGGCGGTTGCCGCGTCCGGAATGCGCAGCAGTGCCTCGGCCAGGCACATGAGGACGACGCCTTCGTTGGTGGTGAGCGCATACTGGCTCAGAAAGGCATCGAGGCCGCCGCGTCTGCGGCCGGCGCGCACGCGCGCAACGAGATCGCGCGCCACGCGGTCAACTTCCGCCTGCTCGACAGGAGTGAGCCGGGCCCGGGGCACGAGCGCATCCACGACTGTCGCCTCGTCCGCGACGTGGAGTTGCGCCATGCGCGTCCGCGCGTTGCGAAGGGCGTTCATCACGGCTGGCTCGCTCATGTCACGCCTTGCGCATCAGGGTGCTCTTGCCGAACAACGAACCGATGAGCTCGACAGTGACTTCCGCCGTGCGGTTGCGCACGTCCAGTGCCGGGTTGAGCTCCATGATGTCGAGAGAGCCGAGCAGGCCGGTGTCGGCAATCATCTCCATGCACAGCTGCGCTTCGCGATAGGACGGCCCTCCTGGAACTGTCGTGGCAACGCCGGGCGCGATGGCAGGATCCAGGAAGTCGACGTCGAAGCTGAGGTGCAGATGTGTGTCGGCGTCGAGATCGGCAAGAGCGCGCTCGACCGTATGCCGCATGCCCATCTCGTCGATGTAGCGCATGTCGAAGACTTCGAGACCCGCGCCGTGCACCAGCCGCTTCTCTCCCTCGTCGACGCTGCGGATGCCGATCTGGCGTATCTCTGCAGGCGTCAGCACAGGTGCGGCGCCGCCGAGCGAGACGAGTTCGCGTGGCCCGTGGCCGGTCAGGCAGGCGACGGGCATGCCGTGCAGGTTGCCACTGGGTGTCAGCGACTGCGTGTTGAAATCGGCGTGAGCGTCCAGCCAGAGGACGCGCAATCTGCGGCCTTCGCGCTGGCAGCGTCGCGCAACTGCGCTGATCGAGCCGATAGCCAGGCTGTGGTCGCCGCCCAGCAGGACCGGGAGGTTGCCAGCGTCGAGCGCCGCCGACACTGACCGGAAAACGGCCTGGTTCCAGGCTGTCACCTCGCCGAGGTGGCGGAATCCGTCGACCGGGGCTGCCTCGGGATTGGCGGGCCCGACGAGGTTGCCGTGGTCGATGACCGCACGGCCCTGGGATTCGAGCATGGCCTGCAGGCGGGCGACGCGCAGGGCTTCGGGACCCATCGACGCGCCCCGGCAGCTCGCTCCGACGTCCGTCGGTGCGCCGATCAGGGTGACTGGCCTGGACATGCCACGGTCTCCTTCAGACCGCCGCGCGCATGCGCGACCGCACGCCGCCGACGGTACCACCGAACAGGTCCTTTGGATCCCGCAGGACTGGCACGAGGTCGATTTCGCGCCGCCCATGCGGGTCTTCCTGGATCAGCCGGTGGAGATAGCGCAGGGCTGCGTAGTCCTCGAGCGCGAATCCCACGGAATCGAAAATAGTGATGTCGTTCCGTGATCTGCGGCCCGCAACCTTACCGGTGACGATGTCGGCGAATTCGGTGACCGGAAATCCAGCCGGCATCTGCTGGATTTCGCCCTCGATCCGCGACTGGGGTTCGTACTCCACCACGACATGGGTGCCCGGCAGCAACAGGATCTCCGGATGCAGCTCCGTCTTTCCCGGGCAGTCGCCGCCAACGGCGTTCAGGTGCATGCCGGGTTCGATCATGTCGGGTGTCAGGATCACCGCGTTGCGCTTGTCCGCGGTGACCGTCGTGACGATGTCGGCGCCGCGACACGCGTCCGCCGTCGAGTTGGCGCGGGTGACGCGCAGGTCGCCGAGCCCAGCCGCAGCGCCGAGGTTGCGCTCCAGTTTCGCCATCGCGAGTGAGTCCACGTCGAATATGCGCAGGTCCCGTACGCCCAACAGGCTGTGGAAGGCGATGGCCTGGAACTCCGCCTGCGCGCCACAGCCGATCAGTGCCATCGTGGCGCTTTCCGGGCGCGCGAGGTGGTGCGCGGCAAGCACCGACATTGCCGCCGTGCGCAATGCGGTAGTGACGGTGAGTTCCGACACGAGCAGCGGATAGCCGGTGGTGACATCGGCAAGGACGCCGAACGCTGTGACCGTGAGCAGCCCGTCGCGGGTGTTTTTCGGGTGGCCGTTGACGTACTTGAACGAATAGAGCTGTCCGTCGCTCGCCGGCATGAGTTCGATCACGCCGACGGCGGAATGGCTGGCCAGCCGCACGGACTTCTCGAAGGCAGGCCAGCGTTGGTAGTCGGCTTCGATTTCACGGGCCAGGGCGCCCATGAACTCGGCCGTACCGACCCGGCGCACCAACCTCTCGATATCGCTGACGCCGATGTAACTGACCATGCCGGAGACCTCCAGGCTCTTAAGGCCACCATCATGCTGAGCATCGGAGCCATACAGAACCCCCAAAAATGCTCAAAAAGTCACACTAATTGATCAAAACGGCAGGATAGAATGGCGAAATGTTCAGAATGGAGTCGGCGGATGGATGATCTGGATCGCCAGTTGATCAGCCTGTTGAGGGCCAATGCCCGCGCCCCGGTGGCGGCGCTGGCGAAGCAGCTGAAGGTTGCGCGCGGCACTGTGCAGAACCGCATCGAGAAGCTGGAGCGCGACGGAACGATCGCCGGCTACACGCTGCGTCTGAAACCCCAGGTGGATGAGCACCGCATCGCGGCGCACATGACGATTTCCGTCGAGGGCAACACGGGTGATCCGGTGATCCGGCGGTTGCGCGGAGACCCTGCAGTCCAGGCCCTGCACACGACCAACGGCCGCTGGGACATCATCGCTGAACTGCGCGCGGATTCACTCGAGGAGTTCGACAAGGTGTTGCGGCGGATCCGTCTCGTCGAGGGGATTACCCATACCGAGACGAACCTGCTGCTCTCGACCTACAAGCTCTGAGCAGCAGCGAATACGCGTCAGAGTTTCGCCGGCCTGTCGGGGTCGGGCTCGCTGCCAACGATGATCTCGCCGCGCGCGAGCTTCGAATTCCACATGCCGTAGGCAAAGTACACGACCACCCCGCCCACCATGTAGATCAGGAAGAAATTGCGTGTCGCATCCTTGGACATGAGTGACATGACGAGGAACAGGCACATCAGCGCACCGAGTATCGGGGTCAGCGGGTACCAGGGTGTCCTGAACGGTCGCTCCAGGGTCGGCGCCGTTACGCGCAGGTAGAGCACCGTGATGCAGACGATCGCGAATGCTGCGAGCGAGCCGATGTTGGTGAGGTCAGCCAGCGCGTCCAGCGACATCAGGCCCGCGGCACCCGCGGCCACGATGCCGACGATGATCGTGTTGATCCAGGGAGTACGGAATTTCTCGTGGACCACGGCCAGCGTCGATGGCAGCAGGCCGTCGCGCGCCATCGTGTAGAAGATACGTGTCTGGCCGTAGAGCAGGACGAGCATCACCGAGGAAAGGCCGGCGATGGCGCCGATCTTCACCAGCACGGCAAACCACGGCAGCCCGATCTGGTTCACTGCCTTGGCAATCGGTGCCGGGTCGTCGAGATCCGCGTACGGCACGATGCCGACCAGCACTGCAGCCGTCAGGATGTAGAGGATCGTGCAGACCAGCAGCGAGCCGATGATGCCGATCGGCATGTCACGGGCCGGGTTCTTGGCCTCCGCACCGGCGGTGGAGACCGCTTCGAAGCCGATGTACGCAAAGAAGATGGTGGCCGCGCCGCCGATCAGGCCCCCGATGCCGTAGCGCGAGGTGTTCTCGCCGGACACGACGTCGACCAGGGCACGCCAGATGTCTGCCATGAGCCCGCGGGGTGCGTCCGCAGGCGGCGGGGGTATCTGCTCCGGCACCAGCGGAAACCAGTTGTCTGTGTTGACGAAGAAGAGGCCGATCGCGATGAAGGCGATGACGACCGAGACTTTGATCACCACCACGATGTTGTTCACCCGGGCGGATTCGCTGACGCCGATGACCAGCAGTGCCGTCACGGCCAGGATGGCCAGAATGGCCGGCAGGTTGGCGACGCCCATGGCAGTGCTGCCGTCAGGCAGGCTGACCGCAACACCCGGTGCGGCGGTCAGCGTCGCCGGTATATCGATGCCGACGTCGTGCAGCAGGCTCACGAAATAACCAGACCAGCCTACGGCCACGGTCGATGCTGCGAGTCCGTACTCGAGCAGCAGCAGCAGCCCCATGATCCAGGCCGGCAGCTCGCCCATGGAGGCATACGAATAGGAGTAAGCCGAACCGGAGACCGGCAGAACCGAGGCGAGTTCTGCGTAACACAGTGCGACGAAGGCGCAGAGCAGCCCGGTGATCACGAAGGAGATCACGATGCCGGGGCCGGCGTAGAGTGCAGCGGCACGGCCGGTGAGTACGAAAATTCCAGTGCCGATGATGCAGCCGATGCCAAGCGAGACCAGGTTCAGTGCATTGAGGCTGCGCTTGAGCTTGCTGCCGGAGTGCTCGGCGCGCATCTGCGAGACAGACTTGCGTATGAAGAGACGGCTCAGGCCGGTGGCGCGCGGGGCACCGCCGGTGGCAGGTGTATTGGCCATCTGGACTCCCGATCCCCCGGCCCGGCGGGCCGATTCCCTTGGCGGCACAGACTAGCGAGCGCCGGCACGGCGCGCAAATGCGCCGGTACTCAGGTCTCCGCTGCTTCCAGCGCCAGGAACAACTGGGCGAAGAGGAAAGCATTCTCGCCCCTGACCTGGAACAGCCAGCCTTCATCGGCCGCTTCCACATGCGGTTCGACGTGCGCTTCGCAATCGGCCTCGCTGGCGGCCAGTTGTCGCAGCGCGCTGCCCACCTCCGGATCCCTGCCGGCAACCAGGATCGAGTAGCTGTCCTCGTCCCGCCAGATATGGATATGGCGCCCGCGAAGTGCTGCGAACAGCTTCTCCCTGGCGCCGCCGGCGAGACCGCAACCGATCCGCCTCATCAGGCGCGTCAGCGAAGACTGGGTCTTGCGGTGCACCTCGTGCACGCAAACCTGGTCGAGCAGTTCCTGGTAGAGGCGACCGGCGGATCCACCGGCCGCACGCTTCACCCGCTCCGTCAGGTCCTCGAGGAAGAATTCCAGTTCGTGGCGGAGGACCAGCATTTCGGTGAGACGCCGCTCGATCTCGAGAAACCGCTGCTCGGCGATGCCCATCAGCGCATCGCCGGATGCGACACCCCTCGAGTTACCGCCCTGGAGCAGGAGGCGGATATCGTTCAGCGAAAATCCGAGCCGCTGCGCGCGACGTATGAACAGCAGCGTCTTCTCCGCGCTGGGCGGATACAACCGATAGCCCGATGTGCTGCGCCGCTCGGGCGTCAGCAGGCCCTCGCGCTCATAGAACCGTAGCATCGATGTTGACACGTTGAGCCGTCGGGCGAGGGCGCCGATGGTGAGCGGCTTCGTGGCCATGGCTGCGACTGTCCTTAAAGTTAAACTATAGTTTAACCTCGATCGTCCGGCGATTCCGCAACGCCGCCAGAACGGCCGCGTCCCTCCCGTACAGGTCCCGCCCGAAGCGGACCTCGCCGTCCTCGGTCCATGCAGTGATATAGACGAGGTAGATCGGCAGCCCATCCGTCAGGCGCATGGTCTTCGTCGCGGGGCTCGCGAGCGCTGCCGCGGTCATCGAGGCATCCCAGGCCGAGTTGCGCGCCAGGAGGTAGGTCGCAAACTGCGACGGCTCCTCCAGTCGCACGCAGCCTGAACTGAGCGAGCGGGTGGTGAGCGCGAACAGTCCGCGCGACGGCGTGTCATGCAGGTATATGTCGTGCTCGTTGTCGAAGGCGATCTTGATACGACCGAGGCTGTTGCCGGGTCCCGGCGCCTGCACGAGTCGGTATGGGAAGCGGTCGGGGCCGAGGTCGGACCACATCACCGACGCCGGATCCACGACGGCGCCGCCGCTGGTGAGGACGCGGAAACCCTGGGTTGCCAGGAATCCGGGGTCGGCCTGCTGCCGCGGCAGAAGGTCCTCGATCGCGATGCGGCGCGGAACGGCCCACTCCGGGTTGAATACCACGCGATCCAGGCGACCGGTCAGGCTTGGCGTGGGACGGTTGCTATGGCCGACGACCACACGCATCGACAGGCTGGACTCGCCGTTCTCGACGACGTCGAGCTGCGCGCGCGCGATATTCACCCAGACGTGGGTTGAACCGAGATCGGCAGGCAGCCAGCGCCAGCGCTCCAGTGCAACCTCGAGCTGGTCGACGAGGCTGGCTGAAGTGCGATTGAGGGCCGCCAGCGTGCGTTCGCCAATAATGCCGTCTGCTGCCAGTCCGTGGCGGCGCTGGAGGCGACGCAGCGCCTCATCGAGCGCGCGATCGAAAAACCACGGATCCGCGCCCATTTCGGCAGCGTAGTCGCCGCTGGCCTTCAGTCTGTCACGCAGAGTTGCGACCCGCGGGTCGCGGACTCCGGCCTGCAGCGCAGCGCCATCTGCAACCGGAACCGGCTCGCCGTTCGCTGCGCGCGCGCGCTCGAGCACGAGCGCGCGGGACAGCGCGTGGTATTCGGCATGTGCGGGCTCGGTTGCCGCGGCAGGCGCCGCTATGTGCCAGTCGGGATCGGGCAGTCCGGCTGAGGCGCAGCCGGCGAACGCCGCGGATGTCAGCGCGGCGAGCAGTGCCTGATGCAGCAGCCGGCCGTAAGCCGGGCCGCTCACGCGCCGATTCGGGCTATGACCAGCCTGCGTGCGCGGGTCGCGGCGACGCCAAGTGCCGTCAGGAACAGCACTGCTGCGCCGGGCAGCGGCACCACCTGCACGGACGTATCGACGAACGTCGGATAGAACGGCTGGTAGGTCGGCGTATAGCTCACGAAGGTGCCGAAGAACTGGTCGGAGTCCTCGATGTTGAGCGTTGCCGTCGTGCCGGCAGATGGGAGGGTCGTGAATGAAAACGTGCCGACGCGGCCTGTATCGGCAGCGTTGTCGAATCCCAGCGTGATCGTCGTGCGGTCGCCGCTCGAGCCGACGACCGGTGCGCTGAAGAAACTTACGCCGTTTGCCAGCGTGAAACCCGTGTACTGGAGCTGCCCCGGATCGAAGTCCAGAACGATCTGCCCGCCGTAAAGGCCCGGATGGGCTCCGGGCGCATCGCTGGCATCCAGGTTCAGGTCAACGGTAAACGCGGCACCCTGCGCAACAGTGGCGGACGATGGCAGCAACGCGATGGTCGCAGCCTGCGCGGTGGTCGCTGCCAGCGCCAGTGCCATGCAGATTCCCGCCTGCCTGATGGATTTCATGTTCACAGCCTGCAGCGTCACGGCGCGATACCGGGGGCTGCGACGATCTCACGCAGCAGGCCGACGTCCTCGATGTGGCCGACGCCGTCGAGCGTCACGTCGATGATATGGGTTATCCCCATGCGGCCAGGCTCGCCGAGCAACGCACCCTGCACGACGCCAGTCTGCACGTTAGCGCTGAATTGGCCCGGTTGCGAGATGAAGTTCACGCCGTCGACGGAACCGCCTGCGCTGAACGACCAGGCGTCAGCGGCATTTTCCCAGTTGCCTTCCCAGATCGGGCGGCTGCCGAAGTCCACAGTGACGCTGCCGATGGTGCCGTTATCGACCGACATCGGGCCGGTAAACGAAACGGAGATTCCGTTGCCATTGAGCAGATTGAGCCCGGAGATCGATGTGGCCGTGCCCCAGGCGAAGTAACCCGAATTCGCACTGCCCGTGACACGATTGCCGTGGCCCCAGACATCCGCAGCGAGTTCGATCGTGTCTTCCTCGTCGCGGATCACCCGCGCGACGATGCGCGACTGCTCCTCGCCAAGGACGCCAGTCGAACGCATGTTCTCGTAGCCGTCGCGGTGTGTCTGGACATTGGTCGACATGGGCACGGACCCGATCTCGTTGGTGCCGTTCGGATCGATGGTGAAGGACCGGCCTTTCGGGTCGAGATCGAAGCGCAGGAACTGCGTGTCCTCGACGTCGGCGCTGCTGGTCACGCCGTCCACGATGGTGGCGAAACCGCAGGGCGCACCCGGTGTACAGCCTTCGAGGATCGGGGGCGAGTCAGCCAGCAGGGGCGTGCAGCGGCCGTCGAGTTCGTTGCCGTTCTCGCAGTCGCCCTCGAAGTCAGGGAAATCGAGCGATGCGACAGCGGGTCCGGCTGCCGGTGCGAGGCTGGACCAGGGGCCCCAGCACAGGACTGAATTCGCGGCGTCAGGTCCGCTGCAGGGATCCGTGGCGGCGCTTGCGGTCGGCGTGGCGGTCGGACCGGCTGCGGGCGCGAGGTTCGCCATGTTTTCCTTGCACAGGTCGACCATCTGCTGCGGTACCGAGCCGGGGTTCTCCGCCCAGCGCTGGAGGATGCTGGCGCAATCCTGGTCGTCCGGGTCGAAGCTTGCGGCCTGTCCCGTGATCGACCAGAAGCCGATCAACAGGAGGAGAGCGAGACGTTGGAACGACATCACTGCGAGGGCTTCCTGCCGGGCATTTCTTCGCGAAGCCCTGGCGCTGTGGCTGATTCTTGTTGGATTCTGCCTGCTTTGTACCGCAAAACCCCGTTTCGTTCACGGTTTGCGCGTCGGCAATTCGATGGCAGTCGATCAATATGTAAACCGATGCCGCATCGCCGCTAACCGGCGTCAGAACTCCCGCGACAGGCCTAGGTTCACGGTGTGCCGGTCGTATTCGTAGATTCCGGCGTTTGAATCGTTGTCGGTGAAGATCCAGTTGCCGAGCAGCGACCAGTTCTGCAGTGCACCCCCGCGGAACTCATGCTCGAAACCGAGGGCGAAGCCCAGCTCGTCGTCGTCCCGTCCGAAGCCGTAGACAGGCTCGACGCCATCGAAATCGTAGTTCGCGTACCCGATGCGACCGAAGACCGTGCCGCCGGTCCAGGCCTCGGCGATCGCGCCGACGTGGCCATGCGGGCTGCTGTAGCCGAATCGATCTTCGTCGGCGTCGAAGTTCGCGAATCCGATGCCGGCCTGCAGGGCCCACCGCCGCTCGTTGAAATAACGCGTCAGCGTCAGGTCGGCGCCACTGAAATCACCTTCGCGACCGCTGTTTTCGTCATCGCGAAAATCGCGGTGGCCAAGTGAGCCCTCGAGCGTCAGCTCGGTTGCCTTCCCGATGTTCCAGGTGATGCCGGGGTTCACTCGGGCAAAGAGCGCGAGATCGTCGCCACCGAACCAGATCTGGTCTGCCTGCAGCCCGATCCATGCGCGCCAGTGGCGGGGCACGACCCAGGCAGGCCCGGTGCGCAGCGTCAGCACGCCCAGGTTGAAGTCGTCTTCGTCGAAATAGCCGCGGTAATAGGCGCTGGCCTCGGTCTGCCAGATGAAGCTGCCGTCATGTTCGCCGGCAGAAAATCGCCGGCCCGGGTTCCAGATGTGGGCAACTGCGGGGTTCAGCACCCAGGCGACGTCCTCGCGTGGCAAGGATGCTTCGGCCACCGGGCCGAGATCCACTACATCGTTGCGTGGCCCGATGTTGGCGTTGTCGTCGTACATGAAACCCGCGAACAGCGACGGAGTCCAGCTGTGCCGTTGCCCTTGCCGCTTTTCGTCCTCGCCGACCTGGGCGAGAAACGCGAGGACGGTTGTTCGTACGCCGGGCGGCGTGTTCGGATCTGCCAGCACGCGCTCGGCCTCGACGCGGGCCTTCTCGAAATCGGCGCTGAGATAGTGCACACGCGCCAGTTCCAGCCGCGCCCGATGCAGGCTCGGATTGCCGGCCAGCAGGGCCTCGAGTTTCTGGCGTGCCGTGCGCAGGCGGTCGGTTTCGATCGCCTGCATGGCACTGTCGAAATCGCCCTGCAGCGTTTCTGCCGCTTCGGCCCCCCAGGCGGAACTGGCGGGTGCGAGGAGGGCGGCGAGAGGTACGAGGCCGGCGAGTCCCGCTTTCCTGTACATAAGTATTGTTATTATGGAACAAGGGGCTGCGTCATACTAAGGTCAGGCTTGGGGCACTCGAGCGATGATGTCTCGACTTCGCTGCGTCTGGCGCGGACTTTTTATGTCCACCGGCATGCTGCTGGTGCTGCTTGGCCCTGTTGCAGCACAGCCGGCAGGACTTTTTGGCTACCGCGAGACACGCCAGACCGATCTCCAGGCCTTTCCTCAGTGGCTGAGCGCACTCGAGCGGCATCTGCGTGATGACCTGCGCGAAGGGGATTGCAGCGAGCGACAGATGAATCGCTGTCACCTGCGCCAGTGGCTGACATTCCTCGGGACGATTCGCTCGCTGCCGAAATCAACCCAGCTACGCGAGATCAATCGCTACGCCAATGAAAAAGACTACGTGCTGGATCTCGAACAGTACGGGCAGGAAGACTACTGGGCGATACCGCGCCAGTTTCTTGGCGCTGGTGGTGACTGCGAGGATTTCGCCATCACCAAGTACTTCTCGCTGACCTGGCTCGGCCACGCGCGCGAGGACATGCGCATCGTGGTCGTGCAGGACACCAACCTTCGCGTCCCGCACGCCGTGCTCGCCTTATGGCAGGGTGGTGAGCCGCTGATTCTCGACAATCAGGTCCGCGAAGTGCTGTCCGATGAGAACGTCGTACACTACGCGCCGGTTTACTCGGTCAACGAAAGCAGCTGGTGGATTCACACACCACGCTGAGTCGGCGCGGACGCATGCAGAAATCGATCAGGCTGTCCATCCCGGCTGCCGCGTTGGCGCTCGCGGCTCTCGTGGTTGCGGGATTCGCCGGCATCGGTGCCTACGTCGACGAGGAGCGGCAGCGGGACCTTCTCCAGTGGGAGGCCCGACTGGGTCTCGTCGCGGACGCGAAGTCGGACGCTGCAAGCCGTCTTCTCGACAATCAACGGCGCGAAGTGGTGGAACTCGCCGGCAACGCGTCCCTGCGTTTCTATCTCTGGCAGATCGAACAGGCACGGCAGTCGGGGCCGACTGCAGGCGATCTCGGCGCGCTGGGTTATCTGCGCAATCTCGTGCTGGCATCCGCGAGCCGCTACGGCTACCTCGATGCAGGCGGGCAGCTGCCGGCTAACCTGAGCAATCCGCGCACGACGGGAATGGCGGTCCTCGATGTGCGGCTCAATACCGTCGTGGTGACCCCCGGGCTGACGGGTGTCGCCGCCACTTTCGCTGACATCGGCCGCCGCGCCCTGGAGCAGCCGGGCCGCGTCCATGTCGCGCTCATGCCGGACGAACACGACCGCGCTGTCATCGCTGCGGCGATCGCGGTGGGCAGCCTTCCCGGGACGGACGCGGGCGATGCGCTGGGCGTCGTGCTCGGCGTCCGCAGCGCCGAGCTCGAGCTGTATCCAATGCTCATCCGCGGACCGGCCTTCGGCGAGGACAACGAAGCCCTGCTGCTGGAGCGGCGCGGCGATACCGTGGCGCTGTTGTCGCCGACGCGGGACGGTTCGGCGCCCCTGCGTCGCACCCTGCCGGTTGATCGTGCCGATCTCGCGGAAGCCAGCGCCGTCAAGGAGCCGGGGCGATTCGTCGAGCTCGACAACTACCGCGGGGAGAGCGTACTGCAGGTTACGCGGTCGATCCGTGGCCTTGACTGGGTTCTGGCGCAGCAGGTCGATGCCGTGCAGGCACTGAGCCTCGGCGACGAGCGTCGTCGATTCCTGTTCACCGCGCTGACCCTGCTGCTTCTGTTCCTGGTGGCGGTTGCGCTCGCAGCCTGGCGTCACGGCAGCAGCGTACGTGCCCGCGCCCAGGCTGCGGAGCTGGCCGACCGGGCTTACCGGCTGCAGCGGCAAACCGATCTGTTGCACAACATCACCGACAATCTGGATGCACTGACTATTCTGGTGACGCGCGATCAGCGTGTCCTGTTCACCAACCAGGCGATGGCCGCTGCGGTCGGGGCCACCATCGGCAGCCTTATCGGTGGCAATCTCGCTGCCGTCGTCGAGTCTGCAGTGAAGCGCGAACTGCAATCGGGCATCGAAGCGTCGGCCAGCCGCCGGGCAACAGTACACCGGTTGCTCAGTATGGCCGTCCGCGGCGTCGACCGGACCTTCAGCGCGAGCTTCATTCCCGTGGAGCGAATCGGTGGCGAGCGGCAGCCGACGTTGATCGTGCTCAGCGATATCACGGAGGTCCAGCAGTCACAGCAGCGACAGACTGATCTGCTGCGCCGACTGGTGCTGACGCTCGTGAGTGCCATCGACAGGCACGACCCCTATTCGGCGGATCACGCCCGCCGCATGACAGAAGTTGCCGATGCACTGGCCCGCGAGCTCGGCTTCAGCGATGAGGAACGCAGTACGCTCAACCTGGCCGCAAGTCTCGCCAACATCGGCAAAATCATGATTCCGGTAGAGATCCTCACGAAGACAGCGCCGCTGTCACCCGAAGAGCAGCAGTTGTTGAAGAAGCATGTCGAGCTCGGCCTCGAGTTATTGCGCGGGCTCGAGTTCGAAGGGCCAGTCACCGAGATCATCGCGCAGAAGCAGGAGCGACCGGACGGGCGCGGATATCCGCAGGGACTTGCGGGTGAGCGCATCACGCTGGCCGGTCAGGTGCTCGCGGTCGCCAACGGATTCGTTGCGCTGGTCAGTCCGCGCGCCTGGCGCGACGGACTGACTGTGCGTGCGGCAGTAGCAGAACTGCAGCGCATGGCCGATGCCCAGTTCGATCGGCGGGTCATCGCCGCGCTTGTGCATGTCGTCGAGAACCGGCGCGACTGGAGCCAGTGGGAGCAGGGCGAAGCGCGGACCTGACCGGATTGCGTCAGCCGTTCCGTGCCTGCGGTGTCACGGCGAGATACAGGGTGTTCGCGCCGCGTTGAACGAGCAGCGGCAGTGGTTTCCCCGTCGGCGCTGCTGCCACCAGTTGGCGCAGCTGCTTACCGCTCGAAATTTCCTGCTTGCCCAGGCGAAGCAGCAGGTCGCCACGCTGGATGCCGGCACTGGCTGCGGGGCCAGGCACCACTCGCGTCACGACGACGCCGCCGGACTTCAGGCCGAAATTATCCCGCTGCTCGTCAGTCAGGTCAGCAACGGCGACGCCGAGGCCACCGCCGGTATCCTCGGTATCCTGATCGTTGCTGTGTGCCCGACGACCATCCGGAACCGGCAATTCTCCGACACGGGCGGTGAGCGTCAGCTCCCGGCCGTCGCGGAGCAGGCCAAGTCCAACCGAACTGCCGGGCCTGGCCCGTCCTACCAGGGGCGGTAAATCGCCTGCATCACCGACAGGTTCGCCGTCGAATTCCAGGATCACGTCGCCGGGACGCAAACCGGCCTGCGCCGCCGGGCTGTCGGGTGTGATCTGGGCGACCAGCGCGCCGCGCGGCTGGTCCATGCCGAATCCCTGGGCGAGTTCGCGGCTGAGAGGCTGGATCCCGACGCCGAGCCAGCCGCGCACCATGCGGCCACCGGCCACGAGTTGCTTCTGTACGTCCATCGCGACGTCGATCGGAATCGCGAACGACACGCCCTGGTAACCGCCCGTGCGACTGAAGATCTGCGAGTTGATGCCGACGACCTCGCCAGCCAGGTTGAAGAGCGGCCCGCCGGAGTTGCCCGGGTTTACCGCTACATCGGTCTGGATGAACGGTACGTAGGTATCGTCCGGCAACGAGCGGCCCTTGGCGCTGACGATGCCGGCGGTGACAGTATTTTCGAAGCCGAAGGGGGAGCCGATCGCCAGAACCCATTCGCCCACGCGGAGGCTGGCCGGATCGCCCAGCTTCACGGTCGGAAGATTGCGGGCATCGATTCGCAGCACGGCCACATCCGTCTGCTCGTCGCTGCCCAGTACACTCGCCGTGAACTCACGCCGATCGGTCAGCTTGACGACAACGGTGTCGGCGCCATCCACCACATGCGCGTTGGTGAGAATGAGGCCATCGGCCGAAACGATGAAACCGGAGCCTTCGCTTCTCGCAGGGCCTCGCGGCATCGGGTGTGGCAGACCACGAAAGCCGGGTCGGTGACTCGCCGCGCCATGTTCCTGCTGGACGGTGATATTGACGACGGCCGGGCCATACCGCTCGACCAGCGAACTGAAGTCCGGAAGGGCGGGAGAAGATACCGGCACCGCCGCCGCTGTACGCGACCCTTGGGGGATTGCGGCGCTGGCGGGGGAAAGCCATGCCGAGGGGAGGATAGCGGTCGCGCCGATTGCAATGGCTGCGACGGTGCCGGTGACAAACGAAACCTTCTTCGAACGACCCGCCTGCATCTGCGTGTCACCCGTAACAACAACCCGATGGCTGAACGTTACGTTGTCACGCTTAAGCGAGACTTAGCCCTGGACGCTGCATCGCTCCGAGAAGACTGCCGCGATGTCTTGTTCATCGAGATGGCGTCGGTCGCTCGACTTCACAAGGTGTTTCGGTGCGAAAAAACAAGCCGGGCATTGCCCGGCTTGTTTCTACCCTTCTCATCTCGTCTGGAGGACGCTGCGGTGACTGGTTCTTCAGGCGTCCGACGCCTCAGGCGCCTTCGATTGCAGTCACCGTCCGTATTCCATGGTTCGCACTCTACGGCGGCTTGCTTAAGCCAGTATTAAACGGCGGAAACGGCTGGGAACTTGACTGTAACCCTCAGCCCCTGGCCGCTAGGGACGTCATCCAACTCTATGATTAAATTATGTTGTTTTGCGATGCTCTGGACGATGGACAGCCCCAGGCCAGTGCCTGGCGAGCGGCTGCCGGCAGCCCTGAAGAAGCGTCCGAACACCCGCTTGCGATCGGCGACCGGGATGCCAGGCCCGGTGTCCGCAACCCGCAGGAACGGTGTTCCCCGGCTGCAGCCGATGCTGACATCGATGTGACCGCCAACGGGGGTATGGCGAATCGCGTTGTCGACGAGATTCTTGATGAGCATGCGCAATGCGTGCTGATCACCCATGACCGTCTGGGCGCTTGTGTCGGCGATGCCGAAATCCTGCGAGCGCGCGTCGGCAAGCGGCGCCAGGTCCGCAACGACATCACGAGCCAGCGCATCCAGCGAGACGGGTTGCATCTGCATCGGCGCTGCTTCATGGCGGGCGAGGTCGAGCATCTGTTCGATCAGTCGCGCAGCGCGATCGATTCCCGAACGCAGCTGGCGGAATGCGGTCTCCTTCTCCGCTTCGCTTCCGGCGCTTTCGGCCAGCTGCACCTGCAGGCGTACCGCTGTCAGGGGCGTACGCAATTCATGAGCGGCATCAGCGACGAACGTCTGCTGTGCCTCGATGGCCGCACGCAGGCGCGCCAGCAGGTCGTTGAGCGCGGCAACGACTGGCCGGATTTCATCGGGAACGCCCGCGTCGGAAATCGGCTCGAGCGCATCCGGCTTGCGGGTGCGCACCGAGTCGGCCAGTCGGCTGAGCGGTTTCAGCTGAGTGCCGACGATCATCCAGATTGCAGCCCCGAGCACCGGCAGCATGAGTGCAAGCGGCGTAAGTGTCTGGATGGCGAGCGCGACTGCCCGTTGCTGCCGCACCGCAAGCGGCTGGGCAACCTGGATGACGTAGCCGCGACTGGGCAGGGAATACACGCGCCAGGCTAACGTACCGGCCTGCACATCCGAAAAACCGGCCCTTTGCAGCCCTGGCAGTTCCCGGTACAGCTCGGAGAAGTACACACGCACGCCCGCACCGGTCCACACCTGGACGAGGACGCTGTTGCGGGTCTGCTGAGCCGGCAGTTGCGGCGGCAATGCGAATTCAAAGGACTGGTCGCGCAATGACAGCGCGGTCTGCTGGAGCTGCTCGTCGAACACCTGGCCCGCACCATCGAGCGCCGCCGAGTACAGCGTGAGCGCGCTCGAGAGGCCAGCGGCGGTGACCGCGGACAGCAGCCAGACCAGCAGTCGCGTCCTGATCGTTTTCATTGCGTCGCGCGGACGCGATAACCGACACCACGGACGTTCTGGATGAATTCCGGGGCCAGCTTCTTGCGCAGGTTGTGGATGTGCACTTCTACGGCGTTGCTTTCGACTTCTTCTCCCCAGCCGTAGAGGCGCTCCTCGAGCTGGCTGCGGGACCACACCTGGCCTGGCCGCTCGAGCAGGGCCTCGAGCAACGAGAATTCGCGCTGCGACAGGCTCACGTTCTCGCCATCGCGGGTGACCGCACGGTTGGCCGGGTTGAGCGTGACGCCCATGTGCTCGATGACGTTGTCGGCACGTCCCGACTTCCGCCGCGAGACCGCACGTACGCGAGCGGCCAGCTCTTCGAACTCGAAAGGCTTGATGATGTAGTCATCGGCACCCGCGTCCAGCCCCTTGATCCGGTCGTTGACTGAGTCACGCGCGGTAAGGATCAGCACTGGCGTCGTGCTGCCGGTGCCGCGAAGCCAGCGCAACACCTGCAGTCCGTCGAGTTTCGGCAGGCCGAGGTCGAGGAGTATCAGGTCGAAGGTTTCCGTGCCGAGCGCTGCCTTGGCCGCTATGCCGTCCTGTACCCAGTCGACGGTGAGTCCCTGGCGGCGCAGTCCTGTCCGCACGGCTTCACCGATCATCTGGTCGTCTTCTGCCAGCAGTAGCCGCATGTGCCTATGGTACGGGGAAACGGCGCAGTTTCCCGCTACCATTGTCGCCATGCAGGCCGCACGCAACATATTCTCGTATGCCAGCCAGTCAGCGCCGCCAGCGCCGTTCCTGCCGACGAACGCTGCGGAAATGGCGGCGCTCGGATGGGACGCCTGCGACATCGTTATCGTGACGGGTGATGCCTACGTCGATCATCCGAGTTTCGGGATGGCGATCGTCGGCCGTTGCCTCGAGGCGCAGGGTTTTCGTGTCGGCATCATCGCGCAGCCGCGCTGGCAGCAGCCCGATGACTTTCGCGTGCTGGGCCGCCCGCGACTGTTCTTCGGCATCACCGCGGGCAACATGGACTCCATGGTCAATCGCTACACGGCTGACCGGCGCATACGAAGTGACGATGCCTACACGCCCGGTGGCGTGGGCGGTTACCGGCCGGACCGGTCCGTCATCGTCTATGCGCAGCGCGCCCGCGAGGCATTCGGTGACGTGCCGATCGTCATTGGCGGTATCGAGGCCTCGTTGCGGCGCATCGCGCATTTCGACTATTGGTCGGAGAAAGTCCGCCGCTCGATACTCTTCGACGCGAAGGCCGATCTTCTCGTCTACGGCAATGGCGAGCGGCAGGTGGTCGAAATCGCGCACCGGCTGGATGCCGGCCAACGTCTCGCGGATATCACGGACATCCGCGGTACCGCATTCATGCGCAGAGCCGTGCCACCGGACTGGACGGAGATCGATTCGACCAACATCGACGAGCCGGGGCCGCTGAATCCGCCAGTCGATCCCTATGCCACGGCAGCCACAGGTGCGCTCGGCCACCGCGTCGTGCGATTCGCGCGCCATGTCAGGAACAGCGACAGGGGGAGGACCGTGATCCGCCTGCCCGCCTATCGCGACGTGCTCGAGGATCCGGTGCTGTATGCGCATGCCTCGCGCATCCTTCACCTCGAGTCGAACCCCGGCAATGCCCGCTCGCTGGTCCAGCGGCATGGCGACGTCGATGTCTGGCTCAATCCGCCGCCGATTCCTCTTACGACGCAGGAAATGGATGCCCTGTACGAGCTCCCGTACCAGCGCCGTCCGCATCCGTCCCATGGGCAGGCGAAGATCCCCGCCTACGAGATGATCCGCTTTTCGATCGCCATCCAGCGTGGCTGTTTCGGGGGGTGCACGTTCTGCTCGATCACCGAGCACGAGGGGCGCATCATCCAGAGTCGATCGGAGAAATCGGTCTTGCGGGAGATCGAGAAGGTACGGGACAGCGTTCCCGGCTTCACCGGCGTCATCTCCGACCTCGGCGGGCCGACGGCAAACATGTATCGCCTCGCCTGCAAGAGCCGCAGCATCGAGTCCGCCTGCCGCCGGCCATCCTGTGTTTTTCCCGGCATCTGCCCGAACCTGAACACCGACCACGCGCCGCTCATCCGCCTGTATCGCAAGGCGCGTGAACTGCCTGGAATAAAGAAGGTGCTGATCGCATCGGGGGTGCGCTATGACCTCGCGATCGAGTCACCCGACTACGTGAAGGAGCTTGCCCAGCACCACACCGGTGGCTACCTGAAGATTGCGCCAGAGGCTATTGCCGACGGTCCGCTGTCGATGATGATGAAGCCGGGTGTCGGTACCTACTACAAGTTCCGTGAGCTCTTCGACCGCTATTCGAAGGAAGCTGGCAAGGAGCAGTACCTCATTCCGTATTTCATCGCGGCGCACCCCGGCACCAGTGACGAGGACATGCTCAACCTTGCGCTCTGGCTGAAGGAGCAGGGCTATCGCGCCGACCAGGTGCAGGCGTTCCTGCCATCACCTATGGCCACCGCCACCGCGATGTACTACTCCGGGCGCAATCCGCTCCGCCGCATCACGCGCGACAGCGCCAGGGTGCGTGTTCCGAAGGGGCTGAAGATCCGGCGGCTGCACAAAGCCTTCCTGCGCTACCACGACGCGGAGAACTGGCCGGCGTTGCGGGAAGCGCTGCGCCGCATGGGTCGCGCGGATCTCATCGGAAACGCGCGCCACCAGCTGGTTCCCGCGTACCAGCCTGCCGGCACCGGTGCAGGCGCCGAGGGGCGCAGGCGGCCGGGCAGGTCGCTCCCGTTCCGTACACAGCACACCGGCCTGCCCGACGCGCCGGGCCGAAATCGCAGTCTTCGAGGCCGCAAGCGCTGACCAGCGTCATTGACCTATCCCCTGGGAGGGGATATTGTCGGGTCAGCGAAAGTCAGGAGCCAGATCATGCCGGCTGTATCTGCCAGACCGCGTCCCATGCCTGCGGCTCATGTCCATGAATCCCATGCCGAGGTCGTCAACCGCCTGAAGCGCGCCGGCGGCCACCTGCAGACGATCGTCGCGATGATCGACAGTGGCCGCGACTGCCTCGACATCGCCCAGCAGCTGCAGGCCGTCGTGAAGGCCGTGGAGGGCGCCAAGTCGGTCCTGATTCACGACCACGTCGAGCACTGCCTGGAAGCGGCCATGGGCCCGACGACGCGCGACCAGCGCGCGACCATCGAGCAGTTCAAGAAAATCACCCGCTATCTTTGAGCACAGGGCGAAACCGGGAGACCCCATGATCAGGGCGGCGCTCGACTGGCTCGGATTCGGACTGCATGGGCACTCGGCTCATGGCCACGGCCATGACCACGACAGTGGCGGGCACGGCCACACCCACGGGGTCGTGGACCCGAGCATCGCGACAACCGAGCGCGGCATCTGGGCGATCAAGTGGTCGTTCATCGGGCTGGCCATCACGGCCATCATCCAGATGATCGTCGTCTGGTTATCCGGCAGCGTGGCGTTGCTGGCCGACACCATCCATAACGTCGGGGATGCGTCGACTGCGATCCCGCTCTACATAGCCTTCTGGTTCGCGCGTCGCAAGCCGAACGGGCGCTTCACCTACGGCTACGGCCGGGTGGAGGACCTGGCGGGTGTCGTCGTTGTCGCGCTGATCCTGTTCAGCGCCGTCGTTGCTGGCTGGCAGGCAATCGATCGTCTGATCAACCCGCAGGACATTTCCTGGCTGGGCGCCGTGGCCGTCGCAGGTATCGTCGGTTTCGTCGGCAACGAGATCGTCGCCGTATTCCGCATCCGCGTCGGCCGCGAGATCCAGAGCGCCGCACTGATTGCCGACGGCTACCACGCGCGCGTCGACGGTCTCACCAGTCTCGCCGTGGTGCTGGGAGCGCTCGGCGTCTGGCTGGGATTCCCGCTGGCTGATCCGATCGTCGGACTGATCATCACGGCCTTGATCTTCGGCATCGTCTGGCAGTCAGCGAGGGCGGTGTTCTCGAGGATGCTCGACGGTGTTGAGCCGGAAATCATCGGTGAGCTGCATCATGCCGCAGAGCATGTGGAAGGCGTTCGCGGGCTCGCCAATGTTCGCGCACGCTGGGTAGGGCACCGCCTGCATGCGGAAGCGGAGCTGCTGGTTGATCCCGTGCTTCAGGCTGCCGATGTCGCGCGTCTGGCAGAGGGGGTGCGAGCTGCCGCGATGTCGCACCTGCCTGCCATGGCGGCATTCAGCCTGGGATTGGCGGTCGGCAACCCTTCCCAGGCGGGCCGCACGCACGGTGATCATGACCATGGCGAACACAATCACCCCCACGGTGCGCACGGCCACGAGTATTTCCTCTGACCGGCTGGTCAGTGCATCGCGTTGACCTGCCTCACCCAGCCATCCAGCTGACCTCGGTCGAGCCGTCCGGTTATGCCCTGCCGGGCATGTGAGGCGTCGTAGAGGTAGGTGCGCGGCAGCTTCCCGTCCCACTTCGGATCGATGGACTTGCGGATCGCCGCCGAACCGGCGACTTCGAAGGTCCAGAGGTCCTCCTTGTCGAGCCCGTATTCCTCCAGCACATGGCCGGCGCTGCGGGCAGCCGCGCCATCGGTGGACACGATGATCAGCGGCACGCGAGGCGTCATGCGCGAGAGATCGCGAAGCAGCGCAAGCTGCTCCGTGCAGACGCTGCAGTCCGCGGCCCAGAAAAACATGATGAACGCACGACCACTGCGGATGTCGGTGATCTGGGCCAGCGAATCAGCCCGGAAATATTGCATGGGCAGATCATGGGCGCGAAGGGGCGAGCCCAGGACCAGCAGCGCGGTCGCAGCCAGCAGAGTCTGCCTCATAGGCGTGCCGCTCCTTCGACGGCCTGCCGCCCTCAGCCCCGGACGGGCCGCTTCCGCAGCTTCCGCTGCAACGTACGCCGATGGATGCCCAGCGCGCGGGCGGCAGCGGAAATATTACCCGCGTATTCCGTCAGTACACGTTGAATGTGTTCCCATTCGGCGCGCCTGACCGACAGCGGCTTGGGCTGCGTTGCAGGAATGGCATCGCGCGGCAGGGGTGTATGCCGGAGTGCGGCGAGTATTTCGTCAACTTCCACGGGTTTCGCCAGGTAATGGGCCGCGCCGATCTTGATGGCCTCGACCGCAGTGGCGATGCTGCCGTAACCCGTGAGTACTACCGTGGCGACGGGCGGGTTCTGCGCCGCAAGCCGGCGCACCAGGTTGAGTCCGGATTCGTTGCCGATGCGCAGGTCGACGACTGCGAAGTCCGGCAGGCGATCGCGCAGATGCTTTTCCGCCACCGCGATGCTGGTTGCGGTGCGTGCGGAAAATCCTCGCCTCTCCAATGCCCGGCCGAGAACTTCGCAGAAAAGCTCGTCGTCGTCGACGAGCAGAAAGCTCTTGCCATTGTCGGTCAATTCAGCCTTCCTTCTGGAATCTAGCCAACGGTAGGCGGACGGAAACGCGGGCGCCACCCCCTGGCGCATCCCCGAAACGGATTTCTCCTCCCATGTGGGCGAGCGCCGAGTGAGTCAGGAACAGGCCGAGGCCCAGGCCCGACTCCTTCGATGAATGCGTCGGGCGGCCACCTGGCGTTCGCTGGTTGCGGTTCATGCCCGGTCCGTGATCCTCGACGTCGATGCTCACGGCCTCGTTGTCCCAGTGGCACCGGACACTGACTTCGCGCGGAGATGCATCGACGGCATTGTGCAGGACATTGAGAAGGGCCTGCTTCAGCGTGCGCTCGACGATGACCGGTGGTGAAGCGCCGTCGCCGGTCAGCTGCACGCCGATGGCGGATCCAGGCCGAAGCGTGCGGACTTCGTTCACGGCGTCCTGGACGAACTCGGCCACAGTCTGGTGTCTCGCATGCTCGGCCCTGTCCGCGCCACCGGCAGCTGAGATAACCGAAAGCGACTCCTTGCACTTGCGGATCTGGCCGCGGAGGATCTCGATTCGCGAATTCAGCTCCGGATATCTCTCGGGTGGGTAGTCGTGGACGAGTTCCGAGGTGACTACCGCCATCGTGGCCAGAGGAGTGGACAGTTCGTGGGCCGCGCCGGCTGCCAGCGTGGCCACGGCAACGACCCGCTCATCCTGCAGCGCCCGCTCGCGGGCCTCGCCCAGGATCTTCTGTTGCTCGCGCAGAGCGCGAGCCAGGCCGGATATCAGCTGTGCTGCGAAGATCACGCTCGCGACGAATGCCACCCAAATGCCGATGAGATAGACCGGGGAATCAGGGCCTCCCATCGGCAGCAGCGGCAGCGGCTTCAACAACAGGAATGAATAGCAGGCTGCCGTGATCGCCGTCAGCGCCCAGAGAAAGGGCCCGGGCAGTACGATCGCGCATATCGCGAGCGGCAGCAGGAACAGGTACGCGAATGGATTGAGTGCGCCGCCGCTGTAGTAGAGCAGCCCGGTGAGCGCGATCACGTCGATCAGCGTCTGCGCGAACAGCTCCCACGGCGGAATATCGCCCGGCGCGCGCAGCCGGCTGAACGTCCAGACGTTTACCAGCCCGATCACCACCAGCAGGGCCACTAGTGGCGCAATCCGCACCGGCAGCCCGGAGAGCCGGCCGGCGATCAGGATCGCCAGCGCTGCAATCGGCACCGACAGGCTGCTCAGCCACACGCGGCGGCGCAGCGAAAGCACAGTCGCCGGGAGCTTCGTGTCGATGCCAGGTGTCCCGCTCAGGGTTTGCGCTGCATCTCGAAGCTCGCCGAGCCGGTGTACCGGCCGCGCTTCCAGGTGCGCCACTCCGTTTTCAGACGATCGGGTTCGAGCCACTGTTACTGGCCCTCGTGCATGTGCTCGTCATCGATGGTCACCATGTTGGTTATGTCCATGAACTCGAGCGTTACCACGTCGGGTTTGTCGGTCGGCACGAGCATATTGTCGATGTCACGGTAGTAGACATTGATCATCTCGTGCGGTGTGCCCGGAAACACAATCTCTATCACGCTGTGGCCGGTCGACGTGACCCGGAACATGGAAGAGATCTGGTCGAGCGTCCGGCCTTTCTCATCGACGGCGAGCCAGGTACCTTCGAGTTTCTTGATGCCGTCTAGCGGATCCTCGGCGGCATTGGCCGAAGCGACGCCGCAGAGAGCGGCGGCGCGAGCAGCCAGCGGACTGTGGCGATCATGGCGGACCCCTGTGCGGCGTTGCCCTAGTTTAGCGCCGGCCCGCCGGTTAGGGTGTCGCGCTGTATGCTGAAACGGCGAGAGCGTCACGACTGACCGGCAGGGGGGGAGATGGGATCCAGGAAATTACTCGCGACAGCGGTGTTGCTGGTGCCAGCCGGCGCGGCTGCAATCGAAGAGATCGTGGTGACGACCCGTTACCGGGTGGAGAACCTGCAGGAGGTTCCGATCGCCATCACCGCTCTCACGGAAGACACCCTGCAGAAATCCGGCGTCCGGAGCCTGCAGGACATCGCGAAGCTGACACCCAGCATCAGCATCAACGAGGCCTTTTCGCAAAACGACCAGCGGATCACCATCCGGGGCCTTACCAATACCCGCGGCCGCGCGAACGTCGCGTTCCTCATCGACGGCATCGACGTTACCAGCGAGACCACCGGCACGAATGCCGGCTCGCCGCTGCTGGTCAACCAGCGGCTGTTGAACGACATCCAGCGGGTGGAAATCGTGCGCGGCCCGCAGAGCGCGCTGTTCGGTCGTGCGGCCTTCGCCGGCGCCATCAGTTACGTCACGGCGGAGCCCGGTGATGCTTTCGAGGGCCGTGTGAGCAGCGAGCTCGCGCAACACGGTTCGTATGAGATCGCCGGCATGGTGTCCGGCCCGCTGGGAGACGACTTGGGCCTGCGCGTCAACGGCGTCTACTGGAGCGAGGACGGCGAGTTCATCAACTCGGCTTCCGGCGCCAACGTGGGCGGCGGCGACGGCCGGGCGGTATCCGGCACACTGGTGGTGCGCCCGACCGACAGCCTCAAGCTCAAGGCGCGGCTGACCTGGAGCGACGATCACTACGACATCCGGCCGGTCGCGATCATCAGCGACCGCGATCTGGTCGCCCTGCCGGTGCCTGCGGGACTGGCCGACATCCTCGGCATTGCGCAGCCTGCGGATCCACTGGTTGTGCGGGGTTTTGACGATACGAAGGGGCTGGACATCTACGCCAGCGAGGATCCCCTGACCGGCGGTGAGTATCCCGGCAGCGACCTCGAAGTGCTGCGCGGTACGCTGCTCGCCGACTGGGACATCGGGTCTTTCCGGCTGACGTCGCATACGGGCTTCACCGATGCGGACATGAACCAGCGCTACGACCTCGACCGGCAGGCCGACGGACGTCCCGACGTGATCCTGGGCCAGAACGACGTCGACACGATCGACACGACGGATCAGTTGAGCCAGGAGCTGCGCATCGCGACCGAGTGGGACGGGCCATTGCAGCTCACGGTCGGCGGGCTGTACTGGAAGGAGGAGCGTGAATCCCTCAACCGCAACCTGATCGTCGTCTGCTCGACGGTCGAAGGGAACTCCGAGGCCGGCCAGGGCTGCCTGAATTCCGGGTACTCGAGCTGGCAGCAGATCTATGCCGACATCACCGCACTCGATCCAACCGACCGCGTTCCCACCCGCGGCGACACCGATCACTGGTCGGTGTACGGCCTGGTCGAGTGGAAACCAACCGACCGGCTGACGATCACCCTCGAGGACCGCTACGTCAACGAGGACTTCAGCGCCGAACTTTTCATAGGCTCAGGTATTCCGGGTGACGGATCCAGCGTTTCGACCTGCAGCAATTTCTTCCCCGACGCGGGTCCGAACATGACCCTGCCTGTCGACACCAATCCCGGATCACCCGGTTTCAACTTCGGCTGCTACGTCGGGCCGTCTCAGTCGGGCACGGTGAACACGACCTACCACACGCCCAAGGCCACCGTGGACTGGCAGATGACCGACGATGTGCTGCTCTATGCGTCGGTCGGCAAGGGCGAGAAGCCCGGTGGGATCAGCCTGCTGTCGATAGCAGCGCCACTGCCCCAGCCGTTCGACAGTTTCCTGTTCGAGCCGGAGATCCTCTGGGCCTATGAGGCCGGCACCAAGACTACCTGGAATGGCGGCTTAGGCCAGTTGCGCGCCAATGCCGCGGCCTTTTACCAGGACTACACGGACAAGCAGGTTGGCCGCGTCATCTTCCCTGTAGGTGGCGGCTTCCCCATCGCCGTGGTCGACAACGCGGCGGCAGCTCATGTTTTCGGCGTCGAGCTGGAAACCGTGTGGATCGCGCCCATCGACGGGTTGTCGGTCACGCTTGGCTACACCTGGCTTGACACGGCCTACGACGACTACCAGACCGAAACCCGCAACATCAAAGAGATCGCGATCCAGGGCAATTGCGACGAGGTCCGCACTCCGCCGAATGCCGCCGGCAACTATTGCGTGATCGACTATTCCGGCCACAGCATCGAGCTGGCACCTGAGCACGCCTTCGCCGCCCAGCTCGCCTGGCGCCGGCCGCTCACGGATGCGGCTGAATATCTCGCCGAAATGGATGTGCGTTACCAGGGCGAGGTTTACACCAGCGTGAACAATTTCACGACGCTGGAGGACTACTGGTCCATGGATTGGCGCATCGGTCTCGAGGGCGAGCGCTGGCGCCTAATCGCATTCCTCGACAACGTGCTTGACGATGACACGGTGCGAACGGTCGGCAACAACCCGGACTTTGCGGGTGGCGCGGTGGGTGGCGGCTTGCCGATATCGCCGCAATTCTCCCCGACCGTGACGATGACGCAACCGCGTACCTTCGGCCTGCGCCTCGGCTACGAATTCGGACAGCGCTGAAGGGGAGCAGGACCATGAAATCCATCCATCACCCGAATCCCGCTCGGGGGCTGGGCTCGCGTTTTCCGCAGAGTGCGCCTTCAGGAAGAAGCGCTGCCCGATGATTTTCCTGACTTTGCGCGCCGCCAGAATCCCGACTACGACAAGCAGGTTGCCGCCGACAAGGGGATCGGCAAGCGTCGCGAGGGGCCACAATGGCCCGCCCGTGAAAACGCGCCGAAACCCTGACAGGCAAGCGCGGAACGGCACCGCGAATCCTTATGTTCAGCATTGCACATTGCGCGCTGATGCAGGTGTAGAGTCGAACTCCAGGGAGATCGCGGCGCAGGGTTGCGCCGTGCGATAACGAAGCCGGAGCGGGGACGTGCACGATCAGTCGCGAACAGAAAGTCTCGGTCTCGCCCTGCCGCTCGACGCTGTTCCGATCGCCATCATGTCGCGCGCGCTTGTGGAGGGAGGGCTTCCGGGCTGGTCCTGGAACACCCGACGTGTCGCCCGGCTCATACAGGATCCGGAGACCTCCGTGCTGGTTGCGCGCCGTGGCGATGAACTCGCCGGATTCGCCATCATGGGCTTCGGTGACGAGGCCGCTCACCTGAATCTGCTCGCCGTCGATCCGCGCTTCCGTCGTGCCGGCATCGGGCAAAGGCTGCTGCGCTGGCTGGAAGCCACTGCGCTTACTGCCGGGACCTACGAAATCCATCTCGAGGTACGCGCCACCAACAAGGTTGCGCGGCGCTTCTACAGAGCCCTTGGCTACTCGGAAGTCGACGTGCTGCCGGGCTACTACGATCGCATCGAGGATGCCGTCCGCATGACTCGCGATCTGCGGGTCGTGCGTGTCGAGCAGCCGGGCTGGTCATCCGGGCGTTGAGCCCTGCGGCGACCTGCGCTGCGCCTCGCCCTCCATCGAGAACGCTGCCGGCCTGGCGAGCACCAGCACCGCTGCGGCGATCGTCCATAGCGCCCGGTGCAGTTCCGCGCCGAGCGGCAGCTGCCACAGCTCACCGGCGAAGCAGGTTACCGCGCGGTAGGCGAGCGCGGTCCAGGCGCTGCCGCTCATGCGGTAAAGCGCGCAGAGCACGAGCGACTCGGCCATGCCCTGCGTCGCATAGAGGAAATGCTCTGCCGATCCGATCTCGATCGCCCATTGCACGGTTCCCGACAGCGCGAACAGCGGCAGCTGCCAGATGTTCCATGCGAGACCGACCAGCACGGCGGCAGTCAGTGCGTCCCATCGCGCCAGGGCAAGAGGCAGGGCATGGCCGCGCCAGGCGATCTCCTCGGGCAGGCCATTCAGCAGCAGCGCCGCCAGGAAAACCGGCGCAAAGTCGGCCGCAGGCAACGTCGGCAGGATGATCCCGCCCAGCCACGCGTAGGTGGCAATCGACAGTGCTGCAACCGCGCCGGGCACCAGTACGCTCAATGCGCCGGCGAGCGACAGCAGGCGTCGTGGTTCGCTGTAGCGGCTCAGTAATGTCCTGCGCGCGTCAACGCAGGACGGTCGCGCAAGCTGGATGAGCAGTGCGATCAGCGGCGCGAACCAACCGAGCGGCAGCAGCCAGTCGCGCTGGGCCTGGAACCACTCACCACCATATGCGGCCGGCAGCCAGCAGGCCCAGCTGGCTGCGATGGCCAGTACTACGAAGCCACCAGGCGACATCATCCCGCTGAGCATCGGTGCATGATGCCATGTGGCCAGCGACCCGGTTGCGGCGGTCCTGGCTGCTGCGGGGGCGACACCCGATCTCACGGGGTCGATGATCGGTGTCTTCGCGTTACTGTGGTTCGTCCTCGCTGCGCACTCAGCATCTGCGTGCACTGGCTCGTGAATCGCGAGCTGTTTTCGGTGTCAGGCAGCACCTGACAGAATCCCGGCGCCTGCGCGGAACGGGACATATTCCCCCTCTGCCAATCAGCCAATTCCCTGTTACATCAAGGGGGGAGTAGCGGCCTGCGTGGCCCTCTGGCAACGTAGGTTCATGCGTATCAAGCGTCCATTGATCGGCGTCATATGCGACCGCCGAAACGTCGGGCCGCATCCGTTTCACATGGTCGGCGAGAAATATCTCACCGCCATCGTGCACGGTGCCGGTTGCTATCCGGTTGCGGTGCCCGTGCTGGGCGAGGAATTCGACGTCGGAGAAATACTCGCTCGCGTCGATGGACTGCTGCTGACGGGAAGTCCGTCAAACGTCGAGCCGAAACACTACGACGGCACGCCTAGCCGCCCTGGCACGATGCACGACCCGGAACGGGACCAGGTGGCGTTTACGCTGATCCCGGCTGCCGTCAAGGCGGGCCTGCCGCTGATCGCAACCTGCCGCGGGTTCCAGGAGATGAACGTCTCGTTCGGCGGCACGCTCTATCAGCACGTCCACGAGGCCGAGGGTCGGAACGACCATCGCGAGGACAAGGGTGCCGAACTCGACATTCAGTACGCGCCAGCCCATTACGTTCGTTTCACGCCAGGTGGCCTCCTCGAACGTTTGAGCGGGCACCACGAAGCAAAGGTCAATTCGCTGCACTCGCAGGGCGTTGAGGTTCTCGCTGACGCGCTGGACGTCGAAGCCACTGCGCCTGACGGACTCGTGGAAGCGTTCGTCGTGCGCGACTCGCCGGGGTTCACGCTTGCGATGCAGTGGCACCCCGAGTGGAAGGTGCGCGAGAACAAGTTGTCGATGGCGATTTTCCAGGCATTCGGCGAAGCGGCCAGGCGTTACCGGGCTGGCTGAACAATGCGGCGCCGCCGACTGGCGGCCACTAAAGGATGACGACGATGATCGACAAACAGGAATTGCTCGACTGGCTGGCCGAGAGAAAGGTGTCGGAGGTCGAGGCGATCATCCCGGACCAGGCCGGCATTGCGCGCGGCAAGTTCATGCCCGCCAAGACTTTCGCGAAGCAGGGCGGCATGCGCCTGCCCGAGTCGGTCTTCATACAGACGGTGACCGGCGAACACCCGGAGGAAGTGGTGTTCTCGCCGACGGATCGCGACATGACGGCAGACCCCGACATGTCCACCATCAGCATTGTCCCATGGGCCAACGAACCGACGGCGGTGGTCATCCACGATTGTTACCTTATGGATGGCACGCCGGTCGACATCGCCCCGAGGCAGGTGCTGCGCAACGTGCTCGAACTGTACCGGCGTCGCGGGTTGCGGCCGGTCGTCGCGCCCGAGATCGAGTTCTATCTGGTCAAGCGCAATACCGACCCGGACTATCCGCTTTCACCGCCTACCGGTCGTTCCGGCAGGGCCGAGACTGTTCGTCAGCCCTACAGCCTCGATGCGATCGACGAGTTCGAGCCGTTGATCGAGGACATCTACGACTATTGCGAAGCGATGGAAATGCAGGTCGACAACCTCGTGCACGAGGAGGGCACCGCGCAGCTCGAGGTGAATTTCATCCACGGCGACGCCCTGGCGCTGTCCGACCAGATGTTTCTCTTCAAACGTATCGTGCGCGAGACGGCGATGCGTCACGAGGTGTATGCCACGTTCATGGCGAAGCCCATGCAGAACGAGCCCGGCAGTTCCATGCACTGGCACCTGAGCATGTGTTCGGCGGAAACCGGCGCGAACGTGTTTTCGCGGCCGGATGGCGGCGAGAGTCCCGAGTTCCGGCACTTCATCGGCGGGCTGCAGACTTATCTCCCGAGCGCGGCCCTGCTGCTGGCACCGTACGTCAATTCCTATCGACGATTCACCCGGTACATGGCCGCGCCGATCAACCTGCAGTGGGGCTACGACAATCGGACGGTCGGCCTGCGCGTCCCGGATACGGGGCCGAAGGACCGGCGCGTCGAAAATCGCGTGGCCGGGTCCGACGTCAATCCCTACCTGGCGATTGCAGCTTCGCTTGCCTGCGGCTACCTTGGCATGGAAGAGAAAATAGAACCGACGCAGCCGGAGACCGGCAACGCCTACCGGCTGCCGTTCGCCCTGCCGCGGACCCTGAACGAGTCGCTGGAATTGCTGGAAGGCAGTGATCGCATGCGTTCGCTGCTCGGCGAGCGATTCGTGCAGGTTTACTCTGCGATCAAGCGCGAGGAGCAGGAGCGATTTTTCCAGGTAATCAGCCCGTGGGAACGGGAGTACCTGCTGTTGAACGTCTGAGACGCGGCTGCGCGTAAGGACATGGGGAAGGTGCGAAATGGCTGGGCAAGCGAATTTCCGGCAACTGCAGGAACTGGATCGTCGTCACTACCTGCATCCGTTCAGTGACCACCGCCAGATCGGTGAGCGCGGCACGCGCGTCATCACGCATGCCGACGGTGTTTACATCTACGACGCTCAGGGCAACAAGATCCTCGACGGCATGTCGGGTCTCTGGTGCATCAATCTCGGCTACGGACGCCAGGAACTGATCGATGCCGCCACCCGACAGCTGAAGACACTGCCTTACTACAACAGCTTCTTCCAGTGCACGCACCCGCCGGCGATAGAGCTTGCCCAGCGGCTTGCAGAAGTCGCGCCGCCCGGATTCACGCGCGTCTTCTATACGAACTCCGGTTCCGAAGCGAACGACACGATCATCCGCATGGTGCGTCGCTACTGGGATATCCAGGGAAAGCCGAAGAAGAAAACGATCATCAGCCGCCGCAACGCCTATCACGGCAGCACCGTCGGTGGCATCAGCCTGGGAGGCATGCCAGCGCAGCAGGCGCAGGGCGACCTGCCGATCCCCGGCATCGCGCACATCGAGCAGCCTTACTGGTTCGAGCTCGGCCAGGGCATGCACCCCGACGAATTCGGGCTGAGGATCGCAGGAGAACTCGAGAAGAAGATCCGCGAGCTCGGCGTGGACAACGTTGCGGCCTTCATCGGCGAGCCAGTGCAGGGCGCCGGCGGCGTGATCATCCCGCCGGACACCTACTGGCCCGAGATCCAGCGCATCTGCGACGAGTACGGCATCCTGCTCGTTGCCGACGAGGTGATCACCGGTTTCGGGCGACTGGGCGAGTGGTTCGGTTCGCAGTACTTCGAGATCGAGCCCGACCTGATCATCTTCGCGAAGGCGGTCAACTCCGGCTACCTGCCGCTGGGCGGCGTGCTGGTCGGCGAGCGTGTCGCCGAAGCGCTGGTCGAAGGCGGCGGCGAGTTCTACCACGGCTTCACCCACTCGGGTAATCCCGTCTCCTGCGCGGTTGCCAGTGCAGCGATCGACATCATGCGCCGGGAAGGCCTGGTCGACCGCGTTCGCGATGATATCGCGCCGTATTTCAGCCGGCTCTGGCAGTCACTCGCCGATCATCCGCTGGTCGGTGAAGCGCGATCGGCGGGCATGGTCGGCGCCATCGAGCTCGTGAGCGACAAGGCCAGGCGCAGCCGGTTCCATCCCGACAAGTCCGTCGGCGAGGTCTGTCGCGACACGAGCGTGGCACAGGGCCTGGTGATGCGTCACGTGCGCGATTCCATGATCGTGGCGCCGCCGCTGGTCATTACCAGGGCGCAGCTCGACGAGCTGGTCGACAAGGCCCGCAGCGCGCTGGATATCACCGCCCGCAAGATGGCGGCGTGACCGTGCCGTCGGTGCCGCGGGATGGTTATCCCGCCTCCTGGTATGCCGCGACTGCCGTCGGCATCCGCGAGCGACTGCCGCTCGAGGGCGAGATCCAGGTGGATGCCTGCGTCGTCGGTGGCGGCTACACGGGATTGTCTGCGGCCCTCCATCTCGCGGAGCAGGGCTATTCCGTCGTCCTCCTGGAAGCTCACCGCGTGGGCTGGGGCGCTGCCGGCCGAAACGGCGGCCAGGTCGGCAGCGGCCAGCGCAAGGACGAGACGGAACTCGAGCAGCGATTCGGCCCCGCCGTCGCGCAGAAACTCTGGGGGCTTGCAGAGCAAGCCAAGCAGCTGGTGCGCGACCGCGTGGCGCGCCATGCCATCGATTGCGACCTGCGCCCCGGCCAGCTCGTCACCGCATCCAGGCCCGGACATGCGGTCGAATTGCGCGACCGCGCCGAGCGGTTGGCTGCGCGTTACGGTTACTCCCGAGCGCGTTACGTCACGCCGGCGGAGCTGGCCGACATGCTCGGTACCCGGGTCTTCCACGGCGGGCTGCTGGACCAGGGCGCGTTTCACCTGCATCCCCTCAATTTCGCGCTTGGTCTCGCAGCGGCAGCAGAAGCGGCGGGTGCGCGGATCTGCGAGTACAGCGAAGTGCTGCAGTGGCAACCGGGCGAGCATGCGCTGCTCAGGACGAGAACAGGCACAGTCAAGGCGCGTCTCGTAGTTCTCGCCTGCGACGGTTATCTCGGCGAGCTCGAGCCGCGCATCGCGGCGGCGAATATGCCCATCAACAACTTCATCGTTGCAACCGCGCCGCTGGGCGAGGAACGGGCGCGCTCGCTCATTCGCGACGACGTCTGCGTGCACGACACGCGTTTCGTGGTGAATTACTTCCGCCTCTCGGCCGACCGCAGGCTCCTGTTCGGTGGCGGCGAGAATTACCGCGCAGGTTTTCCGCCGGACATCGCGGCCCTCGTCCGGCCTTACCTGCTGCGGGTCTACCCGCAGCTCGCCGACGTGGCGATAGAGCACGCCTGGGGCGGGACGCTGGGCATCAGCCGCACCCGCCTCCCGCATGTCGGCAGGCTGGATGGCAACGTGTATTTCGCCCAGGGCTACTCCGGGCATGGCATCGCCATCGGAACGCTCGCGGGCCAGCTGATCGCCGAAGCGGCCGCGGGATCCGCCGAGCGCTTCGACCTGCTGGCCAGCCTGCCGTCCCCGGCATGGCCTGGCGGCCGGCTGCTCAGGCCGGCGCTGCTTGCGCTGGGCATGCTCTATTTCGCGTTGCGCGACCGCCTTTGACTGGTCCGGTCCTTACCGTCGCAGATGTGGATCGCGGGCGGCTGCACCTGCTGCTCGAGTCCTGCGGAATGCAGGTGGAGGTGGTTCCGGCGGGCGAGGTGATTCCCGGCAGCTACTGGGGTGCGCCTGAGGCGGGTCTGCTGGGCGCCAGGATTTTCCTGCAGCTCGCGACGCCGGTGCACTCGGCCCTGCACGAGGCCGCGCACTACCTGTGCATGACGCCGGAGCGCCAGCGCGCGCTCGACCGCGATGCGGGCGGAGACTTCGACGAGGAAAACGCCGTCTGCTACCTGCAGATCCTGTTGGCAGGCGTGCTGCCCGACGTCGGTGTCGATCGTATGCTCACCGACATGGATGAATGGGGCTATACCTTCAGGCTGGGGTCCGCACGGCGCTGGTTCGAAGAGGATGCGGTGGATGTGAGGCAGTGGCTCATCGACAGGGCACTCATCCCGGCAACAGGCACAATCGACCAGGAGTGGTTGAAGACATGAACGGCACGATGCGAAACATTTTCTCCGCGACGGTACTTGCGCTCTGGATACTTTTCGGAGTCGGCATGGCCAGCGGCACGTGGACGGCCACGCAGTGGCTGCTGCTGACGATCGGGCACATCTGCTGCCTGGTGATCTGGCTGCAGTTCACCTGGGTCTTCAACTACGGCTACGCGCTGACCATGATCGCCAATTCGGCAGCGGTGATGGTTCTCCATCCTTCGGTCCCGGGATTGGTGGTGGGTGCGCTGACCGCGGTTTTCGGGCTGCGACTTCTCCAGTTCACCCACGCCCGCTATTCCTCCGCGCAGTACCTATCGAGTGCCGGGCGGCAGCGTCGCGCGGTCGGCGAGATGCCTGTCGTTGCAAAGGCCATGCTGTGGCTGTTCGTGGCGTGGCTCATGGGTTTCGAGTTGATGGCGCTGTATTTCATCGCCGTGTCGGGCGCACTGTCCGCAACCCTGTGGGTCGGCGCGGCGCTGATGCTTGCAGGCCTGGTGCTCGAAACGGTCGCTGATCGGCAGAAGCAGGCGGCCAAGGCCCGCAGTCCGGAGTCCTGCGTGATGGACGGGCTATACGCCCGGATTCGGCACCCGAACTATCTCGGCGAAATCCTGTTCCAGGCAGGACTCATCATCTGCGCTGCCGGTGCGCTCGACGGCTGGTGGCAGTGGGCCGTGGGAGTGGCGGCGCCCTGCTACATCATCGTGCTGATGGTCTGGTCAGCCCACTCCCAGGACGATTCGCAGCAGTCCCGTTACGGGCAGGACCCTGCGTGGCAACGCTATCGCGCTTCTAGCGGCAGCCTGTTGCCCTGGGTTTGAGTTGCCGCAGGCCTACCAGGGAAGCTTCTTCCCGGTGTAGTCCATGAAGCTGCCCGACATGTCGCGCGTGTAGCCGTCGATGACCTTGATCACGCCCGCGGCGGAGACATCGGCGGTGATCATGGGGATCGGCACTTTCTTCGCGAAGCCGGTGTCCACCACGCCAGGATTGATGAGACCGATGATGATCTCCTTGCGGCCCGGCTCCGGCGCCCGGCGCAGCTCCTTCGAGAGATTGCGCATGATCATGTTGAGCGCGGACTTGCTTGCCCGGTAGAAGGTCTGCCCGCCGAATGTCATCTCGATCGAGCCGACCAGACTCGAGACGTTCATGATCTTTTTCTGCGAACTGATCGCGACATTGTCGATGAAGGCCTCCGTCATCCGCGTCGGCCCTTTTGTATTCGTCGCCATGACGAGATCGAACGACGAGTAGTCGAAGCGGCCGAACTTCTGCTTCTCGTTGTCGCCCAGAATTCCTGCGTTATTGACGAGGATGTCGATGGGCACGCCGCGGTAACGCGAAGCCAGTGCATCGATCTCGCCGAAATCCGTCACGTCCAGTCGCTCTATGCGCAGGCCGGGGTGGCGTGCTGCCAGCGACTGGAGATCCGCTGCGCCGGCCGGATCGCGCGCAGTGGCAATGACGCCCCAGCCACGTTCGGCGTACTGCCGCGCAAGCTCGAAGCCGATGCCGCGACTGGCCCCCGTAATGAGCACGGTTGGCTGTGGCAGCGGCGCGATACCCTTCCGCGGCGCGGTGGCGCAGGCGGTCAGCAGCAGTGCGGCCGCGAGCAGCGGAATCAGTTTGCGAAATCTCATGGCGGTGGCATCTCTCATCCGGGTCGTACCCGACGTGTCGGCTGGGCCTGGTGGGGATCTTCGGGCCAGTAGTGCTTCGGGTATCGGCCCTTCAGTTCCTTGCGGACCTCATGATAGCCGCGCTCCCAGAAGCTGCGCAGGTCCTGCGTGACCTGCACCGGCCGGCGCGCGGGCGACAGGAGCTTCATGGTCACGGCGACGCGCCCGCCGGCGAGCCGGGGCGTGTCGGCCAGGCCGAAGACCTCCTGCAGGCGAACTGCGAGGCTGGGCGTATCGCCATCGAGGTAGTCGATGGCGATTTTCGACCCGCTCGGCACGACCACGTGAGTCGGTGCCAGTTCGTCGAGTCGCCGCTGCAGTGAGTAGCCGAGCAGGGCGCGGAGTGCATCGGCGAGCGGCAGGCGCGCGAGATGGTCCCGGCGCGTGATGCCGTCGAGAAACGGCAGCAGCCAATCCTCGAGGCTTGCCATCAAGGCGGCATCGCTCGCATCGGGCCATTCTTCCCGTTCGTCGTGGCGGGCGAGCAGCCGGACGCGTGCCTGCCACTGCCGCAGTTCCGGCGTCCATGGCAGCGCCGCGATCCCCATCGACCGCAGGCCCGCCAACATCGCCGCCGCCAGCGACGACGGCGGCGGTCGTGGCAGCGGTTTGTCTTCAAGCAACAGGGCACCGAGCCGGCGTTGCCGTCTGGCCGTGACCGCCTGCTCGCGCTCATCCCAGCCGACCTGCTCGACGGCTTCGATGTCACTCGCGAAGTGCTGCTCAATGTCGTCAGGCGCTATCGGCGCTGCGAGGAATATCCGCGCCTCGCGCTCACCCGCGTCGAGGTCAGCCACGACGATGAACTCCGACGCCGCAAGCGCCTGTGGTTCGGCGAAGCGCGCGCCACGCCCGCTCGCGAGGAGATAGCGGCCCGATTTCTGCTCGCGCGCCCGTCCGACGCGGTCCGGATAGGCGCAGGCGAGCAGCCAGCCGGCAGCATCGCTGTCGATCGCTCCCGTGCCGGAGCCGGTGCCGAGCGCGCGCGCGTACAGGGCGGCAGCCCGCTTCACGCGCCCGGTGCCGTCGCGGCTACCGTCGTGAGCCAGCAGGTCGAGGCGCGAACGCAGGTCGGCGTCGCGGCCACTGCCGCGCAGGATGTCGCGCTCCGTCAGCAGGGCGGCGATCGCGCAGCCGGTGCGGGCGAGCCCGGCTTCGCGGCCCCTGATGAGCAGGTGAGCGAGGCGCGGGTGCGCGCCCAGAGCCGCCATTTCGCGGCCGTGTGCCGTGATGCGGCCCGAGCGATCGATAGCGCCGAGCGAGCCGAGCAGGTCCCGGGCCTGGGCGAGCGTTGCCGCAGGCGGAGGATCCAGCCATGCGAGCGACACCGCGTCGGCGCCCCAGCCCGCGAGTTCGAGTGCGAGCGGAGCGAGGTCGGCGACGGCGATCTCCGGCTCCCCGTGCGCGGCAAACGTGCGTTGCTGCGCCTCCGTCCACAACCGCAGGCACAGCCCGGGTCCGAGGCGTCCGGCGCGCCCGCGCCGCTGGTCCGCAGAGGCGACCGGAATACTGCGGGTCTCGAGACGGCTCATGCCGCTGCCCGGATCGAAGCAGGCACGCCGCTCGAGGCCGCTGTCGATGACGATCCGCACGCCTTCGATAGTGAGACTCGTCTCGGCAATGTTGGTGCTGAGCACCACCTTGCGCTCGCCAGGCCGCGCCGGCGATATCGCGCGATCCTGCGCGTCCTGGTCAAGATCGCCGTAGAGCGGGAGTACCGCCGTTCCGCGCGGCAGCTCGCGCAGCGCAAGCGCCGTGGCCACGCGCCGGATTTCCGCGGCGCCTGGCAGGAACACCAGGATGTCCCCCGGCTCGTCACGCAGCGCGCTGACTATTGCAGCGACGACGGCAGGCTCTATCCGGTCACCCGCCGGCCGCTCGAGCCAGCGCGTCTCGACGGGGTGGCTGAGCCCACTGGCGGTCACCACCGGCGCATCACCCAGCAGGCCAGCGACGGCAGTGGCGTCGAGCGTCGCCGACATGACCAGCAGTCGCAGGTCCGGACGCAGGTGCTCTCGGCAGTCCAGCGTCAGCGTGAGGCCGAGATCCGCCTGCAGGCTGCGTTCATGAAACTCGTCGAACAGGATGCAACCGATGTTTTCCAGGCCAGGGTCGCCCTGCAGACGGCGGTTGAGAATGCCTTCGGTCACGACCTCGATGCGGGTACGCCGGCCGACGCGGCTGTCGAGCCGTGTCCGGTAGCCGACCGTGTCGCCGACCTGCTCGCCGAGCATCGTCGCCATGCGGGTGGCTACGGCGCGCGCCGCCAGGCGCCGCGGTTCGAGCATGAGGAGGCGCTGGCCCGCGAGCCACGGCTCGTCGAGCAGCTCGAGCGGCACCGCCGTGCTCTTGCCGGCACCGGGCGGAGCCTGGAGGACTGCCACGCCCGGCGCTGCCAGCGCCGCGCGCAGCGCCGGCATGGCTGCAAGTACTGGCAACCCGCCGGAGTCGCCGCTCATCGCCCGCGGCGCGTCCTCGCCAGCGCCAGGCCAAGCAGCGCGAGGCTCGCAACGCTGACAACCGCTCCGTTGCGAAAGGACGCCGGTGCGAATCGCATTCTGATCTCGGGTGTCACATCCTCGACCGACAAGCGCATTTCGTAACCGCAAACAAAGGCGTTGTCGCGACCGATACCGAACGCCGCCGCGACAAAAATGACGGTCCACGAGGCTGCGATCAGCGAAGTTTTCGTGAAACCGGAGTCGCGCGTGGTCGGCATCGGCCGGAGTATATAGCCGAGGGGTTGTTTTCACCGGCCGCGGATAGCCGTACGCTTTGTCACGGGTGATTCGCACAAGGGAGAGGGTCGATGATCGACAGACTGCGCGCATGGTGGAAGCTGGATCCGGCGGCAGAAGCACAAAGCGCCGACAATCCGCTCACGCCGCTCAGCCCCGCACAGAAGCGGGACACCGGGCCGATGCTGCTCCTGGCCTTCGGCTGGGGATTTCTCATCACCGGCCTGCTCGTTGGCGGCGGACTAGGTGCCGGCCAGCCGTTCTGGCCGGATCTCGTCTGGAGCGCTTTTCTCGGCAACCTGGTGAACTTCGCCGTGGGCGCACTGGTCGGCTACATGGGTTACCGCACGGCGTGCCACTCGGCGCTGCTTTTCCGCTTCGTCTACGGCAATGCAGGTGCCTACCTGCCCGTGCTGTTCCTGACGGTGCTGCTGGTGTTCTGGCAGGGCATCGTCGTCGGCGCGTTCAGCTTCGCCTGGGTGCAGGAGTTCGACACGCCGGCGTTCTACGCCGTCGCGATATTCGCCGGGTTGCTGTACACGGCGACGACCTATTTCGGCGTGAAGGGTCTCGAGGACGTCGCACTGCCGGCGTCCCTGATCCTGACTGCGGTGCTGATCTACGCCGGCTGGTACAACGTCGACCGCGCCGGGGGATGGGAAGCCTTTCTCGCGCTGTCCGAGGCGACAGCAGCAAAGGCACCGCTGAATGGCCTGCAGGCGATCAACATCGTCATCGGATCATGGATCGTCGGCGCCATCGTGATGCCGGAGTACACGCGCTTCGCAAAGACCGCATGGGTGGCTATCGCGATACCGTTCATCGTGCTGATCGTCGCCCAGTTCGTGCTGCAGCTCGTCGGCGCGATGGGCGGTGTCGTATCCGGCAACGCCGACTTCACCGGCTACATGCGCACGGCCGGGCCCGTGATCTCGTTGTTCGGCCTGGTTGCCATGAGCTTCGCGCTCTGGACGACGGGCGACGCGAATCTCTACCTGCCTACCATCCAGACCTCGAGCATCTTCCGTCGGCCGAAACGGGTGATGGTCGTGATCCTTGGCCTGCTCGGCACTGTACTCGGGCTGGGCATCTACCAGCGCTTCATGGAATTCATTGGCGCACTGGCCAACGTAGTCCCGCCGCTCGTCGGGCCGGTAATCGTCGACTACTACCTCTGCAACCGCATGCGTTTCGATCCGGCGCTGCTGCCCCGGCTCCCGGCGTGGAACGTGCTGGCGGTCGTGGCCTTCGTCGCCGGTGCCGTTGCTTCGTTCTTCCCGCCGGCCTGGATCGCAGCCGGGCTCTATGCGCTGCTGGTGTCGATGGTGGTGTATGCGGTCCTCTACGGCGCCGCGCAACTGCTCGGGCTGCGGATCGGTCACGGCGGAGTCGCTGCTGGCGAGGGCCGCCCATGAACCGCCAGCTGCCCGCCTGTCCGGACAAGCCGAACTGCGTGTCGAGCCAGGCTGATTCAGGCGATTCCATTCACTGGATCGCCCCGCTCGCGTTCGACGGTGATCCGTCCGCTGCCTGGCAGGCGCTCAAGCGCGCCTTGCTGGCGATACCGCGCACTCGCATCGTCGCGGAGGAGGGCGACTGGCTGCGAGCGGAGTCAACGAGCCTTGTGTTCCGCTTCGTCGACGACGTCGAGTGCATCATCGATCGCGGGACACGCAGCATCCACGTGCGCTCCGCATCGCGCGTGGGTCATGGCGACATGGGCGTAAACCGCCGCCGTGTCGAGCAGTTGCGCGAGGGACTTGCGCGCGAGCTGGGTCGCTAGGCCGGCGCGGAAGATGGCGTGCTTTCTTGCGCTCGATCAGGGTGGCCACGCGAGCCGTGCCATCCTGTTCGATGAGCGCGGCCGAAAAGTCGACGAGGCTTTCCGACCGATCGGCACGCGGCGCGAGGGCAGCGACCGCGTCGAACACGACGGTGACGAACTGGTCGCGTCGCTCGAGGCCTGCATCGTCGAGGTGACAGGCCGACATCACGACATCGCTGCCGCGGGACTCGCCACGCAGCGCTCCAGCATGGTTTGCTGGGACAAGCGTGACGGAAAGCCACTTTCGCCCGTGCTCTCGTGGCAGGACCGCCGTCACGCTGCCTGGCTTGCGCAGTTCGAGCCGCGCGGCGCATGGATCCGCGAGCGCACGGGCCTCGTGCTGACTCCGCACTACGGCGCCAGCAAGATGCGCTGGTGCCTGGACAATCTGCCCGCCGTGAGCGAGGCGGCCCGCCGCGGTCGCCTGGCGATGGGCCCGCTCGCGAGCTTTCTTGCCCACCGGCTCGTGCGCGAGCGGGTTTTCGTCAGCGACCCGGCGAATGCCGCGCGCACCCAGCTCTGGGATCTGCATACCCGGGACTGGTCGCCGGAACTCGTCGAACTCTTCGGCGTGCCGCGCGATTGCCTGCCGCTATCCGTGACCAGCCGCTTCGACTACGGCACGCTGGCGGCGGGCCGGGAGAGCATTCCGCTCACGGTCGTGACGGGCGATCAGTCAGCGGTTCCGTTTGCTTTCGGCGCGCTTTATCCGGCAGCAGCCTACGTCAATGTCGGCACCGGCGCGTTTGCCCAGCGTGCCGTGCACGGCCGGATGCCGCATGCCCCGCGTCTGCTGGCGAGCGTCGTATGGTCGGATCGCCAGGGACTCGACTACATGCTCGAGGGAACCGTAAACGGCGGCGGCAGCGCACTCGACTGGCTGGCCGCGGAGGATCGCGTCGACATCGCCTCGTTGCTTGCGGGAGCCGACGCGCCGGATCAGGCGGAGCCGCCGCTGTTCATGAACACGGTTTCCGGACTGGGTTCGCCGTACTGGCGTTCAGCCGGTCCGCCCCGTTTCGTGGGCGAGGGCGATGCGGTTGCGCGCTTGACCGGGGTCGTCGAAAGCATTGCGTTCCTGCTCGCCGTAAACCTCGAGGAACTGGCACCGCATGGGCCGCCGCTCGAGCGCATCGTGCTCACCGGGGGATTCGCGTCGAACCGCGCTTTCCTGCGGCGGCTGGCTGCGCTCGCCGGCGTGCGGGTGTGGTGCAGTGTCGAACAGGAAGCGACAGCTCGCGGCCTTGCCCGACTCGTCGCAGCGCCCGCCGAACCCTGGGATGCCGGGCCCGGTGAGTGGCTCGAACCCCTGCGCGACCCGGCGCTGCATGCGCGCTATGCCAGGTGGCGCCAGCTGCTGGAGTCGATGATTGCCCTGCAGGCATAGAGCGAAGCGACTCGTGCCGCTGCCGCGGCGTTTCTATGCCCGCGATGCGGCCACGGTCGCCCGCGAGCTGCTCGGCGCGCAGCTGGTCCGCGTCGTCGCAGGGGCGCTGCGGGTCGGCCGCATAGTCGAGACCGAGGCCTACCTCGGGCCGCACGACCTCGCCGCTCATTCGGCCCGCGGTCGTACTGCGCGCACCGAGGTGATGTTCGGTCCTCCTGGGCATGCCTATGTGTACCTTATCTATGGCGTGCACCACTGCTTCAATGTCGTGACGCAACCGGCGGGCGTGGCGGCTGCGGTGCTGGTCCGCGCCCTGGAGCCGGTGGAGGGTATTACGGACCGCACCAGCGGGCCCGGCCTGCTGTGCCGCGCCCTCGGCATCGACCGGGCGCTGAACGGCGAGGATATGTGCGGCGAGAAGCTGTTCATCGCGCCGCCACCATCAGCTGACCAGCTCCGGATCGTCCGGCGGCCGCGCATCGGCGTGGATTACGCAGGCGCGTGGGCGCGTCGTTTGCTGCGCTTCTACGTTCATGGCAACCGCTGGGTATCGAAGCCATGACCGACTGCCATGGTCTGCGCGCTATGTTGCCACCGCCTTCGTCAGGCCCGGTCGCCGAACTCACCAGCGTCCCGTTCTTTCCCCAGACCGTTCACCAGTGTGGCCCGGCAGCGCTGGCCACGGTATTGGTCGCCAGCGGTCTCGATACGACGCCCGAGGCGCTCGTGCCGCAGGTCTACGTGCCCGGCAGGAAGGGGAGCTTTGCCGTCGAGCTTGCCGCGGCGACCCGTCGAGCCGGCCGCATTGCGTACACCGTCGAGTCGCCGCAGGCGATGCTGCAGGAAATCGCAGCGGGTAATCCCGTCCTGGTACTCCAGGACCTTGGTGCCGCATAGATCCGCTGGTGGCACTTTGCCGTGCTGGTGGGATACGACGGTGACGACCTGATCCTGCGCTCTGAAACCGAGCAGCGGCGCGCCGAGAGTTACCGCCGCTTCACGCGCAGCTGGGAGCGCGGGGGTCGCTGGTCGATGGTCGCGCTGCCTCCTGGCGTGCTGCCGGCGAGCGCGACAGCCGGGGAAGTCGTCCGCGCCGTCGAGGACGCGCGCACGAGCATCGGCCGGGATGGCGTAATGCGCACGCTTGATGCAGCGGTTGCGCGCTGGCCTGCTGATCCGCTCGTGCTGTTCGCGTCGGCCGACGAGGCCTACGCCCGTGGCGATCCGGACGCAGCGATCAATCGCTACCGCAGCTTGACCGTGCTGGACCCCGACCACCTGGCCGCCCGCAACAATCTCGCCTCCCTGTTGCTGGCACGTGGCTGCGCCGATTCGGCAGAGCGGGCCTTCGGCGATGCGGGCGGCGATGCCCTTGCACCGGAGGTCGCGCCGCAGATCGCCGCGGCCGTCAAAGACACGGCCGCGCGCATCGCCCGGGCACGAGCGGACAGCAGGCCGGCTGATACCATGGCCGGCGATGAAGCTCCACGCTGTCCGTGAACTCCTGCGTGCCGCCGGCGCCCGCCCGCGGCACGAGAAGCTGGCGCTGCGCGCCTGGAGTCGCGGCCTGTCGCTCGATCACTACGCGCATCGCAGCGACTGGCGTTTTCCGAAGTCGCTCGATTCAGCATTGCCCGCCCTGTCTGACACGCTTGCGCGGCTGGCGACGCGAGTGAGCGCCCACGACGGCGCCGATGGCTCGTCGCGCTGGCTGCTGCGACTGGACGACGGGCAGACGGTGGAGTCGGTGCTGCTCCTGCGCGACGGCGTGTGCGTGTCGAGCCAGGTGGGCTGCGCCGTCGGTTGTCTTTTCTGCATGACTGGCCGGGAGGGGCTCATCCGTCACCTGACGAGCGGTGAGATCGTGGCGCAGGTGGCCCTCGCCCGCGCCGCGCGCCCGGGCATTCGTCGTGTGGTCTTCATGGGCATGGGCGAGCCGGCGCACAACATCGAAAACGTGATGGAGGCGATCGAGCTGCTCGGCACCGAGGGCGCGCTCGGGCACAAGAACCTCGTGTTCTCCACCGTTGGCGATCAGCGCGTCTTCGAGCGGCTGCCGCAGGGCCCGGTGAAGCCGGCGCTCGCGCTGTCACTGCACACCATGAAACCCGACCTGCGGCGCAGGTTGCTGCCGAAAGCGCCGCGGCTCGATCCGGCGGAACTCATCGAGCTCGGCGAGCGCTACGCCCGCTCGACGGGCTATCCGATCCAGTACCAGTGGACGCTGCTTGAGGGCATCAACGACGGCGACGACGAGCTTGCATCCATCTCGAGCCTGCTCGCCGGCAAGTATGCGGTGATGAACTTCATCCCCTACAACACCGTCGACGACCTGCCGTACCGCCGTCCGTCATGGGAGCGCGCGCAGTCCATGACGCGCTGGCTGGGCGAGCGTGGCGTGCTCGCCAAGGTGCGCATGTCTGCCGGGCAGGACGTCGAGGGTGGGTGCGGTCAGCTGCGGGCGCGGGCGACCGGCGGCCGCGGCGGTGCTCAGGTCGTCACTTCGTAGAATATCCGCCGCGCCTTCTCCGCCCCGATCATCTTCGCGATCATCCCCTGCGCCTTGTCCTGGGTGCGGATGTCGCTCACGAACTGCGCCTGCGTGGCGCGCACTTCGGCCAGGCGCTCCGGCTCGGTCACGGGGGCCGCCTGCAGGGCGCGGTCGAGGTAGAGGTCGAGATAGTCGAGACCGCAACGGATGAAGTCGCCGTAGCGCTCTTTCGGGAACATGCCGTAGATGCCGGCCGGCGTGCGCCAGCGGAGCATCCACTCGGGGTAGCGGTCGTCGCAGTCGAAGGAGCCGTGCTTCCCGCGCGCGGCAAGCAGTGGCGCGACCCAGTGCTCGCGGTAGGCGGGATCGGCCGACATGCAGTTTACGTTGACATGGCAGATCATCTTTCGGCCGGTGAGCAGGCAGAAGAAGAGGAATACGGGCGCGTCGTATGCTGCTTCCGGGTAGACGATCAGGTTCATCTGGTCGAGCGCGGGCAGCTTTACGGTGAAGCGCATGGCGAAGATCTTGCGCAACCGCGGCGCCGTCCAGTTCATGTGCCGCGCCTTCAGGATTTTCAGGAACGACTTGGGCTCGGCGAGCTCCGGGTCGACTGTGATCGGCGTGAGCGGAAGGCGTGCATCGAGGCGGGCCAGCGTCATGCGCAGCGCGGCTTCCACATCGAAGTTCGCGAGGGCGACGTCATCGGGGTTGGTCGACATGGTCCTCTGCCGCTCCTCAGACCGCCAGCACGGCGAGCGGGTCGTTCCACACGTCGGGGTGCCGGCTCCTGATGAGTTCCTGGTACTGCGGCGGCAGCTCCTCGCGCCGCGCGACGTGTACACCGGAGCCGCGCGCGATGGTATGGCCCGGCGCGTCCCCGAAGCCCATCCACGGGCGGTAGGTGATGAGGCTCTGGTAATCGACGCGCGTGGGTACCCAGGCGACGCTGCGATCCTCGAGAGCAGCGCGACTGGCATTCATCGTGGTCAATTCCGTGTACACGAACGGCCGGGGTCCGGGCGGGCCGGCGACGTCGATCTGTTCGGTGATCCAGGTGTTGTCGCCGACGAAGCGTGGCTCGAGGAAGGCGTGCTTCAGGTCGAGACCGGCGGCTTCGTTCGAGGGATTGTCGACCTTCAGCCCCTGCGAGGTGACGCGGAGCCGCGACGGGCCCATGCGCGTCTGCTGGACGTCGACGACGGTGCCGGTCACGGGGTTCTTCCAGCGCTCCAGCAACGCGCCGGTGTCGACATCGGTGAAGAATGCGACCTCGATCGCGCGTGCCTCGTACGTGGAGTCGTCGAGCCGGCGGTAGCGGCTGAACGTCGCTGCCAGGATGCCCATCATCGGGATCGGCTTGTGCTCGGGCACGGCGTAGCGCACGCCGACCACGTAGCCCATGCATAGCCGTCCGTCGGTCGCGCCGCGCAGCTTCACGAGCGCCGCCAGGCGATCGCCCGGATTCGCCCAGTCGAACGCGGTGCCGGCGCGCGAGGGCAGCGATGTGGCGAGAGGCACGGCGGCCATGCCCTGCAGGATCGAGCGGCGTGTGAGCATCGCGGTACTCCCTCAGGTGCGCTTTGCCTTCCCCGTCGGCACCTTGAACGCGGTCGGCTCCCATGGATACCCCTCGGTCTCGGGCGGCACGTCGAGTGCGTAGGCCTTCCAGGTTTCCACACGCGAGTTGTCCGGCACCCAGCCGTCGGGGAGCGTGAGGAAGTCGGGCGCATTCTTCTCTATGTAGGCGAGCACCTTCGGCGGCACGTCGGCGGTGCCTTTCAGGCCCTTGTGGCTGAACGAGCGCCCGAACAGCGTGGCCCCGGCGAACTCGCTCCCGCCCATGCGCATGAACGGCCAGCATTCCGAGACGCGGCTGAAGCCCGCGTGGAAGCGTATCGTGGGGAGGCTCCGGTCTTCCAGTTCGCGCTTCGAGAAGGAGAAGGTGAAGTGCTCGGACGGCGTGATGCGCGGGCCGGTCGAGGATTTCGGCCAACCCTCGGGTGTCACCGGGTTGGTGTACTCGTGCGTGTAGTCCCAGGACAGCAGCATGTCGTCGCCGTACTGCTGGAAGGGGAGGATGAAGGGGTACTTGCCGTCCTTGTCGGGGAACACCGTGCCCTCGTTCATAAGCGTCGGGCTGTCGCCTTCCTTGCCGAAGAAGAATGTCGGGATCTCGAGGCCGATCTTGCCGACCAGCATGTTGTTGTAGAAGTGGTAGACCGGCACCGTTTCGCCGGTGAACGGATTGTCCCAGGTCTCGAGGATGTCGCCGGTAACGAGGTCGGTGAAGTAGCCGGTCTCGCGCGACTTCACCCAGAGCGAACCGTCCGGATCCTGCTTCGCGAGCAGCACGCCCGTGCCGGTATAACCGAACACCGGAATCATGCGCTTGCCCGGGATGCGCAGGTACATGAGGCCGTGGAAGCCGCCGATCACCGGCTCCTCGTAGCCGGCCCAGATCTTGCCAAAGGCATAGAGGTTGTCGACCGGATTGGAGTAGTCGAGTGGCTTGCCGCTCGGGCCGGCGGCCGTCGCGCTGCTGTCCGTCGGCGGCGTCGCCGGTGCACAGCCGGCCGCTGCGCCCGCCATCGCCAACAGCAGCGACGACTGCACCGCCTCGCGGCGATTCATGAGTGATGCGACGAATTCCGACTGCATGGCTCTTCCTCCGGCAACTTCAGTGCGGGTCGTGGTCGAGCCTAGCACAGCCGCCCGGACCGTCGCGGTATCATGCGGGTCGCGCCCTGCCGTTGACCGCGCCATGAACCGTTCCCCGCCCTGCGTCCTCCACGAGGACGAGCACATCGTCATCGTCGCGAAGCCGGCGGGCTGGAACACGCATGCGCCCGACGACTACCTCGGCGAGGGCATCTACGAGTGGCTGCGCGACCGCGAGCCGCGTTGGGCGGAGCTTGCGAATCTGCATCGGCTCGACAAGGACACCTCGGGCCTGCTCGTATTCGCGAAGTCGGCACTGGCGCGTCGCTCGCTCGCCCGCCAGTTCGAGGCGCGTGCGGTGCGCAAGCAATACCGGATGCTGACTGCGGGCGTGCCGCCCGGCAGTCGGATCGAGTCCCGCGCATGCCTTGCCCGTCGCGGCAAGGTGTACGTCGCCACGGCGGACGAGGGTGACGAGGCGGTAACCGCATTCGCGCCGACACCGCCGCCACCGGGGTTTCCGCCGCAGGTGCACGCGGTTCTGGCCGAGCCGGTGACCGGCCGCACGCACCAGATCCGCGTGCAATCTGCTGCGCTTGGATTCCCGGTGCTCGGCGACGCCCTCTACGGTGGCGCCCCCGCACCGCGGCTGTGCCTGCACGCCGAGCGACTCGCATTCCACCATCCCGGAATCGACGCGCCGGTGAGCTTCGAGCTGCCCGCCGATTTTGCCGCCGACATCGGCCAGGCTCGTCGCGCGGCGCTGGCTGATCCGGCCGAGACCAACACGCTGCGGTTGGTGCACGGCGCGGCCGACGGCTGGCCCGGTGCGCGCGTCGATCGATTCGACCGCTGGCTGTTGCACCAGTCCGCCGCGTTGCCCGGGCCGGGCGACATCGCGCGACTCGAGTCGTTGGCCGGAAGTGGCATCGCCGGCATCTATCACAAGACCCTGACCCGCAATCTGCAGCGTCTCGATGCAGAGGACGCCTCGCCACGGCTCGTATCGGGCGAGCCGGCCCCGGCGCGCTTCAGGGCGCGCGAAAACGGTATCGAGTTCGAGTTGTCGTTCGAAGAGGGTTACTCGGTCGGCATTTTTCTCGACCAGCGAGACAACCGGAGGCGCCTGCTGGCAGGTCATGTCGCTGCGAAATTTCCGTTGCCCGGGATTGCTGGCGGTACGGTGCTTAACACCTTCGCGTACACCTGTGCATTCTCCGTGGCTGCGGCACTGGCCGGTGCCACCGTTACCAGTCTCGACCTGTCGAAGAAGTACCTCGAGTGGGGCCGGCGCAATTTCACCTTGAACGGGCTCGATGCCGGAGGCCACGACTTCATCTACGGCGACGCTTTCGACTGGCTGCGGCGGCTCGCGAAGAAGGGCCGGCGTTTCGACATCGTCCTGCTCGACCCGCCGACCTTCTCGCAGTCGAAGGAGCATGGCGTGTTCCGCGCGGAGTCCGACTACGGGCGGCTCGTCTCGGCTGCGCTGGCCGTGCTTGCGCCTGGCGGCGTCCTGTTCGCTGCGAGCAATGCCGCGCGGCTCGAGCCGGCAGGCTTCATCGATGTCGTCCGGGAAGCCGTGCATGCGGCCGGGCGGCGCATCGAGTGCCAGTACTGGGCAGCGCAGCCGCCGGACTTTCCGATCTCGCGGGACGAACCGGCCTATCTCAAGGGGCTGTGGCTGCGGCTCGGCTGAGTCCTCAGCCGACGTCGGCGGCGATGCGCGCGCGCAATGCCTCGTCGGGCAGTTCCCCGAAGCCTGCCCGCATGTTGTCGCGCATGTTGGCCGCCTTGGCCGATGCCGGGATGACGCAGGTGACGACGGGGTGCGCGACGATCCACTTGAGCATGGCCTGGCCCCAGCTCTCGCAGCCGATGTCCCGCGCCCAGCCGGGCAGGGTGCGCCCCGCAACGCGGCGGAAAAGCTCCGCCCGCATGAAGGGGCGGTTGACCAGCACCGCGATGCCGCGGTCGCGTGCGAGCGGCAACAGCACCTTCTCGGCTTCACGTTCGCCGATGCTGTAGTTGAGCTGCACGAAATCGAGCTGCTCGGCGCGCATCACCGCTGCGAAATCGGCGTACTGGGGCGCAAACGAGGTGGTGATCCCGAGGTAACGGATCTTGCCGGCGGCCTTCCACTCCCGCAGCACCGGCAGGTGCGTGCGCCAATCCTTGAGATTGTGGACCTGCATCAGGTCCATACGCGTGACGCCCAGCCGCGCGAACGACATGTTCATCTGCTCGATCCCGGCGTCGCGACCGTCCGTCCATACCTTGGTCGCTACGACGGCGGCACCTTGCCGCCTCGTCTTGCCGAGCAGCGCCCCGGTGACGCCTTCCGCCCGACCGTACATCGGCGATGAGTCGATCAGCCGCCCGCCGCCGGCAAAAAATTCCTCCATCACGCCGACCAGCGGCTGGAATGCCGGGGAGGCGGGATCGACGTCGAAAGTGCGCGATGTGCCCAGCCCGATCACCGGCACGGCCTCGCCGCTGTATGGCACCTTCCGCAGGATCGGCGCCGCGGTCGCGGCCAGCGCCGGCACTCCGAGCGCGGTGCCGGCGGCTGCGAGGATCAGTTCCCTTCTCGTCGTCATCTGGGACAATGGTGGCGGGTTCAGCCTGCGATCATGCCGACTATGCCAGCGTGTTCCGGTCACTGTCACGCCATGCTCCTGGCCGCGCTGATTCCGTTCGCCGCTGCGGCCGAGCCATTGACCCTCGAACGGCTTTTCGAAAGTCCCGATCTCTCGGGCGCCTCGTTGCGCGGCCTGCAGTTCTCGCCCGACGCGCAGCTCGTGGTCTACCAGCGCGGCAAGGCGTCGAATGCCGGGCAGTTCGACCTCTGGGCCTATGACATCGCCCGGCGACGCCACCGCCTGCTGGTCGACTCCGCTGCGCTCGTGGCGGAGGAGCGCATCTCCGCCGAGGAAGCCGCGCGCCGCGAGCGCCAGCGCACTGCGGCGTTTTCCGGCATCGTCGAGTACGAATTCTCGGAGGACGGGAAGCGGTTGCTGGTGCCGCTGTCGGGCGACCTCTGGGCCTACGACCTGCGCAGGCCCGCGGCGAGCGCGGTCCGCCGCCTGACTGCGACGGAGGGCGCAGAGGCTGACGCGCGTTACTCGCCCCGCGGCAATTACGTGAGCTACCTGCGCGACGGCGCACTCTGGGTCCGCAATCTGGGCAACGACCAGGAGCGGCGCGTGACACCGCCTGCGGCCGGTGTCGTCAGTTACGCGGTGGCCGAGTTCATCGCGCAGGAGGAAATGAACCGCGACACGGGCTACTGGTGGTCGCCGGACGAACGCTACATCGCCTACACCGTTGTCGACGAGTCACCGGTCGACGAAGTCAGGCGCTTCGAGATACAGGCCGACCGCACCGACGTGATCACGCAGCGCTACCCGGCCGCTGGCCGGGCGAATGCGCTGGTCGAACTCCGCGTCGTGCCGCTCGATGGCGGCGAGCCGGTGCGGGTCGACCTTGGCGCGGAGACGGACATATATCTCGCCCGTGTCGACTGGTTCCCCGACTCCCGCCAGCTCGCCGTCCAGCGCCAGAGCCGCGACCAGAGGAAGCTCGACCTGCTGGCCGCGGATCCCGTGAGCGGCAGCACGCGCACGCTGATTTCCGAGACCTCCGACACCTGGGTCAACCTGCACAACGATCTGGTCTTCCTCGAGCGGTCACGGCGGTTCATCTGGGCTTCGGATCGCAGCGGATTCCGGCACCTTTACCTTTACGAAAACGACGGCACGCTCGTGAGGCCGCTGACCTCGGGCGAGTGGATGGTCGTGGCGACGGGGCGCGGTCGCGGCGTAGCAGGTGTCGACGAGCAGCGCGGGCAGGTCTACTTCACCGCCAACCGGGACTCGCCGATCGAGCGGCATCTCTATCGCGTGCCGCTGTCGGGCGGCGCGGTTGCGCGTATCACGACAGGCGCGGGTTGGCACCGCATTGCCATGTCGGAAAACGCCAGGTACTTCGTCGATACCCGGTCCACGGCCGAGACACCACCATCCATCACCCTGCGCGACGCGACCGGTCGGCAGATTGCCGTCATGGTCGAGAACCGCCTCGATGCTGACCATCCCTACACGCGTTACCGGGACCTGCATTCACCAACCGAGTTCGGCACGCTCACGGCAGAAGACGGGCAGACCCTGCACTGGAAGCTGGTCAGGCCGAAGGTGCTCGAGCCTGGCCGGCGGTATCCGGTGATCGTCGACGTATACGGCGGACCGGAGTCCCAGGAGGTCGGCAACGCCTGGGGCAACAGCCCGCGCGCCAACGACGCCGCCTTCCACCAGTTCCTGGCTCAGCGCGGCTATGTGGTGTTCTCGCTCGACAATCGCGGCACGGGCTTCCGCGGTCGTGCCTTCGAGTCAGCCCTGCACCGGCGGATGGGCAGTGTGGAAGTGGCCGACCAGGTCCGTGGCGTCGAGTACCTGCGCACGCTGCCCTACGTCGATCCGGCGCGCATCGGCGTATTCGGCTGGAGCTACGGCGGCTACATGGCCCTCATGTGCATCCTGCAGGCGCCTGATCATTTCGCGGCGGCCGTCTCAGGTGCGCCGGTCACGGACTGGCGTCTCTATGACACCCACTACACCGAGCGCTACATGGGCACGCCGCAGGACAACGCGCCTGGATACGCCGCGGGCGACGTGCTCAGCTGGGCGGATCGGCTGAAAGGGAAACTTCTCGTGATCCACGGGATGGCCGATGACAACGTGCTCTTCACGCACAGCACGGCCTTGTTCGCGAAGTTGCAGTCCCTCGGCAAGCCCTTTGACTTGATGACCTACCCCGGCGGCAAGCACGGGCTCACCCGCGAGCCGGTGAGCGGGCTGCATGCGCTGCGGACGGTGGTGAGGTTCTTCGACGAGGCCCTGGCTGGCCCCCCGCTTCAGGCAGCGAGCAGCACCGCCCCGTAGCCGATCCACATCTTGAGCAGCACGGCGCCACTGGCCGCGTAGGCGTAGAAGCGCTGCATGACGCGGTTGTAGCCGCAGTGGATCACGCTGTGCGCGACGCGCAGCGCCACATAGATCCAGGCGCCTGCCGCAAACAGCAGCGACGCCTTGCCCGTCGCGATCAGCAGCGCGCACAACGCGTAGAACAGCACCGGCGCCTCCAGCAGGTTGCGGAAATTGTCGGCAGCCTGGACGTCCTGCAGGTTCGCCTGTATCCCGATGGAGTTGGCGAGCTTCTGCGGATTGATGCGCTTCTCGCGCATCTCGGCCACGCGTGAGCGGAACATGCGCACGGCGACCGCCGCGGCCAGCAGTGCCATGGCGACGCAGGCGAGGGCGCCATGCGGCGGGCATCCGCTCCCGGAAACCATTAACCTAGGTGACTCGCAGTGCGGGGGGCAAGGCATGTCAGGCAGCAAGCAGATCGCGCCCGGACGATATCGCCAGTCGGCGGGTAGGTATCTCGAGGATTTCACCGTCGGGGATGTCTACGAACATCGGCCCGGCCGGACGATCAACGAGGCGGACAACACCTGGTTCACGCTGCTGACCATGAACACGCATCCGCTGCACTTCGATCACGAGTACGCCAGGAAGAGCGAGTTCGGCCGCTGCCTGGTGGCCAGCCCGCTGACGGTGGCGATGGTCGTGGGCATGAGCGTGTCCGACACGAGTGCCAAGGCGATTGCGAATCTCGGCTGGAAGGAGATCCGGCTGCCGGCGCCCCTGTTCGTCGGCGATACGTTGTATTCGGAGTCGGCGGTGCTCGAGGTGCGCGAGTCGAAATCACGACCGACGGCCGGTGTCGTCACCATCCGCACGACCGGCCGCAACCAGGCGGGCACCGTGGTGTGCGAATTCGAGCGCTCGATGCTGATCCCGAAGCGCGGGCACGCCGTCGACGACAGGTCAGATTACTGAGGAGCCCGCGAGTGACCGCAGCACGCAACCAGACAAGCGCGGAAGACGAGACTCAGATCCTCGGCGCGATCCAGGCCTGGGTCGAACGCGAGGTCAGGCCGATCGCGCGCCAGTACGACCACGCTGACGAGTATCCGCACCATCTCGTCACCCAGATGCAGGAGCTTGGCCTGTTCGGCGCAACGATCGGGGCGCAGTACGGCGGCCTGGGGCTTTCCGCCTCCACCTATGCCCGGCTCGTCACGATCATTTCCGAGGCGTGGATGGCGCCGACCGGCATCTTCAACTCGCACCTGATCATGGCGGCCTGTGTCGAGCGTTTCGGCACCGAGGAGCAGAAGCAGCGCTTCCTGCCGCGGTTCGCGACCGGCGAGCTGCGTGGCGGGCTGGGCCTCACCGAGCCGAACGCCGGCACCGATCTGCAGCGCATCCGCACCACGGCGCGCCGCGACGGCGGGGGCTACCTGATCGACGGCACGAAGACCTGGATCACCAACGGCATCCACGGCACCTGCTTCGCGTTGCTCACGCGTACCGATACCGCGGCCGATCCGCCCCACAAGGGCATGAGCATGTTCGTCGTCGAGAAGGGCCCCGGGTTCACCGAGGGCAAGAAGCTCGAGAAGCTCGGCTACAAGGCGATCGACAGCGCGGAGCTGGTCTTCGATGGTTTTCGCGTCGACGCCGACCGGCTGGTCGGCGGGGTCGAGGGCCGTGGCTTCCAGCATGCCGTCGGCGGCCTGGAGCTCGGCCGCATCAACGTCGCCGCACGCGGTGTGGGCCTTGCGAACGCAGCTTTACGCGACTCAGTGCGCTACGCGCAGGAGCGGAAGACCTTCGGCAAGCCGATCGCCGAGCACCAGGCGATACAGCTGAAGCTCGGCGACATGGCGACACGCTGCGAAGCCGCCCGGCTGCTGGTGGAAGCCGCCGCGAAGAAGTACGACGCGGGCGAGCGCTGCGACATGGAGGCCGGGATGGCGAAGCTCTTCGCCTCCGAGGCCGCCGTCGACAACAGCATGGATGCCATGCGCATACACGGCGGCTACGGCTACTCGACCGAGTTCGACGTCGAGCGCTACTTCCGCGACGCTCCGCTGATGTGCATCGGTGAGGGCACGAACGAGATCCAGCGCATCATCATTGCCAGGCAGCTGATCGAGAGAAATCCGGCATGAACCAGGTGCTGCGGCCGCTCGAGGGCCTGCGTATCCTCGCCTGCGAGTCATTCGGCGCGGGCCCCTACGGCTCGATGTTCCTCGCCGATCTCGGCGCCGAGGTGATCAAGCTGGAGGATCCTTCGACCGGCGGCGATGCGAGTCGTGGCGTCGGGCCGCATTACCTGGGAGAGCGTGACGACTCGCAATACTTCCAGACCTTCAACCGCAACAAGCGCAGCATCGCTCTCGACCTCAAGAGCGGCGAGGGCCAGGAGGTGCTGCACTCGCTGGCGCGCACGTCGCAGGCCGTGATGAACAACCTGCGCGGCGATCTGCCGGACAAGCTCGGTCTGACGTATCCGAAGCTCGCGCGGATCAATCCGCGCATCGTCTGTGCGCATCTGTCCGCCTACGGCCGCAACAACTCCCGCGAGGCGCGCCCGGGGTACGACTACCTCATGCAGGCGGAAGCGGGCTACATGGCGCTGACGGGCGAGCCTGATGGCCCTCCGACGCGTATGGGCCTTTCGATCATCGATTTCCTGACGGGCCTGACGGGCGGCCTGGCCCTGCTCGCGGCCATCCGCGGCGCCGAGCGTAGCGGGCGCGGCTGCGATATCGACGCCTGCCTGTTCGACGTGGCACTGCATCAGCTGAGCTATCCGGCCACCTGGTATCTCAACGAGGGCACGGTCACCACGCGCATGCCCAGGTCCGCGCACCCGTCGCTGGCGCCCGTGCAGCTGGTGCGCACGGCGGACGGCTGGATCATGGTCATGTGCATGAAGGACCGGTTCTGGGAACGCTTGATCGAGACGCTCGGTTGCCCCGAACTGGGTCGCGATCCCCGCTACGCGACGATGACCGCGCGACGGCAGAATATCGCTGCACTCACCTCTGAACTCGATGAGGTGATGTCGCGCTCCACCACCGCCGACTGGCTCGCAAGGCTCGGCACATTGCTGCCTGTCGCGCCCGTGCTCGACATGCCGCAGGCGCTGGACAGCCAGTGGGTCAGGGATGTCGGCATGGTCGAGAACGTGCCACATCCTGCGCGCGCCGACCTGCGCCTTCTGGCCAACCCGCTGCGCTTCGATGGTCAACGCCTGCCGGGCAAGGCCTGTCAGGCCCTCGGCGCCGATACGGCATCACTGCTGCGCGAGATCGGCTACAGCGACGAACGAATCAGCAAGCTTGCCGCTGCCGGCGTCGTCAAGGTCGGTTCATGAAACTCGACGGCGTGCGGGTGCTCGACCTGTCGCTGCTCCTGCCCGGGCCGCATCTCACTCAGACGATGTGCGACCACGGCGCCGAAGTCATCTCGATCGAGCCACCGGGCGGCGAGCCCGCGCGGGCCTTCGGTCCGGTGAAGAACGGCCACACCCCCTGGTTCCGCTCCACCCATCGCGGCAAGAAGAGCCTGTGCCTGAACCTGAAGCTGCCGGAAGCGCGCGCCGTCCTGATGCGGCTCGTGGCGCGGGCCGACGTTTTCGTCGAAGCGTTCCGTCCCGGTGTCGCGGCGCGGCTCGGCATCGACTACGCCGCCGTGTCGGCGGTTAATCCGCGCATCGTCTATTGCTCGATCACCGCTTTCGGCCAGTCGGGACCGCTGCGCGACCGGCCGGCGCACGACCTGAGCATCCAGGCCCTGGCCGGCGTGGCGAACCTGAATCGCGGCACCAACGGCGAGCCGGCGCTGCCGGGCATGCCTGCCGCGGACATGTGCGCGTCGCTGACGGCGCTCTCCGGCATCCTGATGGCGCTGTACCGGCGCACGGTCACCGGCCGCGGCGACTACATCGACATCTCCATGCACGACGCGACACTGGGTTGGACGCAGAACGTGGTCGGCCCGATATTCGCGGAAGGCCGCGCCCACGACATCCCGAACGAGCGCGGTTGGGGCGGTCGTGCGTTCTACAACGTGTATCGCACGGCGGACGGCCGCTACCTCACTCTCAGCGGCAACGAACACAAATTCGTGGAAAGCCTGCTGCACGGCCTGGGCCGCCCCGACCTGGTTGCGCTGGGATTGTCAGCGCCGGGGCCGCAGCAGGCACCGCTGACGGCTTTCCTGCGCGAAGCTTTCGGCCGCGAGACGCTCGAGCACTGGCGCCACTGGTTCCGCGACAAGGATCTCTGCTGGGGCGAGGTGCTGGATCTTAAGGAAGCTTTTGCCCATGAGCAGGCGGTCGCCCGCGGCATGATCAGCGCCGACGGCGAGGGCAACCCCCACATCGGCTTGCCGGTCCGCTACGCCGCCGAGCCTGGCCGCGCCGACTTTCGCGTGCCCGCGCTCAACGCCGACGCTGCATCAGTTCTGCGCGATGCGGGATTGAGTGACGGCGAGATCGCAGCGCTGCGGGTGAGCGGCGCGGTTCCCGGCTGAGGCCGGTCAGACCCAGCGGCGCACGCGCGCGCAGTAGGCGTCGAATTCCGCGCCGAAGAGGTCGCGCAGCGCACGCTCCTCCGGCAGGATCTGGAAGCGGGTGATCCACAGCACGAAGAGCAGCAGTCCGAGCAGCAGCGCCGGTATTGCCCCGAGGCCGATTCCCCAGCCGATCACGATCACGCCCATCGCGACGTACATCGGATTGCGCGAGCGGGCGAAAGCCCCGTGCGTGACGAGCACCGTTGCTTCGGCTGGCTTCGTCGGATTCAGAGTCGTCCTGGCGCCGATGAAGGTGCGGGCGCAACGACCGGCCAGGGCCATGCCGAACGCAGCGAGGGCCACGCCGATCAGCACCCGGGCCACGAATGGCAACGGCAGATGCGGGCCGATATCGCGCGCGAACCACATGAGTACGCAGGCAACGATGCCGACGGCGGGTGGGGGCACCAGGCACTCGAGGAATTTCATGGACCCGTGCTCCGCAGGTTCCGCCACCATCCGCCGCTCAGGAAGAACACCCAGAAGCGGAAGAACTGTTCCGCGAAGATGCGCTTGAGGAAGTCCCGGACTCCCTTGAAGGGTTGCGGCGCGATTTTCTCCCGGCGGTGTCCGGCGCCCTGTGCCGCGAGGGCAAACAGTGGCACGAACAGCCAGGGGAAGGCCCGGAACGGGTGCAGGTTCAGCAGCAGCCAGCCAGCCCGCAGCGTGCCGTAGACGAACAACGGCACCATCAACAGGTGAATGATGAGGTTGGTCCGGTTCGCGTGTCCGCTCTCGTAGCTGACTGTCATCCGCGTTACTCCCTGACTCCCGGATGGTATCGCAGTTCGGCCGCAGCGCTAGCCGAACATCGCGAGGACCTCGGCCTCGGTCATCTCCCGGGTCCGGTTCGCGAAGGCATAGTTGCCCGGCTTGCGGTCGACGTAGATCTGCAGGTGCAGCTCGAACTTCCCGTTCCCGTCGAACACGCCGGCCGGCACGACGTATTCACCCTTCGGCAGGAGCTGGTAGTAAAGATGGGTTCCGCACTGGCTGCAGAACGCCCGTTCGGCCCATTCCGACGATCGAAAGACGCTGACTTTGTCCATCGGACCGACCGTGACTTCACCCCCGCAATGCACCGCAAGCAACGGTCCGCCGCCCCAGCGACGGCACATCCCGCAGTGGCAGGCGGACATTTCGCGCCTGGCAGGCGCAGAAACGGTAACAGCGCCACAGAGGCATCGACCTTCCATACGCTTGCTCATCGCAGTCATCTCCGCGTGTAGAGTCCGTCGAACGCGACGATCCACTTGCCCGGTTTGACCTGGCATCACCATTCCTCTTGCAGTTGCGACCATACGCCGGCGATCGCCGTAATCGCCAGCAGCGCGGCGATAAGGTAGGCGGCCCCGAGCAGCCGCACCGCCAGGGCCACCGCCGGCATCGGCAGCACGGCGCGCATGCCGCCATGTACGCCCGAGAGCATCGCCAGCGTGTTGTTCGGGCCGGGCGAGAACGCGCCAGCCAGCGCGAACACGACGAAGGCGCCCGACTGGTTCAACGGGTCAAGACTCGCCCGCTCTCGAGCGACGAGCGCAAGGTGCATCCGGCCGCGACCGCGGCGAGCAGGTGTTTCAGGCTGTGGCCGCTGAAGCCGGAGGTCAGGCCAAGGATGCCCGCGTCGAAGAATTCAGCGAGCTTGGCCGCCGCATAAAACGCGAGCGACGCCCATACCCAGCCACCGCGCAGCCCTGGCCCGCGACTCATGAGCAGCAGGATCGCGATCAGCAGCATGGGCAGGAATTGCACGAGGCCATACGGCCGCAGGTCGCCGCGGCCGGCGAGCTCGGACCAATACCAGTAGCCGACCGACGCGGCACCCGCCGCGAGCAGCGGCCACAAGAGAGTACGGCCAAGCGCTGAGGAAATGCGGTCGCCGATCACCATAGCTAAAAAAGCCATGAACGCGACTGTCATGGGCAGTCGGTCCCAGAGCAGTGTTTCAGTGGATGGCGCGAGGTGATACCAGGTTGAGCCGAGCGCGACCAGCATGACGCCTGTGCAGTAAATCAGGTAGGCGGGGCGATGTGTCGCTGCATGCAGGCGGGAAGTGGCGGCAAGCCCCAGTGCGCCGACCAGCAGGAAGGGGAGATTGCTCGCGACGTTCCAGAAATGCGCAATGCCGAGGATCGTGCGCTGGTCGGCGAAGTCGTGGTAGGCCGGGTCCTGCGGCACCGGCGCGATCGACAGCGCCGTCGCGACGGCGGCGAGGGTCACCAGTCCCAGTACGCCGTCGCGGATGTTCAAGTGAACACCTCAGCTGTCTTCGTAAGGCTCGCAGTCGCAGGTGAACCGCGGCGCCCCGCAGCCTGGGCATTGCTCCTTCGGGCAGCCTTCGACGTGGAACTCGCCGGCGATGACACCGCAGGACAGGCAGGGACCCTTGTTGCCGGCCAGGTCGGCGCGCTCGTGGCCGTAACGGATGCGCGGCAGGATCTCGCCGCCGATCTCGCAGTGCTGCACTTTCTGGGCGAGGCGGATGCGCTCGGGCCAGTCCGCCGTCATCGTGGCACCGCGGTGAACGATCTTGTCGTTGGATTTCATGCGCGTTGCTGGGTTTTCGCCAGGGCCACGAGGTGGCCGAGATTGATGTGGATGTTGGCCCATCGTACGCCGGGCTGCCCGGCTCCGCGCGGCGGATCGCCATTGCGGGTTTCCGGCAGCGCAGCCTTGTTCAGCAATCGCGCCGTGATCTCGTCCTCCACCTGCAGCCGCAGGGTGGGGAGCACGATTTCCTCGAGCGCCCCGCTCACGGCACAGCCGGAGAAGTCCGGAGCGCAGGCGTGAAGGCGACCATCGGAGTGGGTGTGTATGGCGATGGCGACGAGCATGGGAAGACCGATCATGAACCCTTGCGGACCGGGTTCGCCAGTCGTTCACGCAGGTCCTCCAGTTCCAGCCATCGCGCGGTAAGCCGATCATGGTCGGACTGCCGCTCGCGCAAGGCCGTCAGTACAGGTTCGGTCTCCGCCCACGGCCGCTCGTAGAAGCCCGGGGACGCGACGTCCTGCTCGAGCCGGGCGATTTCCCGCTCAAGGACTTCGATGGCGGGCCCGGTCGCCTCCAGTTCGCGCTGGTCCCTGTAGCTCAGGGTGGTGCGCTGCGCCTTCTGTTCTCCACCGCTGCCGGACGGTTTCGGGGCGCGGGCCGCTGCCGCCTCGTCCGCGTCGGCAACCGCGAGCTCGTCGCCCTGGGACAGCCAGTCCGAGTATCCACCCGGGTAACGACGCACGACACCGCCCTGTTCGAAAGCGAGCGTGCCTGTCGCCACGCTGTCGACGAATATGCGGTCGTGCGTGACGATGATCAACGTGCCGGGGTAGTTGACCAGTTGCTCCTCGAGTACCTCCAGCGTCTCGACGTCGAGGTCGTTCGTCGGTTCATCGAGTATCAGCAAATTCGTCGGACGCGTGAACAGTCGCGCCAGGATGACGCGGTTCCTCTCGCCGCCGGACAGGGCCTTTACCGGCGTCATTGCCCGGCGCGCGCTGAAGAGGAATCCCTGCAGGTAACCGATGACGTGGACTTCGCGGCCGTCCAGCCGCACGAAGTCATAGCCGTTGCCTACCACTTCCGCGACCGTTTTCTCCGGGTCGAGCGTCTCGCGCATCTGACCGAAGTAGCCGATTTCGATTCCGGTGCCGAGCTTGAGCGATCCGTGGTCCGGTTCAATCTCGCCGAGCAGGATGCGCAGCAGCGTGGTCTTGCCGACTCCGTTGTTGCCGATCAATGCAATGCGCTCGCCGCGCATGATTTTCACATTGAGGTCGCGGAAGAGCACGCGGCCGCCATAGCCGTGCCCGATAGCCCGCGCTTCGATCACCTTGCGCCCGCCAGCCTCAGCCTGCTCGATGGAAATCCGGGCACGACGCGTCGGCCCAATCCGCGCTGCCCGCTCCACGCGCAGCTTCTTGAGCGCTCTGACACGGCCCTCGTTGCGTGTCCGCCGCGCCTTGATGCCCTGGCGGATCCAAGCCTCCTCGGAGGCGAGTTTCTTGTCGAACAGCGCGTTCGCCGCCTTCTCATCCTCGAGCATCTGCTCCCGGCGCTCGAGGAACTCCACGTAGTCGCCGGGAAAGCTCACAAGGCGACCGCGGTCGATCTCGACGATGCGGGTGGCGATACGGTCGAGAAAGGCCCGATCGTGGCTGGTGAACAGTACCGCACCGTCGAAGCGTGCGATGCGCCGTTCCAGCCACTCGATGCTGACCAGGTCGAGGTGGTTCGTCGGTTCGTCGAGTAACAGAAGGTCGGGTCGCGACACGATCGCGCGCGCCAGCCCGACGCGGCGGCGCCATCCGCCGGACAGTTCGCCGAGTTTGCGCTCCCCGGGCAGCGACAGCTCGCTCAGGATGGTCTCCACCCGCTGGTCGAGGCGCCAGCCGTCGAGCAGGTCGATGCGTTGCTGCAGCCTTTGCGATTCCGCTTCGGACTGTGCATCGCGCCTTGCGGCCAGTGACTCGAAGCGTTCTAACAGCGCATCGATATCGGAGAGTCCGGTGCGCACGATCTCCCGAACGCTGAGTCCATGATCACCCGGCAGCTCCTGTTCGAGCTGGCTCACGACCACGTCGTTGCGCAGCGCGATCTCGCCGCTGTCGGGTTGTTGAGTGCCGGCGATAAGGCGCATGAGCGTGGTCTTGCCGGCGCCATTGCGGCCGATGAGACAGACTCGCTCTCCGGCCTCGATGCTGAAGTCGACCTCGCGGAAGATCGGCACGTCGCCGAAGGCGACGGACACCTGATTCAGGCGAACGAGAGCCACGCTGGAAGAGGGTGTTGCGCCGCTTCAGGCGGCCGCACGCCCGTCGGGCAGCGCGTCGAAATATCCGCGCACCGCGTCAAGCTGGTCAGCAGCATCGGCGATTCGAATCGCCCGGCTCCGGAACGCCTCGCCATCAGGGCGCGTGTCGGTGTACCAGCCGATGTGCTTTCGGGCAATTCGCAGTCCCTGTTGCGGGCCGTAGAACTCGTGCAGCGCCGCCACGTGGCCGAGCAGGATGTCGCCTACTTCGCCGGGCCCCGGCTCGGGCAGATGCGCCCCGGTCGCCAGGAAGTGGGCGATCTCGCGGAAGATCCATGGCCGACCCTGCGCCGCGCGCGCGATCATCAGCGCGTCGCAGCCGGTCTGGTCGAATACCGCTCGCGCCTGCTCCGGGGTGGCGATGTCGCCGTTGGCGATGACGGGAATGCCCACGGCCGCTTTCACCGCTGCCACTGTGTCGAACTCGGCAGCGCCATTGAAGTGGTCCTCGCGGGTGCGGCCGTGCACGGCGATGGCGGCGATTCCGGCAGCTTCCGCGAGGCGCGCGATGGTGAGCGCGTTGCGCTCGCCGCGCGTATAGCCCGTGCGCATCTTGAGCGTGACCGGTACGGCCACCGCCGCCACCACAGCCTCCAGGATGCGCGCGACCAGCGGCTCGTCGCGGAGCAGCGCGGAACCGGAAGCAACATTGCAGACCTTCTTCGCCGGGCAGCCCATGTTGATGTCGATGATGTCCGCGCCCAGCGCCACATTGTGTCGTGCCGCATCGGCCAGCATCTGCGGGTCGTAGCCTGCGATCTGTACACTCACCGGGCCGGGCTCGCCGGAATGGTCCATGCGCTGGCGCGACTTCCGTGTACCCCACAGCCTGGCATCGGCGATGGTCATTTCCGACACGGCAAGGCCCGCGCCGAGCCTGCGGGCGAGCAGGCGAAACGGCTTGTCGGTAACCCCCGCCATGGGCGCGAGGATCAGCGGCGGATCGATGAGGTGCGGGCCGATCTTCATGCGGCCGGCATTGTAGCCGGCGACTGCGGCCGCTCCTAACGGGATTCGAAGCGGATGACGCCGTCCGGATGCAGGGCGTGGCGCACCTCGCCGCGGCCGGCGAGGGCGTTCAGGTGCGCTATGGCCTCGCCCATCGCGAACGTCGTCTGATGCAGGTCGAGTGAACGGCGAAACATCACCTGCAGAAGCTCGCCGGCGCTGCGCGGCTGGCCGCTGCAGGCCGAGCGCACGACGTCGAGACGCTCCTTGTGGTGCTGCTCCAGCTGGATCACGCGGTTGTGCAGACCCATGAAGGGCTTGCCGTGCGACGGCAGTACCAGGGTATCGCCCGGCAACCGGCGCATCGCGGCGATGGACCGCAGGTACAGCGGCAGGGGATCACCCTCGGGTTCGGTGTGACCGACGCTGACGTTGGTACTGATCCTGGGCAGCACCATGTCGCCGGAAATCAGTACGTTCGTCTTCGCGCACCACAGCGAGATGTGCTCGGGCGCGTGGCCGTAGCCGGCGATGCACTCCCAGGCATGCTCGCCCACGACGACCACCTGCCCATCCATCAGCCGCCGGTAGCCATCCGGCATCGCCGGTACCATGTTCGCGTAGTAGCGCCAGCGCAGCCGGACCTGCTCGAGCGATTTTTCATCCGTAAGCCCATGCCGGCGGAAAAAGTTCGCGGCTCCGTCGCCACCCACGGCAGAACCGTTCGCGATCATCACCCGTGCGGCGGCGAAGTCCGTTGCGCTCATCCACAGCCTGCACTCGCTCTGCTCGGTGCGCCAGCGCTCGGTCAGCCAGTGGCAGAGACCGGCGTGGTCAGGGTGCAGGTGCGTCACGATCACCCGCAGCACCGGCAGTCCGTCGATGCCGGTGGCGAACACCTGCTCCCAGGCGGAACGGGTTGCCTCGTCAGCGATGCCGCAGTCGACGATGCACCAGCCGTCCCTCCCGTCGACCCGATCGCGCAGCAGCCAGAGGTTGATATGGTTCAGCGCGAAGGGCAGAGGCATGCGCAGCCAGCGCACGCCGGGCGCCACTTCGACGGCGGTGCCGGGCTCGGGCAGGGTCTCGCCGAGCGGGTAGCGGAGGGCGTGCTCGCCGGTCATCCTGCGACCCCATTCGCCGGCTGACGAAACGGGTGCAGCAGCAAAGCGACGAATCCCCCGTCCTGTGTCGACCGCCACTCATGCAGGCCGGTGGTCTGCCCGTCGGCCCCGTCGCGTGATACGGGCAGGTAGGTGCCGAAGAGGCGGTCCCACCAGGGCAGCGTGAAGCCGTAGTTCGCATTCATTTCAGTCGCGTGCCAGGAGTGGTGGACGCGGTGCATCTCGGGCGTGACCAGCACGAGCCGCAGCAGCGGTTCCAACCGGCTGGGCAGGCGCAGGTTGCCGTGGTTCAGCAGCGAGCTCGAACTGAGCACGACCTCGAACACGAGCACTGCGCCAGCGGCTGCGCCGAGCGTCACGATCACGGCCGCCTTCACCGCCATCGAGATCAGGATCTCCAGCGGATGGAAGCGAACACCCGTCGTCACATCGATACCGGTATCGCTATGGTGCACGCGGTGCAGGGGCCAGAGCCAGGACACGCGGTGAAACAGGAGATGCTGCAGCCAGATCGCCGCATCGAGGGCCAGGCAGGCGATGGCCCACTCCACCGCGGTCGGCAGATCCACGCTGGCGAGGAAGCCCCAGCCGCGAGACGCCGCTAACAGCGCGAATCCCACTGCGGCGGCGGGGAAGGCGAGGCGCAGCAACAGCGCATCAAGTGCGAGCAGCGACAGGTTCGCCGGCCAGCGGCGGGCTCGCGTGACGGCGCGCCAGGACCAGCGCCGTTCGCACAGCGCAACCAGCAGGAACATGCCGAGGAAGGCGCTGATGCGGAGCGTCGGCTCGTCCACCACGGTCATGCCGCAGCCGAAAGTCCGCGCGCGTGATGGCGCAGATGGTCCTCGACGAAGGTCGAGACGAACCAGTATCCATGCCCGTAGCCCGCATGCTGGCGCAAGGTCAGCGGATAGCCGACGGCTCGGCATGCAGCCTCCAGCTTCTCAGGCATGAGTTGTTTCGCGAGGAACTCGTCGTCCAGGCCCTGATCGACCAGCAGCGGTGCGCGCTGCGCCGCGTTGCGCACGGTGGCCACGAGCTCGGTCGCATCGTAGCGCCGCCACGCGTCGCGGTTCTCGCCGAGATATCGCGGCAATGCCTTCTGACCCCAGGGGCATTGCATCGGAGCACTGATGGGAGCGAACGCCGAGAGCGTCCGGAATCGCTCCGGATGCTTGAGGCCGATGGTTAGCGCCCCGTGACCGCCCATCGAGTGGCCGAAGATGCCCATGCGGGCGGTATCGACCGGAAAGGATCGCGCGAGGGCATAGGGCAGTTCGCTCGCGACATAGCTGTACATGCGGTAGTGCGTGGACCAGGGCGCCTCGGTCGCGTCGAGGTAGAAGCCCGCAGCGAGCCCGAAATCCCAGCTCTCGTCGTCGCCCGGCAGCCGCACACGGGGACTGGTGTCGGGCGTGAGGACCGCGAGGCCGAGTTCCGCGGCGATTCGCTGCGCACCTGCCTTGATCGCAAAAGTCTCCTCGGTGCAGGTCAGTCCGGCCAGATATATAAGGAGCGGCACGCGGCCGGCCTCGGCCTGCGGCGGCAGGTACAGGCCGAAACGCATGTCGCAGTGCGTGTTCGTAGACGAGTGGCTGAAGAACTGCTGCCAGCCGCCGAACACGCGGTAGCGGTTGAGGAGCGTGAAGCCGGCCGGTGGCTGCATGTCCGGCATCTTAGCCGGATTGTCCGCCTGCCCGTATACTGCGCGCCCCATGTCGACCCCCCTGACACAGGAAATCACCCGCCGGCGCACGTTTGCGATCATTTCGCATCCGGACGCGGGCAAGACGACGCTGACGGAGAAGCTGCTGCTCTTCGGCGGGGCTATCCGCATGGCCGGATCGGTCAAGGCGCGGAAGGCGACGACGCACGCTACGTCCGACTGGATGGCGCTCGAGAAGGAGCGCGGCATCTCCGTCACCTCTTCGGTGCTGCAGTTTCCCTATCGCGACCGGATCGTGAACCTGCTCGACACGCCGGGGCACGCCGACTTCTCCGAGGACACCTACCGCGTGCTGACGGCCGTCGATTCGGCGCTGATGGTGGTCGACGGCGCGAAGGGCGTGGAAGAGCGCACGATCAAGCTTATGGACGTCTGCCGCCTGCGCGACACGCCGATCATGGGCTTCGTCAACAAGCTGGATCGCGAGGGTCGCAGTCCGATCGACCTTCTCGACGAGATCGAGCGCATCCTGAAGATCCAGTGCGCGCCGGTCACCTGGCCCATCGGCATGGGCTCGCGCCTGAAGGGCGTCTATCACCTGCTCGACGACGAAGTGCATCTCTACGAAGCCGGCCGCAATTTCACCCGCCAGGACTCGACCATCTTCAAGGGACTCGACGACCCGAAGCTCGCCGCAGCCATCGGCGACGACATGCTCGCGGAACTGCGCGACGAGCTCGAGCTGGTGAAGGGTGCGTCCCATCCTTTTGACGCTGCCGCCTACCTGGCAGGCAGGCAGGCGCCGATCTTCTTCGGCTCGGCGATGGTGAATTTCGGCGTGCAGCCGCTGCTCGATTTCTTCGTCGAGCACGCGCCGCCGCCGCGCGGACGGAAGACCACCACGCGCGAAGTGATTGCCGACGAGGCTCCGCTCAGCGGCTTCGTATTCAAGATCCAGGCGAACATGGACCCGAAGCATCGCGACCGCATCGCCTTCATGCGGATCTGCTCCGGCAAGTTCACCACCGGGCAGAAGCTCTTCCACGTGCGCCTCGGCAAGGAAGTGCGTGTTTCCGACGCGCTCACCTTCATGGCGGCAGATCGCGGCCGCATCGACGAAGCCTGGGCGGGAGACATCATCGGACTGCACAACCACGGCACTATCGCAGTGGGCGACACGTTCACTGCAGGCGAGTCGCTGCAGTTCACCGGCATCCCGAGCTTCGCGCCCGAACTGTTCCGCCGCGTCCGGCTCAAGGATCCACTGCGCATGAAGCAGCTGCAGAAGGGTCTCGAACAGCTGTCGGAGGAGGGCACGACACAGTTCTTCCGACCGCTGCTCGGCAACGATCTCATCCTGGGTGCCGTCGGCATGCTGCAATTCGATGTCGTGGCCTACCGGCTCAAGGACGAATACGGCGTTGAGGCCGCGTTCGAGGGAGTCGATGTGACGACGGCGCGCTGGATCACGTCGGCCGATGCGAAAAAGCTCAAGGATTTCCGCGATCGCTACATGACGAACATCGCGCAGGACGTCGCCGGCAGTCTCGTCTACTTCGCGCCCACGATGATCAACCTGCGCCTGGTGCAGGAGAAATGGCCCGACATCGCCTTCGCCGCGACCCGGGAGCTGGCGCCGCAGATGGCGGCGTGAGGGCGGCACTGGTGATTCACCCTCAATGACGGGCTATGCTGCGTCTCCAGGGGGAGAAGCAGGCGATGAACACGGGCGACGATCGCATCCGCGCTTTGGCCGCGGCACGCTGGCGCATCGCCATCGCGCTCAGCGGGGCGGTGTTCCTGCTCTACTTCGGGTTCATCTTCGCGGTTGCCTTCGCACAGGGATTGATGGCCCGTGAGGTGGCGCCGGGCCTGTCGGTCGGGATTCTCGCCGGCGCGCTGGTGATCGTGGGCGCCTGGCTGACGACCTGGGTCTACGTGCGCTGGGCCAACTTGCATTTCGACCGGCAGCGCGGCGCGATCGACGGCGACGGACAGGCCGGATGAACCCCGGTGCATCGAATCTCGGCGAGCCGAACGCGACCGCGATTGCGTTTTTCCTCGCCTTCATCGCGGTGACCCTGGCCATTACCTGGTGGGCTGCGCGGCGCACCAGGACCACCGAGGAGTTCTTTGCAGCGGGGCGCTCGATCGGCGGGCGCCAGAACGGCTTTGCGCTTGCCGGGGACTACATGAGCGCCGCGAGCTTTCTCGGCATTGCCGGGCTGGTCTCGCTGTCGGGCTTCGACGGCCTCATCTATTCGACGGGCTGGCTCGTGGGCTGGCCGGTCGTGTTGTTCCTGATCGCCGAGCCGCTGCGCAATCTCGGCCGCTACACCTTTGCGGATGTCGTCAGTTTCCGGCTGCGGCAGGTGCCGGTGCGCGTGTCCGCCGCAATCGGGACGCTCGCCGTCGTGTCCCTGTACCTGATCGCGCAGATGGTCGGCGCCGGCAACCTCGTCAAGCTCATGTTCGGCATTTCCTACGAAAGCGCCGTGGTGATCGTCGGTGGGGTGATGCTGGCCTACGTACTGTTCGGCGGCATGATCGCGACGACCTGGGTGCAGATCGTGAAGGCGGTGTTGCTGCTCGGTGGCGCCGCATTGCTCTGCTTCCTGACTCTGTCCCGTTTCGGCTTCAGTCCCGTGCAGCTCTTTGCGGCTGCGGCGGCGGAGTACGGACCAGAAGTGCTGGCGCCGGGCAAGCAGGTGGCGAATCCGCTCGACGCCGTTTCGCTCGGTCTTGCCCTGATGTTCGGCACCGCGGGGCTGCCGCACATACTCATGCGGTTCTATACGGTGCCCGACGCGCGCGCAGCGCGGCAGTCCGTGTTCTGGGCGACCGGGCTGATCGGCGCCTTCTATCTGATGACTTTCGTCCTGGGTTTCGGCGCCATGGTTCTGGTGGGGCGCGAAGCCATCCTGCTGGTCGACCAGGGCGGCAACATGGCCGCGCCACTGCTCGCCGAGGTGCTCGGCGGCACAGGCCTGCTCGGTTTCATCGCCGCCGTGGCGTTCGCGACGATCCTCGCGGTGGTCGCCGGCCTCGCGCTCTCGGGCGCCGCCGCCCTCAGCCATGATCTGTGGGTGTCCGTGCACCGGCGCGGCGATGCGCCGCGCGACGAGCAGATACTCGTCGCGCGCGTGGCAACGGTCGTGCTCGGCGTGGTGGCAATACTCCTCGGCATCCTTTTCAAGGGGCAGAACGTCGCCTACATGGTAGGACTCGCGTTTGCCGTCGCGGCTTCGGGCAATTTCCCGGCGCTGGTGTTGTCGATTTTCTGGCGGCGCTTCACCACGGCCGGCGCCGTCACCGCGATCATCGTCGGGACGGTCTCCAGTCTCGTGCTCATCGCCCTGTCGCCAACCATCATGGTGGACCTGCTCGGCAGGCCGGAAGCCCTGTTCCCGCTGAAGAACCCGGCGCTGCTTACCATACCGCTCGGTTTCGCCGCGGGCATCCTCGTTTCGCTCCTGAAACCGGAGCCTTCGGCACTGGCCGCGTACGACGCCAAGGAGCGGCGCATGATCATGGGCAGCGCATGAGCGTCCAGCGCGATCTCGTCTACGACGTCGGCATGCACAATGGCAACGACACCGCCTATTACCTGCATCGCGGCTTTCGGGTCGTCGCGATCGAGGCGAACCCGGAGCTGATAGCACCCGCCAGGGCGCGATTCGCCGCGGAAATCGCCCGCGGCCAGCTGTGCATCGAGAACGTCGCCATCGCGGCCGCGCCCGGCGAGGTGGAGCTGCATGTGTCGTCGCGGTTCGACATGCTCGCGTCCGTGGACGCGGAACACGCCGCCATGCTGGGCGGCGACGTGCGCACGATAAAGGTGCCCGGGATACCACTGGGCTTTCTCTTTGAGAAGCATGGTGTGCCTCATTACCTGAAGGTCGATATCGAAGGCGCCGACCGTTTCTGTCTCGATGCGATCGAAGATCGTGCGGCTCCCGACTTTGTATCGATCGAAATGGACCATGCCGCCGGTGACAGTGACATTCGCAGGCTCGCGGCCTTTGGGTACCGGCGTTTTCATTGCGTACGACAGAACGACCTGCAGACGCTGGGGCCGGCCAACCTGGAGCCGGAACTCGCGGCGAGAAGAAAGCGGTCGCGCGAGCCACTGAACATGGCGGCGTACCGCCTGCGCCAGAGAGCCCGGCGTTTGCTGGCGCCGGCCAGGTTGGGCGACTGGCGCTTCCCGCGCGGCTCGAGCGGCCCGTTCGGTGCCGACCTTCCGCCCGAGTGGATGACCGTGGAGCAAATGCTCGCCGTCTGGCAGTCACTGCACGACATTGACCTGGAACTGGCGTCCGGCGGCGTCGGGGAGTGGTTCGACATCCATGCAGGCCGCTGAGTCCTTGCACACAGCACGCCGCGAGCGGCTGGCCGACAGTGCATTCATCTTCGCGCTGGTCGCAGCTTCGGCTGCGCTGTACCTGCCATTCCTCGGCTTCTACAGCGATGACTGGAGCTTCCTCTGGTACGTGCAGATGGGCGGCCCGACGATGTCGCTCGCCGACATCTACAGCCGCACTTTCTTCCTTACCAACAGCATCATCACCCGGCCGGTCCACGCCGTTTACGCCGCGACTCTGCTGGCGCTGTTCGGGGACCAGCCGCTCGGCCACCATCTCGTGAACACGGCGATGCTCGGTGCCGGCGCCGTGTTGTACTACCGGCTGCTGCTGGCGCTCGGTATCAGCCGCAGTTTTGCCCTCGCCACAGCGATCGTCTGGGCGCTGCTGCCGCACTATGCGACCGTCCGTTACTGGTTCGTGTGCATCCAGATACCACTCTCGTTCGTCGGATACGCGGTGTCGCTGCTCGCGGATCTGCGTGCCGCGGCAGAGCGCCCGGAGTTCCGGTCGAAGTGGCGGCTGGTCTCCGCGACCGGCCTTTTCGTGAGCGTCATGAGCTACGAGATCTTCATGCCGCTTTTCCTGCTCAGTCCGCTCCTTGTGGCCTGGCGGCAGCGGGCGATGGCTGGCGGAGGCCCGTTGCCCTGGCGCGAGCATGTCCCGTTCGCAGTGCTGCAGCTTGCGATCCTGGTGGGCTGCGGCATCTACAAGGCCGTTTTTACGGCGCGCATGCGGCCTGCGGAACTCGCCGACCACTTCGAATTCTTCGGCAGGCTTGTCTTCGATGCAGCAGCCGTCACGGTGGCGGGTGACTTCGGAGTCGGCCTGCCGCGAGTGCTAGCCGATATCCTTGGTCGCCATGAAGTTGGATGGGCCGTTGCAGCCGCTGGCCTTTGCGGCATCGTCGTTTTTGCCTGGCTGATGCGCGCGCTGCGCAGTGAGGCGGCATCTTTCGACAGAAGCGCATACCTTCCTCTTGTCATTGCCGCCGCCGTCATTTTCGTCGGTGGCTATTCGATCTTCTTCATTACTTTCAATGCGGGGATCACCTCCACCGGAATCAGCAATCGCATCGGCCTTGCTTCCTCCCTGGGTATTGCCTTGGGTCTGGTTGCCATCCTGGGCCGGCTGGTTTCCCTGTTGCGTTCGGTTGCCGCGCGAAAATTCGTTTTTGCCGGTGTCGTCGCGGTCGTTGCCGCGGCGGGATTTCTGATCGTCAACGTCATCGGCTTCTACTGGGGTGAAGCCTGGCTCAGGCAACAGGCTGTACTGGCGTCGCTTGCGAAGGCGGTTCCACAGTTGAGGCCCGGCTCGACCGTGCTCCTTGACGGCGTCTGCCCGTACGTCGGCCCATCGGTAGTATTCGACAGCTGGTGGGATACCGCCGGTGCAGTCCGGCTCCAGTATCGCGACAGCAGCCTGGCGGCTGACGTTGTCTCGCCGCGGCTCCGGGTGACGGAAGAGGGCATCTACACCGCGAACTGGGGCGAGCGGCATGGCCCGTACGCATACGGCTCCCTGCTGATATACGACTATCGTCGCGGCACGGTGGAAGCGCTCAGCGGCCCGCTGGATGCAAGCCGCTACTTCCTCAAGTGGAATCCCGGGCGCGACAGCGGCTGCCGCTCGTTCGAGGAGGGCAAGGGCGAGCGGTTGTTCGTGGCCGGCGGTCCGGTCAGCCGCTTTCCACCCAGCCTGCGTTGACGGTCAGTTCACCGCCTGCACGACGTTCGCGACCGACAGCGCGACGATCAGCAACCAGGTCGCCACGGTGCCGCCGAAGCGCCCGGGCGAGCGGCCGCTGCTGCCGGTAAGCCCGGCTGCGTGCGCGATGCGCGCGATGATCAGGACGATGCCGGCGGCGTGCAGCGCCGCGGGCGGGCCGCCGCCGGCCTCGTAGAACGCCATCAGGATGAGGGCGAAGGGCACGTATTCGACGAAGTTGCCGTGGACGCGGACCGCGCGCTCGATCTCCACGTTCTCGCCGGTTCCCAGGCCGATGCGCAACCTAAGCCGCCGCTGCGCAACCCTGAGACCGAGCGCGATCAGCATCAACCCGAGGAGCCCCGCGTAGAGCGCTGTGACGTGAATGGTCATGTCGGGCTCTCCTTCGCGTAGTGATCACGGTAGCGCTCGCGCAACGCGAGCTTGTTGATCTTGCCGGTCGAGGTGTGGGGGATTTCCCCAACGAATACCGCGTCGTCAGGTACGCACCAGCGGGCGACGCGGCCGGCGACATGGGCGAGCAATTCCTCGCGGCTCACCGTCTGGCCGGACTTCAGGACGGCAAGCAGCAGCGGCCGCTCCGACCACTTCGGGTGGGGTACGCCGATGACAGCCGCTTCGGCCACGGCGGGATGCCCGACAGCGTGGTTCTCCAGCTCGATGGAGCTGATCCACTCGCCGCCCGACTTGATGACGTCCTTGGTGCGGTCGGTGATCTGCACGAACCCGTCCGGGTCGATCGTTGCCACATCGCCCGTGTCGAACCAGCCGCTGGCGTGCGCGGGACTCGTGTCGTGGCCGTAGTAGCCGGCGGCGATGTATGGCCCGCGGACCTGCAACGCGCCGAATGCCCGCCCGTCCCAGGGCAGTTCCGCACCTCCATCACCGACGATGCGCAGGTCGACGCCGAACACGGCGCGCCCCTGCTTGGCCCGCCGCGCCCGGCGCCCGGCATCGTCCAGCTTTTCCTCGCCCGGCATCGGCGCGTTCATGGTTCCGATCGGCGACATCTCGGTCATGCCCCAGGCGTGCAGCGTCTCCACGCCGTGCTTTTCGCGGAACTCGTCCATGATGGCGGGCGGGCAGGCCGCGCCGCCCACGATCGTCCGCGCCAGGCTCGGCAATGTGGTTGCGGTTTTCTCAAGGTGCTGCAGCAGGGCCAGCCACACCGTTGGAACCCCGAGCGCGAGCGTCACACGCTCGCCATTAATCAGCGTGGCGAGCGTCGCCGGATCGCCGGCTCCGCGCCCCGGCAACACGAGCCGCGCGCCGTTCAAGAGTGCAATGAAAGGCACGCCCCAGGCATTCACGTGGAACATCGGCACGACCGGCAACACGGTGTCGGTAGCGCGCATGCCGATAACGTCCGCGATCGATCCCGCCATCGCATGCAATACGGTGGAGCGGTGACTGTAGAGCACGCCCTTCGGATTGCCGGTAGTGCCTGAGGTATGACAAAGCGCGTTGGCCTCGCGCTCGTCGATTGCCGGCCAGTCGAAATCGGGGCTTTCGGCTGCCAGCAAAGACTCGTAGTCGTTTGCTGCCGTCGCAAGTGCCGAGTTTCCCTGCGGGCGGTGTGCGGCGTCCGTCAGCCAGACGACCTGGCGCACATGCTCGAGTCCGGCGGCCAGGCCGTCGAGCAGCGGCGCGAACTCCGGCGCCGCGAACAGCAGTGTTGCTCCACCGTCGTTGCAGATCCAGGCGATCTGCTCCGGGGCCAGTCGCGGGTTCAGCGTGTGCAGCACCAGGCCAGCGCCGCCCACGGCATAGAAGAGCTCGACATGCCGCGAATCGTTCCACGCAAGGGTCGCGACGCGGTCGCCCTGCCGCAGCCCTTTGCGGCAAAGCGCGTTGGCGAGACGGCGCGTACGGGCCGCAAGGTCGGCAAAGGAGTAGCGCCAGGGATCGGCAGGCGAGGGATGATCGGCGGTCAGGGACACGATCTGCTGGCTCGCGTGCATCCGCTCAGCGTGGCGCAGTATCGCCGTCGTCGTGAGCGGTACGTCCATCATGAGGCCGCGCATGGTGTGGATCGTCGCACAGCCCGCGCGGCTGCACCATCCGGGCAGGGATGCGTGTAGAGTCTGCCGCCATGCTGGAACTGAAACTCGACCTGCTGCAGACCCTGGCCCTCGCTGCCGTCGTCTACTACGCCGGGGTGAAGTTGCGGGAACGTGTCAGCCTGCTGGACCGTCTCAACATTCCCTCGGCGGTCGTCGGTGGCCTGGCTTTCGCGCTCGTCGTGTTCGTCTGCCGGGACCGCTTCGTCAACGTCACACTCGACACCAGCGCCCAGCAGACGCTGAACGTCGCCTTCTTCACTACCATCGGCATGGGGGCGAGCCTGGCGCTGCTCAGGCGGGGTGGCGCGGCGGTAGTCGTGTTCCTGCTTTTCTCGATCGTCGTGTGTCTCGTCCAGAACGGCGTCGGTGTCGCGATCGCCAGCATGCTCGGCCTTTCGCCCTTGCTCGGTGTCATGGCAGGTTCCGTGACCCTGATGGGCGGTCCCGCAACCGGGCTTGCTTTCGCGCCGCTGTTCGAGGAGGCCGGACTCGATGGAGCTGCAGTGATCGCGATCACGGCGGCGGTGTTCGGCATCGTCTGCGGCGGCATCGCCGGCAATCCGCTCGGAACGGCGCTGATCCGCCGCCATGGTCTCGCGCCTGAGGGGCGGGCAGTGCGCGAACTCGATCGGGAGCTCGCCTTTCCGACCACCTATCCCGTCCGCGAGATCACGATCGAGGTCGAACGCGAAAACACCGGCTTCGTGCGCAATCTTGTCGTCATCGCGATCGCGATGGGTATCGGCAGCGTACTGAGCCGCTACATCCAGGATGCCGGATTCACGTTGCCGGCCTACATCGGCGCCATGATCGTCGCGTCGGTGCTGCGCAACCTGGACGAGGCCACCGACTGGCTGAAGATCGATGAAAACGCCATGGAGTTCATCGGCGGTTTCGCCCTCAACATCTTTCTCGTGGTAGCACTGATGGACCTCAAGGTCTGGCAGCTGGCGAGCCAGGCGCTGCCGCTCTTCGTGATCCTGTTCGCGCAGATCGTGACGCTGCTGCTGCTCGCCTGGTTCCTGTCGTTCCGGCTCATGGGGCGGGATTACGACTCGGCAGTCATGGCCAGCGGCTTCATTGGCTTTGCTTCCGGCACGACGGCCAATGCGGTCGCCAACATGCGCTCGCTGGTGGCGCGTTTCGGTCCCGCGCCGCGCGCATTCCTGGTGATCCCGCTCGTCGGTGCGTTCTTCATCGATTTCGCCAACGCGCTGATCGTGACCAGTTTCGTCAATTTCCTGCGATGAGCGATTCATCCCTGCAGCGCCGGAGTCCCGACGCTTAGGAGAAATAACGATGACCGCCTGGATGGGTAGCCGCTGGTGGACGCCGTTCGTGGCGCCGGCGATCGCGATGCTGGTGTCCTGTGCGGCCTTCGATTCACCGGATCTGTATAACCGCCACAGGTTCAGCGAGATCACGCAACCCAGGGACGGGGCCGGTGGCGCTTCGCGTGACGTCTTCTATTTCGACGTCAGCATAACCGCCGAGTTTCCGGACAACGACGCGACTGCCGAGGCCGAGCGCATGCGCTGGCTCGACGAATGGCTCGAGCTGCGCGGCATGTGTCCTGCAGGTCGTGAAATCCTCAGGAAGCGCCCCTTCGACTTCATGGAAGACAATCCCGCCCGGCGCGACCAGCGATATGAAGTCCGCTGTCGGGCTGCCGCTGCGCAATGACGAGGGATAGCTCCCCGACGGGCGGCCGCTGCCGGTAAACTGCCGCTGTAGCAGCGCCAAAGTACAACAGTGGACTTCAACTCCCCCGAATTCTGGATCGCGGTCGGCCAGATCATAGCGATCGACATCCTGCTGGGCGGTGACAACGCCATCGTGATCGCGCTCGCTTCGCGGCGGCTGCCGGAGGCACAGCGCCGCCAGGCCATCTGGTGGGGCATGGCCGGTGCAATCGGCTTGCGGGTTGCGCTTATTTTCTTTGCGCTGCAACTCCTCAAGATTCCGTTCCTGAAGATCGTCGGTGGCCTGCTGCTGCTGTGGATCGGCATCAAGCTGCTGCTGCCGCATGACGAGGACGACGGGCGGGAAATTGACGCGAGCACCCACCTTGCCGGCGCCGTGAAGACGATCATCGTGGCCGACGCGGTCATGAGTCTCGACAACGTCATCGGGATCGCAGGCGCCGCGAAGGGGCATGTCGGCCTGGTCGTGTTCGGACTCATCGTGAGCGTACCGATCATCGTCTGGGGCAGCCGCTTCGTACTGCAGCTGATGGATCGCTTTCCCGTCGTGATCCTCGGTGGCGCTGCCCTGCTCGGGTGGATCGGCGGAGACATGATCGTGCATGACGCGGTGCTCGCGGACCTCGGCGCAAAGATGCCGGACTGGGCGCCACTGGCCGCTGCAGTGTCTGGAGCCGTGGCCGTCGTCGCCGTCGGCTGTCTCGCTGCGCACCGTGCGGCCGCTACTGCGGCGCCAGTTGACCTCGTTCGCCATGACGGCAAGCGCAGCGAGAACGGAGGTCCCCCATGACGACCCTGCTGGTTGCTACTGACGGATCTGAATTCGGATTGCGAGCAGCGGACTATGCGCTGCGCCGCCACGCGGTCGAGAGCGGGCCGGTCAGAGTCCATCTCCTCAACGTGCAGCCATCGCTGGCCGGCGTCAACGTCAAGCTCTTCATCCGCCAGGGCAGCCTGGATGCGTATTACCGCGAGGAAGGGGAGGCGGCGCTTGAATCTGCGGCTGCGCGGCTGCGCTCAGGTGGCATCGAGCCGACGCTGCATATCGGTGTCGGCGAGGCGGCCGCGAAAATCGCCGAGTTCGCCCGCAGCACGGGGGCGGACGAGATCATAATCGGCGCCCATGGTCGCGGCTTCCTTGCCGACGCGGTGGTCGGCTCGGTGGCACTGGCCGTAGTACGCTCGGCCTCGGTACCGGTCGTGCTGGTGCCATAGCGTGATCCACCGGAGGGAAACTGACGTGAACAATTCCAGGCTCATATCAACATTGCTGGCTTTGTTGGTGATTTTCTCGTGCGGCGCAATCGCGGCTGTGCCCGACTTCAATGGAACGTGGACGCTGAACAACAAGAAGGGCAAGAACCTCGGCATGGTGTCCGCGGTCGACGAAACCGTGGTCGTCCGCCAGACAACTGCATCGCTGGTGATCGACTTCAGCTCCACCTTCATGATGAAGACGACGAAGCGCCTGGTGAGTTACGACCTCGGCGGCAAAGGCGTAGCCAATGAGGGCGCGATGGGCGACAAGGCTGAGACGGTGGCGCAATGGGATGGCGCGAAACTGGTCGTCAAATGGACCAGCGAGGGTGCTGTGCCCGGCACGAAGGTCGTGAAGACCGAGATTCGGGAACTGTCCGTTGACGGGAAGACGATGACAGTGACGAACCAGCGGCCCAACAAGGAGCCGATGGTCATGGTGTACGAGAAGCAGGCGAAGTGACTCGCGTCGGGCTGGTTGTGCTACTGGCGACCACGGTCGTTGCGGCCGGTTCATGGTTTGCCTGGCAGCAACTGGCCGCCGGCGGTGACGAAACAGGGGACCGTGTCTTCACCACGCCGGAACGGCGCACCATGGCATCGACCGTGCTGGCAACCGGCATCGTGCGCCTGCGGGTCGGCGGGGAAGTGCGCGTCGGATCGCAGCTGTCGGGCATCGTCGAGCAGCTCAATGTCGAGGTCGGGTCCCACATTACCAAGGGCGACGTAATAGCGCGCATCGACGCACGCGGCCTTGAAGCCCGGCTGGCGCAGGCACGCGCGCAGGTGGCGGTCCAGCAGCAGGAGTTGCGTCTCGCCGAAGCCGATCTCGCCAGGACCGAGAAGATGGACGCGCAGAAACTCGTCGCCGAGAGCCAGGTGGAGGACGCCCGCATCGCGGTCGATGCGGCGACGGCCAGGCTCGAAAAGGCGCGACGCGACGCCGCCGTGGTCGAGACCGACCTGGGATACGCGGTAATCCGCTCGCCCATTTCGGGGACCGTTGCGTCCGTCAGTACGCAGGAGGGCGAGACAGTAGCTGCCGCCTTCACGACGCCTACTTTCGCAACGATCATCGAGGACGACGCGCTCGAACTGATAGCGATGGTCGACGAGACCGACATCGGCGGGGTGGCGATCGAAAATCCCGTGACTTTCACGGTCGAGGCCTATCCGGCGGACGAGCACTCTGGTGTCGTGGCCCGCATCGCGCCCAAGGGCACGATCATCTCTGGTGTCGTCAATTTCGAAGTCATGATCCGCATAACGTCGCCTGCGACGCTGCTCAAGCCCGACATGACGGCCAACGTTTCCGTGCTGACCGCGGAGCGTCAGACCCTGGTCGTGCCGAGTTCAGCCGTGCTCCGTGAGGGGGCCGAGCGCTATGTCATGGTCGAGACGCCGGCAGGCCTCGAGCGGCGCGGTGTCAGCGTCGGTACGCGGGACTCGGCCTACAGCGAAATCAGACAGGGTCTGGAGACCGGTGATCGCGTCCTCGCGAATCCGTCGCCTCCTTCGTCGAGCGGAGACCTGTAATGATCAGCCTGAACCACCTGAAGCGCACCTATACCCGCGGCGACGGCACTGACGTGCCGGCGCTGCGGGACGTGAGCTTCGACATTGCCCGCGGAGAATTCGTGACCATCCGTGGCGCGTCGGGTTCCGGCAAGTCGTCTCTCCTCAATATCATCGGCTGCCTCGATACACCAACAACAGGCGAATATCGCCTGGACGGCGAGGATGTATCCCACCTCGACGATATCGCGCGATCACGCGTCCGAAACCGCAAGATCGGCTTCGTTTTCCAGTCATTCAACCTGCTGCCCAGGACGACCGCGCTCGAAAACGTGGAAGTTCCCGCGCTGTATGCCGAAGGCCAGGTCGATCGGGCACGTGCGAGGACAATCCTGGAGCGCGTCGGCCTGGGCCAACGCGCGGACCATTTCGTCACCGAGTTGTCCGGCGGCGAGCAGCAGCGCGTCGCGATCGCCCGGGCGTTGATGAACGATCCGCCATTGATACTCGCGGATGAGCCGACTGGTAATCTCGATTCCGCGGCGGGCGAGAGCGTCATGCGGCTTTTCACCGAGCTGCATCGCGAAGGCCGTACCATCGTGCTGGTCACCCACGACGAAGCGGTGGCCGCGTTTGCCAGGCGCGAGCTGGTCATACGCGACGGCGTCATCGCGAGCGATAAACCGATGGCGCAGCGATCCGCTGCGACTACCGGTTGAGGAGGCAGCATGCGGATCGGCAATCTGTTCCTGATGGCCCTGCGCAGCATCCGGCGCAACAAGCTGCGCAGTTTCTTCATGATGCTGGGCGTTACGCTCGGTGTCGCGTCGCTCACCGCGCTTGCCTCGGTGGGCGAGGCGACCCGCAAGCAGGTCATGGAGCGCTTCAAGAACATGCTCGGGACTTTCGATGTCGTCATCGTCAACCCGGGCCGTGCGAGCACACGTGGCATGCCCTCGGTGGTTACCGTACCGCCCGTGCTGGACGCCAACGACGCGCGGGCGATCGAAAGTGAAGTGCCGCTCGTGAAGCAGGTGGCCACCGTGCAGTTCGCGACCGACGTCGAGGTGACCTACCGGGATCGCGCGGAAAGCCCGTCCGTCATGGGCATCTCGTCGAACTGGGCGGAGGTGCGCGGTGACGACGTGGCCATCGGCAGCGGCATCACCGCGGAAGACAACGAGTCGCTCGCGCGCGTGGCCGTCATCGGCGTCGATCTGCAGAAGGCGCTCTTCCAGGACGAGGACCCGCTCGGCAAGCAGGTGCGCATCGGCGATGTCCCGTTCCAGGTGAAGGGCATCATGAAGTCGCGCGGCGTGGGTCCGGGCGGTGCCAGCATGGACAACATCCTGTTCATCCCGCTGGAGACTTCAGCCAAGCGGCTTTTCCGCCGCGACTACTACACCGGCATGATGGCCCAGCTGCGCGACCCATCCCGGGCGGAGCAGGCTATCGCGGATATCACCGCCCTCATGCGGGAGCGGCACGGCATTGTCCCGCCCGTGGAAGACGATTTCACCGTCACGAGTCCGCAGGCGCAGGTTGACCGCATCGTCGACGTCGGTTCCACGCTGCGCAAGATACTGACAGGCGTCTCGTTCGTCGCGACACTGATCGGCGGTACCGTCATCATGAGCCTGATGCTCATCGCGGTTCGCGAGCGGCACCGCGAAATCGGTGTCAGGCGCGCCGTCGGGGCGAGTCGCGGCGACATACTCGCGCAGTTCCTGATCGAGGCTGTGGTCATCTCGCTGGTCGGCGGGTTTGCCGGCATCGCCATCGGCGTCGGCGGGACCCTGATCGTGACGACGCTGGCCAGCCTGCCGCCCACGATCCTGTGGAGCGCCGTCGCAGGCGCCGCATCGCTGTCGGCTGCGGTCGGACTGGTGTTCGGGCTGCAACCGGCCTGGGCTGCCACGAGGGTCGATCCGATCCAGGCGCTGCGCTCCTGAGGGACGCAGTGTTGGATTCCCGCTGGAGCCGCTGGCGCCACCTCTTGCCGGGCGCGCTGCGCCAGGCGTGGCGATTCCGCGTCCGCTCGCTGCTGGTCGTATCCTGCGCCGCCCTCGGTGTCGCCGGCGCGGTGACTGCAGTCAACTATGCCTCGGGCGGCCGCTCGCTCGTGATCGAAAAGATCCGCCGGCTCGGCGCCAACGTCATCGTCGTCAACGCCGAGCAGAGCCGGGCGTCCGGCGGACGCGAACGGACCGGCACGATCGTCACCACGCTGCGGGAGGCCGACCTGGCCGCGATTCGCCGGGAGATCGGCGGAATCCGGCGGTCCTCGGCGGTTGTCTCATCAGGCCTGAGGCTGAAAGCCGGGTTCAATTCCCGCGTTTCACCGGTCATCGGTGTGGAACCGGACTTCTTCCCGATCAAGCACTGGCCCCTCGCGAGTGGCGAGTCGTTCTACGACGAGGATGTCCGCCGATCGACACGAGTTGCATTGCTCGGGCATGCGGTCGCGCAATTCCTGTACGGTGACGAGTCGCCGGTCGGCGAGCGGCTGTTCATCAATCGGGTGCCGTTCACCGTTGTCGGCGTTCTGTCCGAGCGCGGCCAGGGGCTCGATATCACCAACGAGGACCAGCAGGTCTATGTGCCGCTTACTACGGCCATGCGCCGCCTCCTGAATCAGGAGCACTACGGTTCGATATTGCTCGAGCTCGCAGCCGGCGATCGTATGGAGCCCGTCTCTGTCGATGTCGAGGAACTGCTGCGCGCACGACACCGGATCTCTGCTTTCCGGCCCGCGGACTTCCGTGTCAGCAGCCAGAAGGAATTGATTGCCACGCAGCTTGCCTCCGCGGAGCGGTTGGGCTTCCTGGTGCGGTGGGTGGCTTTCTCGGCGCTGGTCGTCTCGGGCATCGGCGTCCTTGCCATCGCCTGGATCGCTGTGCGTGACCGCACCCGCGAGATCGGCACGCGCCGTGCGCTCGGCGCGACGGCCGCCGACATCTTTTTCCAGTTCGCCTTCGAGGCACTGCTGCTCGCGTCGCTCGGCGCCGTTGCAGGCCTTGCGGTCGGTTGGCTCGCCTCGCGGGCCGCGTCGGCCGTGGCGAATCTGCCGTTCGTCTTCGAGTCAGGCAACGCGCTGACCGCGCTGGCCGTGGCCATGCTCGTCAATCTCGTTTTCGCGAGCTGGCCAGCGCTGCGTGCCGCGCGCATGGATCCCATCGAGGCGCTGCGCCATGAGTGAGGCCGGAGCGATACCTTGCCCCTTATGCAGCGAACCCGCGACGCCATCCGTGTGGGCAGACGACCGTTGCGTCGTCGTCATCGCCGGCGAAGCGGCCTATCCGGCACTTTGTCGTGTCATCTGGCGCCGCCACGTCCGGGAGATGAGCGATCTGGCGGAGCCCGATCGCGCGCATTGCCTGCGGGTGACCCTGGCCGTGGAGGCGGCGCTGCGTGAGTTGCTGAATCCGGACAAGATGAATATCGCGTCGCTTGGCAACCAGGTTCCCCATCTGCACTGGCACGTGATCCCGAGGTTTGCCGATGACCCGCACTTCCCCGACGCAATCTGGGCGCCGCAGCGCCGTGAAGGCACGCGACGCGCGGTCGATCGGGGGCAGCTGGGTGAGCTGCTGGCAGCCGCGCTCAATTGAATAGCACGAACCGATCACCGTGGCGTACGCGGTGGCGAGCGGCATAGCCCCCGTTTACCTCGAGGATGGCGACCACCGGTTCCGTGGATTTCACGCTTTCCTCGGAGAGCGGTACTCTGTCGGCCGCGATGCTCGAGACACGGCTGTTCGTGCCGATGAAGATCATGTCGAGCGGGATATAGGTATTTTTCATCCACATGCTGAGTACCGCGGGTTGCGGCGTAGTGAAGAGCATGCTCTCGTAGGCGCCGAGTTCACGCACGTACATCAGGCCCTGTGCGCGCTGCTCAGGAGTGACGGCGAGCCACACGTCCAGGAACTGGCAGCCTGTGGCCGACTCCAGCATGCCCTGCACCTGCCGGAACTCCCTGAGAAGGAAGGCAGGCTCTGCGGCGTCGGCCATCCTGCTGAGCAAACACAGCATCAGCCCCGCCCCGATCAACGCGCGCTTCATAGATCACCCGCATCGAACCGGCCGGCGAACTGCATGTCCCCGAGCGTCACCGACTCCGGCCCGGCCACGGCCGGCAGGCTGCCGGCGCAGTAGAGTTCCCCTGCAACGCGATAGGCGGTTGCGTACCCCTGTAGTTTCTCGACGGCGGCAATCCTTGCGAAGCAGCGTTCGTCCGAGCTGCTGAAGAAACGGCTCCTCGATTCATCGATCAAGGTCACATTCGCTGCCAGCTCCCTGCCGGCCAGGGCATCCAGTGAGGCGCCGATGCCGATCACCAGTATCAACCTGTGACCGTCCTCAGTCGGCTCGCCCGCAAAAAACAGTCGTACGCCGCCGTCCGGTCGCAGGTTCCCGTCGCAACCGAGCGTTGGGCCGCCCCAGTCGATCGTGAGCGCGCCGTCGCCGTGGATGCTGCCGCGCCAGTAGCCGCCGCCGGGGATATCGCAGGGCATGAAGCCGCCCGCAGTGGATGCGGCTGGCCTGGCAGGCGCGGGAAGCTTCTGGCGCAGGGCGAAAGTGCCGAGCAGAAGCACCGCTGCGATACCGGCTGCGGCCGCTGCAACTTCGAACGCCGACCGGGTTCGCCCCATGTTCATCGTTGGTTCAGAAGTCCGGCGAGAGATGGCGCGCAGCATAACGGAGCGCTGCGCGCCGCGTCACGCCGTGCAGGCCGCCCGGAAGTGTGAATCATGCCTCAGTTGCACCGGCGCATCCCCGATAGCCTTCCGGTGTTGGCCACCGGGGCGCGGTGGCGCGATGGGGCAAGCCACGTGTCGACGCGCGATCTTGATCTGAGCACGCTGGTGGGCGAACAGCACCGCCGCGGTTTGGCGCGCCTGCGATTCACCCGCTACGTCGAAGAGCAGTTCCGCCAGCACTACGCAGACCTGAACTATCCGAAGGTTCGGCCGTTGCTGGTCATCGTCACGCTTGCGGTGGTATTTCTTACCGGGTTCGGACTCGCACGCGACAACATCACGCCTGTCACCGCGACGTTCGGTCTCGCCGTACTTATGCCGCTGCTGATGGCCACCCTGATGGCCTCGTACCAGCGCGAGCGTCACTACCTCTATCAGCCGCTACTCGCCGCAAGCACCTTGCTCACCGGGCTGATCGTAACCTCCGTCACCCTGCGTGCGAGCCTGCACGGCACGCCATACTATTTCGCCACGGAAGTCGCCTGGATCATGATCGTCTGGCTCATATCCGGCCTGCTTTTCTGGTACGCAGCAACCACGGCGCTCACGATCACCGCCACCTACATCTGGGGCCTGTTTCACTGGAAATTCGGCCTGCATGAAACCGCATTCGAGGCGATCCTGCTCGCGGCCGTGAACGCAGTCGGCGCCCTTTGCTGCTTCCAGCTCGAGGTCACTGCCCGGCAATCGTTCAGGAACAAGGGAATCCTCGAGGATCTCGCCGAGCGGGATGGACTGACCGGCCTCTACAACCGCCGTGCCTACAACGCCTATATGGAGCGCATCTGGCGGCAGTCGCGACGCGACGGCGGGCAGATAACGATAATGTTGTTCGACATCGACCACTTCAAGGCCTACAACGACCTCTACGGGCACCAGGCCGGTGACGATGCGTTGAAGCGCGTGGCCAAGGTGATTTCGCTGGGCGCGCAGCGTCCGCTCGACTGCGCAGCGCGACTCGGTGGCGAAGAAATGTCTCTGGTCCTCTACGGCCCGCCCAGCGACTTCTCGCGCGAACTGCCGCAGCACCTGCGCCAACGCGTCGAGACGATGGAGATCCCGCACGCGGAGTCCGGGGCCAGCCGCTTCCTCACTGTCAGCGTGGGTGTGGCCGTCGTCGCTGCCAACGGGGAGCGCAGCCTCAAGGGCGCCATACAGCTTGCGGACGAGGCCCTTTACCAGGCCAAGGAAGACGGGCGCAATCGCGTCGTCGTCAAGGACGCGGGATCCTCGCACATCGAGACCGGGCGCTTCCGCGCCGATCGCAAGCGCGCCGTCGGCAGCTGACGCTGGCGCCCCGGCGCCGTAGCCGTGACAATGCGGCCTTCAGGCCAATCGCGCCAGCCCGCGGCCCGCTCAATGGTCCACGTCAAAGCCGTCTGCCTCGATCTCGATGACACGCTCTGGGATCTCGGCCCGACGATCGTGCGTGCCGAACGTGCCGTGCACGACTGGTTCGCGCGGCATTACCCGCGGATCACTCAGCGGTTCACGCCCGAGGCGATGCGCCGCCTGCGCTTCGAGGTCGGCCTGGCCCATCCCGACCGCGGTCACGATCTGCCATTTCTCAGGCAGACGACGTTCGCCCGGATGGCCCGCGAAAGCGGTTACGACGACTCGCTGGCGAAGGCCGCTTTTGCCGAGTTCCAGCGCGTCCGCAATAGGCTGGTTCTGTTCGACGATGTCGAGCCAGCGCTCGCACGGCTCGCGCGGCGCGGGCCACTGGTGGCGCTCACGAACGGCACCGCGGACCTCGCCGCGATCGGATTGCAGCAGTACTTCGGCGCGGTGTTCACGGCCTTTGCCATCGGCGCGGCAAAGCCTGATGCACGCGCCTTCCTGTCGGTCAGCGAGGCGCTGTCTCTGCAGCCGGGCGAGATACTCCACGCCGGTGACAACCCGCTGAGTGACGTTGCCGGTGCCCGCGCATCCGGCATGCAGGCGGTCTGGGTAGACCGCGGGCTGCATGCCTGGCCGTCGTCCCTCGAGCCTGCGACGCACCGCGTGGCCGATCTGGCGGCGCTTGCGGACCTGGTGGGCGCGTGAGCGATCCGCTGATCATCTACGTGCCCGGCATCAAGCCGAAACCGCCGACTGCCGACCACCACGCGGCCCTCTGGCGTTGCCTGACGGCCGGCGTCTCACGCGCCGACGCGGATGCTGGCGCAGACCTGGCGCGCCATCCCGCCGCGTTCAAACTCGTTTCCTGGGCGCATGTGTTCTACGACACGCAGCGGGACATTTCCCTGGACCAGGCCGGGATCGAGCGTCTGCTTGCGCTCCCGGGGCCGGAGCCGCGGGACCGGCGCGAGGCGCGATCCCTCGGCCGGCGTATGCAGCGGGCGCTGTACCGGTTGAGCGATGCGTTTCCGCCGCTGTTCGATCTCGTCAGCGACCCGAACATGCGCGCGACGCTTCGCGATATCCGCCGGTATTTCGCCAACGAGCGCGGTGTTGCAGTCCAGGTCAGGAAGATGGTCGGCGATGCGCTGCTCGATGCCTGGCGGCACGAGCGCCGCGTGTTGCTCATCGGGCACAGCCTGGGTTCCGTCATCGCCTTCGACGCGCTCTGGGAGCTGTCGCATTTGTTCGCCGCTCCGCAGAAAGTCGACCTGTTCCTCAGTGTAGGCAGCCCGCTGGGGCTGCGCTTCGTGCGCAGCCGACTCCTCGGGTCAGGACAGTCGGGCGAGCGACGCTTCCCGACCCGCATCCGCCGCTGGAAGAACATCGCGGCCATAGGCGAGATGACCACGCTCGATGCGCGCTTCGCCGGTATTTGGGGCGAGATGCGCGCGCTGGGGCTGGTCGATGAAATCACCGACCAGCTCGATCTCATGACCTGGTTCCGCAACCCCGATGGCCTGAACGTGCACAAGTGCTACGGGTACCTGTCGCATCCGGCCTGCGGCGCGATCGTCGCGCGGTGGTGGCGCGATGAGGTGCGGCGGGTTTCAGGGCGTTAGCGACTCACGGGGCTCGATCAGCAGGTCGATGCGACGGTTCTGGCCGCGCCCATCCGGGCTGGCATTGCTCGCCACAGGTCGCGTATCGCCGAATCCGACGGCAGTTACGCGACCTTCCGGCACTTCGAGCGTTCCGACCATGTAGGTTCTTACCGCCTCGGCGCGCGACTGGGACAGCCGCTGGTTGGCAGCGCTGTCACCGCTCGAGTCAGTGTGGCCCTCGAGCGCGAAACTCGCCCGCGGATAGATATTGACTGCCTCGCGCAGCGCATCGAGCAGCTGTTGCGCAGAACCAGGCAGCCTGGAAGAACCCGATGCGAAACTGAGCCCGGTCAGCCGCACGATGATGTTCTCGCTCTGGCGCAGCACCGTTGCTCCACCCGCAGCGAAGGCCTGCTCGAGTCGCGCGAACTGCTCGATGGCACGCTCTCGCTCCGCGAGCCGCTCCCCGAGAGACCGCGCTTCGCTGCCGGCTGCAGCCAGCCTGGCATCGAGTTCCCTGATCTCTTCCTCGAGCGCCTGGATCTGGCGTCCGCGTTCCGCCAATGCCGCAGCCTGTTCCGTGGCGAGTCCGCGCAATTTCGCAACGGCTGTGGCAAGGGCGGCGCTCGCGGCATCGGGTCCCGCGGAGAAGTCGAGAGTCTCGCCGGAAGCCGTCGCGGAACGCCGCAACGATTCCTGCCAGGCGAGGAGCGTGTCCTCGGCGGTTCCGTCGCGTTCACGCGCGCTGCGCAGCCAGCCGGCCAGCGCCAGCGCATGGCGCGCTCTCTCCAGTGATTCGGCGGCGAGCCGGCCGGCGGCCTCCTGCCGCCCCCGGTCCGCATCGAGTTCGGCCTCGGCGCCTGCCAGCAGGTCGCGGGCGCGCTGGCTCGTGCGGGGAGCCAGTCGGTCGGCGCCGGACGGTTCCAGTTCCATGACCTTCGTGCGCGCTGCCGTCAACACTGCGGCCTTGAGCGCGGCGAGTTCGGCGGCATCGTAGAGGGCGAGGGCCTCCGCGGCGCGCTCGTCTGCCGCTTCCTCGGCCGCACGTTCAAGTCGCTGTGCCGCCTGGCCGAGCATCGCCTCGGCGCGCGCCCACGGTTGCGGAGCGAGGAGGTAAGCCTCTGCCGAACGGGCTTCTTCACGCTTCCTAAGCGTTGCAGCGAAACGCTCGCGGGCAACGGCCGCCTGCCGCGCAGCCTGCCTGAACTTCTCTTCTGCGTCGGCAGCAGCCTTGTCGCGCGCGGCCAGGCCTGCGCCGTATGCGCCAGGTGCGAAGAGGGCTGCCTCGACGGCTTCAGCGGCGGCGCGCGCGGCATCGACGGGCTCAGCTGGTTCGGAGCCGCGCCCCGGCGATATCGCAATGATCAACGCGGCGAGCAGGACCGCGAACCGAACGCTGGGATAACGCTTCATGGGACTGGCGTCACGAAAACCGGAACCGGTCGCATCTATAGCACAGCGGCCGGGCAGCGGCTTAGAGGGCCGCAACACTCGGGATGGGAAGAAATCCAGCCGTATTTCGAGTGATTCCCGGCAGTTATGCGGATGGTGGAATTGCGCGCCTCTTCACAGAATCAATAGCGGGTGCCGCCTAGAGTGGAGCCATGCACGCCAAGTACTACACGCGCTTCCTGCTGAAGTCGGCAGATGTCGGTATGGCGGACGAGTACACCGGGGTGGTCGAGCTGAACCAGCCGGCCAACACGGTACTCGATCCAGCGGAGATCGAGGCGATCCTCGCCAAGAACTTCAACCTGGATGCCAACGCCGTTGAGCTGCTGAACTGGTCGAGGGTGCACTGATTTTCGTCTGATGTCGGGGAGCCCGCGGGCTCCCGTGGTCGCACCGTCTTTCCCCTGTATTGCCCGGCCGTATGGCCGGGCTTTTTTTTGGTCCGCACAACTGGCCCATCGGGTCATGCCACGTGCCAGAATACCCGCATGAGCGAGCTCCGTGGCATCGCCGTCGTCACCGAAGCCGACGCCCGCAGCGGCGAGAAGTACCGCACGGCGGCCGGCTTCACGGCTATCAAGAACGGCATAAAGCGGACGGCCGGGCCGGTTGAGTTGGTCCGCGGCGGCAAGCCTCCCTGGCTGCGCGCCAAGGCGCCGGGCGGCGGTCGCTATGGCGCCGTGCAGGCCGTCGTGCGCGAGCACCGGCTGTCGACGGTTTGCGAGGACGCGCTCTGCCCGAATATCGGGGAGTGCTGGGGCAACGGCACCGCGACGATCATGCTCATGGGCAGTGTCTGCACCCGCGCCTGCCGTTTCTGCGCCGTGGACACCGGGAATCCGCACGGCTGGATCGACCCGGAGGAACCCGCCAACGCTGCCCGCACGGTCGAGCTGATGGGGCTCGGTTACATCGTGCTCACCTCCGTCGACCGCGACGATCTGCCCGACGGCGGCGCAGCGCACTACGGCGCCTGCATCGAGGCCATCCGGGCGCGTTGCCCGCAGACCGCAGTGGAAGCGCTGACGCCCGATTTCGCCGGAGACGAGGCCGCGGTTCGTACCGTGGTGGCGACGGATCTGGCCGTCTTTGCCCATAACCTCGAGACGGTCCGCCGCCTGACCGGCGAAGTCCGCGATCCGCGCGCCACCTACGACCAGTCGCTCGAAGTGCTGCGCATTGCCAGCGCGGCACGTCCCGATATCCTCACCAAGAGCAGCCTCATGCTGGGTCTTGGCGAGACCGACGCGGAAATCGTCGAGGCGATGCAGGACCTGCGCTCAGCCGGATGCAACCTGCTGACGCTGGGCCAGTACCTCCAGCCGACCTCGAACCACCTGGCGGTACGCCGTTTCGTTCACCCGGACGAGTTCGCCCGCTACCGGGAGCAGGGACTTGCGCTCGGTTACACTGAAGTCGTGTCAGGGCCGCTGGTCCGTTCCAGCTATCGCGCGGAGCGCGCGCTCGAACGCAGCAACGCAGGACTGGGCTGAGCGACGGGCGCGGCGGATTCCACGGGTAGCAATGCATGACCGAGTTTCTTTTCCAATACGGCCTGTTCCTGGCCAAGGCAGTCACCTTCGTCGCCGCCGCCGGCGCGACGACGCTGGTCATCGTGGCGCTGTCACGCAAGGGCAGTGCCGTCGGCCACCTCACGGTCGAGAAGCTGAACAACAGCCTGCGCGAGCTCACTGCGCCGCTGCGCCAGGCGGCGCTGTCGAAGGCCGAGTGGAAGAAAGAGTCCAAGCGCGAGGAAAAACAGCGCAAGGCTGCGGAGAAGTCCGCCGACAAGGCTGAACCAAAGCCGCGCGTATTCGTCATCGACTTCAAGGGCGATATCCGTGCAACCGCAGTCAGCTCGCTGCGCGAGGAGATCACGGCGGTGGTGTCGCTCGCCACCGCGCGCGACGAGGTGGTACTGCGGCTCGAGAATTTCGGTGGCGCGGTGCACGAACACGGCCTCGCTGCCAGCCAGCTGGCGCGACTGCGTTCGCGCGGCATTCCGCTGACCGCAATCGTCGACAAAGGCGCGGCGAGCGGCGGCTACATGATGGCCTGCGTGGCGAACCGTATCATCGCCGCGCCGTTCGCTGTCGTCGGATCGATCGGCGTGATCGCGCAGATCCCGAACTTCAACCGGGCACTGACCGACCGTGGCGTGGATTTCGAGCAGGTCACCGCCGGCAAGTACAAGCGTACGGTGACGATGTTCGGCAGGAACACCGAGGAAGACCGCGCGAAACTGCGCGAGGAACTCGAGGAGGTTCACGCGTTGTTCAAGAACATGGTGGTGGCAAACCGGCCGCAGCTGGATATCGAGGCGGTCGCCACCGGCGAGCACTGGTATGGCACGCGCGCCCTGGAGTTGCGCCTGATCGACGAGCTCGGTTCGAGCGACGACTACCTGCTGGCCGCAACGGAGCGGGCCGATGTTTTCCATGTCACCTACAAGGCCCGCCACAGCCTGCAGGAGCGCCTGCTTGCCGCCGTGCGTGCCGCCGCCGACCAGGTCGAGCTCTGGATCGCCCAGCGGCAGAAGGAAGGATCCCTGCCGTGAACCGCCGCCTGCGCCCGGCGGTCGAATCCCTCGCCCCGGTTGCCGGGTCTATAATCGCCGCGAGGGTGTCGTGATGCGCATGTCCGCGGAGTTCCGCTTGCTTGCCGCAGCTGCAGCGACGCTTGGCGTCGCCGCCGGCTGTGCCTTGCCGCTGGTCACGGAGAGCGAGATAGACAGCCAGTCGCAGGTCGCGTTCGAGCAGATGCGCCGCCAGGGCGACGTGGTCAAGGACGCCCGCACCCGTGCGTACGTGAACTGCGTGGTCAACGCCATCGTCCGCGAGCTGCCTGACGACTACGACGAGCTGGAGTGGGATGTCGAGGTCTTCGAGAACGACGAGGCAAACGCCTTCGCCATGCCTGGCCGGAATATCGGCGTGTTCTCGGGGATTCTCAAGCGGATGGACAACCAGGACCAGCTGGCAACGGTAATCGGTCACGAGATCGCACACGTGACGGAGAAACACAGCCTCGAGCGCGCCAATCGGGCCGCGACCGCGAATATCGGCGTGAGCGGGCTCGCGATCCTGACCGGCACGGGCAATAGCGGGGCGGCCCTCGGCAGCCTTATTGCCGACCTTGGCCTGAACAAGCCGTTCACGCGCGGCAACGAGTCGGAAGCCGATGTGGTGGGCCTGCGCTACATGGCAGCTGCCGGATTCGATCCCCGCCAGGCCGTGCCCTTCTGGAACAACATGCAGCAGAACGAGAAGCGGCGACCTCCCGAGTTCATGCTGACGCATCCGGCGCCGGAGAAGCGCATCAACCAGCTGATAGCGGAGCTTCCCGAGACACTCCAGATCTACAACGCTGCGCGCGCCGCCGGCAAGAAACCGGCCTGCGGCAAATGATGCGGATCGGGCACCAGGTCGCCATGCGCATCGCCGCGGTGGCTGCGGTGACCTTGCTCTGCACCGGCTGTTCGCTGCTGTTCCTGCCGGAGTAGCCGGCAGCGCGGGCAGCGCCGGCCGAGCTGCCGCCGCTTCCGACGACGCGGTTCGACCTTCCGGCGGCAGGCAACATCGTGGGCGAGTTGCAGGTGATGCGCAGCCGCGAAAAGGACACCTTCATAGACGTTGCCCAGGCCTACGACCTCGGCTATGACGAAATGCTCGAGGCAAACCCGGGCGTCGATCCCTGGTTGCCGGGGGAGGGTACGGAACTCGTCCCGCCGCGCGAGGGCATCGTCCTCAACGTCGTCTCGAAACGCCTGTTCTGGTATCCGAAGGTGCAGAAGAGTGCGACGCCCGTAGTCCATACTTTCCCGATCAGCATTGGCCGGGAGGGCTGGGCGACACCGCTGGGGCGGACTCGCGTCACGCGGAAGAAAAAGGCTCCGGTCTGGCGCGTACCAGCCTCGATCCGCAAGGAGCATGCAGAGGCGGGGGGATCCGCTGCCCGCCGTGGCGCCGCCGGGGCCGGACAACCCGCTCGGTGCGGATTCCCGGTCGCGATCATGGCCGGCAGCCAGGACGCTGTTGCCGGCGTGGCGGCCGCCCGCCGCGTACAGAACGTCGTGACCTACGACTGGTTCACGGGCGAAGACGCCGTGCTGAAGTCCGAGGCAACCGGCGCCGGACAGTAATCGCACCGTTCGACTAAGATAGCCCGCGTTGTTGCGAGGGGTACCAGGCATTGGATCCGGTCAGTCGCGGCATCTCGGTCGTCGAGATCCCGCCCCGCGGTCAGGTCATACCTGTGGAGCGGGTGAGCGTCGCTGCCTTCATCGGACCGGCACCGCGCGGTCCGGTGAATATTCCCGTCGCTGTGCACAGCCTCGAGGAATTCCTGGCGCGTTTCAGCGTGCCCGGTTACCCGAGCCGGACGGAATTCCTGCTGTACCAGTATTTCGAGAATGGCGGCAGGGAGGCTGTCGTCGTGCGCGTCAGCCGCTCCGCGCGCTGCAACCAGATTACGCTGCCGGGTCTGTGCGGCGACCTGAAACTCGAGGCGCGTAATCCGGGCCCCCTCGAGCACCTACGCGCTTCGGTCGATCATGACGGAACGGCGTCTGCTGACCGGCTGCGATTCAACCTGGTTATCCATCGCTGTCGCTCCCCGTCGCAACCGCTCGTCGAGGAGCAGGAGGTCTACCAGGGCTTGAGCCTCCAGCCGGGCCATGCGGAGTTCATCGGTACTGTTCTCGAGCGTTCCGGTCTGGTGCGGCTCGCCGGACCCCTTCCGGCCGAGCGACCGACCCGTACCGTCGGTTCCGGTAACGTCGTGAACTACGTCTACGGCCGCTGGGACTGGCAGGGAGACAACGCACCGACGGACTACGACCTGATCGGTTCGCGGGAGGAGAGTACCGGTCTCTTCGCGCTGGAACAGGTGCCCTGGGTCGATTTCGTCACGCTTGTGCCTGGCGCGACCGGCGCGACGCTGGGGCCGGTCGCGCTGTTCGCGGCGGACGGTTACTGCCGCGAGCGATCTGCGCTGCTGCTGCTCGATCCGCCCGGGAGCTGGGGCGAGGTCGACGATGCGGTGCGCGTGCAGCGCAAACGCGATTTCACCAGCCCGAACGCGATTACCTATTTTCCGGCGCTCGAAAGCCCGCCGCACGGCGATCCCCGCGGCCACCTGAGCGCGGCCGGGGCAATCGCGGGCGCACTCGCGGCATGGGACCTTGCCACCGTGAAGCGTCCGCTGCTGTCACTGGGCCGCAGCAGGCCGGTACTCGCGCTGGAGGAAGGCGATGTGCACCAGCTCGGGCGTCTCGGCGTCAATACGCTGGTGCGCAGCGCGGGGAAGATCGAGCTGGCCGGACTGACGACGATGGCCCGATCGGGCGGGCCGACGCCCTGGAACAGCCTGCGGCAGCGGCGCATAGCGCTGATCGTGATGGGCGGTGTCCTCCGCTACACACGTTGGGCGGCCTTCGAGCCGGGCGGTGACCAGGCGGACTCCGAGGTGCAGGACCAGTTGCAGCAGTACCTGGCCGCCTTGCGCGCGAGGGGGTTGCTTGCTGGAGCGGAGCCGCGTGAAGCGTTTTTCGTGCGCTGCGAAAGACGCGCGGCCGGGAGTGAGCTGCTGCTCACGATCACGGTCGGGCTCGCCCTCAACCGGCCGGGCGAATTCGTCGCATTCGAAGTGTCACACGCACCAGGCATGAGCCTTTCGCGCGAGATCACCTGGAAGCCGGGTCTCGCACTGGCGGGCTGACTTCTTCCTGTCGCCAGCACTCGATCACCGCGAGTGCAAGTCCTGGCCGACCCGTGAAGTCGTCCACGGCCGCAACACCCGTATGCCGCTAGATTCGGGAAAGCCTAGGATCGATCCGGCGGGAACTCGCAGTGGCAGAGTCCGTATCACCCGATCGCAGGACACTCGTCCCTGTGGCGAGTCTCGAGGGGTTCTTCCGCGACTCCCTCGACGCGGCTTTGGCTGCCAATCACGTAACCATCGAGCGCGAAACTTCGCGCTACGTCGTGAATCTGCTCACCCTGCACGCGCGCAGCGATGCCGTGGAACACGAGTCGACCGGTAGCGGCAGGAACCGCCCGCTGGCGCTGATGCTCGCCGAGGCCGTTGCCACCGAGAGTCGCCAAGAGCGCCTGTTCCTTCTGCAGCGGCTGGGCGATTTTGCGCTGTTCACGGCGGGCTTCTTCGCCGACAGCTTGCGCGACCGGGCCGTCGGCATCGACTACTACATCGGCATGGGCGGCGGCGCCTATCGCTCCCTGGCCCAGGACAGTCGCTCCAGCATCCGCGCCGCCGCGCTGGCTGAGGTCTTCGCCGAACTGGCCGCGAAATTTCCGGGTCTTGTCGATGTGCTGAACGAGGTGCGTGCGATCGCGAGCGGCCGGGACGCCGATCTCCTGCGCGTTTACGAGCAGTGGCTGCTGACCGGCAGTCCGCGCGCGAGCCGGCTGCTGATGGCAGCCGGTGTCACCCCCACGCAGCAGGGCATTCGCCGCTACGAGCACTGAAGCGGTCATGATCCGCGACCTGCAGCAGCTTCTGCTCGGTATCTACGACCTCGACCTCGCGGAGGACGTCCGCGACTACCTGATCACCGATCGCAACTGGCTCGGTCTCGACAGTGATGACTCGCGCGAGTTCTGTGGGGAGCAACTCTTCGTGGAGGAGAGGGACGGCGAGCTTGGGCTTGCCTTGTTCCTCGACCCCGCGGTCGTCGGACGACTCGCGCCGCTGCAGTTGTCCGCCGGATTCTCCTCTGGCAGCACAGCTGACCTGTTGCTCGCTCTCGAAGGCGTGAGCCACTTCAATTACGTCGCCTGGAATGCGGCCCGCGACAAGGCCGTTACCCTCCTCGAGCTCGAGCTGCAGGCGGAGATCGACAAGTTCGTCACTGCCGGTTCGCTGCCGGGCGCCGACTCCGAGGCCGCTCGCCGCCGGCTGCTCGACCAGCTGTTCGACGCCCCCGGTTTCGACCCGGCCCTGGCGCCTGCTGCAAGGGACCGGTACGCAGATGCCAACCGGCTAGCCGCCCGCTACTGCCGCAGCTTGAGCTGCCGCTATCCGGCAGGCCGCCCGCGCGCCGGCATGCTGCGGGAACTGCGCCAGTTCTATCGCTGGCCGCAGCCAGCCAAGCTGAGTCACATCCAGATGGCCGCGACAGGCTGAACCCGGCCACCGGTCATTCCACAGGCCGATTTTGATAGAGTCCCCGCATCGCGCCCTGGCGCGCGCGGGAGTACCGTCATGGCGAACGAGATTCGTTACCTCGCGGCGAGCGCACTGCTCGCGGCCCTCGCTGGCTGCGGCACTGAGCCACCGCCGCCGACCCCGGGCGATGAAGCGCCACCGCCGCCTCCGGTAATCGAGGAGAGCTCGCTCGCCACCGCCATTGCCGGCGAACATCGCTCGGCAGAAAACCGCGCGCGCGACGTATACCGACACCCGCAGGAGACGCTGGAGTTCTTCGGTATCCGGCCTGACATGACCGTCGTCGAAATCTGGCCGAGTGCAGGCTGGTTCACCGAGATTCTTGCGCCTTATCTGCACGACAAGGGCCGCTACATCGCAGCCCACTGGGATCCCGCCACGCAGGACGATTACGTGCAGCGCAACCTGAAGGTGTACGCGGAGAAACTGGCTGCGCACCCCGCGCTTTACGGCAAGGTCGAGATGGCAGTGCTTTCGCCGCCGGAGAAGCTGGAATTCGTACCCGCCGGCACCGCCGACATGGTCGTGACTTTCCGCAACGTGCACAACTGGATGGATGCCGGCCAGGCGGAAGCCGTGTTCGCCGCGATGTATCGCGCGCTGAAGCCCGGCGGCGTGCTGGGCGTCGAGGAGCACCGCGCGGCTGGCGACAAGCCGCAGGATCCCAGGGCCGAATCCGGTTACGTCCGCCAGGACTACGTCACGGGGCTGGCCGAGCGCGCTGGCTTCGTGCTCGAGGCGACGTCCGAGATCAATGCCAATCCGCGCGACACCAGCGATCACCCTGAAGGAGTGTGGACCCTGCCGCCGACGCTGGCTCTCGGCGACAAGGATCGGGAGAAGTACCTCGCAGTCGGCGAGAGCGATCGCGCGACGCTCCGCTTTCGCAAGCCCGGCTCGTCAGCTGGCGTGGGCGAAGGCGCGGCACCTGCCATGGATGATGTTGCCACCGACGGCGGCGAGACCGTCGCGCCGGCGCCCTGAGGACTGCCGCGATGTACTCCACGGCGATGCTGGTGTTGGCCGCGGCCGACACCGTCCTGGTAGTCTGGTTGCTGCGCCACTGGCTCGCGCGCAGGGGCCTGGTGCTGTCGATGATCCTGTTCCTCGCTGCAGCGCTCCCGTACGACACGGCGCTGGTGGGGCTCGGCAGTCTCATCGGCGAGGGGCCGCTGCTGGAGTCGCTGAGCGTGCCGCGCTTCGTCCTCTTCAATCTCTCGCTGCCGCTCACGATCATTATCGCGGCTGCGCTGGCGCGGATGGCAGGCGTTCGCTGGCTCGCGTCGCGCGCTGCCATGGGCGCCGTGTGCGTGCTGGCCATGGTGCTGCTCGCTCTCGACTGGCGCTACGTGCTGGACCCCGGCGCTCTGTATCCGGCCTGCTGGCGTGACACGCTGCGCTACGTACCCTCCGTGCTGGCCGAGCAGGCCTGCAGCGCCGGGCAGCCGGGGATCGCCGTTGCATCTCACTTCCCGCGGGCAGGGTTCGTCGCGCTTCCGGCGCTGGTGATCGCGGGTGCGCTCGTCTGGCGGCAGGGTCGCTGGCCGTGGATGTTCGCTGGTGGTATGGCGGCATTCGCTCTGCTCGGCATGCCGCCGCGGCTGGTAGGGCCGATCCCGGGATTCATCGGCGACGCGCTGAATATCCTCGCGCTGGCCGTGACGGCGCTGCGGTTCGGAAGCCGAGGGCAGTCGAGATAGGAATCTCGACTGCGTCGCAGCACAGCAGCTCGGGTCGCGCTGCGACGCATGCTCGCCAGGATGAGACACGATCACGGTATCGTGCGCCGGCAGCTACAATTCTTGTGCCCGTCGTCGTGTGGGCGTTGCGTGCGGCCTGGCGGTGAGTCGCGAGGAAATCCAGCGGTGTCTCAACTGCTCCGTCGAATCGCGGAATCCGTCCGCCTGCGAGTCCTTTTCGCGGGCGCGAACGTCCTTGCCCTTGCCGCCTGCGGGGGTGGCGGTGCCGAAGATCCGGACGCTACGGCCCTCGAGATTCGCATCCTCAATGCCAGCGTGCAGGAGGGGAATACCGGTACCAGCGCGCGCGCCATCGCCGTGACACTGTCCGACGTGGGCACGGCGGACGTGACGGTCTCATGGGCCACCGCCGCGGGCACGGCAACCGCCGGCATGGATTTCGTGAGCGCTTCCGGGACACTGTCGTTTCCGGCAGGCGTAACCTCGGCGGTCATCAGCGTGCCGGTCATCGGCGACACGCTGGTCGAATCCAACGAGACGTTGACGCTCGAGTTGAGCGACGCTGTCAATGCCGATCTCCCGGATACGAGCGCGACGGTCACCATCCTCGACGATGATGCGACCTTCGGCCTCGATTCGCGCCCGTCGAATGCCGGCTGCGTCGCTCCGGCGCGTGGCACGGCGCCCACCGGCGTGACCGCGGTGGATGCCTATCCGGCCGCTCCGGATTTTTCTTCGCCGACGAAAATACTGCAGGCGCCGGGCGACGGCAGCCGCTGGTTCGTGCTGGAGCAGAGCGGCCGCATCCGCGTGTTCAGCACCGCAAACCCGGGCGGTACGTCGACCTGGCTCGATCTCTCCGGTCGGGTCAACGCTGCGAATTCCGGTGGCCTGCTCAGCCTCGCGTTTCACCCGAACTTTCCCACTACACGCGAGGTGTACGTCTCCTACACCGGTACGGGTACCGCGCAGGAATCGCGCATTTCGCGATTCATACTCGACAACGCCACGACGCCGACCCTCGCCGGATCGACCGAGCAGATCCTGTTGCGGGTCGACCAGTCGACCGGGACGCACAAGGGTGGTGACATCGCCTTCGGCGCCGACAACTCGCTTTACATCAGCATCGGAGATGCGAGCCAGAACGAGGACCCGAACAATCGTGGCCAGGACCTGACCCGCCTCGCCGGCAAGATGCTGCGCATCAACGTCCTCGGCGTTGCGTTCCCGACACCGGGTTACAACATTCCTTCCGACAATCCCTTCGGACCGAATCCACGCTGCGGGCCGACAGGCAATGCGCAGGCCTGTCCCGAGATCTACGCCTGGGGCTTCCGCAATCCCTGGCGCTGGAGCTTCGACTCGCAGACCGGCGCCCTGTGGCTCGGCGATGTCGGCGAGAAGGAGCGCGAGGAAATCAACCAGATCAACCTGGGTGGGAACTACGGCTGGAGTTGCCGCGAGGGAACTCTGGGCTTCAACGCCAGCCGCTGCGCGAATCCTCCATATATCGACCCGGTGTACGAGTACCCATACGGCACTGACGGGAATATCTCGGTGACGGGCGGTGACGTGTACCGCGGTACGGCGATCCCGGCTCTGGCCGGGCGCTACGTGTTCGGTGACTTCGGTTCCGGCCGCATCTGGGCGCTGACCAGCAACGGCGCCGGCGGCTACACGGCCGTGCAGCTGATCGACACGGTGCACGGCATCGTTGACTTCGCCCGCGGTATAGATGGCGAGATCTACTACGCCGATTACGACGGCGGCACGATCAACAGGCTCGTGCCCTCGGGCGGCGGCGGCAATCCCGATCCGGTGCCGGACGACCTCGCGGCGACAGGCTGCGTCAACGCCGCGAATCCGACATTGCCTGCGAGCGGACTCGTGCCTTACGACATCAACGCACCGTTCTGGTCGGATGGTGCGATCAAGAGCCGCCACATCGGTTTGCCGAACAGCACGACGATAACTCGCTCGACAGCCGACTGGTCGTTCCCGAACGGCACCGTGCTGATGAAGAGTTTCGCGCTGGCCGGGAAGCTGGTGGAGACCCGCCTCTTCATGCGCCATCCGGACGGTGCCTGGGCCGGATACACCTACGAGTGGAACGACGCACAGACCGCTGCAACCCGTGTGCGCGGCGGCAAGACCAAGACGGTCGGCACGCAGCAATGGATCTTCCCGAGCGAGGCGCAATGCCTGCAGTGCCACACGGCGGTGGCTGACTTCTCGCTCGGGCTCGATACGCGCCAGCTCAACCGCAGCTTCACCTACCCGACGACCGGGCGCACGGCGAACCAGCTCGAGACGATGGACCACATCGGCATGTTCTCGACACCGCTGCCGGGCCCGGCCAGCACGCTCGCGACCATGGCCAATCCGGCGAACACGGCCGCCCCGCTGGCTGACCGCGCACGCGCCTGGATGTCCAGCAATTGCTCCGGCTGCCATCGGCCGGGCGGGCCGACGCCTTCGAGCATGGACCTGCGCTACACGACGCTGTTTGCCAGCACCAACACCTGCAACGTGCTGCCCGCAGCTGGCGACCTCGGTCTGCCAAACGCGCGGCTCATCGCACCGGGAGTTGCGGGCAGCTCCGTCGTCATCGCGCGAATGGCGCGGCGCGACTCCGCCGGCATGCCGCCACTCGGTTCCACCCTCGTAGACGACGACGGCGAGGCATTGCTCAGCGCATGGGTGAACAGCCTCTCAGCCTGCCCCTAGGTGCCGGGTCGCAGCTTCGCAGCTTTCGCCGGGCGAAAGCTGCGAAGCTGCGACCCGGCACCTAGGGGGCCAGAAGGTCGTCGGGGCGCTTGGTGAAGTGATCAAGCTTGTAGTCGGGCAGCGCGTAGACCCAGGCCCCGACTCGCGTGTTGATGCGCTCGGCTTCGGCCGCTGCTTTCTCATCGCCGCTGGCGCGGAACCGTGTGCGCTCGCCGCTGGCGAGCTTCCAGGTCTCGGCCACGATGACCAGGCCATCGTTGGTCTCGAAGCGCGCTGTGATCGGCTTGGCTGAGTCCGGGTCGAATTTGGCGGCGGGCTCGACGGCGTCGAAGCTCAAGTCGGCCAGAGCACCGCCGATGGCGTTGGCGACACCGGGCCAGGCCAGTTCGCGTCCCTTGGGCAGCTCGGCAAGGTTCAGACCGACGGAGCCGTCGGCGGGCCGCACGAGCTGCGTCGCGCTGCCATCCGGGAAGTCGATGCGCACTGCCTGAATGCGTTCCGTCGCGACGTCGGTGATCGTCTTGTCGACCCAGCCGCTCGCTTCCCGGGCTGCATCCAGGTTGCCCTTCACCAGCCAGCTCTGCTTCTCGCCGGAGCGCCGTACGTAGTAGCGCTCGCCCGCGCCCTGCACGCGACCGATGATGACCTTCGTCGACGAACTGCCCTTGGCCAGTTCTACTTCAACGCCGCCGGCTGTCGCGAGCGCAATGTCCTCGACCTTCAAGCGGTCGTAGAGCTCGGCGTTGGATGTCTTCTCCTCGAGAATTTTCGCCTCGGCAAGCGCGAGCAACAGCTTGCGGATCCTGCCGATGTCGGCAGCGTAGTCCTGTTGCTCGGTCACGGTCCAGCCGTCCCTGGCGCGAACGAGTGTGGCGACGACCTTCTCCCCGCCCGTGCGCACGACGATACGCTCGATGTCGTTCAAACCGGCCTTGAGGTCCGGCAGCAGCAGCGAGCCCGTGCCGGATTCAACCTGGCGCTCCGACAGCGAAACCGCAATGGCAAGCGCGGCCAGCACCGCGAGCGTCGCCAGCAGGGCGAGGAGCGTGCGTTGGCTCATGCCGCGCCACCCCGGCTGCGACGGCGTGCGATCAGCACGACTATGCTCACTATCGTGATGAGCAGCGGCACGAGGCCTATGTTGACCGCCTTCAGCAGATTGCCGAGCCGCTCGATGTCACGATCGAGCGTGCGTTGCACGGAGCGCAGCTCGCGACGGATCGTCGCGCGCTTCTCGCGGAAGGCCTCGATTTCCTTTTCCTGTTCCGGGCTCATGATGAGGGCATTGCCGTCCTGGCGGCTGGCCTGCAGTTCGCCGAGCTTCCGCTCGGTCTCGTCGAGGTCCTGCTTCAGCTGTTCCTCAGTTACCCGGAACTTGTCCTCGGCGCCCCGCCGGAGTTCCTCGACGACCTTGAACGGCCGCGAGAACTTCGCCCGGCCGCGTATGCCAATCAGGTCGCTGCTGCCGAGGAGATTGTCTATGGCACTGACGACGAAATCGCCGTTGTTGGCGAACGCGCTCGCAACGCGCTGGCCGAAGAAGTCCTGCGCACGGACCCACATGCGGTCGGCGAGCAGGTCCGCGTCGGCCACGACGACGACGTTGATCGCTTTCGCGGCCTTGGCCAGATGCCCCTTTTCGCCGGCGCTGGCGCCACCCGGCGGACCGGCCGCGAATGCGCTCGGCACATCACCGGTGATCCTGGCCGCGAGCGTATAGCGCTCGCCGGTCGGCTTGAAGCCCTGGCGCAACAGCGCGGGGTCGCTCATGAACCCGAGCGCCGCCGTGCCGACGGTGCCGGCGATTTCGCTCGAACGGACGAGCGGCGTCACGGCGGCAGGGGCGTTTTCACTGCGGGTGATCGCGCCGGCGTAGCCGAGATGCAGGAGCGACAGCCCGGCCGTCACGACATCGTCCTGGTCGATGCCAGTGTTGTCGATGCCTGCATAGCCGATGTCGCGCACCGGCTGACCTTGCGGGCTGTAGACCTGCAGCGCGTAGCCGTCGTCGCCCACGAAATTGTCCGTGCCCACGGCGATGCCCCAGGCTCCGAAGATCCGGTCGAGACTGGAGCTGCGCCCGCCGCTGGCCATCCCCCCTGCCGGGTTCATCGGGTCGCCGGCGCCGGGGTCGGCCTCGCACCATGGATCGACGAACAGGATTGCGCGTCCGCCGCGCAGGATGAACTGGTCGATCGCGTAGAGCGCGCTTTCCGGCAATCCCTTCGGGTGCACGACCATCAGCACCTGCACGTCGTCGGCGATTGCGGCAGCGCTCGCCTGCAGCTCGCGCAGCTCGAAGAGCTGGCGCAGCTGGCTGGTGATCGTCCAGGGCTGGCGCACCTGCTGCGTCATCGGATCGAAGCCAGCGTTCATCGGCAGGCTCGACAACAAACCCACGACGGGCCGCTTCGGGTTGGCGAGCGAGTAGACCAGCTTCGCCAGTTCGTACTCGAGCAGCGCTTCCTTGCCGGGATCCAGGAACGGCAGGATCTCGTCGTCGCCGACGCTGTTCGCGCCGGCAATGCCCATGAACACGGCATCTGCCGAGTTGTCGAGGCGCACGCCCTGCAGGCCGAATTGCGTGGCCTGGTCCTCCTCGTCCGAGAACGGGATGGGATCGACCTCGGTCACCGTGATCCTGCCCTGCGCGTGCTGCGAGAACTCCCGCAGCGTGTCCCGCACCCGATCCGCGTAGGAGCGCAGGTAGGGAATGTCCGTCGTGGCCTTGTCCGAATAGAAGAAGTAGAGGTTGAGCGGCTCTTCGATCGCGCCCAGTACGCGCACCGTGCCCTCAGACAGCGTGTAGAGCTGGTTCTCGGTGAGATCGAGCCGCGCACCGCGCAGAATGCGGTTCGAAAGCGTGACCGCGACGATGAAAAGCACCGCCAGGGCAAGCAGGCCCAGGCGACCGAAGGTCGAGCGTGTGGAACCCGTCACGTGGGATACCTCAATCGGCTTTCTTCAGGTCGAGCACGACGGCCGTGGCGTAGAGCCAGGTGCCGATCACGACCAGGAAGTACACGACGTCGCGCAGGTCGACGACGCCCTTGCTGATGGCATTGAAGTGCTGCAGGAAGCTCAGGCCAGCGATGGTGTCGACCACCGCCTGGGGTGCCCAGCCGCTGAAGAAATCGAGTACCAGCGGGAACCCGGCGAGCAGGAAGACGAAGCACACCACCAGCGTGATGATGAACGCCACGACCTGGTTGCGGTTCGCTGCCGATATGCACGACCCGATGGCGAGGAAAGCGCCGGCCATCAGCAGGCTGCCCAGGTAGGCGGCGGCGATGACCCCGTTGTCGGGATCGCCCAGGTAGTTGACCGTGATCCAGATCGGAAAGGTGAGCGCCAGGGCGATTGCCGTGAACGCCCAGGCCGCGGCGAATTTGCCGATCACGGCGTCGGTGGTCGTCACCGGCAGCGTCATCAGGAGCTCGATGCTCCCCGACTTGCGTTCTTCGGCCCACAGCCGCATCGAGATGGCCGGGACGAGGAACAGGTAGAGCCACGGGTGGAAGTTGAAGAACGGCAGCAGGTCCGCCTGGCCACGCTCGAAGAAGCCGCCCAGGTAGAACGTGAACACGCCCATCAACGCCAGGAAGATGACGATGAACACGTAGGCCAGCGGTGTCGCGAAATACGCCGCGAACTCGCGACTGGCGATGATGCGTACCCCGTCCATCAGGCGGCCCCTTTCGTCGCAGCTTCCGTGGTGATGCGGCGAAACACCTCGTCCATCCGGCCGTTCTCCAGCGTCAGCTGCTGCAGCGACCAGCCGCGGCTCGTCGCGAGCGCGGACACGTCCGCGAAGACACTGGCACCGGCTTTAGGGAAAACGGTGAGCGTTCGCGTCGCCTCGACGATGTCCACGCTGGCGACCTGCTCCAGGCCGCGCAGCTCCGCGGCCATGTCCCGCACGAGTGACGCCTTCTCGACGCGCAACGTGACCGCATTGTGATAGCGCGAATCACGCGCCAGCTGTTCGGGCGTCTTGTCCGCGACGATGCGCCCCGCCGCGATTATGATCGCGCGGGTGCAGACGGCGTCGACTTCCTCGAGGATGTGGGTGGAGATCACGATGATCTTGTCGCGCGCCATCGTGCCGATGAGCTGGCGTACCTGGTGCTTCTGGTTGGGGTCGAGTCCGTCGGTCGGCTCGTCCAGGATGAGTACGGGCGGGTCGTGGACTATGGCCTGGGCCAGTCCGACCCGTCTGCGGAACCCCTTCGACAGGGTTTCGATGCGCTGATCCAGCACACCGGCAAGTTCCAGCCTGCCGATGACATCGTCGACCCTGACCTTCAGCCGGTCGCCGCGCAGGCCGCGCACGCGTGCGACGAACTGCAGGAAATCGCGTACCGACATTTCCCCGTAGGACGGTGCTCCCTCAGGCAGGTATCCGATGCGCCGCCGGGCCTCGAGCGACTGCTCCTCGACGGAGTAGCCGCAGATTTCGGCGCGACCGGAAGTCGGCGGCACGAACCCGGCGATCATCCGCATAGTGGTCGTCTTGCCTGCGCCGTTCGGGCCGAGGAAGCCCAGCACCTCGCCCGGCTGGACGATGAAGCTCAGGTTGTCGACCGCGGTCAGCGGCCCGTAGCGGCGGGTCAGCGATTCGGCTCGGATCATGCAGCGTCCTCTGTCTCGGAGCGGCGGTATTTTGCCTGCGTCGCGCGCCTAATCAAGACGCCCGGACAGGCCGGATGCAGAGAACGTTCACCACCGCGATCAGGGCCACGACCGTGACCAGCAGGAAGGGCCCGAGATAGCTGCCGTCGCTGGTCGCCAGCTGTCCTGCCACGGCGGGGCCGCTGGCGCCACCCAGCGCATCGACGAAGATGACGATGCCGAGGATCTTGCCCAGGTCCCGCTGGCCGAAACTCTCGACCACGGTGAGCTGGATCATCGTGAAGCTGCCGCCGAACCCCAGGCCGAAGAGCAACGCAAACGCCAGCAGGCGGTCGGGATTCGTCGTCAGGGCGAGCGGCGTTGCGGGTTCGAACAGGAAGAAGCAGCTGGCCAGCAGCGTCAGGCTGGCGGCGAGCATCACATGCCGCTTTGCAAACCGGTCGCTCACGGCGCCATACAGGAACTTGCCGAAGAAGCTGAGCAGGAACACCGTCGAGTACAGTTCGGTGGCCTCCAGCGGCGAGTAGCCGACCTCCTGCTCGAGGAAGATCGTGAGCTGGCTGGTGATGGCCTGGATCGAGAACCACAGGCAGGCCGAGCCCAGCGCAAGGCACCAGAGCGTGCGGCTGCCGAGGGCGCGACCGAGACCGACGCCGGTCGTATCGTTCGCAACTGCAGCAGTCTGCGCCTGTCCATCCGGCGTCTGGCCGACGCTCGCGGGACTCTCCCGCAGGAGCAGGAAGCCCGGCAGCGCCGCCAGCACCCAGAACGCGACGGCGAGCGCCCCGTAGCCGTAACGCCAGCCGGTATCGGGATCGGTGGCCCAGGGCGCGATCGCCAGCGGCAGGATCGCGCCCGCAAGGCTCGAACCGGCAGCGAGCGCTCCCACGACCAGCCCCCGCCGGACGATGAACCAGCGCGAGAGCAGCACGACGTTGACGAGCAACCCGGCCAGCGCCAGCCCGACGCCGAGTACGGCGTGCAGGATGTAGAGATCACTGATGCTGCGCGCGAACGGATAGGCCAGGAAGGCGAGTCCGAGAAGAACGAGCCCGGACTTGAGGACGCGCAGCACGCCCAGGCGGTCGACCAGCGTGCCGGCGAACGGTGCGACGACAGCCGTCACGCCGAAAGTGATGAGCGACGTGCGTGCGACCTCGGCCGCAGTCACGCCGAAGGTCTCCATCAGGCGTGGCGCAAGATTCTGCGGGACGAAGATCGACAGCCCGTTGGTGAAGAAATAGACGACCAGCGCGATACCGGCGATCAGCCAGCCGTAGAACCAGCCCCCGGGTGTCGGTGTCACCGTCAGCGGATTTCGCCGTCGGCGTCGATGGCGCGGATATCGCCGAACCCGGCAGCCTTCAATCCCGGTTCGATCTTGCTGCGGTCGCCGATGATGACGTACACGAGGTCATCGGGCTTCAGCTCGCTCCCGACAACGCTTCGGACATCCTCGGCCGTGACAGCTGCCAGCCGCTCCCCGTAGCGCTGCCAGTAGTCATCCGCGAGCCGGAACCGCACGCTCTCTGCCAGCGATCCGACCACAGCAGCGTTGGTCTCCCAGCGGCCGGTGAGTGCCAGCACCTCGTTGCGCTGGATGCGCGCGAACTCCTCGTCGCCCACCGGCCGCGCGGCGAGGATGTCGGCGAACTCGCGGCGGACCTCGGCCAGCGACTCGGCGGTGCGATCGGTCTGCACCGGGGCGTAGGCAAAGAACGGCCGCGCCCCGCGCGTGTCGGCCACGATGCTGAACGCACCGTAGGACCAATGCTTGTCTTCGCGCAGGTTCATGTTCAGTCGTGAAGAGAACTGGCCGCCGAATGCGTTATTCAGGAATTGGAGCGCGAAATCGCCCGGGCTGTCGCGGCCCGGCAGCGTCTGACCGGCGAAGATCACCGATTGCTCGGCGCCTGGCCGGTCGAGCAGGTACAACGTATTGCCGGCCGCCGGCCGCGGTGGTCCGATGACGGGCGGCGTCGCCTCGCCTGGCTGCCAGCCACCGAAGGCGCGCTCGACGAGCGGGCCGAGCTCGGCCAACGTCGTGTCGCCGGCAGCGACGATCGTCGCGCAGTTGGGCCGGAACCAGGTCCGGTGGAACTCGACGATGTGCTCGCGGCGGATGGCGGCGAGCGTGGCCTCAGTGCCAGTACCCGTGAGCGGCCGGGCGTACGCGTGCCCGCGGCCGAACAGCAGCTGCGGCAGCACGCGCAGGCCCATCGACGTGGGCCGGGTTTTTTCCTGTTTCAGCGCCGCCTCGAACAGACCGCGCAGCCGGTCCAGTTCGCTCTGCGGGAAGGACGGGTTGCGCGCTATATCAGCCATGATCTCCAGCGCCCCAGGCAGCGCGGTGCCGGGCACGGACAGGCTGATGCTGGAGGTATCCAGCTGTGCGCCGGTGCCGAGGTTGGCTCCAAGCAGCGCGAGTTCGTCGCTGATCTCGAGCGCGTCGCGGCTCGTCGTGCCCTCATCCATCATGGCCAGGGTGACGTTCGCGACGCCCATCAACGGCATCGGATCGGTCGCGTAGCCGCCTTCGACCACGAGCCGCAGCTCGACCAGCCCGCTGCCCGGGCGGGGAGAGAGCAGCAACTTCAGGCCGTTACCCAGCGTGCGGCTTTCCACCGCCGGAAATCCCACGGACGGCGCCGGCCCGGGCCTGGGCAATCCGCCGGTGCGATCGGCGCCAGTCGCGGCAACTTTCGATTCCTGCGCCGGCTGCACCTCGACGACCAGCGCGGGGCCGGTGAGCCACTCCGCGACGATCCGCTTCAGGTCGTCCGCGGATGCCGACTCGATGGCCGCCATCTCGTCCTTCCAGGCGTCCGGCCGGCCGCCGTAGACCTCGCTTTCCGCGAGCGTTGCCGCCTTGCCGCTGTTGCCGCCGATGCGCTCGATGCTGCGCAGGAACCATGCGCGCGCCTCGGCACGGACCCGCTCGATCTCCCGCCGCGTCGGCCCGCCGCGGGCGAAGCGCTCGATCTCTTCGCGCACCACGGCCTCCATCTTCGCCAGCTCCACTCCCGGCGTCGGCGAGGCTTCGAAACTCGTGATGCCGGAAATCTCGAACGCCGTGGCATCGAGTTCCACGTCGGTGGCCAGCTGGTCGCGGTATACGAGTCGCTGATAAAGGCGCGAGTTCTTGTTGCCCGCGAGTATGGCCACTGCCATCGCCATGTGATGCGCGCCTTCGCTGCCCCACGGCGGGCTCGTCCACGACATGAAGAGACGCGGCTGGGGCACGCGATCGGTCATCGCGATGCGCTTTGTCGCGGCGAGCCTGGGTATCCAGGCTTCCGGCCGGGCAGGCGTGTCGCGCGCGGGAATATCGCCGAAGTAGTGCTTGACCCTGGCGACGACGTCCTTCGTGTCGATGTCTCCGGCGATGACGAGCACCGCGTTGTTCGGCCCGTACCAGGTCTCGAACCAGGTGCGCACGTCGTCCAGCGACGCGGCATTGAGGTCTTCCATCGAGCCGATGGTTTCCCAGGAATACGGATGCTCGGGCGGAAACAGGCCCGCCTGCACCTGCGCGTAGACTTTTCCGTAGGGCTGGTTCTGCCGTTGGCGCTTCTCGTTCTGGACGACACCGCGTTGCTCATCGAGCACCGGCTGGGTGACCGCGCCGATGAAGTGTCCCATGCGGTCCGACTCGAGCCACAGCACGCTGTCGAGCGCGTTCTTCGGCACGGTCTGGTAATAGTTGGTGCGATCGAGCCAGGTCGTGCCGTTGAACTCCGGCGACCCGAGGTCCTCGAGCGCGTTCATGATTTCGCCGCGATAGTTCTCGGTGCCCTGGAACATCAGGTGCTCGAACAGGTGCGCGAAACCCGTACGGCCACGCACTTCGTTCTTCGAGCCGACGTGGTACCAGATGCTGACTTCCACCATCGGCGTGCGCCGGTCCTCGTGCACGACCAGTGTCAGGCCGTTGTCCAGGACCTCGCGGTGGAACGGGATATCGACGTCCTTCGCGTGGGTGGTTGCTGCGGCAAGAAGGAGCAGGGCGGCGGCGGTTCGCATGGTTCGGCGTCTGAAAGGCAAGTCCGATGTCGTCGGCGATTCTAGCAGCGTCTGCCCGAAGCCCGGCACTGAAGCTGCCGTTATACTGCGCAGCAATGTCACCGCATGCCGTACGCGCTGCCGGACTCCGGAGCCTGTATCCGGAAATCGAGCCCTACCGCTCGGGCATGATGCGCGTGTCCGCGCTGCACGAGGTGTATTTCGAGGAGTGCGGCAATCCGGCGGGCAATGCCGTTGTCTTCGTCCATGGCGGGCCCGGCGGCGGTGCCGATGTGTCGGCACGGCGCTTTTTCGACCCGGAACGCTATCGCATCGTGCTGTTCGACCAGCGTGGCTGCGGTCGCAGCACGCCGTATGCCGAGCTGCGGGAGAACACGACCCCGCACCTGGTCGCGGACATCGAGCAGCTGCGTCGCGAACTCGGGATCGACCGGTGGGTCGTCTTCGGCGGCTCATGGGGCAGCACGCTGTCGCTGGTCTACGCCGAGACCCACCCCGAGCGGGTGAAGGCCCTGGTGCTGCGCGGGATCTTCATGCTGCGGCCAGCGGAACTCGCCTGGTTCTACCAGCACGGTGCCAGCGAGATCTTCCCCGACCGCTGGGAGCAGTATCTCGAGCCCATACCTGCCCAGGAGCGGGGCGACCTGCTCTCTGCCTTTTACCGGCGGCTGACCGGCGATGATCCCGTGGTTGCGAAGGCCGCAGCCCGCGCCTGGTCCATCTGGGAGGGCGCGACCAGCCACCTGCTGGTGTCGGAGAAGACCGTCGGCCGCTTCGGCGCAGATGCCTTCGCGCTGGCGCTCGCGCGGATCGAGGCTCATTACTTCGTGCACGGCGGATTCCTGGACTCGCCGGACCAGATACTGCGCGACGTGCCGAAACTGAAGGGAATCCCCGGCGTCATCGTGCAGGGTCGTTACGATGTCGTCTGCCCGATGACCTCCGCCTGGGACCTGCATCGCGCCTGGCCGGCGGCGGAGCTGCGCATCGTGCACGATGCCGGGCATTCAGCCTTCGAACCCGGTACTGTGCACGAACTCGTCAGCGCCACCGACCGCTACGCTTCCCTATGACTGACACATCACTGCTCATCGTCAACGCGCGGCTGGTCAACGAGGGCAGCGTGACCGAAGGCGATGTTTTCGTTCGGGCCGGGCGCATCGAGCGCATCGGCTTCGGACTCGCGGGGCAGGCGGCCGATCGAGTGATCGACGCCAGGGGCATGCACCTGCTGCCCGGCATGATCGACAGCCAGGTCCATTTCCGCGAACCGGGCCTGACCCACAAGGGCGATATCGCGACCGAGTCGGCTGCAGCCGTGGCCGGCGGCATCACCAGCTTCATGGACATGCCAAACACCGTTCCGAACGCGGTGATCCGCACGGTACTGGCCGACAAGTACCTCGCAGCCGCAGGCCGTGCCCGTGCCAACCACGCGTTCTGGTTCGGTGCTGCGAACGACAACATCGAGGAGATACGCGCGCTGCGTCCCGAGCAGGCCTGCGGCGTCAAGGTGTTCATGGGCGCATCGACCGGCAATATGCTGGTGGACGATCCGGTCACACTGGAGCGGATATTCGCCGAGTGCCCCCTGCTGATAGCCACGCACTGCGAGGACTCGACCCTCATCCGCGCCAACGAGCAGCGGCTGCGCGAGCAATACGGCGACGACGTGCCGGTATCGGCGCACCCGCTGATCCGCGACGAGGAGTCCTGCTATCGCTCGTCTTCGCTCGCCGTCGGGCTCGCGCGTCGTTACGACGCGCGCCTGCATGTGCTGCACCTGACGACGGCGAAGGAACTCGGGCTGTTCACGCCGGGACCCGTATCCGGCAAGCGCATCACCGGCGAGGCCTGCGTACACCACCTGTGGTTCGACGATTCCCACTACGCCGAGCTCGGCAACCTGATCAAGTGCAACCCCTCGATCAAGACTGCCGCCGACCGTCAGGCGCTGTTGCGCGCCGTTGCCGAGGATCGACTCGATATCGTTGCGACCGACCACGCGCCGCACACTCTGCGCGAAAAGGAGCAGCCCTACCTCCGTGCGCCGAGCGGCTTGCCGCTCGTGCAGCACGCGTTGCCGCTGGCCCTGGAGCACGTGCACGATGGCACACTCACCATCGAGCAGGTCGTGCGCAAGACCAGCCACTCTGTTGCCGATCTCTTCGGCATCCGCGATCGTGGCTACCTGCGCGAAGGCTGCTGGGCAGACCTCGTGCTGGTGGACATGAAGGCCGCCAACGAAGTCCGCGGCGAGGACATTCTCTACAAGGTCGCCTGGTCGCCGCTGGAAGGCGCACGGCTGCGTTCCACTGTCCAGACGACGATCGTCAACGGCGTCATCGCCTGGGACGACGGCGGGCTCACCGGTGAAATCGCGGGCCGGCGCATCGAGTGCCACGCCGCGCGCTGATCGAGCGAAATACGATGCGGTATCCAAAGACAAAGATGTTCCTCGGACTCATCGCAGCCGCGATCCTCTGGATCGTCGTGTCGGGCATCGAACCTGACCGGGCCGACGCCGGCCTGGCGCCCGTGTCGACGCAGCCGGGCAATGGCGCGGTGCTGGTGATCGGCGGCACGCGCGCGACGGGCCTCGAGATCGTGAAGCTGCTGCGGGCCAGGGGCGACGACGTGATCGTGCTGGCGCGCCCGGATTCGAAAACCGCCGACGCCGAATCCACGGGCGCGCGCATCGCCCGCGGCGACGCGATGAATCCCGGGGACTTCGCCGCGATCTTCGCCGGCGGCGGCATTCGCGCCGTCGTGTCCACTCTCGGTGCCCGTTCCCTCGAGGGGCCGCGCCCCGATTTCGAGGGCAACCGCAACGCCATCGACGCGGCAAAGGCCGCCGGCGTCAGCCGCTACGTCCTTGTTAGCGTGATCGGCGCGGGCGACTCCTGGGATACTGCGCCGTGGGTCGCGCAGCAATTCCTGAAGAACCTCTTTCCCGAAAAGACCCGCGCAGAGGACTACCTGCGCGCCAGCGGACTCGCCTACACGATCATCCGGCCGGGCGGCCTCCTGGAGAAGGAAGCTCAGGGTCGTGTGTATCTGACGCCCGATACCGGTGCAATGAGCTGGATCCGGCGCGCCGATCTGGCGCGTCTCTCGGTCCAGGCGCTGGATGACCCCGATGCGATCGGGCAGGTCTATCACGCCCACGATCCCGATCGCACGAGGTTCTGGTCGATCCCGCTCAACTAGGGGCTGCCCCGGCACGTTTATTGCTTCTGATGCTGTGGCGGGACTAGACTCGCTGCCACGGGCGTGGGCGTTGCGCCTTCGACCACCATTCAAGGGGGGATCACATGCGTGCGCGTTTTCTGATCATCATCGCGGCGATGCTGGCTGCGGCGGCCGCCAGGGCCGAAGTCAGTGCTTCGGTCGGTGTCTACACCGACTACGACTTCCGCGGCATTTCTCAGACCGAGGGCGACCCGGCGATCCAGGCGAGCTTCGACTACGCCGGCGACCTGTTCTACGCCAGCCTCTGGGGCAG
>VGVH01000003.1 GCA_016874095.1 Gammaproteobacteria bacterium | reverse complement strand
GGTCGCGGCTTGCGCCGCTCCTACGGGGTTGCGGGTGTGAGGGGCGAAGTCACAGGTGAAATCGTGGAAGGTGTGGTTCGGTTCCCAGGCGAGCGCGCGGTAGGTGATATGGCCGTAGCCGCTGGCGAGACTGGTGGGCTTGATGAGCCCGGCTGTCGGGATGATGGCGCCGAAATTCTGCCGCCCCTCGAACAGCAGCGGATCCCAGCCGTGGTACATGAACATCATGCCCGGCTGCATGGCGGCCGTGACATTGGCCATGGCCGTGAACTGGCCGTGGCTGTTGAAGACACGGATCGGATCGCCGTCGTTCACGCCGCGCGCTTTCGCGTCCTCGGGACTGACGTACACGTCCGGCTCTCCACGGCGCAGGTGCATGAGCAGGTGGTCGTCCGTCCACATCGAGTGGATGCCATGGCGCACGTGGCCCATGGTGAACTGCAGCGGGTAGCCGTCGAGCTTCAGCGGGTCCTTGTGTCGCGGCAGCGCTTCGTCCTCGGCCACGAACCATTCGTGGTCGATGTAGAACTGCTGCCGACCGGTGAGCGTCGGATAGGGTTCGCGGCTCTCGACGGCGCGGATCATCACCGAGCCGTACGGCGCCTTGGGGCCATAGACAACGCGATCGGTGTCCAGGTTGCGCATCAGGCCTTTCTTTGCCATGTCCGCAAACGGCACTTTCGGGACCCCTTCGTCGAGGCCGATCAGGAAATTGATAACGTCCTCGGTCGAATTGATCTTGCCGCCGTGCCGGTACAGGCTGTGCAGCCGCGAATAATCGCGCGGCAGCGGCTGGCCGAAGAAGTCGTCCTGGATGGCCGTGATCCCGCGGGCTGCTGCGCGTTCGCTGATCGCCTTTGCCAGACGATCGAGCGCCGTCCAGTCGTCGCAGGCCTCGCCCAGTGGCGCGACCGCCTCGTCCAGCACCTGCACGTAGGGCGTGCGGGCCTCGAGCATGTAGTCCTTGCGCTCGTAATGATGCGCGATGGGCAGCACGTAGTCGGCGTACATGGCCGTGACGCCCATGTCGGGCGTCATGCTGACGATGGTCTCGAGCTTCTCGAAAGCGGTCTGCCGCCAGTGGCTGCCGGAAGCGCGCCAGCTGGCCGTGTTGCTGCCGGCAAAGATGCCCATCTTCCAGGGCGTCCGCGCATAGTCCGGGAACCAGCCGCGCTTGATGGACTCGGTGTAGTACCGGTCGATCGTGCTGGCGAGGTCAGAACCGTAAATCTTCTCGTTCAGTTCGCGGCCGCCGGCATGGGCGTAGTCCCAGCGGGACAGCGTCGCCACCCTGAATGTCGGCGGGATATCCGCGAGCATGAAGGCGAGCTGGCTCTCGACACGGCCCAGGTTCTCCAGCTGCAGCCCGCCACCCGCCTTGCCCAGGTTGCCGGTCAGCGACAGCAGCAGCATGAACGCGCGCTGCAGGAGATCGCCGTGCAGCCACTTGCACATGCGATAGCCGGTGAAAATCATTGCAGGCTTCGCCGCCGCGAACTTGCGCGCGATCAGGCGGATGTTGTCGGCGTGCACGCCGGTGATCTCGCTGGCCTGCTCCGGCGTGTAGCCCGCGAGCCGCTCGCGCAGCAGGTCGAAAACCGTGGTGACCTCGACGCGGCCCTTGCGCGTCTTCACCTTCCAGCGGCCCGACAGCGCCGGCTCGATATCGCCCAGCGCCAGGGTGCCCGAGGGAATGACCGGGACGGGCACGCCCGGCGGCGGTGGCGGCCCGCCGGTCCCGGGCGCTGCGACTGCCTTGCGCGTCCTGAGGTCCCACAGATAGAAAAGATTGCCGCGCGCCTTGTCGCCGCCGACGACGTCCGTCTCGCGCAGGAACTGGCCCGTGTCGGTGCGCACCAGGAACGGCAGGTCGGACTGCTCGCGGATGTAGGCCTCGTCGATCAGCCCTTCGCTCACGATCACCTGCGCCATGGCGAGTGCGAGCGCCGTGTCGGTGCCCGGCTTCGGGTTGACCCAGCGACTGGCGTGCATGGCGCTCGGCGTGAACTCGGGCGAGATCGCGATGACTTCGGTGCCGTTGTAGCGCGCCTCCCAGAAAAAGTGCGCGTCCGGGATGCGGGTGACGGCGGGGTTGCAGAACCACACGAGACAGCAGCGCGACTTGAACACTGCACCCATCGTGTCGCCGAGCAGCGGCTCGCCTACCGTGGCCATGACCCCGGTCGGCAGGTCGCCGACGCCGGCAAAGGCTTCGGGCAACTCGACGCCGGTCAAGGTCGCGAATCGCCCGAGCGCGGCAAACGAGGCTCTCTTCAATACCATCTGGGTGCCGAGGTCGAAGCTGATGGAACGCGGCCCATGCGCCGCGGCGTGATCGAGGAACCGGTCGGCGATCTCGCTCATCGCCTGGTCCCAGCCGATGCGCTGCCATTGGCCGGCGCCGCGCTCGCCGACCCGCTTCATCGGGTAGAGCACGCGCTGCTTGCCGTACATGTATTTCGCGTGGCGCAGGCCCTTCTGGCAGCCGCGCGGACCGTAATCGGGGGCGTCCTCGGAGCGGCCGTATTCGCCCTGCTGCTCCTCGCGCCAGACGATGCCGTTCTTCACGTAGACGTTGAACGCGCAAGTGCCGGTGCAGTTGGTGCCGTGCGTGCCCCTGGCGACGCGGTCCCAGGTCCATTTCTGCCGCATCAGGTCTTCCCAGCGGCCGTAGGATGGCTCGCGGGGCTCGGCCGCAACCGCGTAACGCAGTGACAGCCCGGTCGCTGCTCCCGCTGCAATGAATTGGCGTCGGGTCGTCTCGGACAGGGACATGCGGCGAGTACTCCTCGGGGCCAGGGTTCAAGTTTGGCCGTGTGCGCCCGGAATGATCAAGGGATGTTCGGCAGCGCGCGTGAGCGCCAGTTCGACCAGCGGCATGCGCGCGTTGCCGATGTAGAGGCGATCACCGACCGCCATTGACGCGGAGCCGAATCCGCCGCGGGCGACGAGGTCGGCCACGTTGGCCTCCACCATGCGCTGCGCCGCGGGCGAATCGAATGCCGATTCGAAGTCTCGGCGCGCGAAACCCGCGGCCACCGCGGTCGAGACCAGGAATTCGTGATCATCCGGATCGGCCGAGCCGCCGGGTCCGGCCTCGAACAGGCGGTTGACCAACGCTTCCAGGCGTCCGGCAAGGCCAGAGGCGGCAGCGATCGCTTTCGACGCATTGGCTGCCGGCAGCCTGTCAGCCCGCGCGACGCGTACGCCGCAGAAATGAGCCCAGTCGCCAAGGTCGAGGCTTGAATACGCCAGTTCAGCCGGAGTCGCTGCGCCCCGCCCGGTCATGCGCTCGACCTGGTCGAGGACTACCGGGCGCCAGACGATGCCAGCGCCGCAGCGCATGGCGGTTTCCTGCAGCCTGACCGCGGCCAGCCAGGCCCAGGGACAACCCGGGTCGAAGAAGAAATGCACGTCCGCCACGATCAGCCCGTACCTCAGCGAGGGTCCCTCGCAACGCAAGAGGCTCGATTCTACCTGCCATCGGCACCGTGTTACGCTTCGGGCCACGGGGCGCATCGAATAAGAAGGAGCGTTGAGTGCCATGGCGCTGCGTCGATTTGCTGTGATTCTGCTGTCTGGCTTCTGCGCCAGTACCTTGCCGTCGGTCCTCTTCGCGCAGGTGGCGGAGGAACCCGCGGTTGACACCGCCGACACGGCTGAGGAAGCGCCCGCGGCCGAGGAAGAATCCAGCTTCGCGCTCGAGGAAATCGTGGTGACCGCCCGCAAGGTGACCGAGAGCCTCCAGGACGCGCCGCTGTCCGTCGTCGTGCTCGATGGCGAGCAGCTGATCGAATCGGGCGTCAGCCGCATCGAGGAACTGGTCGCCTACGTCCCGAACTTCGCGATGTCCGAGACCGGCATCGGCACCAACCTCTACGTGCGCGGCATCGGCTCCGGCATCAACCAGGGCTTCGAGCAGTCCGTCGGCCTCTACATCGACAGCATCTACTACGGCCGCGCGCAGCTGACCCGCGTGCCCTTCCTCGATCTCGCGCAGGCCGAGTCGCTGCGCGGCCCGCAGGCGATCCTGCTCGGCAACAACTCGATCGCGGGCGCCATGAACCTCACCACGGCCCGCCCGACCGATACCTTCGAATCGTCGATCAACGCCTTGTATGAGCCCGACCACGAGGAAGAGGAAATCACGGCGATGATTTCCGGCCCCCTCTTCGGCAACTGGGGTGCGCGCCTCGCGGGCCGCTACCGGTCGATGGCCGGCTACCTGGAGAACACGACGCTGGGTGGCCGCGACGAGCCGGACCGCGAGGAGGAAAGCATCCGCCTGACCCTGGCCCGCGACGGCGACCTGTTCGACGCCGCGCTGAAACTCGAGCACAACAGCTTCGACGTGAAGGGGCGGCAGATCGAGATCGTGCAGGCACTGCCGTCGCTGGATATCTACCGCACGGGCGACAACGGCCTCGGCATCCCGCCGCTGACCAGTGCAACCGGTTTCAGCCGCGGCACCGGCAGCGCGGACTTCTGGCGATCGGGCTACACCTACCTCGACTACCTGGGCACCTTCTTCGATACCAACCCCATCGATCCCGTGACCTTCGATCCCGACGCGGACTACGTTCCCGGCATAGCGGCGCATGGGGACGGCACGCTCGACTATCGTCGCGGCGCCAATGGGGATTCCAGCGAGAACGACGTCGACGCTGCCGTCCTGACGATGGACTGGGACTTCAACGGCTATATCCTGACCTCCGTCAGTGGTTTCCTCACCTACGAGTACTCGGAGATCTGCGACTGCGATTTCACCGGCGCGACACAGTTCAACCTGCTGTCGGAGGAAAAGTACGACCAGTGGAGCCAGGAAATCCGCATCGTCTCGCCCACCGAGAACCGCTTCCGCTGGCTGGCCGGCGCCTATTACCAGCACGACGAACTGGAATTCGGTGACCAGATCTTCCTGCCGATCGACAGCGGCGTGGTGCGCCTCGTGGGCTACGCGACCGACGGCGATCCGCAAGGCGCCTTCGACGCTCTCGGCAATACCTCTGCGTTCCGCAATTTCGACCAGAACACCTCGGTGAGCTCGGTCTTCACCCAGCTCGGCACCGACATTGTCGAAGACGTGTGGCGCGTGAGCCTCGGCCTGCGTTATTCCCACGTGGAAAAGGAAGCGAGCCGCATCCTGCGCGAGGGCGATCTCGAGCGCAATCCGTTCGTGCTCGGCGTGCAGCCGGACGACGACCTGCTGACGGCCGGGGCCCCGCTCTTCGCCCGTATCTTCAACGTCGCCTTCCACCAGCTGGCCGGCAGCCGCACCGAGAACAGCGTTGCCTGGGAGTTCGTCACCGAGTTCGACGCGACGGAGGACGTCCTGGTCTACGGTTCGGTCAAGACCGGCTTCAAGTCAGGCGGCTTCGATGCCCGCTCCAACAGCGAGCCGGAGCCCGGCACCACCGGCAGCGGCATTCTCTTCCCCGAATCGACACAGGCGACCGTCCAGGCGAACGTCGCGCCCGGTTCCTTCGAGTTCGAGGACGAGCGGGCGATTTCCTACGAGCTCGGCACGAAGGTCACGGCTCTGGCCGACACGCTGCAGTTCGGCATTGCCGCGTTTTACACCGAGTTCGACGACCTGCAGGTGAGCATCTTCGACGGCACCCTGGGCTTCAATGTGGGCAACGCAGCGAAGGCGACCACGATGGGCGTCGAACTGGATGGGCGGTGGGCGCTGGCCGAAGGCCTGACGCTGACCGGCTCCCTCGGGCTGCTCGACTTCGAGTTCGACGATTTCAAAGGCGGCCAGTGCAACCAGGGCCAGGTCCCGACCTTCCCGTCCAACCTGCCGCCCACGGACCCGAACTATGCCTTCCGCGGCAAGTGCGACTACACGGGCCGGACCAACCAGTACGTGGCGGACTGGTCGGGCGCCCTGGCCCTGAACTATGAGGTCCCGGTCGGGGATTTCCTGTTCAAGGCGACCCTGGATACCCAGTTCACCGACGACTACAACCCGTCGCAGAACCTGGACCCGCGGATCGTGCAGGACAAGTACGCGACCTGGAACCTGCGCCTGGCCGTGGCGGACGACGAAAAACGCTGGGAAATCGCGGTTTTGGGACGCAATCTTACCGACGAGGAGATCATCACCTACGCCAACGACACCCCGCTGGCCTTCAGCCAGTTCGGCACGCCGACCTTCTACGGCTTTGTGGACCGGCCGCGAAACGTGGCGCTGCAGGCCCGGGTGCGTTTTGGCGACTAAGCAACTCGTAACTGCTTATGTCGCATCGGCTTTGCATCCCGTCACAACGGGGTATAGTAGGTTCCATAAGAATTCTTTAAGTCTTCGCATCGGAATAACGCCAACTACACTTTCCTGGGGATTTCGATATGCGCTCTATCATTCACAGCTTTGCGACGGCAGCTGTCATTTGCGGCTTCTCGATGTCGGCCAACGCGGCCATCGTGAACGGCGTGTTCACGATCAACTCGGCCAACATCGTCGACCTCTACAGCGCCACTTTCGACGGCCCGCTGGTTCCCTGCGCTTCGCCGCCGGGCTCGCCGCCGTATGACGCTGCCACCTGCACGTTCTTCAATGGCTATACGCCTAACGGCCGCGCGATCACGATCGCGCAGACCGGCACCGGAACCGGCACGCTGAACGTGCAGTACGACGACGTGACGGGCGAAATCACCCAGGTCAATTCGATGGAGATCCTGCTGTCGAGGATCGTGATCACGATCGCCGGCAGCACGACGGTGGTGGCTGATCCGGACATTGGTCCGGCCAACGGCCTGACCTTCATTCGCTCCGGCACGATCGCGCCGAATGCCACCGCCGATGCCGACGAGGGCACGGGCATTGGTGTCGCCAACGTGTACCGTCACGACGACTCGCCGAACGCCGACGCGCCGGACTTCGCGACCTTAGGCAACATTGTCGACAGCTGCGCGGGCGGCCTCTGCGGCCTGCTTGGCGTCCTCTCCCTCGACGGTGTGCGCTACCAGCTGAACGGCACGGTCAGCGGTGCCGGCGGCGACGCGCTCACCTTGCGCACGCAGACCGCCAACAACTCGATCTACAAGGTGAACCTGACCACGGTGCCGGTGCCTGCGGCCGTCTGGCTGCTCGGTTCGGCGGTGGCTGGCCTCGCGGCGCTGCGTCGTTGGGCTCGCGCCTGAGAGTTCACGGAAGAACAACAACACGTCTCATCTGCAGGATCAGACCATGCGTGCAAGCGGACTCATCGGGCTCGTCGCCGGCATCGCGGCGGCGGGCAGCGGCAACGCAGCGATCCTGAACGGTGCATTCACGATCAATTCCGCGGACATCGTCGACCTCTACAGCGCCACGTTCGACGGCGGCCTGGTTCCCTGCGCTTCGCCGCCGGGCTCGCCGCCGTATGACGCTGCCACCTGCACGTTCTTCAATGGCTATACGCCGGCCAACCGGGCGATCCAGATCGCCCAGACGGGCACGGGTAGCGGCGTACTGAACGTCCAGTACAACGATGCTACCGGCGAGATCACCCAGATCGATTCGATGGAGATCCTGCTGTCGAAGATCGTGATCACGATCTCCGGAACGACCATCGTCACGGCCGATCCAGCTGACCCGACCGCTGCGGGCCTCACGTTCATCCGCAGCGGCACGCTCGGTGCGCCGCAGAACACGGTGGACCCGGACGAGGGCACCGGCATCGGCGTGGCCAACGTCTTCCGTCACGATGACGCGCCGAACGTCAGTGCACCGGACTTCGCCACCTTCAGCACCATTGTTGACAGCTGCACGGGCGGCCTCTGCGGCCTGATCGGCATCCTGTCGCTCGACGGCGTTCGCTACCAGATCAACGGTACCGTCAATGGCGCCGGCGGTGATTCCCTCGTTCTGCTGGCCCAGTCGGCTAACAACTCGGTGTATAAGGTTAACCTGACCACCGCAGTCGTCCCCGTGCCGGCTGCAGGCTGGCTGCTGATCCCGGCAGTCGCTGCCGTGGCGGCCCGCGCCCGCCGCCGCAAGGCTGCGTAAAGCCCTCCGGATCAGTCGGCTGATCGTGAAGAGGCCCCGCTCTGCGGGGCCTTTTCTTTTGGCCGACTGTTGATTCGCTGTGCCTGATATTCCAGACTGGCGATGGCCGCCGTTGAATGAAGTGGGCAGCGGAATGAAGACCAAGAACAACCGGCCGCGGCAGCTGTTGGCCCTGGCATTTTTCAGCATCACCGCATCGGCCTGGGCGACGCCCGTGCCGATCGATACCGGCAATCCGAATAACGGCATCTTCGATATCTTCAGCACGACCTTCGACGGGTCTACGGTGCCCTGCGGTGGCGGCTCGCCACCCTATTGCTCGTTCTTCAACGGCGATCCGCCCGTCAACCGGGCGCTGACGATCGTGCCGAATCCGACGGGCGTCATCGACGGCGTGCCCGGCGGCATCACCAGCGCGCCGAGTGCCTCGTTCCTCGACCTGGCCCTCAGCAACGGCAACACCCAGCTCACGATTGCGAGCGGTGCCGCCAAGTTCGCTGCCCTGACCATCATCATTTCTGCCGGGACCCCGAGCGAGACCGTCGTGCTGGCCGAGAATGCCGGCTTCGTGTTCGACACGGCAGCGCAGGTCACCAGCATCGATGGCAACGGGGTCGCGGAGTTTCTGGTCAGCCTCGCACCGGCCACGGCAGTTGACTTCAGCACCTTCAGCCAGGTGGTGACGAGCTGCACGGGACCGCTCTGCGGGCTGATCCCGATCCTTACGCTCGACATGATCCGCTACCGGTTGCTGATCGACTACGACCCGACCTTCACCTCGTTCACCGGCTCGCTGATCGGCCAGACCGCCAACAACTCGATGGTGTTCGCGACACTGCACAGCCTGCCGGAGATCACGGTCACGGACAGCGTGGCGCCCGCCGACGACCTCGATGTGCCGTTCGGGCAGGTAACGGAAAACACGGTGGCCAGCCAGACGATCACGGTCGACAACGACGGCTCAGCGCCGCTCGTGATGGGCAACGTGGCCACGGCTAACCCGCTGGCAGCGCCATTCTCGATCGGTACCGACAACTGCTCCGGCATCCAGGTAGCGGCCGGCGGCAGCTGCACGATACAAGTTCTGTTCAGCCCGACCGCAGCGGGAACGTTCACCGACAGTCTCGATATTCCCTCGAACGATGCTGCCCAGTCTCAGGACGGCGCCGAGCCGAGCATCACGGTCGACGTATCGGGTGAGGGTACCGTTGCGTTGATCCCCAATATCGCGATCACCGATTCGCTCGGATCAGCGACTGACCAGGCCCTGCCCTTCGGCACAGTGGCCGCGGGCAGTGAACTGCTGGCCACCGTAACGGTAGAGAACACCGGCACCGGCGACCTCAGCATCGGCAGCGTGGCGACCGCGAATGCCCTCGCGGCGCCGTTCAATATCGCCAGCGATACCTGCTCCAGCCAAGTGTTGTTGCCCGCCGCGACCTGCACGATCGGCGTGCGATTCGCCCCGGGTGCAGCCGGCGGCTTCTCGGACAGCTTCGACATTCCCTCGGACGACCCCGATACGCCTTCCGCGACTGTTTCCACATCGGGCACGGGAACAGTGGACGTTCCGATCATCCGCGTGAACGACGCGACCGCACCGCCGGAAGACCTGGACTTCTCCTTCAGCAACGTGCGCCAGGGCGACAGCTTCGACCGCACCGTCACCATCGTCAACGACGGCACGGCGGATCTCGTGATCGGCACGATCGGCGGCACCAACGCGCTCGCGGCGCCGTTCAGCCTCGTGGCCGGCGAGGACGATTGCTCCGGGCAGACGCTCGTTGCGCTCGCGACCTGCACGTTGCGGCTGCGGTTTTCGCCGACAGTGCTGGGCGACGCCAGCGACAGCGTGAACATCCCCTCGAACGACGACGCGCGACCCAACCTCACGCTCAGCATGGACGGCACCGGCGTCGTGGATCCGCCGCCGGATGACATCGAGCCGGACGGCGCCGATTCCGGGTTCATGGCGCTGGATGAGCTGACGCTGGCGCTGCTGGGTGGCGCGGCATGGGTGGCTGGAAGGCGGCGGCGCTGTAGGAGCGGCGCAAGCCGCGACGGAATTTGACCGGTGGCGCCTTGATTTGACCGGTCGCGGCTTGCGCCGCTCCTACAGGGTGCGCAGGCTCGTCTTCAGCACCTTGCCGTTGGCGTTGCGCGGGATCGCGTCGATGAACGCGACGTCCTTCGGCGTCTTCATCGCCGAGATGCGGCCCTCGCAGAACGCCGTCACGCCCGCGGCCGTCAGCTCGGCACCGGCGCGCTTCACGACGAAGGCCTTCAGCCGCTCGCCCCACTTGTCGTCGGGTACGCCGACGATCGCCACTTCGGCGATCGCCGGGTGACGCAACAGGACCTCTTCGATCTCGCGCGGATAGAGGTTCACGCCGCCGGAGATCACCATGTCCTTCTTGCGGTCGACGATGTAGTAGTGCCCGTCGGCGTCGCGCCGGGCAAGGTCGCCCACCGTCACCCAGCCGTCTTTCCAGGCCTCGGCCGTGGCCTCGGGCTTGCGCCAATAACCGTTGAATAAATAAGGGCTTGAGGAGAAAAGCTCGCCTACCTCGTCGGTAGCGCAGAGGCTCCCGTCGTCACGCCGGAGCTCCACCCGCGTGGCCGGGAACGGCTGGCCCACGCACTGCTGCTTGCGCAGCTGGTCGGGTGGCCGGAGGTTCGTGACGATGCCAGCCTCGGTGGAGCCGTAGGTCTCGTGCAGGAGCCCCTCGCCGAAGTAGGCGACGAGCTTCTCCTTCATGGTCTGCGGCAAGGCCGCGGCATTGGAGATCACCGTGCGCAGGTGCTGCGGCCGCTCGCGCCCGAGGATGCCCTGCTCGAGCGACATCATCGCGTGGAAGTGCGTCGGCACGCCGAAGAAGCCGGTCATTGCACCCTGCCGCAGGCGCCGGAACACGGCATCCGGCTCGAACTTTTCCATCACCTCGCAGTGCCCGCCGAAGAACACCGGCGCCAGCGAGAAGATCATGCCGGCGCCATGGCACATCGGGGCGATCGCGAGGAAGCGGTCGTCGGGGCCGAAGCAGCCGTACTCGGCGGCCATGCCGAACAGGGTCAGCGCCCGCGAGCGGTGGCTGACGAGGACGCCCTTCGGCTTGCCCGTCGTGCCCGAGGTATAGGGGATCGTGAACACGCCCCACTCCGGCACCGGGGCGATGTCGGTGGCAGGCTTCGCCTGCGCGAGCAGCGCCTCGTACTCCGGCCCGATCGTGACGATCTTGCGCACGGTGGCGTAGCGACTGCCCGCGAGCGCTGCGGCACTGTCGGCATCGGCGAAGAGGATCTCTGCCCCGGCGTCGTCGCAGATCGCGACCAGCTCCGGCACCGCGAGCCGCGGGTTGATGGTTGCGATCGGGAGACCGGCCTGGGCCGCGCCGAACACGATCTCCATGTACTCGATCGAGTTTTTGGCGATGATCGCGATGTGCCGGCCCGCTGCGAGCCCGCAGCCGCCGAGCAGGGCATGGGTCACGCGGTCGACCCGCTCGACCAGCTGGGCGTAGGTGCGCGTACGGTCGCCCTGGGTATAGGCGATCTTGCCGGGCGAGCGGGCGGCGGCCGCCTTGAGTCCCGCCGCCATGCCGAGCGACTGGAACGAGAACGGCAGCTCCGCCGCGATGGGTTTCACTTGGCCTTGCCGGGCAGCCGGAACACGCGCAGCGCGTTGTCCCTCATCATCAGCCGATGGGCATCGTCACGCATGCCGAGCGCGGCGATTTCGCGCACGGCCCGCTCCGGATCGATCACCGGCCAGTCGGTGCCGAACAGCACCTTTTCCTTGCCGTAGGTGTTGGCGTAGTGCACGAAGGCCTGTGGCCAGTGCTTCGGCGCATAGGCGTCGCCGGCCATGAAGACGTTCTCGTGCTTCCAGCACATCGAAATCATCTCGTCGGTCCAGGGGATGCCGATGTGGATGCCGATCAGCTTCAGCTCCGGGAAATCGATGGCGACGCGGTCGAGCGTGATCGGCCGGCCCACGCTCGGCAGGCGCCGCTGCCGCGAGTACACCAGGTTGTGCCCGACCTGCATCATGATCGGGATGTCGAGTTCGCAGCACTTGGCGTAGTACGGGTAGTACAGCGCCTGATCGGGCGCCAGCTCGCACCAGTGCGGATACAGGTGCGCGCCGACGAAGCCGAACTCCTTCACCGCCCGCTCGAGGTCGCGCAGGCCCTGCATGCCGCGATAGGGGTCGATCCCGGCGAGGCCCGAGAACCGCGTGGGGTGTTGCCGGCAGACGGCGTGCACCGTCTCGTAGGGGATCTCGAAGCCGCCGCGCTTGTTGATGTCCCCCGCTCGCACGGCGATGAGGAGCGAACGGTCTATGCCGGCGCGGTCCATGCGCTGCAGGTAATCCGCAACGGTCACCCCGCCGCGGATGTCCTCGCTCATGCGCACCTGCGCCTTGAACGCGTCGTCGAGCCCCGTCTGGCCGGCAGCTACGGTCTGCGGCGTGAAGAGGTTGCAGACGATGTCGACTGCACCGCCGGTCACTGGCCGTCGAGATCCCACTCACCCACTGATCGCGAGCGCACCGGGATGCCGGCCATCAGCGGCGCCTGCTTCACCGGGTCGTAATTGATGGCCTTGCCCTCGACGATGACGCGTTCCTCGACGGTGATCCAGTTGATCAGGCTGCCGTCGAGACGGAATATGCCGAGATAGCCCTTCTCCTCGCCGGCCGTGAAGTGCCCGTGCTTGACCTTGGCGGGCCGGAAGAAATAGGTCCCCTCGCCCAGCGGGCCGAAGTTGTAGTCGAGCCGGCCTTCGAGGCTGTACGCCTCTTCGAACACCGGGTGGTGCACGAGACGTGAGTCCGACCAGCCGGGCGGCGCCCAGCAGATCATGGTCATGAAGCCGCGGCGCGGCTGATCGGGCGGTGCCTGATCGTGGTAGAGCATCTTGAGTTTCAGGTAGCGCTGGGTGTCGCCCTCGTAGATGTTGGGCAACCAGTCGAGTCGTGCGACGTCCACGACGGTGAGCGAGCCGGGCTCCTTCGACAGGGTATTGAGCCCCCTGGGCACGAACTTGCTGCGATTCTTCTTCGAGACCGAGAAGCCCCAGTCGCCGTACTCGCGGAACAGCAGCACCTCGGTGCCCGCATCCGCCGTCATCGCAGGAACGCACAATCCCGCCGGCGCCCGGAAGTACATGCCTTTGGTGAGCAGGCGTTCGCCCAGCTTCACGCGGCCCGAGAGGATGTACCACTCGGTGTCGGCATGGTGGTAGCCGCCAGGGCGGCTCCAGGCGGAGTCGAAGTGCACGAGCGTGGAGGCACTGCCGTCCTCCTCGTCGTAGGACATGTTGCGCTGGCGCGCGTCCCCCTGGCTGCGGGGCAATTCGGCCACGTGCCAGCAGAGGTCGACCTGCTGGATCAGTTCTACATGGGGTCTCATGCGGGCTCCCTGTTGCTTGCCGGCCAATTCTACGGTCAGTCCCGGCGCCCGTCACCCCGACATGGCAGGGTCTCCTACCCGCAGACGACGGCCGCTGCTAGCATGTCCCGGTCTGGCCCCGGAGTCGCCCTTATGACCTCGCTCGAAGTCTGGAAATACCTGCATATCCTGATGTTCGTCTTCTGGGTCGGCACCGACATGGGGGTGATGCTCGGTGCGCGAAAGTCCACCGACAGCCGCCTGCCGCTCGACGCGCGCATGCTCATGGTGAAGCTGGCGCTCCTGATCGAGCTGCTGCCACGGACGATGTGGGCGATGGCCCTGCCCTTCGGCGTCACGCTGTCGCGCGCGACGGGCCTGCTCGATATATCCGACGCCGGCCTGGCCGCCGTCTGGGTGTTCAGCCTGGTGTGGGTCACGATCAGCCTGGGTGGCGCCCACTGGGCGGAGAAGCCGATCGGTCAGAAACTCGCGCGGCTCAACCGCTGGATCATCGGCGTGCTAGGCGTGGTATTGATCGGCATCGGCGCCGCATCGTATCTCGGCATGGGCCCGTTCGAGACTGGCTGGCTCGCCGCAAAGGTCGCGCTGTATGGCGCGATCAACCTCACGGTGCTCGGCATCGAAGCATCGTTCGTGCCGGTAGGCCCCGCCTTCGGCCGCCTGTTCACGGAGGGTTCCACGCCGGATGTGGAAGCCGCCATCTCCAGGGGCATGGACCGGACGATGTTCTGGGTGTATTTCAGCTACATCCTGATCCTGATCGTCGGCTCCATCGGCATCGCCAGGCCGGAAGCGATCAATCTGCAGTTCGCCGCCTACTTCGCCTTCATTGCCGTGGCGGCCAGCGCCGCCTTCACCGGGATGGGGCGCCTGCTGCGCGCCGCCTGACGGCTGCACTCAGCGGTCGCGGTGCACGATCAGCTGCAGCAGTCCCAGCAGCCCGCTGGCGTCCCGCGTACTTCCCTGCAGTGCCAAAGCTGCCTCGGTCTGCAGGTTCACCAACCGCTGCCGCGCGTTCGCCAGGCCGGCCAGCATCGGCCAGGTAGACTTGCCGTTGCGGGAGTCGGATCCGCGGGGCTTGCCGGCCACGGCATCCGAACTTTCGATGTCGATGAGGTCATCCGCGAGCTGGAATGCGATCCCGACAGCCCGGGCGTAGACAGCAAGCGCAGCACGCTCCCGGACCGGGCATGTCGGCAGCAGCCGCAGCGGCATCAGGACGGCTGCTTCGATGAGTCGACCGGTCTTCAGCCGGTTGACCTCCTCGAGCGCATCGGCGGACAGGCGTCGGCCGGTCGCCGCCACATCAAGTGCCTGGCCACCCGCCATGCCGGAGGAGCCGCTGGCCTGGGCGAGGTCCATGATCAGGCCGCGCAGCACCTCAGGCGGTTCCGGGCAGGTTGCGAGCACCCCGTAAGCCTGCGCCTGCAGCGCGTCGCCCACCAGCAACGCCGTGGCATCGTCGTAGGCGACGTGTACGGTCGGGCGGCCGCGGCGCAGATCATCGTCGTCCATTGCCGGCAGATCGTCGTGGACCAGCGAATAGGCGTGCACCAGTTCGATGGCGGCAGCGAGTCGGTCCAGCCGCCCGGGCTCCAGGCCCAGCCAGTGGCCGCTGGCGTACACGAGGAGCGGCCGCAGGCGCTTGCCGCCGCCCATGACCGAATAGCGGATGGCGCCATGCAGACGGTCGGGGTGGGTGCCGGCCTGCGGCAACCGCCGGTCGAGTTCTGCCTCGCAGCGTACTCGCAGCTCGGCGAGTCGATCGATGAAACCGTTGCGGGCGAGTGGCCGGGCGGGGTCAGCCATCAGCGCAGATAGCGGTAGAACTCGACGCCGTCGTCCGCGTATTCGGGGGTGGTGCTGCGCCCCACACGATCGATGACAAACGCGACGGTTTCCTCGACCGGTGGCGGTCCCGATCCCGTGGCGTGCAGGCGCAGGTAGTCGTCGTGGCTCAAATCCTGTGACGGCACCAGGGCCGCAGTGAAGCGGATACGACGGGCAGCCTCTTGCCAGCCGGCCACGACCCGCATCGGGATGGATTCGGCGGCATCCCCGCTGCCATAGCCCAGGGCGAGGACCTCCTGCCCGGCCAGGTCCATGCCCTCGACCAGCGCCTGCTCCAGGCCAGCGGCGACCCAGGCCGGGAGGGATGCTGAATACAGGTTGCCGAGCTCGCGCATGGCATCGCTGCCGAGCCGCATCTTGTCGGCGACGATCTCCTGGTAGAGCGGCCGGGCACGGAAGTCGCGCAGGAGCTTCATCGTCAGGGGCCAGAGCTCGCGCTCCAGCTCGCCCGCCAGGGCGAGGGCAAGGATGTCGGGGGTCGCCGCCATCTCGGCCAGCACGGCATCGACCGGCAGCCGCGCAGCGTCGCAATAGTCGGCCAGCTCCGCCCGGCCGGCCACGCCGTCGTGGGCCAGCCCGATCAGATAGCTGAAGCCCAGCGAATTGAGCGGCAGGCGCTCGTAGGGCCGGTGCATGAAGACGGCAGCGACGGCGCGCAGGTAGTGCTGCGGTTCGCGCCCGAGGCGCCGGAACATGTCGCGCAGGGCCTGCAGGGCCCCGTCGAGATAGCAGGTCACCGAGTACTTGCCGTTGAACACCGGCGTCTCGCGGAAATAGCTGCCGCCGCCATCGGCGCGGACCAGCGGCTTGCGGAAATCGACCGCGCGGTAGGCCGATGCGCTGCCACAACCGGCCAGATCGACCTCGAGCAGGCGCGGGTTCTTTTCGAGCAGCAGGGCGACGGCACCTGCGCCCTGGGTCGGTTCGCCGGAACTGCCGACATCGTACTTGGCCACGTCCGCGCTCACGACGATGGCGACGGCATCGGCGGGCTCGGTGGCAAGGAACCGCAGGGCGTTCTTCAAGGCGTAGATGCCGCCGAGACAGGCGTGCTTGAATTCCGGCACCTCGCAATGACGGCTGATCGGCGGGCTGCCGCGCTCGCCGAGCGCGGCGTCGAGCATGCCGCGGACGATGACTGCACCGGCCGAGTTGTCGGTGCTGGATTCCGTGCCGAGGCCGATGAAACGCACACGGCCGGGATCGATGTCGTACTGGTCGATCAGCCGCAGCGCGGCGGTCGCGGCCATGGTGTAGACGCTCTGGCCTGGCCCTGGCATGCGGAATCCGGTCCCCACCACGGACTGGACCTTTTCCCAGGAGACGCCGCTCCAGCCGCACCACTCACTGAGATCGACACGATAAGGCGGCAGGTAAACCGCCAGGCCAGAAATGCCAACCGAAAGCGTGCTCATGAACTCTTTGTTTCGATCCGGGCGGGCCTTTGGACGCAGGGCGGGCAACCCGAGCCACCGCAGCCCGCTTATCTTAATGAACCTGTGCGCCGGTTGGTAACGGCGCCCCCGGGGGGGTACCCCGCCAGGAAAAAAGCCTCCAGCTCCTTAGAGCCGGAGGCCCTGGAGGCCAGTTGCGGCGGGCTACTCCTCGCCGAACTTGTACCGCGCCCGGATACCGAAAATCCGCGGGTCGGGCAGGGTGCCGAAGAAATGGCTGACGCCGAGACCCGCAGTGAAGCCGAGCTCACTGACCTGCCGCGCGAAGTCGGGACCCGACCCGCCGCTGCGGATCGTGTCGTCGTCGAACACGTTGTCCACGTAGGCGATGACTTCGTACTTCGGATGCACGACGCCAACACGCAGGTCGACGAGCCAGTAGCTATCGAAGTTCAGACCGCCGTCCAGGTCGAGCGAGCGTTCGTCCTGCCATTTTGCATTCACTTCCGTGAGCAGGTCGAGACCGTCGTCGGTGAGAGGACGCTCGTAACGGGCGCTCATGGCCACCGCATGCTTCGGCGAACGCTCGAGTTGGTTACCCTTGTAGTTGACGCGACAGGCTACGGTAGCGGCACGATCGCCCGAACCCGTACCGAATGGCCGGAACAGCGCGGCGAATTCGGCCTGCGTGAGGCCGGAGGTATCGATTACATCACCGTTGTCGTCCTTGTAGATCAGTTGGCAGTCCTTGCCCTGGTGGCCGTAATAGGCAAGGCGCTGCACGCTGGTCAGGTCATCGATGTAGTCGCCGAACTCCGAATCGAGGTAGGAATAAGCCAGGTTGAGGTTGAGTCCTTCGAGGAAATCGGGATACCACGACAACTCCAACTCCGCGCCCTTGGCCTCGGCCGGCACGTTGATCACTCGGGGCTGCGAAACGCCATCGACGATGACCTGAGTGCCCTGCTGCTTGTCGGTGTAATCGTTGTAGAACAATGCGACATTGGTGACCAGCGGTCCGCCGACGTCGAAGGTGTTCTTGCTGCCGAGTTCCCACACCGTCAGCTTTTCGGCGTCAAACAGCTCGTTCACGAGGAAGGTTGCGGAACCGCCGGCGGTCAGCTGGTTGATGCCGCCCGGCTTCTGGGCTTTGGCCAATGACAGATAGATCAGGCTGTCGTCGGTCGGCTGCCAGTTGAGCGTGGCCTTTGGCGTCGAGAAGTGCGACGAGACCGTGCCTTCGAGCAGCCGAATCGTGTCCGTTCCGCCCACCGGGCTGCCCGGTATCGGTTCGGACGAAATCAACTTGTTGTAGGCACAGACGGCATTGAAGCGCTCGGCCGGATCCGGATTATCGAGGTCCTCTTCGAGGAACGCGGCACCGATGGTCAGTGCACTCGCGAGGTTGGTGCAGGTGCTCTGGTTCGGCTTCTCGAGCCGGAACGACTCGGAGACGAAGCGGGTCTCCAGATCGAGACTCCATTCCTCGGCGAACTCCCAGCTGAAGGTGCCGTAGAAGGACCAGTGGCGGGTATCGGCACGCCAGGGCGCGGCCACCTGCTCCGCATAGACGTCGCGGTAGCGTTGCTGCCAGCCGATGCGCGTGTTGCGAGTCGGCTCCTGCACGATGTCCGCCGTCGCGCCGTCGCAAAGGCCAGTCTGGTAACCGATCTCGACGCCATCGGGCGTAATGACCTTGGTCTGCGGCAGGCAGGCAATGATGGCGTTCTTGTCCTCGAGCTTGCGCGTTTCATCCCAGAAGAGGACCCCCAACGTGTACTGCATCGATCCGTCCAGGTTCGAGGCAAAGCGCAACTCCTGGCTGAACTGGTCGACGTGGGACTTCACATTGGCGATCTGTCCGGCGATCAACTGGTCGGCGCGCCGGCCGCTGGCATAGCCGGGGGTGTCCGGGAACGATTCGATACGCTCCCCGCCAAAAGGCGCGTACTTGTAGTCGGGATCGGCCTGCCAGTCCTGGTCGTAGTTGTCGGTCGAGTTGAAGTTGGTGCGGCCGGTGTAGGACGTGATCGTCCCGCCCGGCAGATCAAACGTCGAGATGAGCGACAGACGGAAGGTCTCGAGATGGGTACCGGGGAAGTCCTCGCCGGTCAGCGGGTTCTCGCTGTGAGTGACGACACGGCCCTTGGCGCTGCCAAAGGTCGTGGGCAGGCAGAAGCCCGGGGTTGCAGGGCCGCCATCGTTGTAGCCTTCCGGGCAGTACTGGCCGAAATCGAGCATACCGGTGCTGCTGACGCGAGCGGCAAAGCCGAGGCCGTTCAGCTGATTGGCGAGGTCGATGCCGTTGTTGAGCATGTTCTCGCGATGCTGCAGCATGCCGGCCGGGTAGCGCATGAGGGTGACGCCCTCGGCATCCTGCCAGCCACCGCCGATGCGGATGTTGGCCAGGGGATCGTAGTCCTCCGTGCTCCACTCGGTACGCGCCTTGAGCTTGATCACCTCGTTCGGCTTCCAGACGCCGGTCAGGGCGGCACCAGAACCACTGCTGCCGCCGACGTCGTTTCCGGACATCTCGTTGATGTAGTGACCGCCCTGATCGAACGTGAATCCGGTGACCCGCAGGCCCAGGGTGTCGGATAACGGACCGCCGATGGCGCCGTCGAGCTGGCGGAATCCGTTCTGGGCGAAGTCGATGCGGCTCACGGCATTGAAGACGTCGCCGGGTTCCTTCGTGATGTAGTTGAACGCGCCGCCGAAGGCCGCGCGGCCATAGAGCGCGCTCTGCGGACCCTTGATGACCTCGATGCGCTCGACGTCAGTCAGCAGTCGCCGGTTGGCCAGCAGGCCGGAACCAGCGACGATCAGATTTTCGGTCGTCACGTCGATGCTGTCCACGAGGAAAGCAACGTTGGAGCGACCGCGGCTGTTGGACAGCCCGCGGATGGTGACGCGCGTGTCCGCCGGGCCGAAGCCGCGGTCGAACTGTACGCTCGGATTGCCGCGCACGATGTCGCTGAGATCGGCGACGCCCTGGCGCGATATCTGCTCCGCGGTTATCGCCGTCACGGCAATCGGCACGTCCTGCAGGTTTTCTTCCTTCTTGCGGGTCGTCACCACGATCTCATCGATCTGGGACAGGCCTGTGACGGGCCATGCCGCAACAACGGCAGCAAGCATGGCGGCACGACGGTGGCATTGATTCATGGCTTTTCCTCTATAGCTCCGCGCCCCGCGCCCGGCGCAAGCGGCCGCAGGGCCACCGACGACATCGGAGCGGAACGTCATATTTCCCAATTCGCCGCCCTAGGAGCCGCGACGGTCACACGGCGCAGACTAGCGGCTTGCGCGACGAATTGACAGCAGGCCGAATCATGGGCAGCGCCGCTCGCCGTGGCAATACCCCTTCGCAGCCATGTTGCGCCAGACGGACAAGCCCCCGGATGGTCAGGCATAGCCGTTGGCGGACCCCGGCGAATTGGCTATAGTCACTTGCCCGTAGTGGCCGGCGGGAACGCCGGGGAGACCGGACCGGGCGGGCGCCACCCGGGTACCGTGCCACGGCAGCATCCACAATCAGAAGACTGCAGATGGGGAATGGATCCATGATCAACGTTCGCACACTTTTGATCGCCGCAACTCTCCTGACGGCGGGTCCCGCTGTCGCGGAAATCAGTTTCTATGCGGGAATCGGCACGGGCGGCGTGCGGCTGGAAGAGGACGTAAACGTCCGCATCACGGTGCGCGACCAGAACATCGACAATGAATTCATCACCTACAGCTTTCCGGAGGACGGCGGCCCCTTGAGCTTCGAAGGGACCGACGTCGGTGCAAAGGCCTACGTCGGCGTAAGGCTGTTGCCCTTCCTCGGCCTCGAGGCCGGTTATGTCTACCTTGGAGAACCGGAATCCGACCTGAATTTCACGATTCCGTTCGGCCCGATCGGCTGTACACCCGCCATCAACTTCTCCTGCTCGCGCCCGGAAACGAGCCGCAATGCGCAGTACACGGATGAGATCGACGGCTGGGAAGTGTTCGCTGTCGGGGCGTGGCCGCTGACCGACAACCTCGAGATATTCGGCAAGGCGGGCGTGATCGGCTGGGAGTCGACATTCACCGTCACCAATACCGGTGAAATCATCCAGCCTCAGCTGCCTTTCGTCGAAGAAGTGACGCTGACGCCGGATGACGACGTCGAGACCGACGGCACCGACCTCGCCTGGGGCGGCGGCATCAACTACAAGGCCACCGAGCACATCGGCGTTCGCTTCGAAGGCACCTGGTACGACATCGAAGACATCGACATGCTGTGGATGATCAACTTCGGCGTCCAGTACAACTTCTGACCCGCGGCGCGGCCCTGCCTGCGGTCAGAGGCTGACGGCAGGGCTCAGTGCGGATTCCGGCATCGCCACCCGATGCCCCGTGCTGAACTGGTAGTCCCGGAACACATGCTCTGCCGTGAGCAGCTGGAAACGCCCGTCGGGCAACCGGTGGGTGGTGTCTTTCAGGCGGTACACGTAGTGCCCGCAGGTGTAGCAGTTGAATTTGCTGAAGTGGTAGCAGAGGCAGACCTTGCCCTGCACCGGCAGCTTGTGCCCCTTGTCATCGACGGGCGTCGCCTCGTAGGCATCGAGGTAGGCGCAGGTTCCTTCGCGACTCAACAGGTAGCCGAACGCCTCGCATTGCGGCTTGATGTTCGCACCGAAGCACGGGCTGTAGGACAGCAGCCGGATCGGATAGCCGGTCGGCGAAACGCCTGAAACCACCAGGTCCGCCTCCTCCGCCCGGGCGTACTCCTGCTTGACCCGCGCGGGCAGACCGCATTCGTTCGTGATCGTGAAGCGCGTGGCGACCTGTACCGCAGCGGCGCCCATCGCGAGATAGGACGCCGCGTCCGTGCCGGTAAAGATGCCCCCGGCCGGCACGACCGGGATGTCGAGCTGCTCCTCGCGCAGGAACTCGAGCACCTCCGCCACGATGTTGCGCAGGTCATACTCGCGCCAGTCGTCGCCGAAGCCCAGGTGGCCGCCAGCGAGGGGACCCTCCACGATCACGTAGTCGGGCAGCCGGTTCAGCCGCGACGCGCTTTTCAGAAAGATCTTCAGCGCCCTGACGCTGGAGACGATCGGACCGATCTTGACGTCGCGGAATCGCGGATGCTGCTCGATCAGCTTGAGGCTGCCGATGTGCAGGCCGGCCGACAGCGTGATGCCGTCGATACCGCCGTCCATCGCTCCCTCGAGGCGCGCCTTCAAGGTGTCCCCCGGCGCGCCCATGGTGAGCTTCTCCATCACGTTGATGAACACGGCGCCCGCACCCTGCTTGCGGTCCATGGTGTGACGCACGTGGTTCAGCTGCGACTGGCGCAGGTGCTCGAGGTCGAACTTGACGGTCGTCTTGTCGAAACCGTCGCGGGTCTGCCGGTGCTTTTCCGATTTGGCCTTGGTGTAATGCGTCTCGTAGCGCCGGTCGGAGACGTGCTGGACCATGGCGTCGGAGATATGACCGACGCCACCGAGGCGCGAGGCTGCAAGCGCCAGGTCGCTCGTGGAAATGTCGACACCCATGCCGCCCACGACGATCGGAACCAGCTCGAACTGGCCAAGCCGGAAGCGATAACGGTCAACCTGATCTTCTTCGGCGCGCCGCGCGTCCATCAGCCTCGGCAACAGTCAGTCGATGCCAGTCGATGTTAGCGGAGATTGTCGGTCACGGACAGCTTGCGTCGTGTCCGCCAGAGCGAGGCGCAACACCAGACAGCGATGAGCAACAGGCCAAGCGACTCGCGCGATTCCTCGATCAGCGGATCGCTGGCGGTCATGGTTGCCGTCAACAGCGACCAGTCGCCGCGCGCGACGAATGCGCGCAATGATTCCTCGAGGAAACTGAGCCACGCCAGACATGCGCCTGTTATCCCTGCCACGAGCAGCGGCTGCGGTCGCGCTGCAGCTTGCAGCCCGGCAGCCAACGCCGCGCACGCGTAGAGAATGATCCAGCGCAACGGATCGGGATCGTTGTACTGGAGCACTGCAGCCAATAGAAACAACAGACTGAATGTTGCATCGATGATACGCATGATTATTCTCCGATGCGACAGCTGATGCCGATGCGGGCTCTTGCGCCCGCGGCAGGAAATCCAATGGACTCCTGGTACTCCGCAGCCAGCGCGTTGTCGATCGCCAGCGACAGCGTCAACCGGCGGCTGACCTGCCAGCGCAGGCTGAGATCGACGCGGTGATAGGCGCCGAGCCTCACCGGACCGGTGACCAGGGAGTTGTCCGGAACATTGCCGAGGTACTGCCAGTCGGCGTCGAGCGACCAGTCGGCCCCGGGGGTCCAGGTGAGCCCGGCGCCGCCATACCAGTCGGGCCGCTGCAGCAGCTGCCGGTCGCTGTCCCGCACTTCGATATCGGTCTGCGTGGCGTGGGCGCGCAATACCAGGGCTTCGTCGACCTGCCAGTCGAGACGGGCCTCCACGCCGCGGGTCGTGACCCGGCTGCGATTGACGTTTCTGAAGGTCTCGGGATCGAAATCGATGAGATCCGCGAATGCGTTGTCGAACCAGGTCAGGGTCAGTCGTCGCCCGACACCTAGCTGCTGTCGCCAGCCGATCTCCAGGCTCTCCGACGTCTCGGGTCGCAGGTTCGGCTCGCCAACCAGCGGGCTGCCCAGCGCGAAGAAGCTCGGCAACTTGAATCCGCTGCCCCATTGGGCGTGCAGCTCGGTGCGGTCCCCGGCCAGGCGCCAGGTCGCGCCGATCCGGCCCGTGGTCTGCGACGAGGCGGTATCGGGATCGTCGTGTCGCAGACTGCCGGCGAGCTGCACGGTGTCGGCGGCCTGCCAGCGTGCTTCGGCGAAGACGCCGACCGTGGCGCGATCCAGCGCGAAGTCGTTCGGAATCACCAGATCCGGGCCGAACTGCACGTAGCCGACCGATTCGCCGGATTCGCCGTGCCAGTCGACGCCGGCCGTGCCCTGCCAGGCGCCGTCGCCGGTCTGCACCAGGTGCAGCAACGCCTCGCTGCGATCGAGCTCGTTCTCGGCGCCGTTCGGCGGCACCAGATCGCCAGGCGCGATTCCGGGCGAGTCGTACGCGTCGCGGCGGCGGTAGTGTCCGAGACGGGCGCGCAGCAGCATCGATGGGGCCAGTGTGAAGTCCGTGGCGCCCCCCACGATCAGATCGTGGGCAGACCGCTCATCCAGAGCGTCGAGCACCGCCAGTTCCGGACCGCCGCTCTGTTCCGGATACGACGTGCCCTCGGTATCGACGTAGCGCAGCTGCAGAACTCCAGACCAGCGTCCCTCCTCCGCGTATTGCCAGCGCGCCCCGACCGTCGTGGCCTCGTAACGACTGCCCGGCACGGCCTCGCCATCGTCGCGGTAGTTCGCGTACAGGGAAAAACCGCCCGGTGCCGCGGTGCCGGCCGCGGATCCGCCCAGGCTCCGGTAGCCATCCATGCCGGCAGCGGCACGCAGCGCGGCTGACGGCCGGACCGATGCCTCGCGGGAGAAGATCTGGATGACGCCGGCCAGCCCGTCGGAACCGTAGATGGACGACTGCGGGCCGCGCACGATCTCGATGCGTTCGATATCGTCGAGATTGACCGCCGCGAAGTCGAAGGAGCCGCCGCGCGTGTTGTTCGGGTCGTTGACCCGAACCCCGTCGATGAGAACGATGACGAAGTTCGGTTCGCTGCCGCGCATGAAGAGCTGCGTGACGCCGCCTGCTCCGGGTTGCACGACCTGAACGCCGGATACCCGTCGCAGCAGCTCCGGCAGCGCCGTTTCGCCCGTCGCCTCGATGTCGCGACGATCGAACACGGTAACGCCAGCGGGCTCTGCTCCCACGGGTATTGCCAGGCGCGTCCCGGTCACCACGATCTCGCCGGGATCCGCGGCGGCAGCAAGCGCGAACGGCAGCAGGCCGAGCGCGCAGAGCGCTGCGACAGCACGTCGATCCATCGGTGACCCTGACAACAACCCGCGCCCATGGTACCCCCGGCACGGTCTCGCGGCGTGCCGCCGGTCACGATTGGTCGCGGGAATCTGGTGGGCCGGGCGGGAATCGAACCCACGACCAACTGGTTAAAAGCCAGCTGCTCTACCGACTGAGCTACCGGCCCACGGGGATCGGCGTGCGGCGCGCATGATAGCCCAGACGGCCGCCCCTTCAACGATAGCGTGTCGGGTCGGCAACGCCGGCGGCCGCGAATCCTTCCCGACGCAGCCGGCACGCATCGCAGCGGCCGCAGGCACGGCCCGCGTCGTCGGCCTGGTAGCAGGAAACCGTGAGCGCAAAGTCGATGCCCAGACCTGCGCCCGCCTGCACGATCGCTGCCTTGCCGAGCGCCATCAACGGTGCACGGATCTCGACGCGGCGCCCTTGCGCAGCGCGCCGGGTCGCCACATCGGCCAGCGCCTGGAAGGCCGTGACGAACTCCGGGCGGCAGTCGGGATAACCGGAGTAATCGACGGCGTTCATGCCGGCGTAAAGGCAGTCGGCCTCGAGCACTTCGGCCCAGGCGAGCCCCAGCGCGAGAAACACGGTGTTGCGCGCCGGCACGTAGGTGATCGGGATCCCGGGCGCCGGCGCTTCGGGCACCGGCAGACTGCGGTCGGTCAACGCCGACCCGCCCAGCGAGCCGAGGTCGATGCGCAGCACCCGGTGTTCGGCGGCGCCGAGGTGGCGGGCCACCGCGGCAGCCGCCGTCAGCTCCGCCCGGTGGCGCTGCCCATAGTCGAAGCTCAATGCATGACACCTGCAACCGTCGCGCCGCGTGGCCAGCCCCAGGCAGGTCGCCGAATCCATGCCGCCGGAGAGCAGCACTACGGCGCGCCGGTCAGCGGCCACGTGCATCGCCCCACAGGTATTTGTGCAACTGGACCTGGAAACAGACCGGCAGGCGGTCCGCGAGTATCCACTCGGCCAGCTGTCGCGCCTCCAGTGTGCCCCAGGCCGGCGAGAGCAGCACCTGGCAACGCGCCGCGAGATCGTGCTCGGCGATCTGCGCACGCGCCCAGTCGTAATCGCCCCGATCAGATACGACGATCTTCAGCTGGTCGACCGGCTTCAGCAGAGTCAGGTTCTCCCACCGGTTGCGGGACACCTCGCCCGAGGCCGGCGCCTTCAGGTCCATGATGACGGCGACTCGCGGATCCACGCCGCCGATATCGAGCGCACCGCTGGTCTCCAGTTGCACGGCGTAGCCCTGCCCGGCCAGGGCGGCCAGCAGACCACGACAGGCCGGCTGTGCGAGCGGCTCGCCCCCGGTCACGCAGACATGCCGCGTGCCGAATGCAGCAACTTCGCCGAGCACCTCGTCGACCGAGCGTGTCGTGCCGCCCGTGAACGCATAGGCCGTATCGCAGTACCGACAGCGCAACGGACAGCCGGTCAGGCGCACGAATACGGTGGGCTGCCCGACGGTGTTCGACTCACCCTGAATGGAATGGAATATCTCGGTGATGCGCAATTGCGCCTGGCGAGTGGCGGGAACCGTCGATGGTGTGGTCATCTCGATGCGGGGCGCAGACACGCGCCGCAGGTTCCGTTCAGCGACCCTCGGACGCCATCAGCTGCAGGCGCTGTCCCGCGAGCCGGGCTGCCGTCGTTTCCTTGTAGTCCTGCACAACCGAGGAGAGCGCTTTGCGCGCAGCCTCGTAACGCTTCAGTTCGTAGTTGCAGTAGCCGATCTTGAGCAACGCGTCCGGAATCTTGCGTGACTGCGGATATTTCTCGATGACTACCTCGAACTCACGCAGGCCATCCTTGTACTTCTGGGTCACGTAGTAGCTTTCCGCCAGCCAGTACTGCGCATTGTCCGCAAGTTTGCTGTCGGAATAGGCCGACAGGAACTGGCGGAACGCCAGGGATGCCTGGTCGTACCGGCCCTGTTTCAGCAGCTCGAACGCTGCCGTGTAGTTGGCCCGATCGCCACCTCCGGGCACGGGCAACTCGCCAGGGGACAGGGAACCGCCTTCCAGTACGGGCTTGTCGGCGTTCGCGCGGGCGATTGCGGTGGCACGCCGCTCCATGTCCTGCAGACGCTGGTCCAGGTCGAGGTACAACTGGCGCTGCCGCTCGCCGCCCTGCTCGAGCGCGTTGCGCAGGGTTTCGATTTCGTTGCGCAGTGCCTGGTTTTCCTTCTGCAGCGCATCGAGCTGGCTCATCAGGTTCAGGAGCCCCTGGTTGTCGATGATGCGCTCGACGCGGACGAGTCGATTGTCGATTTCGAGCTGCTTCAGGTAGATGGGGTCTTCCTCGGGCGGCACCATCAGGCACCCGGACAGGGTGCCTGACAGTACCAGCGCGACAGGAAGGCGGTGGATAGCGCGCATTCGTCAGGGCGTGTAAACGATTTCCACGCGACGATTGAGGCTCCAGGATTCGTCATCCGAGCCCGTTGCTGCCGGACGCTCCTCTCCGTAGCTCACCGTCGTGAGCTGCCCGGCCCCAACGCCCTGCAGCAGCAGGGCCTGGCGCACCGCCTGTGCGCGGCGCTCACCGAGGCCGATGTTGTACTCGCGGCTGCCGCGCTCATCCGCATGCCCCTCGAGGCGCACGCGGGCACCCGGGTTGGCGGCAAGGTACTTGCCGTGATCCGTCACGATCTGCTGGTAATCGGCCTTGAGCTCGTCGCGGTCATAGTCGAAATAAACCGTGCGGTTCTTCTGCGAAGCGCGCGGGCCGGCTGCGGAGGAGTCGTCGAAGGCCGAACCCTGGCCCATGCCACTGTCGGAGGTCGAACCGGATTGCGCGGGCTGGCCGCCCGTCTGCGCCGCGCCGGAAACATCCTGATCCTGGACCGGCCTGGTACAGGCAGCAAAAAACACCGAAAGCAGCACGACTGCAAGTATTCGCAAATTCATAGGTTAAGGCTCCTCAGCCAGAGAGATATTCAGGACAACGCAACAAGAAAACCTGGGGCGGGATTTTTACACGGATCAGTCCAGCCGAAAAGGCGACCAGGCCGGCTCGCGCACCTCCCCGTCCACCGCAGGCAGGCGCTGGCGTACCCTGCCGTCTGCCGACACCGTTGCCAGCACGCCGCGAGCCTGCTCACGGGTTGCGTAGATGAGCGTCTCTCCGTTCGGGGCAAAGCTCGGCGATTCATCCTGTTGCCCATCGGTGAGAACCTGCGTGTAACCCCTGGCAAGATCGACGACTGCAATGCGGTAGTTGCCGCGATCGTTGGTGACCACCGCGAGCTGCTTTCCGTCCGGTGAAACTCGCGGCCGGGCGTTGTAATTGCCCTCGAAGGTGACGCGTTGGGCGTTGCCGCCCGTCGCGGGTACGCGATAGATCTGCGGACCGCCGGCCCGGTCCGAAGTGAAATACACGGACCGTCCGTCCGGCGACCAGGCCGACTCCGTCTCGATCGATCGCGTATCGGTCAGGCGGGTCAGCACCTGGCTCGCAAGATCGAGCGAGAACACGTCCAGATTGCCTTCGCTCCGGGACAGGGTCAGCGCCAGCATGCGCCCGTCGGGGGACCAGGCGGGTGCGCCGTTTACGCCGGCGCGCGCCGAGACCCGCTCCCGGGCACCCGAGCGTAGGGTCTGCACATAGATGGCGGCGAGCTTGCTCTCGAACGAGACGTACGCCAGCTTGCGCCCGTCTGGCGACCAGGCGGGTGACATGATCGGCTCGCGCGACTCCACCATGACCTGCTCGTTGGCGCCGTCGGCGTCGGCCACGATCAGGCGATACTGCTGCGACTTGCCGGGCTGGCCGCGCACGCTGACGTAGGCGATCCGTGTCGTGAAGATGCCTTTCACGCCGATCAGCTTCTCGTAGATCATGTCGGCGACGCGATGGCTCGACAGGCGCAGGTTGGCACCGCCGGACGGCAGGCGATAGCCGATCAACTGCTCGCGGCGCAGCACGTCGAAGAGCTGGAACTGGATCGTGTACTGCCCGGCGCCCGTCTGCAGCAGCCGGCCGACGACGACCGCGTCGACACCCAGCGTTTTCCAGTCCTGGAAATCGATTTCCGCCCCGGCCGTCGGCCGTTGCACGAGGTCGCGTTCCTCCACCGGCGCGAAACGGCCGGTACTGGCCAGGTCGCGGGCGACGAGTCCGGCGACGTCGAAAGGCGCGGACTCGCTGCCCTGCCACCCGAAGGGGACGATCGCGATCGGCACCGGACGCTCGGCACCGCGATCGATCTCGATCACCAGCTCTGCCCTGGCGGTCATTGCCACGAACAGCAGGCAGCAGACTTTCAGCAAACGATGCATGGTCTCCGTGCAAACCGCGTCCGGCGGCGTCTCAGTCGCGGGGCCTGAATTCAAAGCGGATGCTGCGATCGAAAAGCGAGCGATCCGGCGGCGGCGGCAATGGCGAGGCACGCAACACCGCCGCCTCGATCGACCGCACGACCGTGGCATCGCCATTGCACTCGGTCACCCGCACGTCGATCACCTCCCCGCTCGGGATCTGCTTGACCTGCACGATGCAGGCGAGCCCCTCGCGGGCGCTCGCCGGACGGAACCAGTTGCGGATGACCTTCTGCGCGATGATTTCGGCGTACTGGTCGAGCAGGCCGGAGTCCTCCGCCGCCATCAGCTGTTCTTCCTCACGCAGCACCCGTTCGAGATCGGCGGCTGCCTGGCGGGAGCGCGCGGCCTCGGCCGACTTGCGACTCGCCTCGGCCTTGCGCTTCTGCTCAGCCGCAGCCGCCTCACGCGCGCGGCGGGCGTCATCGGCCCGGGCCCGGTCGGCAGCCTGGCGCTCACGCTCCTGCTCGGCGCGTTTCTCGACCGCCGCCTGCCGTGCCTGCTCGGCAGCAGCCTGGACCTCCTGCTCGCGACGGATGTCAGCCCGCAACGCCTCGCGCCGCCGCCGATCAGTGACGGCCTGCGGATCGACGATCGTGGCCTGGATAGCAAGGCGTACCGGCTTCGTTTCCTGCGCGGGCAGCAGGTCCAGATTGACGACGAGCAGCAGCAGCAGCGCGCCGTGCAGGACGACCGAGGCCGTGAGTCCGGCACCGTACTCCCGGACAAACGGCTGATCGAGCGGTAAGGTGTGTGCCATCCGATCAGGCTGGACCGCGGGCACGGCGCGAAGTTTCCGGCGGATCGGTCAGGAAGCCAACCTTCTGCGCGCCGGCTGTCTGGAGCAGGACCATCGCCTCGACGACGCGTCCGTAAGGGACACGACGGTCGGCCTTCACCAGGACCGGCGTCTCCGGTTTGCGGCGGATCACCGCGGATGCCAGTTCCACGACGCGCTCTGGCGGGATCGGCCGGTCTTCGTTGTCGCCGATGCTCAGGTAGAACTGGCCAGCGGCATCGACCGACAGGACCATGGGTTCGTCATCCTTGCCGGTATCGAGCGCGTCGGCGGCCGCCTTCGGCAGATCGACCTCGATGCCCTGCGTGAGCAGGGGCGCGGTTACCATGAAGATGATGAGCAGAACCAGCATCACATCGATGTACGGCACGACGTTGATCTCGCCCATCAGCCGGCGTTTCCGCGGCGTACGCATCGTCAGCGCGACTCCCTGCCATGGGCGTGCCGCTGGAGGATCGCGGCGAATTCCTCGGTGAACGCGTCGAAGCGCACCTCGAGTCGGGTGACCTTGTCGGCAAAGCGGTTGTAGCCGATGACCGCCGGAATGGCCGCGAACAAGCCCATGGCGGTCGCGACCAGCGCCTCGGAAATGCCAGGGGCCACCATGGCCAGCGTCGCCGACTGGACATTTCCGATCGCCTGGAAGGAATTCATGATGCCCCACACAGTGCCGAACAGGCCGACGTAAGGACTCGTCGAGCCGATCGTTGCCAGCATTGCCAGGTTCTGCTCCAGCCGGTCGGTCTCTCGCAGCTGCGCTACGCGCATCGCGCGGCGGCAGCCCTCGAGCACCTGGTCGGCACTCAGCCCCGGCTGTTGGGTGAGGCGGCGGAACTCGCGGAATCCCGCTTCGAACAACCCGGCCATGTTGACCGGCGTCGTGCCGGCGCGCGTGACTTCCTTGTAGATGCTGGTGAGGTCGCCGCCACCCCAGAAGGCCGTCTCGAAGGAATCAGCCCCCTCCACGGCATCGCGCAGCAGCTTCCGCTTGCGCAGCATGACCGTCCACGACGCGACCGATGCTGCCAGCAAGACCAGCATGACAATCTGCACGACGATGCTGGCGCTCAGTACCAGGTCGAGGAAGGACGTATTGGTCGTCATTTGCTATCACCGTCGAACAGCGACAAGGAACCATCGCGCGCGACGCGAGGCGGAGTCAGGCCGAAGTGCTGGTAGGCGCGTGGCGTTGCCATGCGACCCCGCGCCGTGCGGACGAGGAAGCCACGCTGGATGAGGAACGGCTCGAGCACATCCTCGATCGTCCCGCGTTCTTCGCTGATGGCGGCCGCAAGCGACTCGATGCCTACGGGCCCGCCGCTGAAGCTCTCGATGATGGTGAGAAGCAGTCGCCGGTCCATCACGTCGAAACCATGCGGATCCACCTCCAGCATGTCCATGGCCGAACGGGCGGTCGCTTCGTCGACGCGGCCGTTGCCCTTGACCTGGGCGTAATCCCGGGCTCGCCGCAGCAGGCGATTGGCGATACGCGGCGTGCCGCGTGCACGCGTCGCGATCAGCCGCGTGCCCGCGGCGTCGGCGGCAACGCCAAGGATTCCGGCCGCGCGCTCGACGATGCGGTCGAGCTCCGCGTCGGAATAGAACTCCAGTCGCTGTACGATCCCGAAGCGATCGCGCAACGGCGAGGTCAGCAGGCCGGCACGGGTAGTCGCACCGATCAGCGTGAACGGCGGCAGGTCAAGCTTGATCGAGCGCGCCGCAGGCCCCTCGCCGATCATGATATCGAGCTGGAAGTCCTCCATCGCCGGGTAAAGCACCTCCTCGACGATCGGACTCAGCCTGTGGATCTCGTCCACGAACAGGACATCGCGCGGCTCGAGATTGGTGAGCAGGGCCGCAAGGTCGCCCGGCCGCTCCAGCACGGGGCCGGAGGTCTGCCTAAGGCCGACGCCGAGTTCGTTTGCGACGATATGCGCCAGCGTGGTCTTGCCAAGGCCCGGCGGCCCGAAGATCAGCACATGATCCAGCGCCTCGGCACGGCGCCGGGCTGCCTCCACGAATATCTCGAGCTGCTGCTTGACCGAGGTCTGGCCGATGTAATCCGCCAGGCGACGCGGCCGGATCGCCTGCTCGTAGGCCTCTTCGTCCTGACGCCCGGCAGCCGACACCAGTCTCTCGCCCTGACCGCTCATGCGGGTCCCGCCGCAGCGCCTCGCGCAACACCAGATGCGTTGCGCAACGCTGCACGCAACAGATCCGCCGTCGAATCCGCAGTCTCCGGCCTGGCCTGCTCGACCATCCGGCGTGCTTCGACCGGACGGTATCCGAGGCCCATGAGCGCTTCCACGACCTCCCGCTCCATCGAAGAGGCCCCGACCATGAGGGGCGTGACCGCTGTCGCGCCCCCGACGTTACCGGCCAGAGTCGCCACCCGATCCTTGAGGTCCAGGATCAGGCGCTCTGCGGTCTTGCGCCCGACGCCGGGCACGCGGGTGAGCGCCGTGACGTCTTCTGTCTGCACCGCGCGCAGCAGCCCATCGACGCTGATGCCGGAGAGGATGGCGAGGGCGATCTTGGGCCCGACGCCGTTTACCCGCAGCAGGTCACGGAACACGCGCTTCTCCGCTTCCGTCGCGAATCCGTAGAGCAGGTGCTGGTCCTCGCGGATCACCTGGTGAGTGCGCAAGGTGACCGGTTGCCCGACCTCGGGCAGCGCGGCCCAGGTCGAGACGGGCACTTCCAGCTCATAGCCGACGCCGCTCACGTCCACGACGACGTGCGGCGGATCCTTCTGGGCAACGACACCGCGCAATGTGGCGATCATCGCCGGACGACCCGCAGACGAGCAACACCGAGTCGCGCGCCGAGCGCTCGGGTGTGCGCGTGACAGATGGCAACCGCGAGGGCATCGGCCTCGTCCGCTGCCGGCGACGCCGTCAGCCCAAGTATCGCGCGGACCATGTGCTGGACCTGGCCCTTCTCGGCGCTGCCCTGCCCGACTATGGCCTGCTTTACCGCACGGGTGGCATACTCGTGCACGATGAGTCCGCCGGCGAACGTGCCACAAATTGCCGCGGCGCGCGCCTGACCCAGCTTCAGCGCACTGTCGGCGTTGCGGTGCATGAAAACCCTCTCGATCGCAAGCTCGGCGGGCTCGTGGTCCGCGACCAGCGCCACGACGGCATCGTGAATTTCACGCAACCGCGCGGACAGGTCCTCGCCCTCGGTGCGGATACAGCCGCTGGCGACATGAGTCGTGCTCCGGCCATCGCTGTCGATGATGCCGAATCCGGTAATCCTGGAGCCAGGGTCGATGCCGAGTATCCGCGTCGATCGATTCACGAACGCAACTCACCGGCAGTCGCCGCGTTGATCCAGACGGAATTCACCTCGTCGAGCCCGTTGAGTGCATCCACCAGCGCCTGCAACTGGCGGCCCTCGGCTGCGGAAATCTGCAGCGTCGCCACGGGCCGGCGGGTCAGCTCGCAAAGCGCCGGCGGCATGCCGGCCTCGGCTAGAGCGGCACGCACCGCATCGAGATCGCGCGGATCCGTCAGCACCTCGATCGAACCGTCACCGTTGACAACCAGGTCCTCTGCGCCCGACTGGATGCTCACCGTCGCAAGCGGCTGCTGCGGAGTCCCTGCCCGGTAGGCAAGCCGCCCCACCGGCGTGAACAGGTAGGCCACCGAGCCACTCGCCCCCAACTGGCCGCCGTGGTTGCGAAAAACCTCCCGCAAACCGTCGATGGTGCGCTCGCGATCGGTCCCGCAGCAGTCGACCAGGACGGCCGCACCGCCCGGGCCGTAGCCCTCGCAGGTGATGTGCTCCCGATGACTTTGGCCGACCATGCAGTTCGTGCCCGCTGAGTGCGGGACCCGACGACAACAACGTCGCGAATGATACCCGAAGCGGAAGGCCTGGGCCCGGTGGCGGCGTTCAGCGATTGATGGCGTGGAGCGCGCGCCTGTCCGCGGCCAGGGCTGCCTCGTGCACCGCCTCTGCCAGGGTCGGATGGGCATGGATGGTGCGTTGCAGGTCCTCGGCCGTGCCCTGGAACTCCATGGCGACCACCGCCTCCCCGATGAGTTCGCCGGCCATCGGTCCGATGATGTGCACGCCGAGGATCGCATCGGTCGCCGCGTCGGCCAGAACCTTCACCAGTCCTGCCGCCTGCTCCATGGCCTTGGCGCGGCCGCTGGCAGCGAAACCGAAAGTGCCGGCCTTGTAGGCCGTGCCAGCCTGCTTGAGTTCATCTTCTGTGCGACCGACCCAGGCGATCTCCGGCGCGGTGTAGATGACGGAGGGAATGACGTCGTAATTGACGTGGCCGTAGCGACCGCTGATGAGGTCCGCTACCATCACGCCTTCCTCCGAACCCTTGTGCGCGAGCATGGCCCCGCGGACACAGTCGCCGACTGCCCATACGCCGGCGGCCGAGGTCCGGCAGTGCTCGTCCACGCGGATGAACCCGCGCTCGTCCAGTTCGACGCCGGCTTGCGGGTCCAGCAGCCCGCTGGTGTTCGGGCGGCGCCCCACGGCGACGATGACCTTGTCCACCTCGAGGTCCTGCGAACCCTTGCCGTCCTCGTAACGCAGCTTCACGCCGGCCGCCGTGACCTCACCGGACTGCAGCTTGGCGCCCAGGTGGATGTCGAGTCCCTGCCGGCGAAACTGGCGCTCGGCTTCCCTGGCGATATGACTGTCCGCCATGAACAGGAACCGGTCCATGGCCTCGAGTACCGTGACCTCCGCGCCCAGGCGCCGCCAGACGCTGCCGAGTTCGAGCCCGATCACGCCGGCACCAATGACCCCGAGCCGTTGCGGCACACTGGTGAAAGCCAGTGCGCCCGTCGAATCGACGATGCGCTCGCCGTCGAAGGGAATGGAACGCAGTTCGGTCGGCACCGAACCGGCCGCCAGGATCACGTGGCTCGCCTCGAGCAGCTGGGGCTCGCCGTCGTGCGGCAGGTAGCGGACACGATTGCCGGGCAGCAGCTGTCCACGCCCGGGCAGCAACGTCACGGCGTTGGCCTTGAACAGGCCCTGTATGCCGCCGCAAAGCTGCGCAACGATGCCGGCCTTGCGCGCCTGCATCGCGGCGAGGTCCATGCTCACGTCGCCGACGTGGATGCCGTGGATGGCGAACTCGTGTTTCGCCCGATGGTAAAGCTCGGACGACTCGAGCAGGGCTTTCGACGGTATGCAGCCCGCGTTCAGGCAGGTGCCGCCCAGCGAAGGGCTGCCGGCATCCGTCCGCCAGGCGTCTATGCAGGCAACGGTGCCGCCATTCTGCGCCGCGCGGATGGCCGCGACGTATCCGGCCGGACCGCCGCCGATCACGACGACATCGAACTTGCTCATGAAAGGCAGGCTCCTGTGAGCGACAGCGGGACGGGATCAGATCTGGAGCAGCAGGCGGCCCGGTTCTTCCAGCGCATCTTTCACCGCCACCACGAACTGCACCGCCTCCTTGCCATCGATGATGCGGTGATCGTAGGTCAGCGCGAGATACATCATCGGGCGGGGCACCACGGCTCCGTCGACCACCATCGGCCGCTCCTGGATCTTGTGCATGCCGAGGATGGCGCTTTGCGGCGGATTCAGGATCGGCGTCGACAGCAGCGAACCGAATGTCCCGCCATTGGTGATGGTAAAGGTGCCGCCCGTGAGGTCCTCCATGCCGACCGTGCCCTCGCGTGCGCGGCGACCGAAATCCGCAATGGCGCCTTCGACCTGCGCGAACGACAGCCGGTCGGCATCGCGCAGTATCGGCACGATGAGGCCGCGCTCCGTCGATACCGCGATCCCGACGTCGTAGTAATCATGATGAACGATGTCACCGCCTTCGACCGAAGCGTTGACGACCGGAAAATGCCGCAGCGCCTCGATCGATGCTTTCACGAAGAAGGGCATGAAGCCCAGCTTCACGCCGTGCTGCTTCTCGAACGCGTCCTTGTATCGGCTCCGCAGCGCCATCACGGCCGTCAGGTCCACCTCGTTGAACGTGGTGAGCATCGCGGCCGTCTGTTGCGCATCGAGGAGGCGCTGCGCGATGCGGGCGCGCAGGCGACTCATCGGTACGCGCCGCTCCTGCCTCGCGCCGACCGAAGGCGGCAACGCTGCACCGGGAGCAGCGGTCGGGATGTCCGCCTTCAGCACGCGCCCGGCGCGCCCGCTGCCCGCAAGCTGTGCAGGATCGATGCCGGCCTCGGCGGCCGCCCGGCGAACCGCCGGCCCCGACTTGCCGGCAGATCTTTCCACGACCGGCGGGACCGCGGGTGGCGCCTGGGGCGCGGCAACCGCAACTGCTGCAGCAGCGGCTTTGTCCTCGACGGCCTCCAGAATGGCAAGCAATTCGCCCGATTTCACGGTCACGCCGTTCTGCACCTTCAGCTCCCGGATCACGCCACTGACCGGCGCCGGAACCTCCAGGACCACCTTGTCAGTCTCGAGTTCCACCAGGCTCTCATCCCGGTTGACCGCGTCACCGGGTGACTTGTGCCAGGAGATCAACGTGGCATCGGCCACCGATTCGGGTAGCTGCGGGACTTTTACTTCGATGGGCATGACGGTTTCCTCGATTCTTTCGAACGCAGTGGCTCAATCAGCCATTCCCGGGCTTGGCGCCAAGGGCAGCGTTGACGAGGCGCTGCTGCTGGAAAACATGGAGCTGGAAGACGCCCGGTGCCGGCGCTGCCGCTGCCGGTCGACCGGCGTAGAACAATGTCTGCGCCGCGGAAAGCGGCTCCTGCAACCGGTGGCGGATCTGGTACCAGGCTCCCTGGTTCTGCGGCTCTTCCTGGCACCAGATGATTTCGGTGGCCGCCGGGAATCGCGCAAGCGCTGCGGCGAACTCGCGCGCCGGGAACGGATACAGTTGCTCGACACGGATTATCGCCACGTCAGCGAGCTTCTGCGAGCGCCGTACCTCCAGCAGGTCGTAGAAGACCTTTCCGCTGCAGGCGACTACGCGCCGGACCGACTGCCGATCGATCGGATCGATCTCATCCATCACGGTCTGGAAACGCCCCTGCCAGAGCTCGCTGAGGGGCGAGGTGGCCAGCTTGTGCCGCAGCAGGCTCTTCGGCGTCATGACAACCAGCGGCTTGCGCAGATCGCGCACCATCTGCCGTCGCAGCATGTGGAACATCTGGGCCGGCGTCGATGGCACGCACACCTGCATGTTCAGCTCGGCGCAGAGCTGGAGGAAGCGCTCGAGCCGCGCCGAGGAGTGCTCCGGACCCTGGCCCTCCTGGCCGTGCGGCAGGAACAGGGTCAGTCCGCAGAGTCGACCCCACTTGGCCTCACCTGAACTCATGAACTGGTCGATCACGACCTGGGCGCCGTTGACGAAGTCGCCAAACTGCGCCTCCCAGATCACCAGCGTCTCGGGATCCGTCGTCGCATAGCCGTACTCGAAGCCCAGTACGGCCTCCTCCGACAACAGGGAATCCGTCACGGTCAAGGCGCTACGTCGCGAGGAAAGGTTCTCGAGGAGCAGATGTGTCGCGCCTGTCGTCTGGTCATGCATGGCAATGTGGCGATGGAAAAAGGTGCCGCGCCGGCTGTCCTGGCCGGTGATGCGGACCTTGAAGCCCGACCTGAGCAGGCTGGCGTAGGCCATCACCTCGGCGAAGCCCCAGTCCATGGGCAGTTCGCCCGCGGCCATCCGGCCCCGATCCTGAACGATCCGCGCCACCTGGGGATGCAGCGTGAACCCTGCCGGGACACGCGTGATCTCCGGGGCCAGCTGTCGCACCTCCTCTTCGCCGAGGGCGGTGCGCACCGGTGCATCCCAGTCGCCCTTGAGATAACGCGACCAGTCGACCGTGAATTCATTGCCGATCATGCCGAGCAAGGCCTGCGGCAGCGGCTGCCCTTGATCGAGCCTCTCGCGATACTCCTCCACCATGCGCTCGGCAGCAGCCGAGTCGATCACCCCGCCCTCGACGAGCTGGCGCATATAGATCTGCCGCGGCGTCGGATGCTTGCGGATGACCTGGTACATCTTCGGCTGGGTCGCCGACGGTTCGTCGGCTTCGTTGTGGCCGTGGCGCCGGTAACAGACGAGGTCGATGACGATGTCCTTGCGGAATGCCTGTCGATACTCGAGCGCCAGGCGGGTCACGAACACGCAGGCTTCGGGATCGTCGCCGTTCACGTGGAGTACCGGTGCTTCCACCATCTTCGCAATGTCGCTGCAATAAGGCGTCGAGCGGGCGTCCTTCGGGTTGCTGGTCGTGAATCCGACCTGGTTGTTGATGATGATGTGCACCGTGCCGCCGGTGTAGAAACCGCGCGCCTGGGAAAGCTGCAGGGTTTCCGGCACCACGCCCTGGCCTGCGAATGCCGCATCACCATGGATCAGCACCGGCAGCACCTGCTCGCCGGTGCCATCGCCGCGCCGCTCCTGCCGCGCCCGCGCCGAGCCCTCGACTACCGGGTTGACGATTTCCAGGTGGGAAGGATTGAACGCGAGCGTGACGTGGACATTGCCGCCGGGCGTGCGGATGTCGGAAGAGAATCCCATGTGGTACTTGACGTCGCCGGATCCCTTCATGGCCCCGATGTTGTGTTTGCGCTCGAACTCCTTGAAAAGCGCCTGCGGCGCCTTGCCGAGCACGTTGACGAGCACGTTGATGCGGCCGCGGTGGGCCATGCCGAGGATGATCTCCTGCACGCCCCGCGCGCCACCCTGCTGGATGAGGTCGTCCAGCATCGGGATGAGGCTGTCTCCACCCTCCAGCGAGAAGCGCTTCTGCGCGACGTAGCGGGTGTGCAGGTAACGCTCTATGCCCTCCGCCGCCGTGATCTGCGCGAGGAAGTGCCGGCGGTCTTCCGCCGTGAAGGGATCACCGAGCACACCGCGCTCAAGCCGCTCCCGCAGCCAGCTGCGCTCGCGGCCACGGGAGACATGCGCGAAGTCGGCGCCGATCTTGCCGGAGTACACGCGCCCGAGCAGCGCCACGATGTCCTTGAGCTTCATGAGGGCGCCATCCGTGCTGGCAAGCCCCGTCGTGAAGAATCCGGTTTCCATGTCTGCGTCGCCGAGACCCGTCTGCTCGGGTCGCAACACCTGGGGAACGATCCGTTCGATGAGCCCCAGCGGATCGAGATCCGCCATCTGATGGCCCTGCAGCTGGTACACCTGGATAAGGCGTGACACCGCGGCCTGTTTCTCGCCAGGATCGGCGCCACTTCGGCCAATGGCTGACGCTGGCGCGATAGCCACGGCTGGACGCTGAAAAGCAGGGGGCGAGTGCGGCCCAAGCGAAGCGAAAAACTGCTGCCAGTTCTCCGGAACACCGCGCGGGTCGCGCTGGAAGGCCTCGAAAAGATCTTCTACGTAGGGGGCATTGGCCCCGAACAGGGGCGATGACGCATATCGCTCATCCAGCGAATGACTCACGGAAAACCCGGCGCAACCAACCAAACAGCGGATGATAGTCGGCTGATGCCGCTACTGAAAGCGCTTTCGCCGATGCCGCTGGTCGTTCAGTGTCGGCAGCTCAGCCCGCGACCCAGTTGCGCAGCGTCTCGAGTGCGTCGCGACCTTCCGACGTCGCCTCCCAGCCAAGGAGATAGATCTCCCAGCCGATCAGCACGACGTAAACGCCAAGAAACAGTCGCATGAGCCAGATGACGGGAAACCGTCCCAGGATCCGGCGCCGGGCAACGACAGCGAGGACGATGATGCTGAGGCCCGTCAACGCGATCTTGGTCCAGAGGAATACATGGGTACCGAACCCGAGCAGGGTCGCCATGACGGCATTCAACTCCCGACCACCGGCCGCCAGGATGTTCAGCGTGAACAGCGCGTCGGCACAGCTCATGAGCACGATGGCCAGCGCGAGATACAGCACGCTGGGTTCGTGCCAGTCGAAATAGACGCGGTGTTCGTCGCCCAGCCTGCGACCGTTCCGGCGCCGCGGGCGAAAGCCACCATAGACAAACGACCACAGCGAGTGGATGCGCCGCTGCCTCCGCGTGCGACAATTGCCTCGGGCGCCCGATTCAGGGACGGCGGGATGTAACGGCTTGTGGACCATCGGCTGGGTCATCTTTCTTCTTGCGAGGATCGTATCGGAAGCCCTGCAGGCAGCGTCGCGACACCGTTCCCAATTACGCGCGACGCGACAGAAACCTCAGCTCAGGCAACATGAGAAATACGACATAAGTCGGTGGATTTCTAATCGGTCAGTCGCGCGTGCCGTGATACCCCGACCACGACTCGAACGCGGGACCTTCCGCTCAGGAGAATGAATCGCGCGGTCGCAACAAGTGCCTGGTTCCTGTGCATTCATCCCGACGGACCGAATGGCTTCAATCAGGCGGTGTTGTACCGGTTCGAGGGCTATGTTCATACTCGTACCGGCAAGGGCATTGACGACTTCCCGGCATCGGCCCCGCGGGGCAGCGACCGGAACTTTGACCGGATCGGGGCGCAGCTTCTGAACTATTGCAGCGCGAATTCCAGTAAAACGGTTGCCGATGACATCATCGATCTCTGGAATCGCATCAACGCCGGGCAATAGCGGGTTAGCCGCCAACCAGCTCCCGCCGGTGTCGGCGGCCACCGCGGAGCGACTGCAGATTGCCCGCACGCTGTGCATATTCTTCATGGTGTTTGCACACTCCTTCCCGATGCTGCTGACGCCGGATGGCGTGACAGCGGCCGCTCTGGGCAACACAGCGCGCATCGTGAGCGCCATTCTGTATGACGGGCTGGCGCGAGTCAGCATGCCCTTGCTCAGCATCCTGTCGGGCTATCTCGCACTGCAGTCCTATGGTCGTCGCGGGTATCGCGGGGTGCTGACGGAGAAATTGCGGACTCTCCTCGTGCCATTGATCGCCTGGTCGGCGCTCTCAATAATGTTCGACCTGGGCTACGGTGCTGCCAGTGGCGGTCTCGCCGACATCGTTGCCCGCCTGCCGACGGACGCACTCGGGTGGGTGAATGCACTGGTTGGACTAACCGACAAGCCCTGGAACTTCCCGCTCTACTTCCTGCGCGACCTGTTCCTGTGCTTTCTACTACTGCCGGTCTTTCTTTTTCTGCTCAAGCTGTCGCGATCGGGCACGCTGCTGCTTGTCGTTGTCCTGTGTGCGGGCACCACCACGCTCTTCGGGCTGGTCGATGGCGGCATCCTGCCGATATTCCAGCGCCAGACCATCCCGGTGCTGTTCGTGTTGGGACTGGCGATACGGATGGGCCCACTGCCCATGCCATCGCTCAACGTGGAAAGCTGGCGGGGACCGGCCACGATCGTGGCACTGGCTCTTCTGATTGCGTTGACCATGTCACGCGCGACTGTCGAAGCGGCTGCCTGGGGGTTTTTCTTTGAGCCCTTGCGCCTGACGCTGGGCATCGGCGTGGCCTGGTGTGTCATCAGCCTCGTGGCGGGGTCCGCCGTGGGGGCGGCCATGCTGCGCCTGGCGCGCTTTGTCTTCCTGGTGTTCTGCTCGCACGAGATTGTGCTGAGCCTGCTGGGGATCGGCCTTCGCGCTGTGTTCGACTGGTCGGTACCGACTTCGGTCAGACTGGTGGCGACACTGCTCGCGCCCCTGCTGTGCTTCGCGCTGGCCGCGCTCGTTCAACCGCGGCTTGAAGACTGGCTGCCACGACTGACGGTCATACTGCTTGGCAGCCGCCATCGCGGCGGCTTGCCGGCCTGACCGATCAGCTCCGCACCGCTTGCACGCCATCCCCGGCCGGCTCAGCGCGAAATCCCGCGCGGCGCAACCGCTGCGCGACGTCGTCCGGCACATCGCGGCCGCAGGTGATGCGATTCGGCATGCCGGTGTAGTGAAAGAGCCGACCTTTTCGTGCTCCTTTCACGTCGTTGGCATGGCCCGGCCGGGTGTTGACGCACCCGCCGGGCCGCTTCGCTTCAGGGGCTCAAATCTGTCCGGTTTGTGGGGATTTTGTGGGAAGCTGTTGGCCGTCGTCGCCGCGAGTTGCCTAACCTTTTGATTTGCTGGTACCCCGACCGCGATTCGAACGCGGGACCTTCCGCTTAGGAGGCGGACGCTCTATCCCCTGAGCTATCGGGGCGTGCCCCGGCAACCGACGCTGGCATTCTAGCGGAGCCGGGTCGCGGGTTGAGCGAGGTGGCGGCTTGCGCCGCTCCTACGGGGGGGTGATCTGGCCTGTAAAGTGAGGGGCATGAGCCCGGAGCGATTCGAACAGCTGAAGGCCGTGCTGGCCAGGCGCCAGCCCGACCTGACAGTGCTCGCGGAGGACGTGCACAAGTCGCACAACATCTCGGCGATTGTGCGCACCTGCGATGCGGTCGGCGTCATGGAGCTGCATGCGGTGTCGCCGGGCGGCGCGTTCGCCCGCCATCGCATGATCTCGGGCGGCAGCCGGAAGTGGGTGCGCACGCGGGCGCATCGGGATATCGACACCGCCGTCGCTGCTATGCGCCAGCAGGGTTTTGCCATCGTGGCGGCACATCCGGGTCCCGGCGCGCTCGACTACCGCGAATGGGACTACGTCCGCCCGACGGCGCTGCTGCTCGGCTCGGAGCTCATGGGAGTATCCGCCCGGTCGGCGGCGCTCGCGGACCGACATGTCGCCGTGCCGATGAGGGGCCAGGTTGAATCACTCAACGTATCGGTTGCTGCCGCTCTGCTGCTATACGAAGCAGCACGCCAGCGCGAAGCGGCGGGCCTGTACGCGCGTTGCCGGCTGGACCCCGCCACCTACGCCGAGGTGCTGTTCGAGTGGTGCTATCCCACCGTCGCGCGACACTGCCGTCAGCACGCAATTCCCTACCCGCCGCTCGACGAGTCCGGTTTCATGGGCCGGACGGGACAGGCTCGCTCGCTGGCGGAGTCGCTGCGCTCGGCGGATCGGGCCGGTAAGGCACACCGTATTTCAGACGCAGCGTCTTGACCTTGCCGTACCAGGGGATGCTGACGATATACAGATTGTCGTGTTCGGTGGCTCCGAAGGCCGGGACTTTCTTGCTGCCGTGGAGTTCGCGGATCAACTCGGGCAGCGGGCCCGTGTGGGTAACCACCAGCACGATCTTTCCCTTGTAGTCGCGCAGGATCCGCTCCAGCAGTCCGTTCACGTCAGCGACTTCCTGCACCTGTACGGGCAGGCGCAGCCGCTTTGCGAGCGGCGCAACCGTCTCCTGCGTATAGCGATACTGGGTGGCGAATATGGCGTCCACGCCGGCGACCACGTCGGCTTCACCCAGCAGCCGCGACAGCTCCTCGGCGCGTTCCTGCCCTGCCGGTGACAGGCCCGGGTTGCTGTCCGCGTCGCCTGCGAGTTCCGCGTAACGCACGAACGCCACGGTCGTGGTGGCCTGCGATTCGAAGAACCAAGCCAGCGCGAAAGCCAGCATCAGGAACAGCAGCACCGCGGCCTGGCGGCGCAGGCGGCGTCGGCGTCGGTGGCGTTCATCGACCGTCATGGGCAGATTCTAGCGTCAGGCCAGTGCCACTTCGATAAGCGAGAGCGTAACCGGCTGCGGCAGTGGCTTTATCGACACGAGGCGCAAGCCAGTCTCGCCGAACAAGGCCGCGAATTCCGCTGCGGTACGCTCGCGACCGCCGTTGAGCGCCATGATATTGACGTCCATGAACTTGTTGGGGTCGGGCTCATTGCCTGCCTGCATGAGCGCATCGATGACGAGCAGACGTGCGCGGGGCGACAGCGCGGAGCGGCAATTCTCGAGGATCTGGCGGGCCCGCGCATCGTCCCAGTCATGGAGAATGCGCTTCAGCAGGTAGAGGTCGCCCCCCGGCGGGACCGCCGTGAAGAAGTCGCCCTCCATCGCTTCCCAGCGCCCTTCCAGCTTCGACCCGAAATGCTCAGCCACGCCGGCAATCACCTGCGGCTGCTCGAAGAGGACGCCGTGGACGCCGGGATGAGTTTCCAGGATCGCTGCCAGGAGGCCGCCGAGGCCGCCGCCCACGTCCACGATCCAGGGAAAGTCCGCGAAGCGGAACCCGGCCGCCACCAGCGGATTCTCCATGCGGGACAGCTGCGCCATGGAGTCGTCGAAGAGCGTATTGAGGTCCCGATGCGCCGCGAGGTAGTCGAAGAATGACTCGCCGAAGGCGAGATCGAAGGCCGTCTCGCCGGTCCGCAACATGTCCGGCAGGCGCTCGTAGCTCTTCCAGATCAGGTCCTGCCATGGGCGGCGCAACCGGCTGCGCACCGACGTCGGTGATGCCGCGGACAGCGCTTCGGCGCCGGGCGCCAGGTGAAAAGCTCCCGCGTCGTCCTCGCGCATCAGGCCGCGCGAGGCGCCGAAGCGCAGCAGGCGGTACAGCGCCTGCTCATCCAGGCGCGCCCCATCGGCAAGTTCGCGCGCGGTCCTGGCACCCGTAGCCAGCCGATCGAAGATGCCGTGCTCCGCCAGCGAGACGAGCACCCGGAGCAGCAGCGCCTGGGAATTGAGCGTCTGCAGGAGCTCGCTGAGGTCTGTTCGGGCAGCAGTCATGACGGGTCCCGGTCGAACGGGCGCGCAGTTTACGCCGAGACAATCGGCGCTTGCAGCCGTTCTCTGGACGCCGGATACCAGCCGCGGCCAGAATGACCGGCGCTGGCCGTCACGTGGAGAGGTGGCAGAGCGGTTGAATGCGGCGGTCTTGAAAACCGTTAGGGACTCACGTCCCTCGGGGGTTCGAATCCCTCCCTCTCCGCCAGTTTTCAGTGCGTCCTGCGGCTGCCGCCGGCTTGCCCAACGGGCAGCCCAGTCGCGGCGGCCACAAACGCCCACTGGTCGGCGTACGCCGCGATGATCTTCGACCGCGAAGCTCGGGCGCCATGTCCGGCCCGGGTTTCGATCCGTATCAGCACGGCGTTCGGGCAGGCCTGTGCTGACTGCATTGCCGCCGCGTACTTGTAGCTGTGCCAGGGCGCGACCCTGTCGTCCTGGGCATCGGCGGTGACCAGTACAGGCGGATAGCAGGCGCCCTGCAGAACGTTGTGATACGGCGAATACGACCGCAGCGCACGGAATTCCGCGGGATTCTCGGCGATACCGAAATCGCTCGACCACTGCCGGGCATTGGCGCTAGGCAGGTGGTAGCGCAGCATGTCCATCACGCCGACCGCAGGCACGGCGGCAGCGAAAAGATCCGGGCGTTGGTTCAGGACCGCCCCCACGAGCAACCCGCCGTTGCTGGCGCCCCATATGGCAAGACTATCCCGGTCGGTGACAGCGGCGCGAATCAGCGATTCGGCTGCGGCAATGAAGTCATCGAAGACATTCTGCTTCGCCAGCCGCGTGCCGGCCTGATGCCATGATTCGCCGAATTCACCCCCGCCACGCAGATTCGCCACGGCGTAGGTACCGCCAGCGGCAATCCAGGCGAGGCGTGTTGCCGAGTAGGCCGGCAGCAGCGAGATGTTGAATCCGCCGTAGCCGTACAACACGGTCGGCGCGGGCGCGTCCCTGCCGATATCGGCGCGCCTCACGAGGGTCATCGGCACCACGGTGCCGTCGCGGCTGCGAAAGTCGGCACGCTGCACGGACAAAGGCGGCACTGCCGTCCTGGGACGTGCTGTTCGCCACGCACGCGGCTCCACTTCACCAGCGGACAACGCGTACACCACGCCAGCGGTAGCGAAATCGGTATAGGAGAAATAGGCGGTCTTGGAGCCTGGCGCTGCGCCCAGTTCGCTGACGGTGCCGGCGCCAGGAAGTCCAAGCCCGGGACCGGCGCGACCTTCGCTATTGTAAGTCCGCAGCACTGTCCGAATGTCGACGACGTAACTGACGATGAGGCGGCCGCCAGCCATCACTGCGGCCTCGATCGGTTCCGGCGCAGCCGGAACGACCTCGCGCCAGGCCCGGGAATCGGTCGCGCCGCGCCGCACGGCGACGATCCGGCCCGTCGGGGCAGAATGAGTCGTGCGAAAGAAGAACTCGCCGCGCCGCAGGCCAAGAAACTCGTGGCGGGCATCGAAATCCGTGAGGAAAGGCTCCAGCTTGACCGCGTCCGCCGGGGAACCGGCGAGATGCCCGATCATCACGCCATTGGTCTCGTAGCCCTCCGACAGCGTAACGACGAGGTAGCGTCCGTCCGCCGTCACCTCGGCGTAAGGGTCCCTGCGGTCAATGTTGCCGCGCTCGTAGACGAGCCGGTCCTGGTCATGGGCGGTGCCTGGCGCATGAAACCAGACGGCAACCGGCCGGGTGTCGTCGTAGCCGCGAGCCGCATCCGCGTGCAAGGGATATCGGCTGTAATAGAAGCCCTTGCTGTCCGGGCGCCAGGCGACGCTGGTGAATTTGGTGCCCGGCAGTCGCTCGGGCAGATCACGCCCACTCGCCACCTCGCGCAGCCGCCACAGTTTCCAGTCGCTGCCGCCATCCGACAATGCGTAGGCGATATACCGGCCATCGGGCGACAGCGAAAAGTCGGCAATGGATACTGTTCCGTCCACTGACAGCGACGCGGCGTCGACAAGCACACGACCGGCGGACTCGCCGACCCTGCTGGTCCACAAGCTGTCCTGCTGGTCATGCCCACCGTTGTAGCGGTAGACGAGCGCAGGCCCGCCCTGCTGCGGGACGCCGTAGCGCTGAACCTCGAGAAAATCAGCAATGAGCCGGCCGAACTCACTGCGACCAGCCATTCGCCCGGTTTCCTGTGCCGTCAGGTCATTCTGGCGTTCTATCCAGGCGGCAGTCGCCGGCGACGCCGTGTCCTCGAGCCAGCGCCAGGGATCCGCGACCATCGTGCCGTGGTACTCATCGACAACAGCGCCGCGCGGACTCGGCGGATAGGCGAGCTGTGCGGCAGCGGGCGCCAGCCCGAAAACAGCGAAGAGAACCGGCCAGCGGGAACGGCTGCTCACGCGGGAGGTGGGCTGAGCCTCGTCTGCCCGCCCATGTACGGCCGCAGGACTGCCGGCACGGTCACGGATCCGTCCTCGGACTGGAAATTCTCGAGAATAGCGACCAGGGCGCGCCCGGCAGCCACGCCTGAGCCATTCAGCGTGTGCACCAGCTCGGGCTTGCCCGTGGCCGGGTTCCGCCATCGCGCTCCCATGCGGCGCGCCTGGAAATCCTCGAAGTTGCTACAGGATGAAATCTCGCGGTACTTGCCCTGCCCGGGCAACCAGACCTCGAGATCGTAGGTCTTGGCGGAACCGAAGCCGATGTCACCCGCGCACAGCGACACCACACGGTAAGGCAGCTCGAGGCCCTTCAGGATGGCTTCGGCGTGCCCGGTCAGCTCTTCGAGTGCCCGATATGAGTCCTCAGGCCGGACAATCTGCACCAGTTCGACTTTCTCGAACTGGTGCTGGCGGATCATCCCGCGCGTGTCCCTGCCGTACGACCCTGCCTCCGAGCGAAAGCAGGGTGTGTGCGCCGTCACCTTCACGGGCAATTCACCGGATTCCAGGATGCGGTCGCGGACGAGGTTGGTGACCGGCACTTCCGCCGTCGGAATCAGGTAGAGCGGCGGTTCGGACTGCACGGCGAACAGATCGGCCGCGAATTTCGGTAGCTGGCCGGTACCCTCCAGCGCGGCGGCATTCGCGAGGTAGGGAACATAGGCCTCGGTGTAGCCGTGATGGTTGGTGTGGGTATCGAGCATGTACTGAATGAGCGCACGCTGCAGGCCGGCGAGCGCTCCGCGCATGACAGCGAATCGTGCGCCAGCCACCTGGCCAGCCGCCTCCAGATCCAGCATCCCCAGGCGATGGCCGACATCTACGTGGTCGCGCGCCTGGAAGGAAAACCGCCTGGGCTCGCCCCACCGTCGCTCTTCACGGTTGGCCGCGTCATCCCGACCGTCCGGTACGGAAGGGTGGAGGAGATTCGGTATTCCCATATGCAGCGACTTCAGGGCAGACTGCACTTCGTCGAAGCGAAGCTCGGCTGACTTCAACGCCACAGCGAGGTGCTCGACTTCAGCAAGCAACGGTGCGGTGTCTTCGCCGCGACCTTTCGCCAGGCCGATGGCCTTCGACCGCGCATTGCGCTCGCTGCGCAAGCGCTCGACTTCTGTCTGCGCATCGCGCCGTCCATCCTCCAGCGCACCATAGGCGGCGACATCGAAAACGAAGCCCCGGCGGGCGAGGTTGTCGCGGATACGCCCCGCTTCGGCGCGTAACAGTCTGGGATCGAGCATTGCGAACAGGCTCCAGGCCCTGTGGGCCGATGCGGTGCGTATCTTAGCTAAACCGCGCTTCTACTCGCCGCGCGACCCTCGGGCAGCAACGTTGCGGGCACGCAACTCGGCAAGTTTCTCGCCGATCCTGATCTCCAGACCACGGCCGGACGGTTCGTAGTAGCGACTGCCGACCAGCGCCTCGGGCAGATACGTCTCTCCGGAGGCGAAGGCATCCGGCTCGTCGTGAGCATAACGATAGCCTGCGCCGTGGCCGAGCTTGCGCAAAAGATCGGTCGGCGCGTTGCGGATGTGCAGCGGAACTTCCAGCGTACCGTGACGTTCAACCTCCGCCCGCGCGGCATCGAATGCCTGATAGACGGCGTTGCTCTTGGCGGCGCAGGCGAGAAATACGACCGCCTGCGCCAGCGCCAGGTCTCCCTCGGGGCTGCCGAGACGCTCATACGCCTGCCAGGCTTCGAGGGAAATCGTGAGAGCACGAGGATCTGCCAGGCCGATGTCTTCGATCGCCATGCGCACGACACGACGGGCGAGGTAGTGCGGATCGCAGCCGCCGTCGAGCATACGCGCGAGCCAGTACAAAGCAGCGTCCGGATCGGAGCCCCGCACTGACTTGTGCAGGGCCGATATCTGGTCGTGAAGCAGATCGCCGCCGCGATCGAAGCGTCGCCACCCGCCAGCCACGACCTGCTCTACTGCGGAGCTATCGAGTTCGCCGGCTGCCGGGTCTGCCGCTCGCGCAACGCCAACTGCAAGATCGAGCAGGTTCAACGCTCGGCGCGCGTCACCGTCTGCGGCAACGGCAATGCGCTCGAGCAGCTCGTCGCCTGCCTTCATCGGTTGGGCCCCGAGCCCGCGCTGCGTGTCCTGCAGGGCACGGCGCAGCAAGGCAGCGATCTCGCGCGAATCCAGCACTTTCAGGACATAGACGCGCGCACGCGACAGCAGCGAGCTGTTGATCGCGAAGGACGGATTCTCGGTCGTCGCTCCGATGAAGAAGATGGTCCCATCCTCGACGAATGGCAGGAACGCATCCTGCTGCGACTTGCTGAAGCGGTGCACTTCGTCGAGAAAGAGCACGGTCGGGCGCGCAGCTTCAGCCTGCGCCTGGGCTATCGCCTCCCGTACGTCCTTTACGCCGGCAAGAACGGCTGACAGCGCCACGAAGCGCGCGCCGCTGGACTGTGCGACCAGTCGGGCCAGCGTGGTCTTGCCGCTGCCGGGCGGTCCCCAGAAAATCGCCGAGTGCAGATTCCCCCCCGACAGCAGTTGGGCGAGCGGCTTCCCGGTGCCGAGGAGATGGCCTTGCCCGACGACCTCGGCGAGGTCCGCCGGCCGCATGCGGTCAGCGAGGGGCCGCCAACCGGGAGCTTGGGGCGAATTTGCAGAATCTTTGCTCATTCATCGGGAGCAACGCCGAACCATGACTCCAGCCGGAAGCACCACTGGTGCAATCCGGCGGCGGCGAGATACCAGCCGGCGGCTATGCCCGCGAGATCCGATACTACATCCAGCGGATCGGCAGTGCGCAACGCGGTCAGCGATTGCAGCAACTCTATACCGAGGCCGTAGGCAGCAAGCGCACAGGCGATGCGAAGCCGCCCACCTGCATCGACGATCCCGAGAAACCAGACCGTCAGGAAGGAGAACGCAGCGAAATGTGCCAGCTTGTCCCTGATCTGGAACGGCATCGGGTCCTTCAGAGGCATGAGCGAGAGGCCGAGTATGACCGCGAGCGCTACAGCCCCACCACTCAGCCAGAGGTTGCGCAGACGCAGCGGGCGCAACATCACGGCGCCTGAACGACGGGGTTGAAACGCTCAGAGTTCATCTTCGCGAATGACGTCCACGCCCGGCGGAACCGTGAACCGGAACGCGCTCAATTCGAGTGACGGATTCAGGCGTACATCGCGGAGCCGAACTCTCGTCTGCTGGCCCAGCCTGTCCTGGAATTCGATTTGCGTGGGCTTACCGGCGGAAAATCCTATCGCGACGGACTCGAAGTCCGAATCGCCAGCGCGAGGGCGCAGGCGAACCCACTGGGTTGCCTCGCCAGACCAGGACGCCAGCACCTCGAAGCGTTCGAGCATGCGGCGATCGCCGGTCAACAAGGCGGCCGGCGTCTCCCCGAGTCCGGCATCGAGCCGCCGGATAGTCACTTGTGACAGATCGGCCTCGTAGAGCCAGAGGCGCTCGCCGTCGGCCATGACCACCCGTTCATACGGGTCGTCGTAGTCCCAGCGAAAGCGATCCGGCCGCTGCAACTGCAGACGTCCGGTCGACGACTCGATCACCTCGCCACTGCCGTCGAGAACTTCCTGGTGGAAACTCGCAGTGACCGACCGGGCACTGTCCAGAAAGGACTCGAGCTGTTGCAGCCCCGAACCGGCAGCGGCCGATGAAACCATCGGACCCGAGATCGCCAGCATGGCGAGAACCGCAGCCGCCAGGCGCAAAGTCACTCCTCGGGCGGCGGCGGTGCGAGCACCTCGCGAAAGCCGTTCGACTGCAACGGGCCGACCAGGCCGGCCTGCTCCATGATTTCGACCAACCGGGCTGCCCGGTTGTAGCCAATCTTCAATCGACGCTGGATGCCGGACACCGATGCGCGGCGCGTCTCGGCGACGATGCGCACGGCCTGGTCGTACAGCGGGTCCGCCTCCCCGTCGCCATCCTCAGCCGCGGCCGAAACCGGTTCACCCGAAATGCCGGGAATCGCGATCGATGGCCCCTCGAGGACTTCGTCGAGGTACTCAGGCTGTCCCGCACCCTTGAGCTGCGCTGCCACGCGGTGTACTTCCTGGTCTGACACGAAAGCGCCATGCACCCGCACAGGCGTCGCGGTCCCCGGCGCCATGAACAGCATGTCGCCGTGCCCGAGCAGGCTCTCGGCACCACCCTGATCGAGAATCGTGCGCGAGTCCACCTTGGCGGAAACCTGGAACGCGATGCGGCAGGGAATATTGGCCTTGATGAGGCCGGTGATGACATCCACCGAAGGCCGTTGCGTCGCCACGATCATGTGGATGCCGGCTGCGCGCGCCTTCTGCGCAAGCCGCGCAATGAGCTCCTCTACTTTCTTGCCAACGATCATCATCATGTCGGCAAGCTCGTCGATGATGATGACGATGAACGGCATGGGCTCCAGCGGCACCGGTGGCCGTGGCGGCCCGCCATCCGGCGATGGTTGCACGATGGGATCGAGGATCGACTCGCCCTTCTCGGTCGCAGCGCGAATCTTGCGGTTGTAGCCACCGATGTTGCGCACGCCCAGCGCGGCCATCACCCGGTAGCGGCGGTCCATTTCGACGACGCACCAGCGCAGCGCGTTCGCGGCATCCCTCATGTCGGTGACTACCGGGCAGAGCAGGTGCGGAATGCCCTGGTATACCGACAACTCGAGCATCTTCGGGTCCACCATGATCATGCGGACCTCGTCGGGCCTGGCCTTGTAGACCAGGCTCAGCACCATGGCGTTGATCCCGACCGACTTGCCGGACCCGGTGGTGCCCGCGATGAGCAGATGCGGCATCCGCTGCAGGTCAGCGACCACCGCCTTGCCGCTGATGTCCTTGCCGAGCGCCAGGGTAAGAGGAGAAGGCATCTCCTCGTAGGGCTGGGAGCGGAGGATGTCGCCAAGCGTGACCAGTTCCCGAGACTCGTTCGGGATTTCCAGTCCCACCGTCGACTTGCCGGGTATGACTTCCACGACGCGAACGCTGATCGCCGACAGCGCCCGCGCCAGATCCTTGGCAAGAGCGCTGATCTGGCTCACCTTGACGCCCGGCGCCGGATTCAGTTCAAAGCGCGTGACAACCGGGCCTGGATGCACGGAAACGACTTCGACTTCCACTCCGAAGTCGCGCAGCTTCAGTTCGACGAGGCGTGACATGGCCTCGAGTGCTTCGGTCGAATAGCTCGACGCCTGCTGCGTGGCGCTGTCGAGCAAGGCCAGCGGCGGCCGCTCACCGGGTGCGACGGCTTCGAACATGCGAACCTGGCGCTCCTCCTCCACCCGCGCACTGGCGGCAGCGGGCGCCACCACGGGCTCGATCCGGGGCGGCGTCTTGCGCGCGACTTTCTTGCGTTCGGCGCGCACCACTTCCTGCCGCTGCTCCTGCGCCTGCTTCATCTGGCTGCGCTCGCGGAACTGCCGCAGGAAAGCGCCGCCGGACTCGAGTGCGCGCAGCACGACGCGGCCCGTCGTATCCATCGCCTGCAGCCACGACAGCCCAGCGAACACGGAGATGGCGGCGAGCCACAGCGCGAGCAACAGCAGGGTGGCACCGACCGTGCCAAGTGACGCAGCCAGGCCGCTGCCAAGGATCTCTCCGGCGGCTCCGCCAGCGGACTGCGGCAGCAGTCCGGCGGAAAAATGCAGTGTTGCCAGACCGCAGCTCGAAAACAGCGTGACGAAGAAGCCTGCGCCCCGCGTAGCCAGCAGCAGTCGGTCCAGCGGCTCGGGACTACGGCGAGCGGCAAATACGATCCAGCCGGCCAGAGCGATCATGACCGGAATCAGGTAGGCAGGCCCGCCGAACAGACTGAATGCGACGTCGGCCAGCCAGGCGCCGCCGGCGCCAATCTCGTTGCGGACCGCTCCACCGTCGCCGGTGTGGCTGAATCCGGGATCGCGCGAATCGAAGGTGAACAGCGCGACGAACACGATGAGCGCGACAGCCCCGAGCACCCAGAGGGCTGACTCCCTCAGGGCGCGGACGGCAGGCGCGGGTACGCTGCTGGCTTCCAGCCTGGCTGCTCTGGTCACTTAAACTTTCACAACAACAACTAGGGTCAACTGCTTCTGCGCAAAAGCAGTTCGCGGCAATCATAGCAGCAGAACCGGTTGTTTCCACTACACTACGCAGCCCAAAGGGAAATGACCGATGGCCGATACGCGACACGCCCGCCTGATCATCCTGGGGTCCGGTCCCGCCGGTTACACGGCAGCGGTCTATGCGGCCAGGGCAAACCTGCAGCCCCTGCTCCTGACGGGCCTCGAACAGGGCGGCCAGCTCATGACCACGACCGACGTCGACAACTGGCCGGGCGGGCCGGAGGGACTGCAGGGCCCGAAGCTCATGGCCGAGCTCGGTGAGCATGTTGCGCGCCTGAACGTCGAGGTCGTATTCGACTACGTAAAGGAAGCTCGGCTGGCGGCGCGGCTGATCGAACTTGCAGGCGGCGAGCGCCGTTATACGGCCGACGCGTTGATCATCGCCACCGGCGCGTCCGCCCGCTATCTCGGCCTGCCCAGCGAAACAGCGTTACGCGGCAAGGGCGTGTCGGCCTGCGCAACCTGCGACGGCTTTTTCTATCGCGGCCAGGATGTGGCGGTCGTGGGCGGCGGCAACGTCGCCGTCGAGGAAGCGCTCTATCTCTCGAATATCTGCCGCAGCGTCACGCTTGTCCATCGCCGCGACGCGCTTCGCGCGGAAAAGATGCTCCAGGCCAAGCTGTTCTCGCGGACGCGCGACGGCGGGAACGTTCGGATACGCTGGAACAGCGCCGTAGCTGAAGTACTCGGCAACGAGCAGGGCGTGACGGGCTTGCGCCTGCGCGACGTGAACGATGCAGCGACGACCGCCGACCTCGCCGTCACCGGCGTTTTCATTGCCATCGGACACGACCCGAACACCGGAGTGTTCCGGGATCAGGTCGATATGCGCAACGGCTACATCGTCGTACGGTCTGGCCTGCACGGCGGGGCAACGGCGACGAGCGTACCCGGCGTGTTCGCCGCCGGAGACGTCGCCGATCATGTCTACCGTCAGGCGATTACATCGGCGGGGTCGGGTTGCATGGCAGCACTCGATGCAGAGAAGTACCTGGACTCGCTGCCGCCACGCTGATCCGGTGCCTGGCCGTTCCTTGAAGGCGTCAGCCTCGAACAGCATCGACGATGTACCGGCCGCTGCCTGGAACCGGTTGTCAGCCGGCTCAGGCCCTTTCCTGCGCCATGAGTTCCTGGCAGCGCTCGAACACAGCGGCTCGGTAGGGCCGGGTACGGGCTGGACTCCACGTCATCTGCTGCTGCGACAGGACGACGGAACCCCTGTCGCGGCCATGCCGCTTTACGAAAAGACCGACTCCTGGGGGGAGTTCGTCTTTGACTTCGCCTGGGCAGATGCCTACAGGCGGGCAGGCATGCGCTACTTCCCGAAGCTGGTCTCGGCGGTGCCGTTTACGCCCGCCACCGGCCGGCGCCTGCTCACTGCAGAGGGCCGTTCCGATGGTGCGCTGGCCACGGCGCTCGCTCGTGCGGCAGTCGACTACGCGCGCGACGCTGGCGTGTCGTCGCTGCACGTGCTCTTCCCCGCCGCTGGCGAGCTGCCCGCACTCGCGGAAAGTGACTGCCTGCAGCGCCGGGACTGTCAATTCCACTGGCAGAACCGGGGCTACGCGAGCTTCGATGATTTCCTGGAGACGTTTTCTGCCGACAAGCGCAAGAAGGCGCGACGGGAGCGGCGACGTGTTACTGAGGCCGGCATCGGCTTTCGCTGGCTCGGCGGCGACGTCATGACCGACGCTCTCTGGCAGGCCGTCATGCCGTTGTACGCGAGCACTTTCTGGCGCCGCGGCCGGGAACCTTACCTGAACGCTGCGTTTTTCCGCGAGATCGCCCGCACCATGCCCGAGTCCCTGCTCGTACTGCTGGCCGAGCAGCAAGGCTCGCCCGTGGCAACAGCCATTTTCTTCCGCAGCGAGGACACACTCTACGGCCGCTACTGGGGCAGCACCGGCGACTACCACAGCCTGCACTTCGAGACCTGCTATCACCAGGGAATCGAGTACTGCGTAAACCATGGTCTGGCGCGCTTCGAACCGGGCACACAGGGTGAGCACAAGCTCTCGCGCGGATTCGCGCCAACCAGGGTTCACTCTGCACACTGGCTGGCCGATCCGCGGTTCGCGAAGGCCGTCGACCACTACGTCGCGCAGGAGGGACAGCATATCGACGGCTACATGGAGGCGGCGGCCGCGCATCTGCCCTACCGTCGCTCGCCGGAGTGAACGGCCAACCGCTGCACTGGCTGCGCTCGACGGATCCGCCCGATGCCTTTCCGCCTGCGGAAACGGCCTGGCAGGAACCCAATGGCCTGCTGGCGGCCGGTGGCGACCTGAGTCCCGAGCGGCTGATCGCCGCCTATCGCCGCGGCATCTTTCCCTGGTTCAGCGAGGGACAGCCGATACTCTGGTGGTGCCCGGACCCACGCGCGGTTTTCCTGCCGGGTAAGCTGCACATCTCCCGCAGCCTCGGTCGCCGCTTGCGTTCCGCAGAGTACCAAGTGTCGGTTGACCAGGATTTCGGGTCTCTCATCCGGCTCTGCGCCAAAACCCGCCAGGACAGCGGCACCTGGATCACCCGCGACATGATTCGCGCCTACACACGCCTGCACGAACGCGGCGTCGCACACTCCATCGAGGTCTGGCACGGCGCATCTCTCGCCGGCGGACTCTATGGCATCGCGATCGGAGGTGCGTTCTTCGGCGAGTCGATGGTCAGCCTGCTGAGCGACGCATCGAAGGTTGCACTGGTCTGCCTGGACGCGGTCGCGCGCCAGCACGGCATTTCACTCATCGACTGCCAGGTGCCGAATCCGCACCTTGACTCACTCGGCGCAACCCGACTGCCGCGCGCGGAATTCCTGCGCACGATCGGCTCGCTGGTGAGTGCGGGCCCGGAAAGGCGGATACGACCGACGCCGCTGCGAGCGACCAGCGAGCTCGGCTGAAGCGAAAAAACGAGCCGGACGAGGCGCTTGCGTGCCCGTATCGCTTGCACGGCCCGACAAGTTCGCGCAAAATCCGCCGGCCCTGAGTACCGGAAGAGTCGATGCCGAAAGAGGAAGCCCTGCAGCTGGATGGCGTGGTCGCGGAGACGCTCCCGAACACGACGTTTCGCGTCAAGCTCGACAACGGCCACATCGTCACCGCGCACATCTCGGGCAAGATGCGCAAGAACTATATCCGCATCCTCACCGGCGACCGGGTCACCGTGGAACTCACGCCCTACGACCTCACCAAAGGCCGCATCACCTACCGCGAGCGCTGACAGCGCCGGCCCGTTCAGCGGGCGTCAGTCACCGCCAGATGTTCCAGGCTGCGCGTGTTTGCCGTCGCAACCAGCTGCAGCGTGCCATCCGTGCCGAGCACTATGCGCACGTGCCCGCCACTGGCCAGTTCCCCGAACAGCAGCAACTCGGCCAGCGGGCGCTTGATGTTCTCCTGGATGACACGCGCCATCGGACGCGCGCCCATTGCGGGGTCATAGCCCTTGTCGGCGAGCCACTCCCGCGCCTCCTGCTCCAGCTCGACGGTGACGTCGTTTCGCTCGACCGCCGCTTCCAGCTGCATGATCATCTTATCGACGACGCGCAAGATCGCCTCGCGGGGCAGCGGCTTGAACTGGATGATCGTGTCCAGACGATTGCGGAACTCCGGCGAAAACATCCTGGACAGGATGGCCATGCCATCGCTGCTGTGATCCTGCTGCATAAAGCCGATCGACGATCGACTCATTTCCTGGGCCCCCGCATTCGTGGTCATGACGATGATCACGTTGCGGAAGTCGGCCTTGCGACCGTTGTTGTCGGTCAGCGTGCCGTGATCCATCACCTGCAGCAGCAGGTTGAAGACCTCCGGGTGAGCCTTTTCGATTTCATCGAGCAGAAGCACGGCATGCGGGTTCTTGCTGATCGCCTCGGTCAGCAGGCCGCCCTGATCGAACCCCACGTAGCCGGGAGGCGCCCCGATCAGCCGTGACACTGTATGTCGTTCCATGTACTCGGACATGTCGAAGCGGATCAGCTCGATGCCCAGGCAGTGCGCGAGCTGACGGGTCACCTCGGTCTTGCCAACACCAGTCGGGCCGGCAAACAGGAATGCGCCAACCGGCTTTTCCGGCTCACGCAGGCCCGAACGCGCCATCTTGATGGCCGAAGCGAGCGCCTCGATCGCCGTATCCTGGCCGAAAATCACCAGCTTCAGATCGCGTTCGAGATTTCGCAGCTGGTCGCGATCTGAAGCTGACACGCTCTTTGGCGGGATCCGCGCAATCCGCGCGACCACGGTCTCGATCTGCGGCACGTCCACCACGTCGCCACGCGTCTCCGGTGGCAGCAGGCGGGTGCTGGCACCGGCCTCGTCAATGACGTCGATCGCCTTGTCCGGAAGCTGTCGCTCGTTGATGTGACGTGCCGACAGCTCCGCGGCGGCCGAGAGTGCCTGATCGGTATAACGAACGCCGTGATGCTCCTCGAAGCGGCTTCGCAGGCCCTTCAGTATCTCGACCGTTTCAGGGACGGATGGCTCCGGCACGTCGATCTTCTGGAAGCGGCGTGCCAGGGCGTGATCCTTCTCGAATATGTGGCGGTATTCGCGATAGGTGGTCGAGCCGATGCAACGCTGCTCGCCATTGGCGAGCACCGGCTTGATGAGGTTGGACGCGTCGAGGACCCCGCCCGATGCAGCCCCGGCGCCGATGACCGTATGTATCTCGTCGATGAACAGGATCGAGCCCGGAGTCTTTTTCAGTTCTGCAATCACTGCCTTGAGGCGTTTCTCGAAATCGCCGCGGTACTTGGTGCCCGCAAGCAATGCGCCCATGTCCAGCGCCCAGATGGTGCAGTCCTTGAGTACTGCAGGCACCTGGCCCTCGACGATCATCTTGGCGAGGCCCTCTGCCAGGGCAGTCTTGCCAACACCAGCCTCACCGACGTACAGCGGGTTGTTCTTGCGTCGGCGGCACAGCACCTGGACCGTGCGCTCGATCTCGGCCTGGCGGCCGATCAGCGGATCGATCCGGCCCTCGGAGGCGCGCCGGTTCAAGTTGGCCGCATAGCTCTCCAGCGCATTACTGCTGGCGTCAGTTTCGCCCTCCTCACCTTCGCCGCCACGCGCCGTTGCGCCCTGCTTCCCGCCGAACTTGGCGAGACCATGCGAAATGAAGTTGACCACGTCGATCCGCGTGACGTCGTGCAGGCCGAGTGCATAGACCGCGTGCGACTGCTTCTCGCCGAAGACGGCGACCAGGACGTTCTCGCCTTTGACCTCCTTCTTGCCGCTCGACTGCACGTGGAAGACGGCACGCTGCAGGACCCGCTGGAAACCCAGGGTGGGCTGCACATCCTTTTCCGTCTCGCCCTTCAGCCGGGGTGTCGACTGGTAGATGAACTCCTCAAGCTCGCGACGCAGCCGGTCGAGATCGGCGCCGCAGGACTTCAGGATCTCGCTGACTGCGGGAATGTCGAGTATCGCCAGCAGCAAGTGCTCGACCGTCATGTACTCGTGACGGTTGGTGCGCGCCTGCTGGAAGGCTTCGTTCAGACAATATTCGAGTTCGCTGCTCAACATGACCTTGCCTCAGGTTTCCTCTAGCGTGCACAGCAACGGATGCTGGTGCTGCTGTGCGAAAGTCGTGACCTGCGCTACCTTGGTCTCCGCTATCTCCCAGGTGAAGACACCGCAGACTCCTTTGCCCTTGGTGTGCACCTCGAGCATAACCCGCGTCGCCTTCTGACGGTCCATCGCGAAGATCAGTTCCAGCACCTCGACGACGAATTCCATCGGCGTGTAGTCATCGTTGATCAGCAGCACCTTGAAGAGCGGCGGCTTCTTGAGCTTCGGCTTGGCCTCCTCGAGCGCAAGCCCGCGGCCCTCCTCCTCCGGACGGCCGTTCGGCTCATTGCCTTCGTTCGACATGGCGCGCACTGACTGGCACAGCAAAATCGCGACTCTCCGCATATTAGCGGCATTCCCGGCCCGCTTCTGGCAGGACGGCGCCGCCCATGCGCTCATTATGTATAGCAACTGCGCGAACGTCTGCACCGTGAGGCGCTTCACGTCCCGCAATGAGATGGGGTCTGTCATGCTTAACCCAAGCCCTTGATTATGCTAATTTGCCAGTCCTCGAGGCCGCGCTGCGCGCCGCCTCTCACCTGGGCGTGGTGACCGATTGAATCCGGCCGAACTCCTGCAGCGCTGGCAGAGCCAGCCCCCAGAAGCGCTTGCCCAGCGCGCAAGCGAGGTGTTGCCGTTCTGGCTATCCCTGCTGCTGGCGGTTTCGATCGGCTATTACCTGGCGCGACTGGTCTGGCTGTTCGTGCCGGCCGCCGATCCGGCACCCTGGGTACCGCCACCTTTCGCGGGCGTCCAGGCGACCGCTGCTGCGGGTGGCACCAGCCCGTCGGCATACTCCTCGATCGTCAACGCCCACCTGTTCGGGATCGCTGCGGCGGAAACGGCGCCGTCATTTAGCGACGCCAGCACGGCGCCAGAAACCCAGCTGAATCTGCAGCTGCGGGGCGCCATCGCGGCCGCCGACGAGCGCTTTGCGCATGCCATCATCGCCGACGGTAGCGGCAACGAGAAAGTCTACTTCCTGAAGGACAGCGTTCCAGGCGGCGCCGTGCTGCAGCAGGTCCAGGCCGACCGCGTGATCCTTAGTCGTGGCGGAGCGCTGGAAGCGCTGATCCTGCCCCGCGCATCCGGTGGCCGTGGCGCGAACTTCGGGCAGGCGCGGCCGATCGACATGATGGTGCGACGCCCGCCACAATCGACCATCCAGGAAGTGGTGACGCAGAACGCCAACAGCATTACCGAGATCATCCGGCCGCAGCCCTATATGCCGGCCGGCGAGCTGAAGGGTTATCGCATCTACCCGGGACGCAACCGGGACCAGTTCGTGGGGCTCGGGCTGAAGCCTGGGGACCTTGTCACGGAAATCAACGGTATGGCACTCAATAATCCGGCGCAGGCAATGGAAATGTTCCGGGCGCTGGCGGATACCACCCAGGTCACCATGACCATCGAGCGAGACGGGCAGGCGCAGAGCCTCACACTGGATACCAACCAGATCGCATCGGTGGGCGGAGCGGCAAAGTGAGCAAGAAAGCAGGCGCGAATTTTCCTCGACGTTTCGAAGGGTTGCGCCGGTTCCTGCGAGTGGCGGTGCTCGCCTGCGCACTGCCCCAGCTGGCTCTCGGCGAGACCGGCAGCATCACGCCCAACTACAAGGATGCCGACATCCGCCAGGTCATCGAAGCCGTGGGTGCGGTCACCGGGAAGAATTTCGTGCTCGACCCGCGGGTAAAGGCCCAGGTGACGATGCTGTCGTCGGCACCCATGAACCCGGACGCATTCTACGAAGCCTTCCTTTCGATTCTGTCCGTCTACGGTTTCGTCGCTGTACCCTCGGGCAACGTCGTGAAGGTGCTGCCCGATGCGAACGCCAGGCAGCTGCCTGGCGCCGAGGGAGCGCCAGGCGGCGGCCGGCTCGCCGATGACCTGGTGACCCGCGTCATCAGCGTCAGGAATGTCGCGGCAGCGCAGCTGGTTCCCATCCTGAGACCGCTGATCCCGCAGTACGGACACCTTGCGGCACATGCGCCATCGAATCTGCTCATCATTTCCGACCGCGCCAGCAATGTGGAGCGGATGATCCGCATCATCGAGCGGATCGACCAGGCGAGCAGCGCGGATTTCGAGGTCATCAGGCTCGACAACGCGTCGGCCGCGGAAGTCGTGCGGGTGGTGACGGCGCTCGGTCAGGGCGCCAAAGCCGAGGGCGGAGCTGCACAATCGGCGACACTCGTGGCGGACGAGCGCACCAACAGCGTGCTGGTGAGCGGCGACAAGAACGAACGCCTGCGGCTGCGCACCCTCGTCGCGCACCTGGACACGCCGCTGCAGGAAGGCGGCGATACCCGCGTACGCTACCTCCGCTACGCCGACGCGGAAGACCTCGCCACGAAGCTCCAGAGCCAGTACCAGAATCGGGGTTCACCCGGCGCGGCTGGCCAGAACGCCGTGCCGCCAACGGAAAAAGGCGACATCACGATCTGGGCGGACGAGCCGACGAACGCGCTGGTCATCACGGCCCCGCCCAAGACCATGAAAGGCATGATGGCCGTGATCGACAAGATCGACATCCGCCGCATGCAGGTGCTGGTCGAGTCGCTGATCGTCGAGGTCTCCGCCGACAAGGCGGCTGAGCTTGGCGTCAACTGGGCTGTCGGCGATGCCGATCTCGACAACATCATCGGCGTCACGAATCTGGCTACGCCGAAAACCGGCGGCAGTGGCCTGATCGGTCTTGTGGCAGGTGCTGCCGGCGACGAACTCGATCCGGCCGCGCTCGCGGGTGCAATCGGCGGCGGCATCAATCTCGGCGTCGGCCGGCTTTCGGACTCCGGCACCAGTTTCGCTGCACTGATCAACGCACTGGCGACCGATGCCAAGACCAACATCGTCGGCACGCCGGTGCTCGTGACGATGGACAACGAGGAAGCCGAGATCAAGGTCGGCCAGGAAGTACCGTTCATCACCGGCAGCTTCACCAACACGGGCACGGGCGGTGGCGGACAGACCGGGGTGAACCCGTTCCAGACGATCCAGCGCGAACAGGTTGGCCTGTCGCTGAAAATTACTCCGCAGATCAACGAAGGCGACGCGGTCCTGCTCAAGATCGAGCAGGAGCTGTCAGCACTGCAGGCCGGTGCAACGAAGGCGGCCGACCTCATCACCAGCAACCGCACCATCACGACGTCCGTGATAGTCGAGGACGGCGGTACGCTGGTCCTCGGCGGCCTGATCCAGGACGACGTGCGCGAGACGCAGAACCGGGTCCCGCTGCTCGGCAGCCTGCCGCTGATCGGCAAGCTGTTCCGCGTAGACAGCACCAGCAAGACCAAGACCAACCTCATGGTCTTCATCAAGCCGACCATCATGCGCGACGACGCCCAAGCTGCTTTTGAGACGAACGCCAAGTACAACTACATCCGCAACGAGCAGTTCGCGCAGGATTCGGGCAGCATCGCGCTCATGCCAGGCCAGGAGAAACCTGTCCTGCCACCCGCTGCGCCGACGGCACCTGCGTCGATCGATCTCAGAAAACTCCGGACCGACGCCCAGACAGTTGGCCAGGCAAACGGCAGTGGCAGTCCAGCCAGCGCCAATTGACCCGGCAGACGCGCTGCCGGCGGGCTCTGGCGTCCGGCCGACGCGCATGTTGCCCTTCGCGTTCGCCAAGCGGCAAGGGGTCCTGATCGTCAAGTTCACAAATGGGCGGGCGCAGGTTCTGGCCCGGCCGGACGCAACACCCAGCGCCCTGTCGGAGGTACGCCGCTATGCCGGCGTTCCGCTCGACCTGTCGATCGCGCCCGCCGCCGAATTCGATGCGCGGCTGCAGGAAGCCTACGAACGCGAATCGAATTCCACCATGCAGATGGTCGAAGGATTCGGCGATGACACCGACCTGCTCCTCGTGGCCCAGCAACTGCCCGAACCGTCCGACCTCCTCGAAAGCGACGACGACGCCCCGATCATTCGCCTGATCAACGCCGTACTGACGTCGGCGGTCAAGGAAAACGCGTCCGACATCCACATCGAAACCTACGAGAATCGACTGGTCGTCAGGTTCCGCATCGACGGCGTACTGCGGGAGGTGCTGCAGTCACGCCGCGCCGTGGCGCCGCTAGTCGTTTCGCGGATCAAGGTCATGTCGAAACTGGACATCGCCGAAAAACGCCTGCCCCAGGACGGGCGAATCTCGCTGCGTGTCGCGGGACGCGCCGTCGACGTGCGTGTATCGACGATGCCTTCCGGCCACGGCGAACGGGTGGTCCTGCGCCTGCTCGACAAGCACGCGGGCCGAATCGACCTGAACCACCTCGGCATGGACGCCGACACGCAGGTCACGATCGACGACATCATTCACAAGCCGCACGGCATCATTCTCGTGACCGGTCCGACCGGCTCCGGCAAGACGACGACGCTGTATGCCGGGCTCGAGCGCATCAACGACAACACGCGCAACATCATGACCGTCGAGGACCCTATCGAGTACTACATCGACGGTATCGGCCAGTCCCAGGTGAACACGAAGGTCGAGATGACGTTCGCCCGTGGACTGCGCGCCATCCTTCGCCAGGATCCGGACGTCGTCATGGTGGGCGAGATCCGTGACCTCGAGACTGCCGAAATCGCCGTCCAGGCCAGCCTGACCGGTCACCTGGTGCTGTCCACCCTGCACACCAACACGGCAGTCGGTGCCGTCACGCGACTGCGGGACATGGGGATCGAGCCTTTCCTGCTGTCATCCAGCCTGGTCGGGGTACTGGCGCAGCGACTGGTGCGCATGCTCGACCCGGATGCCCGCGAACCCTACGTCGCGTCGGAATATGAATGCCGCCTGCTGGGTACCGACCCGGCCAGACCACCCACTCTCTTCCGCCCGCGCGAAGACGTGCCCGGGAGCAACGGCTACAAGGGACGTACCGGCATCTACGAAATCGTCACGATCGACGACGAACTGAGAACGATGATACATGACGGATCCGGGGAGCATGAGCTCGAGCGCCATGCGCGCACACGGAGCCCGAGTATCCGCGACGACGGCCTGCGCAAGGTGCTCGCAGGCATCACGACGCTCGAGGAAGTGCTGCGCGTCACCCGCACGAACTGACGGGCACGCGTAACCGGCATGGGCGCATTCGAATACACGGCGGTCGATGCCAGCGGACGCGAAACCCGTGGCGTCGTCGAAGGCGATACCGCGCGGCAGGTACGCCAGATCCTGCGCGAGCGACGCCTGCTGCCGCTTACTGTTGCCGAGGTGGCGGAGAAAGAGTCGATTCGCCAGCAGTCCTTTACCTTGCGCAAGTCGATGACTGCCGCCTATCTTGCGCTGGTCACCCGTCAACTCGCGACCCTGGTGCAATCAGGACTCCCGCTGGAAGAAGCTCTGCTCGCTGTTGCCGAGCAGACCGAGTCACCGCGCGTCAAGAGCATCCTGCTCGGAGTGCGGTCGAAGGTCATGGAGGGCCACACCCTCGCTGACGGGTTCGGCGACTTTCCGAGGGCATTTCCGGAACTGTTCCGCGCCACCGTCGCTGCTGGCGAGCAGTCCGGCCATCTCGACGCCATTCTGGAGCGACTTGCCGACTACACGGAAAGCCGCCAGGAACTGCACCAGAAGGTGCAGAACGCGATGATCTACCCGGTCGTGCTGGTGTCCCTGGCGCTGTTGATCGTCGGCGGGATGCTGGTCTACGTGGTACCGAAGGTGGTCTCCGTCTTTGCCAACACCGGCAAGGAATTGCCGGCACTGACCGAGGCGCTCATCGCCACCAGCGACTTTCTCCGGGAGTACGGCTGGGCGCTGATCATCGTCCTCGGCCTCGCCGCATGGGTCGCCCGCCGGCTGCTGCGACTGCCCGGACCACGCCTGAAATGGGACACGACTCTCCTGCGTCTGCCCGTCATCGGCCGACTGACCCGCGGCTTCAACACCGCGCGCTTCACGCGGACGCTGAGCATCCTGACCGGCAGCGGCGTTCCGGTGCTTGAAGGACTGCGGATCTCGTCGGAGGTCGTCACGAACGTGCCGATGCAGGCCGCAGTCCGCGAGGCAGCGGCGCGGATACGAGAAGGAGCGCCGATCGGCAAGTCACTCGCGATCAGCGGCTACTTCCCGCCGATTTGCATCCACCTGATTTCCAGTGGCGAAGCCAGCGGCGAACTGCAGGCGATGCTGGCCCGTGCGGCGACGAACCAGGAGCGCGAGACCGACGGCCTGATCGCAGCGCTCATGGGGCTGCTCGAGCCGGCGTTGATCGTGACGATGGGTGTCATCGTGCTGCTGATTGTCCTGGCAATACTGCTGCCGATTTTCCAGTTGAACCAGTTGATCGGCTGACCCTCGGCTCGCCTCGCGGCGAGGAACCGCTCACATTTTCCGTATCGATCGGCGCACAACGGCTGCCGCCTATTGCCAACCGCTTTTTTTCAGATTATATAGCCGCCGAAACTGCGCAATGCTGGTCGAACCGTGGCACGCAAGCCTGCACCCAAGTCAGCCGCATCGAAAAAGGAGGAGACACCGCCCCAGGCAGCCCCCTCGGGGGGTGATCCGGCGGAAGAACAGGATACGGATCCAGCTGCGGTTGCCAGCACCGACAATGTCGGTGACATTTCGGTGGAAGTGAATGTCGAGGACCTGATCGCGCAGCTCGAATCCGAGTCGAAGGGCGGTCCTGTGCCGGACGGCCTCGCCCGGCGCAAGATCGAGGACATGATCGAGGAAAAGCGCGTCGCCAAGGAGATCATGGACCTTGACGACTTCGACGTCGAAGGCTGACGGGTCCATACTCCACCCCGACCATCAGTGGAAGTCGCGACTCCTGACCTGTAACTCCCCGAGCATGGCGCTGTAATCCACCAGTTGCGCAGCGATCACGTGCAGGACCTCCCCCTGCCGCTGCACCTCGCCACGGACACCAAGCAGGCTCGACTGCAGCAGGACGCGCCGCTGGCGCTCCATCACGCTCTGCCAGACGATCAGGTTCAAATGCCCGGTCTCGTCCTCCAGCGTGACGAAAATGACGCCCCCGGCGCTGCCTGGGCGTTGTCGGGTGATCACGAGACCCGCTGCATGTACCCGGGAACCATGCGGTCGTTGCCTGACCTCCATCGCCGAAAGCGTCCCATGGCTCCGCAATCGCTCCCGCAACAACGCCATCGGATGCCTTCCCAGGGTGAGACCGTGACTCGCGTAGTCAGCAGCGATGTCCTGCCCCTCGGCCGGAACTGCGAGCAATGGCAGCCCTTCGGCCATGCGGATCTCGGGCATCAAGGGCAGCGGCTTCTCCACTCCGGCCACCTGCCAGACCGCCCGGTAACGGTGCCCGGCAATGCCGCGTAACGCGCCTGCCGCTGCAAGCGCCGCCAGATCAGCCGCGTTCAGGCAGGCGCGCTCCGCCAGATCCTGCGCGCTGCGGATGGCACCACCCTGACGTGCAGCGACAAGCCGCCTGCTGCCGGCCGCAGACAATCCGCTGATCAGCCGCAGTCCCAGTCGCAGCACTGGCTCACCCTGTGCGCCAGGCTCCAGCTTGCAGTCCTCGTCACTCGCATTGACATCGAGGCCGCGCACTTCGACACCCCGGCGGCGCAGGTCCTGCACCAACTGCGTGGGTGCATAGAAGCCCATGGGCTGGCTGTTCAGCAGCGCGCAGGTGAACGCCGCGGGCTCGTGCCATTTGAGCCAGGCGGACACATACACGAGCAGCGCGAAACTTGCGGCATGCGACTCCGGGAAACCGTACTCCCCGAAGCCGAGGATCTGCTGGAATATCTGTCGGGCGAACGACGGCGGATAACCCCGCTCCCGCATGCCTTCCATCAGCCGCGACTGAAACGGCCCCAGTCCTCCCCGACGCTTCCACGCAGCCATCGCGCGGCGCAACTGGTCCGCCTCCCCCGGCGTGAACCCTGCCGCCACGATCGCAAGCTGCATCACCTGTTCCTGGAAAATCGGCACGCCGAGGGTGCGGGAAAGCACCCGCTCGACCTCGGGGCCCGGATAGCTCACCGGCTCCTCGCCGCTGCGCCGACGCAGGTACGGGTGCACCATGTCGCCCTGTATCGGGCCCGGCCGGATGATGGCTACCTCGATTACGAGGTCGTAGTAACAGCGGGGGCGCAGACGGGGGAGCATTGCCATCTGCGCGCGTGATTCGATCTGGAACACACCGATCGTCTCCGCCCGGCTGATCATTGCGTATACGGCCGGATCCTCCGCAGGAATGTCGGATAGCGCGAACGGCCTGCCGCGGAATGCGGCGATCAGCGCGAGGCTGCGGCGGATGGCGGACAGCATGCCGAGCGCGAGCACGTCGACCTTGAGCAACCCGAGATCGTCGAGATCGTTCTTGTCCCACTGGATGACGGTACGCCCGGGCATCGCGGCATTCTCGATGGGGACGAGCTCGGCCAGCGGCCCGCGCGAGATGACGAAACCGCCCACATGCTGGGATAGATGCCGCGGGAACCCGATCAGCTCGCGCACGAGGCCGACAAGCCGCTCAACCAGCGGGCTCGAGGGATCGAGCCCTGCCTCGACGATGCGCTCAGTCTCGATGCGCTTCCCATCCCACCACTGCATGGCGCGCGCAAGCCCGTCGAGCTGGGGCAGGGAGAGGCCGAGCGCCTTGCCCACGTCCCGCACGGCGCTGCGCGGGCAATAGGTGATGACGGTCGCAGTCAGTGCAGCGCGATCTCGACCGTATTTGCGGTAGACGTACTGGATGACCTCCTCGCGCCTGTCGTGCTCGAAGTCGACGTCGATATCCGGGGGTTCGTTGCGCTCACGCGAGATGAAGCGCTCCATCAGCATCGACATGCGCGCAGGATCCACCTCGGTGATGCCCAGGCAATAGCACACGGCGGAATTGGCTGCTGAGCCCCGGCCCTGGCAGAGGATGCCCTGCTCCCGCGCATACCGGACGATGTCATGGACGGTGAGGAAGTAAGCCTCGTAATGCAGCTCGGCGATGAGCCGGAGCTCATCTTCGACAAGCTGGCGAACCGCTGCGGTCGGCCCCTGAGGCCAGCGTCTGGCAAGACCCTCGAGCACCAGCTGCCGGAGATAGGTCGCTGCGGCGAAGCCCGGCGGAACGATTTCGTCGGGATACTCGTAGCGCAGCTCATCCAGGCTGAAGCTGATCCGTGCAGAAATATCGAGCGTGGTATCCAGCAAGGCGCGCGGGTAGAGTGCGGCCAGCGTGCCGATCGGGCGCAGGTGTCTCTCGCCGTTTGGGTGCAGATTTCCGGCCGCCTCCATCAGGGTGCTGCCGAGTCGTATCGACGACAGCGTGTCCTGCAGGGCACGCCGGCTGCGCTCGTGCATGCAGGCCCCGGAGGCAGCGACCGGAGTCAGCCCCTGCTCATCGCAGAACCCGAGCAGTGCCTCGAGTTGTCCGGCATCGTTCCCGCCCGCATGCAACTCGATGGCAAGCCAGCCGCGATCTGCAAAGCGGCCCCTGAACCACCGGGCGTCGGCCTCCGCAGGAACATCACCATCAGGCACCCACAGCGCGAGACAGCCATCGAGCTTTGCGCCAAGCTCGCCCCGCGCAAGCTGGTAACAACCCTTTGCTGCCATGCGCCGTGCGCGTGTGATGAGCTGGGAGAGCTGGGCATAGCCCTCGCGGGAAGTCGCCAGCAGTACGAGCTGCAGGCCGTCATCGAGGCGGAACTCCGCTCCCACGATCAGCTTGAGGGGGCGCCCCTTCGCGGCAACGTGGGCGCGGACGATACCGGACACCGAGCACTCGTCGGTGATGGCAAGCGCCGCATAACCAAGCTCGACCGCCCGCTCGACAAGTTCGGCGGGATGGGAAGCGCCTCGCAGGAAACTGAAGTGACTGAGGCAGTGCAGCTCCGCATAGCCGGGTTGCATACGTGGCGCTCAGCCGAACAGGCCGTGCAGATACCAGGCACCCGTCCGGCCGTCCCGGAAAATCCAGAGCCGCAGCCCTTGCGGATTCCAGGCTTCGTAATAGTCGCGGCGTATGTCACCACTGTCCCACCATCCCGTCTCGATGCGCTCAGGTCCCGCCCCGAGCTGCAGCGGACCACGGAAAAGCGGCACGTCGCCGCGCATGCCGAGCAGGCGTGGCTCCTCGAGCATCCACGAGGGCCGCGCCCGGACGGCAACAGGTCGCTCGGCCGGCGAGGTACTGCCAGCCGGCCAATCGGCGAGCGCCTGCCATGCCCGCTCCGGGCGATGCTCGCGACAGGCGGCCAGACCATGCACTGCACCGAGGCCCAGTCGCATGCGCAGCCGTTCTACCAGCACAGCGAAGCGCTCGGCATGGTCCGGACACGGGTCAAAAAAATCAGCAGGAATGCCCTCCGGCAGGCTCGCGACATCGGCCTCGAGCAGGAGACCGCTGACCGGCGCAGGCACCTGCCTGGCAGCGAGGTGTATGGCGGCCAGCTGGCCCAGATGGGCGGCATTCGCCGTGGGCCTGAGAAGACCGATGCGCAGAAGCGTCGCGGGGAAGCGCCGGTGTTGCAGGTGTATCCACAGCAGCCGGGCACCCTCCTGGCTACGTCCTAGCCTTTCCTCCAGACGCCGCAGAAGGACATCGAGTGCGGCGCTGATGGGGCCAGCCTCCCTCGTCTCGGCCGGCAGATCGATCGAACTCGCATGGCGTTCGGGTGGAGACCAGCCGGGTCGCAATTCAGGGCGCCGGCCCAGGGCTTCGTCGATGTCGGCGAGACAGCCGGCACCGATGCGCCGGGCAAGCCCGTCGCGCGGCAGCCGCAGGCAATCACCAAGGCGGCGCACACCCATGCGGCGCAGGAGCTTGCACACCGAGGCGGACCAGCCGGTTACCACCAGCGGCAAAGGCACCAGGGCTGTCACGAGATGGGCGGCATCGCTCAACCGCGTCATGCTGCCAGCCCGGGCAAACCACAGTGCAGCCCGCGCCGTGGGCGCCACGCTCATCTGCACGGCGTAACCGAGCGCGCGGGATTCAGCTGCCGCCTCTTCGCAGATGGCATCGACGCTGCCGAAGAAGGACAGGCTCCCGGCGACTTCCAGAAGCAGCGCGCTTCCATCGATGACGACGCGCGGTGTCAGCCTGAGACAACGCAACGCCAGCCGCTGCAGGGCATCTGCCTCGGCTTGCTGCTCGCGCGGCCTGATGGACAAACCGGGCAGCAAGGCGAGCGCCGAGTTGACCGGCATCCCGAACTCGACTCCCGCTGCCCGGGACACCGGGTCACACCAGCGAATGCGGCGCTGCCGCCCCTCCTCCGACAGGATGGCGACGGGATCAGCAGCGCCGCGAATCACCACCTCGAGCGGCAGGTCCGGCAGGAAAAGGCAGAGCCACAGCCGTGGTGCCGGATCGTGTGGCGCGATGACAGCCGGATCTGTCGCGGCCGGCAGGTCCCCGAATGGCAATGACAAGGTACCGGGAACGGCAGTCACGACAATCCACGCTCATCAGCACGGCAGAGGCATCGACACGGGTGGTCCGCCACGGCGCTTAAGGATGTCGAGCAGGAGTCGCCGGCCACCAGCCGTCTGCCTGATCCCGATCCGCAACGGCGCGGGGGAACGCAAACGACGGAGGTGCGCTGACCGGAACAGCACCACCCAGGCGGCGCTGGCCTCGGCAGCAAGCTGCAGGCGTCGCAGCACCGTCTCTTCTTCGGTATCGGACCAGCCGACCACGGCAGCACAACTGCGCGAATGCAGGGCCTGCTCGATCGCCCACAGGGCATCGGAACCCTGCCGGGCGTGTACGACGAGAAGATGCGAGAGATCGAGCCCGCTCTGCACCAGGGCTGGTGCATAAGGGATATGAGGCGGCGCAACCAGCGTGATCCAGCGTGATGTGCCCTCACCGACCTGCGTTGCCTGGGTCAGGCGCGCCAGCGCGGGCAGAAGCAGGCTCAGCTCGCCGATGCCGTGATCGGCCACCAGCAGCTCCGTGAGTTCGCCGAGTGGCCAGCCCCCGCCCAAGCTGCGATCAAGCGCCGGCCAGCCGCTCGGCAAGCGTGGCCTGTCTGACTGGGAGAGACGTCCCAGCTGCCACAGACGCTGATCCCGCAGCAGGGATTCGATTTGCTCGCAGGCCTGCACGGCAAGCGCCCGTTACGACAGGCGATGACGCAGGACGCCGACGACCACGCCCTCGATGACCATCGGCTCTTCCTGCAGATCGACCCGGATAGGCTCGAAGTCGGGATTCTCCGGCAGCAGCCAGACCACGGGCCCTTCCTGCCGGTAACGCTTCACCGTGACTTCTTCATCGAGGCGGGCAACCACGACCTGGCCGTTGCGTACTTCCGGTGTGCGGCAGACAGCCACGAGATCGCCGTCGAGTATGCCGGCGTCCTTCATGCTCATGCCCTGTACCCGCAGCAGGTAGTGTGGTTTCGGTGTGAACAGCGCAGCGTCGACCCGATAGCGGCCTTCGATGTTCTCGGCAGCGAGAATCGGGTGCCCCGCCGCCACCCGGCCAACCAGCGGCAGGAAATCCTGCTCACGCAGATCCTCGCCCAGCTGGATGCCACGCGATGCCCCTGGCAACAGCTCGATGACTCCCTTCCGTTGCAGGGCTCGCAAATGCTCCTCCGCGGCATTGGCGGAGCGAAAGCCCAGGGCCCGGGCAATCTCCGCGCGGGTGGGTGGCATGCCGTTTTCATCGATAAACGCTTGAATAAAAGAAAGAATTTCAGACTGACGCGGGGTGAGCTGGGTCATGATCGTACCTGTATGAAATCCCACTACTGGTTACATATACAGGATCCGGTTCGCAACGATCAAGAGGCAGCAGCAGAAAAATTTTCAGGCGCCCGGATCTCGGGCAGCAGGGTCATCAGCTGACTGCGCGCCAGGGATCGCGCACGCACACAGCAACTGCTGCAGATGCGCATCGCTGCGTACTCAACGACTTGCGCGAATGATTGCGTCAAATAGACGCATCCTTCATCATGCCTATCCCTTGGGGGGACCGCGAATCAACGCACCCCCGCTATTCGGGCGCGGTATTCGCCGCATTTCGATTAACCACTACTTGAGGACAAGGGATGAACACAAAGCATCTACTGAAGGCCGGCGTTGTTGCCCTGGCCGTGACGATGGCGGCGGGCTGCGCTTCCACGACGCAGATCGAAGAGCTCTCCGCAAAGGTCGATCAGCTGAGCCGCGACGTCGCTGCCGCCAAGTCGGCTGCTGATGCTGCCAATGCGTCTGCTGCCGACGCCGCCCAGAAGGCTGGCAGCGCGCAGAGCACGGCGAACCAGGCACTGAATGCCGCTAACCAGAGCCAGGCCTGCTGCGATGCCACCAACGAGAAGATCGATCGCATGTTCAAGCGGAGCCAGGCGAAGTAACCCGCTGCACTGACGCTTGAAAAAAGGCCGCAGCGAGAGCTGCGGCCTTTTTTTATTGCCGAAACCGGCGCGAGGAGCCGGCCACCGGGAGCAGGCCGAGGCTCAGCGCAAGGGGTACTTCGATTCGTCCTGCATCAGGGCGATGGCGGGCGATACCCGCGCGGGGGCCAAGGCGCGGCCGACCCGCACCGGAATCCCGAGCCGCGCGCGATAGACTTCCTCCATCACCGCCCAGTCGACGACAGCCGGCCTGTCGGTTGTTGCACGGACGTAAAGTGAGGTCACGCCGGTCAGGCCGGCAGCATCCTGTTCCCCGTCGCCGTCGAGCCGCGGGTGCGCCTCGAAATAGAGATCCGCGCCATCCCAGCCGAATTTCAGGGGCTCGTTGACGATCTCAACGGTCGCGTCGGCGGCCAGCTGCGGGAACAACCACTCGATGTCCTCCGGGTACATGCGGATGCAGCCATGGGTCACCTGCATGCCGATGCCAACCGGCTTGTTGGTGCCGTGGATCAGGTAGCTCGAGTGACTGAGGCGGATGGCATAGTCGCCGAGCGGGTTGGCGGGCCCCGGAGGAATGGCACGCGGCAGAATGTCTCCCTCGGCCGCATGTTCGGCCCTGACGCTGTCCGGCGGGTACCAGACCGGGCGAACCTGCTTGGCGGTTATGCGGTGCTGCCCGATCGGCGTCTCCCAGTCCATGCGGCCGATGCTGACCGGGAAAGTCGCAACGACTTCGCGCCCTTCGGCCTGCGTGAAGTAGTACAGGCGGTACTCCGCGATATTGACGACGACGCCCTTGCGCACCGTTGACGGCAGCACGTAGTGGGTCGGGAGGACAATGTCGGTTTCTGTTCCCGGCAGCCACGGATCGACACCGGGGTTCGCGCGTCGCATGTCTTCATAACCGAGGCCGCTGCGACGGGCGATATCGGTGAGGGTGTCCTCTGCGTCGGCCCGCGTAGTCGCAATGGCACCGATGAGATCCGACGACGGATCGAGCAACAAAAGCTCGGCCCGCGCGGAAACCGATACCGCGGTCGAGCCGACGAAGCATGCAACGACGGCACACCAATTGAGATTGCGCGCCACGCACCACCGATGACTTTGCGACTTCATTTCGCCCACAGTTTCAGTAGCGCAGCAGGCAGGCACCCCAGGTAAGCCCGCCGCCGAAGGCCTCGAGCAGCAAGGTGTCGCCTCGACGGATACGTCCATCGCGCACCGCAACGTCGAGCGCCATCGGGACCGAAGCAGCTGAGGTATTGCCGTGGTCCTGCAAGGTGCAGATCACCCGCTCCATCGACAGCCCGAGGCGCTTTGCCGTTGCCTGAATGATGCGCAGGTTGGCCTGGTGCGGGATGAGCCAGTTGACGGCCGACTGGTCCATGCCATTCGCCTTCAGGGCGACGTCGACGATGCCTTGCAGTGTCTTGACCGCCACCTTGAAGACTTCGTTGCCCTTCATCTGGATGAAAGGCCCTTCCACATCACGCTCCGGGTCGCGCTGCCGCGATGGCCCGTACGGGTGATACAGCAGGTCCTTGTAGCCGCCATCGGCGGCGAGATGCGTGGAAATGATGCCCGGCTCTGCTGCCGGCTTGAGCACGACTGCACCGGCCCCGTCACCGAAGAGCACGCAGGTCGTCCGATCGTTCCAGTCGGTAATGCGCGAAAGCGTTTCAGCACCTATCACCAGCGCACAGCGCGACTTGCCCGTTGCAACGAACCGGTCTGCAACACTCAATGCGTAGATGAATCCGCTGCACGCAGCTTCGACGCTGAACGCTGCACATCCAGCGATACCGAGCCGCTCCTGGACAAGGCAACCGACGTTCGGGAATACCACGTCCGGCGTGGTTGTACCGACCACCAGGAAATCGATCTCGGCAGGCGTCACGCCTGCGGCTTCCATGGCTCTGCGCGCAGCTTTTTCCGCAAGATCGGCGGTAGTCTCGCCAGGCGCGGCAATATGCCGGCGTTCGATACCCGTCCGCTCGCGAATCCACTCGTCGGTGGTGTCTACGATCTTTTCCAGATCGTGGTTACTGAGAACCCGTTCAGGGAGATAGCGACCGGTGCCGGCAATAGTCGAGTACATCTCAGGCTACCTGCTCGGCGAGCAATCGCCGGATCTGCTCTGGCACCTGCCTGGAAACTTCGATCATCGCCGTATGGATCGCCTGCCCGAATGCCAACTCATCGGCACCCCCGTGACTCTTGACGACGATGCCGTCGAGTCCCACAAGGCTGGCGCCATTATAGCGACGCGGATCGAGGCGGTTGCCGAGTGTCCTCAGGACCGGGCCGGCGACGAGTCCGGCGACGCGCCCGTAGAGGCTGCCACCGAACCCCTCGCGCAGGAAATGCCGCACCAGTCGCGCCGTTCCTTCCATCGACTTCAGCGCCACGTTTCCCGTAAACCCATCGCAGACGACGACGTCTGCCCGCTGCTCCGGGATCCGGTCCGCTTCGATGAATCCGACGTAGTTCAGGTGGCTCGCGGACAACAGGGCAGCCGCCTGCTTCACGGTCTCGTTTCCCTTGATCTCCTCCTCGCCGATATTCAGGAGGGCAATCCGTGGAAACTGGATATTCTCGATATCACTGGCAACCACGCTGCCCATCACGGCGAACTGGAACAGGTGCTCCCGCGTACAGTCCGCGTTGGCTCCCATGTCCAGCATGTAGACGCGACCGTGCATCGTCGGCAGCTGCGCCATGATTGCCGGCCGATCGATGCCGGGAAGCGTCTTCAGCACGAAGCGCGCTGTCGCCATCAGCGCCCCGGTGTTGCCCGCACTGACACAGGCACCCGCGAGTCCCGCCTTCACAAGATCGATCGCAACCCGCATCGACGAGTCTTTCTTCCTGCGCAAGGCATCGGCTGGCGGCTCGTCCATGCCGACGATCTGACGGGCGTCGTGAACGGCAACGCGCTCGGCCGGTGGCCCGGAGCGCTGCAGGAACGGATCGATGACCTCCCGCTGCCCGACCAGCAGCAACCGCAGATCAGGCTGGCGGGCCAGCATCGCCAGGCTGGCAGGAATGCAGACATCGGCGCCGCGGTCTCCGCCGTGCACGTCGATGGCGATGGTCGCCGCCGGTCCGGCAATGTCGGGGACGGTATCCGTCGGCACGGGCGGCGGGTGGTTGCTGGAGTCGGCTGTGGTCAGCCGACTGGACTACTCGGCGCTTTCGACGGTCGTCTGCACGACCTTCTTGCCGCGGTAATAACCATCCTTGCTCACGTGATGACGTCGGTGGGTCTCCCCCGTCGTGGGCTCGATGGACACTGCCGGCTTCTGCAAGCGGTCGTGCGCGCGGCGCATGCCGCGCGTAGAAGGTGTCCTGCGGCTTTTCTGGACTGCCATTTCTGCTACTCCTCGAATCTGTCTCTATCGGCCTTGACCGCGTCCCAGCAACTCGCCGAGCGCAGCGAAAGGCCTTGTTGTCTCGATAGCTGTCGTCACCGCCTGATTGGACCCGGCAGGTGCGGCCGCGCAGGTCGCATTATCATGCAGTGGCGCAATCGGCAACCCGGCCAGGACTTCGTCCTCGACGACGTTGCGCAATGCGAGCCCGCCATCCTCATCAAGCAGCACGCTGTCGAACGGATCCTCGAGTCCATCGGCCCGCTCTTGCGTCGGTACAGCAGCCAGCACCACGTCCACGTCAATCGGAATCCTGATCCCGCCGAGGCAGCGCTGACAGGTCAATGACAGTACGCCATCGACCTGCACGGAAACGACCGCCAGACCGTCTGTGCCACGTGACAGCGTCACGTCAACGTCGAGTCGATCCTCGGTCGATCCGTCATGCCCGGCGACGATCGTCCGCAGTCGCGGCCACTCCCCGGGCCGGGTGCGGGCCGACAGCGTGGCTTTCTGCGAAGCCAGCTCCGCCAGCTGTATCGGCCCGAGGTGCTCTGCGAGCATAAACGCGGCAGTTTAAGGGCCTGTCCCAACCCTGTCAAAATGGTTTAGCTTTCAGTGCGATGAGTTCCATTTCACGCAATACGCGTACGGGCCAGACTCCCGCCGTCGTTCTGGCCTCGGGGTCAGCGTACCGGCACCAGCTGCTCTCGCGACTCTTGCCGGCATTCATCGTCGATGTACCGGGAATCGACGAGGCGCCGGCGCCGGGCGAGGCCCCGGCTGCCACGGCAAGCCGCCTCGCGCGAGCCAAAGCGGCCGCAGTGGCTGCCAGGCACCCTCTGGCCGTGGTCATCGGGAGCGACCAGGTGGCTGCCTGCGGGGACCTGCGTCTGGGCAAACCGGGCGGCCGGCTGCGGGCGATCGAACAGCTGGGTCAGTGCGCCGGGCGGCAACTGCTGCTGCATACCGCCGTCTGTGTGATCGGGCCGGGTGCAAATTCGCTCAGCGAGCACCGCGACGACACCCGGCTGCAGTTTCGTCAATTGTCAGCAGACGCGATCGAGCGATACGTCGAGCGCGAGCGGCCCTACGACTGCGCCGGCAGCTTCAAGTTCGAGAGCCTCGGTATCGCATTGTTCAGCGCGGTCACGACCCGGGATCCATCCGCCATCCAGGGACTGCCGCTCATCTGGCTGGCCGACGCACTGCCCCGCCACGGGGTCAGCGTGCTCTAGGCACGGCGCAGCCGCGACAGACAGGCAGCAAGGTCTGCCGGAATCTCACTCGCCGCCTCGATCCGGCGTGGTTCGCGCGGGTGCTGGAACGACAGGGATGTCGCGTGCAGGAACAAGCGTTTCCTGAGCTCGCCTGCTTCTGCCACTGCATCAGGCAGTTGACCGTAACGCTCGTCGCCGACCAGTGGCATGCCGATATGTGCGGCGTGGACACGAATCTGGTGCGTACGCCCGGTCAGCAACGTGACGCGGGCAAGCGTCGAGTGCTCGAATCGTTCGACCGGTTCGAACCGGGTCAGCGACGGCTTTCCTGCCGGATCGACGCGGACATGCCGCTCACCACCGCGCCGTTCAGTGGTCAGCAGCGCAGCGTCAACGAGACTGCCTCCGCGGGGTAGTCGGCCATGCATCAGTGCCAGATACTGCTTCTCGGTACTTCCCTCGCGAAACTGCGCCTGCAGCCTGCGCAGGCCCGATTCGCGCTTTGCAACCAGGAGGCAGCCGCTGGTTTCCCGGTCAAGCCGGTGGACGAGTCCCAAGCTGCGGCAATCCGGCCTCAGCAACCGCAGCAGTTCGATCGCACCCAGCGCGACACCGCTGCCGCCGTGCACGGCAAGGCCCGCCGGCTTGTCGAGGACGATGAGATCTTCATCCTCGATCAACACGCGGCTCTCCAGCCACCCGACGTCACCATTGGCCGCTGCCCGAAAACCCGTCTCGCTGGCCGTTCGTACGGGCGGAATGCGCACGAGGTTGCCGGATTCCAGCCGTTGCTGCGGTCCAGCGCGGCCGCCGTTGACCCTGACCTGGCCCGAGCGAATCAGCCGGTAGACATGCGCCCGCGGCACCCCCTTCAGCCGTGCCAGGAGAAAGTTGTCCAGCCGGCGACCGTCCTCCTCGTCGGAAACGGCGACCTGGCGGACCGATGGCACCGGCGCAGATCGATGGTCTCGCGATTTGCGGCTCAAGATGCGCTAATCCATTGATTGAGAAAGACAGATTCTGCTATATTAGCCGCCGTGCGCCATTGGTGCGCGCAATAGTGATCGGTGGGCGACGAGCCGCCTTGAGCGATTTGCCTCCTGCCGATGAGTTTTCCTGGTGCCTGCGTGTGCAGGCCCAGTTGATGGGCTGACCTGGCTGGCGCATCCATTTCCCATGGATCCGTCGCGCCACGAATTCCCGTGATCGAGCCTGATGTCGGATCCGGTGTTCTACAGAACCGCTGATCTCACCCGGTACCTCTGGGTATCCTTCATGGCTGTCCTGAGTGTTTTGGCATCCCGCCAGAACGCCTCGTCACGTTATTCGGCCGCGCGATCGCTCCAGTCAGGGGCCCCCTCACCACACCCAATGGCAGGGCCCTATGAAAAGAATGTTGATCAATGCAACTCAGGAAGAAGAGTTGCGCGTAGCTATGGTCGATGGTCAGAAACTCTACGACCTCGACATCGAGTCGCCATCGCAGGAACAGCGCAAGGCGAATATCTATAAAGGCCGCATAACGCGGATCGAGCAGAGCCTCGATGCCGCGTTCGTCGACTACGGGGCGGACCGTCACGGTTTCCTGCCCATGAAGGAAATCTCCCGCGAGTACTTCGTCGCCGAACCCGATGGCGGGCGGATGAACATCCGCGAATTGCTGCGGGAAGGCCAGGAAATCGTCGTCCAGGTCGAGAAGGAAGAACGCGGCAACAAGGGCGCTGCGCTCACGACGTTCATCAGCCTTGCCGGTCGCTTCATCGTATTGATGCCGAACAACCCCCGTGGTGGTGGCGTTTCCCGCCGCATCAGCGGTGAGGAACGCGACGAAATCCGCGAAGCGATGCACGACCTTGAGGTGCCACGCGGCATGGGCGTGATCATCCGCACGGCGGGTGTCGGCCGCAGCATCGAGGAATTGAACTGGGACATGGAGTACCTCCTGGGCATCTGGGAGGCCATCAAGAAAGCAGTGGTAGGCCGCCCTGCTCCGTTCCTGATCTTCCAGGACAGCGACGCGATCGTTCGCGCATTGCGCGATCACCTGACCAACGATGTCGGTGAGATCATCGTCGATGACGAGACAACGCACGAAGAGTCCCGTCAGTTCATGGAGCGCGCCATGCCGCAGAACCTGCGGAAGCTGCGCCTTTACAACGACCCGGTGCCGTTGTTCACCCGCTACCAGATCGAAAGCCAGATCGAGTCCGCCTTCTCGCACATGGTGACTCTGCCGTCAGGCGGCAGCCTTGTTATCGAGCAGACCGAAGCGTTGGTGTCGATCGACATCAACTCCGCCCGCGCCACCAAGGGCGACGACATAGAGGAAACGGCTCTAACTACCAATCTGGAGGCTGCGGACGAGGTTGCGCGGCAGTGCCGGCTGCGGGACCTTGGTGGACTGCTCGTCGTCGACTTCATCGACATGTCCTCCCAACGCAGCCAGCGAGCCGTGGAAGATCGCCTGCGTGACGCGATGAAAATGGATCGCGCCCGTGTTCAGCTTGGGCGCATATCCCGGTTCGGCCTGCTGGAGCTGTCGCGGCAACGGCTGCGCCCTTCCCTCGGAGAATCGGCGCACCAGACATGCCCGCGCTGCAACGGCGCCGGATCGATCCGCGGCGTCGAATCGCTGGCACTGGCGATCCTGCGGCTGATCGGCGAGGAAGCGCGCAAGGAGCGCAGCTCCAAGGTCATAGCGCAGCTGCCGGTCGACGTTGCGACATACCTCCTCAATGAGAAACGGGACTGGATCCGTATCATCGAGCAGCGCGACAACGTGCAGCTGATTCTCGTCGCCAATCCGGCGCTCGAGACACCGAACTACACACTCCGCCGCGTTCGCGACGATCAGACAGCGGCTCCCGAAAACGTCGGCGCCAGCTATACGCTCGCGGCCCAGGAACAACCGCCGGCCGATGCGTCGCTCGACCTCCTTGCCGCGAGGGTGAAGCCGGAGGAACCGGCGGTTGTCCCGCCGATGCCCGCAACGCCGGCACCACCGCCCCCGCCGGAAATCGCCGAACAGGCTGCTCCGCTTGCAGCCGCAACTCGACCTGCCGGCCCCGGGCTGTTCGCGCGGATCAAGGCATGGTTCGCCGCGCAAACACCGGCGCGGCCAGCCATCAAGCACGACCGGTCAAATGACGGTCAACGCGGCCCGCGCCGGGATGGCCGCTACGACTCGGGTCTCAATCGCGGGCAGCATGGTCGCCGCCGCGATGAACGCAACCGTCACAGGGGAGAAGGTCGTGACTTCCGGGAGCGCCGCGATCAGCAACACCGTGGCGGTGACGGCCGTGGCGGCCAGCCGCAGCGCCAGCAGGGACAGGACGGCCAGCGCCACTTCCGCGATCGGCATGAAGGCCGCCGCGGCGGGCAGGACCATGAGCGGCGACCGGCCGGCGGCGATAGCGCTGCGGTTGGAAACGAGGCTTCCCAGCAGACACCTGGCAACGGCGGCTCGCGGCGGCGCGATCGCTCACGTTCGCGCCGCCGAGGCCGTGGCGGCGGCGGAGAAGATCGCCCGCAGCGCGACAACCAGCGAGGTGGTGCAACCCGCGATGCCGGGCCGTCGAATCCCGGGAATGAGTGGGCATCGCAGGCTGCTCCCGAGCGTCCTGCACCGGTGGCGGAGGTCCCACGGGAAGTGCCTGCCGCGCCTCCGGCCTGGGAGCCGCCCCCTGCGTCGAGTGGGCCGAAAAGCTATACGGTCTGGTCGTCCGGCAGCAGCGACAACAGCTCGCAGCGCGACCGCGAATAGGCGGCCTCGAGGAAATTCAGGCGGGACCGTCCTTCGGTCCCGCCTTTTTCGTCAGCCGCAACAGCAGGGCGTCACTGGCCTCTTCGGCGATGTCCAGCACGCGCTCGAAACCGACCGGACCGCCGTAGTACGGATCCGGCACGATACGGCCTGCCTGCCCTGTCGCGAATTCGAGCAGCAGATGCAGCTTGTGGCGGTGCTCCTCCGGGGCGGCTGCCTGCAGCCACTCGAGATTGTCATCGTCCATCGCGAATATCAGATCGTAGAAAGCGAAGTCTTCCACCTCGACGACTCGTGCGCGCAGGTCCGAGATATCGAACCCGCGACGACGGGCGGCGGCCTGCGATCGCTCGTCCGGAGCAGTTCCTGTGTGATAGCCGTGGGTGCCCGCCGAATCCAGGTCGAATTCCCCCAGCAGGCCAGCCGCGCACAGGCGATCCCTGAATACGCCGTACACCGTAGGTGAGCGGCATACATTGCCCATGCAGACGAACAGGATGCGTCGTGCGACGGTGACGTCGGGTGATTCGCTCATCGCACCGACCCGGCACCGGCCTGGAGCAGGCGTTCCACCATCGGGATGTCGTCCGGCGTGTCTATGTCAGGTCCTGGCGTCACGGCCGCCTCGGCTACCCGTATTTCCAGGCCCATCCACAGGACACGCAATTGCTCGAGCTTCTCGCAGAGTTCAAGCTCGCATGGCGGAGTGGCACTGATACGCAGCAGATCGGCAACGCGATAGGCGTAGATGCCGAGATGCCTCTGAGCCTTGACCGTGGCATCGCCATGGGCGCGCGCCGGAATCGGTGACCTGCTGAAATACAGGGCGCGGCCACCCCTGTCCGCAACCACCTTGACCATGTTCTGGCTGCAGTAGTCCTCGTTACTCGCGATCGGCGCACTGAGCGTCGCGACTGCCGCCGCGGGGTGCACGTCGAGAAGACCTGCCACCTGGTCCAGGTTCCGTGATGGCATCAGCGGCGAGTCTCCCTGCAGATTGACGACGATCCGGTCAGCGGGCCAGCGACGACGGCGCGCCACCTCGGCAATGCGGTCGGTTCCAGATGCATGAGCCGAGTCGGTGAACTCGACTTCTGCGCTCGCCGCGCGCGCTGCCACGCCGATGCGGTCATCGTCGGTCGCGACGATGACCGCATCGGCGCCACTTCCCGCGGCCCGCGCGATGACGTGCGAGATCATCGGGCGACCCGCCAACGGCAGAAGCGGCTTTCCGGGCAGGCGCGTCGAGCCATGACGGGCCGGAATCACGACAACAAAGGCAGTCATGGCCGTGGCCCGTAGTCGAAACCGGCCGGCAGGGAAGGCAGTACGCGACGCAACGCACGGCCCAGTTCGGCCATCGTCGCGCTGTCGACCATGACATCGACGGGCAGGTACCAAGTATCCCCGTCGCGACAATGCGGGTATTTCACGGCATCTTTCTCCGTCATCACGATTGGATGATCGTTTCCGGCGCGCAGCAGGGCAAGATCCACGAGCCCATGGTCCGGCACCGCGACGACGATCGGCCGCAGCCCCCCGGCCCGCAGCGTGTCGGCGAAACGGGTCGGATCCCCGATGCCGGCAACGGCGAGTACTTCGCGACCGGCGAGCCGGCTCAGCGGAACCTGGCGTCCGTCGGACAGCGCCACGAGTTGGCAAGGTTGCAGCGAAAAACCCAGCGCACTCCCGCGCGGCGGACTGCCATGGTGGAGCACCAGCGTCACTTCGCCGAGGCGCCCGGGCGGCTCACGCAACGGCCCCGCAGGCAGCAGCAATCCATTGCCGTGTCCACGTCGCGCATCGACAATGGCGATCTCGCAATCGCGACCCAGCGCGTAGTGCTGAAGCCCGTCGTCCGCGACGATCACGGTAGCGCCCGCCTCGACCGCACGCCTAGCCGCGCGAAATCTCCTGTGATCGACCATGACCGGGACGCCGGTTTTCCGCGCCAACAGCAGCGGTTCGTCACCGACGACGTCGGCTTCGCTGTCGGCCCGTACCGTCAGCGTCCCATGGTGCGGCCTGCTGCCGTAGCCCCGGCTGATGATCGCCGGGCGCATGCCGGCGACTGCCAGGCGCGTGGCGAGCCACGCGACGAACGGCGTCTTGCCGGTTCCCCCGACCGTGATGTTGCCGACGACGATCACGGGCACGCCCGGGTGACCGCTCGGCAGCAGGCCCCACCGGTATGCCAGGCGCCGTGCCGCCACGACAGCGCCGAACATCAGGGAGAATGGCAGAAGCAACCAGCGCAGCGAGGAATCGCCGTACCAGAGCCTCTCGGCGATTCTGCCGAAGTCAGCTCGCAGGCTCATCGCGGAATTGCATGCGATACAACCCGGCGTAGGTGCCATTCGCCGCCAGCAGTGCCGCGTGGGTTCCGCTTTCGACGATGCGTCCCGCCGCCATGACGACGATCCGGTCGGCATTCTCGACCGTCGACAGGCGGTGCGCGATGACGAAGGTTGTGCGGTTCTGCATCAGATCATCGAGCGCCAGCTGTATATGGCGTTCGGACTCGGTGTCGAGCGACGAGGTAGCCTCGTCGAGTATCAATATGGGAGCGTCTTTCAGAAGCGCGCGGGCGATCGCTATTCGTTGCCGCTGACCGCCGGACAGGAGCAACCCCCGATCCCCGACGACGGTGTCCAGACCCTCAGGCAACCGTGCGATCAGGTCCTCGAGGTGCGCCGCGCGAACCACCCGCTCGATGTCGGCACGGGCGGCACCGTTCAATGCGCCATAGGCGATGTTGTTCGCCACCGTGTCGTTGAAAAGCGTGACCTCCTGGCTCACGACGCTGATCTGCTCGCGCAGGCAGCGCAACCGGTATTCGGTGACAGGCCGACCATCCACGAGGATGTGACCTGCATCGGGCTCATAGAAGCGTGGCAGGAGATTGACCAGCGTCGACTTGCCACTGCCCGACCGGCCGACGATGGCGACGGTCTGGCCGGGGGGCACATCGATGTCTATGTCGCGGAGCACGGCCCCCTTTGCCTCGTCGTACGTGAAACTGACTCCACGAAATTCGACCGCACCCCGAACTCGGCCGACATCTATGCTCCCGCTGTCCGGCTCCTCCGGCTGATCGAGAACCGCGAATACGCTTTCTCCGGCCGCCAGTCCGCGCTGGATCGTCGCATTGATGCCGGTCAGCAGCCGCAATGGCCGCATCAGCATCAGAAGCGCGGTGATGAATCCGCCGAAATCGCCGAAATCCATCGCCTGGCGGACCGAGTCGGACATGGCAACCGCGGCAACAGCCGCGAGTCCCACCGCAGCCACGAAAGCCACGACGGCGTCGCCACTGGCTTTCGTGACGACGAGCCGCATATGCATCCGCCGGTTTTGCTCATTGGCAGCATGGAAGCGCCTGTTCTCATAATCGCGCGCGTTGAATATCTTGATGACCCGCTGACTCTGCAAGGCCTCCTGCGAAACCCGTGTGACGTCGCCCATCGACTGCTGGATTCGTTCGCTGTACCGGCGGAACAGGCGCCCGAGCGTGCGGGTGATGCCGACCATGAGCGGTACGGCGACGAAGATGAACAGCGCAAGCGGCGGACTCAGGTAGATCATGTAGGCAGTGAGCCCAAGGGCCGTGAGAATTTCGCGAATCATCACGGTGACCACGCTGGAGGTCGACTCCGCGATCTGCTCGATATTGAAAGTCAGCCGCGAAAGCAGCACGCCGGACGACGACTGGTCGAAGAAGCGCGCCGGCAGCTGCAGTAATCGGTCGAACACCTGCTGCCGCAGGTTCATGATCACGCGCCGAGCGATCCACCCCAGCCCGTAGGTCGAGGCGAATTCGCCCAGGCCCCGTACGATGAACAGGGCGACGATGGCATAGGGGATCCCGCGGGCAAGCTCCTGTTGCTCAGGTGTCAGCTCGCCCGGCGTGACGGCCTTCAGCAGCTGGTTGACCAGCCAGGCGAATGCGGTGTCGGTCAATGCATACAGGATCATGCCGATGGCGGCCAGCACGAACATCCGCCAGTACGGGAACGACAGCCCGAGCAGGCGACGGTAGAGAGCCCTCGATTCGGCAGCGTTCAGAGCCATGCAGGCGCTAGGGCTCCCGCGGACGCACGGTAGCGATACGAACGTCCGTCGCACCAAGTCGGCCTACGACATCCATTGCCGTGACCACATCCTGGTGTGCCGCCCTTGCGTCGGCGGAGATGGTGACCTCGCGGATGCCGCCATCCGGCTCGAGCCTCAATAGCGCCGTCTTCAGCGTCTCCGGCCGGTTATCGACCAGCGCCCGCCCGTTGACGAAAAAGATGCCGCGATCGGTAACCGTTATCTCCAGCGGCGGGTCAGGACGGAGATCCTGCGGCGAAGTCGTGGCTGCCTCCGGCAGGTGGACTGCCAGCTGTGACTGACGGACGAAGCTTGTCGTCAGCACGAAAAAAACCACGAGCAGCAGGACGACGTCCACGAGGGAAATCAGGTTGACGTTCGGCTCTTCGGGCAGCCTACGCGGCTGAAGCTTCATTACGCCGGCCAAGGGTATCGAGGAACTGACGCCGATGCAGGGCTTCCAGCAGGGTAATGGTTTCCTTTTCCATGGCGACGACGAGACCGTCCACGCGATCGCGCAGGTATCGGTATGCCACCAGGCAGGGTATGGCGACCCACAGCCCGCCGACGGTGGTGATGAGCGCCTGCGATATTCCGCCGGCAAGGGCCGACGCGTCACCGACGGCACCACCGGCGCTGATGGCAGCGAAGACCTGCACCATGCCGGTTACGGTGCCGAGCAGTCCGAGCAGGGGTGAGACGGCGGCGATCGTGCTGAGCAGTGGCAGGTAGCGCTCGAGTTCATGGACGACGTGGCGGCCGGTGTCCTCGATGGCTTCTTTCATGATCTCGCGGTCCCGATGGCGGTTGACGAGACCGGCGGCCAGCAGCTGTCCAAGCGGCGAACCGGACTGCAACTCGCCGATATGCCGGTGGTTCAGCTCGTTACGGCTCACCCACTCCCAGACCTGGCGGGTGAGATCTTCCGGCAGTACGCGCCGTTTCCGCAGGGTCCAGAGCCGCTCCAGCACGATGGCGAGCGCCATGACGGAGCAGCCGATGATCGGCACCATCAACCAGCCGCCAGCCTTGATGATCTCCAGCATCCCGACGCCCTGCGCTACCCACCGCCGGCCACTATAACCGCCGGATCGGCGTCAGTTTAACCGAGTCTCCGCCTGCTTCGGCTGCCCACAGCCACCCGGCGCGCCGCGCCGGGTCCACAGATGCGCAGCATCCAGCCTCTCGTAGTGAACCCGCGGTGTCGAAACGGCCGCGGGGAACTCGAAACGGATCGCGCCGCAGTCATGTGTGGACAGAAGCTCGGCGCCTGTGGCGCGCCAGCGCTCCTGCACTTCTGCCGCCGGAAAGCCCCAGCGGTTCCTGTAGCCGGCCGAAAACACGACGAATCCGGGGCGCGTAGCCGACACGAACGGCTCGCTCGAGGAGCTGCGGCTCCCATGGTGCGGCGCGATGACGATCGTTGCCGCGCCGAGTCCGCTCCGCCCTGCCAACCAGGACTCGCGCGAACGCTCGATGTCGCCCGGCAGAAGCACGGCGAAGTCGCCCAGCGAGACGAGCAGCACGCAAGAGCTATCGTTGTCCGAGCTGAAACCCGTGTTGTCCGGACTGAGAAACGCGAAGGAAACGCCATCCCACGCCCACTCCTGCCCACGCCGGCAAGGACTGGCGGCAACGCCGCGCAGGGCTGACGGCGCAATCAGCCTCCCGACGCGGATCCCTCGCAGCACGGACTCAAGCCCGCCGCGATGATCCGCATCGTCGTGGGATACAACAACCGCATCGAGAGCGCGCAGCCCGGACCGTGCTGCAACCGGCACCACCACCGACTCACCGGCATCGCGCATACGAAAGGCTGGACCGGTGTCGTAGAGCAGAGCATGACGCGCCGTTTCGACAAGCACGGCAAGTCCCTGCCCGACGTCGAGTACGGTGACGGCCAGTGGCGGGCGGTCGCCACCGGTTCCGGCAACCAGCGGCAACAGGCAGGCGATGCCAGCGGCACGTCCGGGCACCGGCCCGCGCGATGCCAGCAGCAAGGCAGCAGCGGCCGTAAACGCTACCGCAATGGCCGAAGTGACCGGCGGCGACCAGGCGCCCTGCCCCCCGGCCGTAGTCGCCGCGAGAAAATCCAGGAGCAATGCCACCGAGCCCGCGGCTGCCTCCAGCAGCAGCGCCGCCAACCCCGGCGCGAGCGGAAGCAACGCCGTGCCGATCAGCGCCAGGGGCATGACTATCAGAGTGAAAGTGGGGACGGCGATCAGGTTGGTCAACGGCGCGACGAGCGAGATTTCATCGAACCAGGCTACGGCCAGGGGCGCGAGCCCGAGACACAGCACGCCCTGGGCACGCAGCAGATCGCCGATCCATTGCCGGGCGGGAGCGGCCGGGCCGGCGACCAGGCCGGATTCGACGGTGCCCATGCAGGCCGTGATCAGCCAGGCAACTGCGACGAAGGACAACCAGAAACCCGGGCCTATGACCGCTGGCGGATCGACCAGCATGACGACGATCGACGCCAGTGCCAGAACGTCCATCGGGGCAGACAGCCGACGGCGCACCGCGAACAGCAGGACACAGGCGAGCATGGCAAAGGCCCGCAATGTGCTCACCGCGAATCCCGACAGCGCGCTGTAGAGGGCCGCAACCGCCAGCGCTGTCCAGCTGAGGCCCGGATCCAGCCAGCGCTGTTCGGGCATCCGGCGCTGCAGCCAGCGGCCGAGGAGCAGCAACGGCGCTACGACCATTGCAATGTTCAGCCCGGAAATCGCCAGCAGGTGGGTGGTTCCGGTGTCGCGAAGCAGCTCCCAGTCCCGCTCGTCGATAGCGTGCGTTGCGCCGACGACGATGCCCAGCACATGACCGGCTGCGCGGTGGCCGTCGAGGACCGTTTCGATCGCCGCTGCGATGCGGGCGCGCAGGCGTCCGACGGCGCAACGGCCAAGTGCCGCTCCCACGCGCTGGTTCAGCGAGTCCTCGCGCACGTACCCCGTTGCCCCGATACGGCCTGCATACAGCCAGCGTTCGAAATCGAAGCCCGCAGGATTCGCGGCGCCATGCGGCGGCTTCAGGCGTACGCGCAATCTCCAGCGTTCTCCAGGGACCAGTTCCGGCGCATCGTCGTACCAGGACAGATGCAGGCGGCTCGGGAACGTGGACAGGCTGTCGTCGAGTTGCAGGACGAACCGCAACGCTTCCGCATCGCCCCGCGGGAAATCACAGATCACACCCGTGACCGTGTGATCGGTGGTGGACTGCTCTGCTGTAAGCCGCGTCGAAATCACCCCATCGGCACGTGCAAGACACCAGGCGGAAACGAGAATCAGCAGGCCTGCCCGGCGGCCAATCGAGTGACCAGCGCCGAGCAGCGCCGCTGTCGGCAATGCCAGCGGCCACCATGCCAGCAACCAGCGTGTATCCAGCCACTGGACCGCCACGGCCACGAGCAATACCTGGAATGCGAGGGCGATCATGTGCAGCGGGCCCGCGAATCGACAATAATTGGCCGGGCGATTCGCGCCTGACCCTGTCCCTGCAGTCTAAGCAATGCCCCGCCGTTATCTCCGCCGCATTTCCCGCCGATATCGCCAGAATCGCAAAGCGTGGTATCTGCGACCATTCGCAGCGCTGCTGAGCCGCCCGGCCTACTTTGCCGTGAATCGGCGTAGCGTAAGCGGTGCACTGGCCATCGGCTTCGGCATATCGCTGCTGCCGATAACCGGGCATACGCCGATCGCCGTCCTGGTGGCGCTCGTGGCTGGAGTCAACCTCGGCGTCGCCGCGCTCGCGGCTTGGATCAACGGCCCGATCACGATGGTGCCGGTGTTCTACGGCGAGTACCAGCTTGGAGCCTGGCTGCTCCGGGTGCCGCCACAGACCTGGCCTGAAACGATGTCGCTCGACTGGATATGGGGCCAGCTCGGCGTGATCTGGCAACCCCTGTTCCTGGGTGGCGGAATCCTCTCGGTCGTCGGCGGAGGCACCCTCTATCTCGTCGTCAACGGCGTGTGGCGACGGGCGGCCGGGCGTCGCCTCGCCCGCCGACGCGCGCGGCAAGCCTCGCCGACGGATTCAACCTGAGGTGATATCGCGGATCGAGCCGTCTTCGAGCTGCAGCACGCGATCCATGCTCCGGGCCCGTGCCATATCGTGAGTCACGACAACAAGGCTGGTCTGAGTCCCCGCGTTCAGATCCAGCATCAGCCTGAAAACCCGGTCACCGGTCCGGTGATCGAGGTTCCCCGTCGGTTCGTCCGCCAGTACCACGGCCGGCTCGGTCACCAGCGCTCGTGCGACGGCCACGCGTTGCCTCTCGCCACCCGAAAGCTCGCCGGGCTTGTGATCGATCCGATGATCCATGCCTACCCGCGCGAGGAACCGCGCTGCCCGCTCCCGCACCTCGTCGAGGTCGAGGCGACGCAGAAGCAGCGGCATGGCAACGTTTTCCAGCGCAGTGAATTCCGGCAACAGGTGGTGGAACTGGTAGACGAAGCCGATGGACTGGTTGCGGACCATGCCACGCTCGGTCTGGCTCATGGCGGCGAGGTCCCGCCCGAAAACCCGCACCCTTCCCCGGGTCGGCGTATCAAGGCCGCCGAGAAGTTGCAGCAGGGTCGTCTTCCCCGTGCCGGACGCGCCGACTATGGCGATTCGCTCACCACGCCGGACATCGAGGTCGACGCTCTCGAGGACCCGAACGGTCGCCGGACCTTCCGTGTAATCGCGCGCCAGGCCGCGGCAGGCGAGCGGCAAGTCACCGTCGCTGATTGCTTCATGCGTCATGGTCGAGTCCCGCGGTCATGTCGTCAGTGATAGCGCAAGGCTTCAGCAGGCGCCTGCGCAGCGCCGCGCCAGGCCGGATATATCGTTGACGCCAGCGTCAACGCTAGGGTGATCATCGCGATGATGGCTACATCCGACCACATCAGCCGCGTCGGGAAGTCGCTGATGAAGTAGATGTCAGGCGCAAGAAACTTTATTCCCATCGCGCCTTCCAGGGCACCGACGATCACATCGAGATTCACCGCCAGCGCAACCCCGGCCGCGACGCCGATTACAGTGCCGAGCAAGCCGATGGCCGCGCCCTGCGACATGAAGATCCCGACGATCGATGAAGGCGAGGCGCCAAGCGTTCGCAGGATCGCTGTTTCCGCCCGCTTCTCCCGCACGACCATGACCAGGGTGGAAACGATATTGAACGCGGCCACACCGACCACGAGCATCAGGATCACGAACATGATCGATCGTGTCAGCTGGATGGACCGGAAGAAATTCTGGTGCTCGCGGGTCCAGTCGCTGACGTAGACACCGCCGCCGTACGCCCTTGCCACCCGAACCACCGCTTCCGGCGCCAGATTCGGATCAGTGAACGCGAAGCGAACGCCGCTCACCGCCTCACCGAAGCGGAACAGCCTGGCCGCATCGGCGCGATGGATGAAAGCCAGACTGCCATCATATTCGTACATGCCGGCATCGAAGATCCCGACGACCTCGAAGCGACGCATGCGGGGCACCACGCCCGCCGGCGTAGCCATGCCCTCGGGAACGAGCAATATCACGCCGTCGCCCAACGAAACGTCCAGGGTGCGAGCGAGGGCACGCCCGATCACGACGCGGTAGCCGCCGGCATGGAGGGCACCGAAATCACCTTCCCGCAGTATCTGCGCGACACTCGTGGTCGCAAGTTCGGCGGCAGGATCAATCCCCCGGACTTCCACCCCCTTGATCGCCGACGCGCCGACCAGCATTGCTTCCCCGCGCACGAACGGAGCCGTAGCCACTACCTCCGGGTCGGCCGCCGCAATGGCCTCGAGTTCCCGCCAGTCACCGATGCGTCCGTCCAACCCCGTCACGGTACCGTGCGCAAGCACTCCCAGAATGCGGTCCCTGACTTCGTACTCGAAGCCGTTCATGGCAGAAAGCACCGCAATAAGCACCGCGACAGCTACGGCGATTCCTGCAACCGATATCAGCGATATGAAGGACACGAACCGATTCCGCGCCTTCGAGCGGAGGTAGCGAAACGCAATAGCGATCTCGTAGGGCCGGATCATGAATCTCTGGAGCTCACTCGTACCGCAGTACTTCGGCTGGCGCCACGACCGCGGCCCGGCTGGCCGGGTAAATCGTTGCGAACCCCGTGAGAACCAGGGCGAGCACGCCGATCGTGGCGACGTCCATCCAGCGCAGCTCCGACGGCAGCGCGGTCATGTAGTACACGTCGCCCGGCATGAACTGGAATCCGAATACGGCCTCCAGCCAGGGCGCAACCGTGCCGATGTTGAGCGCCAGCAGTACGCCGCTTGCAACGCCGGCGGCCACCCCCAGCCAGCCTATCGCCAGCCCCTGTACGGCGAATATCCGGATGATCGCGCCGCGGGAGCAGCCGAGAGTGCGCAGTATCGCGATACTGCCCCGTTTGTCGGTCACAACCATCACGAGCGTTGCGACGATATTGAACGCCGCCACCGCGATGATCAGCGACAGCAGCAGCATCATCATCAGCTTCTCGATCTGGACTGCGCGGAAGTAGGTTGCATGATCCTCCGTCCAGTCGCGCACTTCGGGCGGCGTCGGCTGTCGCGCGGCCCATGACCGCGCGAGGCCCGGCGCGTCGAAGATATCGGTTGTGGTAAGACGCAGGCCGGCGACGCGATCGCCCATGCCCGCCAGATCGGCGGCGTCACGCAGGTGCAAGAGCGCGCGCAAGCCGTCGTGGTCCTTGACACCCAGCTCGAAAAGGCCAACCACAGTGAACTGCCACAGCCGGGACTGGAGACCCCTGCCGGCGGTCCTGGTCGGCACCAGCACATTGAGCGTATCGCCCGTGCGCACCCCCAGCCGGGCGGCCAGTGAATCACCGAGCAGGATCGCACGGCTGCCCGGGACAAGTGAGTCGAGCGAACCCTCGCGGATACCTGCACGCAGTGGCGAATCAGGCGCCTCCAGGTCCGGCAGCGCCCCCGTCAGCAAAGCGCCCGCGACGCCCGGACCCCGGGCCAATATGGCTTCGATCTCGATCACCGGCGATGCGGCTTCGATGCCCGGCTCGGCGAGGGCGCTGTCCCGCAGTCGCCGCCAGTCGGCAACGCCGCCCGGCTGCGATACCCATGCATGGCCGGTGATGCTGGTCAGCCGCTGGCGCAGCTCGTTCTCGAATCCGTTCATGACCGACAGGACGACGATCAGTGCCGCAACACCGAGCGCCACGCCGATCACCGACGCGATCGTAACGAACGAGGCGAACTGGTTGGACCGCTGGGTCCGGAGATAGCGCAGACCAACCCAAGCCGAGACTGGTCGTTTCATGGCCGCGGCCCCGGCTGCCGCCCAAGTCGGGCGGGCCAAAAAATGTTATGCGGTTCCAAGGACAGCCCCGGCACTTTGCCTTTCAATGCGATGCTATATTGACCTTAATAACAGCCGCGGAGGTTAACACGATGCGTCGGACCTGCCTGTTCGCACTCCTGGCTCTGGTTGCGCTGTCCGCGCCGGCATGGGCCGACACGCTCATCATCGAGGAAATGCAGTCGGCCCGCGCCACGGCGTCGGAACGACCCGGACGTGGTCTCAGCATGGCGCAGGTGACGTCACGCTGGGGCGAGCCGGCTGCACGCGATGCGGCTGTCGGACAGCCGCCCATCACCCGCTGGTCGTACCCCGGCTTCATCGTTTTCTTCGAGTACGACCACGTCGTCCACGCCGTCGTGCGCAAGCCCTGAGTCGTCGCGCGGACTGAAGCCAGGTTCGTGACCGCTGCGACGGTGACGGCTGTGGGATAATTCGCGCCCCACAGCCGAGCCAGAGAATGGCGCGCCGCACGATCTTCAGCACCGCGACGACACCAGCGCCCGGGAAGTCGGTAACGTGGTCCGGCGCGACCGGATGCGCCAATGCCCTCGCACTGGCGGAGGTCGCCGCTGCCAGCGCAGGCTGCGTTGTCGCGATCACGGCGACAGTCGCGGAAGCCGAGCAACTCGAGGGGCAACTCAGGTTCTTCATGGGCGCAACTGGTGGTTGCGCGATACTTCCGGACCTGGAAGTTCTGCCGTACGACAGCTTCAGCCCGCACCAGGATCTGGTTTCGACACGGCTGGCGGTCCTGAGAAACCTGGCGGCGGGCTCGGCAAGACTGCTCCTGGCTGCTGCGCCGACGCTGCTGCCACGCCTGGCGCCACTGGCACATCTGCGCAAGGGCGCCCTGCGCATCTCGCGGGACGAGCCGCTGGGCCTGGACGGATTTCGCCACCGGCTCGAACAGGCCGGCTACCGGCGGGTAACCCAGGTCTCTGCTCCCGGGGACTACTCCGTTCGCGGGTCGCTCATCGACTTCTTCCCGACCGGCCACGACCAGCCGGTGCGCGTCGACTTCCTCGACGAGCAGGTGGTGTCATTGCGGCGCTTCGACCCGGACACCCAGCTTTCCGCGGAGTCCATCGAAGCTGTCGACACCCTTGAAGCGCGGGAATTTCCGACGCATGCCGATTCCATTCGCGAGTTTCGACGTCGCTACCGGCGGCGATTCGAAGGCAATCCGGCCGCGTCGCGCATTTACCGCGAAGTCTCCGAGGGACGCTTGCCCGGCGGTGTCGAGAACTACCTGCCGCTGTTTTTCGACGCAACGGCGACGTTCTGCGACTACCTGCCGCCGACCGCGCTCGTCGTGGAGGTCGGTGACGTAACGGCAGCGCTTGCCAGCGCCTGGCACCAGGTAGTCGAACGCCACGAGCAGCTCGGGCACGATCGCGAACAACCCCTGCTCCTCCCATCCGAGGTTTACGCGCCGCCGGAGGAGCACCAGGAGAGGCTTCGCACCTGGCCACGCATCCTGCTCGGATCGCCAGTGGCCGCGACCGGCGAGCGAGCGGTCGTGACGCTGCCGGCCGCCCCGGCGCCGATGCTGCCCTGCGTCTCCCGGCAGGACGACGGCGCCGGCGAACTTGTCGCGGCGCTGCTGGAGCGAAAGGAGCGTGTCCTGCTGGCCGTTGAATCGGCCAGTCGGCGGGAGTGGCTCGCCGACGCTCTGCGTCAGGCAGGTGAGGCGCCGCAAACCTCGCCAGACTGGCAAGGATTCCTCGGCAGCGCGGCCCGATTCAGCTTGTGCGATGCACCCATAGGCCAGGGCATGGCGCTGCCGGAGTCTGCAATCGCAGTGTTCGGCGACCAGGACCTCTTCGGCCAGCCGCTCAAACCGCGCCCGCGTCGCCGCAGGGGCCGGGATGCAGAAGCTGTCATCGCGCAATTGACCGACCTGCGCGCCGGCGCACCGGTCGTGCACACGATGCACGGAATCGGTCGTTACGTCGGGCTGACGCAACTTGACCTCGATGGAGCCGCCGGCGAATTTGTCACGCTTGAATACGCCGGTGGGGACCGTCTCCATGTGCCGGTCAGCAGCCTTCACCTGATCTCCCGATACACCGGCGCTGCCCCCGAGCAGGCGCCACTGCACCGCCTGGGGACCGACCAGTGGCAAAAAGCGCGCCGACGGGCTGCTGAGCGCATACGCGACATCGCCGCCGAGCTGCTCGACCTGTACTCCCGCCGCGCCGCCCGGCAGGGCCACATCGCGCGGGCCGAGCCAGCCCAGTACGAGGCTTTCGCCGCGGGTTTCCCGTTCGCCCTGACCGATGACCAGGCGCGTGCCATCGATGACGTCCTTGCGGATCTCGCGAGCGAGCAGCCGATGGACCGCCTGGTCTGCGGCGATGTCGGCTTCGGCAAGACCGAGGTAGCGTTGCGTGCCGCTTTCGCCGCTGTCGCCAGCGGCCGGCAGGTTGCGGTGCTAGTGCCGACAACCCTTCTGGCGCAGCAGCACTACCAGACATTCGCCGATCGCTTTGCGGACTGGCCGGTGCGGGTGGAATCCCTGTCACGATTCCGCAGCCCGCAGGAGCACCGCACGGTCCTCGAGAAGGCCGCCGACGGACAGGTCGATATCGTCGTCGGCACGCACCGGCTCCTGCAGGCCGACGTGCGGTTCAAGAACCTGGGACTGGTCATCATCGACGAAGAGCATCGCTTCGGGGTGCGCGACAAGGAGCGCCTGAAGAACCTGCGCTCGGAAGTTGATGTATTGACGCTCACCGCCACGCCCATCCCCCGCACGCTCAACATGGCGCTCGGCAACATCCGGGAACTGTCGCTGATCACGACAGCTCCCGCTTCGAGGCTGGCGATCAGGACGTTCGTCAGCACGTGGTCCGCACAATTGATCCGGGAGGCCTGCCTGCGCGAACTGAAACGCAGTGGCCAGGTGTATTTCGTGCACAACCGCGTGCAGGACATCGCCTCCGTAGCAGAGCAGGTCGCGGCCATCGTCCCGGAAGCGCGCATCGGCATCGCGCACGGGCAGATGCCTGAGCGTGATCTGGAGCGGGTGATGCTCGATTTCTACCATCGCCGTTTCGATCTGCTGATCTGCACGGCGATCATCGAAAGCGGCCTGGACGTCCCAACCGCCAATACGATCGTGATCGATCACGCCGAGCAGTTCGGGCTGGCCCAGCTACACCAGCTTCGCGGCCGCGTCGGGCGCTCCCATCACCAGGCGTTCGCCTATCTCATCGCACCGCCAAGGGACAACCTGCAGGGCGACGCGCGCAAGCGCCTGGAGGCCCTCGAAGCACTTGATGACCTGGGCGCCGGCTTCGTCCTGGCCACCCATGACCTGGAGATCCGCGGCGCCGGCGAGTTGCTCGGCGAGGATCAGAGCGGTCAGATCCAGGAAATCGGCTTTGCCCTTTACAACGAGATGCTTGCCCGGACCGTTCAGGCGTTGCGCGCAGGTCAGGAGCCGGATCCCGCGGGCGACGACAGCCTGTCGGCCGAAGTCGACCTGCACATCCCTGCATTTCTTCCCGAGGAGTATCTCCCCGACGTGCATCTGCGCCTGGTGCTGTACAAGCGCATAGCCAGTGCCAGACACGATGCCGACCTGGACGCGCTGAGGGCGGAACTCAAGGACCGATTCGGACATCTTCCTGAAGCCACTGCGAACCTGCTCGCGTTGACAGCCCTGCGGCTGCAAGCCCGGCAGGCGGGCATCGCCCGGATCAAGGCCGGACCAGGCAGTGGCAGCCTGGAGTTCGCAAAAGGCACCACCGCGGACCCCGCCCGGATCGTCGCACTGATCCAGAGGGATCCGAGAAACTATCGTCTGGACCCGCGTCAGCGTCTGCTGTTCCGCGCACCGATGGAATCACCGCTGACCCGCATTCGGGTGGTAACTGAACTGCTGACGCGCATTGGCGCGCCTCCGCAGGCGACAGCGCAGCGATCACCGTCTGGCGTGACACAATGAGGTCCATGGTCAGTACCGGACACCTTCGCAGCCTGCCTGCACTCGCCTGTCTCGTCTGGCTTGCCGCAGCGCCAGCGCAGAGCCCGGCCTCGGGAGAGGCCTGCGATATCGAGATCGTCGTATTCCGCCGAACCGATATCGCGGGCAGCACGAGCGAGCGACGGAATGAACCGATGCGCGCAGCCATCGACTCCACCGGCAACAGCTGGCCGGAACTGCCGCTGTCCTCGTTGCAACTCGGTGGCGCTGCCGCGGAGTTACGCCGGGGCGGCGGCTATACGCTGCTTTACCACGGCGGCTGGCGCCAGCCACTGCTCTCCGGCGAGAGAGTGCTGCCCACGGCCTTGCCGCAGCGGCTCCAGGAATCGGGGCTCGCGGGTCAGATTACGGTGTACCGCGAACGCTATCTGTATGGGAGGGTCGCGCTCCAGGATCAGGAAGGTGGCGTGCTGCGCCAGCAGCGACGACTGCGAGCCGGCGACCTCCACTATTTCGACAGCCCGACGGTCGGCCTGCTCCTGACCGTCGGGCCTGCTGCCGCCGTTTCAGCAGAACCCTGAGCGCCGGTCAGTTCAGCCCTGGCCCGCCTGCATGTCGGCACGGCGATCACCCGCGCCGCTGGCGACGTCAGCTTCTGCCTGCTGCAGAAGATGATTCTCCGACTCACCCCACGGCGGAACCGCGCTGGCGAACCCTATATTGACGGATACGTATCGGCCGCCGCTGGATCGCGGGTGATGGATGGCAAGCTCGCGCACCTTGCGAGCGATCTGCGCGGCGAACCCCCGCGCCTGGTGCTCCTCGGCTGCACCGACGAGCGCCGCAAAGCGGTTGTCAGCCACACGGGCAGTAACATCGCCGGTCCGCCGCAGCGAGCCATTGAGGGCGTGGCCTATCTTGCGCAGACAGGAGTCCGCAGCATGGCGCCCGTAGAGTTCCCGGTATCGCTCGAGCGCTTCAACCTGGAATACCAGCACACTGATGCGACGTTGTTCGGGCCCCGCTATGGCCCAGTGCCGCTGGACGGCTTCCAGGAACGCCTGGCGACTGGCAAGCCCGGTAATGGCATCGCTGCGATCCAGATGGAGTAGTCGCAACTGCGCATCACGCAGCGCAAGCCGCAAAGTATCCTCGCCCGATCCGTCTGCCAGTTGGTCGATATCGACGCTGATCAGCCAATAAGCAGGATGGCCGGGTCGCGCAAACAGTGGCGATACCTGCAGCGTCAGGTCGACCGGTTCCCCGGATCGTGACTGCCAGCGTTGCTTGAGATGCCGAACGACGAGGGTCGGGCTCCCGAGCAGGCGCTCCCGTTGCGCGTCGAGTTCAGCGGGATCTGCCAGCAACCCCTGCCACGGGCAGCCGAGCAGCGTCTGCGCATCAAGACCAGTGAGCTGAGCGATGATGGAATTCATGTAGATGACCGGCCAATGCTCCTGCCGGGCATCCACCAGCACGGTACCGACAGGCAGCTGATCCAAAGCCTGGATGAGGATATTTTTATCAATATATTTCATCGGCTTATAAAGGTTATCTAACTAGGATTACGTCCATGGATCGGCAGCAGGCGACGATGGTGTCAGCGCGACATAACCACCGAGCAGGGATCTTATGGGCAGCGATCAGTCGGGTCTGTGAAGCCCGTCACCGCCGCGTGACAACGCGAGTCAGATTCTCAGAATTCGCTGCAAAACGCGCCGAGCAGGCGTTGCAATCCGGCACCCGCGATATCGAGATGCCGGCTGATTTCAGCGTGAATGGACCCGTTGCCGGACAGGCGCCCGGCCGCCGGATTGACCACCAGCGCGCAGATCGCATAGTCGAGCCCCGCCTCGCGGGCCAGCGCTGCCTCCGGCATGCCGGTCATGCCGACCACGTCACAGCCGTCGAGCGCCAGCCGATCGATTTCCGCTGCCGTCTCCAGCCGCGGTCCCTGCGTACACCCATAGGTTCCACGGGTGAGTACATCGACTCCAGCGCTGGACGCCGCCGCCGCGAGCTGTTGGCGCACGGGTCCGAATGGCGGATCGAACTCGACGTGCCGCAGGGGCGCAGCCTCCCCGTCGAAGAACGTGTGATCGCGACCCCAGGTGTAATCGATCAACTGGTCCGGCAGGACGATGCGCCCGGGGCGTGCGGCCGAGGTGATGCCGCCGACGGCGTTCACGGCTATCACAGCCTGCGGTGCGACTTCCCGCAACGCGTCGATGTTCGCGCGATAGTTCACGCGGTGTGGCGCGATACCGCCATTGCCACCGTGCCGGGCAAGGAACACGACTTCCAGCGCGCCCTGCTCCCACCGCAGCAGTTCCGCGGAGGCGCGGCCCCAGCGGCCCTCGGTGAGCGGCAACGCGGTCGGCCGCCGTCCCTTCAGCAGTACCTGTGAGCCGGTTCCGCCGATGATCGCGATACGCTTCACGCGCCAGGGACTCCATGATCCAGTGTGTAGAGCGAGTCGAGATGCCGCCAGCGTCCGTCGAGGTCCATTCCGCAGCCGAACACGTATTCATCGCCGACTTCCACGCCGACATAGTCGGGCCTGACGGCGGCGACGGGCCGCCCATGGCGCTTGTGCGCCAGAACGGCGATTCGTACGTCGGCCGCACCCGCGCCGAGGCACCATGCGTGCAATTCAGCCAGCGTCTTTCCCTCGTCGTAGATGTCGTCCACGATGAGCGCTGTGCGTCCGGCGAGATCGGCACGTGGCGCCTGCAGCCAGCGCAACTCGCCCCCGGTGGTTCCGCCCCCGTAGCGGGAAAGGCGGCAGCAGTCGATCTCGAAGTCGCCGCGCAGCCGGCTCGCGATCTCAACCAGCGGGAACATCCCGCCGAGCAGGACCCCGACCAGGACACAGGGTCCGCGGTCCACGTGCACCTGCAACGCGGCGGCAAGCCGGTCCCAGGCCTCGCGGATGTCCGCGGGCTCCTTGACCAGTCGCGCCCCCGGCGGCGGCTGCACTAACTCAGCCATGGAGATCCAAAGGCGGCCGCTCCAGGGCAGCAGTGAGGCGGGCGTGGGCCTTCTGCCAGCCGGGGTCCTCCGCCAGCGCGACGGCTGAACGCCGGGGTACAGCCCGCAATGCCACCAGGCGCACGTGGGCGGACGGGTCCTGGTAACCAGCCAGCGCGTCGATCGCAGCCGCTGCGGCAGCCGGGTCGTTGCATACCAACGCCATGTCGGCGCCTGCATCCAGAGCGGCGCGAACACGGTCAGTGACCGTGCCGGCAACCGCTGCTCCCTGCATGCTCAGGTCGTCGGTAAATATAGCGCCATTGAACTCGAGCCGTTGACGCAACAACCGTCGGATCCAGACAGGCGACAGACTGGCTATGCGCGCATCGACCTCGGGAAATCTCACATGCGCGACCATGACCCCGCCAAGCCCGTTGTCGATCAGGCGTCGATAGGGTGCGAGATCATCCTCGACGGCTGCCAGCACGCGGCGATCCACCGGCAACTCATGGTGCGAATCTGCGCGGACGGCACCGTGCCCGGGAAAGTGTTTGGCGACGGCCGACATGCCGGCCGAGCGCATGCCCTGCAGGTAGGACAGCGCCAGTGCCGAAACAGCCTCTGGATCGCGATGAAACGCACGATCACCGATGACCTCACTGATACCCCAGTCGAGATCGACACAGGGCGCAAAGCTGAGGTCTACGCCCACCTCGATCAGTTCCCGCGCCATCAGCCATGCGCAACTGAAGGCCAGATGCCTGGCGTTGTCGGCGTCGCGGTCGTATTCGTGCCCGAGCCATCGCAGAGCCGGCAGCGCCGTGAAGCCAGCGCGAAAACGCTGCACGCGACCTCCCTCCTGATCAACGGCGACCAGCGGCGCGGGCTGGCGCACGCGACGGATTGCCGCCGTGAGTTCGCGCAGCTGCTGCGGGCTTTCGTAGTTGCGGGCAAACAATATGACCCCGCCCACCAGCGGATGTGCCAGCCGCTCGCGTTCCTCCGCGGACAGCACAAGGCCGGCCAGGTCGATCATCAGTGGTCCGAGCGTCATCCCCACCCCCCGATGTCATGACGGATCGATGCGAACCGGCGTACCGACCGGCACCTTATCGAACAGGTCGAGCACGTCCGCGTTGCGCATGCGCACACACCCGTGCGACATGGGCACACCCATCGGCTCGGTGTCCGGCGTGCCGTGGATGTAGATGTACCGACGCATGGTATCGACATCCCCCAGCCTGTTGCGGCCAGGTTCGCTTCCGGAAAGCCAGAGTATGCGCGTCAGTATCCAGTCCTGGTCAGGATGAAGCACGGCAAGCGCCGGCGTCCATATTTCCCCGGTGGGGCGGCGGCCACGAAGGACTGCCCCGGACGGCAGCCCGTGACCGATCATCGCGCGCACCACATGGCAGCCACGCGGTGTGCAACCGCTTCCGGATTTCTCTCCCGGCCCGTAGCGGGAAGTCGACACGGACCATTGGATCTGGCGGTCGTCGCCGGTGCGCAGTATCAGGCGCTGCAAAGCCAGGTTGATCCGGATTTCGACCATCGTGCCTGTTGCCTATGCCCGGTCGAATACCGCGAGGGATTCGACGTGGGCGGTGGCCGGAAACATATCGAATACACCGGCCCGCACCAGCTCGAACCCGAGTTCCTTGACGAACGTACCTGCATCCCGGGCTAGTGTGGCTGGGTGACAGGAAACATACACGATGCGGTCGGCGCCGGTCGCCGCGACCGCGGCCAGCATGGCCGCCGCCCCTGCGCGCGGCGGGTCGAGCAGCACGGCGTCGAAGCGCTCCCCGCGCCAGGCCTCGGCCGCTTCCGCCACCGACAAGTCGGCCCGCGCGAAGCGGGCGCTCGCGCCGAGTCCGTTAAAAACTGCGTTGCGCCGGGCGATATCGACCATCCTTTGTTCGCCCTCCACTCCCAACACCAGCGAGTTGCGAGCGAGCGGCAGCGTGAAGTTGCCGATGCCGCAGTACAGGTCAAGCAACCGCCGGCCCGGCGCCCCACACATCTCCTGCCTTACCCGGGCAACGAGCTTGCAGTTCACCGCAGCATTCACCTGTATGAAGTCGGCGGGCCCGAATCCAAGCCGCAACCCGTCGCTGTCGTACCACAGATCCCCCTCGTCACGCTCCGGCTCGAGGCCGGCAATGCTGTCCGGCCCCGCAGTCTGCAGCAGCAGCCGGCAATCGTGCCGTTCACGGAACGCCGCGAGCCGTTCACGATCCAGCGCCCCTGGCGGATCGAGCACCCGCAGCAACAGCGACAGTGCGTTGTCTGCCACCACGACCTCTACCTGCGGAATCCGCTGGGCTATCGACAACGAACCAACCAGCTCGCTGAGCGGTTCGATGAGGGCAGCCGCGCGCGGATGCAGAGTCTCGCAGCTCAACATGTCGGTGATGCGCGAGCTGTCGCGCTCCGAAAACCCGACCAGCACGCGACCCTTCCCCTCCACCATGCGCAGCGCCAGGCGTGCGCGACGCCGGTACCCGCGCTCAGGCGATGCAACCGGCGGCAGCAACTCCCGGGGTTCGACCCCGCCGATGCGCCGCAGGTTCTCCAGCAGTACGCGCTCTTTGAGCCGCAGCTGGCCGGCGGAGGAAACGTGCTGGAGACTGCAGCCGCCGCAGGTACCAAAGTACCGGCAAATCGGCGCAACACGATCTACCGACCCGTTCTCGACGCCGACAAGCTCTGCCTCGTCGTAGTTGCGACGGGCTTTGGTGCGGCGGAAGGAGACGGTTTCACCGGTGATGGCGCCAGCCACGAAGATCCGTTTGCCAGATGCGGTTGCAATCCCCTGGCCTTCAACCGTCATGTCGGCGACCGCTGCCGTCTCGATTGCCGCGGCTGCGAGGCGTTTGTAGGCGCGACGTCCTCCCATGCCGGATCGTCAGCCGCCGGCCGCCTGCCAGGCCGCATCGAACTCGCGCCAATGAGGCTTGTCGGCCTGCCCGAGGAAAGCACGGACTCGAGCGAGTTCCGCAGCGTGCGCTTTTCCATCGAGGTGCCCGCGGATAAGCTGAAAGCGCAGGAATACGAGCCAGGTATTCATGACATCGGTTTCACAGTAGGCACGAATGGCCGCAATCTGCCCTGCCCGCCACGCCTCCCACACCTTGCTTCCGTCCATGCCGAGCTTTCCCGGAAAGCCGAGCAGCGTAGCCATGCCGTCGAGGCTGGCACGCCCTCGCCCCTGGAACCCGGAAAGCACATCCATCAGGTCGATGTGCCGCCAATGGAACCTGCTGAGGTAGTTGTTGAAGCGGAATTCTCGATCCTCGTCCCCGGTGTCCCAGTAACGCTGCGAAACAACACCGTGAAGCATGGCCCGGTACTGCAGGACCGGGAGATCGAAGCCGCTGCCGTTCCAGGAAACCAGGTCAGGCGTGTACTTGTCGATGCCTTCGAAGAAGCGACGGACGATCTCCTGTTCCGAATCGCCGGGCTCACCGAGACTCCAGACCTGCAGCTGATCCTGGCGTCGCAATGCGACAGAGATGGCGACGATGCGCTGCTGGTGTGGCGGCAGGAACTCGGTGCCAGTCTCCTGCATCTGCTGGAAAGCCATCACGCGGGCGACATCTTCGTCAGGAATGCCTTCGAGGCCGTACAGACGCCGGCCGAGAGCAACATCGGGAATGGTTTCGATGTCGAATACAAGTGTCGTCATGGCTTGCTCCCCGGCGTGCTGCGCATCAGGACTGCAACCGCGACGACCAGGCCTGCTTCGTCCGACAGGGTCAGGTGCCCGCCAGCAATGCCGAGACGCTTGCACAGACGCTGGCCGCGCTGCGAAAAGACTATTTCGGGGCGTCCCAGCCGGTCGGGAACGACTCCGGCGTCCCGAATCCACATGCCATTGGCGAAGCCCGTGCCCATTGCCTTCACGATAGCTTCCTTGGCCGCGAAGCGCATCGCGAGAAATCGCACTGCCTGGCGCGTGCGCCCGTACAGCGCACGCTCCTCCGGCATCAGCAGGCGATCGACGAATCGTTCACCGAAGCGCTCGAAGGTTGCCGCGACGCGCTCCGTGCGCAGGATGTCGGTGCCTATGCCGTAAATCACGACCCCGCCCTCCGTGCTGTCACCATCAGCTGCTTCATCGTGGCAACGGCCTTGGCGAGTCCGTCGAACAGCGATTGGGCAATGATCGCATGGCCGATATTGAGCTCGCTCATGTCGGCGATCGCCGCCACTGCCCGGACGTTGTCGTAGTTAAGGCCGTGACCGGCATGGACCTTGAGGCCTAGCTGCCGGGCGTGGCGGGCGGCCACGATGATCCGCGTGAGCTCCAGCCCGCGACGGGACTCGGAATCTGCTTCGGCGTAGCGCCCCGTGTGCAGTTCGACAGCCAAAGCACCTGCTGACCGACAGGCATCGATCTGCCGCTCGTCCGGATCGATGAACGGCGCAACACGTATGCCTGCGGCCGCGAGCCGCGCGCAAACTTCGCGAACCCGGGTGATATCGCCGGCGACATCGAGTCCACCTTCGGTCGTGACCTCCTCACGCCGTTCCGGGACAAGGCAACAATCTGCGGGGCGCAGTCGTTCTGCTATTCGCAGCACAGGCTCGGCAACCGCAAGCTCGAGGTTCATGCGGGTGGTCAGACGCTCGGCCAGGCGCTCGAGGTCGTATTCCTGGATGTGGCGCCGGTCTTCGCGCAGGTGCACGGTGATGCTGTCGGCACCGTTCTGTTCAGCGATAGCGGCAGCCATCGCAGGATCCGGATAGGTGGTACGACGGGCCTGTCGCAGGGTAGCGACGTGATCGACGTTGACCCCGAGCAAAAGCTCATGCATGACCGATGCCTGACCAATCCGGAAAGTGGCGGCCGGGCAGCGACCGCGCCGCATGATCGCACCGGCGCGGCGCCGTGCGCAACGCATCAATGGCGGGCTGGCAGACCTCGCAGGGCGGAAAAAACCGCCCGGGTACGCAGCGGACGCTCTCCCAGGTGATGCGCCAGAACGGCCCGCAGCAGACGCCGGGCAGTCACCAGCGTGGAGGCCTCGGTCCAGTCACCGCGCCACATGGCGAGCAGGTCGGCGCCTGAATAGCCATCATCGGCAGCCAGCGCCTCGCGTGCCGCTACAGGACCAGCCTCCGGCAGGTAACGGTAATTTCTCGCCGGATCGAGAGGCTCGCCTGTCACGGCTTCGCGATCGAGCAGGAGCCCGTATCCGGTTCCCGCCAGCAGATCGACTTCAAACCTGCGCAGCGCCGACTCGTTCGTGCCGGCGGCCAGCTGCGCCAGCAGAAAGCCGTAGGCGTCGAACAGGTCGGCATGCGAATCACCGCGGTGAAGGAAACGCAGCAACAGCTCGCTGGCATAGAAACCCGACATGAGCGCTGCACCGCGCAAGGCCGGCGGTACGCCGGCCGCCTCTGCTGCATGCAAGGTGGACAGCGAACTGCCCCGGCCACCCCAGGTGAGCAATACCGGACTGAAAGGCTGGAGGAGCGCCCTCAGACGGCTCCCCGGCCGGCGCATTCCCCGCGCAACGACACTTTGCAAGCCGTGATTCCGGGTGAAGACATCGAGCACCTCGCTCGACTCCCGCCACGCTCGGCCGTGCAACACCCAGGCCGGCTCCAACGTGACCCGCTCGAAGGCAGCCATGACTCACTCGATCTCGTAACCGAACTGGCGCAGCGAGCGGGCGTCATCTGCCCAGTTACGGCGGACCTTGACGTGGGTCTGAAGGAAAACCTTGCTGCCGACTATCCTTTCCATCTCGAGGCGTGCCGCGGTGCTGACGGCCTTCAATTTTTCGCCGCCGCGGCCGATCACGATCGGTCGCTGGCTCGCCTTGGCCACCCAAATCATCGCATCGACCTTCAAAAGCCCAGGCTCCTCTTCCAGGGCTGTAATTTCGACCGCCACCCCGTACGGGACTTCACGCCCGAAGGTCGCCATCAGCTGCTCGCGCAGCGCTTCGGCCAGGCGGAATTCCCGCCCGCGGTCAGTCGTCATGTCCGGCGGGTAGTAGCGATCGCCCGGCGGCAGCTGGGCGACGATCAGGCGAAGCAACTCCTCCAGGTTGTCCCCGCTCAAGGCCGAAACCGGGACTATCCCGGCATACTCATGACGGGCCTGACAGGCGGCCAGGAGCGGCAGGAGTCGCGATTTTGGCTTCACCTGATCCGTCTTGTTGACGACGAGGATGACCGGGGCACTCGCCTTCGCCAGGCGCTCCAGCACCACGGAGTCGGCACGCTGCCATCCCCCCGCTTCGATCACCAGCAGCACCAGGTCGGCGTCGGCCATGGAGCCGGCGGCCGCACGATTCATCGTTCGATTGATCAGCTTGCCGGCTGCGGCATGGAGTCCCGGTGTATCCACGAAGACGATCTGGCTGTCCGCGCGGTTGCGAATTCCGACGATGCGATGACGGGTGGTCTGGGGCCGGTGGGTGACGATGCTGACCTTCTCGCCGACCAGCGCATTGACCAGGGTCGACTTGCCGGCATTCGGCTTGCCGACGACAGCCACGAAACCCGACCGGAAGCCGTTACTCATCGCGAATGCAAGCCAGCGCATGGGTCGCCGCTTCCTGCTCGGCGTGCCGGCGGCTCGAGCCGTGGCCCGCGAATACCTGATCGCTGCACTCGACGCTGCAGGTGACTTCGAAGGTCTGCGCATGGGACGCACCCGCAACTGCGACGACGACATAGACCGGTGGCCGGAGACCCCTGGCCTGCAACCACTCCTGGAGCCGGGTCTTGGGATCCGACAGCTCATCCTCGTCCGGCAGCCGGTCCAGCCGATCGGCAAGCAACGCCAGAATAACCTTCTCGGCGGCAGCAAATCCGGCATCGAGATAAATGGCGCCCAGCACCGCTTCCACAGCGTTTGACAGGGTTGAAGCGCGCTGGAAACCGCCCGTACGCGATTCCCCGCTGCCGAGTCGCAGGACTTCCGCGATGCCGATCTCCCTGGCAACTTCAGCAAGGGTCTCTCCCCGCACCAGGCGGGCACGCAGGCGACTCAGCAGTCCCTCGGCTGCGTCCGGTCGCCGTTCGAAGACGGCGCGTGCGACGACCATGCCCAGCACGGCATCGCCAAGGAATTCCAGCCGCTCGTTATTGCGCGCTGACGCGCTGCGATGAGTCAGCGCCAGGTCAAGTAGCGATGAATCGGTGAAATCATGGCCAAGCCGCTCCCGCGACCAGGCCGCGGCAGGGTTCACTTGCGAATCTCGACCTCGTCGTCAAAGGTGGCCAGCAGCGACACATTCGCGACGAATGGAGCAGCCTTCTCATACCGCGCTGCAACGATGTAACCGCCACTGCTCTGTTCCACGTCGAAGTCACGGCCCTTGATGTCATACACCATTTCGATGTTGATTCGCTTGTCGATAGCCCGCCTGATGCTCTGTGGCGACGGATTCTGTCCGTCGAGATCCAGCTTGACGTCCTTGAGGATGCGCTTGATCTTCGTGTTCTCGAGATAGATCGGCGTCAGCTGCAACCCCGCGTATCCGATGGTGCCAACCATCGCCGCGATGATCAGCAAGCCAATGAAAGTGATGCCCTGCTGTCTGCTCCGCATGTCTCGCTCCCCGTCTGGTTTCGCCCTACTCCACCCTGCCACCGATGCGCCGCCATTGCGGCAGACGGCTGAAGTCCCAGCTCATCCATATACGCACGGCCCGCCCGACGATATTGGCTTCGGGTACGTAGCCGAAGTAGCGGCCGTCCTCGCTGTTGTCCCGGTTGTCACCCATCATGAAATAGTGGCCCGCCGGCACGACGAACTCGCCCTCCCGGCCCTGATTGCGACTGCAATTCAGTATGGCATGGCGCAGATCACCAAGCCGCTCCTCGTACTTCATCGCATCCGGCTGAAAAGGACACCCCCCGAAATACGTGCCCGAGGGCGACACCGGCACCGGCTCGTCGTTCACGTAAAGCCTCTTGCCGCGGTAGCGTATGGTGTCGCCGGGGAGGCCGATCAGGCGCTTGATGTAGTTGATGCTGGGATCCGGAGGAAAGCGGAAGACGATGACGTCACCGCGCTGCGGTTCGCCGATGCCGACGATCTTCGTGTTCAGAACCGGCAACCGCAATCCGTAATCGAACTTGTTGACGAAGATGAAGTCTCCGACCAGCAGCGTGGGCATCATCGAGCCAGATGGAATGCGGAACGGCTCGTAGAGGAAGGACCGGATGATCAATACGATCAACAACACCGGGAAAAACGAGCGCGCGTAATCGACGACGATCGGCTGCGGCGCGCCCTCGGCGCGGCGGGCGCGAAACAGCACCGAATCCAGACCCCAGATGACGCCGGAGACGGCGGTCGCCGCAACCAGCCAGAAAGCGAAATCCACTGCTCAGTTCCCCTTCACGGGCAAAACCGGACGGACTGTACCATGCCGGATCCTCATGATTCCTTTGTACCGCGGCTGGAGTTCAGCACGGCGAGGAACGCCTCCTGGGGTATCTCGACCGAGCCGAATTGCTTCATGCGCTTCTTGCCCGCCTTCTGCTTTTCCAGCAACTTTCGCTTGCGCGTAACGTCGCCGCCGTAGCACTTCGCCAGCACGTTCTTCCGGACGGCCTTGACCGTCGCCCGGGCGATGATGTGGGACCCGATGGCCGCCTGCAGCGCCACCTCGAACATCTGCCGCGGAATCACGTCCTGGAGACGCTCGACGATTTCGCGTCCGCGCCGCTGTGACGAATCACGATGCACTATGAGTGACAGTGCATCGACGCGTTCCTTGTTTATCAGGATATCGAGCTTGACCAGATCGCCGGGCACGAAGCGGGAGAACTGGTAGTCGAATGAGGCGTATCCCCGGCTCAGTGACTTCAGCCTGTCGAAAAAGTCGAAGACGACTTCCGCCATCGGAATGTCGTACTCCATCGAGACCTGGTTTGCCAGGTATTCGATTCGTTTCTGCACGCCCCTCTTGCCGACGCATAACTGCATGACGGGCCCGATGTACTCCTGCGGGACCAGGATACTTGCCGTGATGTATGGCTCCCGCACTTCAGCGATTTCGTTCGGCGGTGGCAGCGAAGCAGGGTTCTCGATGAGTCGCGTCTCGCCGTCGGTCGTCACGATCTCGAACACGACGGTTGGCGCAGTCGAGATCAGATTCAGTCCGTACTCGCGCTCCAGCCGCTCCTGCACGATCTCCATGTGCAGAAGCCCGAGGAACCCGCAGCGGAAGCCGAAACCGAGTGCGGCCGACGACTCCACTTCGAAACGCAGGGCGGCATCGTTCAGGCTGAGCTTGTCCAGGGCGACCCGCAATGCCTCGAAATCGTCCGACTGCGCCGGAAAAAGGCCGGCGAAAACACGCGGTTTGATCTGGAGGAATCCTGGCAACGGAGCCGCACAGGGCTGGGCGTCGAGGGTAATCGTGTCGCCTACCGGGGCGCCGTGAACCTCCTTGATGCCGGCAATCACATAGCCGACTTCGCCGGCGCACAGGCTTTCGCGCGGCTTCGCTTTCGGGGTGAACGTGCCGACCTCCCCCACCGCATACGTACGCCCGGTCGACCACATGCGGATTTTCGCGCCGCTGTTGAGCGTTCCGTTGACCACACGGACCAGAGAAACGACCCCGACATAGTTGTCAAACCATGAATCGATGATCAGGGCCTGCAACGGCGCACTGCGATTACCGGAAGGAGCCGGAATGCGCCGGACAAGCAGGTGCATGAGATCACGCACACCGAGCCCGGTCTTTGCGCTGACCAGGGCGCAGTCCTGCGTGTCTATGCCGATGATCTCTTCGATTTCCCGGCGAACTTTCGGGGGATCAGCGCTTGGCAGGTCGATCTTGTTGATGACCGGAACCACCTCGAGCCCCGCTTCGATGGCCGAGTAGGAATTCGCAACGCTCTGCGCCTCAACGCCCTGCGCAGCATCCACAAGCAGGAGCGCGCCCTCGCAGGCGGCCAGCGAACGCGATACTTCATAGGAAAAATCCACGTGGCCGGGCGTGTCGATCAGATTCAGCTGGTATCGCTGCCCGTCATCGGCCTGGAACGGGAGCGACACCGTCTGAGCCTTGATGGTGATGCCCCGCTCCTTTTCGAGGTCCATAGAATCGAGCACCTGGTTGCTCATTTCGCGGGCGTCGAGCCCGCCGCACAACTCGATGAAGCGGTCGGCCAGCGTCGACTTGCCGTGATCGATGTGCGCGATGATCGCGAAATTGCGGATGTGGCGGAGATCGGCGCTCATGTCGCGTCGAAAGGGTGCAAAAAAGGCGGGCATTATAACCGGACGGACGCGCCCGGCCGGGGGGGGGTTCAGCGCCCGACCAACCGGGTGGCCAGGGCGTTCCAGTCAAATGGCCAGGCACCCAACTCGGTTTCGCCATCCAGAAGGACCGGTATTCGCAATCCGTGACGTTCACGCCAGATATCGCTGGCATCGACGTCTGCCGCACGCAAACCGAACCCGGCCGAACGGCAGATGGGCTCCAGCCGTTCGAGCGCTTCCTCGCAGAGATGACACCCGGGTCGCCCCAGCAGCACGAGGGTTCGACGCACCTGCCAGCTCCGCAGATTCAGCGCGCGGAGGGCGCTGGGGCGGAGCGGGCTGACCTGGCCAGCTTCTCTACGGTCTGGGCCGGGACCTCGCCTATGGCAGTCACCATGATACCGTTGGCCGTAGTGCTGTAGGCGTTGGCTGCCCCAATACGCGACAACCCTTCAGCCTGCTCCGAAGCAGCGACCGCCGGCTCGATGAAAACAGAAACCGTCGCAAGGCCATCGGAATAGACCACCTGCTGGAGCCCAGCTGGCAGATTCGCGCCGAGCTTTGCCTGCGAACTGGTCATGCGGAACCCCGGCGGCAGATCTGCAGAACCCCAGGACTCCGCCGGCTGGTTCTCGGCCTGCCCCCCAGCCGGCGCGAAGCGCAACATCGTGAGCGTGCCGAGCTTTACCGACGGTTGAACGTCCTTGTCCGCGATCGACGCCTGAAACCTGATGGCGCTGAAGAAGATCTGCTCGAGGGCGCGACCGTCCTCGTCCAGCAACTGGGTCTTGAGCGGCATCCCGGTCTGCCGGTCTATTGATATGCGGTAACCGTACCGGTAAGGGTCAAGGGGTCGAATGGCGACGATCTGGGCTCGTCGTCCGGCGATACTCTCCACCCCGTCGAACGCCACTCCGTAAAGACGCCTGTCGGGCTTGATGGCGCCGGGAAGATTCGCCCGCAGCGGGCTCTGGTTGCGATTGCGGTCATCACGTGCTTCCACCAGGACCGTCCGCTTGTCCGGCAGGATAAAAATCACCTCGTCGTTGGTGCGGATGATCTCCCTTCCCATGTCGACCGACGTGATCCTTTCGGCCACTTCGCCGTTTCGGGAACGATGCACGATGCTGAGCACGCTGGTATCGGTCTCGTTCACATGGACGAGCTGGCCCTTGTAGCTCAGGTGCTCCACCGCTCGACTCATGCGATCCAGCCATGCCGCGGGCGAATCCGCGGCCTGTGCAACGGTGAACGTCAGGAGGGCAGAAAGCGCCGCGCCAGGCAGCCGCATCGAAATCCGGTTCATTGGCGCTCAGCGCTCAGGCGACAACTGCTGCGGGAGGCTCCACGACGCGCGCTCAGCACGCGCCGCGAGCAACCGCGAGTCCATCGTATTCAGGGAAATGTCGCTGGCATGGGCACGATGGGCAACCAGATACCCTGTCAGGCGCGCCGCCGCTGCGGGACCCAGACGTCGCGGGAAGGTGGTCGTCACAGGATCCACCGCAGAGTCCGCCACCAACGCGACTGTATCGGCTGGCACAAGCTGCGGTTCCGACTGCCGGGGTAACGTTCCGAGCAGCACGAACATGGCGACGCCAGCGACAGCAGCAGCCGCACCGGCCATCCAACCCCGGCGGTGCCAGGCAGGTCGCAGTGCTGAAGCCGGCGCTGCCTCGGACTCGAGCGCGGAGCGAACGCGATCAGCCAGACGCGTGTCCGGCGCGGCGCGCCGTGCCGAATCGCGGAGCGTGTCTCCAATCAGCACATAGCGAACCAGGCGTCCCCGTCCAGACGGGTCCCGCTCGATTTGCCTCAACAAAAGGTCAACTTCCCGGGCCGGAAGCTCGTCGTCCACGAATGCAGACAACTGTTCGTCGATGGGCTTGCTCATGATTACTTCCTGCCTGCCTGCTCGCCGACCCCGTTCAGTTGGTCGATGCTGCGATCCACCGCCTCACGAGCCCGGAAAATTCGCGACCGGACCGTGCCAACGGGACAATCCATTGCCTGCGCGATCTGTTCGTAACTCAAGCCATCGATCTCGCGCAGCATAATGGCCGTACGCAGATCGTCTGGCAATGCGGCTATGGCCCGCTCCACCGTGACGCGCAATTCTTCCTGCAGCGCCAGACCTTCCGGCGTTTCCTCGTCGCGGAACCTGGCATTAATTTGATAATTATCCGGATCCTGCGGATCGAACTCCTGGTCGAAGGGTCGCCGCTGCGCGGAAACGAGATGATTCTTGGCGGTGTTGATCCCGATGCGATAGAGCCAGGTATAGAAAGCGCTGTCGCCCCGGAACGACGGCAACGCCCGGTAGGCGCGTATGAACGCCTCCTGGGCCACGTCTTCGGCATCGGCGGAATTGCGGACTAGGCGCATGATCAGCTTCAGTATCCGCTGCTGGTACTTGAGAACCAGGACATCGAACGCCCGGCGATCACCACCCTGGACCCGTTCGACGAGAACCTGATCGCTGGTCTGTTCGGCCATGCGGACCCAAAAGCCGTGTTGGCGCCTCGGGACCGCAGACACGGCGATAGACTGCAGCCCGTCGACAAAGTTCGTGCGCAATGCTGACTATGTGAAACGGCGCACAGATCGTCAGCTGATTCGCCGCAGCATTGCCGGGGATTCTAAGCGATCAGGAGCCGCACCCGCAGCCGGCGCCAGGTTGCACCATCGACATCACCAGGCAGGAGCCAGGCGCTGAAGCCGCGGCCGCCCCCCTCCGCCTGCCAGTGCAGGGTGATCATCAGACCCCGGGCGGCACCCCGGCTCGTCAACAGGGTGGCTGCCACCGCTTCTCCGGACGGGAGGCGCAGTTGCCATCCACCCCCGGGCGACAGGGTCATTTCGCAGGGGCTGCGGCGGAAAAACGCCCGCAGCAACTGGGCACAAACCGGTGCGACAGCCAGCCAGGGAACCCACGGGGGCAGACGGGTGCTATCAGCGACCAGGACTGCGGCCAGGGCCAGGGGCCCCGCAACAAGCGCAACGAACTGCCGCGCCCTGTCAGCGGGCGGACGAAGCACCAGTTCCTGCAGAAACCCGTTTGACACGCAGCTGGCAGACGATCAGGGCAATTCCCGCATCGTCACTGCTCAGGCGACCGGTCAGCAAGGCGAATATCTCCGGATCCTGCAGGGAAACGAAGCGCCGGAAAGCATCCTGCTCGGCATCGTCGGCCAGAACGAAACGCTCATCCAGGTAACTGAGCAGCAGCGTGTCCAGTTCGCGCATGCCGCGCCGGCATCGCCAGCGCAGTCGCCTCAGCTCGACATCATCCGGCATGGATCAGGGACACCGGTCAGAGATGGCGGGCAGCAATCATCTTTTTCGTCTCGGCGATCGCGCGGGACGGATTCAGGTCCTTCGGACAGGCCGTGGCGCAGTTCATGATGGTATGGCACCGATACAGCCGGAATGGATCTTCCAGATCATCCAGCCGCTCACCTGTCGCCTCGTCGCGACTGTCGACCAGCCAGCGATAGGCTGCAAGCAGCGCTGCGGGTCCCAGGAAGCGATCGGAATTCCACCAGTAGCTGGGACAGCTGGTCGAGCAACAGGCGCAAAGTATGCAAGCCGAAGGGCTGTTGATTTTTTCCTGCTCGCGCTTCGACTGCAGCCGCTCCCGATCGGGCGGTGCAGGCGTACGCGTCTGCAGCCAGGGCTTGATCGAAGCATACTGGGCATAGAAGTTCGTGAGGTCCGGGACCAGGTCCTTGACTACCGGCATGTGCGGCAGCGGATAAATACGGATGTCGCCCTTGATGTCATCGATGGCCTGGATGCAGGCCAGCGTATTTCCGCCGTCTATGTTCATCGCACAGGAACCGCAGATGCCCTCGCGGCAGGAGCGACGGAATGTGAGTGTCGGGTCTACCTCGTTCTTGATCTTGATCAGCGCATCGAGAACCATCGGCCCACAGCGGTCGAGATCGATCTCGAAGCTGTCTACGCGGGGGTTTTCACCGCTGGCGGGATCGAAGCGGTAAACATGAAATGTGCGAACCCGGCTTGTGCCGGCCGCGATCGGAAACCGCCGGCCCGGCTGGATACGCGAATTCGCCGGCAGCCTGAATTCAGCCATTGTCGTTCCTTGTCATGTTGGCGTCAGTAAACACGGGCCTTCGGTGGCACCGGTTCGACGTCGCGCGTCAGCGTCTGCATGTGCACGGGGCGGTAATCGATACGGACTGCACCATCCCCGCCGACCCAGATGAGGCTGTGCTTCATCCATCCGGCATCGTCGCGCTGCGCAAAGTCCTCGCGTGCATGCGCGCCGCGGCTTTCCTCGCGGTTGGCTGCCGCATGGATAGTTGCCTGTGCCTGGACCAGCAGGTTCTCGAGTTCCAGCGTCTCGATGAGATCCGTATTCCAGACGAGCCCGCGGTCGCTGACCTTTACGCGTGAGAACGAGCTGAATGTCGCGCCAAGCTTGGCCACGCCCGCGGCAAGCGACTGGCCGGTTCGGAACACTGCCGCATGGTTTTGCATGATCTTCTGCATTTCCAGCCGGATTTCCGCCGTCGGCCGATCGCCATCTGCGTGGCGCAGGCTGTCGAGGCGGGCAACCGCTCCCGCCCCTGCCGCCGCGGACAAGGGCCGTGGACGCCCCGCCCCCTTCAGTTCTTCGGCACAGCGGCGCGCGGCCGCGCGCCCGAAAACGACGAGATCGAGAAGTGAGTTCGACCCCAGGCGGTTGGCGCCATGGACAGAGACACAGGCAGCCTCGCCGACCGCCATCAGTCCCGGCACCACGGTGTCAGGATTGGCGTCGGCACGCGTCAGCACTTCGCCATGGTAATTCGTCGGTATCCCGCCCATGTTGTAGTGGACCGTCGGCAGGACCGGAATCGGCCCCTTGGTGACATCCACTCCGGCGAAGATGCGCGCTGTCTCGGCAATACCAGGTAACCGCTCATGAATGACGTCGGCGCCCAGGTGCTCGAGGTGCAGATGAATGTGGTCCGCCTCGTCGCCCACGCCCCGACCTTCGCGGATCTCTACCGTCATCGAGCGGCTGACGACATCGCGCGATGCGAGGTCCTTGGCGTTCGGTGCATAGCGCTCCATGAAGCGCTCGCCGCGCGAATTCGTGAGGTACCCGCCCTCACCGCGCGCACCCTCTGTTATCAGGCATCCCGAACCATAGATACCGGTCGGATGGAACTGCACGAACTCCATGTCCTGCAGCGGCAGCCCGGCACGCAGCACCATTGCATTGCCGTCACCCGTGCAGGTATGTGCGGACGTGCAGGAAAAATAGGCACGGCCGTAGCCCCCGGTGGCGAGAATGACCCGATGGGCGCGGAAGCGGTGCAACCGGCCGGTCGCCATGTCGATGGCGATGACACCGCGACACTCACCATGTTCCATGACGAGGTCAATGGCGAAATACTCTATAAAAAACGTAGCGTTGTGCTTGAGCGATTGCTGGTAGAGCGTGTGCAGCATCGCGTGCCCGGTCCGGTCGGCAGCCGCGCAGGTACGCTGTGCCGTGCCCTTGCCGTAATGCGTGGTCATGCCGCCGAAAGGCCTCTGGTAGATGCGACCATCGTCGGTACGTGAAAACGGCACGCCGTAGTGCTCGAGCTCAATGACCGCCTGTGGTGCCTCTTTGCACATGTACTCGATCGCGTCCTGGTCACCGAGCCAGTCCGAACCCTTGATCGTGTCGTACATGTGCCAGCGCCAGTCGTCCTCACCCATGTTGCCGAGAGCGGCACTGATGCCGCCCTGCGCGGCAACCGTGTGACTGCGGGTCGGAAACACCTTGGTTATGCAGGCGGTCGACAATCCGGCCTCCACCAGCCCGAACGTGGCGCGCAATCCGGCTCCGCCGGCGCCAACGACGACAACATCGTAATTGTGGTCGACGAAAGCGTACTCGTTCGCACTCATGCCTGGGCACCGACGGAAACCGTAACGATGGCGTAAATGCCGGCCACTGCCATGAGCACGTGAAGGAACTGAGTGCCGACCAGGGCTATCAGTCGAGCTGCACCATGGTGCACGTAGTCCTCGATCACGACCTGCAGGCCGAGGCTCGAGTGATACAGCAGGGACAGCAACAACAGTAGGAGCAACGTCGCGTGGAGCGGTTCAGCAATCCAGGCTGTGACAGACCAGTAATCAGTGCTCGCAAGGCCGGCCATGCTGAACGCGAACCACAGCCCGAGCGGGACCAGCGCAGCGGCGGTGAGCCGCTGTGCCCACCAGTGGCCGAAGCCGGATCGGGCCGATCCGAGCCCGAGAACCCGACCAAGAGGAGATCGCAGGCTCATGCGTCAGGCGCCTCCGCCAGAAAGTGCAATGACCCAGAACATCACCGTCATGATCGTGGCCGCGACGACCACCGCGATGCCGGAAGTTCGTGCCCGATCAAGCGCGAACCCCATTCCAGCGTCCCAGAACAGGTGCCGAATGCCGTTGGCCAGGTGGTAGAAAAACGAGAATGACCAGCCAACCAGCAGGATCATGCCGATCGGCGTGCCCAGCCAGTCGACGATGCGCAGGTAGCTGTCGGGCCCGGCTGCTGCAGCCACCAGCCACAGGCTCAGTACGACGCCCCCGAACGCCATGAATACGCCTGTCGCCCGGTGAAGAATGGACAGCGTATTGCTGATCTGCCAGCGATAGACGCTGAGATGTGGTGATAGTGGTCTCGTCGGGTCGGCCATCAGGCTAAGCCCCTTCAACGCAATCCGCAGCCAATAGATCCCGCAAGCCGCAACGGCCGAATCTTTCAGAAATCAATGCAACGGCCGCGCTTCTCCCAGTCGCCGAAGCGGGTCGGTTCAGGCCCTGTCGGCCCGCCCAGTTCACGCTTGCGAGCAGGCGCCCCGGAACCCGGATTGGCAGCAGCCGGCGGACCGAGCGATTCCTGACCGCGCCCACCCTGCCCGACGACAGTGCCCTGATCGGGTGCCGGCGTTGCGACTGCTGACATGCAAAAAAGTGTGCCAGAATGCGCCGGACTTTTCACCACGCGGTTGCATGTTCAACGGCTTTAGCGCTCCCTGACGTGACCTCTCCAACGCGCGCCGGCCGCCTCGATCCGTTACGCCTGCTTTGCATCAGCGGCCCTGATGGCCAGGCGTTTCTGCAGGCACAGCTGACCCAGGACCTGCGGCTCCTGACCGACGGCAACTGCCTTCGCTACGCGTGGACCAGCGCACAGGGTCGCGTGCTTGCAAACGGCTCTTTGTCCCGCTGGCAGGACCGGTACCTGCTTGGTGTTGCCGCAGATCTGGTCTCCTCGATCGCGCAGCGGTTGCAGAAGTTCGTCCTGCGATCCCGGGTCAGCATCGAGGAATCCGCGCCCGATCTTCTGGAGCGCCTGCTCGCCGGCAACGAACTTCCTGCCGGCCCGGACTGGGAAGGGGCTGACATCGCGGGCGGCGTCCCGATGGTCTCTGCCGCCACGAGCGACAAATACGTTCCGCAGATGCTGAACCTCGACCTGATCGGCGCAGTGAGCTTTACCAAAGGCTGCTACCCGGGACAGGAAGTCATCGCGCGCACGCGCCACCTAGGCAGGGTGAAGCGCCGGCTCTACCGGTTGCGCACGCCGGCGTCGATGGCAGTGAATTCACCTGTCTTCGGCACGGATGGGGAAATCGGCCGGGTCGTAAACACCGCCCGCTCAGCCAGCGGCGGCGAAGCCCTCGCTGTCATCCAGGCCACCGCGGCCGCCCTGCCGATGTTCGCCGACGAACAGCTGGCGATCGGACTCGAACGACTCGCCCTGCCGTACACCATGCCGTAGCCGGGACTGACGCTGCGCACTCAATCCCGCATGTGCGGGAACAACAGGACGTCCCGGATCGACGGCCGGTCGGTGAGGAACATGACGAGCCGGTCGATTCCGACACCCAATCCGGCGGTCGGCGGCATACCGAACTCGAGCGCAGTGACGTAGTCCTCATCGTAGAACATGGCCTCGTCGTCGCCCGCACTCTTCTGCTGGACCTGCGCCCTGAAGCGCTCCGCCTGGTCCTCGGCGTCGTTCAGCTCCGAAAACCCGTTCGCGATCTCGCGGCCGGCGATATAAAGCTCGAACCGATCGGTGAGAAATGGATCCGAGTCGCTGCGACGGGCCAGCGGCGAGACTTCCGCCGGAAACCCGGTGACATAGGTCGGATCCACCAGGCGCTGCTCCGCTGTCTTCTCGAAAATGGCGGTAAGCAGCTTGCCGGCTCCCTCCCGACCCGATACTTCGAGACCAAGACCGCGACAACGCTCACGCAGGGTATCGAGATCACGCAATTGCTCCCGCCGAATCCCCGGATTCGACTCGAGGACCAGGTCCTCGATCGAGGCCCGGCGGAATGGGACGGAGAGATCGAATCCGCGCCCCTGGCAGCTGACGACTGGCGATCCCAGCAGATACTCGGCGAGGCTGCGGAGCAGCTGCTCAAGCATGTCCATCAGCACAAGGTGGTCCGCAAAGGCCATGTAGAGCTCCAGCATGGTGAACTCGGGGTTATGCTGGGCGGACACGCCTTCGTTGCGGAAATTGCGGTTCAACTCGTAAACGCGCTCGAAGCCCCCGACCACGAGTCGCTTGAGATAAAGCTCAGGCGCGATACGCAGGTACAGATCCCGATCGAGCGCGTTGTGATGTGTCACGAAGGGCCTGGCGATCGCGCCGCCGGGAATCGACTGCATCATCGGCGTCTCGACCTCGAGGAACTCCATCGCGTCGAGGTAATTCCGCACGAACTGCACGATTCGCGACCGGCTGCGGAAGACCTCGCGCGACTCCTCGTTCACGATGAGGTCAAGGTAGCGCTGACGGTAACGGGTCTCCTGGTCGGTAAGGCCGTGGAATTTCTCGGGCAGCGGTCGCAGGGACTTGACGAGCAGGGTGACAGCCGTCGCCCGCACACTGAGCTCGCCAGTGCGGGTGCGGAACAGAGTGCCTTCGGCCCAGACGATATCGCCAAGATCCCAGCCCTTGCACTCCCGGTACTGGTTCTCGTCGATGGCGCCCTGCTGGAGAAACACCTGGATCTGGCCGCTGCGGTCCTGCAGCTTGATGAAGCTGGTCTTGCCCATGACCCGCTTCGCCATCATCCGGCCGCCGACGCTGACCGTTACAGCCTTTGCTTCGAGCGCGGTCGTCTCGTAACCAGCCCACGTCGCGTGCAGCTGGCCAGCCAGCGCGCTGCGGCGCCTGTCGTTCGGAAAACGGAAACCGGCCGCGCGCATTGCGTCCAGCTTGCGCCGCCGCTCCGCGATGAGCCTGTGTTCACTTTCGCCCTCAGGTTCCTGTTCCATGCCACTCCGCCCGCTTTCAGCGGCCGATATTACAGCCCCTGCTTGAGGCTCGCTTCGATGAACCGGTCGAGGTCCCCGTCGAGTACGTCATCCGGGTTGCCGGCCTCGACGTTCGTCCTGAGGTCCTTCACCCGCGACTGATCGAGAACGTAGGAGCGGATCTGGCTGCCCCAGCCGATGTCGGCCTTGGCGTCCTCCAGCGCCTGGGTATCTGCCCTGCGCTTCTGCTCCTCCAACTGGTAGAGCTTCGCTTTCAGCTGCTTCATTGCAGTGGCCTTGTTCTTGTGCTGCGAGCGCTCGTTCTGGCACTGCACGACGGCACCCGTCGGCAGGTGCGTGATGCGAACCGCAGACTCCGTCCGGTTGACATGCTGCCCGCCGGCGCCGCTCGCACGATAGACGTCGATCCTCAAGTCGGCCGGATTGATCTCGACCTCGATGTCATCGTCGATTTCCGGCGACACGAAGACGGCCGCGAACGACGTATGGCGGCGATTGCCGGAGTCGAACGGGGACTTGCGCACGAGGCGGTGCACCCCGGTTTCCGTTCGCAGCCAGCCATAGGCGTAGTCGCCGGCGACCCGGATGGTGGCGCTCTTGATTCCGGCAACCTCGCCGGCGGACGCTTCGAGCAATTCCGCCGAATAGCCCTTCTTTTCGCAATGCTTGAGGTACATGCGCAGCAGCATTTCAGCCCAGTCCTGCGCTTCTGTGCCGCCGGAACCGGCCTGGATATCGACGAAGGCATTGGCGGCGTCGTTCGTGCCGCTGAACATGCGCTTGAACTCCAGGCCGGCAAGCTCCCGGTCGATCGCCTTGACGTCGCGGTCGAGTTCGCGGACAGCCGCTACGTCGCTTTCGGCTTCTGCCAGCTCGAGCAAATCGCGAGAATCCTCGATACCCCGCTCCAGTCGTCGCAACTGGCTGACGAGCTGATCGAGTGCAGAGCGTTCACGGCCGAGCGCCTCGGCGCGTAGCGGATCGTTCCAGATCGCAGGATCTTCGAGCGCGTGCTCGACCTCTGTCAGTCGCTCGCTCTTCCGATCGAGGTCAAAGATACCCCCGTAGCAGCAGGTGGCGTTCGCCCAGCTCGCGGAGAAGCTGGCGGATGGGATTCGTTTCCATGGATAGCAGTCAGGCAGCTGAAACAGCGTCACATGCTATTCAGGTTGCACATGTTCGACAACCAATTGCCGGCGCCGGCGACCGCCAAAGTCGTTGACGCCCAGCCGGTAGACGAGCCCTGCGTGGCCAGGCAGCTCGCGGGTTTCATTGAACGCGATAGCTTCGATCGGTTCGCCCCCGTGCTCGTGCGTTAGCACGAGCCGCAGGTGTGAGCCCTTGAGCACCACCCGGTCTACGATCTCGAAGCGGTTGTGGAACAAGGGTTCCGGGAAGGCCTGCCCCCACGGCGAGGCGAGCTGGAGGCGATCGGCCATTTCGACGCTGCACTGATCCGGATCGAGCGGGCCATCCGTCCACAGGATGTCGTCCGGCTCCGCCAGCGCGAGCTGAACCGAGATGGCGGCGGAAAAGGCCGCTGTGAATCGTTCCAGCCCGGCCATGGGAATGCGGACACCGGCGGCCATCGCGTGGCCGCCGAACTCCAGGCCCTCGACTTCGCCGCGAGCCGCAACGAGCGCCAGCGCATCGCGGACATGCACGCCGGGGACCGAGCGGGCCGAGCCCTTGATCACATCCCGGCCTTCCGAGCGCGCGAACGCGATGGCCGGCCTGCCTGTGCGTTCGCGGATTCGCGACGCGACCAGACCGACGATGCCCTCGTGCCAGGCCGGATCGAAAAGGCAGCTGGCGGGCGCCACACGCCCGGCGTCGAGACTGGCGGACAACGCTCGCAGATGTCGCTCGGCCTCCTCCGTCATGCGGGACTGCAATTCGCGGCGCTGGCTGTTGAGGGAGTCCAGCTCCGCCGCCAGACGAGCCGCTCGACCGGGGTCTTCAGCCAGGAGGCACTCGACCCCCAGCGACATGTCGGTAAGCCGGCCTGCAGCGTTGAGACGCGGCGCAATCGCGAACCCGAAATCGGCCGCGTGCGCCGCGGTCGGATTGCGACCGGCAACCCTGAACAACGCGACGATGCCGGCGCGCCCGCGGCCGGACCGAAGACGGCGAAGGCCCTCGGCGACCAGAATCCTGTTGTTGTGATCGAGCGGAACCAGATCAGCGACGGTTCCGAGCGCGACCAGATCCAGGCCCGCCTGGAGAATCCCGCGGGCCGATTCATAGGGCAGCTGGCCGCGCAGATCCAGTTCTCGTGCCAGCGCGGCCATGAGATAGAACACCACGCCGACGCCACACAGCGCCTTGCTGGCGAATCCGTCACCCTGCAAATTCGGATTCACGATGGCATCTGCCGGAGGCACCAGACAGCCGGGCAGATGGTGATCGGTCACCAAAACCCGCATACCCAGCTCCTGAGCGCGCTTGACACCGTCGAAGCTGTTCACGCCGTTGTCGACAGTGACGAGTAGTGCCGCCCCGCGGGCCGCAGCCAGCTCCGCAATGGCGGGCGACAGGCCATAGCCGAACTGGAAGCGGTTTGGCACGAGGTAGTCCACACGCGGGAAACCGAACCGTCGCAGCGTATCGACCATCAACGCACTCGCTGTCGCGCCATCGGCGTCGTAATCGCCGACGACCAGCACACTGGCGCCGCCCGAGCGAGCCGCGCAAAGCAGACCAACCGCCGGATCGAGACCACCGAGTGAGCGGACTGGCAGCAGACAGGAGAGCGCTGTCTCCAGTTCGCCGGGTCGTACCTGCCGCGCAGCGTAGACACGCCGAAGCACGGGGTCCATGTCGTCCGGCAACGCGTCGTAGTATTCGGCAGGCACCGAGCGTCGGCGCACTTCGCGGTGGCGGATGACAGAGTCGCGTGCCATCGCTATCCTCGCCCGGACGCCATGCTCGGGCACACGCGAAACGGGGACGACCGGCCTTGAAACTGGACCGCGAAACCGGACCCGCGAACCTGATCCGCGGATATCACCGGGGCGAATTGCTGGTCGGCGGCGAAACCTTGCGCCAAGCTGTCATTCTCAGCGCCGATACGATCGTTCGCGCGTGGTCGCCTCCCGCCGTCGCGGAACTCGGCGCCGACGATCTGCGCGCAGCCTTCGCGCTGCAACCCGATGTCATCCTGCTTGGCACGGGCGAGCGGCAGGTGTTTCCGCCAGCCGCTCTCGCCCACGACATCATGTCCCGCGGCGTCGGGCTCGAAGTGATGGCGACCGCTGCTGCCTGTCGCACCTTCAACGTGCTGGCCTCGGAGAACCGGCGTGTCGTAGCAGCCCTGTATGTGGACTGATGATCACCGGCGCGCCCGGTCGACACCTTCGACCAGGGGCACGAAAGTGACCTGACCGAGCTGCTCGCGATCGACCCCGCCGGGTCCGCGGGTGATCCGCAGCAACACCTGGTGCGCGCCGCTGCCCACCGGAATGACGAGGCGCCCGCCGGGTGCCAGCTGCTCGATCAGTGCCGGGGGGACATCGACCGGGGCGGCTGCCACGAGGATGGCATCGAACGGCGCTTGTCCCGGCCAGCCCTCGAAGCCGTCGCCGTGGCGATAGCGGACGTTGCCGATGCCGAGAGAATTCAGGCGCGAGCGTGCCGCGCGCTGCAACGATGCGATCCGCTCGATAGTGAACAACTTACCGACCAGGGGCGCAAGGATAGCCGTCTGGTACCCGCAGCCGGTCCCGACTTCCAGCACCTTGTCGAGCGGCCTGCCACCCTCCTGCAGCAGCGCTTCGGTCATGAGGGCAACGATGTAAGGCTGTGAAATGGTCTGGCCTTGCCCTATCGGCAGGGCGCTGTCTTCATAGGCACGGCTGGCCAGCGCTTCGTCGATGAACAGGTGCCGGGGCACGTTGCGCACACGCTCGAGGACCGCGGCGTTGCGAATGCCGCTGGCCGCGAGCCGCTGCACCAGCCGCTCGCGCGTGCGGGCGGACGTCATGCCAATCCCCTGGCGGTTTGCTGACGCTGTCACCGCTTGAGCCACCGTGCCAGGTCCGGCAGTGCCCGGTGCCGCGTAATATCGATCTGCAGCGGCGTCACTGACACCCAGCCATGCTCCACGGCGTGAAAATCGGTTCCCGGCCCGGCGTCCTGCCCGGCGCCGGCCGCGCCGATCCAGAACACCGGCCGACCCTTCGGATCACGGGTTTCGACGATCGGTTCGGAGCGATGGCGTAAGCCCAGTCGCGTGGCCTCGAACCCGCGTACCTCTTCGAACGGGACATCCGGAACGTTCACGTTGAGGATGGTGTCGGAAGGCAGCGGATCAGCCATGAGCCGCTCCAGCAGCAGGCGCGCGGCACGACCGGCTGTCGCGAAATGTCTGGGTGCATGAGCAGTGAGGGAAACGGCCATGGCCGGCAATCCAAGAAAACGCCCCTCGACTGCCGCAGCAAGGGTGCCGGAATACAGCACGTCGTCGCCGAGATTGGCGCCGTGGTTGATGCCGGCGATGACCATGTCCGGTTGCACATCGAGCAGTCCCGTGATGGCCATTTGCACGCAGTCTGTCGGTGTGCCGTTGACGTAGTAACGCCCATCCGCTGTCTGGGCGACACGCAGGGGTGTTTGGAGCGTCAGCGAATGGCTCGCGCCGCTGTGGTTGCGATCCGGAGCGACTATGGTCAGGTCAGCCAGGTCGCGCAAGGCGGCAGCGAGCACGGCCAGGCCCTCTGCCTGGTAGCCGTCGTCATTGCTAAGCAGTATCTTCATGCGGGTCCTTCACTCCGGGCGGGCCGCTGACCGGCGCCAACTTAGGATCGACCGCGTCATGACTGCCAAACCGCCCAAAAATATCAACTCGGACGACTCGGCGCTATTCCGCGACGCTGTCGCCGGTGCGCGCCCCGTCAGTAACCGCAAGGCCGATTTGCGACCGAAGCCGCCAGCCCCGCGGGCGCGATTCCGGCGTGCGGATGAGCGCGCCGTGCTGGCGGATTCCTTGCGAATAAGCGCCGACCAGCTGGAACTGGAAACCGGCGAGGAGTTGGTCTTCCGCAGGCAGGAAATATCGACCAGGGTATTTCGGGAACTGCGGCGCGGACAGGTCAAGGTGCGGGCGGAAATCGACCTGCATGGCATGACCAGCGACCAGGCCTGGCGGGAACTTCGGCGCTTTCTGGCCGAGAGCCACCATGCGCGCATGCGCTGCGTCCGGGTGATACACGGCAAGGGACTGGGCTCAGGTGCCGGCGGGCCCGTACTCAAGGCAGGCGTCAATCGCTGGCTGCGGCAATGGGATGAAGTCATGGCATTCGTGTCCGCACCGCCCCACGACGGGGGCACGGGTGCCGTATACGTGCTCCTGCGACGCTGAGTCCTACTTGAGGAAAGCGCTGCCGGCGGTTTCGACCGGTAACCCGCCGCATCGACACGGGCAGGCCCTGTCAGCGCTCGTCGGCACCGGCTGGCGCACCACGCTTGTCCGCGTAGATGAAAAAAGTCTCGTTGGCGCCAACCAGACCAAGGTCGGACCGGGCGCGCTCTTCGAGCGCTGAAAAGCCCTGGCGCAGGTCGGCGACCTCGGCGTCGAGGCGGCGGTTCCGCTCCGTCAGCTGGGCATTCTCCGCCTGCTGGGCTTCGACCTGGGTGCGCAACTGCGCGACGCCGCGCAATCCATCGGGCGAAAACCAGAGACGTACCTGCAACAGCAGGAGCAACGTCACCAGGATACCCGCGACCACCCGCCACATAGATCAGCCCCCGATATCGACCGGAAACGCGCGCCGGCCGGCATAGGCGACCGTAGCACCCAGCATTTCCTCGATACGAAGCAGTTGATTGTACTTGGATATGCGATCGGAACGACATAGCGAACCCGTCTTGATCTGCGTCGCCGACGTGCCCACCGCGATGTCGGCGATGGTCACGTCCGAAGTCTCGCCGGAGCGGTGCGACACCACTGCCGCGTAACCCGCCTTCGTAGCCATCGAGATCGCTTCGAGCGTCTCCGTCAGCGTACCGATCTGGTTGGGCTTGATGAGGATCGCATTGGCGATACGGCGGCGTATACCCTCGGCGAGGATCGTCGTATTGGTGACGAACAGGTCGTCACCGACGAGCTGGATCTTGCCACCGAGCGCGGCGGTAAGAGTCGCCCAGCCGTCCCAATCACCTTCGGCCATGCCGTCTTCGATAGTGATCACCGGGTAACTGGCAGCCAGTCCGCCCAGGTATTGCGCGAACTCCGGCGGTGAGAAGCTGCGACCCTCGCCCTCGAGGTGGTAGCGACCATCACGATGAAATTCCGAACTCGCCACGTCTAGCCCCAGGTAGATGTCCCGCCCGGCGCGAAGTCCGGCTTTCTCGATCGCGAGCAGGATCGTATCCAGCGCTGCGGCGTTCGAGGGCAGGTCAGGCGCGAAGCCGCCTTCGTCGCCGACAGCGGTGTTGAGCTTGCGCGACTTCAGAACCGACCGCAGCGCGTGGAACACTTCGGCGCCATAGCGCAAGGCCTCGCTGAATCGCGGTGCGCCGACCGGCAGGATCATGAATTCCTGGATATCGACGTTGTTGTCCGCGTGCGCGCCGCCGTTGATGATGTTCATCATCGGGACCGGCATCGTGTACGGTCCGTCCCCGAGCGTCCGGTACAGCGCTTTGGCCTGCTCCCTGGCGGCTGCCTGCGCGGTTGCGAGCGAAATCGCCAGGATCGCGTTGGCGCCCAGGCGGGACTTGTTCTCGGTGCCATCGAGGGCACGCATGCGGGCATCGATGCCAGCCTGGTCCGCCGCATCCATGCCGACCACGGCTTTGCGCAGTTCGCCGTTCACGTTGGCGACAGCCTTCAGCACGCCCTTGCCGAGATAGCGGGACTGGTCGCCGTCACGCAGTTCCACGGCCTCGCGGCTGCCCGTGGACGCGCCCGATGGCACGGCCGCCCGGCCGCTCGCGCCGCTCGCCAGTTCTACGTCAGCCTCGACAGTGGGATTGCCACGGGAATCGATGATCTCCCGTCCCTGGATATGGCGAATCGTACTCATGTCGCCCCGTTACCGGTCAACCCGTCTTCCCCGTAGCCTGCACCCTTGACGACCCGATCGATGCCAGCCAGCGTCCGCAGCAGGGGCTCCATGCGATCGAGAGGCCATGCGTTCGGGCCATCGCTCAGTGCCGCCGCAGGATCCGGGTGCGTCTCCATGAAAACACCCGCCACTCCGGCCCCGACCGCCGCGCGCGCCAACGGCGGAACGAACTCCCGCTGCCCGCCTGAAGCCGTGCCTTTGCCTCCGGGCAACTGCACCGAGTGAGTTGCGTCGAAAACCACCGGGCAGCCGGTACTGCGCAGAATCGCCAGCGAACGCATATCGGCGACGAGGTTGTTGTAGCCGAAGCTGAAACCACGCTCGCAGACCAGGATGCTGTCATTGCCGGTCGCGCGGGCCTTTTCCACGACGTTGCCCATTTCCCATGGCGACAGGAACTGGCCCTTCTTGATGTTCACCGGCTTGCCGCAGGCGGCGACGCGGCGGATGAAATTGGTCTGCCTGCAAAGGAAAGCCGGGGTCTGCAGGACATCGACCACCGCCGCGACATCCTCAAGCGGCGTGTCTTCGTGTACGTCGGTCAGCACCGGTACACCGACCTTGCTGCGCACTGCCTCGAGCGCCCGCAAGCCCTGCGCCAGGCCGGGTCCACGGTAGCTCGAACCAGAAGAGCGGTTGGCCTTGTCGAAAGATGCCTTGAATACGAAAGGTATCTCGAGACGCTTGGTGATATCGCGGAGTCTCGCAGCAACATCGAGCACCAGGGCCTCGCTCTCGATGACGCAGGGGCCGGCGATCAGGAAGAATGGCCGGTCAGCGCCGACCTCGAAATCCACCAACCTCATGCCCGTGCCGCAGCCGGCAGCGCCTGGTGGCGCAGACCGCTGCGGGCAGCCTCGACGAATCCGATGAACAGCGGGTGACCGTCGCGTGGATTCGAACGGAATTCCGGGTGGAACTGGCAGGCAACGAACCAGGGATGCTTCGGCAATTCGATGAGCTCGACCAACCCATCCAGGGAGAATCCCGAGAAAACCAGGCCCGCGGCGCGGAACCGATCGAGATAGTGGTTATTGAATTCGAAGCGATGCCGGTGACGTTCGCGAATCACGTCCTGCCCATAGAGCTGGCGGGCCAGCGTACCGGCCCCGAGATGACAATCCTGGGCACCCAACCGCATGGTGCCGCCCAGCTCCGATTGAACACTGCGGGCCTGGGTGCTGCCATCGCGATCGCGCCATTCGCTGATGAGCGCTATCACCGGATCAGGCGTTGACGGATCGAATTCCGTGCTGTAGGCCTTCGGCATGCCGAGCACATCGCGGGCGAACTCGATGATGGCCACCTGCATGCCGAGGCAGATTCCGAGGTAAGGCACAGCACGCTCGCGGGCGAAGCGCGCAGCCAGAACCTTGCCCAGAATGCCACGATCTCCGAAACCGCCGGGTACGAGAATCGCGTCGACGTCCTCAATGCAGGCGGTGCCTTGTGTCTCGATATCCTGAGCCTCGACGTAGCGGATTTCGACCCGCGTCCGCGTACGCACACCGGCATGCTTCAGTGCTTCGGTAAGCGAAATATAGGAATCACGGAAGTCGACGTACTTTCCGACCATCGCGATCGTGACTCGAGCCCCCGGTTCGCGGCGCGCCGCAACGACCGACTCCCATTCGCGCAGATCGGCCTCCGGAATCGACAGCCCGAAGCGCTCGACAATGATCTGATCGAATCCCTGATCACGCAGCAGCATCGGCAGCCGGTAGATATCGTCGACATCCACCGCGGAAATGACCGCCCGCTCCTGCACGTTGGTAAATAGGGCGATCTTGCGCCGTTGTTCCGGCGGCAGGGCGTGCTCGGAACGGCAGACGAGAATGTCGGGCTGGATACCGATGGAACGCAGCTCCTTCACGGAGTGCTGCGTCGGCTTGGTCTTGATCTCGGCGGATGTCGCGATGTACGGCACGAGCGTGAGATGCACGTAAGCGACCCGCGTCGGACCGAGCTCGATACCGAGCTGGCGAATGGCCTCGAGGAATGGCAGGGACTCGATGTCACCGACCGTCCCGCCGATTTCAACGAGGCAGATATCCGCATCCCCGGCACCGAGAGCGATGCTGCGCTTGATTTCGTCGGTGATGTGCGGGATCACCTGCACGGTCGCGCCCAGGTAATCGCCGCGCCGTTCCTTCGCGATGACACTGCCGTAGATGCGGCCGGTGGTGAAATTGCTGTGGCGGCCCGTGGTCGTCCGGACGAAACGCTCGTAGTGCCCCAGGTCGAGATCTGTCTCGGTGCCGTCGTCGGTAACGAAAACCTCGCCGTGCTGGAACGGGCTCATCGTGCCCGGATCGACGTTCAGGTAGGGATCGAGCTTGACCATGCTGACCTTGAGGCCGCGGGCCTCGAGGATGGCGCCAAGCGACGCCGAGGTGATGCCCTTGCCGAGCGACGAAACCACCCCACCCGTTATGAACACAAAACGCGGCATCTGATCTTCCGGTCCCTGATGGCCACAAAACGCCGAGCCCGGCCGCCCTGCGGCAACTCGGTCCTCGATCAATAGTCGGTAGTGCGCCGGGCCCTTCCTATGGCACCCCCCGGACCGGCAACCCTCACGGCCCGAAGCACTCCAGCGAAGAATGCAGATGGGAGTGAAAAGGTATCAGATCGACCCGGCAGCGACAATCGAACGGCTGGCGGGCTTCAGCCGAGCGGCGGGTGCCCGCTCCAGATGACGCGCAGGCCTGGCTTGCCCTTGTCGGCCGCGAATTCTGCAGCGATCCACAGATCGCCGACAGCAGCAAGAGAATCGCCCGCATACAGCAGGGGAATCCTGTCGCGCATCCAGGGAAGGACGCCCGCCTCCTGCAGCAGTTTCCGCAACTCCCTGCGCCGACCCCGGCCGACCGGACGCAGCCCTTCCCCGCCGCCGCGGTAGCGGACGGTCAAACTGGCAGGCAAAGCCGCGACCCGCAGGCCGCCCCGACGACTGAGCGCCAGCCGCAGCGATCCGACCGGGCCAAGGTCGATCGATGCGCCCCTGGCCGCGTCGAGCAACCACCCGGACCTGGCCCCGGCATCGGGCAACGGCCGCAGCAGGTACAGGCAGTCGCGGTAGCGACGGATCTCCCCGCCCGGCCACGCCAGCAGCGGCTGGCGATCACGGCGAGCCGTCAACAACTGGTTGAGACCCTCCTCCAGCCGGGCCGCGCCCGGCGCACTGCCCAGCTCCCGGCGGCACAGAAAGCGCAACAGGTTGCGCTGGCGGGCGCCGTCGAGACGGAGGAAGGCAGCAAGACTCAGCCGTTGCCGTCGCCACGCCCGTGCCGCATCGGCAGCGCCCAGCTGATCCAGCAGGACCGCGGACTCTGCGGCCAGGCGCGAGTTCCTGGCGATGGTCGCCTGCACGCCGGGCCAGCGGCTCTCGATCAATGGCAGGACGCTGCGGCGTACGAAGCTGCGCGACAAGGCTTCATCGGCGTTCATGGGATCTTCGATCCAGCGGAGCCGCCGCGCCCGCGCATACGACTCGATGCTGGCGCGTGTCAGGCCGAGAAGCGGTCGGCAGAGCCGCCCGGCTCCGAAAGCGCCATCAGCCCTGGCCCCGGCGAGGCCGGATACACCGCTGCCCCGGAACAGGTTCAGGAGCAGTGTCTCGGCCTGGTCGTCGCCATGATGCGCAGTAAGCAACGTCTCGCCGGCTCGCAGTACTCCTGCGAGCACTCTGTAACGCGATTCGCGTGCCGCTGCCTCGAGACCTGACGACGATCGACTGGGCACCGTGACACGCAGGAGCACGAATTCGATGCGCCGCCTTGCGCAGAAGCGCCGGCAATGCCCGACCCACTCGTCGGCCGCCGGCTGCAACCCATGATGGACATGGATGGCACGCAACGGCCGAATGCGCAGCCGATAAAGAACGTCGAGCAAGACGGTGGAGTCGACCCCGCCGCTGTAGGCAACGGCAACGCCACCCGCCGCAGCCCCAAGCGCCTGGCGCACAAAGCCGGTCAACTCGGCAACGGCAGACCTGTTGCGTGCCGGCGACCGCCCGGGTGACATCAGGACTCGCGAAATCGCCCGAACGACAGCAGCCGTGCCTGCCGCCGCCTGAGCAGCTCGGCGACATCGAGCACTTCGAAGTCGCGCAACGAAAGCTGAAGCGCGGACTGCAATGTCTCGGCAGCCGCGCGCGGGTCGCGGTGGGCGCCGCCGAGAGGCTCCTTCAGCAACTCGTCCACCAGCCCGAGCTCCTGCAGGCGTCCGGCCGTGATGCCCATCGCCTCCGCCGCAAGTTCTGCCTTTTCAACGCTCTTCCACAGGATGCTGGCGCAGCCTTCGGGCGAAATGACCGAATAGACGCTGTATTCGAGCATTAGGAGACGATCGGCCACCCCGATGGCCAGTGCGCCACCGGAACCGCCCTCACCGATCACCACACTCACGATCGGCGTTCGCAGGCGCGCCATTTCGAACAGGTTGCGCGCTATTGCCTCGCTTTGACCGCGCTCCTCGGCGTCCAGCCCCGGATAGGCGCCGGGTGTATCGATCAACGTGACGATCGGTATGCGAAACCGCTCCGCCATCTGCATGAGTCGCAGTGCCTTTCGGTAGCCCTCGGGCCGGGGCATGCCGTAGTTGCGTCGGACCCTTGACTTCGTGTCCCGACCCTTCTGCTGGCCGACGAACATGACCGGGCGGCCATCGATCCGGCCGATACCGCCGACGATGGCGGGATCGTCAGCGTACATCCGATCGCCGTGCAGTTCCTGGAAGTCAGGACTGATGGCCTCCAGATAGTCCAGCGTGTAGGGACGCAGGGGATGGCGCGCGAGCTGCGCAACCTGCCAGGCCGTCAGGCTCGAGAAGATACTACGGGTGAGCTCCTCGCTTTTCGCCTTCAAGCGCTTGATTTCATCGCTGATGTTGATCTCGGAGTCATCGCCGACGAATCGCAATTCGTCGATCTTCGCCTCCAGCTCGGCGATTGGCTGTTCGAAATCGAGAAACTTCAGATCCATCGTCCATTCATCGCGCCGTCACCCGGGGTCACTGTATAGCTGCATGACAGGCCGCGACAAGCCGGACACTCAGTGCAACGACTGGCCCGCGTCGTAAACGAAGCGATAGCCATCATGCCCGACCAGCTCCGACAGGCGCTCACGCAGCTCGCGGCTCGGCCGCACAGCCCAGTCCTCCCCGAGGGAAAGCCGGGCCTGCGCATCGCCGCGCGAGTAGGAAACGAGAATGCCGCAGTTGCCCGGCCGGAATGGCTCGAGCGCACTGCGAAGTTTTCCGGCATCGACCCGCGATCCCGAGCCACCGATCCAGTGGATCACGAGACGCGTCGCCCTCTTCTCGATAACGCGGTCGATATCGACAACGTCGCGCGCCGCCATGCGCCAGCCGTCGATGAATGCATCCCAACGAAGCTGCCCGTTGACGACGACGATCGATTGGGATCCGAGTGCGTTCCGGCAACGCTCGTAGGTCTCCGGGAAGATGCTGACCTCCATCACGGCGGTTCCATCATCGATCTCCGCGGTGATTCGCCCGGTTCGGCGGCGGACATTCGTGACGAGCCCGGCGATCGATGCATCGCGCCCCGACTGGTACTCGGTACCCGGAGGTGGCGGAGGAGCACCGGCCAGTACAACCAGGCTGCCGGAGGCAATGTAGGCGGCATCACTGCGGTATTGGTCGAACGGATGTGCGCTGAGGTAGAGCCCCAGGCTCTCGTACTCGGCCTCCAGTCGCCGGTTGATGCCCCAGTCGGTGACAACAGGCATCGCTGCCGCGACTTCGATGGCGGGCGCGACGGACCCGAACATGTCGTTCTGGCCAGAATCGCGCGAGCGCGCATGTTGCTCGGCGCCGCTCATCGCTCCGGAAAGGGCGGCCATGAGGGCTGCCCGGCTCGACCCGTAGCCATCGAGCGCACCCGCTTTGATGAGTGCCTCGATCGCACGGCGGTTGAAGCGCTGTCCGCCGATACGCCGGCAGAAGTCGTGCAGTCCGGCAAAGCCGCCGGCGCGCGAGCGCTCCGCTGTGATCTGCTCCGCCGCAGCGCGGCCGAGACCCTTGATCGCCGCCAGCCCGTAGCGGATCTCGCTATCTCCCTCCACCTCAAACAGGGCGCCGGAATGATCGACGTGCGGCGGTAGCAGCTTGAGTCCCATGGCCTCGACTTCCCGCTTCAGCAACAGCAGCTTGTCGGTGTCGTCGATTTCCGACGTGAGGACGGCGGCCATGAAGGCCTCCGGGTGGTGCCGTTTCAGCCAAGCTGTCTGCAACGCAAGCAACGCGTAGGCCGCAGAATGCGAGCGATTGAATCCATACTCGGCGAATTTCTCCATGAGGTCGAAGATCTGCGTGGCAAGCGGCGCTGCCACGCCCCGCTTCGCCGCCCCTTCGAGAAATACCGAGCGCTGCTTGGCCATTTCCTCTGGCTTCTTCTTGCCCATCGCGCGACGCAGCAGATCGGCTCCGCCCAGCGTGTAACCCGCCAGGATCTGCGCGATCTGCATCACCTGCTCCTGGTAAACGATGACGCCGTAGGTGCTGCGTAATACGGGCTCTAGATCGGGATGCAGGTAGCTGATGCCCGCTCCGGCCACGCCGTGCTTCCGGGCGATGAAGTCATCGACCATGCCGGATTGCAACGGTCCCGGCCGGAACAGGGCGACCAGCGCCACGAGGTCGTCAAAACTGTCGGGCTTGAGCTTCTTGACCAGGTCGCGCATGCCACGCGACTCGAGCTGGAAAACTGCAGTCGTGCGTCCGGATCGCAGCAATTCGTATGTCTTCGGATCCACCAGTGGAATCCTCGCGATATCGATCTCCGGCGATCCCGCCTCGCGACGCGCATTGATGGTCCTGACTGCCAGGTCGATGATCGTCAGGGTTCGCAGGCCAAGAAAGTCGAACTTCACGAGGCCCACCGCCTCGAGACCGTCCTTGTCGAACTGCGTGACCGTGGCGCTTTCACCCTCGACGCGGTAGAGCGGCGCGAAGTCGGTGATGCGGGTCGGGGCGATCACCACGCCGCCGGCGTGCTTGCCGGCGTTTCGCACGAGCCCCTCGAGCTGCGTCGCCAGCTCCATCACCGAACGCACATCTTCGTCGGACTCGCACAACGCGCGCAGCTCGGCCTCGCTCGCGAGTGCATCGGCGAGCTTGATCTTGGGTTCGGGAGGAATGAGCTTCGCGATCCGGTCGCCGAAACCATAGGGATGTCCGAGCACTCTCGCGACGTCACGGACAACTGCCCGGGCGGCCATGGTGCCGTAGGTGATGATCTGCGACACGCGCTCCCTCCCGTAGCGCTCGCCCACGTAGTCGATGACACGGTCGCGCCCCTCCATACAGAAGTCGATGTCGAAGTCCGGCATCGAGACCCGCTCGGGATTCAGGAACCGCTCGAACAGCAGGCTGTGAAGGATTGGATCGAGCTCCGTGATACCAAGAGCCCATGCGCAAAGGGAGCCTGCGCCGGAGCCGCGCCCCGGCCCCACCGGGACCCCGTTTTCCTTGGCCCAGCGGATGAAATCCGCAACGATCAGGAAATAGCCGGCGAAGCCCATGCGGCAGATGACGTCCAGCTCCTGCTCGAGGCGGGCGCGATAGGCAGCCGGGTCGGATGCGGGGTCAGCGGCGAGCCGGGCATCGAGTCCGCGGCGCGACTCGCGCAGCAGAAACTCGCTGACGCTGAGGCCGCCGGGAACCTCAAGCTCGGGCAGATGCGATTCGCCCAAAGCCAGGGTGAGATTGCACCGGCGCGCGATGGCCATGGCGTTATCCAGGGCTTCCGGCAGGTCCGCGAACAAGCCGGCCATATCCTGCGGACTGCGCAGGAACTGTTGTTCGCTGTAGATACGTGCGCGGGACGGATCGTTGAGCACCCTGCCCTGCTGGATGCAGACGCGCGCCTCATGTGCCTCGAAGTCCCCCTTCTTGAGGAAGCGCACGTCATTGGTGGCGACCAGTGGACAACCGGTCGCAGCTGCCAGCCGTACCGCCGCCGCGACGTGCTCCTCCTCGCCCGGACGCCCGGTTCGGCAGATCTGCAGATAGAACTCACCACCGAACAGGCGCCGGCAGTCGCCGAGTACCGACAGCGCCTCTGCTTCGCGACCGCTGGCAAGCGCGGGCCCCAGGACGCCTTCGCGACCGCCTGACAGCGCGATGAGTCCTTCGCAGCCGCCGCCCTCGAGCCATTCCCTCCGAATCACCGGCGAACCTGCTTCCTGGCCCTCGATGTAGGAGCGTGAAATGAGGCGCGCGAGATTGGCGTACCCCAGTCGATTACGGCACAGGAGTACCAGTCGCGAAGGAGCCTGACTCCCGCCGATGAGCCGCACGGCCACGTCTGCACCGATGATGGGCTTGATGCCGGCGGCCAGTGCCGCCGTATAGAACGGTACCATCGTGAAAAGATTGTCCTGGTCGGTAAGCGCAACGGCTGGCATGCCTGCCGTCCTTGCGACTGCCAGCAGGTCAGCGATACGGACCACGCTGTCGACCAGCGAGTACTCGCTGTGGACATGCAGATGAACGAAGCTCATGCGACCTGTCTTCCAGCGAGTGCCGCACGAACCGGCGCGAAGCTCAACCTGTGCACCGGCGTCGGGCCCAACTGCCCGAGCGCTTCGATGTGCGCCGCTGTCGGGTAGCCCTTGTGGCGCGCGAAGCCGTAACCGGGATAGCGGGCATCGAGCGACAGCATGACGGCATCCCGCGCGACTTTCGCCAGGATGGAAGCCGCGGAGATGACCGGCTCACTGCGGTCTCCGCCCACGATGCACTGCGTGCGGCTCTCGTGGCCGGCGAATACCGGCGCCCGGTTGCCATCCACGAGAATCCTGTCGGGCACCACCCGCAATGACGCAACGGCGCGCTGCATGGCAAGCCATGTGGCTTGCAGGATATTCACGCGGTCGATCTCCTCGACCTCGGCGTACCCGACCGCCCAGTCGACAGCGCGCTGGCGAATGACCGCGGCTAGTTCTTCACGCCGCGCAGCGTTGAGCAGCTTCGAATCAGCGACACCAGCGATGGCATCATCGGACGCGAGCACCACCACGGCCGCACAGACGGGGCCGGCCAGAGGACCGCGGCCCGCCTCATCCACGCCCGCCAGTTGCCGCGCACCGCCTGAAAGCTGCCGTTCGCCCATGGAGCGGAATTATAGGAGGCAGTCAACCGGCGCGCAGGCGCCGGTCACCAGCCGGCGACTTCTGCAACGACGCGAGCGGCACAACCACTGGCATCGCGCCTGAGCTCTTCATGCATTTTCGAGAATCGTTGCCGAAGCGCTTCGCTGCGCACCGGATCCCGGAGGTACTCTGCCGCCGAATCGGCCAAAGCGGTCGGCGTCACGGCATGCTGAAGCAATTCGGGCACGATCGGCGAATCGGCCAGCAGGTTCGGCAGCGCGAAGTGGCGAACCTTCACGAGCCGCAGTCCGCGCGCCAGCCAGTACGTCAGAGCGGCGAAACGGTAGGCAACGACCATCGGCCGCCCGACCAGCATCGCCTCGAGGGTTGCCGTGCCGGAGGCGATCAGCAGCAGGTCGCTCGCTGCCATCACGTCACGGGCCCTGCCGTCGAACAGCCGTACGGGCACGCCTGCGGCTTGCGCGTCAGACCTGAATTGGCGCTCCAGATGCGGGCCAGCCATCGGCGCCACCAGCTCGAGATCCGGAAAGCGCTCCCTGAGCAGCCGGCCAGCAGCGAGAAAGTCGGGCCCCAGACGCGTCACCTCTCCCATGCGGCTACCAGGCAGTATTCCCACGACCCGCGTGGCGTCGATACCCAGCGCCGCCCGGGCGTCTCGAGTTGCGGCCACGGGCGATATCTCGTCCGCGAAAGGATGCCCCACGAAAGTTGCCGTGACGTTTGCAGCGGCAAGAAAGGGCTGCTCGAACGGCAACAGGCAAAGGACGTGATTGCAGGCCTCCCGCAGAGTGCTGACCCGCCCGGAACGCCACGCCCACACGCTGGGCGCAACGTATTGGACCGTCCTGATACCGGCGCGGCGAACCGCCCGCTCGATGCGCAGGTTGAAATCGGGCGCGTCGATCCCGACATAGACGGCAGGCCGCACTGCCAGGACACGGGAAACGAGCTCGTCCCGGCGACGGGCGAGCCGCGGCAGATGCCGAACGACCTCGGCAAGACCCATGACGGACAGCTCGCTGGCGTCGAACCAGGTTTCGCAGCCCGCCTCGCGCATGGCAGGACCCGCCACACCGGCAACCCGCAGACCCGGACACAGTGCGCGCAGGGCATGGATCAGCGCCGCACCAAGCTGATCGCCTGATGCCTCTCCGGCCACGAGCACGATGACGGGAGCCGCCGACATGGGGCGCAGGTTATCGCAGGATGCTGCGTTCGGAGGCGTCTATGAAGGAGACGATAACGCCGACCTCAGGCTGGCTGGCAGCCAGCGCGGCAAGTTGCTCCCTTGCCTCGGCGAGCTTCAGGTTGGAACGGTAGAGGATCCGGTACGCTTCCTTGAGATTGCGAATCTGGTCCGGCGTGAACCCGCGCCGCTTGAGGCCTTCCTGGTTGATGCCATGCGGTTCCGGCGGTTGGCCCGCAACCAGCATGTAAGGCAGCACGTCGCGGGTAATGCCCGCCAGACCGCCGACGAAGCTGTGCGCTCCGATGCGGCAGAACTGGTGGATGGCGGCGAAGCCGCTCAGTATCGCGTGATCGCCGACATGTACGTGACCGGCGAGCGTCGCGTTGTTCGACATGATGACGTGGTTGCCGACCCGGCAGTCGTGGGCAATGTGCGTATAGGACATCAGCCAGTTGTCGCTGCCCACCCGCGTGACCGCTTCGTCCTGGGCCGTCCCCCGGTTGATCGTGCAGTACTCGCGGATCAGGTTGCGATCACCGATTTCGAGCCGGGTGTCCTCCCCGGCGTATTTCTTGTCCTGGGGATCTTCGCCAACGGACGCAAACTGCAGGATGCGGTTGTCGGCACCGATCTTCGCTGGCCCCTTGATGACGACGTGAGGACCGATGGTCGTGCCGCGCCCGATGCTGACCCGATCGCCGATGATCGAGTACGGTCCGACGGTCACACCGACGTCGAGTTGCGCGCCGGGATCGATGATGGCCGTCGGATGAATCAAGTGTCCGCCTTTCCTTTCTGCCCCACGATCTGCTCTAGCCGCTGCAGGCGGCGCGCCAGCTCGTCCAGCTGACCGAAGCGGACGGCGTTTCGTCGCCAGCTGCGCATCTCGCTGGCCGGAAGAGGCCCGCCGTAGAGCCCGGGCCTGGTGATCGAGTTGGTCACAGTGGCACCGCCGCTCACTACCACATCATCGACGATTTCCAGATGCCCTGACACCGTCGCATCCCCGCCGAGGATGCAGCGCGCGCCCACTTTTGTACTGCCGGCAATGCCGACAAGCCCCGCGATCGCCGTGTGACAGCCGATTACCACGTTGTGGCCGATCTGGATCTGGTTATCGAGCTTGGCGCCGTCACCGATGATCGTATCCCCGATGGCACCGCGATCGATGGTCGTATTGGCGCCTATCTCGACATCGTCACCGACGACCACGGACCCGACCTGCGGCACCTTGGTCCAGCGACCGCCTTCCCCGCGCGCTATGCCGAAGCCATCAGCCCCGATCACGGCGCCTGCATGCAGCAGGCAGCGCGCCCCGACCCGCACCCCCGGGTAGAGCACGACGAGGGGCATCAAGCGGGTGTCGGCGCCAACCCGACAATCGCGACCGATGACGGCGTTGGCACCGACGTAGCAGCGCTCACCAATGTCCGCTCCGTCGCCGATAACGGCGCCGGACTCGACCTGCGAACCAGCGCCGATGCTGGCCGTTGCCGCGACCACTGCGCGGGAACTGACCCCCGGCGCCAGCGGTGGCTCCGGATGTAACTCCGCTGCGATCCGCGCGTAGGTCAGGTACGGATTCGAACTGATGAGGCACGCGGCCGGGCAAGCCTCGGCATCCCCTGCCGCCAGGACTACAGCCGTCGCGCGCGTGGCTTGGAGCTGCGACCGATATTGAGGGTTGGCAAGAAAGCTGAGCGTGCCAGCCGCTGCAGCGGACAGCGTGGCCACCCGCTCGACCACCGCATCCGGATCGCCGCGCAGCGTGCAGCCGTGACGCACCGCGAGCAGTCCGAGCGATAACGCCACCTTATGCTGCCGTGAGGCGCCCGGCTTCAGGGCTTGGCCGCGGGAGCCGCCGCGGGTTTGGCCTTGGCCTGGATCGCCGCCAGCACCTTGCCCGTGAGATTCACGGAAGCGGACGCGTGCAGTACATCGCCGGATTCGCTCAGCACGATGTCGTATCCGCCCGCGGTCGCGAAGGCCTGTACGTTCTTGAGCAGATCGTCCTGCAGCCGCCCGAGGACTTCATTCTGCCGTGCGCTGATTTCTTCCTTGAACTCATTGATCCGCCTGCCCAGTTCACGCTCGTCCTCGCGGAACTTCGCCTCGGCGCTGCGGCGCTCCTCTAGACCCATGACCGGCAGATCCTTCTGCAGCTTGGCCTGGCGGTCCTTGAGCTCCTTCTGCTTGGCCTCGATCGCGCGCTGCTCCTGCGCAAATTCATCCTGTACGGCCTTCAATTTCTGTTGCGTCTGCGGGGCTTCGTTCAGCAGGGCGCGAAAATTCACCACGCCGATCTTCGGCCCCGGCGCCATCTGGGCTCCGGCAGTCACCGGCACGAGCAGTATGCAGGCCACCAGAGTGGCCAGCACGGTCACTTGTTTCGTCATAATCCTGTCGTCCTTGGTTGAGTCCATTCGTCAGAAAGCCCCACCGATCGAAAACTGGAACTCCTCCGTTTCGTCTCCGTAGGTGAGCAGCGAGCCGTCGTCCTCGATCGCCGCCTTGTCGTTCAGCGGGAAGGCATAGCTGAAGCGGAACAGGCCGAGCGGCGCGAGCCACTGTGCAGAGATGCCGATCGATTGTCTCAGTTCGTTGAAGTCGAAATCATAGTCGATCACGTTGGGATTGTTCTGCCCGGGCGAGTAAAACACCACGTCACCGGTGGAGAAGCTGTTGCCGATGTCATAGAACAGCGACACCCGCGATCGCGACCGCCACTCCTCCGGTATCGGCAGGATAAGCTCGGTCTGTGCGGCAACCAGCAGGTTGCCGCCATAGGGATTGCCTTCCGTATCCCGCGGTCCGAGATAGTTTTCGCGAAACCCGCGGACGGTATCGGGGCCGCCGGCGAAATAGTTCTTGTAGGGAGGCAGCGAGGTGGTGTCACCGTAACTGCCGCCGTAACCGATATCGAGATTGAACGCTGCCGTGAACAGCCGGCCGAGGGGGAGATACTGAGTGGCACCATAATTAAGCGTGTAGTACTCGACGTCCGAGCCGGGAATGGTACTCGCGAGTATCACCCGGTGCCTGGCACCGCGGTCGGCAAAAAGGGCGCGATTGCGGCTGTCGTAAACCCAGCCGGCAACCAGGTCGAAGCTGCTGAAATTCGTCCCATAGATCGTCGCTCCGCCGCTGACGATATCGGTAAAACTGTCGCCATTGTTCTGCACCCAGTCCTGGGCCTGCAGGCTGCGCAGTGAATTCGACAGCAGGTTGGACTCCTGCCAGCTGACTCCGTAGATCAGCCGCTGGTACTCGGTGATCGGATAGCTGTACTCGACCGAGGCAGTGAAAGTTTCGGTCGAGAAGTCGGACGAGCCGGAGGTGAACTGGGTGATGTCGCGGTAGGCGAGGCTGACCGTGCGGCTCACTTCGTCCAGATTGGTATAAGGGTCGGTATAGGACAGGCTGTAAATCGTACGAAAGCGACCCGTGCTGACGTCGGCAGCCACGCGATTTCCGGTGCCGAGAAAATTCGTGTGGACGAAGCTGCCGTTCAACAGGAACTTCTGCGATTCCGAATAGCCGACACCACCGCCGAACTGGCCCGGCAGGCCCTCCTCGATCTTGAAGTCGAGGTCCACGAGATCAGGTGTTCCCGGCACCGGCGTGGTCTCGACCTCGACGTTCTCGACGTAGGGCAAACGTTGCAGGCGGATCTTGGAACGCTCGAGCTTGCTGTTCGACAGGTACGCGCCCTCGAACTGGCGGACCTCGCGACGGAACACCTCGTCATTGACGGCGGACGAGCCGGCGAAATTCACCCGCCTGACATAAACGCGATTCTTGGGTTCGATGTACAGGGTGACCGCCGCGGTCTTCTTGTCCTTGTCGAGTTCCGGAACCGGCTCAACCGTCGCGAAGGCGTAGCCCTCCTCTCCGAGGCGCAGGCGGATCAGATCCGCGCTCTGGGTTATCACCCTCTGGGAGTACGTCTGGCCCGGCTTGACGAGCACGAAGGCGTTGAGCAGTCTCTCATCCAGGATCAGGTCACCGGCCAGCTTGATCTCCGAGATCTTGTAGCGATCACCCTCGCGGATATTAGCGGTGATGAAAATGTCCTTCTTGTCCGGCGACAGAGCCACCTGGGTCGAGTCGATGCCGAAGTCAGCGAAACCCCGGTCCATGTAGAAGGAACGCAACGTCTCGAGGTCGCCCTGCAGGGTCTCGCGTGAGTAACGATCGTCCTGGCGGATGAAGGACAACCAGTTCGGCATCTTCAGCTGGAACGCTTCGAGAATCTCCTCGTCGTCGAAGCTGCGGTTGCCGACCAGATTGATCTGGCGGATCCGGGCCCGCTCGCCCTCCGTGATCTTGATCGCGATACGGACGCGATTATCCGGCAGGTCCTCGACCTCGGTGCGGACTTCAGCGCCATATTTGCCCTGGCTGAAATACTGGTCGGTCAGCGACTGCTCGACGTCATCGAGGACGGAGCGGTTGAATATCCGGCCGGTCTTGATGCCGATCCTGGCGAGAGACTCGTTCAGGTCCTCCGTCTTGATGTCCTTGTTGCCGTCGATGGTGAAGCTCTCGATCGACGGCCGCTCGGCCACCGCGATCACGAGGGTGCCTGCATCCCAACGAAACTCGATGTCGCGGAAGAATCCGGTTGCGTAAACGGCGCGGAGGGCCTCCTGGCTTCGCTGCTCCGTCAGCCTGTCGCCGATATTCAGCGGCAGGTAGTTGAAAACCGTGCCTTCCGCGATGCGCTGCAGGCCCTCGACGCGTATATCCCGGATCAGGAGGTCTGCTGGTGCCTGCGCAAGAGCAGTTGCGCAGAAAAGGACGGGCGCCAGCGCTACCGCCCGCAGGCGCCGAGACCCAGACTCCCGGTGTTGAACGATCAGGCGCAAGCGGTTTATCCGAGTAGCCGGGCGATGTCGTTGTAAAAAGCGTAGCTCATCAGGGCCAGCAGCAGGACGATGCCCACCTGTTGACCGAGGAGCTGGGACCGCTCCGAAAGCGGCTCTCCCTTCACGGCCTCGACCAGCTGGAAGAGGATCTGGCCACCGTCGAGCATTGGCACCGGCAGCAGGTTAAGCACGCCAAGGCTTATCGAAACGATCGCGAGGAAACTGAGGAACGATGTCAGGCCGATACTGGCACTGTAGCCGGCATATTGGGCAATGTTGATCGGCCCACTGATGTTCTTCACCGATACGTCGCCGGTGATCATTCGGAAAATCATCCGCAAAGTGAGGCTGGACATCTCCCAGGTCCGCAAAAGCGCCTGGCCGAGCCCATCAAGAGGTCCGTAACGCTCTACGTCCTGCAGCGCCTGGGCGAGGTCGTCCGGAACCTGCGGGCCGGCACCAATGCGCCCGATCGTTTCGCCATCCTCGCTGCTGCGCTCCACGGGCAACATCACCTCGATGCGATTCCCGTCACGTTCAACCACGAGCTCGATCATGCGCCCGGGCCGGTCCCGGACGAATCTCACCCACTGCGGCCAGGTGGCTACCGGTTCGCCATCGGCACTGATGACAGTGTCTCCGGCGAGGAGCCCGGCACGCTCCGCCGTTCCGCCGGGCAAGACCTTACCTATCACGGGAGGAATCTGCGGCGACCACGTGTCGAATCCCAGTCCTTCGAACAAGACGCCGGGCTCGGTCAGCTCCGCAGCGCGCCCCGCGACATCCAGTGACAACACACGCGTGTCGCCTCGTTCCCCACGCACGGTCATTCCGATCCGCTCTGCTGCGAGAAGTTCGTCGAGGATAGCGACCACGGCTGCCTGCAATGTCGTGGTGTCCGTGTCGCCGACACGGATGATCTGGTCACCGGCCAAGAGCCCGGCCCGCCCGGCAATCGATCCGGGTTCAACCTCGCCGACTAGGGGGCGCAACCCGGGCACACCGATAACGAACATGGCCCAGTAAGCCGCGATCGCGAACAGGAAATTCAGCAGTGGCCCTGCCGCCAGTATCACCACGCGCGAGGCGATCGGCTGGCGGTTGAAAGCACGATCCTGCTCGGAGAATGAAACAGCACAATCACGCTCATCCAGCAATTTGACGTAGCCGCCAAACGGAATGGCCGAGACGCAGTACTCGGTGCTGTCCGGACCCGAACGGCGGGTCCACAGGGGTTTCCCGAATCCGATCGAATACCGCAGAACCTTCACGCCGAGCCAGCGTGCCGCGATGTAATGCCCGTACTCGTGCACGGCGACGAGCACGCCGATGGCAACGAGGAACGCGGTCACGGACACGAGTACGCTCATAGGACCCCGGCGGAAGGCAAACGCACATGCAGCGACGCCGTACGCGCCCATGATCGCAAGCGTGCCGCGCGGCTGGCAACCATCACCGTGCGCCAAGCCAACCGAGCCAGCCCGCGACCAGCACAAAAAGCGGCGCCGCAGCGGTCAAGCTGTCGATGCGATCGAGGATGCCGCCGTGGCCCGGGAAGATGCTGCCGCTGTCCTTCAGACCGGCGCCGCGCTTGAACAAGCTCGCCGTAAGGTCGCCGACGATTGAAAGCGAAGCGACGCTCAGGCCCAGAAAGACAGCCGGACCTGGCGGCATTCGCAGCCAGGCCGCCGATGCAAGCGCCACTGCGACCGCCAGCAGCAACCCACCCATCACGCCCTCCCAGGTCTTGCCCGGACTCACCTGCGGAGCGAGCTTGACGCGACCGAATCGTCTGCCGGCGAAATAGGCACCGATGTCGGCGGCACAGGTTATTGCAATGACCACCAGCAGCAGTGTCCGCCCGCCGGAGGGCGTATCAAGCAGCGTCAACAGCGCAAACCAGGCGGGAACGAGCACGCAGGCGCCCGCAACGGCTGCCAGCGGTCGGCCGACCTTGAACGGAAAACGCAGGACCATGGCGAACGCAACGCTCCACCACAGCAGCGCGGCGACGAGCACGACCGTGCCGGAAAGCCGCGCCGGCACAACCCAGGCAACGGCGGCCATTACAAACGCGACGGCGCCTACGTATGCGATGCGCCGCGGACTGGCGGCGGCGACGAACGCCGACCACTCCCACGCGGCGCCCAACACGAACACAGAGACCAGCGCCAGGCCGAATCCCTTCGGCAGGAACAGTAATGCCGGTAACAGCAGCGCCACGAGCACCACCGCCGTGAAAACGCGCTGAGTCAGGCTGCTGATGGCCATCGGCCGGTAGGGATGACGCCGCTGCTGCCCGCGGGCCGGCCGTCAGTCGGCCAGTGCCTCGAGCCGGTCCCTCGTGCGACCGTAACGACGTTCACGCGCGCGAAAGCAATCGACCGCAGCCGCAAATTCCGCGGCGCGGAAATCCGGCCAAAATGCCGGGGAAAATAATATTTCCGTATAGGCGAGATCCCAAAGGAGGAAGTTGCTCACCCGCTGCTCGCCGCCGGTCCGGATGAGCAGATCTGGCGCCGGAAGACCGGCCAGCGCCATATGGCGGCTGACGACCGCCTCGTCGATGTCGTCCGGCTGAAGATCGCCCGCCCGAACCTTCGCAGCAATTCGCTGCGTTGCCTGCACGAGGTCCCAGCGGCCGCCATAGGCAACAGCCAGGACAAGAACCATGCGGACTTCGCCGGCGGTCTTGGCCTCTGCTGCTGCGATGCGCTTGCGCAGAATCTCGGGCAGATGTTCGCGAGCGCCGATGAATCGGAGCTGGATGCCGTGCGACTGCAGCTCGTCTAACTCCTGCTGCAGCACTTCGAAGAACAGGTGCATGAGACCGTTCACTTCATCAGCCGGCCGATTCCAGTTCTCGCTGCTGAACGCGAACAGCGTGAGGACCTTTATGCCGGACTCGACTGCCGCCATGGCTATCGCCCGCGCTGCGCCCACGCCAGCCTGGTGCCCAGCGTACCGCGACTTGCCATGTGCCGAAGCCCAGCGTCCGTTGCCATCCATGATGATGGCGATGTGCCTGGGAGCGGGATACGGCGCCTCGGCCGAGTTGGTGTCGGCGGTCACGACGTCACGTCTCACTGAAAAAAGAGATCATACCTGCATGATTTCCTTTTGCTTATCTGTCGACAACTGTTCGATCTGGGCAACGTGCCGGTCCGTAAGCTCCTGGACCAGCTGCTGCCCCTTGCGGTCGTCGTCCTCGGTGATTTCACGCTCCTTGAGCAGCTCCTTGAGGTCCGCCAGAGCATCGCGGCGTATCCCGCGAACGACCACCCGTGCCTGCTCGGCTTCCTTGTTGATGTGCTTCGCGAGATCGCGGCGCCGTTCCTCGGTAAGGGGCGGCAGGGGCACGCGGATAACCGTGCCAGCAGTGACCGGCATCAGGCCCAGGTCGGAATTCTGGATCGCTTTCTCGATCACCGCGACCATCTTCTGTTCCCAGGGCGTGACCGAAAGCGTACGCCCGTCTTCCACCGCTACGTTCGCGGTCTGGTTGAGCGGCACGTTCGAGCCGTAATAGTCGACCTGAATGTGCTCGAGAAGACCGACATGGGCACGTCCGGTCCTGAGCTTCTTCAGAAGCTGGCCGAACGCTCCAACGGCTTTCGCCATGCGCTGTTCGGCGTCCTTGCGGATATCGGCGATCATGTCGTCACCCTGAAGCTCCTTAGCGAAGCCAGCCTAATTGCCGTCGGTAACCAGTGTACCGACCGCCTCGCCTTTCGCCACCCGCACCAGCGCACCGGGTTCATTGAGATCGAAAACCCGGATCGGCAGCCCGTTGTCGCGGCACATGACCACAGCGGTGGCGTCCATGACGCCGAGCTTGTCGGTAAGCACCCGGTCATAGCTCAGCTGCTCGTAACGGGACGCGGTCTTGTCCTTCTTGGGATCGGCGGTATACACGCCGTCCACCTTGGTCGCCTTGACCAGCACATCGGCGCCGATCTCGATCGCGCGCAGAGCAGCGGCAGTGTCCGTGGTAAAAAAGGGGTTGCCGGTGCCGGCGGCCAGGATCACGATCCGGTCTTTCTCCAGGTGACGTATCGCGCGGCGACGGATGTAGTCCTCGCAGACCTCGTGAATCTGCAGAGCCGACATCACCCGGGCAAAGGCACCGGCGCGCTCCAGTGCATCCTGCAGCGCCAGGGCATTGATTACCGTTGCCAGCATTCCCATGTGGTCGCCGGTGACCCGGTCCATGCCTGCACGTGCCAGGCCGGCACCACGGAAGATATTGCCGCCGCCGATCACGACGCCGAGCTGTATACCCATCCGGCTCAACTCGGTGAGTTCGCCGGCCACGCGACCGAGCATCGCCGGATCGATGCCGTAGTCCTCGCCGCCGAGCAGGGCCTCACCGCTCAGCTTGAGCAGCATCCGCCCGAATGGCCTGTCAGATCGCGTCATACGTTTCCGCCGCCAGCCGGAAGCCAGCGGGCTTGTGCCGGGCAGTTACCGGCTGCATCAGGCATGTGCCTCCAGCTGGGCGCGAACTTCCTCGGCGAAATTCGCCGACTTTTTCTCTATGCCTTCGCCGACCTCCAGCCGCACGAAGCGCTGCACTGTCGCCTTCCTGCCCTGCACAAGCTTGCCGACGCTCGTATCAGGATCCTTGACGAACGGTTGACCGAGCAGGGTGATCTCTCCGAGGAACTTGCGCAGTCGGCCCTCGACCATCTTCGCGACGATCTCGGCCGGCTTGCCTTCCTGGGACGCCTGTTCCGAGAGGATGCGACGCTCGCGGTCGAGCACATCCGCTGGCACGTCCTCCGCGGAGACGCACTGGGGCCGGGCCGCGGCGACGTGCATCGCCAGATCACGACGCAGATCGTCATCTCCCCCGGCAACGTCGATGATCACGCCAATGCGGGTGCCATGGACATAGGTTCCCAGCTGACCTGCGGTGCGCAGGAGATCGAAGCGACGAATGGCGATGTTCTCACCGATTTTGGCGACCAGTTCTTTCCGGAGGTCCTCGAGCGTGCCGCCCGCAGGACGGGAGATTGCCATAAGCGCGGCGATGTCAGACGGACCACTGACAAGCGCCAGGGCAGCCGCCTCACGCACGAACGAAAGAAAATTCTCGTCACGCGCGACGAAATCGGTTTCACAGTTTGCTTCGAGCAGCACGCCGGACTTGCCGTCGGCCGATACGGCCAATTCAACCCGACCCTCGGCCGCGATACGAGTGGCCTTCTTGTCCGCTTTGGCCTGGCCGCGCTTGCGGAGAATCTCGGCCGCCGCATCGATTTCACCACCGGCTTCGACGAGTGCGCTCTTGCACTCCATCATGCCGGCGCCTGTGCGCTCACGCAGTTCCTTGACCACGCTTGCAGAAATGCTCATCGGTGCACTCCCCGCGACGGGGCATCACCCCGCGCGCCATTTATTCCAGTTCGTCCTTGCCGCCCGCTTCCGCGGGCTTATCCTGGGTCGCCTTGGTCCGGGCGCGCCGGACAGCCGGCTTTGGCGAATCGCCCGAGGAGCGACCGCGCGCAGTCTTGCGGCCGGCCGGCACCTTTCTGGCGCCCGGCTGGGCCTTAGGCCTGCCTTCGGTGTCGAGCTCCACGAACTCGTCCTCTCCGGCCGGAATGGACGGGACCGAAGCGCGCCCAGCGAGAACGGCATCAGCAATACCGAAGGCGTAAAGCTCCGCCGCCCGCATCGCATCGTCGTTCCCCGGAATCACATAGTCGACTTCATCGGGGGAGCAATTCGTGTCGACGATGCCGACTACCGGTATACCGAGAATACGTGCCTCGTGAACGGCAATTTTCTCGTGTCCGACATCGATCACGAAAATCGCGTCTGGCAGCGCTCCAAGCGTCTTGATGCCACCGAGGCTGCGCTCGAGCTTCTCCTGCTCGCGACGCAACGTCAGCACTTCCTTCTTGGTCAGCCGGTCGATGGATCCATCGGCCTGTATGCCCTGCAGCTCTTCCAGCCGACGTATCGACTGACGGATCGTCTTGAAGTTGGTCAGCATGCCGCCGAGCCAGCGATGGCTAACATAGGGCATGCCACAGCGCTCGGCCTGGGCCTTGACCGAATCGCGCGCGGATCGCTTGGTTCCAACGAAAAGCAGCGTGCCGCCATCGGCTGCAAGGTTCTTCACGAAGCCGCAGGCCTTGTGGAACAGCGGGACCGTCTGCTCCAGATTGATGATGTGAATGTTGTTACGGGCACCGAAAATGAACGGCGCCATCTTGGGGTTCCAGTACCTGGTCTGGTGTCCGAAATGAACACCCGCCTCCAGCATCTGGCGCATGCTGACGTCTGCCACATTGACTCCTTCGGGTTTGGGCCTCCCTGCTCCCCGTGACGGCAACCCGGACAGAACCTGAACCGGGCACCCCGCCGCACGTGTCGAAGCAGGTGTGGATTTAATTGCCTGTAAGGCGCGCGCTTTATACCATAAGGATCATCGAGCAACAACGCGCAAAGCGTTCAAAATCAGCGGTTCAGCACGGCCGGGGCGGGGCCGTGGCACCGCCTGCCACCGTGCTCCTGTCACCTGCTCCGGCCTGCATCAACCGGCTCGGGTTGGATTCTGGCGGGTGGTGGGCAGGACCCAGGGCAGCGGCATGAACATAAGCATCAAGACCCCTGAGGAACAACAGAGCATGCGCGTCGCAGGCAGGCTCGCCGCTGACGTCCTGGACATGATCGGTCCGCACATCGAGGCCGGCATCACCACGGACGACCTCAACCGCGTCTGCCACGACTACATCGTCGACGTGCAAGGGGCGATTCCGGCACCCCTCAACTATCGAGGCTTCCCGCGATCGATCTGCACCTCGGTCAACCATGTCGTGTGTCACGGCATTCCGGGGGACCGCAAGCTGCGCACCGGCGACATCCTGAATGTCGACATCACGATCATCAAGGACGGCTTCCACGGCGACAGCAGCCGTATGTTTGCGGTAGGCAAGCCTTCCGTGCAGGGAGCGCGCCTGATACAAATCGCCCACGAGGCGATGTGGCGGGGCATCCGCACTGTACGCCACGGCGCCCGGCTGGGAGATGTCGGTTACGCGATCCAGAGCCACGTGGAATCGAACGGCTGCTCAGTCGTGCGCGAATACTGCGGACACGGGATTGGGCGCATATTCCACGAAGACCCGCAGGTCCTGCACTACGGTCGTGCCGGAACCGGCGTGGAACTGCGCGAAGGCATGACCATCACCATCGAGCCCATGGTCAACGCGGGTCAACGCTACGTGAAGCTGCTGCAGGACGGGTGGACCGTCGTAACCAAGGATCACTCGCTGTCGGCGCAGTGGGAGCACACGATCCTGGTCACAGCCAACGGCTGCGAGATTCTGACGCTCGGCGCGGGGGAGCGGCCATGAACAATGCGGCAGCCGATCCCGCAACCGATGTCGTGCCGCCGCAGCTGCTGGCCGCGGCCGCAGCGGGCGAGCCCTATCTGACTGCAGGCAACGGGCTCGACTGGGCACGAATCGATGCAGATCTTGCGACGACCGGAACCGGCGTCGAACAGCTGAAAAAAGTGCTCGCGGGCGCGCGCGGCGCGCTATGCCGGCGGTTCATTGCCGGCGAGTCCGCCTCGCAGCTCGTCGCGGACCAGACGACTCTCATCGATCGAATCATTCGCTCTGCATGGGAGCGAACCTGCGGTCCGGATCTGCCGGAAGTGGCGCTGGCGGCAGTCGGCGGCTACGGGCGCGGCGAGTTGCACCCGCATTCCGACGTCGACCTGCTGCTGATCATCCCGGCGCGCCGGAAAAAGGACGCCAAGGAGCCGGTCTCGCGCTTCCTCACGCTGCTCTGGGACATCGGCCTCGAAGTGGGCCACAGCACCCGGACAGTCGACGAGTGCGCCGACGAGTGCGGTCGCGACCTGACTACCGCAACGACCCTCATGGAGTGCCGCCTGATCCTCGGGCCGGAGGAACTTTACCGGGAGATGGAAGCGGCCTGTGCGCCACCGTCGGTCTGGCCGGCGCGCGGATTCTTCGAGGCGAAACTCAAGGAGCAACAGACTCGTCACGCCCGCTACGACGACACCGCCTACAACCTCGAACCCAACATCAAGGGCAGTCCCGGCGGGCTGCGCGACATCCATATGATCGTCTGGGTTGCCCGCCGCCACTTCGGCACTGCGGATCTCGAAGGCCTGGTTGGCCACCGCTTTCTCACGCCCGGGCAACTGCGCATGCTGCGCCAGGGCCGGGACTTTCTTTGGCGCATCCGTTTCGCCCTGCATGTCCTCACCGGCCGGAAGGAAGATCGCCTGTTGTTCGACTACCAGACGCGCATCGCGAAGCTGTTCGGATACCAGGACGCGACCTACATGCTTGCGGTCGAACAGCTGATGCAACGCTACTACCGCACGGTCATGGACCTGAGCCGCCTGAACGAAATGCTGCTGCAGCTTTTCCAGGAAGCCATCCTGATGAATCCGGACGTGGAGGCCGAGCCGCTGAACGAGCGCTTCCAGGTGAAAAACGGCTTCCTGCAGGTAGCGCACGACGGTGTATTCGACGAGCAACGCTCGGCAATCCTCGAACTCTTCCTGTTGCTGCAACAGAACCCAGCAATCAAGGGCGTGAGCGCGACCACCATCGACCTGTTGCAGAGAAACCTGCACCTCATAGACGACGAATTCCGGCAGGACCCGCGGAACCAACGGTTATTCCTGCAGATCCTGCGCGCACCGGCCGGTGTGACCCACGAACTGAGGCGCATGAACCTGTACGGCGTGCTGGGACGCTACGTGCCATCGTTCGGCCGGATCGTCGGCCGCATGCAGTACGACCTGTTTCATGCCTACACAGTCGATGCGCATACGCTCTTCGTCGTGAGCAACCTCCGCCGCTTCGCCCTCGAACGCTACAACCACGAGTTTCCGCGCTGCTCGGAAATCATGCAGGCGCTGCCTACGCCTGAAATCGCCTACCTGGCGGGAATGTTTCATGACATTGCCAAGGGCCGCGGCGGGGACCATTCGGAACTCGGATCAGTGGAAGCGGAGGCGTTCTGCCTCGAACATGGCATGACGCGGTACGAGGCCCGCCTGGTAGCATGGCTCGTCCGCCAGCACCTGGCTCTGTCGATGACCGCCCAGCGCAGCGACATCGCGGACCCCGACGTCATTCGCGACTTCGCCCGCAAGGTCGGCGATGAGGCGCACCTCGACTATCTGTACCTGCTCACGGTAGCCGATGTGCGGGCGACGAATCCCAAGCTCTGGAATTCCTGGAAGGCACAGCTCTTCGAGGAGCTGTACTTCTCGACGAAGCGCGCCTTGCGCCGGGGCCTCGAGACGCCCATTGACAAGGACGAACTGCTGGCTGAGCGCCGCGACGCCGCCCTGGGACTGCTCGAGGCCGGCGGCCTAGATGCCGCAACCGTCACCCGCGTATGGACACTGCTGACGGAAGACTACTTCCTGCGGTGTCGTCCGGAAGCCATAGCGTGGCACACTCGCCAGCTCGCTGACTTCGACCCCGGGCGCCACTCAGTGATGATAGGTGTGCACGACGACCCGACAAGCGGCGGGACAGAGGTCTTTCTCTACACGCCACAGGAGCAATTCACGTTTGCGTTGGCGACCGGCGTCCTCGACGAACTCGGCTTCACCATCGCCGACGCACGCGTTATCCCACTGGAGAACGGGCGCAGCCTTTCGTCGTTCGTCGTGCTCGAGCAGACCGGCGCCCCTATCACCGAAGCAGCGCGCCACGAACAGATACGCCGGCACATGGAGCAGGCGCTGGCACGCGCCGACGGACAACCTAAACGCGTGACCAGGCGCGCGCCGCGCCAGGTTCGCATGTTCCCGATCCCGACGCTCGTCAGCTTTGCCCGGGATGAGCGCAGCAACCGCACCGTTATCGAGATCGTCGCCGGCGACCGCCCAGGCTTGCTGTCAGAGGTCGGCAAGGTGCTGCGCGAGCAGCAGGTGGCGATCCATACGGCCAAGATCGTCACCCTCGGTGAACGCGCGGAAGACGTGTTCTACGTTACCGACCGCCAGGGCCAGCCGCTCGAGCCCGCCTCCTGCGATGCGCTGAAGAAAGCCCTGACATCGGCGCTGGACCAGGCAGCCTGATTCACTCCAATATCCGCCCTCACCCGACGGCAACGACCACATATGCAACAGCTCGAGCCAGTCATTTCGAAAGCCTGGGAGGAGCGCAGCCAGCTCGACTTGAGCAGGCCTGAAGCCGATCTGCGCGAGGCCGTGGAAACCGCGATCTCACTGCTGGATTCCGGCACGGCAAGGGTTGCCGAGAAGGGGCCAGGTGGCTGGATAGTTCACCAGTGGCTGAAGAAAGCCGTCCTCCTGTACTTCGGGATGTCCCAGAACCGGACCATCGAGGCCCAGTACACGAAGTTCTTCGACAAGGTGCCGCTGAAGTTCTCCGGACTGGACGACGCCGCGATGGCAAAGGCGGGCGTGCGCATCGTGCCGCCGGCGATTGCGAGGCGCGGTGCCTACATTGCCCGTGGCGTCGTGCTCATGCCGTCCTACGTGAACATCGGTGCCTATGTCGACTCCGGCACGATGGTAGACACCTGGGCCACTGTCGGCAGCTGCGCACAGATTGGCCGCAACGTGCATCTTTCCGGGGGAGTCGGCATCGGCGGAGTCCTGGAGCCAGTGCAGGCGAACCCGACGATCATCGAAGACAATTGCTTCATTGGTGCGCGCTCCGAAATCGTGGAGGGCGTCATCGTCGAGGAAGGCGCCGTCGTGTCGATGGGTGTCTACATCGGCGCCAGCACGCGAATCTATGATCGTGAACGCGACGAGGTAATCTACGGCCGGGTGCCCGCGGGCTCCGTCGTGGTTCCCGGCAGCCTGCCCTCGTCCGAGGGCAAGTGCAGCCTTTACTGCGCAGTCATCGTGAAACGGGTGGACGCCCGCACGCGCGCGAAAGTGGCCATCAATGAAATCCTGAGGTCGGACTGACCGCCGCCATGTCCAGCACAATCGAATTCACGAAGACGCTGGTCGCACTCCCTTCGGTCACGCCGGATGACCGTGGCTGCCAGGAGCTGCTTGCGGCGAGGTTATCGATCGCCGGATTCCGCAACGAGACGTTGCGTTACGGCGAAGTCACCAATCTGTGGTCCTGCCACGGCAGCAGTGGCCCGCTGTTCTGTTTCGCCGGGCACACGGACGTCGTTCCGCCTGGCGAGTTGGCGGCCTGGGCCAGCAACCCGTTCGTACCAACCGAGCGCGACGGCATGCTTTACGGCCGCGGCACGGCCGACATGAAGGCTGGACTGGCCGCGATGGTCGATGCCGCAGTCGAGTTCGTCAGGGCCCGGCCGGAACATCCGGGGCGCATCGCGTTCCTCGTCACCAGCGACGAGGAAGGTCGCGCGCGCGACGGAACCCTGAAGGTCATGGAGACGCTTGCCGCACGCGGTGAAAAAATCGACTGGTGCGTGATCGGTGAGCCATCCTGCACAAGGACGCTCGGCGACACGATACGGGTCGGCCGACGTGGCTCACTGAGCGGAATGATCACGGTCAATGGCATCGAGGGCCATGTGGCCTATCCCCAGCTGGCGCGAAATCCGATCCAGCTGTTTGCGCCGGTAATAGCCGAGCTCTACGCGACACCGCTCGACAACGGTAACGAGTTTTTCCCGCCCTCGAGTTTCCAGGTCGTGAAGATCGAGGCCGGCGAAGGCGCCCCCAACGTGATTCCCGGCAAGCTGTCCGCGCGCTTCAACTTCCGTTACTCGACCGTATGGACCTGGCAACGGCTGCAGGCGCACGTGGAAGCGCTGCTCAACCGGCATGGGCTCGATTACGACCTGCGCTGGCACCTGTCCGGCGAACCGTTTCTCACATCGCCAGGCCGGCTCACCGAGGCTGCGACAGCCGCCGTGACGGAGATCACCGGCGTCAAACCGGAACTCTCGACTGGCGGCGGAACATCCGACGGGCGATTCATCGCCCCTTACGGCACTGATGTGGTGGAATTCGGCGCAGTCAATGCGTCGATACACAAGCTGAACGAGCACATCGCCATCGCCGACATCGACCGCATGAAGGCAGTCTACCTGCGTATCCTCAAGAAGCTGCTGCCCGCCTGATCTGCCTTCAGCGGCGCAGGTTCACCCAGATGCCTGCAATCCCCAGGGTCGCTACTGCGATCAAGACCCAGGCCGGCATCGCGAGCCCCAGCAGGCTCCAGTCAACTTTCGCACACTCGCCGGAGCCGGCAAGAACCGTGTCGACCACTTCGGCGAACGGAAACGTCTCCAGCATGTAGTCGAGCCCCGGCCCGCAGGCCGGCACACGTTCGGGCGGCAGACTCTGCAGCCAGAGGTGGCGGCCCGCCACCCCTGCGCCGGCAGCTGCGGCCAACGCGACCAGGCATGCGTAGATTCGCGAACCGAAGGCTCCGGGGTTGTGCAGCGCCGCCAGAAGAAATACGGCACCCAGCGCGACGACCGCAACTCGCTGGAAAATACACAACGGGCAGGGCTCGAACCCGAGTATGTGCTGGGCGTACAAGGCGTAGCCCATCAGACCGGCGCAGGCGAGCAGGCCGATCAGGTTGCCTGCACGGGCGTTTATCGACATGCGTGACTCCTGGTGTGCTTCAGCGGGCAGTAAGCGGTCTCGCCGGTTGCTGACCGAGGTATTCAGGCAGTGCGTCCTGCGGCCGGACCGTATTGCCAGCCTGATATTCCTTGATCGCCATGCTGATCAATTCGCGGCCGGACGGCAACAGCGCCGGCTCCAGCGCAGCGATGCGCGAACCATGTCGTTCAGCCATCGCCGGCCATGCACTCCAGCCGTCCCCGACGGCGGCGAAGCGGGAATCACCCGGAAGCCGGCACTCCCGCGGATCCACCCAGGCATCAGGCGAAAATGCCATCGGGCCAGTTGGGCTGGCAAGGTACAGAGCGGTGTAAACGCGGTCCATGCGGGCGTCGAGGCAGACACCCACGGCTTCGGCACCGGTGATGCGCATCGCCGTCGCGGCAAGCAGTGCAAGGCTGGAGACGCGGCAGACTGGCAGGCTACGACCAAACCCGAGCGACTGCGCAGCCGCCGTTGCTACACGCACGCCGGTGAAGCTCCCTGGACCGCGGCCGCAGGCCACGAAGTCAAGCTGCGCCACACTGCAGCCGACCTTCTGCAGCACTGCAGCGGCGTGCAGGAATACCGCGTCCGTGTGATCGCGTGAGGGCTCGAGATCGGCGAACTCCACGCGCCCCATGTACGCTGCGCCAATGCACAGGCGATCGGTCGCCGCGTCGAACGCCAGTGCGGCAGGCTGTTTCACGCCGCCGCCTCGCACACGCCCAGGAATTCGCAGGCATCCTCTGCAGAACGCACGACCGGCATGGGCGGAAGACTGTGGAGAAAAGTTTTCCCATAGCCCCTGCCGGTCAAGCGCGGATCCCCAATCATCACCACACCGTAGTCCCCGTAGCCGCGTATCAGGCGCCCGACTCCCTGGCGCAGTGCCAGTACCGCCTGGGGCAACTGGTAATCGCGGAAGCCGTCCCCACCATTGCGGCGCACCAGCTCCAGGCGCGCCTGCATGAGTGGATCGCCAGGGGATGCGAAGGGTAGCTTGTCTATTGCCACAACGACCAGGGCGCTGCCGCGAATGTCGACGCCCTCCCAGAACGTAGCGGTCCCCAGCAGAACAGCGCTGTCTTCGCGCAGGAACTGCTCGATCAGCCGCGAGCGTGGCGCCGCCCCCTGTACGAGCAGCGTGTGGCCGTGGTCACCAGCGGCCAGCAGCTCAGCGGCACGCTGCAGGGCACGGCGGCTGGTGAACAGCAGGAATGCTCTCCCGCGACTCTTGCGCAGCAGTGGCAGAGCCGCCGCAACGAAACGATCCGTATAGTCGGGCGAATTCGGGGGAGGCAGTCCCTGCGGCAGGTACAGACGTGCACAACGCGCATAGTCGAACGGACTGTCGATACGGCCGGTCTCGATGTCGCGGACTCCCAGTCGCCGCGAAAAATGTGAGAAGTCCTCGCCCACCGCGAGCGTCGCCGACGTGAATATCCAGGTGCAGGTCTGGGCTTCCAGCAGGGCGCGCAGCTGCTGCGACGAATCGAGTGGCGTGACATGGACGGAGAAGCCGTTCCGCGACCGCTGGACCCAGGCCAGGTCCGACAGCGACTCCCAGTCTGCGATGCGCCCGGCAACCGCAGCGGTTTCTGCCACGCGCTCGACCGCACGGGCGAAACCGGGGCTGGCATCGCCGCTGGGCGCGACCAGGGTGGAAAGCGCATCGACCGCCTCAGCGATGCTGGAAAGGCAGGCGGCAAACGCTTCGCCGGTCGCAGCAAGCGGCAGTGCATCGCCTTCCGGCACCCCGCATTCCATCGCTGCCGCCAGCGCGACCGAGACTGATCGCATGGCCGCCTCGAGCGGCGTCGCGAGCACGCCGGCCACCCGTGCCTCCTCGGCAAGGTCGCGCATGACCTCCTCGACCTGATGCGCATGCAGAGTGAGGTCGAACAGTGATTGCGCTGTCTCCGGAAACCTGTGCGCCTCGTCGACTATCGCGACCTCGGCGCCGGGCAGCAGCCGCCCGAACCCATCGTCCTTGAGGTTCATGTCGGCCAGCAGCAAATGATGGTTGACGATCACGAGATCGCACTCGATGGCACGACGTCGCGCGGCAACGACATGGCATTGCTCGATGCTGGGACAGCGACTGCCAAGGCAGTTGTCAGCAGTGGAAGTGACCATGGGCCATAGGCCGGCGTCCTCGGCCACTTCCGCGACCTCGGCGATATCTCCGGCCACGGTGCGCACAGACCACTCCTGCACAACGCCGAGGTGACGCCGGCTTTCGCGATCGAGCCCTTCGGGAAAGCTGCGTAATCGCTCCATGCGGTGCAGGCAGAGATAATTGCTTCGGCCCTTCAGCTGTGCGACGCGGACGGGACGTCCGATAGCCCGCGAAAGCACCGGCAGGTCCCGGTGAAAGAGCTGGTCCTGGAGCGTACGGGTTGCGGTTGCGACGATCGCCCGGCGGCCGGACAGAAGAACCGGAACGAGATAGGCGAGCGTCTTGCCGGTTCCCGCACCAGCCTCGATGGCCAGGTGCTTGCCCGTCAGAATCGCGTCGGACACGCGGCGCGCCATGTCGAGCTGCTCCGGGCGGTGAGAGAACCCCTCGAGCGTCGATTCAAGCGGGCTGCCGGCCTCGTAGTAGGCATCGAGACCGGCATTTGCCGTAGACATATGTCGCATTCCCGCGCCGCCAGGGCGCTGCTGCCGGCTGACCGATCTGATGAGGTCTGTATAATAGACGTTTAATTTTGAATGAACCCGCGCAAGACCGGGTATTTCCTGCAGAAATCTCTCCGCCAAGGACGCTTGATGAGCACGACGAACGTGGCCCTGCGCAAGTGGGTCCAGGATACCGCGGCACTCACGAAACCCGACCGTATCCAGTGGTGCGACGGCGGCGACGCGGAGTACGAGGCCCTGATCCAGCTGATGCTCGGCCGCGGCGATCTCATCCGGCTGAACGGTTCGACCTACCCGAATTGCTACCTCCATCGCTCGGACCCAAGCGACGTTGCGCGGGTCGAGCACCTTACTTTCGTCTGCGCGCCGGAGAAGGCCGAAGCCGGACCGAACAATAACTGGATGTCGCCCGGCGAAGCCCATCTGCAAATGGATGCCCTGTTCGACGGCTGTATGCGCGGCCGGACGATGTACGTGATCCCGTACTGCATGGGGCCAATCGACTCACCGTACGCGCGCTGCGGCGTCGAGATCAGCGACAGCCCCTATGTCACGGTGAACATGAAACTGATGACACGGATGGGAGCGCCGGCGCTGCGGCGAATAGAACGCGAAGGCCACTTTGCCCGCGGATTGCACTCCACCGGCGAACTCGATCCGGATCGCCGCTTCATCATGCACTTCCCGCATGAAATGCTGATCCAGAGCTACGGCTCCGGTTACGGTGGCAACGCCTTGCTCGGCAAGAAGTGTCATGCGCTGCGGCTGGCCAGCTGGCAGGCCAGTCGCGAAGGCTGGCTCGCAGAGCACATGCTGATCCTTGAAATCGAAAGCCCGGAAGGTGAAAAGCACTACATAGCCGCCGCGTTTCCTTCCGCCTGCGGAAAGACCAATCTCGCCATGCTGATCCCGCCCGAATCGCAGGCAGGATGGAAGATACGCACGCTCGGCGACGACATTGCCTGGCTGCATCTCGACGGTGACGGAAGGCTTCGTGCGATCAATCCGGAGTCCGGATATTTCGGTGTCGTCCCGGGCACCAATCCCAAGACCAATCGCAACGCCTTCGACATGATCCAACGCGATGCCATATTCACGAACGTGGCGTTGAACGCAGCCAACGAGCCCTGGTGGGAAGACAAGGACAAGTTCGAGCCCGTCATCGACTGGCGCGGCAAGCCCTGGCAAAAAGGCAACGGCGCGGCTGCCCATCCCAATTCGCGCTTTACCGTGTCAGCACGGCAGAATCCGAGCTACTCACCACTGGCAGACGACCCGGCTGGCGTGCCGATCAGCGCCATCATCTTCGGTGGTCGCCGCCGGGAACTCGCCCCCCTTGTCTACCAGGCCCGCGACTGGCGCCATGGCGTGCTCGTCGGCGCCTCAGTGGCATCCGAAACCACTGCTGCCGCCATCGGTGCGGTCGGCGTCACGCGCCGTGACCCGATGGCCATGAAACCCTTCTGTGGCATCAACTTCGGTGACTACTGGCGCCACTGGCTGTCTTTTGGCACACGCTCGTCAAAGCTGCCGCAGATCTTCCACGTCAACTGGTTCCGTCAGGACAAGGATGGTCGATTCCTCTGGCCCGGGTTCGGCGAAAATTTGCGCGTGCTTCGCTGGATCGTCGATCGTTGTGCCGGGAGGGTTGGCGCACGTGAGACGCCGATCGGGTTCCTGCCGCTCGCCGGAGACATCGATTTGAAGGGACTGCAGATTGCGCCCGAAGTCGTGAATTCGCTTCTCAGCGTGGACCATGCGAGCTGGCAGCGAGAGATGAACGACATCGCCGGTTACTTCGCCGAATTCGGCGCCGCCCTTCCTTCCGAGTTGAGCGAAGAGCGACAGCGCGTCGAGCGGGAACTGGCCCGGTAGCCCGTCAGTGTTCGCAGCGGTACTCGATGGCGAGCGGAGTGCCGCGTGCCGCGACCCTGCCCATGCCGATGACGCCACTGCCGGAAAGTTCCGCGCTGTCGCGCCGCACGTAGACTTCGGTACCGCCGTCCGGCTGGATATAGGTGCCATTGGTGCTCTCGTCGATGAGCACGAAGCGGTTCTTGCGCAGGTCGATGCGGGCGTGGACACGTGAAATCAGTTTGCCCTTGACCACGACGTCGTTTTCATCAGCCCGCCCCATGCTGGCTTCGGTCTTGCTGTCGCCACCGAGCACGAGCTCGCTGCCGCGGAAACGCAGCACAAGACGCCCACCCTGTGCCGCTTCGGGTACGGACCAGCTGATGGACGACAACATGCTCGTCGCCTCCTCCGGCTGCCACAGCACCTCGAATAGCGCCATTTCGCTCGAATAACCTTTGACTGCGGCCACATCGATCTGCCGCGCCAGGGCGCGCCACTCGCCGGTCAACTGCGCGACGGTCGTGGCCGTCGTGAGTATCTGACCTGCTTTGGCCTGGGAGGTCATGCGGTTAGCGATGTGCACGGAGGCACCAAAGATGTCGCGGTCTTCGGCAACCACCGGCCCGAAGTGGCAGCCGATACGGATGGCAATCTGGGCGCCGTCTGCCTCCATGGACTTCGAGCTGAGCGTGATGCGCTTCTGCATCTGGCTGGCGGCACTCATGGCGTCTTCCGCCGAGGGAAAGGTCGCCATCACCTCGTCGCCCATGGTCTTTATCACGGTGCCGCCGAACTGCTCGGTCGCCTCGCGCATGACGCGCAGACACTGCTGAACCGTTTCGCGCGCGCGCTCGTCCCCCAGGGCCTCGTACAGGTGTGTACTGCCCACGACGTCCGCGAATAGGATGGCAACCTCCCTGCCTTCGCCCACAGCTGGCCCCCGGCCCGGAATATGTAAAGCGACCGCGAAGATTATACGGCAAGGCCCAGCGTGCGAATCGCCCCGATCCGCCCGACGCTACTTTTCGGCAACCAGGAAGGCGACCCAGCCGGCGTCGGCGTCGCCATGGGCGTGCGGAGTGAACTCACCACTGCCCTTGCCGTTGCTGTCGTCGCCCTCCCAGTAGACCGTTACCCGACCGAAGCCGGATTCCGCCAGCAGCTCCTGCAGTTCCGGCAGCGTCCACAGGCGCCAGTCGTAGGAGAACGCCCTGCGTAGTCGTGATCCGTCGGGAAAACAAAAGTGGATGTGACACAGCAGTTCGCCGGTGACCGGCCGGTAACGGGCCTGATCCCAGACATAGGTGAAGCGTCGCTGCCGCGTACTCTTCTTCATCTCGCGCAATGCCTCGTAGCCCCCGAACGCAACGAGAAAGAAGATCCCTTCGCGGCGCAGCGAGCCATTAACGGCGCGAAAATACTGGCGCAGCGTTCAGTACATTCCCCTCCACCAAGCGAACGCGCGAACGCTGGCTCTTCGTCAGCCTCGCTACGCGGTGCTTGCGCCCCCATTCGAGCACGGCCGGATCCAGGGCCACGCCAATAGCGTGACAATTCGCACTGCGACGCACCCACTCGCAGGCGGTACTCGCCGAGCCCGCGAAGTCCTCACGGAAAAAGCTCGCGGCCCGACCGCGGATGCTGCGGTACGTGGCGCGCATAAAGTCCACCTCGGCTTTCGAATCAAGCACAGCCTGTTCATACAGATCATGTCGATCAGCCCGCTCGGCCATCGTCGGACCGCGCCGTGCCTTGCCCTTACCCGACACATTCATTCCGTTCACTCAGTTTCCGTCACCTGCTCCACAATCCGCAGCGACTCGAGCAACAGCCGGGGACTGGCATCCGGCTGACAGACCCGCTCGGACAGGAATCGCCGCCAGCTGCGTGCAGCGCGCTGGCCTCGGTACAGTCCCAACATGGGACGCGTGACGTGGTGGACACGCCCACCACGAGCCGCCAGACGACTGGCGTATTCATACATCCGGTACACGACCGCCGTACGATCGGGCAGCGTAGCCGACGGGTTGACGAAGCGCTGCTCCAGCGTGGCAAGAAAGCATGGATCGTCCACGATCTTGCGTCCGACCATGACGCCATCAACGCTGCGCAGCGCCCCTTCGACGGCCTCTTCCGTGGTGATGCCGCCGTTCAGCACGACGGTAAGGTCCGGCCGGCTGCGCTTCAACTCAGTCACGACCGCGTAGCGCAACGGCGGCACGGTGCGGTTCTCGTGCGGCGAGAGCCCTGACAGGATGGCCGTCCTCGCGTGCACCACGAATACGCGGCAACCAGCCGCGGATACGCGTTCGACAAAGCTCGACAGGAAGTCGAAGCCCTCCCGGTCGTCTACGCCGATGCGGGACTTGACCGTGACCGGAATACGAACGGCGGAGCGAATCGCGCCGACAGCCGCGGCGACCACATCAGGCTCGAGCATCAGGCATGCGCCGAAACGCCCCTCCCGGACCCGGTCGCTGGGGCAGCCGACGTTCAGGTTGATTTCGTCGTAGCCGAAGCCCTCGCCAATGCGGGCTGCTTCGGCCAGTTCCACCGGATCGTGGCCGCCGAGCTGCAAAGCGACCGGGTGCTCCGCTGCGTCGAACCCGAGCAGGCTTTCCCTGTCGCCACGGACGATGGCTCGAGCCGTGATCATCTCCGTATAGAGCAACGCTGACGGCGACAGCAGGCGCAGAAAATACCGGCAATGCCGATCGGTCACGTCCATCATCGGCGCGACACTGATTGCCGCATGTCTGGTCCCGACGGTCACGGCCTGACCGGGCGCAGGGCCATGGGACCCGGCATGCTGTTGTCGGACATGGGAGTTCGAGGTGCCTTGCGCGCCCTATCGCGTGGGCGCGCGTGATGTTGGCCCATCGCCGCCCACAGGGTCAAGCGTGCGAACGACGAGCGGACAAGTCCTGGCCCGCTTACCTATAATCGCGGCTTCTCGGTCAGACACGACGCTCGGCGATCATGCAGCGCAAATCCATTCTCGTGACCGGCGGCGCCGGCTACATCGGCAGTCACGTCGTGCGGCAGCTCACCGAGGCCGGCGAACGAGTTGTCGTCCTCGACGACCTCAGCACCGGATTCCGCTCAGCAGTGTTGGGCGCTCCCCTCGTGATCGGCGATACCGGCAACGCCGCACTCGTGTCGTCCCTGCTGCGGGACCACGATGTCGACACCATCATGCACTTCGCGGCGCGCACGATCGTTCCGGAGTCCGTCGCGGATCCGCTTCGCTACTACGCCAACAACACCTGCGCCAGCCGCAGCCTGCTCGACTGCGCCGCGAAAGCAGGAATCTCTCACTTCGTGTTTTCCTCGACCGCGGCCGTATACGGCGTCCCGCAGGGTGGTGTGGCTGATGAACACTCGCCGACCGAGCCAGTCAATCCATACGGCACGTCGAAGCTGATGACGGAGTGGATGCTGCGTGACCTGGCGGCAGCCTGCGCATTGCGGCACGTGACATTGCGCTACTTCAATGTGGCGGGCTGCGACCCCAATGGCCGAATAGGCCAGTCGACGCGCGAAGCCACGTTGCTCACCAAGGTGGCCTGCGAGGCAGCGGTCGGAAAGCGGTCCCACGTCTCGGTGTTCGGCACCGACTACGACACGCGCGACGGAACCGGTGTGCGCGACTACATCCACGTCGAGGACCTGGCGACGGCCCACGTGCAGGCGCTCGGCTACCTGCGCCGTGGCGGCACATCAGTTACGCTGAATTGCGGATACGGCCACGGCTACAGCGTTCGCGAAGTAATCAAAGCAGTCGAACGGGCTGCGGGTGCGGCACTGCAGGTCGTCGATGCGCCGCGCCGGCCAGGCGACCCACCAACTCTCATAGCGCGAGCTGAGCGTATACGTGCCGTCCTCGACTGGGAACCGGTCTGCGACGACCTCGACCTGATCGCCAGGACGGCTCTTGCGTGGGAACGGCGGCTGCTCAAGGAGCCGGCACTCTGACTCACCCGCCGCTCGGCGGCCCGGACTCTACCGGCTGTATGCCGTATTTTTCCATCAGATCGTAGAGCGTCGGCCGTGTGATCCCGAGGATCTTGGCCGCTTGGGACACGTTGTCGTTGGCGAACGCGAGGGCGCGAGTGATCGCCCGCGTCTCTACCTCGCGCCGTACCTCACGCAGGTTGAGATTCGGTGGAGTGGCATCAGTGCCGGCGAGGCCAAGATCGCCGGCCGTCACCTGCTTGCCCTCGGCCATGATCACGGCCCCGCGAATCTTGTTCTCCATTTCGCGTACGTTGCCAGGCCAGGCGTAATTCTCTATCGCGCTCTGTGCATCCTGAGTGAAGCCGGAGATTCGCCGGCCGTGCAGGGCAGTTGCTTTCTCAAGCAGAGATCGGGCGAGAACCAGACGGCCACCATCGCGTTCGCGGAGCGGCGGAATGCGGATCGTGATTTCGCTGATCCGGTAGAAAAGGTCCTGGCGGAACCGGCCGTCGCGGATGCAGGCATCGAGGTCCTGATTCGTTGCGCACACCACCCTCACGTCCACGGGAATCTCCTCGCGGCCACCAACCCGCTCGACGACCCGCTCCTGCAGGAAGCGCAGCAACTTGGCCTGCAAGGCCAGCGGCATGTCGCCTATCTCGTCCAGAAACAACGTGCCACCGTCAGCGGTCTCTATCTTGCCGTGAGTCTGCTTGACTGCGCCGGTAAAGGCGCCCTTCTCGTAGCCGAACAACTCACTCTCGAGCAGGGCCTCCGGGATTGCTGCGCAGTTGATGGCGATGAACGGCTTGTCCTTGCGCGGACTCAGGTTGTGCAGCGCATGTGCAAGCAGCTCCTTGCCAGTACCGCTTTCGCCGAGCAGTAGCGTCGTCGCACTGGTTGGTGCGACCTTCTCGATGATCCGACAGACCTGGAGCATTTTTTCACTGGCCGCGACGATACCATCGAGCGGCGATGCCCTCTGCTCGCGGACGAGGCGCTGGTTTTCCAGCTCGAGCGCGTGTATCTGATACGCGCGGTTGACGATGAGCTGCAGGACGTCCGTGTCGACCGGCTTCTGGTAGAAGTCATAGGCGCCAAGGCCGACTGCCTTGACCGCGTTCTGCTGGTCGCCGTGACCGGTCACGACGATCACCTTCGTCGAAGGCGCCAGACCGAGAATCTGCTCCAACGTCGCAAACCCTTCGGCTACACCCTCGGCATCCGGCGGCAAACCCAGGTCCTGCAGGACGACGGGTGGCTCGTGACGCCGCAGCTGGGCGAGAGCCGAATTGCGGTCTTCTGCTACGACGACTTCACAGTCTGCGAAGCACCAGCGCAGCTGGCTTTGCAAGCCTTTGTCGTCCTCGACGACAAGTAGCCGCCGTTTGGTTTCGCTCACTCGACCTGCCCTTCCCGGCCAATCGCCTCGACGGAATCCGTCAGCGGCAGACGAATGGTAATGCAGGTGCCGCGACCCGGCTCGGACGCCACATCCAGCGAACCACCCGAATCGACCACCAGGGTCCGGGCCTGGTAAGCGCCGATGCCCATGCCCTTGCTGCCCTTGGTTGTATCGAACGGGCGGAACAGACGAGTACGAATGAAGTCGGGCTCCATTCCGCAGCCGTCATCCTCGATGGTAATTACAGCATGGTTGCCTTCGCGCGTCGCACGGATCTCGACTTTGCCTTCAGTTGCGGTCGCTTCCTGCGCATTGCGGATGAGGTGGGCCGCGATCATCGCGAACCGGTCGCGATCGATCTGCGCGTGGAGACGATCGTCAACCTGGATCAATCGTGGCTCCGGCGCGCGGCCGCGACAGCGCTCCACTGCATCCTGCAGGCTTGATGCGAGCCGCACCCGGCTGCGCCGTCCACCCGTCTCCCCGCTCTGCAGTTGCTGCAGGATCCTGCTCATGCGGGCAACCGAGTTGTCGATGGTAGCTATCGTGTCTTCGAAGAAATTCGGATTTCCCTTGTGGCGCACAGCGTTTTTTACAACGAGTGACTGCTGGGCGATCAGATTCTTCAGGTCGTGCATCAGGAACGCTGTCAGCCGGTTGAACGCCTCGAATTGCTTGGCTTCGGCAAGCCTCTGGTCGGCTTCGTACTGGGCGAGGTGGGCGGCGACCTGGCGGCCCGAAGTGCGCAGCAGGTCGATTTCCTCGTAGGTCAGCCGAAAAGCGGAACTCGACTGCCGCAGAACCATGAAACCGATCAACGAACGGTTGCTGATCAGCGGCACGAGCAACAACGCTTCCGGAAACTGCTCCAGCCAGCCTGGTCGCACGAGACCCCGGTACATAGCCGGATTGCGTTCGAGTTCGGCGGTATCCAGAATCCACTCGCGCTCCAGCATGAAGGTAACGGCCGCGTCCCCGGCTTCGACGACCGCGTCAGACCACATTTTCGTATTCCAGCCGGCCGCACAGGTAAACCCCCCGTCGGCCTGGCGCCTCAGCCACAGGAGGCCCGCCGGGCTGCTGACGATCTGCGCGACCGACTTGATCGCGCGTTCGGGCAGCGGCAGGCGCTGCTCAGGTGAGGCCAGCGTGTCAATCAGTCGCAGCCATTCCTCCCGATAGTCGTAACGAAACGGCAGAAAATGCTTGCTGAGGAAGACGCGTAGCCGTGCACTGAGCGACTGCGAGAAAACCAGCGCACCGAGCGGCAGCCCGATCAGTGGCAACAGCCAGGTCGACAAGGCCTGGGCCTGCTCCGGATCAAAGGCGCGGAACAGCGGAACCGCAGCGACCACCGCGCAGAAAAACCCTGCTGTAACCAGGAGTCGTGGCAGATAAGTACGCGCCTGCGGCGACACGAAGATCGCAAGTGACCACTGCGGACGCTGGCGCACGGCCATCGCGAGACAGGCCACAGCGAGTACAACCAGAGCAGCGCGGGCCACCTGCAGTGCGGGCGTTACTACCGAGGCCAACAGGCCGGCGCCTGCGAACAGGGCCTGACCGCCCGTCGCGAGCGCACCGGAGGCGACCAGGAAACGCAGTGCGTCCCGGCCTTCGACAGGCGCATCCCTGCACAACTGGGCCGTCAACGCCACTCCGCAAAGTGCAGCCATCAGCACAAGGGCGCTGAACAGCCCGGCGAGCCAGTCATCCCAGCCGCCGCGGTACCAGGACCAGGAAGCGGCAGCACCCACGGCGATGACGCCCGCCCATAGTGTCGCGAGACCGAGCCGGACCGTGGACGGCATCGACTGCAGGTACGGACCCCTCAGGAGTCGCTGCAGGAGCAGAAACCACGCGGCTGCGTATGCGGCCTCGACGACAAAGCCCACGGGACCGGCATCCGAAAATCCGCTCGGCCCTGCCGTCACGCCCAGGAACGACGCCCATGCGACGCCGACAAGCGCCAGGCCCGCGATATGCCAGCGCAGCAGACCGCGACCTCCGGCAAGCAGAGCCCAGACGGCGAGCCCCGCATGCGCCACGGCAGCGGCGAGATACGCCGATGAAGGATTCAAGAGCGAGGACGACACCGCATCGCGCCCCAGCCCGGATGACCCGCCGGGCCCTGTCAATCGACAACAACCTTGCCCATGGTAGTGGAAGCGGCAAGGCCCGTCCAAGCTGCAGGTCGCAGTCGCGGTACCCCGTCCACCGGCAGTCGCGCCAGTCGGCGGAAAACGCTAGTCTTTTGTGCACCCTCCGGCCTCCACCCCAGACAGGAACAAGATGGAACTGCTGCTTGCCCCGGATGCGTGGATCGCTTTCGCGACGCTCGCGGCACTGGAAATCGTCCTCGGCATCGACAACCTGATCTTCATTTCCATCCTGGCGGGCAAACTCCCGCCCGCCCAGCAAGCCAGGGCGCGGCAGCTGGGCATCGCCGCGGCGTTGGTCTCGCGCCTGCTCCTGCTGGCGACCCTGACGTGGATCATGCAGCTCACCGTTCCGCTCTTCACAGTCATGGCGAACGAGATTTCCGGCAAGGACCTGGTCTTGCTGATCGGTGGTCTCTTCCTGATCTACAAGGCCACGATGGAAATCCACCAGAAACTCGAAGGTGTCGAACACGATCACGGCGGAACGTCGGCGGCAGCCGGCGTCACGATGGGTGCGATAGTCGGCCAGATAATGGTGATCGACATTATTTTCTCGCTGGACTCGATCATCACGGCCGTGGGCATGGTGGATCGCATCGAGATCATGGTTGCTGCGGTCGTCGTCGCCGTCATTTTCATGCTCGTTTTCGCTGGTACCATCAGCGGCTTCGTGAACCGGCACCCCACCATCAAGATGCTGGCGCTCGCCTTCCTGCTGGTGATCGGCATCGCGCTGATGGCCGACGGCCTCGACTTCCACATCCCGAAGGGCTACATCTACAGCGCGATGGCTTTCTCGGTCATCGTCGAGGCGCTTAACATCCGGCTCCGGCGCCGTGGCGAGCCGGTTCGCCTCCACGATCCGCAGCTGTCGCCAGCTACCCGTTGTACGCTTTGCGGACAGGCACTCCCGCAAGCCACTGTGTGACAGGAGCTCAGATGAAATCGCTCGACAAAGCCGCAGCAAATGCCGCCTGGTTCATCGTCGCCTGCATGCTCGTCCACAACATGAACGCGCTGTGGCTCGAACCCACCTACCTCGGGTTCGTGGACAAGGCGCGCGACTACGGGGACATGGCGAAGATACTGAACGCGCAATTCTCGTTTTCGTTCTTGACCAGTGGCACGGCTCACATCGTCTGCGGATTCTCGATGCTGGTTCTGGGCCTCGGGCTGAAAGAGCGGTTTCTCGGTGCGCACCCGGTCGGGGCGCAACTTCTGATGCTGGCTGCGGGCCTTTCTGGCCTCGGCTTCCTGCTGACCGGCATGAGCGACATCCCGGGCGCCGTCTACGCCAAGATACTCCGCGACGTGAACCCGGATCGCTGGGAAGAAGTGCTGCTCATCAACACGATGATCCGCAGCGTCGTGAACGTGCTCGCCATCGTCGGCCTGAGCTGGACTGCGGGCCAGCTGGCCTGGCTGACGCGCAAGACTCGCGCGTTTCCGCCCTGGTTTGGCTGGTATGGCTGGCTGATGCTGTTCCCGGGGCTCGCCAGCTTCGTCTTTCCGCCGATCGGCTTTTCGTACCTGCAGCTGACGATCGTGTGGGCAGGCGCGCTCGGGTGGTACCTGCGCAAGACCGGGTGATCACTGGCGTCCCCACGGGGATTCGAAATCCGGTTACCGCGCGTCCGCCACCCGACAGGCTTCACGGCTGCGGGCAAACGTCGCGCAATTTCTTCACCAGCTTTGCGGCACCCGCGACAGCTTCTGCACGTCGTAGCCGAACCCTGCCGTCCGTGCGACGAGCGATCTGTATGCGTCATCCGTGATGGACGGTGAGCGGGCCATTACCCAGACGAATTTGCGATCTGGCACGCCGATAATGGTCGTCTCGTAGGCGGGATCGACGTCGAGTATCAGAAAGTCGCCCGCCGGCAGGTACCAGAAGAACTTCATCTTCCACTCGCTGTTGACCGGCCCGTTAACCACCTGCGCCCGAGGTGTAAAGCGCTTCTCAGGCCCGTCGAAGCCGCCGCGACGGAACTTATAGGTCGTCGCGATGCTGCCGTCGCTGTCGAGACGGTAGGTCTCGACTCCGTTGTACGCATCCTTCTCCGAGAACAGCGGGGGGAGGTGGATCGGAATGTACGCAATCACGTGCCAAGGCCCCATGAAGCGGTCGAGATCGACGGGCTCGGCACGGCCGCGAAGGGCAACGAGATTCGTCGAACCGGCACAGGCTGCTATCATGGCGAGCCAGAGTATTGCGACGGTGACTCGAGCAGGTTGGTGCATCGTGAATATCCGAGGTTGATCATCCCGCGTGCTCCGGCCACATCATGCATGTCCGTTGCAATATAAGATGAGCAACTGCGCCGTCCTTCTGGCAAGATTCGCCACAATAGTTGTCTTGAGAAATTTCCCCGCATCAAGGAGCGGCGACTATGCCGAAGGTCTTCAAGAATATTTCTGATACCGCGGAGTTGGTCATTTTCATCGTCCTCGGAGTAATCTGTCTGGCCGGAATCATCCGTTTTGTGGTTCTCGCCGACATCTTTTGAGTTATCCGATTTGTCATCCAGCCATCCGGCGGACCCGGTTCGGTTCGCCAGGTGACTCGTGACGTTATTCCGTATCGCTACCTGCCGCCAGCGGGATCAGGATTTCATTGCGCCGCATGAACGGGGGCACGTACGGCGCGTCGTACCGGGCGATCTGTGGCTCGCCAGCGGCTTCGAGACCCGCCTCACTCATGAATGCCTCGAGTCGCCCCTTTTCCTGCGCGAAGCGCCGTTCGCTCCAGAAGCCCGAATAGCGGACCGCCGCCACCAGCTGGGCCGGAACCTGCCGAAGGCGCACGCGCGGTTCGGTCGGGCGCGGAGCCGTGGCGAAGCTGTATTGCGACGGCACCATGAAGGAGACCCAGTGCCCGCCGCTGTCGCGCAACTGGCCCACCGGCGCGGTCATCGCGATTTCAGTGCCGGCCTGCTGAGCAACCGGGGCGGTCATGCTGATCTCCTCGCCACCCGCGTTGGCGCCGGTGATGTAGCGGAACAAGCGACGGAAACCTTCATTGCCCGCCGACTCAAAGCCGGCTTCGACGTAGGTCTCGACCACCACGTAGGGCTGGTACTCGCGGATTTCTATGGAGTCATTGCGACTGACGACACTGTAGCTGGGTTCCTCGATGGCCATGGCTTGCCCTCCGACGCCTATGAGCCCTGCAAACAGCGCTGCCCGGGCGATGATGTTTCGTCGTGACATGGAGATTGCTCCTTCCGTAGTCATATTGTTCGCAGCGGCCATGACTGCGGTTTCGGTGGCGTGTAACGTTTTGTAACGCCAAGACCGGCGGACGCGGTCGTGTCGGCAGCCGGTGTCCATCGCACCGCTTCCCGCTCCGCCAGTTACCGAAGAATCCTTGCCATGACAGCGAAGGTATTATTTTTATTGGCGCCCCCACAGGGATTCGAACCCCGGTTACCGCCGTGAAAGGACTTGAACCGACGGCGCTTGCTGACCGGCAAGACGGGGGCCGCCTTGGTTTTCACGAAGCCGAGCGGCGCGGCGTGGGGCAAGAATCACCACGTTTTTCGGCCACAGGATTTGGGATGGTCATCACCAAGAGAGGAACTCGGCGCTTCGGGCTCGAGTCGCTGGCGCTTTTGGTGGGTTCCAAGGACTGGCAGGAAGCCATGGCGGCCTTCCACGCCAAACGACCGCCGAAGTGGAGTCAGTAGAGCCTCACTTCGAGGCCGGCCGCGGGCGCACTCACCGCACGACCCCTTCCGAGCGCAGCGCCGCGATTGCCGCGGCGTCGAAGCCGGCTTCTGCGAGCACCTCGTCGGTGTGGGCGCCGACGGCCACCGCCGGCCGCGGCACAGCGGCGGGCGTGCGATCGAATCGCGGTGCCGCCGCCGGTTGCGTCACACCGGCGACTTCGACGAACGCAGCGCGCGCGCGTGCATGCGGGTGCGACGACGCTTCGTCGAAGTTCAACACCGGCGCAAAACAGGCATCCGTGCCCTCCAGACGCGCACTCCACTCGTCGCGTGTGTGCCCGCGCACACGGGCGGCGATCGCCTCACGCATCTCAGGCCACCGCGCGCGGTCGTACTGGCGTTCGACGAAGCTCTCGTCCAACCCTATCGCCGCGGCCAGAGTCGCGAAAAACTTGGGCTCCAGCGCGGCGATGCTGACGTAGCGGCCATCGGCCGTTTCGTAGACGTCGTAGAACGGCGTGCCGCCATCGAGCAAGTTGGCTTGGCGCGCACCGGCGTCCCAGCGGCCGGCCGCCTTCAAGCCGTAGAAGATCGACGCCAGCGACGCCGCACCGTCGACCATCGCCGCATCCACCACCTGCCCACGGCCGGAGTGCTGGCGTTCGAAGAGCGCCGCCATCACGCCGAAGGCCAAGTACAGCGCACCGCCGCCGTAGTCGCCCACCAGATTCAACGGCGGCGCCGGCTTGCTGCCCGGGCCGATCGCATGCAGCACGCCGGTCAGCGCGATGTAGTTCAGGTCGTGCCCGGCGGCTTGCGCGAGCGGCCCTTGCTGGCCGAAGCCGGTCATGCGGCCGTAGACCAAGCGCGGGTTGCGCTGCCGGCAGTCGGCGGGCCCGAGACCCATCTTCTCGGCCACGCCGGGGCGAAAGCCCTCGATCAAAACGTCGGCACGTTCGACCAATGCCAGCACCGCATCGCGCCCGGCGGCCTTGCGGGTGTCAATGGCTACCGAGCGCCGGCCGCGGCCGTTGATCTCGAAGCGCTTGTCGATCTCCACGCCCAAGCCACTGGGCTCGAGCCGATCGACGCGAACGACATCCGCGCCGAGGTCGGCCAGCAGCATGCAGCACATCGGCCCGGGGCCGATGCCGGCCAGCTCGACTACGCGCAGTCCCTGCAGAGGTCCCATCGTGCGTGCAGCCTCAAAAACGATGACGCCACCCGCGCGCGGGGCTGGGATGCCGTCGTGTCGAGAATGGTCAGTTCAAACACCCCGCGTCGCCCTATGAGCACAGGCTGCGCTATCCACGCCCGCGCAGCAAGAACCGCTGCACCTTCCCGCCTGGCGTCTTGGGCAGGTCGGTCACGAACTCGATCTCCCGCGGGTACAGATGCGCCGCCAATTGCCGCCGTCTCGCGATAGGGCGGATCCTGAACTCGGGACCGAAAGGACCCGCTTCAGTGGATGCGCCAAATGCAGCGCCATGTGCCACGGCAGCGGGTTTTCGCCGGCTCCGTCGTGGTTGCTGTCG
>VGVH01000002.1 GCA_016874095.1 Gammaproteobacteria bacterium | reverse complement strand
GGGCTGCGGCCCGCGCGGCGCGCGCTGCGGCGACAGCGCCGGCGGCCGAGCTCGACGACGACATCCCGTTTTGAGGTCGGCGTCCCGATACATCGACCGGTTACTCGCTAGCGCCCCGTTCCGGGGACCCTGAATGTCCGGCAAAGTCTTCATCAGGACCTTTGGCTGCCAGATGAACGAGTACGACACCGCCCGCATGGCGGACGTACTGCGTGAGAGTCATGGCCTCGAACCCACGACGGATGCCGCCGAGGCCGACGTCCTGCTGCTCAACACCTGTTCCGTGCGGGAGAAAGCCCAGGAGAAGGTCTTCTCGCAGCTCGGCATCTGGCGCGAGCTGAAGGCAGCGCGGCCTGAGGTCGTGATCGGTGTCGGCGGCTGTGTCGCCAGCCAGGAGGGCGGCGCCATCCTGGAGCGCGCGCCGTTCGTCGACATCGTGTTCGGACCGCAGACCCTGCACAGGCTGCCCGCGCTCCTCGATGACGTGCGCGACCGGGGACTGCCGCAGATCGACATCAGCTTTCCCGAAATCGAGAAATTCGATCACCTGCCGGCCCCGCGCGCAGAAGGCCCCATGGCCTACGTGTCGGTGATGGAAGGCTGCAGCCGCCACTGCACCTACTGCGTCGTGCCGATGACGCGCGGCAAGGAAGTCAGCCGCCCCGTGGAGGACGTGGTGACCGAAGTGCGCGCACTGGCGGCGCAGGGCGTGCTGGAGGTGAACCTGCTCGGCCAGAACGTCAATGCCTATCGGGGCGTGGATGCCGGCGGTCGCAAGGCCGATCTCGCCTCCCTCATCGACCGGGTGGCGGAAATCGACGGTATCGAGCGGATCCGCTTTACCACGTCGCACCCGCTGAACTTCGGCGACCGGCTGATACAGGCCTACAGTGACAACCCGAAGCTCGCGACTTTCCTCCATCTCCCGGTCCAGAGCGGATCCGACCGCGTGCTCTCGCTGATGAAGCGGGGCTATACGGGGCTGGAGTATCGGCAGAAGATCCGCCGCCTGCGCGAGGTGCGTCCCGGCATCAGCGTGTCGACCGACTTCATCGTCGGTTTCCCGGGGGAGACCGACGAGGACTTCGAGGCGACCATGAACCTGATCGCCGATGTCGGTTTCGACCAGTCGTTCAGCTTCATCTACAGCGAACGACCCGGCACGGCCGCCGCCAGCTATCCGGACAAGGTGCCGGAGGACGTAAAGCACCGTCGCCTGGAGATCCTGCAGGCCCGGGTCAACCAGCAGGCACAGGCGATCAGCCGCGGCATGGTTGGCACCCGCCAGCGAGTGCTCGTGACCGGCCCCTCGAAAAAGGATTCGCGCCAGGTTGCAGGGCGCACCGAGAACAGCCGCTGGGTCAACTTTGATGCCGCGTCGTCGCTGATCGGTGGTTTCGCGGACGTGATCATCACCGAGGCGCTGCCGAATTCCCTGCGCGGCCGCCTGGTCGCGACGGCCGCTGCCTGACGTGGGGACCGTGCTGGAAACCGCGGAGCTTTTCCTCGAGCCGGCCGACAACCGCGTGCTCGCCAATTTCTGTGGCCAGCAGGACGAACACCTGCGCTTCATCGAGCAGCGTCTCGGCGTCCAGATCTCCAACCGCGGGAACCACTTCCGGGTCATCGGGCCCGGCGACACGGCGCGCACCGGCGCGCGCCTGATCGGCGAGCTTTTCGCCCTGGCACGCAACGAACAGCTGGATCCGCAGCGCGTCCACGTCTGGCTGCAGCAGTCGGCGATCAATGAAGCGGCCGAGGCGGGCTTGCCCCCGATCGTCGATGGCGAGCCGGACTCCCTGCGCACGCGGCGCAGCTCGATCCGTCCGCGCGGTCCGAATCAGCGTGCCTACATCGCGGCCATCCGCCAGAACGACCTCAGCTTCGGCATCGGTCCGGCCGGGACCGGCAAGACCTACCTCGCGGTCGCCAGTGCCGTCGAAGCGCTGGAGCAGGAGCGGGTGCGGCGCATCGTGCTCGTGCGGCCCGCGGTCGAAGCGGGAGAGCGCCTGGGATTCCTGCCGGGCGACATGGCGCAAAAGGTTGATCCGTACCTGCGCCCGATGTACGACGCCCTGTACGAAATGATCGGGTTCGACCGCGTGGCGCGACTGGTGGAGCGCAACGTGATCGAGGTTGCTCCGCTCGCCTACATGCGCGGTCGTTCCCTGAACGAGAGCTTCATCCTGCTCGACGAGGCGCAGAACACGACGGTCGAGCAGATGAAGATGTTGCTCACGCGCATGGGTTTCGGCTCGCGCGTGGTCGTGACCGGCGACATCACCCAGGTCGACCTGCCGCGCCGCCAGCTGTCGGGACTGAGGCACGTGATGCAGGTGCTGACCGGCGTGCCGGGGGTGAGCTTTACGTACTTTTCACCCCGCGACGTGGTCCGCCACGCCCTGGTCCAGCGCATCGTCGAGGCCTACGAGGCCCATGAACCTCCCGAACCCGCCAATGACCAGAACGAACCATCCGGGCCGCCCTGAGCCGGGCGCAGGCATCACGGTACAACGGGCCACGAGGGCAGCCCGGCTGCCACGGGGCGCCGACCTGCCTGCCTGGGTCCGGGCTGCGGCGGGTTCGGCTGCCGGTGCCGTGACCCTCAGGCTGACCGGCTGGGCCGAGAGCCGGCGTCTGAACCGCCGCTGGCGGGGCAAGGACCGCTCGACCAACGTGCTGGCCTTTCCAGCCGGTGTCTCAGGCGAGCTGGGGGACCTGATCATCTGCCTGCCCCTGGTGCACCGGGAAGCGCGCGAGCAGGGCAAGACCGCCCTGGCCCATCTGGCCCACCTGGTCGTCCACGGTACGCTGCACCTGCTCGGTCATGACCACGATAACCCGGGTCCAGCCCGTAAAATGGAAGCCCTGGAGACCAGGCTCCTACGCCGCCTGGGTTTCCCTGATCCGTACCAACCAGCGACACCGGTTCCGGCCCGGCCTCTGCGGGCGCGAAGAAGGACCGCATGAACGACCGCGATTCCAGACCCGACGTCGAGGAAGACGACGAGCCCACGCTCGTTAGCCGCCTGCGCCGCCTGATCAGGGGTGAACCGGCGAACCGCGAGGAAATCCTCGAGTTCCTGCGCGAAGGGTATTGGGGAGAGGTGCTCGACGCCGACGAGATCACGATGCTCCAGGGCGTGCTCGCGGTGGCCGAGACCCAGGTGCGCGACGTCATGATCCCGCGGTACCAGATGGTCGTGCTCGAGCGCGACTGGTCGAAGGCGGAGCTCCTGCGCACCATCGTCGACAGCGGCCACTCGCGCTATCCGGTTATCGGCGCCGATCGCGACGAGATCATCGGCGTCCTGCTGGCGAAAGACCTGCTGGCCTACTTCGCGGAAACGTCGGACGCGCCCTTCGACATCTCCCGGTTCATCCGCCGCGCCATCGTCATTCCCGAGAGCAAGCGGCTGAACACCCTGCTCAAGGAATTCCGCGTCAATCGCAACCATCTCGCCATCGTCGTAGACGAGTACGGCGCGACCGCGGGGCTGGTGACCATCGAAGACGTGCTCGAGGAGATCGTCGGCGAAATCGGCGACGAGTACGACGCGCACGAGGCGGGGCCCATCCAGAAGCAGGACGGCAACCGGTTCCAGGTGCTGGCGCTGACCCGGATCGAGGACTTCAACGAGTACTTCAAGAGCGAGCTGAGCGACGAGGACTATGACACCGTCGGCGGCCTCGTGATGCATGCGCTCGGCCGGCTGCCGAGGCGCGGCGAGACGGTGAGCCTGGGCGGCTTCCGCTTCAAGGTGCTGCAGGGCGACCGCCGCCGAGTCCACACGCTCGAAGTCTCGCCCGAGCCGAGCGCTAGCTGAGCGGCTGGCCGTGATCCGTTCCTCGCCAGCCTGGGCCGAACCGGGTCTGCCCGGCCGGTTGCTCGCGCTGGCTGCCGGCGCCGGGTTGCCGCTGGCCTTTGCGCCGTTCGCGCTGTATCCGCTGGCCCTGGTATCCATCGCCCTGTTGTTTTTCGCCTGGCAGACGCAACCACGCGAGGCAGCCTTGCGCGGCTTTCTCTACGGCGTCGGCGCCTTCGCCGCCGGCACCTCGTGGCTGTACATCAGCGTCCGGCTGGTCGGCGGTACGCCGCTGCCAGTCGCTCTGCTCCTGCTGGGCGGGCTCGTGGCGATCATGGCGGCATGGATCGCGGCGGCGGGCTATGTCGCAGCCCGGGTCGGGCGCCGCGCAGTGCTGGCGGGGCTGTGCCTGGCAATGCCCGGCGCCTGGGTGCTTGCCGAGTGGCTGCGTGGCTGGGTGCTGACGGGATTCCCCTGGCTCAGTCTGGGATACGGGCAGATCGATGGCCCGCTCGGTGCCTGGGCGCCGGTCATCGGCGTCTATGGCGTTTCACTCGTCCTGGCGCTGCTGGCCGGGGCCATCGTCGCGGCAATCAGCAGCGCGGGTCGCTCACGCCTCGCGGCGATTGCCTCCGCCGCCTTCATCATCGTTGCAACAGCACTGTTGCAGGGGCGTGACTGGACGGAAGAGGAAGGCGAGCCGCTGCGCGTGACGCTGGTGCAGGGTGCCGTTCCCCAGCTCCTCAAGTGGGAGCCCGGTGAGCGTGAGGCGACGATGACGATGTACGAGTCGCTCACACGCGGGGTCACCGACGCCGATCTCGTCATCTGGCCCGAAGCGGCCGTGCCGGCACCGGACGATCTCGTCGCCGATTACCTCGACGGCCTGCGGGACCTGGCCCGCGGCCGCGGACAGCAGCTGCTGGTCGGCATACTCACGCACGATGCCGTGACCGGCGAGTACCGCAATTCGCTGCTTGCACTGGGCGAGGAACGCGGTGCGTACCACAAGCGGCACCTCGTGCCCTTCGGCGAGTTCTTCCCCGTCCCGCCATTCGTGCGCAGCTGGATGCGCATGATGAACCTGCCGTACTCCGACCTGGCCCGCGGCGCCGACCGGCAGGCGCCGCTGGTTGCCCGCGGCGTCGGCCTGGCACCGATGATCTGCTACGAGGACGCCTACGGCGCGGAGCAGCTCGGACTCGCCGCGCAGTCTGGCTTGCTGGTCGTCGTTTCGAACGACGCCTGGTTCGGCGACACGATTGCACCCCACCAGCACCTGCAGATCGCCCGCATGCGCGCCCTCGAGACCGGCAGGCCGCTGGTGCGGGCCACCAACACCGGGATCAGCGCTTTCATCGACCGTCGCGGCCGTCTCGCTGGTAGCGCACCGCAGTTCGCACGGACGACGCTGGCCGGGACCGTCCAGCCTGCGACCGGGGCAACGCCCTACCTGGGCTATGGCAACTGGCCGGTCGTCCTGTTGAGTCTTGCCTTGATCGGCGCCGCGGCGACGCGCCGGCGCTCCTGAGTTATCCTTTTCACTCTGCACGTTCCGAGCCCTGCCCCCGTGATCGAACAGCCCTATCGGCCCGAGGAGGTCGAAGCCGACGCGCAGCGTTTCTGGGAAACGCAGGCGTCCTTCCGCGTGACCGAGGATCCTGCGAAACCGAAGTTTTATTGCCTCTCGATGTTTCCGTACCCGAGCGGCCGGCTGCACATGGGGCATGTGCGCAACTACACCATCGGTGACGTCATCAGCCGCTACCAGCGTATGCGCGGCAAGAACGTGCTGCAGCCGATGGGCTGGGATGCCTTCGGCCTGCCCGCCGAAAACGCGGCGATGCAGAACGGCGTGCCGCCGGCGAAATGGACGTACGACAACATCGACTACATGCGCCGGCAACTGAAGTCGCTCGGCCTCGCCATCGACTGGAGCCGCGAGGTGGCCACCTGCAAGCCCGAGTACTACCGCTGGAACCAGTGGTTGTTCCTGCGTATGCGCGAGCAGGGCATCGCCTACAAGACCACGGGCACGGTCAACTGGGATCCGGTCGACCAGACGGTGCTCGCCAACGAGCAGGTGATCGACGGTCGCGGCTGGCGCACAGGCGCCCTGGTTGAGAAGCGCGAGATCCCCATGTACTACCTGCGCATCACGAAGTACGCGCAGGAACTGCTCGATGCGCTCGACACGCTGAATGGCTGGCCCGAGCGCGTGCGGACCATGCAGGCCAACTGGATCGGTCGTTCCGAGGGCCTGGAGATCGATTTCCCGGTCGAGAACCGCGACGCCGCGCTCACCGTGTTCACGACCCGTCCCGACACGCTGCTCGGCGTGACCTACATGGCCATCGCGCCCGAGCATCCGCTGGCCCTGGAGGCGGCGCGCAGCAATGCGGAACTTGCGGCATTCATCGCGGAGTGTCGCCGTCAGGGCGCAACGGAGGCAGCGATCGAGACCGCCGAGAAGCGCGGCATGCCGACCGGGCTGCATGTCGTGCATCCGCTCTCCGGCGATTGGGTGCCGGTCTGGGTCGCGAATTTCGTGCTGATGGGCTACGGCACCGGCGCCGTCATGTCGGTGCCCGCGCACGACCAGCGCGACTGGGAGTTCGCCCGCCGCTACGGCCTGCCGATCCGCACCGTGATCCGCCCCGCCAGCGGCGACCTGCCCGACATCGACGCCGGCGCGTTTACCGGCCATGGCCTGCTGGTCAATTCAGGCGCCTTCGACAGCCTCGACTTCCGCGGCGCATTCGATGCGATCGCCGATCACCTGGGCCAGCGAAACGCGGCCCGCAGGCGCATCAACTGGCGGCTGCGCGACTGGGGGATCTCGCGCCAGCGCTACTGGGGCTGTCCCATTCCGCTGGTCAACTGCGCCACCTGCGGCGAGGTCGCTGTGCCGGACGAGCAGCTGCCGGTGGTGCTGCCCGAGGGCATCGTCCCCGACGGCAGCGGCAATCCGCTCAACCGGCTCGAATCGTTCGTGAACTGCGCCTGCCCCGCTTGCGGGCGACCGGCGAAGCGCGTCACCGACACGATGGACACTTTCGTCGATTCATCCTGGTACTTCCTGCGTTACGCAAGCGCCGACAACGCGACAGCGATGATCGACCAGCGTGTCGAGCACTGGCTGCCGGTGGACCAGTACATCGGCGGTATCGAACACGCGATCCTGCACCTGCTGTATTCGCGTTTCTGGACGCGCGTCATGCGCGACCTTGGCCTGGTGCAGCTCGACGAGCCGTTCGCGAACCTGCTCACCCAGGGCATGGTGCTGAACGAGATCTTCTACCGGAAGCCCGCCTCGGGCCGCATCGAGTACTTCAATCCGGCCGACGTCGAAGTGCAGAGCGACGATAAGGGGCGGCGACTTTCAGCGACGCTCGTGAAGGACGGGCAGCCGGTCGAGAGCGGCGGCATCGGCACCATGTCGAAATCGAAGGGCAACGGCGTCGATCCGAACCGGCTGGTCGAGCAGTTCGGCGCCGACACGGCACGTCTTTTCATCATGTTCGCCTCGCCGCCGGAGCAGTCGCTCGAGTGGTCGGAGGACGGCGTCCAGGGCGCATTCCGTTTCCTGAAGCGCCTGTGGCGCATTGCACACGATCACGCCGCCGCCGGACAGGCCGGCGCGGTGGAGATGGCAGTGCTCGATGCCAGGCAGAAATCCCTGCGGCGGGTGACGCATCAGGCGCTCGCCAAGGTCACGGACGACCTCGCACGGCGCTTCACCTTCAACACCGCGATCGCCTCCGTCATGGAATTGCTGAACGAGGTGAGCCGCTTCGAGGTGAAATCCGCGCAGGATCGGGCTGTCGTGCAGGAGGCGCTGGAGCGCTCCGTGCTCATGCTCTCGCCGATGGTGCCGCATATCGCGCACCGGCTCTGGCAGGTGCTCGGGCACGCAACGGCGGTGGTCGACGAACGCTGGCCGGAGGCCGATCCGGCCGCGATGGTGGCCGACTCCGTCGAGATCGTCGTGCAGGTCAACGGCAAGGTGCGCGGCCGCGTGGCCGTGCCCGCCGGGGCGCCGGAGGACAGCATCCGCGCGGCTGCGCTGGCCGACGCGGGCGTGCAGCGGCACCTCGAAGGCAAGGCGCCGAAACGCGTGATCGTGGTACCGGGGAAGCTCGTCAATGTCGTGGCTTAGGCGCGCCGCCATCGCCGGTCTCGTGGCCGTGCTGCCGGCCTGCGGCTTTCACCTGCGCGGCGACGTCGAATTTCCGCCCGCCATGGCGAAGACCTGGATCGAGGCGAAGGACCGTCACTCGCCCTTCTACCGGAAGCTGCGCGCAACTCTCCGCGACAGCGGCGTCGAGGTCACCAGCGACGCGCTGGCGGCCAAGGCGATCATCCGCATCCTCGAGGACGATTCAGGCGAACGCGTGCTCTCGGTCTCGGCCCGCAACACGCCGCGCGAGTTCGACGTCTACTACAGCGTGCGCTATTCGCTGGAACTGAACGGCAGGGAAGCCCTGCCTGCGCAACAGCACATACTTACCCGCGACTACACCTACGACGAGACGCTGGTGCTCGGCAAGAGCCGCGAAGGCGAGGTGATCCGCGACGCCCTCGCCGCGGACCTGGTGGGAGTGGTGACGCGGCGGCTCAGTACGGCGCGCTGACTTCCGGTCCGTTGCTGCCGTTCAAAGCTTCGTCGGATTCGGCGCGTCGCCGTAAACGACCTTCGGATCGAACACCTTCTCGGTGGTCGTGAAGCTGAGTGGCTTCGCGGCGTCCTGCTGCGTGGGGATTTCGCGGTAGAAGCACGAGCGGTAGCCGACATGGCAGTTGGCGCCGCCGTCGGTCTCTACGCGCAGCCAGACGCAGTCCTGATCGTCGTCGATCATCAGCTGCTTCACACGCTGCACGAAGCCGCTGGTGGCGCCCTTGTGCCAGATCGCCTGGCGGCTGCGGCTGAAGTAGTGGGCCTCGCCGGTCTCGATGGTTTTTCTCAGGGCGTCGGCGTTCATGTAGCCGACCATCAGCAACTCGCCGGTGGTGAAATCGGTCGTGACTGCCGGGAGCAGGCCATGCTCGTCGAATTTCGGCGCGAGATCCGTGCCCTCCTCGACCTGCTCGATGCTGCGGCGGGCGGCGAAAATCGTCTTGCTGTCCATAGGACGGTATTATAGCCGGCCCCATGTCGCTCCAGCTTTACAACACCCTGACGCGGACGAAATCCGAATTCGTGCCGGGCGACCCCGGCCGCGTCACCATGTACGTCTGCGGGCCGACAGTCCACAACTTTGCCCACATCGGCAATGCACGGCCCGCCGTTGTTTTCGACGTGCTCGCCCGGCTGCTGCGCCGGCGCTACCGGCTCGTCTACGCGCGCAACATCACGGACGTGGACGACAAGATCAACGCGGCAGCGAAGGCTGCCGGCCTGCCGATCGGCGACATCACCGCGAAGTTTTCCCAGATATACAGGGAGGACATGGCGGCGCTCGGCGTGGCCACTCCGGACGTCGAGCCGCGTGCCACCGACCACGTCGGCGAGATGATCGCGATGATCGGCAAACTGATCGCGAGCGGCCATGCCTACGCAGCCGAGGGCCACGTGCTGTTCCGCGTCGGCGCCTTCGCCGGCTACGGCCAGCTCTCCCGCCGCGGCCAGCGCGAGTTGCTCGCCGGCGCGCGGGTGGAGGTTGCTCCGTACAAGGAGAGCCCGGGCGACTTCGTGTTGTGGAAGCCGTCCACGCCGGATCTGCCCGGCTGGGACAGTCCCTGGGGACGCGGTCGTCCCGGCTGGCACATCGAGTGTTCCGCGATGACCGAACGGCACCTCGGCACGACCATCGATATCCACGGCGGCGGCAACGACCTGATTTTTCCGCATCACGAGAACGAACTCGCGCAGAGCACCTGCGCGCACGGCGGCGCGCCGTTTGCGCGCTGGTGGCTGCACAACGGGTTTCTCAACGTCGACAGCACCAAGATGTCGAAGTCGCTCGGCAACGTGCTGCTGGTGCGCGAACTGCTCGGCAAGGCGCCGGGCGAAGCGATCCGACTGGCCTTGCTCTCGGCCCATTACCGCCAGCCGCTCGACTGGAGCGAAGAGGTGCTCGCCGAGTCGCGCCGCAAGCTCGATCGCCTGTATGGCACGCTTCGGGATATCGGGGGCTGGCAGGGCGACTGGTCGTCGGTCGATCCCGACGCAGGCTTCGTGGCGGCGCTCGAGGACGACCTCAACACGCCGCGGGCGCTGGCGGCGCTGTTCGATCTCTCGCGCGACGCGAACCGTGCCGCTGACCCTGCCGAACGGCGCCGGCTGGCGGCCATCCTGCGCGCTAGCGCCGAGATGCTCGGGCTCCTCGGCGGCGATATCGAGGCCTGGTTCAAGGACACCAAGGGCGGCTCGCTCGGCAACGACGAAGTCGAGCGCCTGATCGAGGCCCGTCGCGCGGCCCGCGAGCGGCGCGACTTCGCCGAGGCCGATCGCATTCGCCAGGCGCTCACCGATGGGGGCATCCTCATCGAGGATGGCGCCGGCGGCACGCGCTGGCGCCGGCAGGGCTGACGGCATGAGTGAAATCGCCGCGGCGGAGCGCGAGGTCATCGACGAGTTCAGTGTCTTCGACAACTGGATGGAACGGTACGAGTACCTGATCGATCTCGGTCGCCGGTTGCCCGCGTTGCCCGAGAGCTACAAGACGGACGACAACCTGTTGCGCGGCTGCCAGTCGCGGGTCTGGCTGCAGACACGGATCGAAGGGGAGCGCCTGCATTTTCTCGCCAACAGCGACTCGGCGATCGTCGCCGGGCTCATCGCTGTGCTGATGCGCGTCTACGACGGGCGCCGCGCGGCGGAAATCCTCGCGACACCGCCGACGTTCGTGGCTGCGATAGGCCTCGACGCACACCTCTCGCCCACGCGGAGCAACGGTCTGCGCGCGATGCTGCAGGCGATCAACCGGGCTGCCGCGGCCGTTCCTGGCGCATCCTGATGCCGGAGGCAGCAGGCGAGGCCAGGAAGACTTCCGTTGCCGCGACCGCGCTGATCGCGATGATCCGGGCGTACCAGCTGGCGCTGTCGCCGTTCCTCGGTCGTCAGTGCCGCTTTCTGCCAACCTGTTCGGCATACGCCGCCGAAGCCGTAAGGCGCCACGGTGCCTGCCGTGGCGGGTGGCTGGGGATCCTGCGCATCCTGCGCTGCCAGCCGCTGTGCAGAGCCGGACATGATCCGGTGCCGGAAGTTTTTTCCTGGCGCGGTTCTCGTCCGGCGGGGTGACGCGGTCGCTGTGCTATAGTGCGGCTGCGCAATGGATAAACGGCTGCTCGACATACTCTGCTGCCCCGCCACGCGCCTGCCACTCGAGATCCTCGATGCGGCGCGACTCGGCCAACTGAACAGCGCGATTTCCGCCGGTACGATCCGCAATCAGGCCAGCCTTTGTCCGGCGCCCCCGCTCGAGGAGGCGCTGGTGACCCGCGACGGGCGCTGGGCCTATCCGATCCGCGACGGCATACCCGCGCTCCTGGAAGACGAGTGCATCGACCTCTCGCAGCTGGCTGCCTGATGCGGCAGATCTGCAGTCGCAGGCTCCCCCAGCGATGAGGTGCACGGCTGACCGACTGCCGGCGCAGCTCGCGAAAACCCTGTCACCGCTCTACGTGCTCTCGAGCGACGAACCGCTGCTCCTCGACGAAGCGCTGGAACACATCCGCACGGCGTCGAGAACGGCTGGCTGCAACGAACGGCAGGTCGCGATCGCGGAGCGCGGCTTCGACTGGGCGGGTTTCGGCGCGGGACTGCAGGGACTGTCGCTGTTCTCGAGCCGCCGGCTGGTAGAGCTGCGGATTCCAACCGGCAAGCCCGGCGATGCCGGGGCGAAATTCCTCAGCAGCCTGGCCCGCGCACCGGCGCTCGACGACGTCGTGGTCGTCATCCTTCCGGCGCTCGACTTCCAGGCCACGAAGACGGCCTGGGCCACGGCGCTGGCCGAGTCAGCGGTATGGGTCGAACTGCGGGCGCCGGGTCGCGACGAACTGCCCGCATGGCTGGCGCGCCGCCTGAAGGTCGCTGGAGTCGAGGCGGACGACGAGGCGCTGGACCTGCTGGCGTCGCGTGTCGAGGGCAACCTGCTTGCGGCCAAGCAGGAGATCGACAAATTCGCGCTGCTCGCCGGGGGTGGCCGGCTGATGGCGGAGCAGGTGCGTGGCGACGTTGCCGATGGCGCGCGATTTGATGTCTTCCAGCTTTGCGAGGCGGCATTGCGCCGCGACGTCGAGCGTACAGTTCGGGTATTGGGCGTGCTCGAGCGGGAAGGCGAATCCGACGTGCTCGTGCTCTGGGCGCTGGTGCGCGATATCCAGACGCTTGCCGATCTCGCGATGCGCGCCAGCCAGGGTCGCGGCATCGACCAGGCCATGGCCGACATGCGGCTCTGGCGCAGTCGCCAGGAGCAGTTCCGGCAGGCGCTCAGGGGGCGCCGCCTGGGTGAAATCCTCGCCGTGCAGGGCTCGGCCGCCCAGGCTGATCGCATCCTGAAGGGCGCAGCCCGCGGCAGCCGCTGGGGCACGCTCAACGAGCTGGCGCTGCAACTGGCCGGTGCCGCCGTGCCGCTGGCGGAGACCGCTTGAGCGGGCAGGGCAGCACAGCCGCGCCAATCGGCCTGATGGGCGGTACTTTCGACCCGGTGCACTTCGGCCACCTGCGTGCGGCGCTGGAGGTGCGCGCGGCCTGCGAACTCGGCGAAATGCGCCTGCTGCCGGCAGCGACGCCGCCGCACCGAACCGCACCGCTGGCGCCTGCATCGCTGCGTCTCGCCATGCTGCGCTCGGCGGTCGGCGATGCCGCTGCGCTCGTCGTCGATGACCGCGAACTGCGCCGCGGCGGTCCGTCCTACACGGTCGACACGCTGGCCGGACTCCGCCACGAGCTGCCGCATACCCCGCTGTGCCTTGTGCTCGGCGCCGACGCTTTCCTCGGTCTCGATCGCTGGCATCGGTGGCAGGAAATCTTTTCGCTAGCTCACCTGATCGTGATTCCACGGCCGGGTACGCCGCTGGCGCTGAACGGTCCGGTGGGCGAGGAACTCAGGCAGCGCCGGAGCAGCCGGGCCGCGCTTCGCAATCCCGCCGGCGGCGCGATCGTCGAGCAGGCCATCACGCCGCTTGGCATCTCCGCTTCGGCCATCCGTGCGCTCGTTGCCAGCGGCGGCGATCCCCGCTATCTGGTCCCCGATCCGGTACGCGAGCTCCTGCTCGCGAGCGGTTGCTATGGAAAGGCAGGACAACAAGCCGCGACAGCGGCGGGTACAGAGGTGTAGTCGAAGTGCAAAGCAGGAGACTCGCTGCCCTGGCGGAGGCAGCGCTGGATGACATGAAGGCCCGTGACGTTCGCGTCATCGACGTTCGCAAGCTCACCACGGTGACCGACTACATGGTCATCGCCAGCGGCACGTCGGATCGGCACGTCCGCTCCATCGCCGGGCGGATAGTGGAGCGGGCCACCGAGGCGGGCTTCAGCCTACTGGGCACCGAGGGTGAGGAGGCGGGCGAGTGGGTACTGGTGGATCTGCAGGACGTCGTCGTGCACGTCATGCTCGGCCGGGTCCGGGACCTATACAAGCTGGAAAACCTTTGGGACATGGGCGCCTCGCAGGCCGAAACAGCCACCTGAGCTTCCCCGGCCCGCCGCTGCGCAGGGTGCTGTAGGGCACATCCCCCGGTATGCTCTCGCCCCATATGAAGCTTTCAGGTCTGTTCCATGCGAATCACTGTGGCGGCCGTGGGGACGCGGCTCGAGCCTTGGATATACGAGGCGGTTGAGTCCTACCAGAATCGCCTGCCGCGACACTTCCGGTTCTCGTTCGAGGAAATTGCCGTCGGGCGGCGCAGTGCGGGCGTTGCCGCGGCGCGGGCGATCGAGGCTGAGGGCGAGCAGCTTCTCGGTCATGTGAAGCCCGGCGCGCTCACGCTGGCGCTCGACGAGCGCGGCGAACAGTGGAGTTCTGGCGAGCTTGCCCGCGAACTGAAGTCATGGCTGGACCGGCATCCCCAGGTTGCGATCCTGATCGGCGGACCAGACGGCCTGTCGGACGCGTGCCGGGCGCGGGCGAACCGGCTGTGGTCGCTGTCGCGACTCACACTGCCGCACGCGCTGGTGCGCGTCGTTCTGGCTGAGCAGCTGTATCGGGCCTGGACGATCCTGCAGGGTCATCCATACCACCGCGAGTGATCGCAATGACGTCACTCGTACATCTGGCTTCAGTTTCGCCGCGCCGTCGTGAACTGCTGGGCCAGCTCGGCATCGATGTGCAGGTCGTGCCTGCCGCCGTGGACGAGGCATTGCAGGCGGACGAGTTGCCCTGCGATTACGTGCGGCGTCTGGCCCGCGCCAAGGCTGCGGCAGCGACGGCACCCGCCGCAGCCATTGTCCTCGCCGCCGACACCGCAGTGGCAGTGGCCGGGCAGATTCTCGGCAAGCCGCGGGATGCTGCCGATGCGGCCCGGATGCTCGCGCTACTCTCCGCCACGACCCACGATGTCTGGACGGCCGTCGCCGTGTTCTCGTCGATCGGCGAGTCGGTTGCGATCAGCCACAGCACCGTCGAGTTGCGGGCGGTCGCGCCGGCCGAGGCCGCGAGCTACTGGGCGAGCGGCGAGCCGGCTGACAAGGCGGGCGGCTACGCGATCCAGGGGCTTGGCGCGGTGTTCGTCCGTTACCTGCGCGGCAGCTACTCCGGTGTCATGGGCCTGCCGTTGTTCGAGACCGCGCAGCTGCTCGCTGAGCACGGCATCCGCACGCTGGCTGGAGGCCGAGGGTGAAGGCCGAGATCCTCATCAATATCACGGCCGGCGAAGTGCGGGCAGCGGTCGTGCGCAGCGGCGTGCTCCAGGAACTGTTGATCGAGCGCGTTTCCCGGGGTGGACTGCTCGGCAATGTCTACAAGGGACGCGTGTCGCGAGTGCTGCCCGGCATGCAGGCTGCGTTCCTTGAAATAGGGCTGGCGCGCACCGCCTTTCTGCATACGTCCGATATCGCGCCGCCCGGCGGCGCGGTCCGCGAAGACGGTGACCCCAAGCCGGCCATCCGCGATCTGCTGCGCGAGGGCGATCAGGTGCTCGTCCAGGTACTGAAGGACCCGATTGGCTCGAAGGGCGCCCGCCTGACCACCTACATCACTCTGCCGTCGCGCTACCTCGTGCTGCTGCCGCGGGGTAGGGGGATCGGGCTTTCCTCCCGCATCAAGGACGAGGCCGAGCGCACGCGCCTGAAGGACCTGGTCGGCGCGCTGATGGGCAGCGAGCCTGACTACGGCATCATCGTGCGCACCGCGGGAGAAGGAGCGGGGGAAGAGGCATTGCGGACGGATCTCGCCTTCCTGCGCAAGCTCTGGTCGATGGTCGAGGCGAATTCACGCGCGGCGCCGGCCGGTACGCTGGTGCATGCGGATCTGCCCCTGGCCGTGCGCGTCGTGCGCGACATCGTCACGGCCGAGGTGGCGCGCGTCCGCATCGACGATGCCGACGCCTGCACGAAACTGCGCGAGTTTGCCGCTACTTTCATGCCGGAGCTGGGCCACCTGATCGAGCATCATGCCGATGGGCGCCCGCTGCTCGATAACTACGGCGTCGAGGACGAGATCCACCGTGCCCTCGACAAAAAGGTTCCGCTCAAGTCCGGCGGCTACGTTGTGATCGACCAGACCGAGTCGATGACGACCATCGACGTCAACACCGGCGGTTACGTCGGGCACAGCAACCTCGAAGAGACCATTTTCCGCACCAATCTCGAGGCGGCGGTTGCGATCGCGCGCCAGCTGCGGCTGCGCAACCTCGGCGGCATCATCATCATCGACTTCATCGACATGGAGCGGCCGGTGCATCGCGAACAGGTACTCGCGGCGCTGGAGGGTGCGCTGCGGGAGGACCAGGCCCATACGCAGATCACCCAGGTTTCGCCGCTCGGCCTGGTCGAGATGACCCGCAAGCGGACCCGCGAGAGCCTGGAACACATCCTCTGCAGGCCGTGTCCAACCTGCGAAGGTCGAGGTTCGGTGCTCAGTCCCGAGTCCGTCTGTTATGAAATCTTTCGCGAAGTCCTGCGCCAGCACCGGCAGTTCGACATCAGGGAAATGATCGTGCTCGCGCACCAGGACGTTATCGAGACGCTGCTCGATGAGGAAGCGGGCAGCATCGCCGCGTTGATGGACGCCACCGGCAAGCCCATCCGCCTGCAGGCTGAGTCCGGCTACTCGCCGGATCAGTTCGACGTGGTGCTCATCTGATGGAGCAGGCGCGCACGTGGCGACGGGCCTGGCGCTGGCTGCTGTATACGGCAGCCGCCTGCGCGGTCTTGATGGGGCTCACGGTCGGTGCCCTGCGCCTTGCGCTGGCCCAGGTCCCAGGGTATCGCGAGGACATCCGCCGCTGGGCGAGTGAGGCGACCGGCTACGACATCCGTTTCGCCAGCCTCACAGCCAGCTGGCCGCTGAGCGGTCCGGCGCTGACATTCACCGGTGTGGAGCTGCAGCGGCCGGGTGAGAACGGGACGGTACTGGCCGCGCGCGAATTCTCCGCGGGCCTGAGCCTGTGGCAGCTGCTGCGCGACTGGCGTCCGGCGCTGGGCCGCGTGACGATGCGCGGCGTTACCGCCACGGTGGAACGCACTGCCGACGACCGCATCCTCGTGCAGGGCCGTACCCTCGACGACCTGCTTCCGCGCCGCGATCCTTCGCAACGCCTGGAGATCGGCCTCGCACTCGAAGACATCGCCGTGACCTTCATCGACCGGCGCCGACTCACGGTGCCCGTGTCATTGAGCCTGCTCAACCTGCGTGCCGCAATCGGACGCGACGATTTCAGCGCCAGCGCGCGCCTCGAGCCGCCCGGGGACTACGGTCGGATGGTCGAGATCGATATCGCTGCGCCGCTGCCGTTGCCCGCCACTCTGTCGTGGCCGCAGAGCCTGACGATGCGGGCGGAGGGCCAGTCGCTCAACCTGACGCGGCTTCTTGAGTACGCCGGTCGCGGCGAGCAGGCGGTCCGCAGCGCCAGGGGGAACGTGGCGTTCGAACTCGAAGTCACCGACGGGCGCCCGGCTCGCGCCGCCGGTGCCGTCGACCTGCGCGATGTGGCTGTCGAGACCGGGATCGGGGTAACCGGGTACCAGCGCGTCGCCGGCTCTGCAGAATGGCGCGGCAGTGGCGGCGGCTGGAATCTTTCGGTCCGCGACCTGCGGCTGCGCCGCCAGGGCCGCAATGCGCCATTGACCCAGGCCGAACTGGCCTATCGGCCGCCGGAGGCCGCGACTGCGGAGCGCTGGTCGGGAAGCGCGCCGTTCCTCCGGCTCGATGACCTCTATCCCCTGATCCGCGCTGCTGCCAGCGCGCTGGGCCGCGATGCAGGAATGCCGCGCACGGCGAGCGGCGATGTCCGCGATGCTGCCGCCGAGTATTCGCCGCCAACGACGGGATCGCCGGCGTATTCCGCGCAGGCGCGCTTTACCCGACTCGGTCTTGCCGCGGAGGCCGGCGACCTGGCGGTGGTGGGACTGTCCGGCACGCTTGTCGCCGACCAGGATGGCGGGCGTCTGCAGATCGGCAGTGACGGGGTCGAACTTTCCCTCGGCCAGTTGTTTCGCGAGTCACTGCAGGCGAGCGAACTCAAGGCACTGTTGATCTGGCGCGCCGGTCCGGATGGAATCCAGCTCCTCAGCGACGATGTGGAGTTGCGCTCCGGTGCCATCGACATACGGTCGCGGCTGTCACTGAGTTTTCCTGCCGGTGGGGCATCGCCCGTAATCGATCTCAAGGCGCTCGCCAGCGCGACGGAAGCCCGCGAAGTGTTGCGCTACCTGCCGCTGCGGCGCTTTCCCCCGAAAGTTGTCAGCTGGCTCGAGCGGGCCGTGGTCGCCGGCACGGTGCCAAGGGCCGCGGTGGAATTCCGCGGGCCCTTGCGGGAGTTTCCGTTCGCGGCAGGCGAGGGCACCTTCCGCGTCGTGCTCGACCTCAAAGATGCGACACTCGATTACGCGAACGGCTGGCCGCGGGTCGAGGCGCTCGATGCGGAAGTCGTCTTCGATGGCGTCGGCGTGTCGGCCACCGCCCGAACCGCGCGGCTTGCACGTCTCGGCCTCAAGGACTACCAGGTGCGGATTCCGGACCTCCGCACCGGGGTGCTCGGCGTGTCAGGCCAGCAGCGCGTGGACGTCGCCGAAGTACTCGACTTTCTGCGCTCGACGCCGCTGAAGGCTTCAATGGGAGCCAGCCTCGAGCGCGCATCCGGGGCGGGGCCGGTGGATGCGGCGATCAGACTGGCTTTCCCGATCAAGAAAGCATCCGACTACGACCTCAAGGTCCTGTTCGACCTGCGCTCCAGCCGTCTCGCCCTGGCCCGCCTGCCGGTCGATCTGCGCAACATCACTGGCCGTATCCGGGTCGAGAACACGCGGTTCCGCGGCGAGGGGCTGCGCGCCGTCATGCTGGGCGAGCGTGTGCGACTCGACGTAGTGCCGCTCGATCCTGCCAGCGGCTTCGGACACGCGCTCCAGTTCGCCGGCTCGACGCCCGTTCCACGCCTCACCGCCACCTTCGGCCTGCCCCTGCGGGAGTACTTCGGCGGACGCGTCGCCTGGCGGGCAACCGTGCAGATTCCGGCCCGACGCGATCGTCCGCTGCCACTGACCGTTGCGGTGCGCTCGAATCTCGAAGGGCTGACGAGTTCACTGCCGGTGCCCGTGGCGAAAGCGGCGGATACGCGCTGGCAGACGACGCTAGATCTCGCTTTCCCTGCGCCGGACCAGATCGACGTGACCGGCCGCAGCGAACTGCCGTTGTCCTGGTCATTGCGACTCGGCCGGCAGAAGGGCAGCTGGGCGTTGGAGCGCGGCAGCCTGCAGTTCGGTGCCGGTGCGGCGAGTCTCCCGCAATTGCGTGGTCTTGAGGTGAATGGCCGGATCGACCGTCTGCCGTTCGATCGCTGGCTTGCGGTCGGCTCGCCGCCGAAACCCGGCGCGCCGACGCGCCGCTTCGAAGATCTCTACCGCCGCTTCGACCTGTCGGTGGCCGAGCTGCTGATTGCCGGGCAGGTGTTCCGCGACATAGCGGCCGTCGTCGAGCGCAGCGGCGACGCGTGGGATGCCACGGTGAACGGTCCCGCTGCGGACGGTTCGATTAAGGTGCCGTTCAATACCGCTGTCCGGCCGATCGAACTCGACATGCGCCGCCTGTGGTTGACCGAGGCTGAGGCTGAAGGCAAGGGCGGGACAACGACCGATCCGCGCAAAATCCCGGCCTTGCAGATCAAGGCTGCAGACGCTGCGCTCGGCCGCTGGCGCCTCGGCGCAGTCGAGCTGAGACTGGACCGTGATCCGCGCGGCCTGGTCGCCTCCCGCATCGAGGCCCGCTCGGAGCACTTTTCCATGAGCGGCCGGGGTGCGTGGCGCGTCGAAGCGGACGAGCCGTCGGTCCAGGGAACCGAAATAGACGTGTCGCTGAAGTCCGACGATGTCCGGTCCACTCTCGTGCAACTCGGGTTCGATCCGGTGATGACGGGCAAGCAGGCGAGCGTCGCTGCCCGCCTGCGCTGGAGTGGCGGACCCGATGGCGACTTCCTCGCGCGATCTTCGGGCACGCTGGCGGTGGAGTTCAAGGACGGGCAGGTGGTGGATCTGGAACCCGGTGGCAGTGGCCGGTTGCTGGGCCTGATCAGCATCACGGCGCTGCCGCGACGGCTGTCGCTCGATTTCCGTGACGTATTCAACGAAGGCCTGGCGTTCGATGCCATCAAGGGCGACTTCCGCCTTGGCGCCGGCATCGCCTATACCTGCAATCTCGGGTTGAACGGGCCGGCGGCGGACCTCGGTCTCGTCGGCCGCTCCAGTCTGGCCCTGCGCGATTACGAGCAGGTCGCCGTCGTGCGCCCGCAGGTCTCCAACATGCTGACGGTGGGCGGCGCCGTCTTGGGCGGTCCGGTGGGCGGTGCTACGATGCTGCTGATCTCGCAGATCTTCCGCAAACCACTCAGCACCCTGGGCGAATCCTATTACCGGGTATCCGGGGGATGGGATGTACCCGAGGTAACGAGGGTACAGCGCAGCGACGTTGACGCGAGCGCCTTCAAGGACTGCGAAAAGGATGTCGAAGCTGCCCTGCGGGCGCTGCCGCCGCAGGAGTCGGCGGCGGCGGAACCCTCACCTGATCCAGGACGCCCGTGAATTCCATGTCGCCCGTCATCCCCTCGGTCGCAGCCATCCAGATGAGCTCCATCGATAACGTCCAGGCCAACCTGGCCGAGGCGCGGGCACTGCTGGAGCGTGCCGCCGCGCGCGGTGCGAAGCTGGCGGTGCTGCCGGAAAATTTCGCGCACATGTCAGCCGACGAAAGCGCCCGGCCTCGCATCGCCGAACCGGATGGTCATGGCCCAATCCAGGATTTCCTTGCGCGAGCCGCGCGCGAACTGCGCCTGTGGATCGTCGGCGGCACGCTGCCCCTCGCCAGCGCGGATCCCGGCCGACCCTACCAGACCTGTTGCGTCTGGGACGACATGGGTCAGCGCGTTGCCCGCTACGACAAGATGCACCTGTTCGACGTACGGGTTCCGGACAGCGCCGAGGCATACCGGGAGTCGGCCCGGACGATGCCCGGCTCGGCACCACTGACGCTGGCCACGCCGCTCGGAGAACTCGGCGTCGCAATCTGCTACGACCTGCGTTTCCCCGAGCTTTTCCGCATCCTGATGAACAGTGCCGTGAGTCTGATCGCGCTTCCCGCGGCTTTTTCGCTGCGCACCGGCCAGGCACACTGGCATACCCTGCTGCGGGCACGGGCGATCGAGAATCTCTGCTACGTCGCCGCCGCTGCGCAGACCGGCGAACACCCCGGCGGGCGCCGCACCTATGGTCACTCGCTGATCGTGGGGCCCTGGGGAGAAGTGCTCGCCGAAGCCGCCGCCGGCCCCAGCGTGATCGGCGCTGGCATCGACGTGCATTACCTCGAGCGGCTGCGCAGCCAGTTTCCGGCGCTTGGCCATCGTCGCCTGGCGGTGAGCGCATGACCGGCGCGACGACGACGGGCGGCACCGCGGTCACGATCGCGCGCCAGGCGCTGCTCGCGCGCCCGGGCATTGGCGACAGCGACCTCGATCGCGCGCTGCACAAGCTGTTGCGGGCCGGGGTCGACGCGGCTGACCTGTATTTCCAGGTGTCGCGCCACGAGGCGTGGGCGCTCGAGGACGGCATCGTCAAGGAGGGCAGCCACAGCATCGAGCAGGGTGTCGGGGTGCGCGCCGTGGCCGGCGAGAAAACCGGCCTCGCCTACTCCGACGACATCGTGCTGCCGGCGTTGCTCGAGGCATCCGGCGCTGCCGGCGCGATTTCCCGTGCCGGTCAGCAGCGCTCGGTGCAGGCCTGGCGGGCTGCCGGCGGCCACCAGCTCTACGGCGCGGCTGATCCCATCGCCGCACTGCCCGACGACGACAAGGTCGCTCTGTTGCGGCGTGTCGATGAAGCGACGCGGGCGATCGATCCCCGCGTAAAGCAGGTGATGGCGAGCCTGGTGGCCGTACACGAGATCATGCTGGTCTGCGGAAGCGACGGCGTATTCGCTGCGGACGTGCGGCCTCTCGTGCGCATGAACGTCTCGGTGATCGTCGAGCAGGATGGTCGGCGCGAGCAGGGCTACACCGGCGGCGGGGGGCGCTTCGCCCTGGCCGAGTTTCTTGCGGGCGATCGAGCGCTCGCCATGGGCCGCGAGGCCGTACGGCAGGCGCTGGTGGCGCTCGAGTCCGTACCCGCGCCGGCCGGCGAGATGGTGGTCGTGCTTGGCCCCGGCTGGCCCGGCATTCTGCTGCACGAAGCGATCGGTCACGGCCTCGAAGGCGATTTCAACCGCAAGGGTACGTCCGCCTTCAGTACGCGACTGGGGGAGCAGGTCGCGTCCAGTCTCTGCACGATCGTCGACGACGGTACCCTGCCGGGTCGCCGCGGTTCGCTCAACGTCGATGACGAGGGAACCCCGACGCAGCAGACCATGCTCATCGAGAACGGGCGGCTGGCGGGCTATATCCAGGACAAGCTGAATGCGCGGCTCATGGGCGTAGCCCCGACCGGCAACGGTCGCCGCGAGTCATTCGCCCACCTACCCCTGCCACGCATGACGAATACCTACATGCTGCCGGGACCCCACGCGCCTGAGGAAATCGTCGCCTCCGTGCAGAAAGGCATATACGCAAGCAATTTCGGTGGCGGCGAGGTGGACATCACCTCCGGCAAGTTCGTGTTCTCGGCGAGCGAGGCGTATCTCATCGAGAACGGCCGCATCGGCGCGCCGATCAAGGGGGCGACACTGGTGGGCGATGGGCCCTCGGTGCTGCGCAAGGTGTCGATGGTCGGAAACGACCTGCGGCTCGACGACGGAGTCGGCACCTGCGGCAAGGAAGGCCAGTCGGTGCCGGTAGGCGTGGGGCAGCCGACCTTGCGCATCGACGGGTTGACAGTCGGCGGCACCAGCAGTGCCGGCTGATAACGACTGAAGGGTCATCGGACGAATGCGCCTCTGGCTCGCGAAACCGCTCTACGAAATGCTCCCGTGGTTCTACGCCGCAGCGGGCGCCTTGCTGCTGCTCGCTGCGCTGGACAGCGGGCGCGGCGTACTGCCGGCCGTATTGCTTGTGCTCGGCCTCGCTCTGGTGACGGCGGGGAGCTTCATCGGCTGGCGTAGACGGGACTATCGACGAAGGCACTGAATGTCAGCGAACTCTCCCAAGCCCGGTGTTGCTGACCTGCAGGAGCGCGTTGCAGGCGCGCTGGCGCTGGCGAAGCGCCTGGGCGCGTCGGAAGCGCAGGCCGCCGCGAGCTTCAGCACCGGGCTCACCGTGAACGTACGCATGCGCGAGGTCGAGACCCTCGAGTTCCATCGCGATCAGGGCATGGGCGTCACGGTCTACTTCGGCAAGCGCAAGGGCAGCGCCAGCACCTCGGACCTCGGTGCAGCGGCGCTCGAGGAAACCGTGCGCAAGGCCTGCGCGCTGGCGAAGTACACCACCGAGGACGCCTTCGCCGGGCTCGCCGATCCCGCGCGGCTGGCCCGCCATGTACCGGATCTTGATCTTCGCCACCCCTGGTCGCTCGACGCAGATGCCGCCATCGATCTCGCGACGCGCTGCGAGTCTGCGGCGCTCGACGCGGATGCGCGCATCACCAATTCCGAGGGAGCCGGCGTCTCGAGCCACGACGGCTACCGTGCGCAGGGCAACAGCCACGGCTTCCTGGCTGGCTACAGCGATACTCACCACAGCGTTTCCTGTGCCGTCATCGCCAGTGCCGGCGAACAGATGGAACGCGACATGGACTACACCACGGCGCGCCACCCCGACGCCCTCGAGTCACCGGTGGCGGTCGGTCGGGAGGCGGCCCGGTGTGCCTGCGCTCGCCTCGGCGCCGTGAAGATCGGCACGAGGACCGCACCTGTCCTGTACCCCGCACGGCTTGCGCGCAGCCTCGTGGGCCATCTGGTCGGCGCAGTGAGTGGCGGCGCGCTGTATCGCAGGTCGTCTTTTCTCCTCGACAGCCTGGGCACGGCCGTAATGGCGCCTTGCATGACAATCGACGAACACCCGCATCTGCCGCGCGCCCTCGCCAGCGCACCGTATGACGACGACGGCGTCGCGACCGCCGATCGCCGCGTCGTGGACCGCGGCGTGTTGCAGGGGTACTTCCTGAGCAGCTATTCGGCCCGGCGGCTCGGCATGGAGACGACTGGCAACGCCGGCGGCGCGCACAATCTTGTCGTCGCCGACACCGGCGCGAGCTTTGCCGACCTGCTGGCCGAGATGGGCAGCGGCTTTCTCGTCACCGAACTGATGGGCAGCGGCATCAATCCCGTGACAGGCGACTACTCGCGCGGTGCCGTGGGCTTCTGGGTCGAGGGTGGCGAACTGCGCTACCCGGTGAGCGAGGTCACGATCGCGGGAAATCTCAGGGACGTGTTCCACGGGATTGCCGCGATCGGAACGGATCGCGACCTGCGCGGCGGCATCCAGACCGGTTCCATCCTGGTGCGCGAAATGACGGTCGCCGGCAGCTGATCAACCGGTCGGTCGATCGGCCAGCAGGTCGGCCAGCGTCATCCGGCCAAGCGCCTCGCCAACTCCCGCATCTATCCGCGCCTGCAGCCCGGGAACCGGGTCTGGCCAGCGGGTGTCCGCATCGATGTCGCTCACGAGGATGGCATTCAGGTCGCGTCCGGGCAGCAGGCGTTCGCCCGCCGTACGGGCGAGGAGCCCCGCGGTTTCCAGGCGCACTACGACCGGCGACAGCGCAAGACCGGGCCGACGAGGATCAGGGTGAGAAACTCGCTCACGCGCCGGCCGATGCTGCGCGGCCGTTCGACCCGCCAGATACGGTTGAAGCCGGTCTCCACCTGGTCCGCCATCGACACCGCCGTCAGGAACAGCACGATCATGCCGATTCCGGCGAGCACGTCGCTCTGGGCGTTGTCCACGAAGTCGAGGACCGTCTGGGTGATCTCGGCGCCGCCGGCGCCGAGCGGCGTGAGCAGCTGCCTCAGCAGCGGCTCGATCTCGCGCTGGAAACCGAAGGTCTTCAGGACCGACAGGCTCGTGACGTCGACGAGGCCCGTCGCCTGCAGCGTGAGGCGGCCGGCCGGAATGTCGCGTAGCAGGCACCAGCCATGGCGCAACACCTCCACCCCGGCCCGCGCCGGCTATGGCAAGGCCTGCACGCCGCGGTGCCACAGCAGGGATTCGATGCGCTGGGCGGGGGCGTCCGGCATGTTGCTGTGCGTGTCAGGCATGGCGGGTCAGCTGGCCGAGTGCCTGGCGGTACTTGGCAGCCGTCCGTCGGATCACTTCCTCCGGCAGTTTCGGCCCCGGAGCTTTCTTGTCCCAGGTGAGTGTTTCGAGGTAGTCACGCACGTACTGCTTGTCGAAACTCGGCGGGCTGATGCCGACACGATAGTCGGCGGCCGGCCAGAAGCGGGAGGAGTCGGGCGTCAGCGCCTCGTCGATCAGGTACAGCCGCCCGGCGGGGTCGAGGCCAAATTCGAACTTCGTATCCGCGATGATGATGCCGCGAGTGCGTGCGTATTCCGCGGCGCGACGATAGATCTCGATGGCGAACTGCCTGACAGCGCCAGCCACTTCACTGCCCACCAGTTTCTCCATGGCCGAGAAGCTGATGTTCTCGTCGTGCGCGCCGATCTCAGCCTTGGTGGCCGGCGTGAATATGGGTTGCGGCAACGGTGCCGCCATCTGCAGGCCTGGCGGCAGGACGATTCCACACACGGCACCGGTCGCCTTGTAGTCCTTCCAGCCCGATCCGATGAGATAGCCGCGAACCACCGCTTCCACCGGCAACGGCTTCAGCCGCTTGACGACGATGGCCCGGTCTTTTAGCAGCGCGCGCTCGGCGGGGTCCTGCACGACGTGTTCGAGCCGGCGGTCGGACAGATGGTTGGGGACCACCGATTTCATTCGCTCGAACCAGAAATTCGACAGCTGGTTCAGCACCGCTCCCTTGCCCGGTATCGGGTCCGGCAATACCACGTCAAATGCGGACAGGCGGTCGGTGGTCACGATGAGCAGGTGCCCGTCATCCACCTCGTAGATGTCGCGGACCTTGCCTTGACTGATGCGGCGCAGCCCGGTCAACTTGGAATCGTAGAGGGCCGACTCTGAGCCGCGGGTCATGGTTCCTACCGGAGGGAGCTGTGGAGCCGCGTATTGTAAGCCCGCATCATGGCCCGGCGCTCGAGGCAGCATGAACATCATAGGGAAGGTGATCGGCGGGCTGCTCGGGTTGCTTGCGGCCCGCGTGCCGGGGGCGCTGCTCGGTCTGCTCGTCGGCCATCAGTTCGATCGCCGCATGGCGTCGCGTGGCGGCACGAAGGACAACCGCCGGCGCCGGTCCCGCGTCTCCAGCCAGAAACGGCAGCAACAGTTCTTCGAGGCGACCTTCGCGGTCATGGGGCACCTCGCGAAGGCCGACGGCCGTGTATCGGAAGATGACATCGCCGGGGCACGCGACGTCATGCGCCGGATGCATCTCGGAGAGGAGGAAGCCGGGGCTGCCATGGCGCTGTTCAACCAGGGCAAGCGGCCCGACTATCCGATCGACGACCAGGTCGATCGCTTCAATCGCTACTGCGGCGGAGACCCCCAGCTGCTGCTGATGTTCCTGGAAGTCCAGATCGACGTCGCACTGGTCAAGGGTGCCATCAGCCAGGCGGAGCGCGAACTGCTCGGCCGCATCGCCGATCGGCTGGGCGTCGGAAGGCTCGCATTGCTGCGCATAGAGTCAGCCCTGCGTGCCAGACGCCGCTTCGCCGGTGACAACGCCGCCCGCCAGGCCGCTATCGACCTCGGCAAGGCGTACGAGGCGCTGGGGCTCAGCTCCGCTGCGACGGATGCGGAGGTCAAGGTCGCATACCGGCGGCTGATGAACGAACACCATCCGGACAAACAGGCATCGCGCGGATTGCCGCCGGCGTTGCTGCGCCTGGCGGAAGATCGTACCCGCGAGATACGTGCGGCTTACGAGGCGATCCGCGACAACCGGGGGTTCCGCTAGGCCCGTGCTAACATGGCGCGCACCTCCCGCAGGACGCTGCACTTGGCCCAACAGGCGGCATTGATCGCACCCTCGATACTCTCCGCCGACTTTGCCCGTCTCGGCGACGAGGTGGACACCGTCCTTGCTGCCGGTGCCGACATCGTCCACTTCGACGTGATGGACAACCACTACGTCCCGAATCTCACCATCGGGCCGCTGGTGTGCCAGGCACTGCGCAGACACGGCATCAAGGCCCCGATCGACGTGCACCTGATGGTGCGCCCCGTGGACCGGCTGATCGAGGACTTCGCATCGGCGGGGGCGAGCTGGATCAGCTTTCATCCGGAGGCGAGCGACCATGTCGATCGCAGCATCGGGCTCATCCACCGGCTGGGCTGCAAGGCAGGGCTGGTGCTCAATCCGTCGACACCCGTCTCCTGCCTGGACTACACGCTCGACAAGCTCGATTTCGTGCTGGTCATGTCGGTGAACCCGGGCTTCGGCGGGCAGAGCTTCATCCCGTCGGCGCTGGCCAAGCTGCGCGAGATCCGCCAGCGCATCGCTCGCTCGGGGAGGGCCATCCGCCTCGAAGTGGACGGCGGCATCAAGGTGGAGAATATCGGCGCCGTGGCCGCTGCGGGCGCCGACACCTTCGTTGCGGGGTCCGCGATATTCGGCAGTCCCGACTACGGCGCCACGATCGCGGCCATGAGAAAGGAATTGGCGGCGGCCGCTGGCGCGACCGCCGCCTGATCTAGCGGAGATTCGGAATTACTGGCCGTTCGCCGCGACCGGTGCCGTGGTATCCGGCACGGCGCGGATCTTCGGCTGGGGTCGGACGTTGTAGACCACGATGGTCTTGCCGCTGGCCGTCACCAAGCCCTCGTCCTCGAGGACTTTCAGCACCCGACCTGCCATTTCTCTCGAGCAGCCGACGAGCCGCGACAGTTCCTGGCGGCTGACCTTGATCTGCATGCCCTGCGGATGAGTCAACGCGTCCGGTTCGTTGCAGAGGTCGCGGATCGCATGAGCCACGCGCCCGGTGACATCGACGAATGCCAGGTCCGAGAGCTTGCGGTTCGTGCGGTTGAGGCGTGTCGCCATCTGGGTCGCCAGCTCGAATACGAGGCCGGGGCTCTCGCTCGCGATCTGGCGGAAGCGGGGGTAGGTCATTTCGGCGATTTCCGAGGAGACCCGCGTGCGCACCCAGGCGCTACGGCTCGGCTGCTCGTTGAAGAGGCCCATTTCGCCGAAGAACTGGCCCTTGTTCAGGTAGGCCAGAACCATTTCATTGCCGTCCTCGTCCTCGATCATCACTTCGACCGAGCCCGAGCAGATGTAGTAGAGCGTGTCGGGCACGTCGCCCGCGTGGATCATGACCGTCTTGCCCGGGACCGTGCGCAGGCGGCAGTAGTTCAGGAACCGGTTGATCGCCGGAATGTCGCTTAGCGTCTTTCCGTTCGTAGCCATTTCGCAGCCTCCCCTAGAAGGAATTCACAACAACAACCCAAATCAGCAACCCGTAGAACCCGTGAACCATATGCGTCGTGCGAATTGGCGACGGACGATATGTTCAATTGGCCGCCAGTTTAAGCACAGCTGGCGCGAAGTATGTCAAGTCGGTTTGCGGAACTGTGAGATCGCTCACAGGTATGGGCCGCCAGGGCCTCCTCGGGTGGCTCCCGAGGCCCCGAGACCGCCGGATACGGCCCTATAGATAACGTGCGACCCCGGTCATCACGCGCGCAGCCGCGCGCATGCCCAGACGAACGGACAGCGGCAGGGCGGCAGCGCCCTGCGATTCCGCGCGGTGCTGGTGCGCTGCTTCATCGGCGCGCATGCGCCGGACCACGGCCCGGCTCGTGGCGTCCGCTGCCGGCAAGCGCTCGAGGTGCCCGTCCAGGTGCTCGCAGACCTGCCGCTCCGTTTCGGCGATGAAACCGCGGCTCCAGCGATCGCCCGCGAGACCCGCCGCTGCGCCGATTGCCAGCGAACCGGCGTACCACAGCGGTCCCAGCCTGCTGGTGTCCTGCCCGAGCGCGCGGGTACGGGCCGCGCACCACCCCAGGTGATCTTCTTCCTCGGCAGCTGCCTTGAGCAGATCGGCGCGCAGTGCCGGGTCGCGCGCGACGAGCGCCTGGCCGCGATAAAGCGCCTGTGCCGCGACCTCGCCTGCATGGTTGACCCGCATCAGGCGGGCGGAGCGGTCGCGCTCACTGGCGGTGAGCCGGCTGTCGTCGCTCACTGGCACCGTCGTGCCTCCCGGTGCGTGGAACAGCGTGCGCAAGGCCGAGTCGGCAGTGCCGACGAATAGGTCGAGGAGGCTGCTCTCGCGCATGCGCTCCAGTATAGGGCGAACCTCGGGGCCGGCGACTGCCACTGGCACATCAGCGAAACGGCGCTGTTCAGCCAAAAGCTGGCCAGCACCATCGGGTCCGACATCACCTATTTCGAGTCCCTGACCGAGCTGCAGGCGACCGTCGTCGGCAACCTCTCCCTGGTCCTCGCCTACCTGGTTAAGCACAACACCGACGTGCCGGCCGACATCGACGACACGAACACCCAGATCTCCATTTCACTGAAATACACCTTCTGACAGTGACTTAGCTCAGGCGTCTGCCTGGGGATATTTCCCCCGGAGGGCCGCGTTTTCGCGTTGAAACGGCTCCGGCGGCCCCGTAAAATGCGCCCCCTTGTGCCCGCGGCAGGCGCGGGCACGCACCCTGGACAACCATGAGAACGATTTCCGCCAAGCCCGAAGAGGTCAAGCACGGCTGGTACCTGGTCGATGCCGACGGGCGCACGCTGGGCCGGCTGGCTACCGAGCTGGCTCGCCGCCTGCGCGGCAAGCACAAGCCGATCTATACCCCGCATGTCGATACCGGCGACTACATCGTCGTCGTCAATGCGGCACGCATCAAGGTCACCGGCCGCAAGCTGAAGGACAAGACGTACCAGACCTTTACCGGTCACGTCGGCAACCTGAAGACCGAGAGCCTCGAACACCTGCTGCAGCGGGCTCCCGACCGTGCATTGCGCATCGCCGTTAAAGGCATGCTGCCGAAGAACTCGCTGGGCAGCGCCATGTTGCGCAAGCTCAAGGTCTTCGCCGGCGCCGAGCACGAACACGCCGCCCAGCAGCCCCAGCCGCTCGATATCTGAGCGTCAGTCCTTCCCCTTTCAGACCAGGTTCAGCGACCCCATGGCAACACAGGCTTTCTACGGTACCGGCCGCCGCAAGAGTTCCACGGCCCGCGTCTTCATCCGCCCCGGCAAGGGGGCCATCACGGTCAACCAGCGGTCCCTGGACGAGTTTTTCGGCCGCAAGACTGCGCGCATGATCGTGCGACAGCCGCTTGAGCTCACCCAGCTGGCCACGCGTTTCGACGTTGACGTGTCGGTTGCAGGCGGCGGGACCACCGGTCAGGCCGGCGCGATCCGCCATGGACTGACGCGTGCATTGATCGCCTACGACGAGAGTCTGCGCAAGCCGCTGCGGGTCGCCGGCTTCGTGACCCGCGACGCGCGCGAGGTTGAGCGCAAGAAGGTCGGTGTCCGCAAGGCCCGCCGGGCGACGCAGTACTCCAAGCGTTGAGGTGGATCGCGGGCGGCGGTGCCGTACCGCAGTCGATCCGCCGCTCACTTTGGGGGATCGTCCAATGGTAGGACAGCGGACTCTGACTCCGTTAATCTAGGTTCGAATCCTAGTCCCCCAGCCAGATGCGCAAAGGCCCGGTCATGCCGGGTCTTTGTCGTTTTCCTACCGCCGTTCCAGTCGTTTGATGCCGCTGTCGCCGGCCATCAGGATCACGTCGGCTGGCCGCTGGGCGAAGAGTCCGACCGTCACGACGCCTGCGATCTGGTTGATGCGGGTCTCGAGTTCGACCGGGTTCTCGATGGCCAGGCTGTGCACGTCCAGGATCACGTTGCCGTTGTCGGTAACGAATCCCTTGCGGAGGATAGGCTGTCCACGCTGCCGCACCATCTGCCGGGCGACATAGGACTGGGCCATGGGGATCACCTCGACAGGGAGGGGGAACTGGCCGAGGACCGCCACCCACTTCGAGTCGTCGATGATGCAGACGAAACGGCGTGAGGCCGCGGCGACGATCTTCTCGCGGGTGAGTGCGCCGCCACCCCCCTTCACCAGCTGGAAGTTCTTGTTGGCCTCGTCGGCGCCGTCGACATAGAGGTCCAGGTCACCGACATCGCCCAGTTCGCTCACCTGGAACCCGGCCACCCGCAGACGCCGTTCCGTCTCGCGAGAACTGGCCACCAGGGCCGCCGGCGCGCGGCCGCGTCGCGCCATGGCGTCGATGAACAGGTTGACCGTGGAACCGCTGCCGACACCGAGCTTGATGCCAGACTCGACCATCTCGGCTGCGGCGTTTGCTACCTGCTGCTTCTTTTCGGCCTGGTCCATGCTGGGCTCGCTTGCCACGATTCCGGGGCATCGGCCGCCGGAGTATACCGCGCCGAAAACCCTTGTTTTTCCGCAGTGCCGCTGTAGTTCGAACCCCGGAAAGAAATGTGCCCGCCAGAGGCGGGCACATCACGTAAGCACTTCCTTTTGGGAAGCCGCGGGAACCGTTTCCGGTTCCCGCGTCCTAGCTTTCGCTAGCGCTTCTTCTTGGCCTTCTTCTTGGCCTTCTTCTTCGAAGCAGCTTTCTTCTTCGCCATGACAATGGTCTCCTGTCGGGGTTAACCGCGGTTGAGTATATACATCCAGAATCAAAATGCCAGCATCGGTGTCAACCACCGTCCGGCACCCTGATCGACACCATCATCGAGGCATCGCTGCACTCGCTGAATGTCAGGCGCTTTCACTTCGTGCGCTGCACATGGAAGCGGAACACGCCGCACTCGGTCACGACAGCATGCAACGGCACATCCCATGCGCGTTTGTCGAGGTGATCCACGTGCTGAAACGCGTGCGCCAGTCCGATGTAGCGAGGTCGCGACCAATGCCGGCGCCTGGCGAGCAACCGCAAGCTGCGGTCGTAGTAGCCGCCGCCCATGCCGAGTCGCGTGCCGGTCGAGTCGAAAGCCACCAGCGGTGCCAGTACGACGTCGATCTGGCCGGCGGTCAGCATTCCGGTGGCGTCGCAGGGTTCCGGTATGCCGTAGCGATTCGCCGCCATGCTGCAGCCTGGCCGCCATGGGGCGAATGCCAGCCCTCCGCTGCGCAGCACTGGCAGGAAGATGTCGCGGCCCCGCTCCCAGGCCTCTGCCGCGATCGGTCCGCAGTCGATTTCGCCGTGGATCGCCCAGTAGCAGGCGATCCGTCGCGCGCGCGCCATCAACGGCATCCTCCAGACGTGCCTGGCAACAGCGGTCGAACGGGATTTCAGGGTCTCGGGGTCCAGGCTTGCCCGCTCAGCCCGCAGTCTTGAACGCAGCGTTTTCAAGGCGACAACGGCCGATGCAGGAGGGAGGTGGCGCGCCCGCCTGTGCCGTATCGAACCGTCGCTCTCGGACCCGAGCGAAAGGTGGGATCGGGCATGGCAGAGCAGGCTGTCCGCTCAGGGCGGCAATGCACAAAGCTGCCGAATCGCCGGATCCCTGCAGTGCATTTAAGGGTCGAAGGCAGTCAGCTCTACTCGAACACCGCAGGCAGCGCCGACAGTGATTATACGATCAAGTGTCCGGAAAGATGCGACGTGTGCCGCGCTTACCGTGCGGCAACGGTCGGGATCAGATCTCGAGCTGCTTTCCTGAAGTCAGAGCGGTTTCGACGCGCTCGCGCATCGCGCGCACCCGTGCTTTCGCCTTGGTTTCGAGGTGCTCGCCCCGATTGCGGGACCGGATCAGGTCGTTGGCCAGATTCAGGGCGGCCATGACGGCGATCCGCTCGAGCCCGACGACGCGCCCGCTGTCGCGGATCTCCCGCATCTTGACGTTCAGCATGTCGGCCGAATCGAGGAGGGCGTTGCGCTCTTCGGGCGGGCAGGCGATCTGGTACTCCTTGTCCAGAATCCTGATGTTCACGCGCGACGCGTCCGTCATACCCCCTGCTCCATCCCCTTGAGCCTGCCGATCATGGCTTCGACGCGCGCCCGTACCTGTTCGTTCTTCTGCAACAGATTCGCCCGCTCGGCTATCAGAGCATCCTGGCGCTGACGCAGCGAGCGATTTTCTTCCTTCAGCTGGCCGCAGGTGACCACGAGGTCATCCAGCCGCTTGCCCAGTTTCTCGAGCTCGTCGCCGAAGGATTTGTCCGGACTGTCAGCCATCGATTCAATATAGTTCCCGCTTCTGCGGGGGTCAAATGCGCGCCCGGCGATGCAGTGTTAGCATGACGCAGCGGACTACTTACGGGTTATGCAAAACCATGCCCCGAAGAGGGCAGTGCCGGTGACACGAGCATGACATCCGCCAATCTTCCCGATTTCGACAAGGTCGCGGCCGCACTGCGCCAGCTCGGTGCAACCGAAGGGGCGACTGCTGCCCATGGCACGCTGTGCGGGCTGCTCTGCGTGCTCGGCGGTCGGGCCAGTCCTGTCTGGGTTGCCAACGTCGTCGGCATCGACCCGGCCGACCGGGGTGCCGATGCGCCGCAGGTCGAGGTGCTCTCGGCGCTGGTATCGGCAACCGCAGGTGCGCTCGCCGACGGCGAGATGAGTTTCCTGCCATTGTTGCCGCCGGACGACCAGCCGCTGCCGCAGCGGGCGGATGCGCTCGCCGACTGGTGCGCGGGCTTCATGCACGGACTGGGCGAGGGAGCCGGCAGCTCCGGCGACGGGCAGGCCCTGGATGGTGACGTCTCGCGTGAAATCATGAACGACTTCGCCGAGATCGCGCGCGTGTCGCTGGGCGACGACGAGACAGAGCTCGAGGCCGAAGCGGCCTATGCCGAACTCGTGGAGTTCGTGCGCGTTGGTGTGCAGCTGCTGTTCGAGGAACTGCACGACGTGCGCCGGGCCGCCACGGCGGGTCGCGTGCACTAAGCGCCGTGCTCGATACCGAATTCTCCAGACGTCGCCGCCAGTTGATGCGGATGATCGGCCGCGGCGGCGTCGGCATCGTCCCGACCGCGCCGACCCGGTTGCGCAGCCGCGACGTCGATCACCCTTACCGGCCCGACAGCGACTTCTTTTACCTCACTGGCTTCGCCGAGCCTGAGGCGATCGCCGTGCTCGCGCCAGGCCGCGCACAGGGAGAGTACGTCCTGTTCTGTCGCGATCGCGACTCGCAACGCGAAGCCTGGGATGGCGCCCGGATCGGGCCGGATGCTGCAGTCGAGGCGCTCGGTGCGGACGATGCCTTTCCCATCGGTGACGTGGACGAAATTCTGCCCGGCATCATCGAGTCCGCCGAGCGCATCCACTACACGATGGGCGTGCATCCGGAGTTCGATGCCCGGTTGATCGGCTGGGTTGCCGCCCTGCGCAATCGCGGCAGTCCCGGGCGGCACGCCCCGTACGAGTTCGTCGCGCTCGACCACATGTTGCACGACATGCGCCTCTACAAGACACGCGCGGAACTCACCAGCATGCGCCGTGCCGCCAGCGTCGCGGTGGCGGCCCATCGCCGGGCGATGGCCGCCTGCCGGCCCGGCCTCTACGAGTACGAGATCGAGGCGGAGTTCCTGCACGAGTTCCGCCGCCATGGCATGCAGCCGTCCTACCTGCCCATCGTCGGCTCCGGCCCGAACACCTGCACGCTCCACTACACGGCGAACTCGCGCCAGCTCGAGGATGGCGACCTGTTGCTGGTCGACGCCGGCTGCGAACACGAATGCTATGCCTCCGACGTTACCCGCACCTACCCGGTCAACGGACGATTCACGCCGGCGCAGCGGGCCATCTACGAGGTCGTGCTCGAGGCACATGCGGCCGCTCTGCGTGCGACCCGACCGGGAAACCACTGGAATGACCCGCACGATGCGGCTGTTGGCGCCATCGCCCGCGGCCTGCGCCGCCTGGGCCTGCTGGAGGGGACGACGGCGTCGATCGTACGCAGTGGGTCTTACCGGCGGTTCTTCATGCACCGGACCGGACACTGGCTCGGCATGGATGTGCACGATGTCGGCGACTACAAGGTCGGTGACCAGTGGCGGCTGCTGGAGTCCGGCATGGTGATGACGGTCGAGCCCGGCATCTATATCCCGCCGGGCGCAAGCGGCGTCAGGGCCCGCTGGCAGGGCATCGGTGTGCGCATCGAGGACGATGTGGTCGTAACCCGCGCCGGCAACGAGGTGCTGACACGCGACCTCGCCCGCGACCCCGCCCAGATCGAGGCGCTGGTCGGGGCAAGCGCATGAGCGCGGTCTCGCCCGACTGCGACGTCCTCATCGCTGGCGGTGGGCTGGTAGGGGCTAGCCTCGCCGTGGCACTCGCACCGCTCGGCATACGCATCGGCCTGGTGGAAGCGGTACCGCCCGGCAGCGACGACCAGCCGTCGTTCGACGATCGGACCATCGCGCTTTCCCGGGGCAGCCAGCAGATCCTCGACGCCATCGGCGTCTGGAATGACGTCGCCGCTGAAGCGGTCGCAATCAACGAGATTCACGTGTCCGAAAAAGGCCGCTTCGGAACGGCGCAGCTGAGCGCACGCGAGCAGGGCGTACCGGCGCTCGGCCACGTGGTTGCGAGTCGCGAGTTGGGCAGGGCGCTGTGGAGTCGCGTGTCGGCGTTCGCCAACGTGCGGGCGCACTGTCCGGCGCGGTTGTCCGGGCCGGCCGTCGACGCAGGCGCGATTCGGCTTCAGCTCGAGCGCGAAGCCGGCCCCGTTGCGGTTTCGACCGGGCTGCTGGTCGTTGCCGAGGGCGCACGTTCCGGACTCCGCCAGGCGCTCGGAATCGACGCGTCGGAGACCGACTACGGACAGGTGGCCATCGTCGGCAACGTGGCCGTCGCCGGTGCGCCGAGCGACTGCGTGGCCCATGAGCGCTTCACGGCCGATGGACCGCTGGCACTGCTGCCGTGGCGTCACGGCAGGTACGCATTCGTCCTGGCGCGACGACGCGAAGCTGCTGCCGACGCGATGAAGCTTGCTGATGGCGAATTCCTCGCGCTGCTCGACCAGGCGTTCGGCCGCCGCCTGGGGCGGTTCGAATCGCTCGGCCGGCGTTCGTGCTACCCGCTGTCGCTGGTGCGGGCCGGGCGGATCGTGGCGCCGCGTGCAGCGGTCATCGGCAACGCCGCCCATGGACTGCATCCGGTCGCCGGACAGGGCTTCAACCTCGGCCTGCGCGATGTCGCCACCCTAGCCGAGGTCGTGGCGGACGCCGTGCGTGACGGCCAGGATCACGGTGGCGCGGCGCTGGAGCGTTATGCTGCCTGGCGCGGCCGCGACCAGCGAAATGTCGTGGCCTTCACCGACGGGCTGATCAGGCTCTTCGACCTGCCGCTTGCGGCAACCGGCGTCGCGCGCGGGGCCGGGCTCGCGCTCTTCGACATCCTCCCCCCGGTCAAGCGCCTGCTTGCCCGCGAGACCATGGGTCTCGGCGGACGCATGACCCGCCTTGCCCGGGGGCTGCCGCTATGACAGGCGGTGCGCCAGCAGACATCGTCATACTCGGCGGCGGCCTGACCGGCCTCGCCTGCGCGCTGCTCACCCTGCAGCAGCTTCCGCCAGACAGCGCCGGGTTGCGGATCACCATCTGCGATGCGGCAGCGGCGCCCTTGCCGCCGTCAGGCGCGATCGGCGCCCGCGTGATCGCGCTGTCGCCGTCGTCCATTGCGCTGCTCGGGGCGGTTGACGCCTGGCCGGGACAGGAGATCGGTCGCGTCGGCTGGTGTCGGCGCGTGGTGGCCTGGGCGGGATGCGCCGACGGACCGGACGCACTGTGTTTCGACGCTGCGGAGTTCGGACGACGCGACCTCATGGCCATCGCCGAGACGGATCTGTTGCGCGCAGCGCTGTGGGCCCGTTGCACCGTCGAGCCGCGTATCCGGTTGCTGCCCGGGGTCAGCGCGACCGCGGTCGCACTGCGGAGCGACTGCGTCGATCTCACGCTGGATGATGGCACGGCGCTGTCGCCATCGCTGGTCATCGGGGCGGAGGGGCATGACTCCTGGTTACGCACAGCGCTCGGCGTGCCGTGCGAGGCCCGGGAATACGGCCAGGCGGCGATCGTGGCGCACGTGAGCGGGGAACTGCCGCACGTGCACACTGCCTGGCAGCGCTTCATGGACGGCGGTCCGCTGGCGCTGCTGCCGCTGGCGGACGGGCGCTCCTCGATCGTGTGGTCCGCGGCCACGGCAACGGCGGACCGGTTGATGGCCGCCAGCGACGCTGAATTCTCGCTGGAGCTTACTGCCGCGTCGGGCGGCGTACGCGGGCGACTCACGCTCACCACGCGCCGCCAGGCCTTTGCCCTCGCTGCGCAACACGCCACGCAGTACACCGGCCTGCGCTATGCGCTCATCGGGGACGCAGCTCACCGTATCCATCCACTGGCAGGGCAGGGGGCCAATCTTGGCCTCGCGGATGCGGCCGCCCTGGCCGAGTCGCTGGCGGAACATCTCGCGCATCCACTGGCGGATCCTGGCGATCCGCGCGCGCTCCGCCGCTACGAGCGCTGGCGCAAGGCGGCCAACCTCACTACGCTGGCGGCGATGGACGCGATGCACGAGGCGTTCACTAGCCGGCTGCCCGGCATGGCCGCTGCAGCCGGCGATGCGCTTCGCTACGTCGACCGGCTGGGCCCGGTAAAGCGTTTGCTTGCCGGTCACGCCATGGGTCTCGACGGCGATCTGCCGCGCGCTGCGCGCCCGGCCGGGATTCCGCCTGAAAGGGTCCGCTCCGCGGGACGGGCAAGGTGAATGGGCAATTACAAGGTTTCGCTGCTGGCGCTGATTCTGGCCCTGCTCGGCGTCGGTTTTTTCATCTACAAGGTCCGCTACCTCGGCTATCCGCTGGCGCCGGACGCTGACTCGCAGGTCTGGACGGTCGAAACGCGGGTGTCGTTCGATGCGGCTCCCGGCCCGGTTAAGGCGACGCTCTACATCCCGGGCCTCACGCCAGGGTTCGCCATCCTCGACGAGAATTTCGTTTCCCGCGGCTTCGGGTTCACGACTCCCTACGTGAGCGGCGGGCGGCAGGTGCAGTGGGCCGTGCGCCAGGCGGAGGGACCCCAGACGCTGTACTACCGTACGGTCGTATACCGCGATCCGAACGTTTTCGAGGACGACACGACGCCGCCTTTCCCGCCGGTGCCGCAGCTCGCCGAGCCGTTCAATACGGCCGTCGGGATGCTGGTCGAGCGTGTTCAAACCGAGTCTGCCGATCCGGAGACTTTCACGGCAGGCCTGTTGAAGCGGCTGGCCCGCCCGGGTGCGGACCAGGAAGCGAACCTGCTGCTCGGGCCGGAGCCGGATGCAGTCGATCGCGCGCGCACCGCGATGTCCGTGCTCGCTGCAGCCAGCATTCCCGCGCGGCTCGTGCGTGGAGTCCGGATGAGCGATCGCGAGCGCAGTACGCCGATGTTGCCCTGGCTCGAAGTGCATGACGGCGAACGCTGGCTGTATTTCGATCCGGTTACCGGGCGGGAAGGGCTGCCGGGCGACTTCCTGATCTGGTGGCGCGGGGAAGACCCGCTGGTCCAGGTGGACGGCGGGGGCAACGTCGATGTCAACGTCTCGGTTCAATCCAGCGTCGTCGACCCGGTCGTCGTCGCGCGTCGTCGCGCCGCTGCGCACGACGATGCGATTGGCGGGCTGTCACTCTTCGCGTTGCCAATCGAATCGCAAGCTGTCTACGGCGTGTTGCTCGCCGTTCCGATCGGCGCGCTGCTCGTGGTCATCATCCGCAACATCATCGGCGTACAGACCTTCGGTACCTTCATGCCGGTGCTGATCGCGCTCGCTTTCCGTGAAACACGGCTGCTCTGGGGCGTGCTGCTGTTCACCGTGCTGGTCTTCATCGGGTTGTCGTTCCGCTTCTACATGGAGCGGCTGCGGTTGCTGCTCGTTCCAAGGCTTGCCGCGGTGTTGACGATCGTCGTCCTGCTCATGATCGGCGTGAGTCTCCTCAGCCAGCAGCTGGGCTTCGAGATTGGCCTGTCGGTGGGATTGTTCCCGATGGTGATCATGACGATGACCATCGAGCGCATGTCGATCGTCTGGGAGGAGCGTGGATCCGGCGAGGCCATCAAGCAGGGGCTGGGGAGCCTGTTCATCGCCGCAACCTGCTACCTCGTCATGGGCCTGCCCATCGTCGAGCACCTGGTGTTCGTGTTCCCGGAGCTGCTGCTGGTCACGCTGGCGGCGACGCTGCTGCTCGGCCGGTACACCGGCTACCGCCTCTCGGAGCTGCTGCGCTTTCGTGAACTGCGCGGCGGCGTACCGTGATGCTCAGCTGGGTGAGGCAGCTGCGCGCGCGGGGCGTGCTCGGCATGAACGAGCGCAACACCGAGTACATCATGCGGCTGAATCCGCGGCGCCTTTATCCCCTGGTCGACGACAAGCTGCGCACCAAGGAACTGGCAATCGCGGCCGGAATCGCGGTACCGAAGCTCCACGGCGTCATCCGCACCGAGCACGACATCGGTGACTTGCCCGAGCTGGTGCGGGATACCCAGGATTTCGCGATCAAGCCGGCGCATGGTTCGGGCGGCGACGGCATCATGGTCGTGGCCGGGCGCAGTCCGCGCGCAGCGGACATCTACCGCCTGGTCGACGGCACGCAGGTGAATGCCGAACAGATCGGCTTCCACCTGTCGAATATCCTGAGCGGCCAGTTCAGCCTCGGCGGGCACCGCGACGTGGCACTGCTGGAGTACTGTATCAAGGTCGATCCGCTGTTCGCCGATCATTGCCACCAGGGCGTGCCGGATATACGCGTCATCGTCCTGCGCGGCTACCCGATCATGGCCATGATCCGACTGCCCACGCGGAAGTCGCGCGGCAAGGCCAACCTTCACCAGGGTGCGGTCGGCGCCGGAATGGATATCGCCACCGGCATCACGACCTTCGGGGTTCTGGGCAATGCGCGGGCGACCGACCACCCGGACACAGGCGCGCCCATCGCGGGGCTTGCCATACCGCGCTGGGAGTACCTGCTGACGCTGGCCGCACGCAGCTACGAATTGACGGGACTCGGCTACGTCGGGGTCGATATCGTGCTCGATCGGCAGTACGGGCCGCTGATCCTCGAATTGAACGCAAGGCCAGGCCTCAACATCCAGATCTGCAATCGCGAGGGCCTGCGACTGCGGGCCGAGAAGGCCATGGCCCTGCCCGAGGAGCCCGACATCGCCGTGCGCGTTGCGCGTTCGCGTGAACTGTTCGGCGGCGCCAGCTACGCTTCCGCGGCATGACTGGTGGCGGCCGGCGGCTTGGCGTAGTATCGCCCGCCTGATCACACGCGAGCGCGGGAGAGAGCCGGCATGAGCTGGCCGCCGAAGGCGCAACCCGCCCGGAAACGCTCAGGCAAACGGACAGCGTTCGCGGATTGGCTCTGGAGAGTGGCCGGATAAACCGGCCCACCGAAGGGGAGCGGTGACCGCCGCAATGCGGAGGAACGCATGGCGGTCGCCCGATCTCTCAGGTCTCAGGACAGAGGGGCGGCAGGCTCGTGCCTGCCGCCCCTGTTTTTTTGGTCTGGACGATGACGAGACGTACCGCGCTCTACGATCGGCATGTCGCGGCCGGGGCACAGATCGTGCCCTTCGGCGGCTGGGACATGCCTCTGCACTACGGATCGCAGATCGACGAGCATCATGCCGTGCGTCGCCGCGCCGGCGTCTTCGACGTGTCGCACATGGCGGTCATCGACGTTACAGGCGGCCAATCCCGCAGCTGGCTCCAGCACCTGCTTGCCAATGACGTCGGCCGGTTGCACGACGGCCAGGCGCTTTACAGCTGCATGCTGAACGAATCAGGCGGGGTCATCGACGATCTCATCGTCTATCGTCGGGCCGAGCCCGAGGCCTGGCGTGTGGTAGTAAACGCCGGCACGCGCGACAAGGATCTCGCCTGGATGCGCTCGACGCTGCGTGGTTTCGACGCTGTCATCGCCGAGCGCGACGATGTGCTGATGCTGGCAGTTCAGGGCCCGGCGGCTCGCGAGCTGACCGTGCCGCTGCTGCCCGCCGGATTGCGCGCTGCCGCCGGCGCTCTCCGCGGGTTCCACGCCGTCGAGTCACCCGACCTGTTCGTCGGCGCAACCGGGTACACCGGCGAGGACGGCTTCGAGATCATCGTGAGTCGCGCAACCGGCGTCGTACTCTGGGAGCAGCTGCTGTCGGCCGGCGTCACGCCGTGCGGCCTGGGTGCCCGCGACACCCTGCGGCTCGAGGCCGGCATGAACCTCTACGGACAGGACATGGACGAACAGACGTCGCCGCTGGTGTCCGGGCTCGGCTGGACCGTGGCGCTTTGCGCGGACGGTCGCGCCTTTAGCGGCCGCGCAGCGCTCGAGAAGCAACAAGCGGCCGGGGTCGGCCAGAAACTGGTCGGGCTCGTACTCGCAGAGCGCGGGGTCATGCGCCGCGGGCAGCCTGTGACCACCGCGGCCGGCGGCGGCGAGATCACCAGCGGCGGTTTCTCACCCACGATGAACGTGTCGATCGCCCTCGCCCGCGTGCCCACCGGCGCGTCGGGCAGCTGCGCAGTCGAGATCCGCGGTGCCGGCCGGCCGGCACGCATCGTCAAGCCACCCTTCGTGCGCAACGGCCGCGTGCTCTGCGCCTGACCACCAGCACCATGGAGTTTCAGCAATGAGCGACGTACAGGCAGGATTGCGCTACACGAGGGACCACGAGTGGGTGCGCACGGAAGCGGACGGCACCGTGGTGGTCGGCATAACCGACCACGCCCAGCACCAGCTCGGCGAGCTCGTTTTCGTGGAATTGCCCGACAGCGGCCGCACCCTGACGGCGGGCGAGGCCTGCGCCGTGGTCGAGTCGGTCAAGGCGGCATCGGATGTCTATGCTCCCGTGGCCGGCACTGTCGTTGCCACGAATGCCGCGCTCGACGGCCAGCCCAATCTCGTCAATGCCAGTCCGTTTGGCGATGGATGGCTCTTCAGGCTCAAGCCTGACGCCAGCGATGCGAGCAGGCTGCTCGACGCTGCGGCGTACACCGACTTCATCGCGGCTGAAGGCTGAAGCGGAGCGGACTGTGCCATTCATTCCGCATACCGATGCCGAAACCGCAAGCATGCTCGGTGCTATCGGTGCCAGCGACATCGACTCGCTGTTCGACGAGATTCCGCCGCAGCTGCGGATTGCGGGCTTGCCGGGCGTCGGACCCGGCTTCCCGGAAGCCGGCATCACGCGCCTCATGATCGAGCGTGCCGAGCGGGACGGGCGACCGCTGTGCTTCATTGGCGCCGGCTCCTACGACCACTACATACCTGCCGCCGTGTGGGAGGTCGCCACAAGGGGTGAGTTCTACAGTGCCTACACGCCCTATCAGGCCGAGGCCAGCCAGGGCACGCTGCAGCTGATCTACGAATACCAGTCGATGATGGCCAGCCTCACCGGACTCGACGTGTCGAACGCGTCGATGTACGACGGCGCCACGGCCTTCGCCGAGGCCTGCCTCATGGCGGTGCGCGCGAATCGCAAAACGCGGGCGCGACGCGTGCTGACGACGCGTGCGCTCGCACCGGTCTACCGCGACGTTGCCCGGATGATGCTGGCGGGGCAGGGCATCGAGCTGGTCGAGTTGCCGCTCGGCGAGGGCCGGACCGACCTGGCGGCCCTTGGCAACGTCGAGAACCACGAGTTCGCCGCACTCGCCATTCCGCAGCCGGCGTTTCTCGGTACGCTGGAGGCAGTGGATGAACTGACGGACTGGGCGCACGCGCGCAACATGCTGGTCATCGCCGTCTGCAACCCGCTCATGCTCGCGCTGCTCAAGCCGCCGCGGCAATGGGGCAGCGCAGGCGCTGACATCGCCTGCGGCGAGGGGCAGCCCCTCGGCATTCCGATGTCCTCGGGTGGTCCTTACTTCGGCTTTCTCGTCTGCCGTGAGCCGCTGGTGCGGCAGATGCCAGGCCGTATCGTCGGTCGCACGGTCGACATCGAGGGCAAGCCGGGTTTCACGCTCACGCTGCAGGCGCGGGAGCAGCACATACGCCGCTCCAAGGCGACGTCCAACATCTGCACGAACCAGGGGCTGATGGTGACCGCCGCAACGATCTTCATGTCCATGGTGGGCGCCGAAGGCATCCGGCGCATGGCCGCTGCGTCACACGCGAATACCCGCGCCCTGGTCGCCGCGCTGACCCGGCTTCCCGGCGTGCGGCTCGCTTTTCCGGTCTTCGGGCACGAGGCTGTGTTGCAACTGCCCCGTCCGGCAGCCGAGGTGGTGAGTGCGATGTCGGCCAGGCGCATCCTCGCCGGATTCGACCTGGCGCCTGACTACCCCGAGCTCGGCAACGCGCTCCTGGTCTGCGCGACCGAGATGCGCACGGCGGAGGACATCGACCGCTATACGGACGCACTGGGCAGCGTGCTCGCGGCCGGGAGGGCAGCGTGATGCACGAACCGGTGATATTCGAGCATTCGCGCCCGGGGCGGCGTGCGTCCTCGCACGCCGGGCACGAGGTTGCCCGGGTGGACGACCTGCCCGCTGACCAGCTGCGGGTTACGCCGCCCGCATTGCCGGAGATCTCCGAGCTGCAGGCTGTCCGCCATTTCACCCGCCTGTCGCAGCTCAACTTCTCGATCGATACGCACTTCTATCCGCTCGGTTCCTGCACCATGAAATACAACCCGCGCGCCGCCAACCGGCTGGCGATGTTGCCGGGATTTCTGGGACGCCACCCGCTGGGGCCGGTGGAACACGGCCAGGGGGTCCTTGCCTGCCTCTGGGAGCTGCAGGAAATGCTCAAGGCGGCAACAGGGATGTGCGCGGTTTCGCTCACGCCGATGGCCGGAGCGCAGGGCGAATTCGCCGGCGTGGCGATGATCCGCGCCTACCACCGCTCCCGGGGCGACGAAGCGCGCCGGGTCATCATCGTCCCCGATGCCGCACACGGCACGAACCCGGCGACAGCCACGATGTGCGGCTACGACGTCCGGGAGATTCCAACCGATTCACACGGCGACGTCGACCTCGATGCACTGCGGGCGGCCGTTGGACCGGACACCGCCGGCATCATGCTCACCAATCCCTCGACGCTCGGCGTATTCGAGCGGCGGATCGAGGAACTCGCCGGAATCGTCCACGCTGCCGGCGGGTTGCTCTACTACGACGGCGCCAACATGAATGCCATCCTCGGTCGGGTCCTGCCGGCAGCGATGGGCTTCGACGTGGTCCACATCAACCTGCACAAGACCTTCTCGACCCCGCATGGCGGCGGTGGGCCGGGTTCCGGCATCGTGGCCGTGAACGAGCGGCTGGCGCCCTTCCTGCCCGTACCGGTAGTGGGGCGGGATGCCGACGGTTATCGCTGGCTGACCGAGCGCGAGCTGCCGCTGTCGATCGGCCGCCTGTCGGCGTTCATGGGCAACGCCGGCATACTGCTGCGTGCCTACGTGTACATGCGAATGCTGGGCGCCGAGGGCATGCGGCGGGTCTCGGGTTACGCCACGCTCAATGCGAACTACCTCATGACGAAACTCCAGGCCGCAGGGTTCGAGGCGGCGTATCCCGACCGCCGCGCAAGTCACGAGTTCATCGTCTCTTTGCGGAAGGTCGCGAAGGAAACCGGCGTCACCGCCATGGACTTCGCCAAGGCGCTACTCGATCGCGGGTACCACGCGCCGACCACCTACTTCCCGCTGCTCGTGCCGGAGTGCCTGCTGATCGAGCCGACGGAGACTGAGAGCCTCGAGGAACTCGACGGCTTCGCGGCGGCACTCGCCGGGATCCGCGAGCTCGCCTACCGCGATGCCGGGGAACTGAAGGCCGCCCCGCGCCGGATGCCTGTCCGCCGGCTGGACGATGTCCGCGCGGCGCGCGATCTCGACGTCAACTGGCATGGTCGTCGAGCTACGCCGGACACCCACGCCTGATCAACCGAGGAGTACTCACGTGTCGGCATTGCTCTGTGGTTCGATGGCTTACGACAACATCATGGTCTTCCGCGGGCGCTTCAAGGAACACATCCTCGCCGACCAGATCCATATCCTGAACGTGGCGTTTCTGGTGCCGGAGATGCGCCAGGAACTCGGGGGCTGCGCCGGCAACATCGCCTACAACCTGAAGATGCTTGGCGGTGAGCCGCTGATCATGGCGACGGTCGGGCGCGACTTCGATCGCTATGCGGCACGACTGGAGTCGCTGGGCATCGACCAGCGGCACATCCGTCGGGTACCTGATTCACTCACCGCCCAGGCGTACATCACGACCGACCTGGACGACAACCAGATCACCGCCTTCCATCCGGGTGCGATGGATCACGCCCACCTGAACGCCGTGCCCGGCGGCGGCGGCATCGAGGTCGGCATGGTCTCGCCCGACGGTCGCCAGGGCATGATCGATCACGCGCGGCAATTCGCGGACGCGGGCATACCGTTCTTCTTCGACCCGGGCCAGGGGCTGCCGATGTTCGACGGCGATGACTTGCGGCATTTCATCGGCCAGGCGAGCTGGGTTACGGTGAACGACTACGAGTCGCGGCTGCTCACCGAGCGGACCGGCTGGTCGGAACTGGAAATCGCCGGGCGCGTGAAGGCGCTCATCGTCACCCGCGGTGGCCAGGGATCCACGGTCTACACGGCTGGCGGCACGATCGAAATTCCCTGCGTGAAACCGGCTGCGCTCGCGGATCCGACCGGCTGTGGCGACGCCTATCGGGCGGGGCTGGTGCATGGCGTACTGCGCGGGCTCCAGTGGGAAGAAACCGGCCGGCTCGCCTCGCTGATAGGGGCGTTGAAGATCGCTGAGCGGGGCACGCAGAACCATCGCTACACGCCTGAATCGCTCGCAGCCCGCTACCGCCAGGAGTTCGGTCGCGAGATCCGGCTCTGACACAGCCGATCGTGCGCAACCGCCCTGCGATATTGCCGACTGCCTTGCCACTCGCCCTGGCGGCGATGGCCGCTCAGGCGGACACGGCGGAAACGGCTGCCTGGCGCCGGACCCTGGAACGCATCGCCCCGGCTGTCGTTGCGATCAAGATCGACGACACGCGCGCATTCGACACGGAATGGAACGAATCCGCCCAGGCGACCGGATTCGTCGTCGATGCCGGCCGCGGCATCATCCTGACGAATCGCCACGTCGTCTCACCAGGCCCGGTGCGTGCCGAGGCGCTGTTCGTCAACCAGGAGGAGGTGGAACTCACGCCGGTCTACAGGGACCCCGTGCATGATTTCGGCTTTTTCCGCTACGACCCGAAGGCCTTGCGTTACATCGAACCGGTTGCGTTGCCGCTGGTTCCCTCAGCCGCGCAGGTCGGACGTGAGATCCGGGTCGTTGGCAACGATGCCGGCGAGCAGCTGTCGATACTATCGGGAACGATTGCCCGGCTCAGGCGCCCCGCGCCTGACTACGGGCGCGGCAACTACAACGACTTCAACACGTTCTATCTCCAGGCGGCCTCCGGCACTTCCGGCGGGTCCTCGGGTTCCCCGGTCATCGACATCGAAGGGCGCGCGGTCGCGCTCAATGCCGGTGGCAGCAACGAAGCTGCGTCCAGTTTCTTCCTGCCGCTCGATCGCGTGACACGTGCGCTGCAGCTGGTGCAGTCCGGGCAGCCCGTTTTGCGCGGTACGCTCGCGACCATATTCAGTCACCAGCCTTTCGATGAACTGCGCCGGCTCGGACTGCGCAACGGTACCGAGGCGGAGGTCCGGCGGCGGTTTCCCGGGCAGACGGGCATGCTCGTTGTCGACCAGGTCATCACCGCGGGAGTTGCAGACGGCGTCCTGCGGGTCGGCGACATACTCGTCAGGGTCGACGGCGATCTGGTCAGCGATTTCGTGCCGTTGGAATCCCGCCTCGACGAGCGGGTAGGGGGTAACGTCGAACTGGCTCTCGAGAGGTCCGGTCAGCCACTGACGATGCGCGTCGCCGTCGCGGACCTGCATGCACTTGCACCCGCTGAATACCTGGAGTTCGGCGACAGCGTCGTGAATCCGCTGTCGCTGCAGCAGGCACGACACTACAACCGCCCGGTCGAGGGCGTGCACGTCGCCAACCCCGGATACGTCCTCGCTACCGCGGGCCTGCCGCGCTCCGCCGTCATCGTCGCCGTCGACGAGCGGCCGGTGCGGACCCTGGACGATTTCGAAGCGGCGCTCGCGGATATCGGCGATCTCGAGCGCGCCGCCTTGCGCTACTACAGTCTCGAGGATCCTGCCACCAGTCGTCTGCGCTCGATGCGGATGGACCGGCGCTGGTTTCCTGCGCAGCGCTGCCAGCGTGACGACACTACGGGACTCTGGCCATGCCGCACGCTTGCCCCCGGGCCGCCGCCACGGGCCCTCGAGTCCCGCAGCGCGATGCTGCCTGAGCAGGAAGACAAGCGGCTTGAACGCATTGCCGCTTCGCTGGTGCTCGTCAACTACGACATGCCCTACACGGTCTCGGGTGTCGCGGATCGACACTACTACGGCACCGGGGTCATCGTGGACGCGGCGCGCGGCTTCGTCGTCGTGGACCGCAACACGGTGCCGGAGGCAATGGGGGACGTGACCATCACTTTCGGCGGCAGCCTCGAGGTAACTGGCCGGGTTGTTACCGTTCACCCGACCCACAACCTGGCGCTGGTCGCCTACGACCCGCGGCTGATCGGTGACACGCCCGTGCGCAGCATGCCGCTCAGTTCGCGCGATACGCGGGTAGGGCAGAGTGTGCGGGTCGTCGGCTTGCGCGGCGACTTCAAGCTGACCTATCGGACGACCGCAATCGCTTCGATCCGGCCCGTCCAGTACCCGCTCTCGCGCACGATCCGCTTTCGTGACGGCAATCTCGAGACCTACGATCTGGTCAACGGGCTGCGTGACGCCGATGGCGTGATCGTCGACCAGCGCGGCGAGATGGTTGCGCTCTGGTCGAGCTTTTCCTACCAGGCCAACGGCGAGGATCGCAAAGAGCGGCGCGGAATTCCTGTGGACCTCGTGCGCGAGATCGGCGAGCTTGCGCGCACGCAGCAGGCGCTGCCGTCTCTCGAGGTGGAGTGGGGACAGGCGGCTCTGGCGAGCGCCCGCAAGCTCGGCCTGCCGGACCCTGCCGCCGAGGCACTGCGCGCTCACGATCCGGCACGACCGCAGGTGCTCAGTGTCCTGCGGACGGTTGCCGGAACGCCAGCCGCCAAACTGCTCCAGCCGGGCGACCTGCTGCTCGCCGTTGACGGCCAACCCGTAACCCGCCTGCGCGAGGCCGAACGCGCCACGCAGAAACCATCTGTCGACCTGCGTCTCTGGCGCAGCGGGCAGGAAATCAGCGTGATCGTCCCGACCGTCGCGCTGGATGCACGCGGACTGAATCGTGCGCTGGTCTGGGCCGGAGCGCTGCTGCAGGCTCCGTACCGCGACATGTCACTGCAGCGCGCAGTCGAGCCCTTCGGGGTCTATGTCGCCTTCTTCGCCTATGGCAGCCCTGCGTCCCGCTTTGGCCTGCACGCCGGTCGCCGGATTCTCGAGGTCGATGGCCGGCCGACTCCGGATCTGGACAGCTTCATCGCGGCGGTAGTCGGCAAGAGGGACCGCGAGTCGGTGCGGCTGACGACCGTGACCTGGAACAACTTCACCGAAGTACTGACGCTGAAGGTCGATCCGGTCTATTGGCCCGGCTACGACATCCGTCGCGATGGCGATGGCTGGCGCACGACTCCGCTGCGCTGAGGTGCACCTCAGCCGCGCAGGCGGTAAGTGGCGACGCCGGTCAGCACCCACGCCAGTATGAATGCCTGCCCGCCGAATGGCGCTACCTCGCCGATTGCCGCCGGTGCGCCAAGCACTTCTGCGTATATTCCGGCGCTGAACAGCACCAGCCCGGCGAACATCAGAGCTGCCGCAGCGCTGAACAGTCGCGACGCCGGTGCCCGCTCGAGGAGCAGCGCGATTACAATGAGTCCTATCGAGTGCAGGAAGTGCAGCAGGTTCGCCCACTCCCACGACGCGATCTTTGCGGCGGGCACCTTGCCCGGTAGGCCGTGAAATCCGTAGGCACTCAGCATTGTCGCGGCCGCGAGGCTGAGAGTCGCGACGAGTACGATCAGCCGTGATGCGCGTTGCATGGTTACTTGCCCTCGGCGCCGGTATGACCCAATGCTAACGTTAGCGGCGCGACATCACGAGGCTCAGCCGTGCTGACCCGCGTTCTTGGACAGACTGCAACCCGCATCCCGGCGATCGGCCTGGGCTGCATGGGCATGGTCGGCTGGTATGGCACCCGCGACGACCGGGAGTCGGTCGCTACCCTGGAACGCGCCCTCGAACTCGGCGTCAGTCACTTCGACACCGCAGCGGTTTACCAGAACGGCGAAAACGAGCGCTTCCTCGGCCGGTTCCTGCGCGGTCGTCGCGACCGGGTATTCCTGGCGACCAAGTGCGGCATGAGCCGGGGCCTGGACGGCCGCCCCGGCGTCGATGGGCGGCCCGAGACCATCCGCCGCTCCTGCGACGAGAGCCTCGAGCGGCTCGGTATCGACTGCATCGACCTTTTCTACCTGCATCGTGTGGACCGCAGTGTTCCGATCGAGGAATCCATGCAGGCGCTCGCCGGACTGGCCGCCGCCGGCAAGGTGCGCTACATCGGACTGTCGGAGGCGAGCGTGCCCACGCTGAAGCGTGCCCACTCGGTGCATCCGGTGGCGGCGCTGCAGAGCGAGCTGTCCCTGTGGACACAGTCCGTCGCCCGGCCGGCAGTGGAGGCCTGCCGCGAGCTCGGTATCACCTTCGTGGCCTACAGCCCGCTCGGCAGGGGCTTTCTGCCCGGGGCGATCAACTCCCCGGCTGATATTCCGGACAGCGATACCCGGCGGCTGTTCCCGCGGTTCAGCGACGAGCATTTCGCCGGGAATCTGGCGTTCGCTGAACGCCTCGGCAGCTTCGCGACCCGGCTCGACTGCAGTCCGGCCCAGCTCGCGCTGGCCTGGGTTCTGGCGCAGGGGGAACACGTCGTCGCGATACCGGGCACGAAGAAGCGCCGCTATATCGAAGACAACGCCGGTGCGGCTGGGCTGCCGCTGACGCCCGCGCATCTCGCTGAAATCGCCAGCCTCCTGCCCGAATCGGCCGTCGCAGGGCCGCGCTATCCGGCATCGATGCTGGGGGCGCTGGACGGTTAAAGCTTCGTTGCGGCAAATCGCCGCTTTGCCCGTCCCGGTTCGGCAGGAATATCATGGACTTTCATCGTACAGCCTGGGTTGAGCCAGCATGTCGCAGCAGCCTCTGCGCGAACGGGTCGCCAACGAGCGACGCCGCCTGAAGTCCGTTCGCACGGCACTCACGGTTGCCGTCGCCCAGGGCGCGAAGGGCGATGCGGGCTGGGTACCTTTCTACGCGGCGATAGCCGACTACTTCGATGCTTCCATGCACCGGCTGCACATCCAGGACGTGCGCATGGGCACCATGATCCGCAGCAAGATCGGCACGATCGACGCGGCGGCGGCCAGGGGCCTCGAAGAACTCGATGCGCGGCTCGCCGGCAACCAGCGCCACCTGGGACTGATGCTTGAGGCGCGCGACGCCCTTCGGCGCGACGGCGTTGCCGCACTGGGGCGTTTCGAAACAGTAGCGCGCGACTACACGCACTACATCACGACCAACATGGGTCATCACGGCCCGTCGACAGATCTCGCCCAGCGGCTCTTCACCATCGACGACTGGTCGTACATGGCCGGCATCACGGACGAAGAGAGCCGCACGGAGGACACGTTGTACCAGCGCGTGTTCGCCGCGCGGCCGGCGAATCTGCAGTTGCCGGACTGAACGCGGTCAGCTGCGCCGGACTCGCAGCAGCAGTATCGCCGCGAGCCCCGCGAGCATCGCGAGGGAAATCAGGTTGAGGCCGTTCCATCCCACGGCCGCAAGCAGCGGCCCGGCACCCAGTGAAGCGACCGCCATGACGCCGAACAGCAGGACGTCGTTGGCGGTCTCTACACGGAAGCGCTCCTCCGGCCGGTAGGTCCGCGTCAGCAGCGACGTGGCAGCCACGAACAGCGCGTTCCAGCCGAGCCCGAGCAGGGTCAGCGCCGCCCAGAAAAGCGGCAGCGAAGTGCCGGAGAGGCCCAGCAGGGCGCAGCCTTCCGTGGCGGCGATGCCGATCGCGAGCATCGGGACCTCGCCGAATCCCGAAACCAGTATTGCCGTGAAGAAGGCCGGCCCGTACATGCCAATGACGTGGCTTTGCAATACCAGCGCCGTATCCTCGACGCCCTAGCCGTGGTGCAGGTGCATCGTGACCGGCGTGGCGGTCATCAGCAGCGACATGACTCCGTAGGCCAGTGCCGCGGCGGCAAGCGCAAGGACGAAATCGGGGGCTTCGCGGCGGATCTGGTGCAGTGATCGCCCGCTGCGGCCTGCCGCCGGCATCGGTGCATCATCGCGGTACGACAGCAGCGCGACGCCGCCCAGCGCGAAGCAGGCCGCCAGGCGATGTCGGCAATTGCTGCGCGATCTGGTCGCCAGCTTTCCGGAAACCGTTCTGCCGGTCAGGTCTGGTGGCGGAGCGCTCGCGCCGGAACGCGGCCGTCGCCGGTCGCCTGGTACCAGGCGCTGAATTCGCCGCTGGCCGTGAGCCAGTCGCTCACCGGATCCGCACTTTTCAACTCGAAGGCGTCGAAGCCTACCCGCTGCATGAAGTGCAGCTGCTCGAGCAGTACATCACCCACGGCCCTCAGCTCCGCTGCGTACCCCCAGCGCTCGCGCAGCAGGCGTGCGTAGCTGTAGGCACGGCCGTCCTTGAATATCGGGAATTCGAGCGCGATCACGGAGAAATGATCCAGGTCGTCGGCGATGACCTCCGGATGCTGGTCGCTGCGCAGCCGGATGCCGATCGGTTCGCGTCGTGCGATCAGCGCATCCAGGTTCGCCAGCCACTGCTCGAGGCTGACGATGATGCTGCCGCTGTCCGGGATGCTGCTGTCTGCCGATACATCGACGAAGTTGTCGGTGACGATGGCGCCGCTCTTGAGCAGGGGCATCAGGCTATCTCCTTTTTCTTGTCCGCCGTCTTGTCGCCGTAGGCGGCCGTTTTGAATTCGTCCATACCCACGCGCCGATAGGTGTCGAGAAAGCGCTCGCCCTTGTGGCGGACCGCTTTGTAGTGATCGACGACACGCCCGATCAGGTCGGGGACCTCGTGGGCAGCCACGCCCGGACCGAGGCGGTCACCGAGGCTCGTGTCCTCGGCGGAACTGCCGCCCAGGGTCAACTGGTAGAACTCCTGTCCGTTCTTCTCGACGCCCAGGATGCCGATGTGGCCTACATGGTGGTGCCCGCAGGCGTTCATGCAGCCGGAAATATTTATGGTGAGGTTCCCGATTGCGGCGGCCTCGGATTCGTCTGCGAAGCGGGTTGCGATGGCCTGTGCCACGCTGATCGAGCGTGCATTGGCGAGTGCGCAGTAGTCCAGCCCGGGGCAAGCGATCATGTCCGTGATCAGGCCGGTATTCGCCGCAGCGAGGTCGAGGCGGACAAGTTCCTGCCACAGAACATGGATGTCCTTCTGCCGCACATCCACAAGCACCAGGTTCTGGCGGTGGGAAATTCGCAGCTCGCCGAAGCTGTAGCGGTCGGCCAGATCGGCCACGGCATCCATCTGCGCAGAGGTTGCATCGCCGGGTACGCATCCCGGTGTCTTCAGCGGCACATTGACGATGATGTACCCGGACTTCCTGTGTTCGACCGTGTTCGTGGCGAGCCAGCGGCCGAACGCCGGCTCACGCTGGCCGAGTGCGGCGAGCGATGAGGTTTCGTCGGCGAGTGTTTCGTAGGATGGATCCGCGAAATAGGCGTGGATCCGGGCGACTTCCGCTTCGGGCACCGCCAGCAGCGGGCTTGCCTTTATCTCCGCCCATTCCTTCTCCACGAGCTCCCGGAACTTTTCCTCGCCGACCGCGTTGACCTGCACCTTGATCCTGGCGCGATGGATGTTGTCCCGACGGCCACCGAGGTTGTAGACGCGGAGGATTGCTTCCAGGTACGACAGCAGATCGGCCGTCGGCAGAAACTCGCGGATGGTCTTGCCGATGAACGGCATGCGGCCGAGTCCGCCACCAACGACGACTTCGAAGCCGATCTCGCCCGACGTGTTGCGCTTCATGTGCAGGCCGATGTCGTGCACGCGTACGGCGGCGCGATCCCGCGGCGAGGCGGTGACGGCGATCTTGAATTTGCGCGGCAGGTAGGAGAACTCCGGGTGCAGGATCGACCACTGGCGAATCAGCTCGCACCAGGGGCGCGGATCAGCGATCTCCTCGCGGATGCGCCCGGCATAGTGGTCAGAAGTGATGTTGCGGACGCAGTTGCCGGAGGACTGCATCGCATTCATGTCGACCTCGGCCAGTTCGGCCAGCAGGTCGGGCACCTGGTGCAGTCGAATCCAGTTCAACTGCAGGTTCTGTCGCGTCGTGAAGTGGCCGAAGCTGCGGTCGTAGGTACGCGCAATGTGGGCGAGGCGACGCAGTTGCCTGGACGACAACGTGCCATACGGGACGTTGATCCGCAGCATGTAGGCGTGCAGCTGCAGGTACAGTCCATTCATGAGCCGCAGCAGCCGGAACTGCTCCTCGTCGAGTTCGCCTTTCAGCCGCCGGTCGACCTGGCGGCGGAACTGGGCGATGCGCTCCGAGACCAGCGCATGGTCGAACTCGTCGTAGCGGTACATCGTCTCAGGCATTGCGTCCGGTCTCCACCGTCGGGCCGAAGGCACGGATCGCCTCGCGCCACTCCGCTGGCCGGCGCTGGCCACCTGACTCGCTGACCCTGATCAGATACGGATCCACCACGATGTTGTGTTTCGCGGCCCGCTCGCCGCGCGCAAGCAACGCCCTGGCATCCTCCTCGCCGCGCGCAATGCTGCCCTCGGCAATCGACTCGACCCAACGGTCGCCCGGCGCGAGGAAAACGGTAAACCCGTCGCGCAGGCGGTTGGCGATGACCATCTGTGCGGCATCGGGCATGGCGGGATCCGGCGAATCGGCTGGCTATGGCGGAGCGGCGCGCCCCTCAATTTATGGTGCGCAGCTTAGCTGCGCCGCGCGCGCGCACGAAAGAAAAGGTCTGCAGAACCTTATGAGCAAATCTTCAGTCCTCGCGGATGGTGTATAAGGCATTGAAATTATTTGTTTTAATGCCGCTCCGGGCCGCCAGCGGACAACGTCTCCACTGCCGGTTGCGGACGCGGCGGTCGCGGTGGAATCATTCAGCCTGATCCCGAAACTGGTGGAGTTCCCATGCGCCATGCGAGAAGCCTCTGCTCTCGTACCCCCATTCTTGCCGCTCTGCTGCTCGTGATCGCACCGTCATGGGCCGATGAAGTGACCGTGCCGGCGCCGGATCGCGACGACAGGCTGTTGCGGCTCGCACCTGCGGATCAGGCGATCGCGCGCGACATGACAGCTTTCATCTCGCGCATGGAGGAGAAGTACTTCGCGCGCGTCGAGCGCATGAACGGCGCGATCTCCAACGAATTCCTGACGCGTGTCACCGATGACACGGATTACGTCGTTCGCGTCACGCGCGGCGACAAAGTGGCGAAGGCCGGTTCCATGATCGCGCTCGGAAAGCTGCAGCAGCCGGGCAGGCCTTCGCCGGGTCCGCTCGTCTGGAGTCGCTTCTATTCCCTCGACGTCCATGCGAAGACGCCTCTGGTCGGGATGCTCCACGCCACGGTCGTGACCCAGTTCTACGAAGGCGGTCAATCGTTCGCCGGCGGATGGCTCGGCATCATGAACGGCACGCGCAGCGCCGAAGACATGGCTGCCATTTCAGCGGTCGTCGATGCGCACTTCACCAGGTACGGAGCCAGCCCGAAGCTCTATCGCAGGCTGATGGTAAAGGGAACCGAGGACACCATGCCCGAATTCCGCCGCCGGCCCGACGAGGCAGGCGTGAGTTTCTACGGTCCTCCGGTGTTTCCCGGCGACACGGCGAAGTCGTATCGCTTCGTGTCCGAGCTGTTCGATCAGTTTGTCGGCGCCTACCTCGACCTGATCGACAAGCGCGCGAAGGATCCGTTCGCGACCGCCGACGTCACGGCCAAGACGGTGATGGAGAAGCGCTGGCTGGTGGATCAGCTGTACTCGGATCCTTTCGCGAGCAAGCTGGTGCCATTCGATGTCTGGTCGCTGGCCAACGTGCCGCCGGCTATCCAGTTCTGATTCAGGTGGGCTGAAAGCCCCGAGTCCGAGGCGGTGGCCTTCCGGAGCTCGGGGAAGTCTTACTCGCTCCGGAAGGCCACCGCCTCGGACTCGGGGCTTTCACGCGTTATCGCTCAGAATTTTTGCGGCGACGGCGAAGCAGTTCGCTCACGAGCGGCCAGACGGGCAGCAGCGCGCCGACGACGATCAGGATCCAGTGGGTCACGAGGCCCAGCAGGACGAGACAGATCGCGGCGGTGATGGCGAGGGACCAGCTGCCCATCGCGCCAGTGTAAGGGCAGCGGCAGGCAAACGCGTCGTCTAACGGGCGATTCCGCCGCCCACGTAGGCGGCGTAGGCAGCAACGGCTTTCAGCAGGTCGCCACCGAGCAGGCGCAACACGTGGTCGGTGCAGAGCCAGGGCACGCCGGGCCGGCCGAGATAGACGCCGTGGCCGCTCCAGCGGTAGTCAACGGGATCGCGCACGAGTCCGGCGTCCAGCGGGTTGCGGTGGATGTAGCGCACCAGCTCGAGCAGGTAGGCCTGTGCGTCCACGACGGGCGGTGGCGCCTGCGGATCCGTGACGCCGAGTGCCCGTGCCAGCCGCTCCTGGAAGGCGCCTGCCCGCGATGGGTCGATTTCCACAGCGAGATGCACGTGGTTCGTCATCCAGCAGTAGGCGTGGGCTCGCCCGGCTGATTCAGCGAGCAGTGCGCCCACTGCTGCATCGAGAGCGCAGCGATCGTCGATGGAGCGGAAGAGCGCGGCGCCATCGGCACGACGCACGGTAACGTGGTGGATCGCGCCAGCGACGCGCAGGGCGCGCGATGGTGTGACGGGGAGGAACTTTTCGACGGTCGGGCACCAGGCGTCCATGGCGCCAGACTGCCTGCGTTGCGCGGCTGGTTCCGCTCCAGAATCTGGCTGAATGACCCGGATTCAGTCAGACGTTGCGCCCGTCCCCAAACTGCAGTTCCGCCAGCCGCGCATACAGCGGGTCGCGCGCCACCAGCTGCTCGTGCGTGCCGACGTCGACGATGCGGCCGCGGTCCATCACCACGATCCGGTCGGCCTTGAGGACGGTGGCGAGGCGGTGGGCGATGATGATGGTGGTGCGGTTGGCCATCAGGTGATCGAGCGCTTCCTGGAGGAGGCGCTCGTTCTCGGAATCGAGGGCGCTGGTGGCTTCGTCGAGCAGCAGGATGGGCGGGTTGCGCAGGATCGCCCTGGCAATCGCGATGCGCTGGCGCTGTCCGCCCGACAGGCGCGTGCCGCGCTCGCCCAGGTAGGTGTCGTAGCCCTGCGGCAGCTCGCGGATGAAACCCTCGGCCACGGCGTCGCGGGCGGCGGATTCGACCTCGGCGTCGCTGGCCGACGGGCGGCCGAAACGGATGTTGGCGCGCGCGGTGTCGCCGAAGATCACGGTCTCCTGCGGCACGAGGCCGATGCGCGTGCGCAGCGCTTCCGGGTCCGTCTGCGCGATATTGACGCCGTCGATCACGATGCGGCCCGCCTGCGGGTCGTAGAAGCGCAGGAGCAGCTGGAACGCCGTCGACTTGCCCGCGCCTGACGGGCCGACGAAGGCCACGCGCTCGCCCGGCTTGATCTCCAGCATGAAGTCGGCGAGCGCTTTCGTGTCCGGCCGCGACGGATAGTTGAACGAGACGTTGTCGAAGCGGATATGGCCGCGGCCCGGCTCGGGCATCGGCACGGGATCGGCAGGCTTCGCGACCGCGGGTCGCGCGTCGAGGATTTCGACCATGCGCTCCATCGCGCCCGCCGCACGCTGCACCTCGCCCCACATCTCGATCAGGACGGAGGCCGAAGTCGCGACGAAGAGGGCATAGAGGAGGAACTGCACCAGTTCCCCGTAGGTCATGTCGCCCGACTGCACTGAGCGGGCGCCCACCCACACCACGAAAGTGATGCCGCCGAAGACGGCGACAAAGGTGATGAAGGTCATGATCGAGCGCACGCGGGTGCGCACGATGGCCGTATCGAAGCTCGATTCCACCGCGTCCTTGTAGCGACGCGAAAGCACCGGCTCCGCGGTGAACGCCTGCACGATCTGCACCGCGTTCAGCGATTCCGACGCCAGCGCGCTGGTATCGGCGATGCGATCCTGCGAAGCGCGCGAGAGGGTCCGCACCTTGCGGCCGATGATCAGCACCGGCGCCATGACCGCCGGAATGAAGAGCAGGATCACCCCCACGAGCTTGATGTTCGTCCAGGCCAGCAGCGCCAGGGCGAAGGGCAGCTGCACCAGGGAGCGCAGCACCATCGAGAAATTGACGCCCGCGATCGACTGGATCAGCGTCGTGTCCGCGGTGAGACGCGACAGCACCTCGCCCGTGCGCGTCACCTCGAAGAAGGCCGGATCCATGCGGATGACGTGCGAATAAACGCGGTCGCGCACGTCCGCGATCACCCGTTCGCCGATCCAGGCCATGAGGAAGAGGCGGAGGGCCGCCACCGCGCAGAACAGGATCAGAACGCCGGCGAACAGGCTGAAGCCCGCGTTCAGCGAGCCGGAAAGCAGCGACTGCAGCCTGCCCGAGGCCGATGCCACGGCGCCGTCCGCCGCACCGCCCATGCCGCCCGGGATCATCGCGGGTGCCGCTGTGGCCACATTGCTGCCGCCGAAGCTGTTGTCGATCACCAGCCGGCCGACGAGCGGGAGCGAGAGCATCAACGCCGAGGCGATCAGCAGCGTCACGATGGCTGCGACCACCATGCCCCGATAGGGCTTGATGAACGGGATCAGCGCCATAAGCGGCCGCAGCGACCGGCCCTTGGGTCGGAACTTGGCTTCTTCCTCGGGCGAAGGCATGCGTCGCGGCTACGCCGGCTGCCGCGACGCGCGCTTCCGGTCGCTCTCGGTCAGCAGTTTCTTGCGCAGGCGGATGCTCGTCGGGGTCACTTCAACCAGCTCGTCGTCGTCGATGAATTCCAGCGCCTGCTCCAGCGAAAAGCGGATCGGAGGCGTGAGGAGGATGTTTTCGTCGGATCCGGCCGCCCGGATGTTCGTGAGCTGCTTGCCCTTGGTCGGGTTCACGACCAGGTCGTTGCCGCGGCTGTGGATGCCGACGATCATGCCTTCGTACACGGGCTCCGCGTGGCCGATGAACAGGCGCCCGCGCTCCTGCAGGTTGAAGAGCGAGTAGGCCAGCGACTTCCCCGTCACGTTCGAGATCAGCACGCCATTGATGCGCTGGCCGATCGCGACCGGCACGCGCGGTGCGTAGCGGTCGAAGACATGGTAGATCAGGCCGGTGCCTGCCGTCGAAGTCAGGTACTCGGTGCGGAAGCCGATCAGCCCGCGGGCCGGGATGCGGTAGTCGAGCCGGAGGCGGCCGCGCCCGTCCGGCTGCATGGCGAGCAGATCACCCTTGCGCTCGGCCAGCCGCGACATGACCGCACCCTGGTAGTCCTCGGCGAAGTCGACGGTCAGTTGCTCCCAGGGCTCGCACACGACCCCGTCGATGACATGCTCGATGACCTCGGGGCGCGACACGGCGAGTTCGTAGCCCTCGCGGCGCATGTTCTCGATCAGCACCGACAGGTGCAGTTCGCCGCGGCCGGAGACCTTGAACTTGTCGGCGTCGTCCGTCTCCTCGACGCGCAGCGCCACGTTGTGCAGCAGCTCCTGGTCGAGCCGGGCACGGATCTGGCGGCTGGTGAGGTACTTGCCTTCCTTCCCGGAGAACGGCGACTTGTTCACCTGGAAGGTCATGCTGATCGTGGGCTCGTCGACCTGCAGGGGCGGCAGGCCCGCGGGCGTGTTGCGCTCGCAGATGGTGTCGGAGATGTGCAGGTCCTCGATACCGCTGAAAGCCACGATGTCGCCGGCAGCGGCGGACTGCACCAGCAGGCGCTTCAGGCCCATGAAGCCGTAGAGTTCGCCGAGCCGCGCCTGGCGTACGCCGCCGCCCGTATCGACGACACTGACCGCGGTGTTGGTCGTCACCGTGCCACGAGTCACCCGACCGATGCCGAGCAGGCCCACATAGCTGTCGTAGTCCAGACTCGAGACCTGCAGCTGCAGCGTGCCGTCAAGATCGACGGGCGGCGGTGGCACATGGCGGATGATGGCTTCGAAGAGGGAGGTCATGTCGCCCGAGCGCACGTCAGCGGTGGACCCGGCATAGCCGTTCAGCGCTGAGGCGAAGATCACCGGGAAATCGAGCTGGCTGTCGGTGGCGCCGAGGCGGTCGAACAGATCGAAGGTCTGGTCGAGCACCCAGTCGGGGCGTGCTCCGTCACGGTCTATCTTGTTGATCACGACGATCGGCGTGAAACCGCGGGCGAACGCTTTCTGTGTGACGAAACGCGTCTGCGGCATCGGCCCATCGACGGCATCGACGAGGAGCAGCACGGAGTCGACCATCGACAGGACGCGCTCGACTTCGCCGCCGAAGTCGGCATGGCCGGGTGTGTCGACGATATTGATGCGCCAGTCGTTCCAGCGGATCGCCGTGTTCTTGGCGAGGATGGTGATGCCGCGCTCGCGCTCGAGGTCGTTGGAGTCCATGGCCCGCTCGGGCAGCACGAAGCGCTCGTCGAGCGTGCTGGACTGTTTCAGCAGCTGGTCGACGAGTGTGGTCTTGCCATGATCGACGTGCGCGATGATGGCGATGTTGCGCAGGCGCGGTGCATCGGTCATGGGGGAGGGGGGGTGGCGGAAAGCGGCGCATTATACTGGCCGCATGGGCCACGATCTCGTCTGTTGGCGCTGCGGCGGAACGCTGGCCGGGATCTCGCTTCCGCTCCGCCGCAAGGAAGAGTGCCCGGCCTGTCGTGCCGAACTGCACGTCTGCCGCCTGTGCCGGTATTGGGACAGGCGCACGGTCAGGCAGTGCAGCCAGGACGACGCGGAAGAGGTCAGGAACAAGGAGCAGGCGAATTTCTGCGACTGGTTCAAGCCGCGCCCGGGGGCGTTCGATGCAGCAGCCGCGGCTACGGCCCAGGCCGCCCGGGACCAACTGGATGCCCTGTTCGGGCCGAAGCCGTCCAAGGGTTGAGGGCGGCCGCGCAAGGGTCGGGGCCCACCGTCTCGCTCCGGCTGGAAAAGCCATTCAGGATCAATACCCTGCCTCGTGTTTTCTTGCGCTGCGGCCCGGTCGCGGGTATCTTCCGCGCCGTTCTTCAGTACCGCGCTCCAGTCACGCCGACCGGGCGCTGGCCCCCCGCAGGGGTGGCCCCCGGCGACGACCGCTCGCGCGTTCTGTCAAATGGCGCCGTTGCGGTCCTGAACAGCAATTCGGCGAGACAGCCGGAAAAAGGCAATCGCAATGGCAAGCGCCAAGACGAAATCCAAGCCGCGCAAGGCGACCACCCGCAAGCCTGCGGCGACCGTCAGGGCCAAACCCGCGAAAAAGGCCGCGAAGCCGGTGACCGCCGCGAAGGCGGTTGCCAGGCCCGTGCCGAAGCCGGCCCCGGTGCGGGTCACCACGGTACTCGAGAAGTTTCCCACGCCGCCACCGCCGGGCAAGATTTCAGCGCAACCGGAGCCTTTCCGGCTGGTTGCGATCGAACGCGCCGAACCGCCGCTGGGCGCAGCCGGCAAGAACTGGTACCGCTACACCATTCGCCAGGGTGTCAACGCGATCAACGGCTATCTCCAGGGCACGCAGACGGGTGTAAAGCACTCGGCCGAACAGATCGTCGGCCAGTTGAACGAGCGTCGTGCAGGCCGCTGGGGCTATCGCACCACGCGCACCGCCGCGCCGGCACAGGCAGGCTGACGCATTCCCCAATTCTGCAGATTCTTGGCTCGACTGTGAGTCGAGTCACGGCGACCCGCGTGCGTGGTACCTAGGATTCTTTCCAGGCCGCGGACAAGCGCGGCTCGCGCGGCGGCAGGAACGTTGCTGCGCTCGCCCCCCGGGGCCACCGCCTATACTGACGCCTGCCTGGTCGCTGCTACAGTCGAGCCCGCAGGGCGTTATTCATGAACGATTCCAATCTTGCCGCCGCCCGGCGTGAGCCCGTCATCGTCGCCCGCGGTCTCGTGAAACATTTCGGGCCGCGGGTCGCCGTGGCCGGCATCGATCTCGAGATACCGCCCGGCGGTTGTTTCGGATTCCTGGGGCCCAATGGTGCCGGCAAGACCACGACGCTGCGGATGCTGCTGGGGCAGTCGCCACCAACCAGCGGTGAATTGAGCGTATTCGGCCTGCCGGTCGCGGCGAACGTGCGGGCGATCCGTGCCCGGACGGGTGTCGTCCCGCAGTCGGACAACGCCGACCCCGATTTCACGGTGTCAGAGAACCTGCGCATATACGCCCGTTATTTCGGGGTACGTTCAGCTCTCGTGGAGCCGCGGATCAGGGAATTGCTTTCGTTCATCGAGATGGAGGACCGCGCCGACGACCCGATCCGGTCGCTCTCGGGCGGCATGAAGCGACGGCTGACGATCGCACGTGCACTGATCAACGACCCGGAGTTGATCCTGCTTGACGAGCCGACGACCGGCCTGGACCCGCAGGTGCGCCGCATGATCTGGAACCGCCTGCGTTCACTCCGCAACTCGGGCAAGACGCTGCTGCTCACGACCCACTACATGGATGAAGCCGAAAGGTTGTGCGACGAGCTGGTCATCATCGACGAAGGCCGCATCGTCGCGCGGGGCGCGCCGCGGACCCTGATTGCGAGCCACGTCGAGTCGAGCGTGGTGGAGGTGCACAGCCTGGGCGACGAAGCCGAGGCGTTGCTGGCCGGTCATCCCGGCGTGCGGCTGGAGCGAGTGGGCGAGATGCGCTACGCGTACACGAATGACCTCGACGGCGTGCTTGGCCGCCTCAAGCAGCGACCCGAGATGATCTGCATGCACCGGCCCTCGACGCTGGAAGACGTGTTCCTGCGGCTCACCGGCCACGAACTGCGCGACTAGGCCCGCCAGGAGGGCGCTTTATGACGATGCTCGCGATGGATTTCGCATTCCCCCGGCCGAGGGCGGGGGCCTTCAAGGTCTGGCTGCGCAACCTGCTGGTCTGGCGGAAGCTGATGGTCGCGGGGCTCTTCCTGACCTTCGGAGAGCCTTTCGTCTATCTGATCGGACTCGGCTACGGCCTGGGCCGCTTCATCGGCGACGTGGGCGGCATGCCCTACCTCACGTTCCTGGCGTCGGGGCTGCTCGCCTCATCGGCGATGAACGGCGCAGCCTTCGAGGGCATGTACTCCGTCTTCACGCGAATGGTGCACCAGCAAACCTATGATGCAATCCTCGCGACCCCGCTGGAGGTGGACGACATCGTTGCCGGCGAGATGCTCTGGTGCGCGACCAAGTCGCTCATCGTCGGCATACCGATCCTGCTGGTGGCAACCCTGATGGGTGCCGTCACTAGCTGGTCTGCGCTCTGGGCAATTCCCGTCTTTTTCCTGGTCGGGCTGTGTTTTGCGGGTCCGTCGATTTTCGTGAGTTCGCTGGCGCCCTCGTTCGACTTCTTCAACTACTACGTCACGCTGCTCATTACGCCGATGTTCATCTTCAGCGGCGTGTTCTACCCCGTGGGCGCGCTGCCGGAGTTCGCCCAGTGGATAGTGAACGTGCTGCCGCTGTCGCATGCGGTCGCCCTGATTCGTCCATTGGTTGCGGGTATGCCGGTCGACGACTTGGCGTTGCATGCGGCCGTGCTGGCTGCCTATGCAACCGGCGGCTATCTTCTGGCGACCGGGTTCATTCGCCGCCGCCTCATCCGCTGAGGAGATCCGGCCATGCCCAGGTTACGGCAGTTTCTGTTCGGGGCGCTCGCCGTAGTCGCCGTGCTGCTCCTCGCGGTCGTGATTGCCGTCGGTTACGACGCGCCCTGTGGACGCCCGGAGCCGCTGGTCGCCGGCGCCGAGCACATCGACGCGATCGTTTACCGCTGTTACGGCGGGCCTGAAGTGCTGGCACTCGAGCGGATTGCCAAGCCGGTTCCCGCCGAAGACCAGTTCCTCGTTCGTGTTCACGCGGCGTCGGTCAATCCACTCGACTCGCACTATCTGCGCGGCAAGCCCTATCTCATGCGGCTGTTCTCGGGGCTCGGCACCCCGACTGCCATCCGCATGGGTGCCGATTTCGCCGGCGTCGTCGAAGTCGTCGGCAGCGGCGTCAGGGGTTTCGTGCCCGGGGAACGCGTGTTCGGAGCGTCGAGCGGATCCTTCGGCGAGTACATCCTGGTTCGCGCCCAGCGAGGCGTGGCGAAAATTCCGCCGGGCGCATCGTTCGCCGACATGGCGGCCATGCCGATCGCTGCAGTAACCGCAATTCAGGCCCTGCGCGACAAGGCTCGCATGAAGCCGGGCCAGAAGGTGCTCGTCAATGGCGCTTCCGGTGGCGTCGGAACCTACGCGGTGCAGATCGCGAAAACCTGGGGCGCCGAGGTGACAGGGGTCTGCAGCTCCCGCAACGTCGAGCTCGTGCAATCGCTGGGCGCCGACCGTGTGATCGACTACACGACGACGAACTTCACGGCCGGAGCGGAGCGTTACGATGTGATCATCGACAACGTCGGCACGCATTCCCTGGCTGACTATCGTCGGGTCCTCGAGCCGGATGGCGTACTCGTCATGATAGGCAGCGCGAGCATGGGTAACTGGCTCGATCCGCTGGTGCGGCCGGTGCAGGCACGGTTGCTCGATCCGTTCGTGAGCCAGCGCTTCGAGGGCATCCTGGCGGACATGAACGCGGCAGATCTGCAGGCGATTGCCGGGCTCCATGCGGCAGGACAGCTTCGGTCGGTCATCGACCGGCGGTACTGGCTGGGCGAGACCGCAGATGCCATCGGCTACGTCGAGACGGGCAGGGCGCGTGGCAAGGTTTTGATCGATATTCCTGCGACTCAATGAGCCGGGAAATCAAAGGCAGGGTCGCGCGCGGCGCCGTATGGATGGTCGCAATGCGGCTGTCGGTGACCCTGCTCGGTTTCGCCAGCACGGTCATCCTTGCCCGGCTGCTGGTGCCCGCCGACTTCGGCCTGGTTGCGCTCGGCACGGCATTGGTTGCCGCGCTGGAGTTGCTGACCAGCTTCCGCTTCGAAGTATCACTGATCCAGAACCAGCAGGCGGGCCGGGAGGAATACGACACCGCCTGGACCCTGAACCAGCTGCTGGGGCTCAGTCTTGCGCTGCTGCTGTGCCTCTTCGCCTGGCCTGCCGCCGCTTTCTACGACGATCCCCGGCTGGCGCCCATCGTGTTTGCTCTTGCCCTCGGTGCGCTGCTCGATGGGGCGCAGAACATCGGCATCGTCAACTTCCGGCGCAATCTCGAATTCGCTCGCGATTTCGCCTTCACGGTCACCAGGAAAGTCGTGCAGTGCGTTGTCGCCGGGCTCCTGGCTTATGAGTTCCGCAGCTACTGGGCGCTCGCGGCGGGGATTCTGGCCGCGAGCCTGACCGGCCTGGTGGCGAGTTACGCCATGGAGAGCTATCGGCCGCGCTGGTCCCTGGCAAGAGCAAGGCAGCTGTTCGATTTCTCGAAGTGGCTCGTGATCGACAACGCGATGTACTTCCTTCGCCATCGAATGTCCACGGTCATCATCGGCCGCTTCGTGGGACCCGGTGCCGTAGGCCTCTTTATGCTGGCGTATGAGCTGGCAACCCTCACCCACGCCAACCTTACGGCGCCGATCGACCGCGCGCTGTTTCCAGGTTACTCGCGCATGGCTGGGGACCGCGCCCTGGTAAGGAGCAGCTACCTGGCCGTTGCCGGCATGACGGCGCTGATCGCGATGCCGCTTGTGATCGGCACGGCGTCGGCGGCGCCTTCACTCGTGCCGGTCCTCTTCGGCCCGCAATGGACCGAGTCGATCTCGCTGGTGCAGTTGCTGGCCTTGGGCTCGTCGATATCGCTGCTCGGTTCCGGTGCCAGCGCCGTCTACCTCGCGCTGGGCCAGCCGCGAATTCTCGTCTGGCTTGGGGCCGTACAGGCCACCGTGCTGCTCGGGTCCATGACGCTGTTCGTCCGGGAGATAGGGATCGAGGGTGCAGCCTGGGGCTACATCGCCGCGGCCTGTGTGAGCCTGCCCCTGCAGCTGGGCATTCTGCGCTGGGCGATGGATCTGTCGCCGGCACTCTGGTGGCGGCGGATATGGCGGCCAGTACTGGCCTGCGCCGCGATGCATCTGGTGATCGTCCAACTCCAGGCGACTGCGGGGGATCTGCATCCGGGGCTTGCCGGTCTCGCACAGCTATTCGGTTTCGTGCTCGCCGGCGGTGCAACCTATGTCGCCACGGTTCTATTCCTGTGGGCAATGGCAGGCCGTCCCTCCGGGGCTGAAGCCCTCGCCATTCAGCAGCTCAGAAAGTACCTCGGCAGGGGCGCCGTCACCGGCTAGCGTCGTTCGGGACTGCGGTTCGCTCGAATAACTTCAGCCACAGGGCAAGCAGGAGTATGACGCAGTTGGCAATGGCAACGGCTAAGAACGGCGCCGTCGGGGCCACCCTGTCGTAGAGAATGCCGCCGCCGAATGAAATGGCGAGGATGCCGAAGCCGCCGCAGAGGTTCTGCAGCCCGAACACCGAACCGCGGTACTGCTCCGGGGCTTCCTGGCCGAGCAGCAGGGTTGTCGCTAGCGCGACGCTGGTCTGCCCGCAGCCGAGGAGTATCAGCGAGGGGATCGCAGCCCCTGACGTCGGATCCTCCTGCGTGGCAAACCATCCGTAGCCGACCGCCGCGAGCAGGAAGGAAATCGCGATGACGCTGACACGGTCGATGCGATCGCCGATCCAGCCGATCACCGGTGCCCACGCCAGGGCTGATGCCTGGGTAATGCCGACCACCATGCCGACACCCGCTGTACTTTCCGATGCCGAAAGGCCCGCAGCACTGGCCGACTGCGCGACCCACAGGCCCATGAAAATCGTGATGATGACCATGTCGGCCCGTGCAGCGAAAGCGCCGATGTAGCACAACGCGATGCGCGGCTTCCGGGCGGCAGCGATTCCGACCTTGAGCAGTTGCATCAATGGAACGCGCTTCTCGACGTGGTCCGGCAACCCTGGCTTCAGGCCGAAGAGCACGATAGCCGTGATGACCCCAATACCGGCCGCCGTCAGCAGCGCATACCGGCCAGCCCATAGCGGTGAGGCTCCGAAGCTCTCGTAGACGCCGGGCAGTTTCGTGAGGCCGAGAAAAAATATCACCGAGCCCACGCCGTTCAGCAGAAACGCCGTGCCGGTCAGCTTGCCGCGCGAACTGTTCAGCGGATAGTCGGCCAGGACCGTAGTCAACATCGCTGCGCTTCCTGCGATCCCAACGCCGATGAGCGCGCGCCAGACGAGCAGTTCCGTCGGGGTGGTCGCAAACGCGTAGAGCGTGTAGCCGACCGCTATCAGAAAGAAGCTGGTGATGTAGAGGATGCGGCGTCCCAGGCGGTCCGACAGTACACCCCAGATACCGGTGGTCGTGAGGAGGGCGATTTCCTGCCAGGTTTGCAGCAGACCGGAGATCCTGCCGTGCTCGGACTTTGGCACGCCCAGGTGTACGTCGAGCACGTAGGGCGTAAGTGCCGAGAAATAGGTGAATAGCCCGATGCTGACGAGCGCGGCGAAAAGGAAACACAGCGCGTTGATGCGCTCGATCCCCGGCGCCAGTTCAATCGGGCCGAGGGTCGCGGGTACATATGCTTGCATCTTGCGGTAGGTATCCAGACTTTTATGAAAGGGCATGGGCCCGCCAGGACTCGAACCTGGAACCAAGAGATTATGAGTCTCCTGCTCTAACCATTGAGCTACAGGCCCAGCGCATGCTGACCGCGCCCGTAGGGGGAGCGGCGCGGCGATTCTAGCAGCGGGTACCGGCCATGGTCCTTCCTGCGTGACCGAGCCGCGGCGATTCTGTTACTGTCGCCAACCCGCAAAAGTGACAGGAACCGGCCGGAAAATGGGTCAGAGGACAAAGGATCTGCCGCCGCTCAGCGGACCCGCCCATTACCTGCGCGAATGGCGTTACAGCGAAGTCGGTCGCCAGGGTTTCGGGCTGCTGCTGATGCCGGTCTTTGCAGTCTTCGCGATGCCAGAGCAGCGGTTGTTCGTTGCGGGCGCAGTGCTTTCAGCGCTTGGGGCCATGATCCGGCTGTACGCATCCGGTTTCATCATGAAGAACCAGCAGCTCGCTACCGACGGCCCCTATTCCCTGGTGCGCCATCCGCTGTACACGGGAAACCTGCTGCTGCTCGCAGGCTTCGTCATTGCGAGTGGCCAGTGGTGGGCTGCTCCGGTTGCAGTCGTCTTCTGGTTCTTTTTCTACCCGGCCGCGATTGAATACGAGGATCGCAAACTCCGCCGACTCTTCGGCGAGCGTTGCGCGCAGTGGCAGGCAGCGACTCCGGCCGTCGTGCCGCGCTCGATTCTGCCGCGCGCAGGCGGCAACTGGTCGCTTGCCACGAGCCTGTCGCGCAATGCGGAGCCCCTCGTACTGCTCTATACGGTACTCTGCCTCGGCTGGATCTATCGCCAGCTCTGATTTTTCGAGACGGCGGTCACAGTGATCGCGGGCGAGGGTTCCTGGAACCGGTTCCTGTCCCGGCGGGCGTGCACCCTCAGCTACCAGCGCCAGGTTGCCGATATCCAGCCGGGTGACCTTCTATACTGAATCCGACGATGACTGAACCAGTGGCAAGCGTGGTGCGCCGTGTGCGGGGCTGACCATCACCAGGAAGGCGCCCGGGGCGAACGCGCCGTCCAGCTGGTCCTGTCGGCTGCCCTGATCGGGCTGGCGACTGCGACGACAGTCGCGCAGTTCGCCCGCTATGCCTGGGTCGGTGAAACGGCATCGCACTTTCGTGCCCAGTACCTGTTGGCGCTGGTCATCGTTGCCAGTGCCTTCCTTGCCTGGCGTCGTTGGGCACCTGCGCTGGTCGCAGCAGTCTTCGCGCTGCCGAATCTCTGGTACGTCTGTCCGTACCTGTTGCCCCACGTTATCCAGCCGTCGCCGCCAGCGCCATCCTCGCTGGAGACGCGTGTCATTTCGCTGAATCTGCAGCATCGGAATGTCCGCTACGAGGACGTACGCCGATACCTCGCCGCCTCCGATGCCGACGTCGTGGCGTTGTCAGAGCTGACGCCACGTTGGATGCGTGAGCTGCGACCCGTGATGGAGCGATATCCTCATTGGCTGTCGCTCGATCGCCCTACCGCCTGGGGTCTCGGGGTTTTCTCGAAGTACCCGCTCGATGATGCGCGCTGGACCGATCTCGGCGTGCGAGGCAGCTCCAACTTGCTGGCGAAGCTGCGCCTGCCGGGAGGCGAGGTGATGTTTGGCGCCGTGCATCTCGTTTCGCCAACGACTCCCTACCGGGCCCGGCAGCGCGACCGCCAGCTGCAGATGCTGGCCGGCCTGCTCCGCGCCAGCGAGCCGGCCGGCATTCCGCGTCTTCTGGTCGGCGACTTGAATGCGACCGTGTTCTCCCCGGCGCTGCGGGATTTCCTCGAAGTAACCGGGATGGTCGACGGGTGGCGGGAATTCGGACTGCTGGGCACCTGGCCTGTGCGCTGGCCGGTTGCGCAGATACAGATCGACCACGCGTTACGCGATCCAGGGCTCGAGATGACACGCTTGTCCCGTGGCCCGGACGTAGGCTCGGATCATTATCCGCTCGAGATCGGCCTGAGGCGGTCAGGGTAAGCGGCGCGCTCACCGGGTTGTTGTCACGAAAGGGGGTTCGTCATGGGCCTCGTCAGTCAGATACTTGACCTGTTCGCATACGCGTTCGTTTTTGAGCTCGGGCTGGGCGCGATCGCAGCATTCTGTGTGATCGACAAGACCCAGACCAAGCATGCCATCCACCGCAATTATCCGGTGATCGGGCGGTTCCCCGACGTATTCGAAGAAATCGGCGAGTTTTTCCGTCAGTACTTCTTCGCCATGAATCGCGAGGAAATGCCGTTCAACCGTGCGGAGCGGGCCTGGGTCTACCGATCAGCGAAAGGTGAGGAGAACCAGGAATCTGCAGCGCGGCTTCGCCGCCTGAAGGCTCAGTCTTCGATCAGGAAGCTGCGTAGCTGGTCGCTGCGCGAGGGGTGGCGCAGTTTGCGCAGCGCCTTCGCCTCGATCTGGCGGATGCGCTCGCGGGTGACATCGAACTGCTTGCCGACCTCCTCGAGGGTGTGGTCGGTATTCATGTCAATGCCGAAGCGCATGCGCAGGACTTTCGCCTCGCGCGGCGTGAGGCCGGCCAGCACGTTGTGGGTGGCTTCCTTGAGACCCTCGGTCGTCGCAGAATCGAGCGGCGAGGCGATCGCCGTGTCCTCGATGAAATCGCCCAGATGTGAATCCTCGTCATCGCCGATGGGTGTCTCCATCGAGATCGGTTCCTTGGCGATTTTCAGCACCTTGCGGACCTTGTCCTCCGGCATTTCCATGCGCACGGCCAATTCTTCCGGCGTCGGCTCGCGGCCCATCTCCTGCAGCATCTGCCGCGAGATGCGGTTGAGCTTGTTGATGGTCTCGATCATGTGCACCGGGATGCGGATGGTCCGCGCCTGGTCGGCGATCGAGCGCGTGATGGCCTGCCGGATCCACCAGGTCGCGTAGGTCGAGAACTTGTAGCCGCGACGGTATTCGAACTTGTCGACGGCCTTCATGAGGCCGATGTTCCCTTCCTGGATGAGGTCCAGGAACTGCAGGCCGCGGTTGGTGTACTTCTTCGCGATGGAGATGACGAGGCGCAGGTTCGCCTCGACCATTTCTTTCTTCGCGCGGCGGGCCTTCGCCTCGCCGATCGACATCTGGCGGTTGATTTCCTTGATGTCGGCAATGGACAGGTGCGTCTCGGCTTCGATCTGCTGAAGTTTCTTCTGGCAGCGGACGATGTCCTCCTTGAGCTTGCCCAGTGCCGAGGAATGCTTCCGCTTGGCGCGGATGTGCTTGTCGACCCAGTTCGTTGCCGTCTCGTTCTGCGGGAACGTAGTCAGGAAATCCTTGCGCGGCATGCCGGCATCGCGCACGCAAAGCTGCATGATCCGCCGCTCCTGGCCGCGGATGGACTCGACGCATTCGCGCAGCCGGTTGCTGAGCATGTCGAAGAGCTTCGGTGCCAGCTTCAGTTCCATGACCTCGCTGGTCAGCTTCTCCCGCGCCTTCATCGTGGTCTTGTGGTTCGGGCCGTTGGCCTCGATTGCCGCCAGGACCTTCTTCTGGTGGCGGAAGATGGACTTCAGGCGCCGATCGGCCTCTGCCGGATCCGGGCCCTGGTCTTCTGCCTCGCCTTCGCCATTCTCATCGGCATCTTCCTCGACCGGCTCGCGGGCGCTGGCCGGCAGGACTTCCTCCGGCTGGTTCGGGTCGTGGAAACCGGTCAGCACGTCCTGCAGACGCGCTTCGCCGACCTTCACCGGTTCGTAGGCGGCGGCCACTGCGTCGATGGATGGCGGGAAGAAGGCGACGGAGCGCTTCACCTGGTCCAGGCCTTCCTCGATGCGCTTGGCAATGCGGATTTCGCCTTCGCGGTTGAGCAGTTCGACGGTCCCCATCTCGCGCATGTACATGCGGACGGGATCGGTCGTACGGCCGAATTCGCTGTCTACCGTGGCCAGCGCTGCAGCGGCTTCCTCCGCAGCTTCCTCGTCGCTCGTGACGGGAACATCGGACAGCAGGATCGCATCCGCGTCGGGGACCTTCTCGTAGACGGTGATCCCCATATCGTTGATCATGTTGACGATGTCTTCGATCTGCTCCGGATCGACGATATCGTTGGGCAGGTGATCGTTGACCTCGGCATAGGTCAGGTAGCCCTGTTCCTTGCCGCGGGCGATCAGGAGTTTGAGCTGGGACTGCTGTTCCGCAGTTGCGGCGTTCTCGGGAAAATCGTGCACCGTCGTACCTCAGCTCAGGCGCTAAACGCGGCATTATAGGGTTCGGGTTCGGGCCCATCCACAGAAAACCCGCGCCGATTCATGGCACGGGGCTTGCATCAAGCCAGTTCGGAACCGTGCGACAAGTGGCTGAATCCAGCCGCCAATCGCGGTGCCCGGCTGCCATTAGCGGTATCGGCAGGCGACAGGCTTTCTTTACCTAACGCTCGGCGCTGCGTTGCCCTGCAACTGCCGGAGTTCGTCCTTTTCCGCCGGTGTCAGGTTTTCACCCTTGGCGAAGAGGACCCCCATGCGCTCGCTGCGATCGCTGGCCAGTATCCGGGCGAGGCCGTCGGTCAGTTCCTTCTTCGCTGCGTCGGCGCCGAGTTCGACTTCGGTCACGAGGAGCTGCTGCAGATGCGGGGCTTCCGGTCGATCACGAAAACGCTCCAGCAGTGCGCCCGGGGTCAGACCCGGGCTGCTGCGCGTCAGTTCCAGCAGTTCCAGCAGCAGGTCGATACCCTTCACCTGAACCGCCTTGAGGCCGGCCGGTACTGTGACCTCGGCACCCAGCGCCGGATTGCTGATGAGCCGGGCAATGACCTGGGCAACCAGGCTGCGACGACCGCCGGCTCCCGCCGGTCGCGGCCGGGCGCTCTCTGCAGGCCCCCCCAGCGCGGCCTGGAGTCGCTCCGGTTTCAAGCCGACCTCGGCTGACAGCCGATCGGTCAGCAGCTCGCGGTAGACACCCGCAGGCACGAGGGCCAGCAACGGCCGTGCCAGTTCGGCCAGTCGTGCGCGTCCGTCGAGAGATTCCGATCCGGCCTGTCGCCGCAATTCTTCGAGCAGGTAGTCCGACAGCGGCATCGCGCCGGCGATACGGGCCGCAAAATCTGCCGCGCCTTCCTTGCGGACGAGGGAGTCCGGGTCTTCGCCATCGGGCAGGAAGAGGAAGCGGATCTGGCGACCGTCGCGGATCTCCGGCAGCGAGACCTGCAGCGCGCGCCAGGCTGCGGCTCGACCCGCGCGGTCACCATCGAAGCAGTAGACGATTTCGGGGACGACGCGAAACAGCCGGCGCACATGCTCCCCGGTGGTCGCGGTTCCGAGCGTAGCGACGGCGTCGCGGACGCCGTGCTGTGCCAGCGAGACGACGTCCATGTAGCCTTCGACGACGAGCAGTCGCGCAAGCCGCCGCTCCGCCTGCCTGGCTTCGTACAGTCCGTACAGCTCCTGTCCCTTGTGGAAGACGGCCGTCTCGGGTGAATTGAGATATTTCGGTTCGCCGCTGCCGAGCACGCGCCCGCCAAAGCCGATGACGCGCCCGCGGCTGTCGCGGATCGGAAACATGATGCGGTCGCGGAAGCGGTCGTAGTGACCGCCGCCATCGCGGGCAATCACGAGTCCCGCCGCCAGCAGGTGGGCCTGCTCTGCTTCGGCAAACTGGCCGAGCAGCGAGTCCCACGCGGCCGGCGCATAGCCAATGCGAAACTGCCGGGCCGTCTCACCGTCCAGGCCGCGACCTTTCAGGTAACCGACGGCGGATTCGTGCCTGGGCAAGACGGCCTCGAAAGCAGTCGCCGCACGGGCCAGCACGTCATACAGCGGTGCGAGCGGGGCCTGTAGCTCCCGGCCATCCGCCTCGCGGGGCACCTCCAGGCCGAGGTGCTCTGCCAGCGCCTCGACGGCCGCTACGAAATCGAGGCGGTCGTACTCCATCAGGAAGCCGAGCGCCGTCCCGTGGGCGCCGCAGCCGAAGCAGTGGAAGAAGCCCTTGTGGGGGCTCACCGTGAAGGAGGGGGTTTTCTCACCGTGAAAGGGGCAACAGGCCTTGTATTCGCGACCCGCCTTGCGCAGCTGTACACGTGAACCGACGATCTCGACGATGTCGGCGCGCTGCATCAGCTCATCGATGAAGTGCTGCGGAATTCGTCCGGGCATCGTTTTGGGATTGGAATAATCGACGCGGTAGCGCCGCCAGAATACGGCGGCCGCCGGCGGGCGTCCACGCGGCCCGCGGTTGGGCCGGGATCAGCCGCCGAGACGGGCCTTGACCAGGCCGCTGACGGCGCCCATGTCGGCCCGCCCCTGGATCTGCGGGCGCAGGGCACCGATGACCTTGCCCATGTCCCTGATCCCGGCGGCGCCGGTGGCCTGGATGGCGGCTTCGATCAGCGCCGCGACTTCGGTCTCGGCAAGCTGGACGGGCAGGTACTCGGAGAGTTGCCGCGCTTCATCCAGTTCCTTGGCTTCGAGGTCGCTACGGCCGGCCGCTGCGAACTGCGTGGCGGCCTCGCGGCGTTGCTTGATGAGTTTCTCGACGATCGAGAGGACGTCGGGGTCCGCCATCTCGCGACGGTCGTCGACTTCCCGCTGCTTGACTGCAGCCATGAGCATGCGGATGTTGCCGAGGCGCAGCTTGTCCCCGCTGCGCATGGCGGCCTTCATGTCGTCGTTGATGCGGGCCTTGAGGGACATGCCCGGGTGCGGCTACGCGATCAGTACAGCCGACGGCGGCGGTTGGTTTCCCGCGACGAGCGTTTCAGCTGGCGCTTCACGGCGGCGGCGCGCTTGCGCTTGCGCTCCTGCGTGGGCTTCTCGTAGAACTCGCGGCGACGCAGCTCCGTGAGGACGCCGGCCTTTTCGCAGGCGCGCTTGAAGCGGCGCAGGGCGGCATCGAAATGCTCGTTCTCTCGGACGCGTACGCTGGGCAAGTTCGTAATCCTCGGACCGTGGCCGGCGGGCGAAAAAAACCGGCGCTCGGCCGGTGAAGGCCGCACAATATAGCCACTTCCGGGCTGGTTGCAAAGCACTCGATGGCTGGCGGTTCCCTCACAATCCTGGGCGTGGAGACCAGTTGCGACGAGACAGCCGTGGCGGTCTACGACCGGCGCAAAGGGCTGCTTGCCCACCGCATCTACAGCCAGGTGGCGACCCACGCGCCCTACGGCGGCGTTGTGCCGGAACTGGCCTCCCGCGACCACATCCGCAAGCTCCTGCCCCTGGTGCAGGACGCGCTGGCAACCGGAGCCTGTCGGCCCGCGGACCTCGACGCAGTCGCCTATACGGCCGGGCCGGGGCTCATTGGCGCCTTGCTCGTCGGGGCAACCGTCACGACGGGCCTGGCTGCTGCCTGGGGGATCCCGGCGATCGCCGTGCATCATATGGAGGCGCACCTGCTGGCCCCGCTGCTTGAGCCGGATGCGCCGGATTTCCCGTTCGTTGCGCTGCTGGTATCGGGCGGGCACACGATGCTCGTCGACGTGACCGGGGTCGGGCTTTACCGCGTGCTCGGCCAGACGCTCGACGACGCGGCCGGTGAGGCCTTCGACAAGACCGCCAAGATGCTGGGATTGCCTTATCCGGGGGGGCCACAGCTGGCACGGATCGCTGACACGGGCCGGACGGGCCGTTTCGACTTTCCCCGCCCGATGATCAACCGCGGTCTGGATTTCAGCTTCAGCGGACTGAAGACCGCCGTTGCGCTCACCGCCCGCGAACTCGGCGGCAGTGGCATGTCAGAGGTGGACCGCGCCGATCTTGCCTGCGGCTTCCAGGCCGCGGTGGTCGATACGCTGATTGCCAAGTGCCTGCGTGCCCTGGAGCACACGGGTCGCGAAAGGCTGGTCGTCGCCGGGGGCGTTGGCGCCAATCGCAGCCTGCGCGTACGGCTTGCTGCCGAACTCGCTGCCCGCGGTGCGCGCGCTTACTATCCCCGCCACGAGTTCTGCACCGACAATGCTGCGATGGTGGCGCTCGCCGGTGCATTCAGGTACGCCGATGCGACGCCGGGTGTGGCTGCGATCCGGGCGCGAGCCCGCTGGGATCTGCAGCAACTTGAGCCGCCAGGCGCGGGCAGGGATTGACCAGGTGGATACGATTTATCTCAAGGACCTCCGCGTAACCGCCATCATCGGAATCTGGGAATGGGAGCGGCGCCTGCCTCAGGTCATCAGCATCGATCTCGAGATGGGCGTCGACATCCGCGAAGCTGCTAAACGTGACCACATCGATGCCACGCTCAATTACAAGACCGTGGCGAAGCGCGTTGCGGCCGACGTGGGGGCTGCTGGCTGCCAGCTCATCGAGACTCTGGCGGAGCGGATCGCGACGCTGGTGATGACGGAATTCGGCGTGCCGTGGATCCGCGTGACCGTCCGCAAGCCATTCGCCGTTCGCGGCTCGCGCGAGGTCGGCGTCTCGATCGAGCGCGGCGCGCGGTGAATGGCGTGCCGGCCGCATATATCGGCATCGGCAGCAACCTGGATCCGGAACGCCACCTGAGGTTTGCGGTGGGGCGCCTGCGGGAGATCTTCGGCACGGTGGACGGTTCCCCGGTTTACCGCAGTGCCGCTGTTGGTTTCGACGGACCCGATTTCCTCAATATGGTCGTTCGCGTGCCGACCGCCCTCAGCCCTGATGCGGTCATCGGCATCCTCGAAGGCCTGCATGTCGAGGCCAACCGGCAGCGTGATGCAGGCGCCATTACGTCGCGTACGCTCGACCTCGATCTGCTGTTGCACGGGGACACGGTGAGCGATTCACCACGGCTGCCGCACCGTGATGTCCTGCGCTACGCCTTCGTCCTGCGCCCGCTGGCCGACCTCGCACCCACGCTGCGCCATCCGGTCAACGGGAAGACGATGCTCGCGTTATGGTCCGAGCGCAGGGCTGGCGAGGGCGAATTGACCGCGGCGCGGCTCGACGGCTCGGGCGGCTGAGCGCCGCGGTGCTTCCCTCGCTGGGGGAACTCTTACTCGCTCGGGAAGCACCACGGCGCTCAGCCGCCCGAGCCGTCGGCGACCTTACCACCCAATGGATCGCCCGCCGTCCACCGTGACGATCTGGCCGGTCACGTAGGGAGCGTCACGCACGAGGAACAACACGCAGCCCGCGATGTCCTCGGGGGAGCCCGCACGCTGCAACGGGATCTGGCGGATGATGCTATCCCGCGTCCGTTCCTCGATTCCGTCATCCGGCCAGAGCACGGCGCCTGGCGCGATGCCGTTGACCCGGATGTCCGGTGCGAGGTCTCGGGCCAGCGATCGCGTCAGCATGGCGAGCCCGGCCTTGGCCGCTCCGTAGACCGGGTGATTGCGCAGCGGTCGTACGGCGTGGATGTCGATGAGGTTCACGATCACACCGCGACTTGCGCGCAGGTGGGGCAATGCAGCCTGACTCAGAAAGAGAGGAGCTTTCAGGTTGGTGCCGACCAGGTCATCCCACTGGGCGGGCGTTACCGCGCCTAGGGGCGTGGGATAGAAGCTCGAGGCATTGTTGATCAACACGTCGAGTCGGCCGGTGCGGCCGACCACGGCGTCCACAAGCCGCGGCAGGGCGGTGTGGTCGAGAAGGTCGGCTGCCACCGGCAGGGCGGAGTCGCGGCGCTTCGCGTTGAATTCGGCCGCCAGTTCGGCAGCAGGACCCGCCGAGTCGCGGTAGTGGAGCGCGACGCTGGCACCCGCGTCGTGCAGGCTGCGGGCAATGCTGGCACCGACGCGCCTGGCCGCGCCGGTGATGAGGACCCACTTCCCTTCGAGGGATTGACGATTGACGCTCATGTCCGGATTCGCGCCGCGGCTGCTGGCGCTGGGCTCGACTCTTAAAACGTAAGATTACACCACCATGTCCAGCTTATTCGAAGAGCCGACGACGGAGGCGCTTGCACACAGCGCCAGACTCGCCAGTCGTATCCGTGAGGAAATCGCGGCAGCCGGCGGGTGGATTCCGTTCTCCCGCTATATGGAGCTTGCGCTGTACGAGCCGGCACTCGGCTACTACAGCGCCGGGGCGACGAAGTTCGGGCCAGCCGGAGACTTCGTCACCGCGCCGGAAATTTCGCCTGTGTTCGCGCGGTGCCTGGCACGGGCCAGCGCCCCACTGCTTGCCGCACTGCCCGAGCCCGTCGTGCTCGAATTCGGTGCCGGAACGGGCGCCCTCGCATACGGTTTGCTCGGGCGACTGGCATCCCTGGACGCACTTCCACAAAAGTATCTTATCCTCGAGGTCAGCGCTGAATTGCGTACAAGGCAGCGCGAGTACCTCGCGAACCTGGGCGACGATATCGCCCGCCGCGTCGAGTGGATCGATCGCCTTCCCGCGGCGAAATTCGACGGTCTGGTGATCGCAAACGAGGTTGCCGACGCGTTGCCCGTGGAGCGTTTCGTGCGCCGCGCACCGGGACCGCGGGCGCTCGGCGTGTGCATCAAGCGTGGGACGTTCCAGTTGGCTGAAGCTGATGCCAGTGCTGGGCTGGCAGCTGCGGTTGCGGCCATCGAGCAGGCCACTGGCGGCCAGTTGCCGGACGGTTACACGAGCGAAGTCAGCCTGCGATTGCCGGGCTGGATCAATGCTGTTGCCGGATCGCTGCGCCGAGGTACTGTGTTCATCGGCGACTACGGCTGTACGCGAAGCGAGTACTACCTGCCTGAGCGTCGCGACGGAACCTTCCTCTGCTACTACCGGCACAGGGCACATCGGGATGCGCTCCTTTATCCGGGCCTGCAGGACATGACTGCCTGGGTCGACTTCACCCTGCTCGCGGCATCAGCCGTCGGGGCCGGACTCGACGTGGCTGGCTACGCGACCCAGGCGCATTTCCTCATCGACGCGGGTGTCGACATCGAACTTGAGGAATTCGCGGGACGCCAGGATGCAGCGTCGCTGCGGGCGCTGCAGCAGGCCAAGACGCTTTTGCTGCCGGGAGAGATGGGCGAGCGGTGCAAGATCATGGCGCTCGCGCGCGGTGTCGCTCGCTCACCCGGCTTCGGGTTTCGCGACCTGCGCTCCCGTCTCTAGATGTCTGCAGGGGTTCCTGCCCAGGCATCCCTGACGCGCTTGATGGCTGCGATCCGCAGTTCGCGCAGCGCTTCGCCGACGGCCGGTCCTTCCAGTCCACGCGCTACTGGATCTGCCGCCGTTACTTCGCGGGCCGCGTCGAGAGCTGCGCGCAGCAGAGCTGCCTGCGGGCAGGGCCTGTCCGAAAATCCGAGCCTGCCGCGAGCGTCTGCTTCGCAGGCCGCCAGGAATTCATCGAAGCGCTCCGGTCGTCGTAATGCATCCGTATCCTCGAGCAGCCGCAGAATCGTGGCAGGGCGCATTTCCAGTGCGCGTCCGAAATTGCCATGGTGCCTTGCGACGATCACGCCCAGTTCGCGGTAGCGTGCCGGTGCGCCAAGTCGCCCGCAAAGCTGCTCAACGAGCGCGACGCTGCGTTCCTCGTGGGCGATGTGCTTCGGCCACTCGGCAGGCGGTGTCGTTCCCTTCCCGAGGTCATGCACGAGTACCGCGAATCGCGCCGGCGTCGTTGCGCCAAGTCTGGCGCTCTCCTGCAGGGCCAGCAGCAAGTGCTCGCCCGTATCGATTTCCGGGTGCCACCTGGCTGGCTGCGGCACCCCCCACAATGCGTCGACTTCGGGAAAGATGATCGCGAGCGCCCCGCAGTTGCGAAGTACGCGCAGAAACACATCGGGCCGCGGCTCGGCCAGCGCCTTCTCGGTTTCCTGCCATACGCGCTCCGGGACCAGCGATGCGGCTTCGCCCGATACGACCATCTCGCGCATTACGGCCAACGTCTCGTCGGCCACGGCGAAACCGAGCGGTGCATACCGGGCGGCGAAGCGCGCCACGCGCAGAATTCGCACTGGATCCTCACGGAACGCATCGCTTACATGGCGCAGCAATTTCGCAGCGAGATCCCGGCGGCCGCCCCAGGGATCGATCACGGCGCCTTTGTCGTCCTGCGCCATCGCGTTGATCGTCAGGTCGCGCCGGCGCAGGTCGTCCTCGAGGGTGACATCCGGCGCAGCCTGGATCTCGAACCCGTGATAACCGGGTCCCGTCTTGCGCTCGGTTCGCGCCAGGGCGTATTCCTCGCCGGTCTCAGGGTGCAGGAACACGGGGAAGCTCGCACCGACGCGCCGGTATCCGCGCGACTCCAGTTCGTCGGGCCGCGCTCCCACGACCACCCAGTCCCGCTCGCCGGCTTCAATGCCGAGCAGGCGGTCGCGAACCGCACCGCCGACCAGGTAGATCTGCATCGGGCGATTGTAGCCGTTATCCTGCCGGCAACATGTTGCCTGGTCGCGTCGCTCTGGTCCTGATCTGCGTACTGGACGCGCTGGCGACTGGCGGCTGCTCTTCCTACCTGCGCCAGGCCGTGGCAGGCCAGATCCAGTTGATGCGGCAGCGCGAGCCTGTCGCTGAAGTCCTGGCCGATGGAGCAACACCGTCTTCGCTTCGAGCCGGCATTGCTGCTGCACAGGCGGCGCTGGATTTCGCGCATCGTGAGCTCGAGCTGCCGGACAACGGCAGTTATCGCTCGGTTGTCATGCTCGACCGCCCGCAAGTGGTCTGGAACGTGTTCGCGGCCCCCGAATTTTCCCTGGTACTGAGGGAGTGGTGTTTTCCGGTGGCCGGATGTGTCACTTATCGGGGTTACTTCGCCGAAACCGCGGCTGACGCTTACGCCGCCAGGCTGGCACAGGCCGGAAACGATGTCTCAGTGATCGGTGCTTCAGCTTATTCGACCCTCGGCTATTTCCGGGACCCGCTGTTGAGCACCGTGCTTTCGCTGTCGGACCGGGCGATCGCCGGGTTGATCTTCCACGAGCTCGCGCACCAGCGCGTCTACGCGCGAGGCGATACGCCGTTCAACGAGGGCGTCGCTTCGCTGGTGGAGCAGGAGGGCATGCTGCTGTGGCTGGAGACTCGCGGTGATCAGCCTGGATTGTGCCGGTATGCGCTGAGCCTCGATCGTGAACGGCTGGTGCAGGACCTCGTGGCGGACGCCCGCAGGGAGTTGCGGCAGATCTACCGCGGACCCGGCGAAGCCGGGGCCCGGCGAGCTGCCAAGGCAACGGCGTTCGAGCGACTGCGTGAGAACTACCGGCGGCTGCGAGCAACATGGTCCGGGCCGCCGCACTTCGACCGCTGGTTCTCCGGACCGCTGAACAACGCGGTATTCGGCGCGGCCAGCACCTACAACCGACATGTGGACGTACTGCGGGTCATATTCGAAAGTGAAGGTCGCGACTGGTCGCGCTTTTTCCGGCGAATGGACCGGCTCGCGCGCCTCAGCGCTGCCGAACGCAGTCGCGTATTGGCTCACATCGAACGCCCGACCGCCCGTCGGTCGCCCGCCGGCTGCGGGCAGGCGACCGCGGGCTGAGGCGTCGCCGCCTCAGCGTATCTGCACGAGCAGGTCGCGGTTTCCGCGTCGTATCGACAGGATCAGCAGGCGCTGGTCTCCCGCAGCTTCACGGAATTCCTGCACCGAGCGTACGCGCGTGCGGTTGACGGCGACGACAATGTCGTTCGCGCGCAGTCCGCCTGCCGCTGCCGGACTTTCGGGCTCGACTGACGCCACCAGCACGGCCGGGCCGTTGAAGCTGCCGCCCGAGCCGTCGTAGCTGGCAAGTTCCGCGCCCTCCAGGCCGGGATGGATATCATCCGCGCCGATCTGTGCCGCGGTCTCCCGCTCGTCGAGGAGGGCGGTGAGTGTCTGGCGCTTGCCTTCGCGCAGGACGTCGAGGCGGATTTTCTCGCCGCTGCGCTTCAAGCCTATCGTCGTGCGCAGCTCGGCGGCATTCGAGATCTGCTCGCCGTCGACGGCAACGATTACGTCGCCGACCTCTACCCCCGCTTTTTCTGCGGATGAGCCCGCAGCGACTTCCTGTACCAACGCTCCTTCGGCACTGTCCATGCCGTAGGCCTTCGCGGTATCCGCGCCGAAGTCGCTGATAGTCACGCCAAGCAGACCGCGCCGGACTTTACCGAATTGCAGGATCTGCGACATGATCGACTTGGCGATATTCACCGGGATCGCGAAGCCGATGCCGATGTTGCCGCCACTGTTCGAGAAGATCGCAGAATTGATGCCGATCAGTTCGCCCTTGAGATTGACCAGGGCGCCGCCTGAATTGCCTGGGTTGATAGACGCATCGGTCTGGATGAAATCCTCGTAGCCGTCCTGCGTGATGCCGCTGCGGCCGAGCGCGCTGACGATCCCGGAGGTAACCGTCGACTGCAGGCCAAAGGGGTTGCCGATGGCCACGACGAAATCGCCAACCTGTACGCCATCCGAATTGCCAAGCGCGATCTGCGTAAGCCTCCCGGGTTCGCTCAATTTCAATATCGCGATGTCAGTGCCTTCGTCGGAGCCGACGACGGTCGCTTTGAGGCTGCGGTTGTCGCGCAGCACGACTTCGATCTCGTCAGCGTTGTCGACAACGTGGTGATTGGTGATGACGTAGCCGTTCTTCGCGTCAACGATGACGCCCGAGCCGGCGCTGCGAACTTCACGCTGTCGCTGCTGAGGCGGCACACCGAAGAAGCGGCGGAAGAAAGGATCGTCCATCAGCGGATTGGAGCGCGTGTCGACCGTGCCCTTGGTGGCAATGCTGACGACGGCCGGTGACACCTGGCGCACCAGCGGTGCGAGGCTGGGAAGACTTTGCTCCCCGACGACCGAGGGCAATGCAGCCACGGCGGCAGTCGAGCTGAAAGCAAGCAGCAGAAAAGCGGCAATCTGGTGACGCACGGACATATTTCGAGTTTCCTCGTCTGAGCAGAGCCGGCTTTGGCTGCTGCATTTTGAGAGCGCGAATCATATCGGGTTCATGGCGGCGCGTATTCGTCACCAAGGGTGTGGAAACCCTGTGGACAACCAGGGGATCGGCTGGTGGCCGATGCCACTAGATATTGTGTTTTCCAATGCTTCCGAGAGGTTGCGTGCGCGGTGTAGTGATTTCCCCGGCGTTTTTGTTAACGAATTGATTTAAAAAGATTAAAAGCTGCCTCATCGGGTGAAAATCGGCTTGACGCGATCAGCTGACGAGACATAACCTACGTTTGAGTGGGCACAAGATCTTGTGCCGCCGCATTCTGGGCTTTCCGGTGCCGCGGCAGCGGGAATTTCTTCGCTAGGCCAGAGGATGCACGGGGATTAGGGCTCTTCGGGAGCCAGTCGTTTCGGGGGACAGTGTCGCGATGAAAATGGCCGTACAGATCGATCGTTCAAAGGCGCCGGGTATTTCCTTCCAGGAAGCCTCCATCGATATTTGGGACAAGAAATACCGTCTCAAGTCGAAGACCGGTGAAGTGATCGACGAGACGATGGACGATACGTACCAGCGTATCGCCCGCGCGCTCGCAGAGGTCGAGGCGCCGGCTGATCACGAGTCCTGGTACGAGACCTTCCTGTGGGCGCTGCGGCGGGGCGCAATTCCGGCTGGCCGCATCGTGTCGAATGCCGGCGCCAGGGAGCACAAGCCGGCAACCTCCACGATCAACTGTACCGTTTCAGGAACGATTGCTGATTCGATGCACACGATCCTCGAGAAGGTCCACGAAGCGGGCCTGACATTGAAGGCCGGTTGCGGCATCGGGTACGAATTCTCCACCTTGCGCCCGAAAGGCGCATACGTGAGCGGCGCGGGAGCCTACACCTCCGGTCCGCTGTCGTTCATGGATATCTACGACAAGATGTGCTTCACCGTGTCTTCGGCGGGCGGACGTCGTGGCGCACAGATGGGCACCTTCGATGTGATCCATCCGGACGTACTCGATTTCGTGCGCGCCAAGCGCGAGAACGGCCGGCTTCGCCAGTTCAATCTGTCGCTGCTCATCACCGACGATTTCATCCGGGCGGTCAAGGCCAACCAGCCCTGGCCACTCGTCTTCCCGATCGATGCCAGGCAGGTCGAGCAGGGCGATGTCGACCTGAGCGAATCGGAGCAGGTCGTCTGGCGCGACTGGCCTGCGACGGCAGGCTATGTCACGAACGATCGTGGCGAGGTTGCCTGCCGCGTCTACAAGAAGCTGCCGGCGCAGCGCGTGTGGGACCTGATCATGGCATCCACGTACGACTTCGCCGAGCCCGGCTTCATCCTGGTCGATCGCGTCAACGAGATGAACAACAACTGGTTCGCGGAGAACATCCGCGCCACCAACCCCTGCGGCGAACAGCCGCTGCCGCCCTACGGTTCCTGCCTGCTGGGCTCGGTGAATCTCACGAAGTTCGTGCTCGATCCTTTCACCGATACAGCTCGCTTCGACTGGGACGAATATCGCCGCGTCGTCTTTGTGTTCACGCGGATGCTCGACAACGTCGTCGAGATCAATGGACTGCCGCTTGAGCGCCAGCGTGACGAGATTCTGCGCAAGCGTCGCCACGGCATGGGATTCCTCGGTCTTGGATCGGCGATGGCCATGCTCCGGCTTCGTTATGGTTCGCCGGAGTCGGTGCAGTTCACCGAGGACGTGTCGAGGGAGATGGCAATTGCCGGCTGGGAGACGGCGCTCGAGCTGGCGCGCGAGAAGGGCCCTGCGCCGATCATGTTCGAAGAGTTCACCGTCACCGGTGAAATGTTGCGCAAGCGGCCCGAGATGAAGGACGACGGCTGGAAAGCCGGTGATCGCATCAGCGGCCGCGTCCTGCACACGCGTTACAGCCGCTACATGCAGAGGCTCGCCCAGGTGGCGCCGGAGCTGGTCAAGGAACTCGAGAAGACCGGCGCCCGGTTCACGCACCACAGCTCCATCGCTCCCACCGGCACGATCTCGCTGTCACTGGCCAACAATGCCAGCAATGGCATCGAGCCGAGTTTCGCCCACCACTATTTCCGCAACGTCATCCGCGAGGGTCGCAAGACGAAAGAGAAAGTGGATGTGTTCTCGTTCGAGCTGCTGGCTTACCGCCAGCTGGTGAACGGTGGTGCCATGCCGGGTTCGACGAAGGCCGAGGAGCGGTTGCCTGAGTATTTCGTGTCAGCCGATGACATCACCCCGCGGGAGCACGTCGATATCCAGGCAGCGGCACAGAAATGGATCGACTCGTCCATTTCCAAGACGGCAAACGTCCCGACGGATTTCCCCTACGAGCAGTTCAAGGACATCTATCTCTACGCCTACGAGAAGGGCCTGAAGGGCTGCACGACGTTCCGCTTCAATCCGGAAGCCTTCCAGGGCGTACTGGTGAAGGAGAAGGATCTCCAGAACACCGAGTACACCTTCGTGCTCGACGATGGCACGGAGGTCAAGCTGAAGGGCGATGAGGAGATCGAGTACGACGGTGAGTTACACACGGCGGCCAACCTGTTCGATGCATTGAAGGAGGGCTACTACGGCAAGTTCTGACGAACTGCCGCAGCAGCAACGACGGAGAGCCCCATGGCGAAACACAAGATTGAAAAGAAGATCGTTGGCTATCGCGTCGAGGGCGCGGACCAGAAGGCGCCGGAGAAGGCCGACAAGCTGTCCGTGCGCGAGGTCAGTGCCGACGGCAAAGTCGTGCGGATGCACGAGAAGCTCGAGCGCCCCGAGATGCTCATGGGCTCCACCTACAAGGTGAAGACGCCCGTTTCGGATCACGCGATGTACGTCACCATCAACGACATCGTCCTGAATCCGGGTACGGAGCACGAGCAGCGGCGACCATTTGAGATATTTATCAACTCGAAGAATCTCGACCACTACCAATGGATCGTGGCGCTGACGCGGCTCATGTCGGCCATTTTCCGCAAAGGCGGCGACGTCACCTTCATGGTTGACGAGCTCAAGGCCGTATTCGACCCGCGCGGTGGCTATTGGCAGCCGGGCGGAAAATTCATGCCTTCGATCATCGCTGACCTTGGCCACATCATCGAACGTCATCTGAAATCCATCGGGCTGATGCCCGAGGACAGGCTGGACGACAATCAGCGTCGCCTGGTCGAACAGAAGCGCAAGGAATTCGAGGAGCGTAATCGCCAGCAGGATGCCTTCGCGAAGGGGCATTACCCGGATGGCGCCCAGCTCTGCAAAGTCTGCAGTACGACAGCCGTGGTGATGATGGATGGCTGCCTGACCTGCCTCGCGTGCGGCGATTCCAAGTGCGGGTAACCGCCCGAGTCGACTGATGCGCCGGGCAGCGGCGGCAATTAAACGGGTCGGACCGTCTCCGGCCCGTTTTTTTCCTGCTGCCGGTTTCCACGGGATCGGCCACGAACGTCGGTTGCCGGTAAACTGGCGCCTCATTACCCAGTTGCGCGTGCCGGCATGAGCATCAGCATTCCCGATTTCTCCGGCGTCAGGGGCCTCGTGGCGGGGGATCTGATGCTCGACGAATACTGGTTCGGCCCGACTTTGAGAATTTCGCCCGAGGCGCCGGTCCCCGTCGTCAAGGTCACGCAGTCGCAGGCGCGCGCGGGCGGAGCAGCCAACGTGGCGGTAAACCTGGCGAGCCTCGGTGCCAGCACCACGCTTGCCGGCGTCGTCGGTCGCGACAGCAACGGCCGCGCGTTGCAGGAACTGCTGCAGGCCCGGGGGATCGGGCTGGCGCTGGTCGAATCCGAGTCCCGTCCGACCATCACGAAGTTGCGCGTGCTGAGCCGCAACCAGCAGCTGATCCGGCTCGACACGGAGGACAGTTTCACGCAAGTGGAAGCCGTGACCCTGTCGGCGCGGATGGCAGCGGAGATCCGACGGGCGTCGGTGTGCATCCTGTCCGACTATGCGAAGGGAACTCTGCTCGAGGCGACCGCACTGGTAGCTCTCTGCCGCAACTCGAATGTGCCGGTGCTGGTCGACCCCAAGGGCACTGACTTCGCCCGTTACCGTGGGGCTACCCTGCTGACGCCCAATTTGGCGGAATTCGAAGCGATCGCCGGCCGACCGGCAGACAACGACGACCTGTTTGCACGGGCGCGCAGGATGCGCAGCGATCTGCAGCTTACCGCCCTGGTCATTACCCTGGGTGAACGGGGCATGGTCATCGTTTCCGCCGATCGGGAGCCTGTGTACGTACCGGCTCGCGCGCGCGAGGTCTTCGACGTGACTGGTGCCGGCGATACGGTGATCGCTACGCTGGCCGCCGGCCTGGGCGCCGGGATGACCCTGACCGATGCCGCCGCGTTGTCGAACGTTGCGGCGGGCATTGTCGTCCGGAAAACCGGCGTGGCCTCGGTGACGCCCGCGGAATTGCGCAGCGAACTTCACCAGCAGGGGCTCGGCGGTCGCGGCCTGCTGCGGCGGGAGGACGCTGCGCGCATTGTTGCCGAGGCGCGTGGGCGCGGCGAGCGCGTGGCCATGACCAACGGTTGCTTCGATATTCTGCACGCTGGCCATGTCTCTTATCTCGAGGAGGCGAAAAGACGTGGTGACCGGTTGCTGGTCGCGGTGAACGACGATGCGTCGGTGCGACGACTGAAAGGCTCCGGCAGGCCGATCAATACGCTGGAGGACCGCATGGCCGTGCTGGCCGGCCTGGCATCGGTCGACTGGGTAGTGCCGTTCCATGAAGACACACCCGCTGATTTGGTGGCGGAGGTGTTGCCCGACATGCTCGTCAAGGGCGGTGACTACCGGCCGGAGGACATCGCGGGGGGCGCGGCTGTTATCGCGAACGGCGGTCAGGTGGAAGTCCTGAGCTTCAAGGAAGGCCGTTCGACCACGCGGATGCTGGACGCGATCCGCCGGGGCGGTTGAACCGCAGCGCGTGCGATTCCTCTACGCCAGTCTTGCGTGGCTGCTTGCGCCGGTTTTCCTGCTGCATCTGCTGTGGCGGAGTTTTTCGCAGCCTGAATACCGTCGCCGGCTGGCGGAGCGCTTCGGCTACGGCCTGCCGCCTCTGCCGGGGCCTACGATCTGGATCCATGCCGTCTCGGTTGGCGAGGTGACTGCCGCAGCGCCGCTGGTCCGCGCTCTGCGCGAACGCCATCCGCGTCGGCAGTTGCTGGTTACGACCATGACGCCGACCGGTTCACGACGTGCCCGCGACCTGTTCGGCGATACCGTGCACCATGTATACGTTCCGTACGATTCGGTCGGCTCCGTCCGGCGCTTCTTCGACTGGGCAAGGCCCGAACTTGCGCTGGTGATGGAAACGGAAATCTGGCCGAACCTGTTCGACGAATGTGGACGCCGCTCCGTGCCCCTGGTACTCGCTAGCGCGCGGGTGTCGAAGAAATCGGTCCGTCGTTATCGCATACTGTTCAGCCTGATTCGCGATACGCTGGCGAACGGCATCGTGATCGGTGCCCAGAGCGAGACGGATGCGGAACGGTTCCGCGCGCTCGGCGCGAATCCCGCGCGAACCAATGTCACCGGGAACATCAAATTCGACTTCGTGCTGGCTCCGCAGGTGCCGGAGCTGGGGCGTTCATGGCGCGCCACAAACGCAGCAGGGCGCCCTGTATGGCTCGCCGCCAGTACGCATGACGGCGAAGAGACGCTGCTGCTCGACGCGCACCGGCGAATCCTCGCGTCGCGGCCCGACGCGCTCCTCATCCTCGTTCCACGCCATCCCGCGCGCTTTGCCGGCGTGGCCACCCTGATCGAGCGGGAGGGGTTTTCGGGCGTAACCCGCAGCAGCGGTAACCCGTGCGGCCCGGCAACGCAGGTATTCCTCGGCGACAGCATGGGTGAGTTGACCCAGTTTTACGCCGCCTGCGACGTGGCATTCGTCGGCGGAAGCCTCGTCCGCATCGGAGGGCACAACCTGCTAGAGCCCGCGGCGCTGAACGTTCCGGCCCTGACTGGCCCCTACAATTTCAATGCGCCGGATATCGCCGAGATGCTGACGGCAGAAGGCGCCGTTTGCATCCGGTCTACACCCGCCGCCATCGCTGCGGAAGTGCTGGGCCTATTCGCGGATCCGGCGGAACGGGAGCGTCGTGGTCGCTGCGGACTGGCGGCGATCGACAGCAATCGCGGGGCTGTCAGCCGGTTGTTCGCGCTGGTCGAACCGATGACCCGCCCGGGCCTGGCCCCCGGAGCCGGTCAGTCGGGGGTCTGAGGCGTCGCGGCAGGCGCCGGTCGATCTTCGAGCCAGGTGTTCACGTCCCGCACGTCGCTGTCGCCGAGTGTGCCAGCCGCCTCCTTGAGCTTGAGCACGTTGACGATGTAGTCGTAGCGACTGCGGGCGTAGTTGGTTTCGGCCTGGGCGAGCTGCTGACGAGCGGCGAGTACGTCGACCGTCGTGCGCGTGCCCACTTCGAAACCTGCCTCCGTGGCCTGCAACGCGGTCTGCGCGGACTTCAGTGCCTGTTGCAGCGCCTTGACTCGCGAGATTTCAGAGGTAACAGCCAGAAAAGCGTCCCGGGTCTGCCGCTCGGTCTGTCGTGCAACGCGCTCCAGCCTCTCCTTGGCCGCCCGATGCCGATACACATTCTCCTGCACACGAGCGCTGGTCGACCCGCCCGAGAAAACCGGTACGTTGACCTCGAGTCGAATGGTATCCGTATCGCCATCAGTTGCCGTCAGAGTTGTTACCGGTTCCACATCAGGGTCAGGGGCTATGTCTGGCGTAAACAGGGAAGTCGAGTCTCCCCGCACCCGTGTATCGCCGTGACTGGCAACGACGTCTACGGTCGGGTAACGGCCCGCACGCGCAATGCGGATGTTATCCCTGGCGATGTCAGCGCCCAGCTGAGCCGACTGCAGGCTGAGGTTCTGCTGAAGCGCGGTTTCTACCCACTCCGTTTCACTTGCCGGTGCCGGACTGACGAGGGGAATTTCCGTTCGCGGTTTCGCCAGTTCACCGGGATAGTCACCGATGATTTCCCTCAACACTTCTTTGCTGTTCGCCAGCTGTCGCTTTCCGAGGATTTCAGCGGCGACAGACTGGTCGTAGCCGGACTGGGCTTCCTGTACGTCCGTAATGGCGATCAGGCCGACTTCGAACCGCTTTTGAGCCTGCTCCAGCTGGCGACCGATGGCCTCCCTTGCGGAGACATTCGCCGCGAGTGAGTCCTCCGCAGCCAGGACATTGAAGTAAGCATCGGCGACGCGCGTGTAGAGACTGAGCTCGGCTACGCGATAGTCGATGTCGGCCTGCGTAGCCTGCTTGTCTGCCTGGCGAAATCTCACCCATTGATCCCAGCGGAACAACGTCTGGCGAAGTTGAACCTGCCAGTTCCCTGTGTCTTCGTCGGACGAGCGTGCGGTCGTTCCTGGCACGTTGCCAAAAGAGATGCCGCGTGAATCGGATTCCCGCTCGTCATTGGAGTAGGTACCGCCGGCATCGATCTGCGGCAACAGCGCACCGAACGCCTGCGGCTTCCCCTCCCGCGTCGCCAGCCGGTTCGCATCCGCTTCGCGGATCTGCGGGTCGTTCTGGCGGGCTTTCTCGTAGATCGCCCACAGCGTGTCGGCGGTCGCGAGTTGGGAAACGAGGATGAGGGCGGTGCCCAGCAGGATCTTGTTTGAGGTTCGCATCATGACTCACATTACCGTAAAGCCATCGTCGGTCGCGACCGGGATTCCCGCTGTAACACTTTGTAACGTCCTGCAGCGGATCGGGTGCCCGGCGTTCCAGCCGCGCCGCATCAGAATACGAATGCCGACGGCCTGGGCGCGCTGTCGAGCGCATCCAGGACGGTTTCGAAGAGCGATCCCCGGGTGATTGCACCGTCCTCGCCGCGTCGGATGAGCCATGCCGTCATCGCCGGGGCCGTGCCTGTCACGACGAACAGGCGGCCGCCGGGGGCCAGCCACTGTTCGAAACGGTCATCCGGCAGGGGCAGCGAGCCGGTCACCGCGATGCAGTTGTATGCGGTGGAGGGCTGGTGGCTGAACGCGTCTTCTACCCGCACGTCGATGCCGCTGCCGACCGTTTCGCGCAGGGTCCTGCGCGCCGTATCCGCAAGTTCCGGCCTGATCTCGAGGCTGGTGACCTGGCCGCCCAAGCGGGCGAGGCAGCCGGTCAGGTAACCGCTGCCGGTACCGATTTCCAGCACGGCCTCGCCACCCGCGATCTCCAGCGACTGCAGGATCCGTCCTTCCAGCTGCGGAGACAGCATATGCTGCCCGCCGGCGAGGGGGATCGACATGTCCGAGAAGGCCAGATTGCGGTAACCCGCCGGCACGAATCGCTCGCGTGGTACCTCGCTCATGGCCTTCAGGACCGCGCCGTTCAGTACCTCCCAGGCCCGGACCTGCTGGTTGATCATCTGCACGCGGGCGGCTTCGAGGTGCTGGCTCATGCGCGGCGGCTCCGTGAAAGGTGGCAAAGCGTAAGGACTTTGCGGGGGCCAGACAAGGCGACTGTCCTGACGATTATGGTGAAAACCGGGAAGGGTGCCTGAAGGTCTGGGCTATGCTAACTGCTGGAATCCGGAGCTGTTCTGGCCATCCGGACCCTGTAAGGATGCGGGTGCCCGGACACCTACGCCACGGATGGACCGCCGAATGACAAGCCCCGGCCCCAGCTGCAGACTTCACCAGTGTTTTCCATGACGGAACTCTGGCTCATCAGTTCACTGGCGCTTGGCTGTGTCGGTCTGGGCGGCATTGCCCTGTCGTTCTGGATTGCGCTGCGCCGCCAGTCGGCCCAGCTGGAGCACCTCCAGCGTGAGGTACTCGACGTCTCGGAGCACTCGACCTTCGGCCGCCGTGTGGAAATGCCCGATACGGTTCCGCAGATCGCTGGCATCGGCGACGCCATCAACCGTCTTTTCGATGCGCTGCAGGCCCGCGACAGGCAGCTGCTCGAGCGCGAGGCACTGTTTGCCGATCTCGCCAATACGATGCCCGAGGCGGTCGTGGTGCATCGCGAGCGGATCATCTACGCGAACAAGGTCGCTGCTGACCTGCTCGGCGTCACCCCGGACCAGCTGACCGGGCGACCTGTCACGGACCTGGTCAAGCCGGCCTATCGGGCGATGACCCGAAACGGGGTTACGCGGCGCCTTGCGGGCGAGATCCTGCCCGACCGGATGGAGATACAGCTGATCAACGGCCAGGAAGCCGGTCTGTGGACCGAAGCGACGAGCGCGATCATCGACTATCACGAACAGCGGGCCATCCTCACGATCGCGCGGGACATCAGCTTCCGGAAAAACGTGGAAAGTGTGCTCGGCCGCGGCAAGCAGCAGGCGCAGTTGACGCTGGAGTCGATCAGCGAAAGCGTCGTCACCGCCGACCTGGAGGGCCTCATCGACTATTTCAACAGTGCCGCTGAAAAGCTCACCGGTGTTGCGCGTGAGAATGCGATCGGCAGGCGACTCGCGGACATCGTCAAGCTCGTCGATGAAAACGACCGGCGCGATCTCGGCGACCCCATCCTCCGCTGCCTTTCCGACCGGCGGCGCGTGAACATGGGGCGGCGCGCCATGCTGATGTCGCAGTCAGGCGGCAAGGAAGTCTCCATAGAACTGACCGCGTCACCGATCAGGGGCCCATCGGACGAGGTGACCGGCGCCGTGGTCGTCATGCACGACGTGTCCGAGATCCGTGGCCTGACCAAGCGCATGAGTTATCAGGCAACCCACGATGCCCTGACTGGCCTCGTCAACCGTCGCGACTTCGAGCGCCGCCTGGAGGAGACCTTGCAGTCGGTGCGCGAGCAGAACGCGTCGCATGTGCTGTGTTTCCTCGACCTCGATCGCTTCAAGCTGGTCAACGACACCTGCGGGCACAGTGCCGGTGACAGCCTGCTGCGGAGCATCGCCGGGGTGATCCGCGAGAAGGTGCGCGAGTCCGACGTCGTGGCACGCCTCGGCGGCGACGAGTTCTGCGTGCTGCTGCTCGGGTGTCCGCTCGAGAAGGCGCGGCAGATTGCCGACGACGTCTGTGCCGCAGTGCGCGATTTCCGTTTCACCTGGCAGGACAAGATCTTCCAGATCGGGACCAGCATCGGGCTCGTCGAAATCGGACGCGACAGCACGTCGATAGAAGACCTTCTCGCTGCCGCAGACTCGGCCTGCTACGTGGCCAAGCAGGAAGGTCGGGGCCAGGTGCATGTGTATTCCGCCAGGGACGAGGTATCGGCGCGCCAGCGCGGGGAAATCTACTGGCTGCGACAGCTTCAGTCGGCGCTCAAGGAGAACCGTCTGGACCTCTGCTCACAGCCGATCCTTGCAGTGGCCGGCAAGGCCAACGCCGGCCCTGCACTCGAGGTATTCCTCCGGCTCACCGACGAGAACGGCAAGCCGGTCTCCCCGCGCCAGTTCATGCAGGCCGCGGAGCGGTATCACCTGATGGGAAGCCTCGATCGCTGGGTCGTGCGCTCGACTTTGGCCGCGCTGGGCCAGGGCTCGATTCGCCTGCCGGAGAATCGCAGCTGTACGATCAATCTGTCGGCGCAGAGCCTGGGCGAGGAGGACTTCCTCGAATTCGTGGTCGAGTGCCTGGACCAGAGCCATGTGTCGCCCGCCCAGGTGTGTTTCGAGGTGACCGAGACTGCGATGATGGCGGACCTGGACCGTGCGGAGCGATTCGCCAGTGTCCTGCACGGCATGGGCTGCCAGTTCGGGCTCGACGATTTCGGCAGTGGTGTCGGCGCGCTGGCGACCTTGCGCAACCTCGATATCGACTATCTGAAGATCGATGGCGTCTTCACGCGCGACCTGGGACCCGACACGCTGAACGGCCAGGTGGTCACCGCTATCACGAAGCTGGCGAAAACGGTCGGCTTCAAGGTCGTCGCGGAGCAGGTCGAATCGCAGGGTGACTTCGACGCGCTGCGCGACATCGGCGTCGACTACATCCAGGGCCACTACATCGAGCGGCCACGCCCGATAGGGGAGGCGGCGCCGACACTGGCGGCGATTCATTGACCACGCGGGTCGGGTTTATCGAGGGGCGCTAACCTTCGCCAAGGTTAGCGTCCCCAAGAAATTCGCTACAGCAGTGGTACCAGCAGCAGCGCCACGATGTTGATGATCTTGATCAGCGGATTGATTGCCGGGCCGGCAGTGTCTTTGTAAGGGTCACCGACGGTGTCGCCGGTCACCGATGCCTTGTGGGTGTCGGAGCCCTTGCCGCCGAAGTTGCCTTCCTCGATGTATTTCTTGGCGTTGTCCCAGGCGCCGCCGCCGGTGCACATCGAAATCGCAACGAACAGACCCGTGACGATGGTGCCGATGAGCAGGCCGCCGAGAGCGCGGACGCCGGCACCCGGGCCCATCAGCGTGTTGAGAGCCAGCGCCAGCACGACGGGAACGAGAATGGGCAACAGCGAGGGGACTATCATCTCCTTGATCGCCGCCCGGGTCAGCAGGTCGACCGCCTTCGAATAATCGGGTTTGGCCGTGCCTTCCATGATCCCCTTGATCTCCTTGAACTGGCGGCGCACTTCAGTCACCACCGCGCCCGCTGCACGACCAACGGCTTCCATAGCCATCGCGCCGAAGAGATAGGGCACCAGGCCGCCGATGAACAATCCGATGATCACCGCCGGGTCAGACAGGCTGAATTCCTGCAGCTTGCCCACCGCCTCGAGGTTGTGGGTGTAGTCGGCGAACAGCACCAGCGCGGCGAGGCCGGCTGAACCGATCGCATAACCCTTGGTCACCGCCTTGGTCGTGTTGCCCACGGCATCCAGCGCGTCGGTGATCGTGCGGACGTTCTTCGGCAGGCCGGACATTTCGGCGATGCCGCCACCGTTGTCGGTGATGGGGCCGTAGGCGTCCAGCGCCACGATCATGCCGGTCATCGACAGCATCGACGTCGCGGCGATCGCGATACCGTAGAGATCGCCCAGGCTGTAGGCGCCCCAGATGGCCGCACACACCGCAAGCACTGGCAAAGCCGTTGACTTCATCGACACGGCCAGTCCGGCGATGATGTTGGTTGCATGGCCGGTCTGCGATGCGCTCGCCACGTACTTCACCGGCCCGTATTCGGTCGCGGTGTAGTACTCGGTGATCCAGATCAGTGCGCCGGTCAGCACCAGCCCGATCACGGCACAGCCGAACAGCGCGCCGGCACTGGCGCCCATCATTACGTTGGTGACCGGGTAGAAGGCAGCCAGCGCGATGACGCCGGACACGATCACGCCCTTGTACAGCGCGTTCATGATCTTGCCGCCTTCGGACGCCTTCACGAAGAAGGTACCGATGATCGATGCGACGATCGAAACGGCGCCGAGCACGAGCGGGTAAGCCACGTAGGTCAGGTCCACTGAACCGTCTGCAGTCTTGAACAGCAGGCCGCCGAGCACCATCGTGGCGACCAGAGTCACGGCATAGGTTTCGAAGAGGTCTGCCGCCATCCCGGCGCAGTCGCCGACATTGTCACCGACGTTGTCGGCGATCACGGCCGGATTGCGCGGGTCGTCTTCCGGGATGCCTGCCTCGACCTTGCCGACGAGATCGGCGCCGACGTCGGCGCCCTTGGTGAAGATGCCGCCGCCAAGCCGCGCAAAGATCGAGATCAGGGAACCACCGAAGGCGAGGCCGACCAGCGCGTGCAGCGCCTTGCTGGCGTCCACGCCCATCGACTGCAGGATGGCGAAGTAGCCCGCTACACCGATGAGTCCGAGGCCCACTACCAGCATGCCGGTGATGGCACCGCCGCGGAACGCGATCTGCAATGCAGGGTTGAGGCCCACGCTTGCCGCCTGCGCTGTGCGCACGTTCGCGCGCACCGAGATGTTCATGCCGATATAGCCTGCGGCCCCGGACAGCACCGAACCGACGACGAAGCCGATGGCCGTATAGATGTCGAGGAAGATGCCCATCAGCACGGTGAGAGCGACACCGACGACGCCGATCGTCGTGTACTGCCGGTTGAGATAGGCGGCCGCACCGGCCTGTACCGCCGCTGCGATCTCCTGCATGCGCTCCGAACCCGCCGACTGGGCCAGGATCCAGCGCACTGAAAGCGCGCCGTAGAGGATTGCGAGAACGCCGGCGCCAATAGCCAGCCACAGTGCCATTTCAGTGGACATCGCTCAGTACTCCAGAAAGAAATTCTGCGGTCGGTGCGGCCCGCTTCTGCAAGCGGTTACCACCCCAAAAAGGCGTGGGATTTTAGCACTGTCGGTCGCGCCGCGGGCAACCACCCGGGATCGGCTGTGCGGGTCTATTTCTGCCGTGGCGGCAGTTTTTTCGGCACGGCGACCTTCGCAAGTTCGACGTAATCCGGCAGACCCCGCCGGAAAGGCGGGTAAGCCTCGCCCTGCACCAGTGGCTCCAGGTAGCGGCGCGCGGCTGCGGTGATCCGGAAGCCGTCAGGCGAAATGAATCGCCGGGGCATCATCTTTTCCTGGTTGGCAACCTTGGCGAGCGGGGCCTTGCCGATCGTCCAGCGGTACGGACGGTCGGATTTCCGGACGATCGTGGGCATCACCGAATTATCGCCCTTCAGCGCGAGATCCACGGCGGCCCTGCCGACCGCATAGGCCTGGTCCACGTCCACTTTCGACGCGATATGCCGTGCGGATCGCTGGAGGTAGTCTGCGATGGCGTAGTGGTACTTCAGTTTGAGTTCATCACGCACCATCGTGGCGACCACGGTGGCGACACCGCCGAGCTGTGCGTGGCCAAACGCATCGGTCGTGCCTGCATCCGCGAGGAACTTGCCGTCGGGATTGCGAACGCCTTCGCTCACCACGACGACGCAATAGCCGTAGTCCTTCACGCAGCTCTGAACCCGGGCAAGGAATGCCGGCTTGTCGAACGGGATTTCGGGAAACAGGATGATGTGCGGCGCATCGCCAGGTTTCTCGCCAGCCAGACCACCCGCCGCTGCAATCCAGCCGGCATGCCGCCCCATCACCTCAAGTATGAAGACCTTGGTGGAGGTTTTCGCCATTGAAGCGACATCCAACGCCGCCTCGCGTGTGGACACCGCGATGTACTTGGCGACCGAGCCGAATCCCGGGCAGGTGTCGGTGATGGGCAGATCATTGTCCACGGTCTTCGGCACGTGGATCGCTGTCAGCGGGTAGCCCATCGCCCGGCCGATCTGCGAAACCTTCAGGCAAGTGTCGGCGGAATCCCCGCCGCCGTTGTAGAAGAAGTAGCCGATGTCGTGCGCGCGGAACACCTCGATCAGCCGCTCGTACTCTGCCTTGTTCTGCTCGAGGCTCTTCAGCTTGAAGCGTGCCGAGCCGAACGCGCCGCCCGGCGTGTGGCGCAATGCTGCAATGGCCCGGGCCGACTCGTGGCTGGTATCGATCATGTCCTCGTCCAGCGCACCGAGTATGCCGTTGCGACCGGCGTAGAGCTTGCCGATGCGACTCTTGTGGCGCCGGCAGGCCTCGATGACGCCACAGGCGCTGGCGTTGATGACAGCAGTTACGCCACCGGACTGTGCATAGAACGCGTTCTTCTTCGGCATGGCTGATTTTTCGTGGTTTGCGCGGAGTCAGAAACCTTAGCACAGGGGCAACGACGTTTGACCCGCGCCGACGGCGGCGCTACGGTGACAATCTTCGCGTTGCCGGAACCGGATTCAGGATGCGTATTGTTTTTCTTGGCGCCCCTGGCGCTGGCAAGGGCACGCAGGCGCAACGGCTGATGGCCGAGCACCACATGGTGCAGGTGTCGACGGGCGACCTCCTGCGCGATGCCGCGAAGCACGGCACGCCCGCGGGGCTGAAGGCCAAGGCGGTGATGGACGCCGGGGGCCTCGTGTCCGACGACATCGTCCTCGAACTGATCCGTGACCGGTTGAGTGCGCCGGATACTCGCAAGGGATTCATCCTCGACGGCTTTCCGCGCAATGTCGCGCAGGCCGCTGCACTCGAGCCGGTGCTGGCCGCAGTGGGCCAGAAGCTCGACGCCGTCATACTGCTCGACGTGGACCTCGACAGCCTGATGAAGCGACTGACTGGCCGGCGGACCTGCTCGCTGACGGGCAAGCTGCTCAACATCCATTATTCGTCGCAGGCGGAACTGGACGCCTGCACGAAAGCTGGCGGTACGCTGATCCAGCGCGCCGACGACAACGAGGAAACTATCGGCAAGCGGCTCAAGGTCTACCGGGAACTGACCGAGGCGCTGGTTCCGTACTACACGAAAGCCGGACTCCTGCGGAAGGTCGATGGCGAAGGCGCGATGGACGCGGTGTACGGTCGCCTCGTCAAGGCGCTTGACGTCGGCTGAGCAGGCCTGGCCTTCACAACGCGGCGAGCAGCTGCTGGCCGATCACCTCGCGGCGCCAGCCGCGCAGAGGCCTCGAGTCACGCGCACCTCGCAGCAGACTGGCGATTTCCCCGCGCGTAGCCAGGATCTCCGACGCCACACCCAGTTCCTGCGCCCTGTTCTGCACCAGAGCCCCGAGTTCCTTTGCTCTGGCGGCATCGACGGTTGCTGTCCGCTCGCGCCGCACGACCGCAACCGCTCCCGATTCGAGATCCGCCTCGCCCGCCCGCAACTCGGCGAGCAGCGCAGCACCTGAGTGACGTACAACTCCGGCGGGTACCACGCCGAGCGCTTCGATGCCGGCGATGTCCATCGGGCCGACTGCAGCGAGCCGCTGCAGCACCTCGTCGGCGAGTATCCACTGTCGCGGGCGGTCGCTGCGGTCCGCGCGCAATTCGCGCCATGCTGCCAGCCGCCGTGCGCGGGCCTGAACCACCGGCGGCTGGTACTCGATGCCACCCAGGCGCTCCCATGCCGTTTCGGGCTGCAACGCGTACAGCGCCGGGTCGAGCACTGTCGCGCTGTCTTCGCTGGCCCACGCCTCCCGGCCGGCAGCCCGGAGCCGCTCGCCCAGCCGCGCGGCCAGTTCGGGCAGGTGCAGGACGTCGTTGCCGGCATAGGCGATTTGCGCTGCAGTCAGCGGCCGGCGTGACCAGTCCGTCCGCGTCTGGGACTTGTCGAGGACGATCCCCAGCTCTGCTTCGACGAGCGTGGCGTAGCCGGCCTGTGGCGGGTGGCCGAGCAGTGCCGCGGCGACCTGCGTGTCGAACAACGGGGCCGGCAATGTGCCGAACCGCTGGGCGAAGACTTCCATGTCCTGCTTTGCGGCGTGCAGGATCTTCGCGCAAGGGTTTGCGGTAATGCCCGACCACAGGGGGCCGGCGTCGAGTGGAGCCAGCATGTCGACGCAGAACACCGAGTCTCCGGCGAGGATCTGCAGGAGGCAGAGCCGCGCCCTGAAAGTGTCGGTTCGGGCGAATTCCGTGTCGAGTGCAAGGACCCCGGCTTTCGCGCAGACGGTGGACGCCGCATCAGCCGCGTCCTGGCTGTCCACGAGGACGACGAGCGCTTCGGGGGTTGGCATGTGGGAAAGTGTAGAGGATCATGTCGTGCGTCACATACCGTGCGAATATTGAGATGCTCGCCCTCATCGAGGCGATCCTGGATATCCTCCTCCGCCGGCGTGGGCCGGAGGCCTTGCCGGATTCCGCCTTCCTCACGCAGCTGCTGCTGGTAGCCTATGTCGCCTGCCAGGTTCCCACGGCCGTGGTCGTATATGGGTGGAGCGCCATGGCGGCGCAGTTCGTAGCGCTGGATGCAGTCATGTACACGGGATTCTTCTGCTTGCTCCTGCGCTTCACGGGCAATGGTGACCGGCTGCGCCAGACTCTCGCCGCGCTGTACGGCACCGGAGCGGTGCTCGGTCTCGCGCAGCTGCCGCTCCTGCTTGCCTCCAGGTCGGCAGCATCGCCCGCGGAGCGACCTGTGCTGCTCAGTTTTGCATTGCTGGCTTTTCTGGTCTGGATGGTCACGGTCTGGGCGCACATCGGAGCGCGCGCCCTGTCGCGCAGCCTGGTCACCGGTATGGTTGTCGCACTGGCGTACTCCGTCATCAGCTTCCAGGTCTCAACCCAGCTTTCACCGCAGGTGCCGGGCTGATGCACGTACACATACTGGGCATCTGCGGCACGTTCATGGCCGGCATCGCCGCGATCGCGCGCGAGGCCGGCCATCGCGTCACGGGCTCGGATCGTGGTGTCTACCCGCCGATGAGCGATCAGCTGGCGGCTCTGGGCATCGAGGTCGTGGAGGGTTACGAGGCCGGCCAGCTCGATGTGCGACCCGATGTCGTCATCGTCGGAAACGTCATGACCCGCGGCATGCCGGTCATCGAGACCCTGCTCAATCGCGCAATCGCGTACTGCTCCGGGCCGGAATGGCTCGCTCGCGAAGTTCTTCGCCAGCGACACGTGCTCGCGGTGTCGGGAACGCATGGCAAGACAACGACTACGAGCCTGCTCGCGTGGATCCTGACCCAGGCCGGGCTGGACCCGGGTTTCCTGGTCGGCGGAGTGGTGAGCGACCTCGGCGTGTCCGCGCGGCTCGGCAAGGGCGCGCATTTCGTCATCGAGGCGGACGAATACGACACGGCGTTCTTCGACAAGGGCGCCAAGTTCCTCCATTACCGGCCGAGAACCCTCGTGATCAACAACATCGAGTTCGATCACGCCGATATCTATCCCGACCTTGCCGCTATCCTCCGCCAGTTCCACCAGCTGGTACGCACGGTGCCCGGCGCCGGCAGGATCATCCGCCGCGCTGATGACGACAACGTAACGGGACTGCTCGCGGCAGGGTGCTGGACGCCGGTCGAGACATTCACGACCCGCGGCGGGCAACAGGCCGGCTACCTGGCTCTTCAGGCCGAGGGGCGCTTCGAGTTGCGCACCGGTTCCGAACTGGTTGGTGCGACGCCGTGGCAGCTCGCCGGCGACTACAACGCCGAGAACGTCACGGCGGCGCTGCTCGCCGCGCGTCAGGCCGGTGTACCGTTGGAGGCCGGGTTGCGTGCCGTCGCGTCGTTCCGCGGCGTGAAGCGCCGACTCGAGCTGATCGGCGCCTGGCACGGTGTCAGCCTCTACGACGATTTCGCCCACCACCCCACCGCGATTACCCGCACCCTCGCGGCCGTGCGGTCACAGTTGCGGCCCAAGCGCGTGCTGGTCGTCACCGAGCCGCGCTCGAACACGATGAAGCTGGGCGCCCATCGCGAGGAGTTCGCCGCGGCGCTCTCCGCCGCTGACGCGATCTGGGTACTCGAGCCGCAGGGACTGCGCTGGGATCTGGCCGCAACCCTGCAGGCATTGCCGGCTGCCCGCGTCGCAAAGGCCACCGAGTCGATCGTCGCGGAAGTGGCTGCGGCCGCCACGGACGGTGACGCGGTCGTGATGATGAGCAATGGCGGCTTTGGCGGGTTGCGTGCCGCACTGGCCGACGCGCTGGCGAAACGCCGCGACTGAAGCGATGTCGATCGAACGGGTGCCCCTGTTTCCGTTGCGCAGCGTCCTGTTTCCGGGCGGGCCGTTGCCTCTGCGCATCTTCGAGGCGCGCTACATCGACATGGTGGGACGCTGCATGCGTGAAGGTGCGGAGTTCGGTGTCGTGCTGATCGTCTCCGGCACCGAGACCGGCACCGCCGGGACCGTCGCCGTGGGCACTCTGGCGCGTATCGTCGACTTCTACCAGGGAAGCGACGGCCTGCTGGGCGTCACCGCGGCAGGTACCGATCGCTTCGAGCTGCTGCAGGCGATGCGCGAGGACGATGGCCTGAACGTCGGCGACATCACTCGCTGGCCGCCAGAGCCGAGCATTCCGTTGCCGGTTCGGTTTGCGCCGATGGCCGAATTGCTGCGCGCTATCCTCGACGATCTCGGCAAGCTCTATGAGTTGTTGCCCAGGCAGCTGGACGACGCCGGTTGGGTTGGCTGCCGCCTCGCCGAGGTGTTGCCGCTGCCTGTGGAGATCAAACAGAACTGCCTCGAGATGCGCGACCCCGTCGAGCGGCTCGAATTCCTGCGGCCGATGCTGCGCGCCGTGCGCGAGGAGCGCATCCAGTGAAGCCCTATCGCAAATGGATGTGCCTGACCTGCGGGCACATCTACGACGAGTCCCTTGGCGATCCTGCGACCGGGTATCCGCCAGGCACGCGGTTCGAGGACCTGCCGCTGTCGTGGCGCTGTCCCGACTGTGGCGCCGGCAAGGAGGATTTCAGCCCGGTAACGGACTGAGTCAGTTGGCCGGCCTTTTCCTGACCTCGTACCCGGCGGCCTCCAGCATGCCGATGACGCTGTCGGGGCCGACCAGGTGCAGCGTCCCGACGACGATCAGCACATCGTCTTTCCCGGCAAGCAGCGCCCGGATCTTCCCCAACCAGTTGCGATTGCGCTCGACGATGACATCGCGGTATACGGCCCGCTGAGCCCGGACGTCGTCGAGGAACTCCCGCTCCATCGCCGTCGTGTCGCCGGACTGCCAGGCCGACAACATTTTCGTCACGCCAGCCTCGATTTCGCCGGCTTCATCGATGGTCTGTTGCAGGAACGCGGCCTGGGCAGTCGCCGGGAGACCATCCAGCGCGGCGAACTGGTCCGCGACCGTTTCCAGCCCGCGGACCTCCTTGCCGTCGCGCCTGGCAAGCCGGAGCAGCTGCTGCTCCACGCCCGATCCGGCGTCGAAACCGATGGCGGCCAGCTGGATCTGGGTGATCGTAAGCGCTGCGAGCCAGGGCTCGAATCGCGCGAAGGCTGCGAGGTCGATGCCGAGCCGGCCTGCGTCGTCCCTGGCCCGCCGCCACGCCGCCCCGCCCAGCAGCTGCTCCAGCGTTCGTCCCTGCGGATCGACCCCGTAGCGCAACGTCGTCGCCTGGACGGCTGCCTGGTCAATGTCGTCCAGGTCGAGTTCCATGACGAGCAGCTCCGCATCTTCATAGGCGGTGATCGCCGCGGCGGGCAGCCTGTCGATGCCCTCGCGCAGAAAGTGGATCGAGCCCAGCAGGAATACGCGGTTGTCCCGGCCTGTGACTTCCCAGAGCGGCAACGCCTGTACGGGCAGGGCCACCAGTGCGGACAGGCACAGGAGCGGCAATATCGGACGCATGCGCCAGCCTAGCGCAGCGCAGGTCAGTGCGGGGGTTCTATCCAGACTATTTCAGTCGCGATGCTGCCGTCCGGCATGAGGTTCAGCCAGCGATAGCCGGGAGGCTGCGTGTCAAGCGCGAAGTGCGCCACTTGCGGGAGGAACTGAAAGCAGGTTGATGGCGTGGTCATGAACCGCACGCCGTTGCGCAGCTGGTCCGACGCTTGATGCACATGGCCCGAAACGACGCCACGAACCTGAGCTGAGCGGTCGATCAGGGCGAAGAAGTCATCGGCATCGCGCAGCCCCAGCTCGTCGAGCCAGCGGCTGCCGACCGGCAGCGCGTGATGATGCACGGCCACCAGCACATGCCGTTCGCGGTGTTCGTCCAGGATCGACTGGAGTTCGGCCAGCCGCCCGGGGCCGAGTCGTCCGCCATGGTCGCCAGGAGAGTGGCTGTTGAGCAGCACGACACACCAGTTGGCCGCCAGCCCTGCGCCGCTGACGCGGAAGGCGGCCCCTTCGAGACCCGCGTCGAGCAGGCCGGGAACGTCGTGATTGCCGGGCAGGCACCAGATCGGCAGGCCACGCTGACCGAGCGTCGCACGAAACCTGCGGTAGGAGCCGGCGGTCTCGTCCTGACTCAGGTCGCCGGTCGCCAGTATCGCGGCGGGCCCGTCCGGGTGGCACGAAGCGTGCTCGAGTACCGCGTTGAGGCTGCGCTGCGTATCGACACCGCGCAGCCTCGCGCCGTCATCAGCGAACAGGTGCGTGTCCGTGATGTGCAGGAGTCTCAGGGCGGGTGTCGTCACTGTAACTCGTCGGCCCGAGATGCGGACGGAAGGATCGTCTCACTATAGCGGCTCGCCGGCGGCACGGACGGGCGCAGGTCTCAGCCGATCAGGCCCGATTGTGCGGAAAGTCCGGTTCCGGCAGCGGCTGCCGCCGGAACCGGGTGCCCTGTCTCAGTAGCGGTAGTGATCCGGCTTGTAGGGGCCGTCGACCGACACGCCGATGTACTCGGCCTGTCTCTCGGTCAGCGTGGTGAGCTCGGCGCCGATCTTCTTCAGGTGCAGGCGGGCGACCTTTTCGTCGAGATGCTTCGGCAGCACGTACACCTGGCGCTGGTACTTGCCGGGGTTGCTCCACAGGTCGATCTGGGCCAGCACCTGGTTGGTGAAGGAGTTGGACATCACGAACGACGGATGGCCGGTCGCGCAACCCAGGTTCACGAGGCGCCCCTCGGCCAGCAGGATGATGCGGCGGCCGTCCGGGAAGATCACGTGGTCGACCTGCGGCTTGATGTTCTCCCACTTGTACTGGCGCAGGCTCGCGACGTCGATCTCGCTGTCGAAGTGGCCGATGTTGCAGACGATCGCCTGGTTCTTCATCACCTTCAGGTGTTCGTGGGAGATGACGTGGAAATTGCCTGTGGCGGACACGAAGATGTCGGCCTTGTCCGCCGCCTGGTCCATGGTGACGACGCGGTAGCCCTCCATCGCAGCCTGCAGGGCGTTGATCGGGTCGATCTCCGTGACCCACACCGTTGCACCCAGGCCGCGCAGCGACTGCGCGCAGCCTTTGCCGACGTCGCCGTAGCCGGCGACCACGGCGATCTTGCCTGCGATCATGACGTCCGTCGCCCGCTTGATGCCGTCCACGAGCGACTCACGGCAGCCATACAGGTTGTCGAACTTGGACTTGGTGACCGAGTCGTTGACGTTGATGGCGGGGCAGGCGAGGGTGCCCGCCTTGGCCATGTCGTAGAGCCGCTTGACGCCGGTGGTGGTCTCCTCGGAGATGCCCCGGACGTTCTTCATCAGCTCCGGATACTTGTCGTGCATGATCGCGGTCAGATCGCCGCCGTCATCGAGGATCATGTTCGGGAGCCAGCCGTTCGGCCCCCTGATCGTCTGCTCGACGCACCACCAGTACTCTTCCTCGGTTTCGCCCTTCCACGCGAATACCGGGATCCCGGCAGCGGCAATGGCAGAGGCCGCGTGGTCCTGCGTCGAGAAGATGTTGCAGGACGACCAGCGCACTTCGGCGCCGAGCGCGGCGAGTGTCTCGATCAGCACCGCCGTCTGGATCGTCATGTGCAGGCAGCCGGCGATGCGCGCGCCTTTAAGGGGCTGCGCAGCGGCGTACTCGTCCCGGACCGCCATGAGGCCCGGCATCTCGGTCTCGGCGATCCGGATCTCCTTGCGGCCCCAGTCGGCCAGGCCGATGTCGGCCACCCGGTAGTCGTGCTGCTGCGGAATCGCGGAAGGCTTGCTGCTCATCGGGTTGTTCCTCGGTTCTTCTCTGGCGGACGCGTCAGGCGCGACCGCGGATGCCGGCCGCGTCGCGCAGGGCCGCGGCCTTGTTGGTCTGCTCCCAGGGGAAGCCGGCGTCCGACCGCCCGAAGTGCCCGTAGCTCGCGCTCGGGCGGTAGATCGGGCGGTGCAGGTCGAGCATCTCGCATATGCCGTAGGGTGTCAGGTCGAAGTTCCGGCGCACGATCTTCGTCAGTTTGTCGTCCGCCACCTTGCCGGTGCCGAAGGTCTCGACATGCACCGAGGTTGGTTCGGCGACGCCGATCGCGTAGGACAACTGCACTTCACAGCGGGAGGCGATGCCGGCGGCGACGACATTCTTGGCGACGTAACGCGCTGCATACGCTGCCGAGCGATCGACCTTGGTAGGGTCCTTGCCGGAGAAAGCGCCACCACCGTGCCGGGCCATGCCGCCATAGGTATCGACGATGATCTTGCGGCCCGTGAGGCCGCAATCACCCATCGGTCCACCGATGACGAAGCGGCCGGTCGGGTTGATATGGAACTTCGTGCCTTTGTGGATGAGGTTCTTCGGCAGCACCGGCTTCAGGATGAGTTCCATGACGCCTTCCTTCAGCGTCTTCTGGTTCACGCTCGGGGAGTGCTGCGTGGAAAGCACCACGGCGTCGATCGCCACGGGCTTGCCGTCCTCGTAGACCATCGTCACCTGGCTCTTTGCATCGGGTCGCAGCCACTTCAACCTGCCGCTCTTGCGAACTTCGGATTGGCGCTTCACCAGGCGGTGGGCGAAGGTGATCGGCGCCGGCATCAGCACGTCGGTCTCGTTTGCCGCGTAGCCGAACATCATTCCCTGGTCGCCTGCGCCCTGCTTGCGTGGATCCTTGCGGTCGACGCCCTGGGCGATGTCGCCGGATTGCTTGCCGATGGCATTCAATACCGCGCAGGCGTTGCCGTCGAAGCCCAGATCCGAATCGTTGTAGCCGATGTCGTTCACGACGTCGCGCACGAGCGGCTCGAGATCGACCCACGCCGAGGTCGTGATCTCGCCGGCGACGAGAACGAAGCCGGTCTTGACGAGCGTCTCGCAGGCGACCTTGGCCCGCGGGTCCTGGGCGAGGATCGCATCCAGCACGGCATCGGAAATCTGATCGGCCATCTTGTCCGGATGACCCTCGGAGACGGACTCCGAAGTGAAGAGGCTGCGATTGGGCATTGCGCCGGTCCGTTATGGGCTATTCGCGAGCGCGGCATTATAAGCGCACCGGCCGTTTCTGCCGTGATAGCCGCCGCTTTTCGCCTGACGTCCGGGCAGGAGATTCCACATAAGCTTTCGATTGCCGGCTGCTCGCACGAGCCCTGTCCGCGACCCCGGCCCGAAACCCCGGCCGTTGCGGGGTGTCATGGAGTACGCGACAATTCGCGCCCCTCGCTAAGGGGTCAAGCGGATTTCGCCCGGCCGGGGAGCCATGACAACGAAAAACGCCGCCGCCGCGGTTTCCCGGCGCGATCTCGCCAATGCCATCCGCGCGCTCGCGATGGATGCCGTACAGCAGGCCAATTCGGGCCATCCGGGCATGCCCATGGGCATGGCCGATATCGCCGAGGTCCTGTGGAACGACTTCGTCCGCCACAACCCGGCCAATCCAGCCTGGCCGAATCGCGACCGCTTCGTTTTGTCGAACGGCCACGGCTCGATGCTGCTCTATGCCGTAGCGCATCTTGCCGGGTATCCACTGTCGATGGATGAACTGCGCCGCTTCCGCCAGCTCGGCGCGCGAACCCCCGGACATCCGGAACACGACCTGTCGATCGGCATCGAGACCACCACCGGGCCACTGGGGCAGGGCCTCGCCAATGCGGTCGGCATGGCGCTCGCCGAGCGGCTGCTGGCTGCGCGCTTCAACCGGCCGGGCCTGGCCGTTGTCGACCACTACACCTACGTGTTCCTCGGCGACGGTTGCCTGATGGAAGGGATATCCCATGAGGCGGCCTCGCTGGCCGGCACGCTCGGTCTCGGCAAGCTCATCTGCCTCTACGATGACAACGGCATTTCCATCGATGGCGAGGTCCACGGCTGGTTTCGCGACGACACGCCGGCCCGCTTCCGCGCGTACGGCTGGCAGGTTGTCCCCGATGTAGATGGTCACGATCCGCAGGCGGTCAAGGCGGCGCTGCTCGCTGCGCGCCAGAACAGCTCGCAACCGACGCTGATTTGTTGCAAGACAGTGATCGGCTATGGTGCGCCCAATCTCCAGGGCACCGAAGCAACCCACGGCGCTCCGCTTGGTGCGAAGGAAGTCGCGGCAGCACGTGAAAAGCTCGGCTGGCCACACGCACCATTCGAGGTGCCGGATGCCATCCGCGCCCGCTGGGACGCCCGCGCGGCCGGTGCGGCAGCGGAGACCGCCTGGCGCGAAGTGCTGGCCAGCTATCGCGCGGCCCATCCCGCCCTCGCCGCGGAGCTGGAGCGGCGGCTCGATGGCCGGCTTCCCGACGATTGGGCCGCGACGGCGTCCGCCGCCATCGCGAAGCTGGCGGCAGACAAGGCCCCCAAGGCCACGCGCAAGGCCTCGCTGGACACGCTCAATGCCATCTCGCCCGGGCTTGCCGATCTGCTCGGCGGTTCCGCGGACCTCACCGGTTCCAACCTGACCAGGTTGTCCACTTCGGTGCCGGTGAGCCGCGAACAGCCGGACGGCAACTACGTCTTCTACGGCGTACGTGAGTTCGCCATGGGCGCGATCATGAACGGCGTTGCCCTGCATGGCGGGTTCATTCCCTACGGCGGCACGTTCCTCGTGTTCTCCGACTACGCCCGCAACGCGTTGCGAATGGCGGCGCTCATGAAGATCAGGAGCATCTTCGTGCTTACCCACGACTCGATCGGGCTCGGGGAGGATGGCCCCACCCACCAGCCGGTCGAGCACGTTGCCAGCCTGCAGATCGTGCCGAACCTGCGGGTATGGAGGCCGTGCGACGCGGCCGAGACGGCCATCGCATGGTGCGACGCGATCGAACGGGGTGACGGGCCAACCTGCCTGGTGCTGTCCCGCCAGAACCTGCCGCTGCAGGAACGCGACGAGTCACGGCTCGCGGCTGTGCGCCGTGGCGGCTACGTATTGAAGGACTGCGCCAACCCCGAGATCATCCTGATCGCATCAGGCTCGGAAGTCGGCCTCGCGATCGAAGCGGCCGGGCAGTTGTCGGAACAGGGCCGGCGGGTCCGCGTCGTGTCCATGCCGAGCCTGCCTCTGTTCCTGCAGCAGGACGCGGCATATCGGCAGAGCGTGCTGCCGGAGGGCGTGGCGAAGCGCGTCGCCATCGAGGCCGGTGTGCCTGATCTCTGGCATCGCGTGGTCGGTCCGGCTGGGCGGGTGATCGGCATGACCCGATTCGGCGAGTCGGCGCCAGCGGCACAGGTGTTCGCACATTTCGGCTTCACGGTCGAGAACGTCGTGAAGAACGTACAGGCAATGTGAGGAGTACGAGATCATGACAGTCAAAGTTGCCATCAATGGTTATGGGCGCATCGGCCGCAACGTGCTCCGCGCGCTGTACGAGTCAGAGCGCAATCGCGAGATTTCCATCGTCGCCGTCAACGACCTCGGCGATTCGAAAACCAATGCCCACCTGACCAAGTACGACACCGCACACGGGAAGTTTCCCGGCAGCATCTCGGTCGATGGCGACTACATGCTCGTCAACGGCGATCGCATACGCGTGCTCGCCAAGCGCAATCCTGCGGAGCTGCCCTGGAAGGATCTCGGCGTTGACGTCGTGCTGGAGTGCACCGGTCTTTTCACCAGCAAGGAAAAAGCGGCGGCACACCTGCAGGGCGGCGCCAGGAAGGTTGTGATCTCCGCCCCGGGCGGAAAGGATGTCGATGCGACTGTCGTCTATGGCGTGAACCACCGGACGCTGAAGGCCAGCGACACGGTCATCTCCAACGCCTCCTGCACGACCAATTGCCTGGCCCCGCTGGTCAAGCCACTCCACGAGAAGCTCGGTGTGGTGCATGGGCTCATGACGACGATCCACGCCTACACGAACGACCAGGTGCTCACGGACGTCTACCACGAGGACCTGCGGCGCGCCCGATCGGCGACGCAGTCGATGATTCCGACGAAAACCGGCGCTGCGGCGGCCGTGGGACTGGTGCTGCCGGAATTGAACGGCAAGCTCGACGGTTTCGCGATGCGTGTGCCTACCATCAACGTGTCGATCGTCGACCTGAGTTTCACGGCTGCGAGGCCGACGACGGTCGACGAGGTCAACGGCATCCTGAAGGCTGCTTCCGCGGGAGACCTCAAGGGTATCCTCGGCTACAACACCGAGCCGCTCGTCTCCGTCGACTTCAATCACAACGCGCTCAGTTCCGTGTTCGACTCGACGCAGACGCGCGTCATGGGCGGAACGCTGGTGAAGGTCCTCGCCTGGTACGACAACGAGTGGGGCTTCTCCAATCGCATGCTCGACACCACGCTGGCTCTCGTGAACGCGCGCTGAGGTTCCCCGATGCACGTGCTGCGCATGGCGGATCTCGCCCTGGCCGGCAAGCGGGTCCTGATCCGCGCAGACCTCAATGTGCCGGTGAAGGATGGTAAGGTCGCGAGCGATGCGCGCATCGTCGCCACTTTGCCGACCATCGAGCAGGCGCTGGGCAAGGGCGCGGCGGTCATCCTGCTGTCACACCTCGGCCGGCCGGCCGAGGGTCAGTTCGACGAGCAGTTTTCGCTGCAACCTGCAGCCGAGAGCCTAAGCGCGCTCTTGGGCCGCAAGGTGCGGCTGGAGCGCGACTGGCTGGGCGGCGTACAGGTGGCGCCGGGCGAAGTCGTGCTCTGCGAAAACGTGCGATTCAACACAGGTGAGAAGAAGGACAACGAGGACCTGGCGCGCAGGTTGGCCGCTCTCTGCGACGTTTTCGTCATGGACGCTTTCGGCACCGCCCACCGTGCCGAGGCGAGTACACACGGGGTGGCAAAGTTCGCGCCTGTTGCCTGCGCCGGGCCGTTGCTGACCGGTGAGCTCGAAGCGCTCGGCACGGCGCTGAGCAACCCGCGCCGGCCGCTCGTTGCCATCGTCGGCGGGTCGAAGGTGTCGACCAAGCTGTCGGTACTCGACAATCTCGTCGGCAAGGTGGACACGCTGATCGTAGGTGGCGGGATCGCCAACACGTTCATAGCGGCCGCGGGCCATGGGCTCGGCAAGTCCATGCACGAGGCCGAGCTGGTGGGGGAGGCAAGGCGTCTGCTGACGCCGGGCCAGGGGCGAGCGTCGATCCCGCTTCCGGTAGACGTGGTCGTGGCGACGGAGTTTGCAGAGTCTGCCCGCGCGACCGTGCGTGCAGTCGGCGACGTGCGCAGTGACGAGATGATCCTCGATATCGGACCTGAGACCGCTGAGCGATACGCTGCCATCTGCCAGAACGCGGGCACCATCGTCTGGAACGGTCCGGTCGGCGTGTTCGAGTTCGAGCAGTTCGGGGCCGGCACGCGGCGCCTTGCCGAAGCCGTCACGGCAAGTCCTGCTTTCAGCATCGCGGGCGGCGGCGATACGCTTGCCGCTCTCGACCGCTACGGCCTCGTCGAGCGCGTTTCCTGCGTGTCCACCGGCGGTGGCGCTTTCCTGGAGTTCCTGGAAGGCAAGACGCTGCCGGCCGTTGCCATTCTGGAGGAGCGGGCTCGCCAGTCCCGCTGACCGCTAGGGCGTGGCGGACACGGTTCGCGAACTCGCCGGATCCCGCGCGCTTCTGCTGGCCGCTTTCGGCGCCGCCGTCGCCGCTGTTCATCCCCGCAGTTGCCTGCCCCGGCATGTGCCGCCACCGGCCCGCGGCCGCACGGTAGTTGTCGGTGCCGGCAAGGCTGCGGCCGCGATGGCCGAAGTCTTCAGCGCGCATTACGCGGGACCAGCCTCCGGCGTCGTCGTCACGCAGCGGGGTCAGGCAGGCACCGCCGGCACCGGTGCCATCCAGGTGCTGGAAGCAGGTCACCCGGTCCCGGATGCCGCGAGCGTGGCGGCAGCCGGGCGCGTGATTTCCTGCCTGCAGGGACTCGGCCCGGACGATCGCGTGATCGCGCTGGTCTCCGGTGGCGGCTCGGCGTTGCTGGCGGCGCCTGCGCCGGGCATCACCCTCGCGGACAAGCAGTCAGCGGCGAAGCTGCTTCTTGCCAGCGGCGCGACGATCAGCGAGGTGAATTGCGTGCGTCGCAAGCTGTCGGCGGTAAAGGGCGGACGGTTGGCGGTTGCGGCGCAGCCTGCCGGGGTCGTCGTGCTCGCCATTTCCGACGTGCCGGGCGACGCCATCGCCGACATCGCTTCCGGCCCGTTCAGCCCCGACCCGACGTCCCTTGCCGATGCCCGCGATGTGATCGCGAAGTACGACTGCACCCTGCCAGCGCCGGTGCGGCGCATGCTGGAGGACCCCGCCGCCGCGGGGCCTCGACCACTCGACGCCGCGTTCGCTCGCGTCACCTCGACGATCTGCGCCAGATCGGCCGATGCGCTTGCCGCGGCAGGGCAGCTGCTGGCGGGCGCCGGGTTCGAGCCTTTGCTGATGGATGACCGCGTAAGCGGCGACGCGGCGGAGTTGGCCCGCGCACATGCCGGGCTCGTTCGCAGCCTGCGTGCGCAACGTCGGCGAGTGGCACTCGTCACCGGCGGCGAGACGACAGTGCGAGTCACGAACAGTGCTGGCCGGGGCGGCCGCAACGGAACCTACCTGCTGGCGCTGGCGATAGAACTGGCCGGCACCGACGGATTCAGCGCGCTGGCGGCCGATACCGACGGCATCGACGGCACCGAGCGAAACGCCGGCGCCATGATCGACGGCTCGACGGCAGCTCGCGCTGCTGCCGCTGGCATAGACGTGCAGGCACGCCTTGGCGCGAACGACTCCTGGCCGGTATTCGACGCGCTCGGCGATCTGGTTGTTGCCGGTCCGACCGGAACGAACGCCAACGACTTGCGCGTCATAGTGGTCGGCCAGGTCGGCTGAACTGGCGTCGGGCCAGCTAAATGGGATAATCGCCGCGCCCCAGCCTCACGGGTACTGGAATGCGCAGGACAAAGATCATCGCCACACTCGGGCCAGCCACCGAGAAACCTGGTGTCATGGCCGAGCTGATAGAGGCCGGCACGGATGTCGTCCGGATCAACTGCTCGCACGGCAGCTGGGACGACAGGGGCCGCCAGATCAGGCTGGTTCGCGAAGCTGCTGCTGCGGCCGGCAAGCACGTGGCGATCATCGGTGACCTGCAGGGGCCGAAAATCCGCATCAACCGGTTTCGCGAGGGCTGCGTCACGCTGGCGGAGGGCAGCCGCTTCGTGCTGGACACGGCAATGGACCCGCAGGCCGGCACCGCGGACGGTGTAGGAATCGCCTACGAGCGGCTGCCGCAGGACGTCTCGCCCGGGGATTCCCTGCTCCTCGACGACGGCAACATCCTGCTGACCGTCGAGCGGGTCGCGGGAACCCGGGTCGTCTGCGTGGTTGTGGCCGGCGGCGATCTCTCCGACAACAAGGGCATCAATCGCCAGGGCGGCGGGCTTTCGGCTGCGGCACTGACGGAGAAGGATCGCGAGGACATCCGCTACGCTGCCGGCGCCGGGCTCGACTGGCTGGCCGTCTCCTTCGTGCGCAGCGCCGCCGACATGGTCGAGGCGCGCGAGCTGCTGCGCAAGGCCGGCGGCGATGCGCATCTCATCGCCAAGATCGAGCGCAGCGAGGCTGTCACGAACCTCGAGTCGATCATCGATGCCTCGGACGCCGTCATGGTTGCCCGCGGTGACCTCGGCGTGGAAACCGGTTACGCGGGCCTCACGGGCCTGCAGAAGAAAATCCTCCGGCTCACCCGTGCCCGGCGCAAGGTTGCGATTACGGCCACCCAGATGATGGAGTCCATGGTGCACAGCCGCGTGCCCACGCGCGCGGAAGTATCGGACGTCGCCAATGCCGTCATGGACGGCACGGACGCCGTCATGCTGTCGGCCGAAACGGCTATCGGCGATTTCCCGGTCAGGGCGGTTGCGGCGATGGCGGAGGTCTGCTTAGGAGCGGAGACCTACCAGTTCTCGGCGGGGCGACCGCGCGATCGGGCGGATGACCGGTTCCAGAGCATCAACGAGGCCATCGCGATGGCTGTGATGTACACGGCCAATCACCTGCAGCCGCAGGCGATTGCAGCCCTCACCGAGACCGGCAGCACCGCCCTGTGGATGTCGCGGGTCCGCAGCGACATACCGATCTTCGCTTTTACGCGCCACGAGGCAACCTGCAGGCGCGTCCAGCTTTACCGCGGCGTCTACCCGGTCGCGTTCGACCTCAGTCGGCCCGACCCGTCGCTCGTGAACCAGGAGTTGCTGGCCTTGATGCGCAAAAGAGGGCACATCGACGAGGGTGACCTGGTGGTCATCACCAAGGGCGACCTCACGGGCGTGCAGGGCGGTACGAATTCGATGAAGATACTGCGCGCGTGATCACGGAACCGTAACCAGAATTCCAGAAAGGCGAGCGATGTCGACGGAAGCCCAGCATGGACCGGTCGCCGGATTTTTCATGCGCACCTTTTCAGTGCGCCCGGAGGAAATGAAAGGGCTCCTCGGTTCCTTTTCGCTGCTGTTCCTCGTCTGGAGCGGCTATTCGATCCTGCGGCCGGTGCGAGAGACGATGGGCATCACGTCCGGCGTCTCCAACCTGCCGATACTCTTCTGGGCGACTTTCGCCTGCACGCTGGCCATACAACCGTTATTCGGCTCGCTGGCCGCAAGGCTGCGAAGAGCGGCGCTGCTGCCGGCTCTCTACCTGTTTTTCGCGTCGAACCTTGTCCTCTTCTACATCTGGTTCTACGTGCAGGATGATCACTCCTGGATCGCGCGCGTGTTCTTCGTGTGGCTGTCGGTTGTGAATCTCTTCTGGTTGTCCGTTTTCTGGAGCTTCATGGCGGACATCTTTTCGCGGGAGCAGTCGCACAGGCTCTTCGGTTTCATCGCCGCCGGGACCAGCCTCGGCGGCCTTGCCGGGCCGCTGGTTACGGCGACACTTGCCGGCACGATCGGTACGCTGAACCTCCTGCTGGTCGCCGCTGCGCTGCTCGTTGCAGCGGTCCCCCTGGTGGGTGTCCTCAACCGCTGGCAACTGTCCCAGGCATCCGCGGGCATCAGCGCGCAGGGCAATGACCGCCCGCTCGGCGGCAACCCGTTCGCGGGTTTTGCGCAGGTATTGCGCGACCCGGTGATGGCCGGCATCGCCGTATTCGTTTTCCTGCTCACCTGGGTCAGCACGTTTCTCTACCTGGAGCAGCAGGCGCTGGTGGACCAGCTGGTACCCAACCCTGACGAGCAGACCCAGCTGTTCGGCTGGATCGACTTCGGTGTCCAGTCGGCGGCCCTGTTCATCCAGCTCGTGCTGCTCGGGCAGCTGACCCGCCGGTTCTCCCTCTCGACCCTGATCGTGATCGTGCCGGGCCTGATGGTCGCCGGTTACTTGTGGCTGGCGACCAATCCCGTGCTTTGGGCGATCGTCGGCACGATGATCGTGCGGCGCGTCGGGGAATACTCGATCATGCGCCCGTGTCGCGAGATGCTGTTCACGTCCGTGCCGCGCGACATGAAGTACAAGGCGAAGAACATCATCGATACCCTGGTATATCGCGCAGGCGATGCGGTCAGCGGTTCCGCGCATGCGGCGCTCGTCGCTGCCGGCATGGCGAGTTCAGGCATTTTCGGCGTCGCAGCCGTGATCTCGGCGCTGTGGGGCTGGTCAGCCTGGTCGGCCGCGCGCCGCCACGACGCCACCCAGACGACGGCGCCGGCAAAGATGGCCTGACGCTGAAAGGCCTCAGCCGGGCTCGTTGCCGACCAGGGCCTTGAGGTCGGCCAGCACTTCTGCCGAATGGGTTTCCGGATCGACCTTCGCGTAGTGCCTGGCGATCCGGCCCTGGGGGTCGATCAGGAACGTCTGGCGCTTCGCCAGGCGCATCGGGCCGATCACGTTCAATACGTCGTAGGCTGCAGCCGCCTTGCCTTCCGTATCTGCGAGCAGGGGGAACGGCAGGCTGTATTTCTTTGCGAACTCCTCGTGTGACTTCATGTCGTCGAGACTGACGCCCAGCACCTGGGCGCCGGCATCCTCGAAGGCGAAGATATTGTCGCGGAAGGAACAGGCCTCTTTCGTGCAGCCGGGCGTCTGGTCCTTCGGATAGAAGTACAGAACGATCCAGCGGCCCCGGTGCTCCGCCAGCGTATGTGTCCGCCCGGCCTGGTCCGGCAGGCTGAAGTCAGGTGCCGTATCGCCAACGGTGACCCCCGCCCTGGTCGGCGCGGCAATGGCGAGCAGCAGAAACGCCGTCAGGACTCTCAAGGAAGACCGTCGCATGGGATTTCTCCGTGGGTGTTCGTTCGCAGGAATATAGCACCGTGACCTGCCTCTCTTGTGATGCGCCGCGGCCTGTGCGTAGACTCGCCGCATACGCTGATCGACCGCCGGGGTGCGCATTCGGTCATGTCCAGGGAGCGCACGGGCTTGCACGCGGTGCCATCGGGTGACCGCAAGATCGGGCTGATCCTGCCCGGTGGCGGCGCCCGTGGTGCCTATCAGGTGGGCGTGCTCAAGGCGATCGCCGACGTCTTGCCTCGTCGTTCGCCGAATCCCTTCTCGGTCATCAGCGGCACGTCGGCCGGTGCCATAAGTTCCGCGGTACTTGCCAGCCAGGCGCGCGTATTCCGCCACGCCGTGGCGGATCTCGAGCGCGTATGGGGCAGCTTCCGCTCGCACCACGTGTTCAAGTCGGATTCGCTCACCATGTTGAAGAGCAGCGCGCACTGGGCCGCAGCGCTGGTCTTTGGCGGGCTGGGCGTCAATAACCCGCGTTCACTGCTCGACAACAGCCCGTTGCGGGACATGCTCGGCCGCGCCATCAATCTCGATGCGATCCAGGAGTCCATCGATCGCGGGTACCTCGACGCCGTTACGGTGACCTGCGCGGGCTACGGATCGGCGCGGTCGGTGTCCTTCTACCAGGGGCGGGATACGCACGTGCCGTGGGACCGTGTCCGCCGCGTCGGACGGCCCTCGCGCATCACGCTGGATCACCTGATGGCGAGCATCGCCGTGCCGATGATGTTCCCGCCCGTCATGATCAACCGCGAGTTCTACGGCGATGGAGCCATGCGCCAGGCGACCCCGCTCGCTCCGGCGGTGCACCTCGGCGCCGACCGGCTGCTCGTGATCGGCGTCCGCGACGAGGAGCCGGAGCCTGCACCGGGGTCCGATGACACCGTTCCATACCCGAGCATGGGACGAATCGCCGGTTACATCCTCGATGCATTGTTCATGGACGGGTTGTCGCAGGACCTGGAACGGCTCACCCGTATCAACCTGATTCTGGAAAACGTCCAGGGCCGTCAGCTCGATACGGATTCAGCAAGGCTGCGCTATATCGATGCGCTCGTCATTCTGCCCAGCCGGGACATCCGCGAAATCGCGATCCGCCACGTGCGCGAGATGCCGCGGGCGGTGCAGCTGCTCTTGAGTGGCATGGGTGCGCTCAACTACGGTGGGCGCCAGCTCGTGAGCTATCTGCTCTTCGAGCATGGCTATACCCGCGAGCTGATCAAGCTCGGGTATGAGGATGGCCTGGCGCGCCGCGAGCAGATCCGGTCGTTTCTCGAGGGAAAGCCGCTCGACGCGCCGGCAGGAATCGTCGGCTGGCGCGACCTGTCCGAGCACTACTCGCAGCGGGTGCGTGCGCTCGGCAGGGGTTAGCAACGCGGTTCAGGTGAGGAACAGTGTTCCCAGGCTAAGGAATGCCGCGAATCCCACGCAGTCGGTAACGGTCGTCAACACGACCGTCCCGGCTAGGGCCGGGTCGATGCGCAGCTTGGTCAGGGCCAGCGGCACGGCGAAACCCGTGATCGCCGCGGTGAGCAGGTTCACGACAAGCGCTGCACCGACGATCGCCCCGACCACCCAGTCGTCCGTGAAAAGCCGCGTGCCCAGGGCCGCAACGACAGCCCAGCCCGTCCCGTTGATCAGAGCCACGCCGATTTCCTTGGCGAGGAGCCAGCGGGCGTTGGAGTCCTCGATGCGCCCGAGCGCGAGGCCGCGCACCATGAGCGTGACCACCTGATTGCCGGCAATGCCTCCCATGCTGGCAACTACCGGCATCAGCACGGCAAGCACCACTACCTGGTCGAGCGTGGGCCGGAACGCTCCCACGACCGACGCGGCGAGAAACGCCGTGGCGACGTTGATGCCCAGCCAGACAGCCCGTCGCCTGGCGCTGGTGAAGACCGGTGCGAACATATCGTCTTCTTCTGCCAGACCCGCGAGCCGCCGGATGTCCTCGTCCGCCTGCTCGCTGATGACGTCGACGACGTCGTCCACGGTGATCTGCCCGATCAGCTGGCCGCGTTCGTCGACGACGGGTGCCGCCACCAGATCGCGATCCTTGAATTCGCGGGCGACTTCCGTGTCGGTCATCGACGCCGGGATCGGCGGAAAATCCTCGTCCATCACGTCGCCGACTACACTTGCAGGGTCGCGGGTCAGCAGACGCGATACATGCAGCGCGCCCATGTAGCGATCGTTCCGGTCGACGACGAAGATGGCAGCGGTCTTGTCCGGCAGATACGCGAGCATGCGCAGGTAGCGCATGACCACTTCAAGGGTGACGTCTGCCCGTACGGCAATCGTCTCGGGGTTCATGATTCCACCTGCGCTGTCCTCGGGATAGGACAGCACGGCGTTGAGCCGGTCGCGATCGCGCTGGGACAGCGAGTGCAGGACCTGCGCCGTCACGGCCTCCGGCAGCCCGCCCACGAAGTCGGCGAGGTCATCGAGATCCAGGTCTTCGCTGGCCGCGACGAGCTTGCTGGCCTCCATGCCCTCGACAAGGCTGGCGCGGACGTCGTCCGTCAACTCGACCAGAACTTCACCCTGGTCCCCTTCCGGAACCAGGTCGAACACGATGCGCCGCTGCGCCGTCGGCAGTGCTTCGAGCAGGTGGGCTGTTTCAGCCGGGTGGAGCGCGCCTACGAGGCGCTGCACCTGACGTACCGTGCCGGCCTCCAGCGCAGCCAGCACGTGTTCGAGATCGGTGCGGGTCTCCGAAGTGTCCTTTGCCATCACGGCCGTGCTCCGCTGCGCTGCGCTGAGCGGCGCAGTGTAGCGGCTCATGCGCTGCGGTTTAAGACCCGCTGAGTCGCTCCGCTGTGACGCCTTGCGGTGGCCGCCCGACGCCGAGCAGCTCGTTATGGCGGATGTGCACGCTTGGATACTGGCGGGAGAGGGCGTTGCCGATCCGTTCGGCCATGTACACCGACCGGTGCTGACCGCCCGTGCAGCCGAGCGCCACCGTCAGGTAGTTGCGATTGAAGTCCAGGTAACGGGGAATCCAGTACTCGAGAAATCCGCTGATATCCGCGTACATGCGCTGCACGCTGTCGTGCTGTTCCAGGAACTCGATCACCTGTGCGTCGCGGCCGGACAGGGTACGAAGGCTGGACTCCCAGTACGGGTTGGGAAGGCAGCGCAGGTCGAAAACGAAATCGGCATCGAGCGGGATGCCGTGCTTGTAGCCGAAAGACTCGATCAGGACGCTGAGGTCTGGCTCGTTCCGGACGCCGACCCTTCCGCGCACGGCGTCCCGCAGCTGGTAGATGCTGGTGTTGGTCGTGTCGATGATCAGCTCGGCTCCGGCCATCACGGGACCAAGCAACTCCCGTTCGCGGGCGATGGCTTCCCGCAGGCTCACGCCCTGTGCTGACAGGGGGTGGGGTCGCCGGCTCTCTGCGTAACGTTTGAGCAGGCTCTGTTCGTCGGCGTGCAGGAAGATGATTTCGCAGCGGATGCCATTGCTGCGGAACTGCTGGATCAGCGATGGCAGGGAGTCGAGGTCGCTCGCGCGGCTGCGGACGTCTACGCCTACGGCCAGCTTGTCGTAGAACGGATCCTTCGTGCCGGCGATCTGCATGACTATCGAGCCGAGCAGGGCAGCAGGGACATTGTCGATGCAGTAGAAGCCGACGTCCTCCAACAGGTGCAGTGCAACGCTCTTGCCCGAGCCAGACAGGCCGCTGACGATGACCAGCCTCATTTCCGGCGCCGTCCCTGCTCAGCCGTCCACGGCCCGGCTGCGCTTGTCGGCATTGCGGTCGTGCTTGTCGTGGTGCGCCTTCAGTTTTTCCTTGTGCTTCTTGATCTGCCGGTCCAGCTTGTCCATGAGTACATCGATCGCAGCGTACATGTTATCCTCGATCGCATCGGCGAACAGCGTGCTGCCGTTCAGGTTGAGCTTCGCTTCGGCGCGGTGTCTCAGCTTCTCCACGGTGAGTATGCAGTGCACGTCCGTGAGGTGGTCGGAATGCCGCCCCAGGCGTGTGAGCTTCGTGGCGACGTAAGCCCGCATGGAATCGGTGATCTCGACATGGTGGCCGGTCAGGTTCACTTGCATGGGTATCCTCTTGGTTGTTCGTTTTTGGCCTGTACCGGTTCCGCTCAGCGTGGCGGTCGTTTCTTGCGCCCGCTCGACGGGGCAATCTTCATCGCCTCGCGGTACTTGGCGACCGTCCTGCGCGCAACATTGATACCGTCGGCCTGGAGCAGCTCTGCGATGCGACTGTCGCTCAACGGGTCACCGGGCGACTCCTGGCCGATCATCTTGCGGATCTTGGCGCGAATCGCCGTGGAAGACTGCTCACTGCCGTCATCCCCGGTCACCTGGCTGGAGAAGAAATATCGCAATTCGAACACGCCGCGCGGCGTGTGCATGTACTTGCTGGAGGTCACGCGAGAGATGGTCGATTCGTGCATTTCCACGGCCTCGGCGACGTCGCGCAGGATCATGGGCTTCATCCTTTCCTCGCCGTGTTCGAAGAAGTCCTGCTGTCGCTTGACGATCGTGCGGGCAACCTTCAGCAAGGTGTCATTGCGGATCTCGAGGCTGCGTACCAGCCAGCGCGCCTCCTGCAGCTGCGTGCGCAGTACGGAATGGTCACCGTTGCCGCGGAGCATCTGGGCGTAGGCCTGGTTGACCCGCAGGCGCGGCGCATGGGTGCGATTCACTTCGACGATCCAGCGGCCATCGTGCTTGCGGACGAAGACGTCCGGAACGACGTACTCGGTCGTCTTCGACTGGATGGCTGCCCCGGGTCGCGGATGGCAGGCGCGCACCAGCGCGAGTGCTGATTCGAGCTCGGCGTCGGAAACTCCGAGCTTGCGGCGCAGCATCGCCGTCTGCTGCTCGGCGACGAGTTCGAGGTGCCCTGCCGCCAACTTCAGCGCGAGATCGCGGCCCGGTACGTCTTCCGCGAGCTGGTGCAGCTGTATCGCGATGCACTCGGCAAGATATCGTGCGCCGACCCCGCCAGGATCCATCGCCTGCACCTTGGCGAGGGTCTGTTCCACCTCTGCCGGTGTGTAATGCGCAGCGACGGGCAGCATGCCGGCGATGTTCTCGAGACTTTCGGTCAGGTAGCCATCGTCGTTGACGTAATCGATGATGGCCTCGCCGATGATGACCTCGCGCGGGCTGAAGTGCTCCATTTCGAGCTGCCACAGCAGGTGCTCACGCAGGGTCGTGCCTGTCTGGTCGGCAACGTCGGACGGTCGGCTCTCATCCGACCAGGGATCGTTGCCACGGGCGCCGGACGCCTCGCTCCACAGGCTGGAGTCCTGCAGGTCTTCGGGCAGTACGCCGCTCTCGTCCGGGTCGTAGTCGAAATCGCCTTCCGTGGCTGCTCCATCGTCGGCGACCGGTTCGGTTCGAACCTCAGGGGGCTCCGACAGGCCCGGCAGCTCGGGCTCGCGCTCTGCGGGCTCTTCGATCTCCAGCATCACGTTGGTATCGAGCATTTCCTGGAGTTGCGCATTCAGTTCCAGAATGGGCAGCTGCAACAGGCGTATCGCCTGCTGGAGTTGCGGGGTCATGGTCAGTTGCTGACCAACCCGCAGCTGCAACGACGGTTTCAACATAGGTCCCGTGAGCGCACCGTGTCTGTCCGATTCCCCGGACCCCGCTGCCTCAGTGCTGCTGGACTGCCAGCTTACAGTCTAAATCCCTCGCCGAGGTACACCTGCCGTACCTGCTGATTCTCAAGGATTTCCGGCGGGGTACCCTGGGCGATCATGCTGCCATCGCTGATGATGTAGGCGCGCCCGCAGATTCCAAGGGTCTCGCGGACGTTGTGATCCGTGATGAGCACGCCGATCTGCCGCTCGGCGAGATGACGAATGATTCGCTGGATATCGAGCACCGATATCGGATCGACGCCGGCGAAGGGTTCGTCCAGCAATATGAAGCGGGGCTCGGCGGCGAGCGCGCGCGCGATTTCCACCCGCCGCCGCTCGCCCCCGGACAGGCTCATGCCGAGGCTGGCGCGGACGTGGCTGACGTGCAGCTCGTCGAGCAGGGATTCCAGGCGGCTCTGCCGGTCGGCTCGAGTCAGCTCGGGGCGCAGCTCGAGGATCGCCATGATGTTCTCCTCGACGGTCAGCTTGCGGAACACCGAGGCCTCCTGGGGCAGGTAGCCGAGGCCGAGACGGGCGCGACGATGCATGGGCAGCGGCGTCAGGTCGCGGCCATCGAGGAGGATGTTGCCGGAATCTGCCGGGACGAGCCCGACGATCATGTAGAAGGCGGTTGTCTTGCCGGCGCCGTTCGGCCCGAGCAGCCCGACGACTTCGCCGCTGCCGATGGAGAAGGAAATCTGCCGGACCACCTGGCGCGATTTGAATCGCTTGCTGAGGTTGGTCGCCTCCAGAACGCTCATGGCCGTGTGCGAGTAGCGGGTCTCGGCCGCGGCGGATCGATCTTGAAGACGACCGGGCCGTTCGAACCGGACTGGGCTGTGACGTATTCACGGCGCAGGTCATAGGTGATGCGGTCGCCGGATACCTCGTTGGCCCCGTCGTTTACCTGGGCATTCCCCGACATCGCGAGGCTGCCACCGGCGACGTCATAGTCGATCGTCGCGGCACGCCCGCGGGTCACCTTGCCGTCTGCGCGCTTCTGCTCGAATATCGCCGGCTTTCCCGCAAGCGCCGCGACCTTCAATTCATGGCCCTGGAAATTCAGCCTGGCATCCTCGCAGTACACGCGGGCGCCGCCGTTGTCGATTTCCACGTTGCCGCGGAAGGTCCATTGGCTGTTCTCGAAATCCAGGCGCGAGGCTTCAGCCGTGTCGGCGCGCACACTGAGCGTCCCCTGGGTGATGGTGAGTCCGCGGAACAGCAAGCGGTTGTCCCGACGATCAAATTCCGAAGAGTCGGCGTTCAGGTTGATCGGCAGGCCGACCTGCAGCGAGAGATCCGGAATCACCATCGACTGGGCTGCAGCCTGTCCGACAGCCAGCAAGGCCAGGGCAACGCTAGCGAACATAACTGCCGCTGACCTGCGACCGCAGTTCCAGCCGGTCGCGCGCGAGGTCTGCGCGTAGTCCGACCGCGTTGATGATGCTGCCGGCGTACTCGATGACGACTTTCCTGTCCGTGGCGGCAATGCGGGTTCCGGTGTCGAACTCGAGGAAATCAGTGCGGATGAACGCCGCGGGGCCCCCGGCTTCGCCGGTGCTTGCCACGACATTGCCCGACAGCTCGATCATCTTACCACCGGGCGGCAGTCGACCCGTCTCGGCCCGCAGCTGCCACGGTGCCTCGGTTTCCGGATCGTAGTCGAGCGTCACGTTCTGCAGCGCAACGCTGCTGTCGGCTGGATTCTGGGTGACGCCGGAGGCGGAGATTCGAAAGAGAATGCGGCCGGTCTCATCGGTCCCGGTCAGCGTTGCACGATCTGCGTAGTACCCGATACCCAGGCGGACGGTTTCGGTCGATGGCCCCGCCGTGTCGCGAATGCGTAGGAACAGGTAGCCGCTGGCCAGCGCCGTCGCTGCGAGAAGAACGCCGGCGATGATGCTGCGGGCCGACACGCGGGGTTCCTCAGGCCGCGATCGCCCGGGCCGCGAGCAGCAGGTCGCAGACCTCGCGCACGGCGCCGCGCCCGCCGGGCCGGCTCGTTCGCCAGGCTGCAACCGGGGCCAGGCATTCGTGGCAGTCGGCGACCGCGACCGCAAGTCCCGCGCGGCGCAGGAGCGGAATGTCCGGGGCGTCGTCGCCGACGCAGGCGGTTTCCGCCGCCGCGATCCGGGTTCTGGCCAGCAGTTCGTCGAAGGCGGGCTCCTTGTCCTCACGGCCGAGCAGGGCATGCTCGATTCCCAGGTCCCGCATGCGACCTGCTGCCGATTCCGACGCGCGGCCGGAAATGACGGCAACCGTGATTCCTGCCCGCATCAGCTGGCGGATGCCATAGCCGTCGCGGACATTGAATGCCTTGAATTCGCGTCCGGCTGCGTCGTACCACAATCGTCCGTCGGTCATTACGCCGTCGACGTCGAGCACGAGAAGCCGTATCCGCGCGGCGCGGTCCAGCAGCTGCGGGGCATCCAGCAGGGCCATGCGTTACATCACACCGGCACGGAAGAGATTGTGGACGTTCAACGCGCCAACGACGGTTCTGTCGGCATCGACGACGAGTACGGCCGTGATCTTGTGCTGCTCCATCAGGTGCACCGCTTCGGCGGCGAGCGCGTCCGGAGCGATGGTCTTGCTGCCCGCGGTCATCACCTCGCGCATGAGCGTGCGGTGGATGTCGACGGCGCGGTCGATGGCACGGCGCAGATCGCCGTCCGTAAACACGCCGAGCAGACGGCCGGCATCGTCGACGACGGCGGTCATGCCGAGGCTCTTGCGCGTCATTTCCAGCAGGCCTTCCGCCAGGGTTGCGTCCGGGCCGACACGCGGCACCTCCTCGCCGCTGTTCATCACGTCGGCAACCCGGAGCAGCAGGCGCCGGCCGAGAGCGCCCCCCGGGTGGGACAGCGCGAAGTCTTCGCGGGTGAAACCACGGCTTTCGAGCAGCGCGACGGCGAGAGCATCACCCATCGCGAGGGTGGCGGTCGTGCTGGCCGTCGGTGCGAGATTGAGGGGGCAGGCTTCCTCGGCGACCGCGACGTCCAGGACTACCGTGGCGGCCTCGCCCAGCGTGGAGCGGGGATTGCCGGTCATCGTGATGAGCGGTATGGCGAGACGCTTCAGCAGCGGCAGTATCGTGACGATTTCGGCGGTCTCACCGGAGTTGGAAATGGCGATGAGGAGGTCGGCGCGGGTGATCATGCCCAGGTCGCCATGGCTGGCTTCGCCGGGATGGACGAAGAACGCCGGGGTGCCGGTACTCGCCAGCGTGGCGGCGATCTTGCCGCCGACGTGGCCTGACTTGCCCATGCCAGTGACGATCGCGCGGCCCTTGCACTGGAGCACCAGTTCGCAGGCGCGGGCAAAGGACTCGTCGATGCGGGGGGCCAGCTCGCGAATGGCGCGCGACTCGATATCGAGCACCCGGCGGGCGAGGCTGCGGACGTCCACGGCGCTGCGCTGGGAACTCATCGGATCGGCATCCTGTGGTCGGTGCGGCCTGGCGCATTGTACGGGAGAAGGCCGGGACCGCGCCCGCAGCGGCGCCGCTATAATGCCGGCCGTTCCTGCAATCCCCGGCTGAAACCGCCATGACTCCCGCGGAAATCGAAGCGTTGATCGTCGCGCACCTGCCCGGTGCGACGGTGCGCGTGACCAGCACCGACAACGTGCATTTCGAGGCCGTTGTGGTCTGCGAGGCGTTCGCCGGCAAGCGTCCGATCCAGCGCCACCAACTGGTGTACGCGGCCATAGGCGGCCGCATGGGCGGGGACATCCATGCCTTGTCGATGCGGACGCTGACACCGGTGGAAGCCGCCCGCGACGCCACTGGCGGCGCGGGGCCGAGGTAAATGGAAAAGCTCGCAATCACCGGCGGCCGGCGCCTCGAAGGCGAGGTGCGCATTTCCGGTGCCAAGAATGCCGCCTTGCCGATACTTGCCGCGTCGCTGCTGACGGACGAACAGGTCACGCTCGGCAACGTGCCGCATCTGCGGGACATCACCACCACCATCGAGCTGCTCGGGCGACTCGGGGTCCGGGTCACGCTCCACGAGGGGCTGCGCATCGAGGTCGAACCCGGGCAAATCACGCACTACGAGGCACCATACGATCTGGTCAAGACGATGCGTGCCTCGATACTGGTACTCGGGCCGCTGGTCGCCCGCTACGGACGTGCCGACGTATCGCTGCCCGGTGGTTGCGCCATCGGTGCGCGGCCGGTGGATCTGCATGTTGCCGGATTGCGCGCCCTCGGCGCCCAGATCGACATCGAGGACGGCTATATACGTGCCAGGGCCGAGCGCCTGAAGGGCACCCACCTGCTGCTGGACAAGGTGACGGTGACGGGCACCGAGAACCTCATGATGGCGGCTGTTTTTGCCGACGGCGAGACCGTCATCGAAAACGCTGCGCGGGAGCCTGAGGTTGCCGACCTCGCGGATTTCCTGAACAAGATGGGGGCCCGTATCAGGGGCGCCGGAAGCAACCGCATCGTGATCGAGGGGGTGCGTCGACTGCACGGGGCGGAGCACGACGTCCAGCCCGACCGCATCGAGGCCGGGACCTTCCTCGTGGCCGGCGCCATTACCGGCGGCCACGTGCGGCTACGGCACGCCTGCCCGGATCATCTGGAAGCCATCCTGTCCAAGTTGCGGGACACCGGCGCGGTCATCGCGACCGGCACCGATTGGGTCGAAATCGACATGAAGGGCCGGCCAGCGTCGGTCGACATCAGCACCGTACCGTACCCGGGGTTTCCGACCGACATGCAGGCCCAGTTCGCGGCGCTGAACTGCATCGCGGGCGGGGTTGCCACGATCAGCGAGAACGTCTTCGAGAACCGCTACATGCACATGCTGGAACTGCAGCGCATGGGGGCCAACATTCGCCTGCAGGGGCACACCGCCGTCATCCAGGGGGTCGACCGGCTTACCGCCGCTCCCGTCATGGCGACTGACCTGCGTGCCTCGGCTGGTCTCGTGCTTGCGGGGTTGGTTGCTGACGGCGTAACGGTTGTGGACCGCATCTACCACATCGATCGCGGCTACGAGTGCATCGAGGAAAAGCTCAATCAGCTCGGCGCTTCGATCCACCGCGTCGCCTGAACGAGTCCGGGCGCGGTCCGGACGGCTTTTTCATGGTCAGGCCGTTTTTCGCGTGTGTATAATTCGCCGGTTTTCGCGGCGTCCGCCGACGTGAAGTGCCCAGGAGGAACTGCTCGATGAGCGACGAGGCCAACCTCAGCCGACGTCATTTTCTGACCGTTGCGACCAGCGTCGCAGGCGGTGTCGGCGTTGTGATTACGGCGACCCCATTCGTCGCGTCGTTCAAACCGAGCGCGCGTGCCCAGGCGCTGGGCGGTCCGGTCCAGGTCGACATCGGCAAGCTGGAAGAGGGCGCGATGGTCCGCGTTGTCTGGCGCGGCCGGCCCGTCTGGGTTCTCCGCCGCAGCGCCGATATGGTGGCCCGGCTGAAGGCGATGCCGGATTCTTTGTTCAAGGACGCTGCCTCGGAAATTTCGCTTCAACCCGCCTTTGCCAAGAACCAGGTACGCGCGCTGAAGGATGACGTGCTGGTCGTCGAAGGTGTCTGTACTCACCTGGGCTGCGCACCTACCGAGCGATTCGCGCCCGCCGACCCCGAACTCGGCGCCGACTGGGCGGGTGGTTTTTACTGCCCCTGCCACGGTTCGCGCTTCGACCTGGCCGGGCGCGTGCTGGCCGGCACTTCGCCGGCCCCCACCAACCTGCCGGTCCCGCCTTACCGGTTCGTCGGCGACAACCTGGTCCTGATCGGCGAAGACACGGGAGGCGCGGCATGAACTCCGCACGTACCGAGGCCGCGGCTCCGACGAGCCGCTTCGACCGGCTGATCGACTGGATCGACGAGCGCTTCCCGCTCACGTCGATGATCAAGGAACACGCCACCGAGTACTACGCCGCCAAGAACTTCAACGTCTGGTACGTATTCGGCGTACTCGCCATCGTCGTGCTGGTGATCCAGCTCATCACGGGCATCTTCCTGACGATGAACTACAAGCCTTCCGCCGAGGACGCGTTCGCCTCGGTGGAATACATCATGCGCGACGTGGAGTGGGGCTGGCTGATCCGCTACATGCACTCGACGGGCGCGTCGGCGTTCTTCATCGTCGTGTACCTGCACATGTTCCGCGCGCTCATGTACGGATCCTACAAGAACCCGCGCGAGCTGCTATGGATCATCGGCGTGCTGATCTACCTGGCGCTGATGGCCGAAGCCTTCATGGGATATCTGCTCCCATGGGGCCAGATGTCGTACTGGGGCGCGCAGGTGATCGTGTCGCTGTTCGGTGCCGTGCCCGGCATCGGCGAGGGCCTCGTCGAGTGGATCCGCGGCGACTATTTCATCTCGGACATCACGCTCAACCGCTTCTTCGCCCTGCATGTCGTGGCGGTGCCGCTGGCTCTGATCCTCCTCGTCGTCATGCACATCCTCGCCCTGCACGAGACCGGGTCGCTCAATCCGGACGGCGTCGAGATCAAGGAGCGCAAGGACAGCCGCGGCATCCCCCTGGATGGCATCGCATTCCACCCGTACTACACGTCCAAGGACCTGGTGGCGATCATCGTCTTCCTGGCGCTGTTCTCCGCGGTAATGTTTTTCGCTCCGGAAATGGGCGGCTACTTCCTCGAGCACGCCAACTTCGAACCGTCGAACCCGCTGAAGACCCCGGAGTACATCGCCCCCGTGTGGTACTTCACGCCGTTCTACGCAATCCTCCGTTCCGTGCCGAGCAAGGCCTGGGGCGCGTTCCTGATGCTCGCGGCGATCGTGCTCCTCTTCTTCCTCCCCTGGCTGGATCGATGCCGGGTCAAGTCGATCCGCTATCGCGGCTGGACGTTCAAGGCGGCTATCGCCACCTTCGTCGTGAGCTTCATCGCGCTCGGTTACCTCGGATTGCAGCCGGCCACGGAGAAGGTCTACGTGTACGCCGCGCGCGTGTTCACGGTGCTGTACTTCCTTTTCTTCCTCGCAATGCCGTTCTATACGCGGGCAGAGAAAACCAAGCCCGTGCCCGAACGCGTCGTGTACCAACACGGGGAGTGATGCCGGTGCTGGTCATGAAATCGATTCGTCTGTCAGCTCTGGCGGCAACCTGCCTGGCGATGCTCGGCGCTGTTCCGGCACTCGCCGCGGGCGGTGGCAGCGCGATGAGCGATCACGCTGGCAACGACGTCGGCAACGTCGCGTCCCTCCAGCGCGGGGCACGCAATTTCGTCAATTACTGCCTGGGTTGCCACTCGGCCCAGTACGTTCGGTACAACCGGCTTGCCCAGGACCTGCAGATCAGCGAGCAGCAGCTCATCGACAACCTGATGTTTGCCGCCGAGAAGCCGACCGAGACCATGAGGATATCCATGCGGCCGGCGGATGCCGAGCGCTGGTTCGGCGTAGCACCGCCTGATCTTTCCCTCATCGCGCGCTCCAAGGGTGTCGATTACGTCTACAACTTCCTGCGCGGCTTCTATGTCGATCCGTCACGTGCGACGGGGGTCAACAATGTCATGCTGCAGAATGCTGCCATGCCCCACGTGCTGTGGGAGTTGCAGGGCGAGCAGCAGGCCGTGTTCGAAGACGTCAACGTCGGCGAGGGCATGACCCAGAAGGTCTTCAAGGAATTCCAGGCCACGAGCCCCGGCCAGCTCTCGCCGGAAGAGTACGACCAGTTCGTGCGCGACACGGTGAATTTCCTGGACTATGTCGCGGAGCCGATGCAGCTCGAGCGGCAGCGGCTTGGCATCGGCGTGCTGGCTTTTCTGCTCGTATTCGGCATCCTGGCTTACCTGCTGAAGCAGGAGATCTGGAAAGACGTGAAATAGGGGCCGCAAGGCATGACCCTGTACTCCAGCCCGACCGGTTACCACAGCCACAGAACGCGGCTCGTGCTGGCCGAGAAGAATATCGGCATGGATCTGGTCAGTGTCCAGGACGGACGCTTCCCGGAAGACCTGATCGATCTGAATCCGTACCACAGCCTGCCGACGCTCGCCGAGCGAGACCTGGTGCTCTACGACTCGCGCGTGATCTGCGAGTACCTCGACGAGCGCTTTCCCCATCCGCCGTTGATGCCCGTCGATCCGGTGTCCCGCGCGAAGACCAGGCTGGCCTTGCACCGGATCGAGCGCGACTGGTATCCGCTCGTCGACGAACTTGACCGGACGCCTGACCGCAAGGCCGCAACCCGGGCGCGGAAACAACTCGAGGAGAGCATCGTCGCCAGCGCCGATGTTTTCGCCGCCCAGCGCTTTTTCCTCAGTGACGAGTTTTCCCTGATCGACTGCTCGATCGCACCGATTCTCTGGCGGCTGCCTTACTACGGCATAGGGCTGAAGAGCAGCGCTCAAGCTGTCCGCCGTTACATGGACCTCATTTTCTCCCGGCGGTCCTTCCGTGACAGCCTGTCGGACGCCGAGCAGGAGATGCGCTAGTAGCGCGGCCTCCGATGGCGTCGACCGCCCTCCCGCAGCGGCCATACCTCATGCGGGCGATGCACGCCTGGATCATCGACAGCGGACACACGCCGCACGTCGTCGTCAACGCCGATGCGGAGGGGGTCAGTGTCCCCGCCCAGTTCGTGCGTGACGGCAAGATAGTCCTGAACATCAGCCATGAGGCGGTCACGCAGCTGGAGATCGGCAACGAATTGCTGACCTTCAATGCGCGCTTTTCCGGCACAGCCATGTTCGTGCGCGTGCCGGTAGCGGCCGTTCTGGGTATCTACGCGCGCGAGACTGGCCGGGGCATGATTTTCCCCGAGGAAGAGTCAGACGCGCCGCAGCCCGACGAACCCCCACCGGCACCACCGGCACCGGCAGGCAAAGCGCGGCTGAAGGTCGTCAAGTAATCCGGCTGCCGTCCTGAACGCCGGGCCGGTTCAGGGATAGAGTGCCCGGTCGATCGCGTCGCAAAGGCAGTGGATGACGACCAGGTGGACTTCCTGGATCCGCGAGGTGCGTTCCGCCGGCACGCGGATCTCGATATCGCCAGGTTTGAGCAGGGGAGCCATGCGGCCGCCGTTCTTGCCGGTAAGCGCAACGATGTACAGGCCCTTCTCGTGCGCCGCGCGCATTGCCTCGACAACGTTGGGCGAATTTCCCGATGTCGAGATTGCGAGCAGGCAGTCCGCCTTGTTGCCGAGCGCCATGACCTGCTTCGAGAAGACCTGCTCATAGGCGTAGTCGTTCGCAATCGCAGTCAGCGTCGAACTGTCGGTCGTCAGCGCGATCGCCGGCAAGGCCGGGCGTTCACGTTCGAAGCGATTGAGCAACTCTGCGGAGAAGTGCTGCGCGTCGCCGGCTGAACCGCCGTTGCCGCAGGTGAGTATCTTGCCGCCTGCGCGCAGGGTGCTGGTCATCAGCGCCCCTGCCGCGACGATTGGTGACACGAGGGTTTCCATCGCCTTCTGTTTTGTGGCGATGCTGTCGGCGAACTGCTGGCGGATAGCGTTTTCGTCGTTCATGGCGCGACATGATACATCGGGTCTGAGCGGCCTCGTTTCTCGCGCATACTCTTGTGTCAACGTCGCGAGTCGCTTGCATCGAATGCAGCGCGCAGCCACTCGCAACGCGGTTTGTCGAGCATGCCGGATACCGCCATGACGTCGAAGCGCAAGGGGTCTTGGGAAAAACCCGGGCGTGCTCGCAACCAAAGTGCCGCAGCGTCGAGGATCCGCCGGCGCTTTGTGAAAGTAATGGTGACGGCGGGGTGTATGGGAGCGGGCCGCAGACGGTAGCGCACCTCGACCATCACCGTGACGCCGCGTTCGCGCATGACGAGATCGATTTCGCCGCATCGACAGCGGAAATTGCGTTCGAGCAACGTCAGTCCCTGCGCGACAAGGTATCGGCACGCAGCGTCCTCCGCGCTTCGGCCGGTCAGATTGGTTGCGGCTTTCGCCGGTATTGCGCGGAAGTCCATTCCCCACCTCCATCCGCCACGAGCATGGCGCAGATGGACCGTGTCGTCTGCACGCGAATCGAGCCTGAATCGCCGGATTCAGGGGGTGGAAACGTCCGGTGTCGGGGGTTCGGGCGGTATCAGGTCCGGCAGGGTCACGATGCCGCCGTTGCGGAATACGCCCCACATCAGCTCGCGATGCACGATTCCGCGGGCGTCAGTCGTCAGGACACCGGTGAGGCCGTCGAGAGGACCCGAAGTTCCGTTCAGCGTCTGCGTCAGCAGGTCCCAGGCATCGTGGCCCATGGCGTAGAAGCGCAGACGGCTGCTTCCGCCTGAGGGCCACTGCAGCTCGATCGTGCGGCGAAACAATGCCGAGCGGGAGTCGGAGCCAAGTACGGCTGGCGCATCGGGGAACGATATGCCATCCATGTCGGTGTCACCCTTGGTGCCCGGCTGGTGTATCGCCGAGGTCGCATACACCGGCAGGTCTCCGGCGTAGACGAATTTGAGCTGCGGTCGCATGAGGCGCCCCGCGGCCGGCGTACCGGCAAGAAACACCAGGTCAGCATCTGCGCGGCGTCGCGGTTCGAATTCGAGAGGCGTACCGAGACGCTTCATCAGCGCACGATGGCGTCCGCGACTCTCGTCGACCAGCAGCAGGCGTTCGAGCAAAGCCGTGTGATCCGTAGCCGCCGGGTTGTAGTAGCTGAACGCGACGACACTGCCGCCGAGGCGCTCCATCTCCGCCGCGAATGCGCCGAGGACGCGCTTGCCCCAGTCACTGTCGGGGGCGAGTGCCACTGCCCGGAGGCGATTTTCAGCTGCTGCCCGGCCGGCAGCAGATCTCGCCTCGTCTTCCGGCGAAAGGGCGTACTGCTGCATCGATGACGGTACCGGTATGCCGGGCTCGACCGTATTCAGTGCCAGCACGGCGATGCCTGCGGTCGCCGCGGCCGCTCGTGGTATCGAGTCCTTCAGCAGCGGACCGACGATGGCATCCGCCTGGGCGGCAAGCGCGGCCTGGAACGGATCCTGTCCGGCGTCGAGTTCGTCGAAAATCAGGATTTCCGGCTGATCACGGCTGTCAGCCGTTGCCAGCTGCCCGGCGATGAAGCCATCGCGTACGGCCTCGCCCAGGCTGCGCTGCGGGCCGGAGAGCGGCACGATCAGCGCGACGCGGCGTGGTGCCTGGCGCAACGGCGGTGCCGACGACAGGTCCTGTTCGATGATCGGCTCGGCAGTGCCGGCAGCCGCGGGCGCCAGTTGTAGTGGCCCGCAAGCGGCGGCGACAATGGCGCCAGCCACCAGGCTGAATCCATGCCAGACACGAGCCACGGCACCCTCTACGTTGTAGCAACGCCCATCGGGAATCTCGATGATATCAGTTCGCGTGCGCGTGACATTCTCGCGTCGGTAACACGCATCGCAGCGGAGGACACGCGGCGAACGGCTAAATTGCTCGGCGCCCTTGCCATCGGTACGCCGATGTTTTCGCTGCATGAACACAACGAGGTGGATCAGGCCGAGCGCATCGTCGCAGCCGTGGCTGGGGGAGAATCGGTTGCGCTGGTCAGCGACGCCGGTACACCGCTGATCAGCGATCCGGGCTATCGCGTCGTCGCGCTTGCACGCGCGCGCGGGCTGCGTGTCGTGGCGATTCCCGGCAGCTGTGCCGCCATCGCAGCGCTCTCGGTCGCGGGGCTGCCGACGGACCGTTTCCGCTTCGAGGGGTTCCTGCCCGCGAAGACCGCGGCCCGGCGTGCGCGCCTGGTGGAATTGCAGGCAGCTCGTGAAACGCTCGTTATCTATGAAGCGTCTCATCGTATCGCCGAGTCTCTCGCGGACATTGCCGAACGCTTCGGGCCGGACAGGCTCGCCTGCCTGTTCCGGGAGTTGACCAAGCTGCACGAGACCACCTATTTCGGATCCCTGGCCGAGGTTGCTGCGGCACTCGCAGCCGATCTTGGCGGTGGGCTCGGCGAATTCACTCTCGTCGTTGCCGGCGCAGCGGATGAACCACCAGGGAACGAGGAACTCGCGCGCGTGGTGCGGGTCCTGGCGGAGGCATTGCCGGCCTCGCAGGCAGCCGCGCTGGCAGCGCGCATCACCGGCGGCGAGCGACGCGATGCGTACCGTCTGGCTCTGGCCGCCCGCGGCGAGCAGGCAGGCTGATTTGCGCGTCCGGCTGCAAGCGTCTAAGGTTTCCGCCGGAGTCGGCCAGGCGATCGCTCGGGGGCAACCCCGGGAGGAAAGTCCGGGCTCCGGCGGGCAGGGTGCCAGGTAACGCCTGGGGGGCGCGAGCCCACGGAAAGTGCCACAGAAAATAAACCGCCTCGGACCGCAAGGTCTGCGGTAAGGGTGAAAAGGTGCGGTAAGAGCGCACCGCGCGGGTGGTAACACGCCGCGGCACGGAAAACCCCACCCGGAGCAAGACCAAATAGGGAAGCAGGTCGGCACGGAAACGCGCCGGCAACCGTCGCCCCGCGGGCTTCCGGGTAGGTCGCTTGAGGTCGCTGGTGACAGCGGCCCCAGATGGATGATCGCCCTCGACAGAACCCGGCTTACCGGCCGACTCCTCTTTTCCTCCGGCTGTTGCCCGGGCCGTTGCTCCCCGGAACTGCGGTGGCCTTGGCGGAGCCGACGACGCGGCGTGGCTAATCTCGCGGTCCGGGATCGCCACTCATGCCCATCATGGACCTTCGAGCGCTGTACTCAGGCAAGTCCTTGCCGCCGGGCGTATTGCTCAGGCCGCTGCCCGCTGGCATCGGCCAGGAGTGGCACCTCGTCCGCCAGGTGATGGCGCTGCGCCGGTGGTGCTCGGTCTTGCTCCCGATCAGCAAAGCGCCGTGGGCAGACAGCGAGGCCTGCTGCGCGAGAGCATCGATCCCGCTCCGTCGATCGAGCTGGTACGTGCAGACATCGATGGGGCGTGCGTCATCGCGCTGTTGCTGACAGATACAAGCAATCCGCTGTATCTCGCTTCCGCTTCGGCGCCTTCGCCGATGCATACGGGTGAGTGCTGGCTGTTCGACGCATCCGGCATGCGCGCCGCGCGGATCTGGACGCGATTTACGCGACCCGCCGCCAGCGCCGCGAACCGGCGGTGCTCGTCGGTATCGGTGAGGATCCGCGTTGCGAATGCCTCGATATCCGCCTGCCAGACGTGGGTCCGTTGCCATCGTCCGCTGCCGCGGCAAAGGTCGAGGCAGCCATAGCTGCGCGCCAGTCGCTGCAGCGACTGGCGGAAGAACTGCGGCCCGCTGGTCTGCATCACCGTTACGAGCGTGGTGCAGTGCGAATCAATCTTTCACTCTGGGTGAACGGCACCGAACCGCTGCAGTAAGCGAGCCTCGATCTGCTGGTACCCGAAATGCCCGGGCTGTCGGTCGCCACGGCGCTAGTGCCGCCGCGCACCTGGGCCGCCTGCAACCTGGGCGGCGGGTGCCGGCCTTCAGAACGCCGTTGCGGCCGGCGGTAGACCCGGAATTCGCCGGCCAGAAGCTGGCGCTGCGCTACTCGCTGGCGGCGAGGAATCTGCCGGGTCCGCTGCAGGGTCGGCTGCGGCTGCGCTTCGCGCCGGCTGCGTAAAGGCGACCAGTTATCTGATTCATAGAGAGTTTTTAGCTGACTCGCCGCCGTGGCCCGGATACGCTCCTGCGCAACATCGGTGGCGTGCGCCGAGCGACCCGCAAGGCCGGGTACCCCAGAGGCCTTTCTGAGCCCTGTTCCAGCTTTTTGCCGTAAGCCCATGATTTCCTGATTCCCTCGTTCCGGAACAGGGCAAAAAAACACCGATTCCGTCGGCTAAGTAGCTGTCGTCAAAGCATTAAATGGGATTTTTTGTTGACGCTGCCGGGTGCCGCTCCTATAGTGGCCGAGGGTGGCAAAAAGTGGGAGAAAATGGGCTCTGGTGCCCTATCCACACATGTTCCGTGGGGCGACGCAAATCACGCTGGATGCGAAGGGGCGGCTGGCATTTCCCGCCCGCTATCGCGAGCGTCTGGCTGCGCGCTGCGAAGGGCGGCTCGTTTGCACCGTCGACCCCGATCACTGCCTGCTGATCTATCCGTTACCTGACTGGGAAGAGATCGAGCGCAAGCTGATGCGCCTGCCTTCGCTCAACAAGCGCTCGCGTCGCCTGCAGCGACTCATGGTCGGCTACGCATCCGAAGTAGATCTCGACAGCCACGGGCGAATTCTCATTCCCCGCGAGCTGCGTGAATTCGCGTCTCTCGACCGGCAGGCAATCCTGTTCGGTCAGGGAAACAAATTCGAGTTGTGGGACGAGGCTCGCTGGAACGAACGACGGGACAGCTGGCTCGCAGGCGATACCGAAGATGGTATTGCGCTGCCGGCCGAGCTGGAGCAGCTCTCGCTGTAAGCGCTGCGCCGGCTGCCTTGCGGAGGGACTTCGCGGTGGCGTGCATCGCGACGGTCCGGGGGTTGGAGGTGGACAGCCATGTGCCGGTGCTCCTCGAGCAGGTGCTGCGTGGACTTGCCGTTCGCGCTGACGGTTTTTACGTCGACGCAACCTTCGGGCGGGGCGGGCACAGCCGCGCGATCCTGGGGCAGCTCGGGGCTGGCGGGCGGCTGATGGCGCTGGATCGCGACCCGGACGCCGTGGCAGAGGGGCGAAGGCTCGAGGCGGCAGATGGGCGCTTCTCAATCGAACAAGAAAGATTCGGACAGTTGCGGCGGATCGTGGAATCGCAGGGCGTGAAGGGTGCAGTCGACGGGATCGTGTTCGATCTCGGCGTGTCGTCGCCTCAGCTCGATTCCGCGCAGCGCGGGTTCAGTTTTCAGAGCGATGGGCCGCTCGATATGCGCATGGACCCGGCCGCATCGCCGAGTGCCGCCGAGTGGCTAAACTCGGCCCCCGAACGCGAAATCGCACAGGTCCTGCGCAGATTCGGCGACGAGCCGGATGCCGGGCGGATCGCCCGGGCGATCGGCGCGCGTCGCGCCCGGCGGCCGCTGGCGACAACGGGTGATCTCGTGGCGGTCGTTGGCGAAACCGTGCATCGCCCGCCGACAGGTCGCCATCCCGCGACGCGGGTTTTCCAGGCGATACGGATTTTCATCAACCGCGAGCTCGATGAGCTCGATGCCGGACTGGCCCAGGCGCTGGAAGTCCTGAAGATCGGCGGCCGGCTCTGCGTCATCAGTTTTCATTCGCTCGAGGATCGTATCGCCAAGCGCTTCATGCGCGACCGTTCGCGCATCGATCCGGCCCTGGCGAGCCTGCCGGTAGTGCCAGCCTCGGCGCAACCGACCATGCGGCTCGTCGGCGGAGCGGCACATGCCGGGGAGACTGAAGTCGCGGCCAACGCCCGGGCGCGCAGCGCGGTTCTGCGCGTCGCGGAGAAAATCGCGTGACGCCTGCTGTTCGCCAGCGTCTGTCTTTCGCCGGGCTGACGCTTGCCGTACTCGTGTCAGCAGTTGGCGCCGTCACTGCCAAGCACGAGAACCGCAAGCTCTTCATGGAGCTTCAGGCCCTGACCGATGAGCGGGATCGTCTCGAAGTCGACTGGAGCCGCCTCCAGGTCGAGCAGAGCGCCTGGTCCACGCATGCGAGGGTGGAGCAGCTCGCGCGGGGCGACATGGGCATGCGCAGCCCTTCAGCCGGCGAACTGAGGGTGATAACCCAGTGAACGGCAAGACCAGGTTGCCGCTCACGCCGGTCGAGAGCTTTCAGGCGCGATGGCTCCTCGTTTGCGCGTTGTCGGTCCTTCTGGGCGTGACGCTCATTGCCCGGGCGGTGCAACTGCAGGTATTCAACAAGCAATTCCTCATCAACCAAGCGGATGCCCGCCACCTGCGTACGGCAAAGATTTCGGCAAACCGCGGGCTGATTACCGACCGCAACGGCGCACCGCTGGCCGCGTCCATGCCTGTCGACAGCCTCTGGGTCAGTCCGCAGGAAATCGCGCAGGTTCCGGACCAGATTCCGGAGCTGGCCCATGCGACCGGACTGGATGCCAGCGCGCTTGCGCGGGACATCACCAGCAATGTCGAGAACGACTTCATGTACCTGCGCCGGCAGATGAACCCTGCCGATGCGCGTGCCATCGCCGACCGGGGGATTACGGGCGTCCACCTGCTGCGCGAGTACCGCCGCTACTACCCGGCCGGCGAGGTGAGCGGGCATGTCGTCGGCTTCACCAACGTTGACGAAGTCGGACAGGAGGGCATCGAAAAAGCCTTCGACGACTGGTTGCGGGGTCGGCCGGGCAAGAAGATGGTGCTCCGCGACCGGCTCGGACGCGTGATCGAGGATGTGGAACGGCTCGAATCACCGAGCCCCGGGCGTACCGTCGCTGCGTCGCTCGACCTGCGGATCCAGTACCTCGCCTATCGCGAGCTGAAAGCGGCCGTGTATGCCAACCGCGCCCTGTCGGCCTCGGCAGTCGTGCTGGACGCCGAGACCGGCGAAGTCCTCGCGATGGTGAATCAGCCGTCGTACAACCCGAACGACCGCTCCCAGTTCGTGCCGGCGCGTATACGCAACCGCGCGATCACCGACATGTTCGAGCCGGGTTCCAGTCTCAAGCCGCTGGTGATCGCTGCCGCGCTGGAGTCCGGGCGGTGGCAACCCGACAGTCGGGTCGATACCTCTCCGGGCCTGATTCAGGTCGGCAACAAGGTGATCGAGGACAAGCACAACCTCGGCCTGATCGACCTGACAACCTTGCTCGCTCGGTCCAGCAATGTCGGCGCGACGAAAGTTGCGATGTCGTTGCCGTCCGAGCAGCTCTGGAGCGTGCTCAGTCGTTTCGGACTCGGGAGGGTTACGTCCAGCGGCTTCGAAGGTGAGTCGGCGGGACTGCTGAGCCACTATAAGAACTGGCGGCCGATTGCCAAGGCGACGCTTGCCTATGGCTACGGCCTGTCCGTGACTCCGCTGCAGCTCGCGCAGACATACGCCGTTCTCGCCGCCGACGGGGTGATGCGCCCGGTTTCCCTGTTACGAGTGGAGTCGGCGCCGATCGGTCGCAGGGTCATCGAGGCAGACAACGCCCGCGCTGTCGTCGCCATGCTCGAGCACGTAGTGGCTCCGGATGGAACGGGCATCCGGGCATCGGTGCCGGGGTACCGCGTCGCCGGCAAGACGGGAACGGCGCGGAAATTCGCAGTCGGGGGCTACTCCACGGAGCGTTACACGGCGGTGTTCGCTGGCGTCGCTCCGGCGTCGAGACCCCGTCTGTCGGTCGTGGTCATCGTCGACGAGCCCCGGGGCGGAGCCTATTACGGTGGCGATGTCGCGGCCCCCGTGTTCTCGAAGATCGTCGAGGGGGCGATGCGCATCCTCGCGATTCCGCCCGACAACATTTCACCGCTGCAGACCGCTGGCGCGCCGGCCGTAACGGCGGCGAATTTGCCATGAGGAGATCGGTCTCTGCCATGCAGCTTGGCAAGCTCATCCCCGGCATCGATCCGGCCCTGGCACGGATAAACGTCGCCGATATCGCGAGCGACAGCCGCGAAGTCGTGCCGGGCGGGCTGTTCCTCGCCTGTGCCGGCAGTCGCGATCACGGTCTACGGTTTCTGGACGACGCGATACGCCATGGTGCCCGCGTGGTTGCCTGGGAACCGTCACGTGACCTTCCGCCGCCCGAATTGCCCGCAGACGTCGATGGGTTCGGAGTGCCCGGCCTGCGCGCGCAACTCGGTGCGATCGCCGGGCGCTTCTTCGCGCAGCCGTCGAGCCGGCTCGCGATAGCAGGCATCACCGGAACAAATGGCAAGACAACTGTTGCCTGGCTTGTCACGCAGGCGTTGGAGGCGCTTGGCGAGCGCTGCGGCTACATCGGCACGCTCGGCAGCGGGCTTGGTACCAGTGTCAGGGCAGACGAGCTGACGACACCAGGCTGCGTCAATCTGCACCGCAGACTGCGCATACTCGCCGATGGCGGTGCCCGCCATGTCGCCGCCGAAGTCTCCTCGCATGCGCTCGACCAGGGGCGGGTTTCCGGTGTTCGCTTTCGCGTCGCGGCCTTCACCAACCTGAGCCGCGACCATCTGGACTATCACGGCGACATAGCAAGCTACGGCCGCGCCAAGGCACGACTGTTCGCGGATTTCGCACCGCCGGACGCCGTGATCAATGTCGGTGACGCTTTCGGACGCAGCCTCGCGTCGCAACTCGCGGCCGGCACGCGGCTGACCGCCGTTGCACTCGCAGGCGCCGACACTGGAGCACTGAGGCCGGCGCTGTCGATCCGGCGACTTGGTTCGCACCTGGACGGCCAGCGTATCGAGCTGATCGCAGGTAACGACCGATTCGGGTTTTCTACGGCGCTGGTCGGTACGTTCAATCTCGAGAACCTCGTGGTGGCGGCCGGCATACTCCACGCCCTGCGCTTCGAGCCACAGGCAATCGCCCAGGCCCTCGCCGTGTGCAAGGCGCCGCCGGGTCGCATGGAACCGGTGCCTGCGCCGGCAGGGCCCCGGGTGATCGTCGATTTCGCCCACACGCCCGATGCGCTGTCGCGCGCGCTTGCCGTGCTGACCGAGGACAGCGAGGGAGAGGTCTGGTGCGTGTTCGGTTGCGGCGGCGAGCGGGATGGCGGCAAGCGTCCGCTGATGGGCGACGCGGCTGCGGCCGGCTCGAGTCACATCGTGATCACCGATGACAATCCGCGCGGCGAGGATCCGGATGCCATCGTTGCGGCGATCCGCGCAGGCATCCCGCTGGGCGCTGACGTCACGGTGATTCGTGATCGCGCAGCCGCCATCGGTCATGCCATAGCGTCGGCCCGTCCGCGCGACACGGTACTCATTGCCGGCAAGGGTCACGAATCGGTGCAGATCGTCGGGCGGGAGCAGCGCCCATTCTCCGACCAGCAGGCCGCGAGGGTCGCCCTCGTGCAACGCCAATGATCACGGGCAACCTCATCGATGCCGCAGCCGCCATGGGCGGGATACTCCATGGCGCGGACCGCAGCTACCGTGGCGTCAGCAGTGATTCGCGAACGATCTCGGCTGATGAACTCTTCTTTGCGTTCCGTGGCGCGCGCGTCGATGCCGCAGCTTTCATTACCGAGGTGGCGGCGCGCAGTGCAGCGTGTGCGGTCGTGGAGCAGCGCCAGGATACGCCGCTGCAGCAGATCGTCGTGGCCGAAACGCGACTGGGGTTCGGGGAGCTGGCACGGGCGTGGCGCCAGCGCTTCAGTCTGCCGCTGATCGGCATCACGGGTTCCAACGGCAAGACGACGTCGAAGGAAATGATCGCTTCGATCATGCGGGCTCACTACCCGGCCAGCGGGGAAGTCGATGCTGTCCTCGTCACATGGGGCAATCTCAACAACGAAATCGGCTTGCCGCGCACGCTGACGTATCTCGGTTCGCAGCACCGGGCTGCTGTCATAGAAATGGGTGCGGCCAAGCGCGGGGATATCGCCTATCTCGCGCGGATCGCCGCGCCAACGGTATCACTCCTGACCAACGCAGCCCGGGCGCACCTGCAGGGATTCGGCACGATCGAGGACGTGGCGACCACCAAGGGCGAGATTTTCGATGTGCTGCCCGCGGATGGAACGGCGGTGGTGAATCGCGACGACCGCTTCTTCACATCATGGTGGCAGCGTGCCAGCCGCAGCCGACGCGTCAGTTTCGGCCTGCATCCCGACGCCAACGTGCGCGCCACCGACATCGCGATGGACCGCGGCGGCATGGCGATACGCTTCACGCTTCATACGCAGGGGAGTGCCGTTCCGCTGCGGCTTGAAATGGCCGGTGCGCACAACGTCGTGAATGCGTTGGGGGCTGCTGCGGCCGCGATGGCGGCCGGCGCAGGCATATCTGCGGTCGTCGACGGACTCAGCAGTGTGCGCAATTTTTCCGGCAGATTGCGCAAGGTCGAGGCGCGCGGCCGGTTCGCGCTCTTCGACGATACGTACAACGCGAATCCCGGCTCGGTACGTGCAGCCATTTCCTTCCTCGGCGGGATTCGCGGCGAGCGCTGGCTTGTGCTGGGCGATATGGCCGAGCTGGGCGAGGACAGCGATGCCATGCATCGCGAAATGGGCGCTGCCGCCCTGCGCGCCGGCATTACCCGGCTCTATTGCGCCGGTCCGCGCAGCAGAGCTGCGGCAAGCGAGTTCGGAGCGCGGGCGCAGTGGCGCGAGTCTGTCGACGAAATCGCCGACCTGGTCAGTTCGGCGATACGCGCGGACCTCACGGTGCTGGTGAAGGGCTCCCGCTCGATGGGCATGGAGCGCGTAGTCCAGGCACTTGCCGCCGACAGCGGGCGGGGGGGCTGACGAGATGCTGTTCCACCTTGCCGAATACCTGACCCGATTCGTCTCGGCCTTCAATCTGTTCACCTACATCACGTTCCGAGCGATTCTCGCCGCGCTGAGCGCCTTGCTGATTTCGCTCCTGCTCGGCCCGGGCGTCATTCGCTGGCTCCAGGCGAAGGAGATCGGCCAGACCGTCCGCGATGATGGTCCGGGCACCCACCTGGCGAAGGCCGGGACGCCCACCATGGGCGGTACGCTGATCCTGCTTGCCATCGGTGCCGGCACTTTGCTGTGGGCCGATCTCACGAGCAGCTACGTCTGGACGGCGCTGGGCGTGACCTTCGGTTACGGCCTCATCGGCTTCGTGGATGACTACCGCAAACTGAAGCGCCGGGATCCGAAGGGTCTGTCGGCCCGCGCGAAATTCGTCTGGCAGACCGTGATCGCGCTGGTGGCCGCGTATTTCCTTTTCTCGGTTGCCGAGCAGCCGGCCGAGACGAACCTGCTGATTCCCTACCTCAAGGACGCCGCAGTACCGCTGGGCGCGTTCTTCGTCGTGTTCGCGATGCTGGTAATCGTCGGAACCAGCAACGCCGTAAACCTGACGGACGGCCTGGATGGCCTCGCCACCATGCCTGCGGTGCTTGTCGGCGGGGCACTGGGCGTCTTTGCCTATGTCGCGGGCAACGTCATCTTCGCGCGCTACCTGGGTGTTCCCCATATCGACGGCGCCGGAGAAATGCTTGTCTTCTGTGCGGCGCTCTGTGGCGCCGGGCTCGGCTTCCTCTGGTTCAACTCATACCCCGCACAGGTGTTCATGGGCGACGTGGGAGCGCTGGCGCTTGGCGGCGCGCTCGGTACGGTCGCCGTGATCGTGCGGCAGGAAATCGTGCTCGTGATCATGGGTGGTGTCTTCGTCATGGAGACACTCTCGGTGATGATCCAGGTCGCTTCCTTCAAGCTGCGGGGCAAGCGCGTCTTCCGCATGGCGCCGATCCATCACCACTTCGAGCTGATGGGCTGGCCGGAACCGAAGGTCATCGTGCGGTTCTGGATCATCACAGTGATCCTCGTGCTGGTCGGGCTGTCGAGCCTGAAGATCCGCTGATCGGACGGTTGGTGCGCGTGGGTATGGCAATGGAAAAATTCGACCAGGCAGGCAACGCCGGCGAAGTTCGCACCGTGCTCGTGCTCGGCATGGGCGCGACCGGCGCATCCTGCGCGCGCCATCTTGCCGGCCGCGGCCAGGGCGCTTGGTTTGCCGATACGAGGGTCTCGCCACCGGCAGCTGCCGCGATCCGCGCGGCGATGCCGGAAGCCGGCCTCATCTGCGGCGAGCTGCCCGGCGAACTTCCTCCTGGAGTCGCGCAGGTGATCGTTTCACCCGGGGTCGATCTCCAACTGCCGATTCTCGCAAGCGCGCGCCGGCGCGGCATTCCCCTGCTGAGCGATATCGATCTCTTCATGGCCCAGCGCCGCGCTCCGGTGGTTGGCATAACGGGATCCAACGGCAAGAGCACGGTCACCACTATGGTGGGCGCGATTCTCGCCGCTGCCGGCAGGCGCGCAGGCGTCGGCGGCAACCTGGGGACGCCGGCACTGGACCTGCTCGACTCCGCGGCGGACAGCTATGTGCTCGAGCTCTCGAGCTTCCAGCTCGAGCGAAGTGCCGCGATGGATCTTGCATCTGCCGTCGTACTGAACGTCGCCGCGGATCATCTCGACAAGCACGGGACGATGGCCGCGTACACCGCCGCCAAGGCGCGCATCTATGCGCGTGCCGCAGTCGCGATCGTCAATCGCGACGAGCGCAGTCTCGTGTCGCTCGTGCCTCGCGGAAGCAAGGTCGTCGAATTCGGACTGGATACACCCCGCGGCGGTCACTACGGTGTTCGTGGCCAGGGGCCCGGCGCGTTGCTCGTTCGTGGCGACGAGCCGCTCCTCGCGGTCGGCGAACTCGGCACAACCGGCCGCCACAACGTCTCCAATGCGCTTGCGGCGGCGGCACTCGCTCACAGCCTCGGGGCCCCGGACTCCGCCTGCGTTGCAGCGCTGCGCGCGTTTCGCGGCCTGCCGCACCGGATGCAGACCGTGGCTGTGACCGACGGCGTGACCTGGATGGACGATTCGAAGGCAACGAATGTCGCCGCTGCGGTCACGAGCGTGGGCAGCACAGAGGGACCGCTCATCCTGATCGGCGGCGGCGATGGCAAGGGTCAGACCTTCGAAGACCTGGCCACGGCACTGCGTGGTCGCAACGCCGCCGTGATCCTCATCGGCCGCGATCGCGAAATGATGGCCACCGCGCTCGCGGCGGTCGCGACCGTCGAGCTGGTCGCGTCGCTGCCCGCCGCCGTGCGCCGCGCACGGGCTCTCGCGCAGCCCGGGACGACCGTTCTGCTCGCGCCAGCCTGCAGCAGCCTCGACATGTTTCGCAGCTACGAGCACCGCGGGCAGGTGTTTGCGTCCGCCGTGCTGGAGGCCGCGCCATGAACGCCAGCATGGAACGTCGGCGCATGTCCGCAATCGAGTCCGGCGCGTTTGTCGATCGCGTGCTGATGCTGACTGTGGCCACGTTGCTCGGAATCGGCCTCGTGATGGTCGCGTCGGCATCGATTTCGCTCGCGGAACGCGACTATGGCGGGCCGCTGTACTTCTTCTGGCGCCAACTGGGCGCCATAGCGGTCGGATGTTTGCTCGGCGTGCTGGCTTTCCGGATGCCGCTAGATTTCTGGCGCCAGCACAGCCAGTGGCTGGTTATCGGCGCCTTTGCGCTCATGCTTTCGGTGCTGGTCCCGGGCCTCGGGCGTACCGTCAACGGCAGTACCCGCTGGCTCAACGTCGCTGGCATGAACATCGTTCAGGTGTCCGAACCAGCGCGCCTGCTGATCCTGCTGTACATGGCCGGTTACGCGGTGCGCCACAACCAGGCATTGCGCACTACAACGCAGGGTTTCTTAAGGCCGCTTGCGGTAAGCGGTGCAGGCTGCCTGATGTTGCTTGCCCAGCCGGACTTCGGCGCTGCGCTGATGCTGATGGTGGTAACGCTGTCCGTGCTGTTCGTCGCCGGTGCGCGGCTGCGCGACTTCTTCGCCTGTGGAGCCGTGGTGGTTTGCCTTGGTGCCATCGTCGCGCTGGCGGCACCGTACCGCGTCGTGCGACTGACCTCGTTCCTCAATCCCTGGGGCGATCCCTACAACACCGGTTTCCAGCTTACCCAGTCGCTGATAGCCATCGGCACCGGCGAGTGGACCGGACTGGGCCTCGGTGGCAGCGTGCAGAAGCTGTTCTACCTGCCGGAAGCGCACACCGACTTCGTCTTCGCCGTGATTGCGGAGGAGTTCGGCCTTGTCGGAGCGGTCCTGCTGGTCGCGCTGTTCGGCGTTCTGGCATGGCGGGCATTCATGATCGCGCGCGAGGCGGCCGTGCAGGAGCGCTGGTTCGCCGCCGCATTCGCTTTCGGGTTCGCCAGCTGGCAGGCCGCCCAGGTATTCGTGAACCTCGGCGTGAACATGGGGATCCTGCCCACGAAGGGGCTGACCCTTCCGCTGGTCAGCTATGGCCGCAGCAGCATCGTGGTGACGCTGGTCGGCATCGCACTGCTGTTGCGGGTCGACTTCGAGAATCGCTTTGGCGAGGGCGCAACGCGGCGTCGGCCACTGGCCCAGTGGAGGGGCGCATGAGCCGCGCGCCAGTACTCATCATGGCGGGCGGAACCGGCGGGCACGTGTTTCCCGCGCTTGCCGTCGCGCGTGTCCTGCGCAGCCGCAGCGAGGAAATCGTCTGGCTGGGAACGCGGCAGGGAATCGAGGCGCGCATCGTGCCCGCCAATGGCATCGCCCTCGAGACGCTTCGTGTCACCGGGCTGCGACGCAAGGGGTTGCTCACCTGGCTGCTCGCACCCTGGCGCATTGCCGTCGCCGTCGCCGATGCCATCAGCGTGCTTCGCCGGCGCCGGCCGAAAGTCGTCCTCGGCATGGGCGGGTTCGCTGCCGGACCGGGCGGTGTCGCCGCCTGGCTGCTCGGCCGACCGCTCATCATCCACGAACAGAACGCGATCGCAGGACTTACCAACCGTCTTCTGGCTCGATTTGCCCGGGAAGTGCTGGAAGCCTTCCCGGGCAGTTTTTCCCGCGGTGGCGCGGGCCGGAAGATCCGTTGCACGGGCAATCCTGTCCGGCGCGACATTGGTGCGCTGCCCGCGCCGGCCGAGCGCCATGCCGGGCGGACCGGTCCGCTGCGATTGCTGGTACTCGGCGGCAGCCTCGGAGCACAGGTGTTGAACGACACTGTGCCGCGGGCCATTGCGCTGATGCCGGCGGCGCGACGTCCCGAGATCCTGCACCAGGCTGGCGAGAAAACCGTCGAGCTTGCCCGCGAGCGTTACCGCGAGACGGATGTGGCGGTCAGGGTGGAGCCGTTCATCGAGGACATGGCCTCTGCCTACGCCTGGGCGGACGTCGTGGTCTGTCGCGCGGGAGCCCTGACGATCGCCGAGCTTGCCGCGGCCGGATTGCCGGCGATCCTCGTGCCGTTTCCAGGCGCCGTCGACGATCACCAGACCCGCAATGCGGAGCACTTCGTCGCAACCGGTGCTGGCGTGCTCATGCCGCAGCAGACGCTGACGCCCGAGCGTCTTGCCGCTGAGCTTGATCTGCTGGCTGCAGATCGCTCACTGGCTCTGCGGCGGGCCGAGCAGGCGCGGGCCCTGGCGCGCCCCGCCGCAACCGAGGACATCGCCGATCTTTGTCAGCTGCTCGGAGACGCCGCATGAGGGACCGGATGCGCAAGATCCACCGCATCCATCTCGTCGGGATCGGCGGCGTCGGCATGAGCGGCATAGCGGAAGTCCTCCTCAACCTCGGTTACGAGGTGCAGGGGTCGGACCTGAAGGAGTCCGCGATCACGCAGCGGCTCACGCGCCTCGGCGCGAAAGTCTTCATCGGCCACCGCACCGGGAATCTCGGCGAGGCCGATGTCGTTGTCGTGTCCACGGCCATCGACGGAACCAACCCGGAGATCGTTGCAGCTCGTGCCGGGCGCAAGCCGATCGTGCGCAGGGCTGAAATGCTTGCCGAGCTCATGCGTTTCCGTTACGCGATCGCCGTGTCGGGCAGCCACGGCAAGACGACTACGACGAGCCTCGTCGCGAGCACGCTCGCCGAGGCTGGCGAAGACCCGACGTTCGTCATTGGCGGCCGCCTGAAGAGTGCGGATACCAACGGGCGGCTGGGCGCGGGCAGTTACCTCGTTGCCGAAGCCGACGAAAGCGATGCCTCGTTCATGCATCTGCAGCCGATGATCGCCGTCGTGACCAACATCGACTCCGATCACCTTGGCACCTACGGCGGCGACATCGAGCGGCTGCGACAGACATTCGTGGAGTTCCTGCACAACCTGCCGTTCTACGGTCTCGCCGTGCTTTGCCTGGACGATCCTGGTGTCGCTTCGATCGTCGGCCATGTGCAACGGCCGATGATCACCTACGGCACCGGCGCCGGTGCCGATGTGCGCGCCACCGACATACGCCCCGATGGCATGCGTACCCACTACCGCGCCCTGAGGCCCGACGGGCGGGCGCCGCTCGACATCACGCTCAATCTGCCGGGTCACCACAACGTGCTCAATTCGCTTGCGGTAGTCGCGCTCGCCGGCGAACTCGACGTGCGTGACGAAGCTGTGGTCCGCGCGCTGGCGGAATTCCAGGGGATCGATCGGCGTTTGCAGGTTCTTGGCCCGGTCGAGGCCGGCGGCGGCCAGGCGCTGCTGGTCGACGACTACGGCCACCACCCCACGGAGATCGCAGCGACGATGCGCGCCGCGCGCGATGCCTGGCCCGGCCGGCGCCTGGTCGTTGCGTTCCAGCCGCATCGGTTCACCCGCACCCGCGACCTGCTCGACGATTTCGCCGACGTGCTTTCATCGGCCGATGCATTGCTGGTGGCCGAGGTGTATGCGGCCGGTGAGGATCCCATCGCGGGCGCCGATGGCCGCGCGATCTGCCGCGCGATACGCAACCGCGGCGCAGTGGAGCCGGTGTTCGTTCCGAAACTCGAGCGCATGCCGAAGCTCCTCGCCGGCCTGCTGAGGGACGGTGACGTGCTGCTCACTCTCGGTGCCGGTGACATCGGCAGTGCTGCACAGAAACTGCCGGCTGCGCTGGCGCGCAGGCCGGCGCAGAGGCGGGGTACATGACGGCAAGGGCCATGGCAGAACCTGAGAAGGCACGATTGCACTACGAGGAGCCGATGGCCCGTCATACATCCTGGCGAGTGGGCGGACCAGCCGACGTCTACTTCAAGCCGCGCTCCCGCATCGAACTCGTCGAGTTTCTCGAGCGCAGCGATCCCGGCCTTCCGGTGCATTGGGTGGGACTCGGCAGCAACCTGCTGGTGCGCGACGGCGGCGTCCGGGGCGTCGTGATAGCTACCGGTGCCTGCCTCGAGTACCTGCGCCATCTGGGAGGCGGACTGGTCGAAGCCGAGGCTGGCGTTCCCTGCACCGTACTGGCCCGCCACTGCGCGCGCTGGGGAGTCGGTCCCGCAGAGTTCTTCGCCGGGATCCCCGGGACGGTCGGTGGCGCACTGACCATGAATGCCGGCGCATTCGGCGGTGAAACCTGGCAGCACGTTGCTGAGGTCGAGGTCGTCAACCGGCGTGGCGAAGTCGCGCGACGCAAGCCCGCGCAGTATCGGGTGTCGTACCGTGAGGTCCAGGGACCCGCTGTTGAATGGTATCTCTCGGCGCGGTTCCAGTTCGATCCGGCGCACCCGACCAGCCTTGATGGCGTGCGCGCGCTGATACAGCAACGCCAGGCCAAGCAACCGCTCGGTATGCCGAGCTGCGGCTCGGTATTTCGCAATCCGCCGGGAGACTTCGCTGGACGCCTCATCGAAACAGCGGGTCTCAAGGGAACGCGCATTGGCGGGGCACAGGTGTCCGAGAAGCACGCGAATTTCATCCTCAATACCGGGAAGGCAACGGCTGCCGACATCGAGGCGCTGATCCGCCACGTCCAGGCAACCGTGGAAGAGAAGCACGGTGTGAAGCTGGTGCCGGAGGTGCATGTCATCGGTGAGCCGATAGGGGAGGCCAGCTCGTGAGCCGCGCCGGCTTTCAGCGCGTCAGCGACGCGCGCGCATTCGGAAAGGTCGCCGTGATGCTCGGCGGCACTTCGTCGGAGCGTGAGATTTCGCTGCTGACCGGGGACGCGGTGTACCAGGCGCTGGTGAAGCGCGGAATCGACGCCCATCGCCTCGATCCGGCAGATGACTTTCCGGCAGCCTTGCTCAGGGGTGGTTACGACCGGGTCTGGCTTGCGCTGCACGGCGGTCGTGGCGAAGACGGCACGATGCAGGGATTGCTCGACTGCCTTGGCATGCCGTTCACCGGCAGCGGTGTCATGGGCTCGGCGATCGCCATGGACAAGTTGCGCACCAAGCAGCTGATGGCGGCATGCGGAGTTCCGACGCCCCGTCACCGCGTGCTGTCCGGCGAGCGTGACTTCGGTCCGGCAATAGCCGATCTCGGTCTGCCGCTGATCGTCAAGCCGGCCTGCGAGGGATCGAGCATCGGCATGAGCAAGGTGCAGCGGGCGGAAGACCTTCCGCATGCATTCGCTACCGCGGCACGTTTCGGCAGCGATGTGTTCGTAGAGGAGTGGGTCCAGGGTGCCGAGTACACGGCGGCGATCCTCCACCACCGCGCCTTGCCGATCATCCGCATCGAAGCCAAGGCGGTCTTCTACGACTACCAGGCTAAGTACTTCAGCGACGAGACCCGCTACATCTGCCCCAGCGGCCTCGCGCCCGATACAGAGAGGCGATTCGCCGACGTGTCGATGGCGGCGTTCGATGCCGTTGGTGCCTCCGGTTGGGGTCGCGTCGACTTCATGGTCGGTCCTGACGGGACGCCGAAGGTCCTCGAGATCAACACGATTCCGGGCATGACCAGCCATAGCCTCGTACCGAAGGCAGCTGCTGCTGCCGGCATCGGATTCGAAGAGCTGGTGTGGCGCATTCTCGAGACGAGCATGCCTGTAACGGCAGGGGAGTCGCGGCATGTTCCGTAAGCAGAATCGCCGCCGCCGCGAGCGTACGGAAACCCGGGCATTCGAAATCTCGTGGCCACTGGTGGTTGCGGGCGCCAGCGCCCTGGTGATAGGAGCGGGCCTTTATGCAGCTGCGGTCTGGGTGCTCAATCGTCCCATCGACTCGATCGTCATAAGCGGCAGCTTCGAGCGTGTCTCGCCGCTGCGGCTCGAAGCCCTGATCGAGCCGCACGCCCGGGCGGGCTTCCTCGAAGTCGATCTCGGCGCTACCCAGCGCTCGCTCAAGTCGCAGGCGTGGGTCGCCAGCGCCGAAGTGCGCCGCAAATGGCCCGGCACGCTGGTCGTAAACGTTCGCGAACAGAAAGCCGTGGCCTGCTGGGGCGAGCACGGCCTGCTCAACGCCGCGGGCGAGTTGTTCCTGCCGAGCGCCGAGCGCGTTCCTGCCGAATTGCCGCGCCTCAGTGGTCCGCCCGGCACTGAAGGGCTGGTCACCGGGCGCTATTTCGCTATCCAGAAGCAGCTCGAACATCGCGGCCTGGCAGCGGCGGCCGTTTCCCTGGACGAGCGCGGGGCCTGGACCCTGACGCTGGCGAACGGCCTCCTGATACGTATCGGCTCCAACAGCGTCGAGCAGCGTATCGAGCGATTTTTCAAGGTTCTGGACGGCACGCTCGCGAACCTTTCCGGAGAAGTGGATTACGTGGACATGCGCTACCCGAATGGATTCGCCGTCGGATGGAAGAACCAGAGTGACGTGCGCGCTGCACAGATGGAGGAGGTGGATCCCGATGCCTAAGAAGCCCCAGCAGCGCCTGCTAGTCGGCCTCGACATAGGCACATCGAAAATCGTCGCGATCGTGGGCGAGCTCCAGGACGACAACTCGGTCGAAGTGATCGGCTTCGGCATGCATCCGTCGCGTGGACTGAAGAAAGGCGTGGTCGTAAACATCGAATCCACGGTGAGTTCCATCCAGCGCGCAGTGGAAGAGGCCGAGCTGATGGCCGGCTGCGAGATCAACTCGGTATTTGCCGGAATCGCCGGCAGTCATGTCCGCAGCCTGAATTCCCACGGCATCGTCGCTATACGCGACAGGGAAGTTGCGCGCACCGATGTCGATCGGGTGATCGACGCTGCGCGCGCCGTGGCGATACCCGCCGACCAGCGAATCCTCCATGTCCTGCCGCAGGAGTTCATCATCGACGGGCAGGAAGGCATCCGCGAACCGATCGGCATGTCGGGCGTGCGCCTGGAAGCGCGCGTGCACATGGTCACCGGAGCGGCGAGCGCAGCGCAGAACATCGTCAAGTGCGTACAGCGCTGCGGGCTGGACGTCGAGGACATCGTGCTCGAGCAGCTCGCCTCGTCGCACGCCGTCCTGACCGACGACGAGAAAGAGCTAGGGGTCTGCATCGTCGACATCGGCGGTGGCACTACCGATATCGCCGTGTTCAATGCGGGGGCCATTCGCCACACCGCGGTAATCCCGATCGCTGGTGATCAGGTAACCAACGACATCGCGATCTCGCTGCGAACGCCGACGCAGTACGCCGAGGAGATCAAGATCAAGTACGCCTGCGCGCTGTCGCAGCTCGCGACGGCTGACGAGACGATCGAGGTGCCTAGTGTCGGTGACCGGCCGTCACGGCGGCTTGCCCGGCAGACCCTCGCGGAAGTCGTGGAGCCACGCTACGAGGAGCTCTTCGGACTTGTCCGCGACGAGCTTCGCCGCAGCGGATTCGAGGAGATGGTTGCAGCGGGTGTCGTCCTGACGGGCGGCAGCGCAAAGATGGAGGGAGCCGTCGAACTCGCCGAAGAGGTGTTCCACATGCCGGTTCGGCTCGGCTTGCCGCAACACGTTCGCGGTCTCGGCGACGTAGTGCGCAATCCGATCCACGCTACCGGCGTCGGTCTGCTGCTCTACGCCCGCAGCCGGGCCATTCAGCATCCGCAGGAAGCCGCGCTCGCCCCGGGTGTGCGCGATGTATTCGGGCGGATGAAGTCCTGGTTCCAGGGAAGTTTTTGAAGGGGCCCCTGCTCATGAGAGGTCCCGGGTTGCGTTGTTGTTGTTGAACCGGAGGAGAAGCTGCGATGTTTGAACTGATGGATGCATACAGCCAGAACGCTGTAATCAAGGTGATCGGCGTCGGCGGTGGTGGCGGCAATGCCGTCAAACACATGGCCGATTGCGGGATCGAGGGAGTGGACTTCATCTGTGCGAATACCGACGCGCAGGCGCTGCGGGGCTCGAACGTCCGCACCGCACTGCAGATCGGTTGCAACATCACGAAGGGACTCGGCGCCGGCGCCGACCCCGACGTGGGACGGCAGGCTGCGATGGAGGACAGGGACCGGATCATCGAAGTCATCGACGGTGCCGACATGCTCTTCATCACCGCGGGTCTCGGCGGCGGCACCGGAACGGGTGCGGCGCCGGTCGTTGCCCAGGTGGCCAAGGAGCTCGGGATCCTGACGGTCGCGGTCGTGACCAAGCCCTTCAAGATGGAAGGCCGCAAGCGGCTGATGGTGTCCGACCAGGGCATCCACGACCTGGCGAAGTACGTCGACTCCCTGATCACGATCCCGAACGAGAAGCTGCTCTCGGTGCTCGGTCCGCAGACGACCCTGCTCGATGCCTTTCGCGCGGCTAACGAAGTGCTGCAGGGCGCCGTCCAGGGCATTGCGGAGCTGATCACGCGGCCTGGGCTGATCAACGTCGACTTCGCTGACGTGCGTACGGTAATGAGCGAGATGGGCATGGCGATGATGGGTTCCGGCACGGCGAGCGGTGAGGATCGCGCGCGCGAAGCCGCTGAGGCCGCGATCTCGAGTCCGCTGCTCGAGGAGGTCAACCTGTCGGGCGCCCGCGGCATCCTCGTCAATGTGACAGCAGGCATGGACCTGTCGATCGGTGAGTTCCACCAGGTCGGCGAGACCGTGAAGCAGTGCGCGTCGGAGGATGCGACGGTCGTCATCGGTACAGTGATCGACCCGGAGATGTCGAATGCCATCCGCGTCACCGTCGTGGCGACCGGTCTGGGCAACGAGGCCCAGCGCCAGGTCGAACCGCCGGCGATCCGCGTCGTGCGCTCGGCTGCGCCAGCTCCGGATGGGATCGCGCCCAACTACAGCGACTTCGATAAGCCGTCGGTGCGTCGCCGTACAGTTAACGAGTCGCCGGTGGCGGCACAGCCGGCGGAAGCGAACTTCGAACTGCTAGATATCCCGGCGTTTCTACGCCGGCAAGCCGACTGATCGACAGGAGCGCGTTGCTGGGAGTTGACAGGCTGTGTTACTGTTGCGCCGCTGGTGTGCGCGGCGCGCGGTAACATTCCTGAGAGAAGCTTGTAAATCAAGCAGTTATTGTCGCTTGGGCATCGCAGCTTAGGGACTGCCCGGGCTGGCTGGCATTCGCCGGTTCCTGCGCGGGCGTCGCTTCGGCGCAACAGGTAGCCCAGGCTGCCCACTGTGCCGTCGATCTCGGGGAGTGGCCGGATGCTGGCACAGCGGACATTGAAGACGGCAATCCGGGCAACCGGCATCGGCCTGCACACGGGCCGCAAGGTATTCATGACACTGCGGCCGGCGGCGTCCAACACGGGCATCGTGTTCCGCCGGGTCGATGTCGAACCTGTGGCAGAGGTGCCTGCCGACGCCTGCCTGGTCGGCGAGACGATGCTTGGCACGACCCTGGTCAAGGGCGACGTCAAGGTGGCGACTGTCGAGCACCTGCTGTCCGCCATGTCGGGTCTGGGTATCGACAACGCGTACGTCGACCTGACGGCACCGGAAGTCCCGATCATGGACGGCAGTGCCGCGCCCTTCGTGTTCCTGCTGCAGTCCGCAGGCATCGCAGAACAGCAGGCGCCGAAGCAGTTCATCCGGGTCCGGGAGACAGTGCGCGTCGCGGAAGGCGACAAATGGGCCGAGTTCAAACCCCACGCCGGGTTCCGGGTCAATTTCCGCATCGAGTTCGAGCACGCTGTCTTCAAGCGCCACAGCCAGCAGGCATCAGTGGACTTTTCCACCACGGCCTTCCTGCGTGAAGTCAGTCGGGCACGGACGTTCGGATTCCTTCGGGAAATCGAGGCGCTGCGTGCGCGCAACCTCACCCTGGGCGGCAACATGGGTAACGCCATCGTTCTTGACGACTTCCGCATTCTCAACGAAGACGGGCTGCGTTTCGAAGACGAGTTCGTCAAACACAAGATCCTGGACGCCATCGGTGACCTGTACCTGCTCGGCAAGCCGTTGCTGGGCGAGTACACGGGATTCAAGTCTGGCCATTCGCTGAACAACCAGCTCTGCCGTGCCCTGCTGGCGGCGCCGGAAGCCTACGAGCTGGTGACCTTTGATGGCACTTCCCGGGCTCCGGTCGAGTTTCTCGCCCCGGCTGCCGCGCACGCCTAGATCAGCTCGCCGCCCCGGCCTCCGGTTCGGCAACCCGGACCACTACGCGCGTGCAGTTCAGCTGCTGCTCCCTGCATAGCGAACGCATACGCTCGGACTCGAAACGCAGGCGCGCTGCCCAGGCCGAACTCGCAGCGGCCACCACCAGCGTGCCGTCCGGTTGCAGGCTCGCCGCGCGGATTGACTGCCCCAGGGCACCGCCGATGCCACTTCTCAGGAGCGCCACCAGGTTCGCAGCGGCGTCGGCCTGACGCACCAGGCTCTCGACCGCGCCACCTGGCCGGAACATCAGATCGGAGAGAGACTTAGGTCCGTTTCCGGACATGCGTCACGTTCCTCATGGCCCGGGTGTGGCCGGGTTTTCTTGAGTTATATCAAGCGACTCGGCATAGTCGCCTGAAGCGATCAGGGCAAACCCGTCGAAAGTCGGGGACGCAAAGCCACCGCACTTCAGGAGTCGATCCTATGATAGCGGGGTTACCGTGTACGGCGCGCGCCGAGGGCGAGCTCCGCCGAGCCAACTTGATAGTTTGGCGGCGGGATACTGCGATTCGCGGCGCTTCCGACATAACGATAACAATCGGGAGACCGGCCCGCAGGGGCGACCGCTCATGAACCTGATACTGATGTGCCGCAGCACCAGCGGCACACGCCATGTTTCCCTTACGCCGCCGTTGCTGCGGCTGTTTGCCCTGTCCGTGCTGGCCGTGCTGACCGCTGCGGTCGGAACCGGCTACGGGCTGGCGCGCCTCGGCGGGTTCGTGCCAGGCGACGTGCGCGTGGCCCGCCTGCAGCGCGGAGTCGCGGCGCAGAAAGCCGAGATCGACCGTGCGCGAACTGCTGCGGAAGATCGGGTGGTCGCACTGACCAGGCGTGTCGGCGGGCTCAACGCACACGTCATCCGCTTGAATGCGCTCGGCGGCGAATTGGCCACCCTGGCCAAGCTGGATGACGGCGAATTCGACTTTGCCGCGCGCCCTGCCTACGGCGGTCCTGATGAGCCGGCCCTGGCCGTTGCCGACGTGCCGACACTGCTCGGCGAACTCGACGACCTGGAGGATCGCCTGAACCAGCAGTCGCGCCAGCTGTCGGCGCTGGGCGACATCATGGTCGACCGCAAGCTGGCAGCCGAGGCGCGCCCGCAGGGTCGCCCTGTTTCAACCGGCTACATCTCCAGCCACTACGGCCGACGCATCGATCCCTTCACCGGTGAATGGCGCCAGCACCGCGGCATCGATTTTGCCGCACGCGCCGGTGCCGAGATCGTCTCGGTCGCCGGTGGGGTGGTCACCTGGGCCGGCACTCGTCAGGGCTACGGCCGCATGATCGAGGTGACGCATGGCAACGGCTACGTAACGCGTTACGCCCACAATGCCAGGAACCTCGTTGTCGTTGGCGATCATGTGCAAAAGGGCGAGATCATTGCCCTCATCGGTGCGACGGGCCGGGCCACGGGTTCGAACCTGCACTTCGAGGTCTGGCACAACGGTCGCCCGGTCGACCCGGCGAGATTCGTCCGCCAGACAGGTTGAACGCGCGGCCGGCGCTCGCACGCCGCTTTCCGAGCCGCACCCCCCATCGGACCAACTATAGAATAGGCGCCCCCGGATGCAAGGCGTGGGGTGCGGACTGGCCGCGCCCCCTGCGGACCTTGCTGGAGTGTCGTGAGTGTTCGTTAATTTCCTGACCAGAATTTTCGGCAGCCGCAACCAGCGCATGCTGCGCCGCTACTCGCAGGTCGTCGCGCGAGCCACCGCTTTCGAGCCCGCGATAAAAGCGCTCAGCGACGAGGGGCTGCAGGCGAAGACCGCGGAGTTCCGCGAGCGCCTGGCTGCCGGTACCGCGCTCGATGATCTCGCGGCGGAAGCCTTCGCGGTGGTTCGCGAGGCGGCAAGCCGGACGCTGGGCATGCGCCACTTCGACGTGCAGCTCATCGGCGGCATGGCGCTGCACGAGGGGAAGATCGCGGAAATGCGCACGGGCGAGGGCAAGACGCTGGTCGCAACGCTGCCGGCTTACCTGAACGCGCTCACCGGCCGGGGCGTGCACATCGTCACGGTCAACGAATACCTCGCCGGGCGCGACGCGAACTGGATGGGGCCGGTGTACCGGTTCCTCGGGCTCGGCGTCGGTGTCATCCGCAGTGGCCTGAACCACGCCGACAAGAAGGCGGCCTACGCGGCGGACATCACCTATGGCACCAACAACGAGTTTGGCTTCGACTACCTTCGCGACAACCTGGCGTTTCGCCGCGAGGACCAGATGCAGCGTGGCCTGGCGTTCGCGATCGTGGACGAGGTCGACTCGATCCTGATCGACGAGGCGCGCACGCCGCTCATCATTTCCGGTCCCTCTGACGAGTCGAGCGAGCTGTACGTCCGCATCAACCGGCTGATTCCCCGACTCAAGCTGCAACCTGCGGACGATCAACCCGGCGACTATACGGTCGACGAGAAAACCCGCCAGGCCTATCTGAGCGAGGAAGGCCATCAGCACGTCGAGGAGTTGCTGGTACGTGACGGGCTGCTCACCGAAGGTGACAGCCTCTACGACGCAGCGAATATCCGCCTGATGCATCACCTGACCGCCGGCCTTCGTGCACATGCGCTCTACAAGCGGGACGTCGAGTACATCGTTAAGGACGGCGAAATCGTCATCGTCGACGAGTTCACAGGCCGCACGATGCCGGGTCGACGCTGGAGCGACGGCCTGCACCAGGCAGTCGAAGCCAAGGAGGGTGTGCGGGTCAAGGAGGAGAACCAGACGGTAGCCTCCATCACCTTCCAGAACTACTTCCGGATGTACGGCCGGCTGGCCGGCATGACCGGCACGGCCGACACCGAAGCGTTCGAATTCCAGCAGATCTACGGCCTCGAAGTCGTGGTGATACCCACGCACCGGCCGATGATCCGCGCCGACAACGCCGATCTGGTCTACATGACCCAGAAGGACAAATTCGACGCCATACTCGGCGACATCCGCGAGTGTCGCGGGAAGGAGCAGCCGGTGCTGGTCGGCACGACTTCGATCGAGACGTCGGAGTACCTGTCGAAGCTCCTCGCGAAGGATTCCATCCCCCACCAGGTCCTGAACGCCAAGCAGCACGAGCGCGAGGCGACGATCGTGGCCGACGCCGGGCGACCCGGTGCCGTCACGATCGCGACCAACATGGCCGGCCGCGGCACGGACATCGTTCTCGGGGGCAACTTCGAGGCCGAAATCAATTTGCTTGGGCCCGAGTCGACGGACGCCGAGAAGGCCGAACGTCGTGCCCGCTGGAAGGAGCGGCATGATGCGGTCATCGCCGCTGGCGGGCTCCACATCATCGGCACCGAGCGGCACGAATCGCGGCGCATCGACAACCAGTTGCGCGGCCGGTCGGGCCGCCAGGGCGACCCCGGTTCGAGTCGCTTCTACCTGGCGATGGAAGACAACCTGATGCGCATCTTCGGCGACCCGAATCGCACGAAGGCCCTGCTGTCGCGCGTCGGCATGAAACCCGGCGAAGCGATCGAGAGCGGGATGCTGACCAAGCAGATCGAAAAGGCGCAGCGCAAAGTCGAGTCGCACAACTTCGATGCGCGCAAGAATCTCCTCGAGTATGACGACGTAGCCAACGACCAGCGCAAGGTCATCTACCAGCAGCGCAATGAGCTCATGGAAGCTGCTGACATCCAGGACGCGGTGCTGGGCATCCAGGACGAGGTCGTGGCCGGCCTGATGCAGGAGTTCGTGCCGCCAGGCACCGGCGAGGAGCAATGGGACGCGGCCGGTCTCGAGGCCGCGCTCGATCGGGAATTCGGGGTCCGTATCCTGGTGAAGCACTGGCTGGAGACAGACAAGTCGCTCGATGAACCCGGGCTGCGCGCCAGACTGATCGGGGAAATGGCCGCCAGCTACCAACGCAAAGCCGAGGAAATCGGCCCCGAGATCATGCGCCAGGTCGAGAAGGGCGTGATGCTTCAGCAGCTCGACCACAACTGGAAAGAGCATCTCGCCGCCATGGATTACCTCCGCCAGGGCATCCATCTGCGCGGCTATGCACAGCGCAATCCCAAACAGGAGTACAAGCGCGAGGCTTTCGATATGTTCGCGCTCATGCTCGAGCAGGTGAAGCGCCAGGTCATAGCAATCCTCTGGCGCGCACGGGTGCGCACAGAAGCGGAAGCCGAGGCAATAGCCGAGGTCCGGGCGCCGGACGAGAAGCGCATGCAGTTCACCCATGCGGAGGCGGGATCCGTCATCGGCGTGGCAGCTGCGCCGGAGGGCGCACAGGCATCGGCGCCGGCCAGGGCCTCGTCGGCGCAGCGCCCGCTACCCACGCCGCAAGCGGCAGGTACACCGTTCGTGCGCGGCGAAAAGAAGATCGGGCGCAACGACCCCTGTCCCTGTGGTTCGGGGAAGAAATTCAAGCAGTGTCACGGTCGCATCGAGTAGCAGCGGCGGGCCGTTGATCGCGATCCGACCGGAAATCCACGTTGTGGCTGGCGTCATCGCCAGGGATTCCGGTGAGGTCCTGGTCGCGCAGCGCACCGCGGGCCGGGAGTTGGCGGGCGCCTGGGAGTTTCCGGGTGGCAAGGTGGCCCCTGGTGAATCGGCAAGCGAGGCGCTGGTGCGCGAGTTGCGGGAAGAACTCGGCATAGAGGTTCTCGCAGCCGAGCCGCTCATCGACTACACCCACGCGTATCCGGCTCGCGTCGTCCGCCTGGACGTCTGGCGGGTGAATCGCTACCGCGGCGAGATTCGCGGCCTGGAAGGCCAGCCGCTGCGCTGGGCACAACCGCGCGGGCTGCTCGGGAGCGGCCTGCTTGAAGCGGATGCTCCGATCGTCGCGGCGTTGCTCGGCAGTGCCTGGTTCAGCAGACCGTCAGGTTGAAGCGCACGTCACGGGTGATCTGCACGGGGCGGGTCTGCGCGTCCGACCACTGCATGAAGCGCATCGTGAAGCGGTGGTGGCTGCCGCTGATCTCCGGGTAGATGGCGGTGCCGGGCGGCAGCGTGACGCGCAGCAGGCCGGCACTGTTGTCCTTGGCGAGCACGTGATGGTAAACGCCGTTCACGGCGACCTGCTGGGTCGGGGGCGTGCTTTCGCGCGCCAGCCAGAGCAATTCCACGATCGCCTTGCACAGCGGTCGTACGGTCGACATCCACCGCTCGATGTCGGCGATGCGATCCGCGTACGGTCGTCGCAGCCAATGACTGTATTCCGGGACATCGAATTCGCAGGCACCGCCCGGGATTGCGCTGCGGTGCTTCACCGTGTTGAGGAACTCGTTCTCGCGCAACGGCAGCAGGTACTGCGACCCCACGCCGATCAGCTCGTCGCGGAGCTGGCGCAAGCTGCCCAGAACGCCTGAGAGCCGCGACGTGTCGACGCTCGGCTGGTTCTGGTAGCGGTCAAAAACGAAGAGCTGACGGTCGAGTTCCTTCAGCACGTCGTTGCGGACATCGCCGCGGTTCAGGATGGTGACAATGTCGAGCAGGCTCGCAACAACCGCGCGCGTACTCCACGGCGAGGGCTCGCTCACATGGAACTGGAACTGAAGGAACAGCGCCTCCAGCCGCAGGAAGGTGCGCATACGTTCCGCCAGCGGCTGCTCGTAGAGGACCGGTGCAGCGGCAGCCGACGGCGTTGTCAGCAACTCGGCGGCGGGAGTCATGATCGTGTGGCGTCGTCCGGACCGTTCTGGCCGGTATTCTGCGCCAGCCTCGCGGGCAGGGCAACGCGGGTGCCCGGACTAGCTTGGCCGCGCCTGAAATTGCGCTGCGTGGACCAGGTAGTCGGCATGCAGCGCTGCCACTCTGGCAGCCAGCTCCGCCGGCTTGCCACGGTTGTCGATGATGTCGTCGGCGCCGCGAATCCGCGTTGCGCGGTCCGCCTGCGAGGCCAGGATGCGGTCGACCTGCGCCGGGGTTTCCCCGTCACGGGCAAGCAGTCGCCGACGCTGCTCCGCCTCCGGGCAGTCGACGACGAGTACGCGCTCTAGCAGGGCATCGAACCCGGATTCGAACAGGAGCGGTACTACGACGATCTGGTAGGGGCCGCCCGATCGATCGCAGGCCTGCAGCGTCGCGGCGCGAATGGCGGGGTGCAGTATCGCCTCGAGCCGGCGGCGGTCAGGGTCGCTGGCGAACACCCGTTGCCGCAGGCGCTGCCGGTCCAGCGTGCCGTCAGGCAGGCGGAATTCCGCGCCAAAGGCCCGCAGCACTTCTGCCAGGGCGGGCTCGCCCGGTTGCACGACAGCCCTGGCGATTTCATCGGTATCGATGACCGGCACGCCACGGGCTGCAAACAGGTTCGCGACCGTCGACTTGCCGCTGGCGATGCCGCCGGTGAGACCGACCCGGAATTGGCGCATGCAGCCCCGCTGTCCGAAGGAGACAGCCTCAGATTCCGCTGACGCGCCGATAGCTGTCAATAAGCGGCTGGCCCCACATGAGCGCGACGAAACCCGCTGCAGCCAGATAGGGCCCGAACGGGATGGGAATCTGGCGGTCCCGGTTAAGGAAAACGATCATCAGGATGCCGATGACGGCCCCTGCGCAGGCGGACAGCAGGATGACCACCGGCAGCATCTGCCATCCGAGCCAGGCGCCAAGCCCCGCCAGCAGCTTGAGGTCGCCGTAGCCCATGCCTTCCTTGCCCGTGACCAGGCGATACAGCTGGTACACCGTCCAGAGGCTCAGATAGCCTGCCATCGCGCCGAACACGCTGCTTTGCAGGTCGGCCAGCGTCGTAAATACGTAGCCGCCGCGGACATTGTCCAGTGCGGAGAACAGCAGCCCTGTCCACATGAGCGGCAGCGTGATGATGTCCGGCAGTATCTGGTGGTCGAAGTCGATCACGGCCAGCGCTATCAGTGCCCAGCAGAGGAGCACAGCCCCGGCGCACTCGAGCGTAGGCCCGAAATGGGAGACCACGAGCACGGTCACCGCGCCGGTGAATGCTTCGACAATGGGGTAACGAACGGGAATCCGGGCGCCACACTCGGCACAGCGGCCCCGCAGCAGCAGCCAGCCGATGACGGGCAGGTTGTGCCAGGGGCGGATGGGCTTGAGGCAGGCCGGGCAGGCCGAGCGCGGGCGGGCCAGATTGAAAGGTTCGCTCGCAGCGGGCGCCGGAGCGTCGGGATTGAGCGTTTCCTCGGCCTGGCGCCGCCACTGTCGCTCGAGCATGAGCGGCAGCCGCCAGATGACGACGTTGAGGAAACTGCCGACACAGAGGCCGACGAGCAGCGCGATCGCCGTGAGATTCACAGCCCCTGACTTCCGGAGACAGGCTGTCTGTGGATCAGACGACCGCGCCCATCTTGAAAATCGGCAGGTACATGGCGATGACGAGTCCGCCCACCAGCACGCCCAGGATCGCCATGATCAGCGGTTCGAGCAGGCTCGACATGGCATCGACGGCGTTGTCCACGTCGGCTTCGTAGAAATCCGCCACCTTGGCAGACATGGCGTCGAGCGAACCGGATTCCTCGCCGACCGCGATCATCTGGATGACCATGTTCGGAAACAGACCGGTATTCTCCATCGCGCGCTGCAGCCGCTGGCCGGTGGAGACTTCATCCTTCATCTGCAGCACGGCCGTCTCGTAGACCACGTTGCCCGTCGCGCCGGCGACGGACTGCAGGGCTTCGACCAGCGGCACGCCGGCATTGAACATGGTCGACAGCGTGCGCGCGAAGCGGGCAATGGCTGCCTTGACCAGGATGCTGCCGACGATCGGCAGCCGCAACGCGATGCGGTCCTGCAGCTGGCGCAGTGGCTTTGAGCGTTTTTTCGCCTGGATGAAGGCCCAGATTGCCGCACTCACGCCGGCCAGCAGGTAGATGCCGTAACTCTGCATGAAATGCGACAGGTCGATGACCATGCGGGTAAACGCCGGCAGGTCAGCGCCGAAGCCCTGGAAGAGTGACTCGAACTCCGGAATGACGAAGATCAGCAGGATGACCGTCACGATGATGGCGACCACCATGACAGCAGTCGGATAGAACAGTGCCTTCTTGATCTTCTTCTTGATCGCTTCAGTCTTTTCCTTGTAGGTTGCGATCTTGTCGAGCAACTGATCCAGCGAACCGGAGTGCTCACCGACTTCGACCAGGTTCGTGAACAGCTCGTCGAAGTGCAGGGGTTGCTTGCCGAGCGCCTCGGCCAATGCAGTGCCGCTCTCGAGATCCTGCTTGATCGAGAGGATCAGCTTCTGCATTGCCCGATTCTCGTGCCCGGCGCCGACGATCTCGAAGGCCTGCACCAGCGGGATGCCGGCCTGCATCATGGTGGCGAGCTGACGGCTGAAGAGCGCAATGTCCGCAGCGGTGACTTTGCCGCTGCCCTTGAACAGGGTGCTTTGCTTGCGGATGCTGGTCGCGATGACGCCCCGCTTGCGCAGTTCGACGCGGACGGCATTTTCGGAAGCGGCCACGCTCTTGCCGCGGATCTTCTTGCCGGCCCGATCCGTGCCTACCCAGAAAAAAGCGTTCTGCTTGCTGGCTATGCTCTCAGCCATGGCTGCACCACACCGTCACAACGCGCCCCAGGAGACTAGTCAATCGTAACCCGATTGATTTCCTCGAGGCTCGTAATCCCGTCCTTGACTTTCTGCAAAGCAGAGCGTCGCAGATCCCAGACTCCCTCTTTTGCGGCCTGCTCCGCAATTTCCCGCGAGCTGCCGCCCTCGAGGATGATGCGCTGAATCGAATCTGTGATGGGCATCACCTGGTAGATGCCCACCCGGCCCTTGTAGCCGTCGGTGCAGAACCTGCAGCCCACCGGTCCGAAGATGCGCAGGCCGCCCTGGACTTCGTCCCGGCTGAAACCCTCCTGCAGCAGGGCCTCTTCGGGAATGTCCTTGATCTCCTTGCAGTTCTCGCAGAGCCGGCGGCCGAGGCGCTGGGCGATGATCAGGCTGACGGTGCTGGCAATGGCGTAGGGCTTGACCCCCATGTCGACGAGCCGGGTCAGCGACTTGGGCGCGTCGTTGGTGTGCAGGGTCGAGAGCACGAGGTGGCCGGTCTGTGCGGCCTTGATGGCGATCTCGGCGGTCTCGAGGTCGCGCACCTCGCCGACCATGATCACGTCCGGATCCTGGCGCAGGAAGGCGCGCAGCGCCGCGGCAAAGGTGAGCCCGACCTTCGGGTTCACGTTGACCTGGTTGACGCCCGGCATGTTGATTTCGGCCGGGTCCTCGGCGGTGGAGATGTTCCGGTACTCGGTGTTGAGGATGTTCAGGCCGGTGTAGAGCGAAACCGTCTTGCCCGAGCCCGTCGGGCCGGTGACGAGGATCATGCCGTAGGGCTTGGCCAGGGCATCGAGATAGTGCTGCTTCTGTATCGCTTCGTAGCCCAGCGCGTCGATACCGAGCTTGGCGCTCGAGGGATCGAGAATACGCAGCACCACCTTTTCGCCGAAAAGCGTCGGGCAGGTGTTCACGCGGAAGTCGATCGCGCGATTCTTCGACAGCCTCATCTTGATGCGGCCGTCCTGTGGGAGGCGGCGCTCGGCGATGTCGAGCCGCGACATGACCTTGAGTCGTGCCACCACTTTCGACGACAGGGCAACCGGTGGCGAGGCCACCTGCTTCAGCACGCCGTCGAGCCGCGTGCGCACGCGATAATGCTTTTCGTAGGGCTCGAAATGAATGTCCGAGGCGCCGCGCTTGATGGCGTCGAGCAGGACCTTGTTCACGAAGCGCACGACCGGCGCGTCGACAACGTCGTCCTTGTTGGGGTCGTCCGTGGCTTCTTCGTCGCCGCTGGTGACCTCCAGGCTCTCGAGGTCGAAATCGTCGTCCACCATGTTGCTCATGGAGGTGTCGACTGCTTCGAGCGACTTCGCGACGAGCTGGTCGAGCTTGTCGAATTCGACCACCACGGGGTCGATCCGGAAGCCGGTCTGGAACTTGATCTCGTCGATAGCCGTGATGTTGGTCGGGTCGGCCATGCCAAGGAACAGGCGTTTGCTGCGCAGGGCCAGCGGCAGCACCCGGTGCCTGGAGAGGAGCTGCCGGCCGACAGATTTCACCGCCTCGAGGTCGGTCTCCAGCGCGTCGATGTCGAGCAACGGGACGCCGAATTCACTCGCGGCCGCAATCGCGATCTGGCGCGAGTCGGCGAGGTTGCGGGAGACCAGGTAGGCGAGGAATCCGGCCGGATCAGCCTTGCTGTTCTGGAGGGCCTGGAGGACGGTTTCCTCCGGCGCGATGCCGTCCTGCACCAGGCGGCGGGGCAGGCCGGAAAGAGGAGAAGTGGTGGGACTGACCGCCATGGGGTCCTGCTGCGCCGCTCGCAAACTTGGCCGTACCGTGCAGTTAGTGTCACTGATGGGACCTGCAGACGCAACTAAACGCAGCTCTCAATTCGCTGTTTTTCCTGATGGCTTGCGGGCCCAAAAGAAAAGCCCCTGCCGCAGCAGGGGCTTTCCCGATTCCGATGAGCCTGACTCGCGAGAGCCAGGTCCGATCTTAGTTGTCGGTGCGGCAGGACTGCGGCAGGTACTGCGGCAGCGTATCCGTGGCGCCAGCGTCCGACGCGCCCGAGGCCGGGTCGGTCAGGCCGGTCACGGCAGCGCCGGTGTAGTAGCCGCACAACCACACCACGTCGTTGTTCGCGCTGATGCGCGGCCGCAACGTCAGAACCGGGCCGCTCGCGATCAGCTCGTTGTTGGCGTCGTTGCCGTACGTGATGATGATCGTGCCGTTCGAGACGGCGACCGAATCGACATACTTGCCGGACGGATCGTTGACAATACCGAGGTCGTCGCTGTCCGCCGGCCAGGCGCCCTCGTTCGCGTAGAACTCACCCACGGCCGTCTTTACGTTGCTGGCCAGGTTCAGGCCTTCAGTCACCTGCGAACGGATCGTGTAGTCCTGGTACGCCGGGATGGCGATGGCAGCCAGGATGCCGATGATGGCCACCACGATCATCAATTCGATGAGCGTGAAGCCCTTCTGTATCTGATTGATCATTTCTGTCTCACTCCTCACAACAAGTTGACATCAACAGCGAAGGGGGGAAGCCCATGTCGGGGTATCAGGCTGCAAGGGCTGTGCCAGCAGCCGGGAACCGGCGATAAACCGCTGTCATCGCAGGGAATTTCGCGTTCTTATGCCCGTTACTGAACGGCTGCCCCACATAATCTCTGACGCAGGAACCCCCTCCGGTGACGTGAAACGTCACAATGTGACGCGAGCGGTCAGGCTGCGCTGCGGCTCAGGCCGTCAGTCCATCGCGAGCTTCTGCATCCGGTAGCGCAGTGCCCGCAGAGTAATCCCGAGCTGACGCGCGGCTGCCGTCTTGTTGTAGCGGTTCGCTTCCAGCGCCTGCTGGATCGCCTCGCGCTGCACCGATTCCAGGCGCTCGTCCAGGTCGCCCGATTCGTCGGGCGCCTCGGTGTGCGCGGCCACGGTCTGCAGCTGCACGTCGTCGGCCTCGATGGCGCCGCCCGCCGACAATGCCGAGGTGCGTTCGAGGATGTTCTCCAGTTCGCGCACGTTGCCGGGGAAGGGGTAGGCCTGCAACCGTGCTGCGGCGCTGGCGCTCAGCGCCGGTGCCGGTTGCCCGTTGGTGCGCGCCTGACGCTCGAGGATGTGCCGCGCCAGCATCAGCACGTCGCTGCCACGCTCGCGCAGCGGCGGCACGCGCAGCTCGATCACGTTGATCCGGTAAAAAAGGTCCTCGCGGAACTGGCCGCTCGCGACCAGCGCGCGCAGGTTCTTGTGCGTCGCGGAGAGGATGCGCACGTCGACCGGCATTTCCTTGGCCTGACCGATGGGACGGACCGTTTTCTCCTGGATGACGCGCAGGAGCTTCACCTGCATCGGCAGCGGCAGCTCGGCGATCTCGTCGAGGAACAGAGTGCCGCCGTCGGCCGACTGGAACAGGCCCGGCTTGTCGCTGACCGCGCCGGTGAACGAGCCCTTGCGATGGCCGAAGAACTCGCTCTCCATCAGTTCCGACGCGATCGCGCCGCAGTTGACGGGCGCGAAGGTGCCGGCGGAACGGGAGCCGAGTTCGTGGATCATGCGGGCGACGAGTTCCTTGCCGGTGCCGGACTCGCCGGTGATATGCACGGGCGCCTGGCTGCGTGCGACGCGCGCGATCATATCCCTCAGCTTCTGGATCGGTGGCGAGTCGCCCAGCAGCCGCACCCTGGTCGCGGGCGGCGGCGGCTCACTCGAGAGGCGCAGGGCGTTCGCCACGATATTGCGCAGGTTGGCCAGGTCGAGCGGCTTGGAGATGAAGTCGAAGGCCCCGAGCTTGAGTGCACGCACGGCGGTCTCGACGTTGCCATGGGCCGTGATCACCGCCACCGGCGTGGGCAACCCCTGGGCCTGCATCCACTCCACCAGGTCGAGCCCGTCGCCGTCGGGCAGCCGCATGTCGGTGAGGCAGAGTTGGTACTCGCGGCTGCGCAGCTGCGCCTTGGCCGCGCTCACGTCGCCACAGCTGCGGGTCTCGATGTCCATCCGCTGCAGCGTGATGGTCAGGAGGTCGCGGATATCCGGTTCGTCGTCGACGACGAGGGCGAGGGGCTTGCTCATGGCTCGGCGCCCCATCGGTCGCAACTGGCGATGTCACAGCCGCTCATGGCTCGGTGCCCCATCGGGCCGGGTCTGCGAACACGATACGGAACACGCTGCCTCCACCCTTGCGCGGCTCGTGGATCAGCGCCGCGCGATTCAATTCACAGAGCTCCCGCGAGATGAAGAGCCCGAGCCCAGTGCCGCCTTTCGGGCCCGTCGCAAACGGCTCGAAGACGCGGTCGCGCAAGTCATCGGCGACGCCCGGTCCGCGATCGGCGACCTCGAGGTACGGACGACGGCCGCCGGGCATGCGGCCCCAGGCGAGCTCCACCCCAATGCCGCCGTTCTCGCTGGCGTACTTCACCGCATTCTCGCAGAGGTTCCAGACTATCTGGTGGAGGTGGCCGGGATCCATCCGCACTTCGACGTCCTCGGTCGAAATGGCCGCCACCTGGCCCTCGAACAGCTCCAGGGTGGAGCCGAGTTCGGCGATGAATCCGGCAGTCCATTCGCGCAGCCACAGCAGCTGCGGGCGCGTCGCCTCGCGCCGGGAAAGCTGCAGGATGTTCTCGACGATGTCGCTGACGCGGCGTGAATTCGTGCGGATGATGCCTAGGAGGCGCCGCTCCTCCGCGCCCATGGCGGGGGACTCCTCGAGCAGCTGGCCCGCGTGGCTCATCGCGCCGACGGGATTGCGCACCTCGTGGGCGATGCTGGCGGTCAGCCGACCGAGTGCGGCGAGCTTCGACTGCTGCACTTTTTCCGCGAGCGCTCCGGCGTCTTCGAGAAAGATCAGTACCGGGCCGTCCACGCGACCCTCCAGCGGCACGATGTAGGCATTGACCTGCAGGCTGTCGTCTCCGGCGACGAATGGCGGCGGCTGGGACTGCGGATTGCCGCTGCGCCGCCAGCCGACCAGCACGCGCTCCAGTTGCGGGGACAGGGCATGCAGCGGCTCACCGGCAGCGTGGCCCCGCAAGCCCATGGTCTCGGCCGCAGGCTGGTTCATCAGGCGCAAGTGGTTGGACCCATCGACGACCACGATGTTCTCGCGCAGGTTGCGGATGATGTACTCGTTCAGCTGCGCGAGGTTCGCGAGATCGATGCCGCGCTGGTGCGCGAGCGCCTCGCTCTCCTCGAGACGGCGGGCGAGGGGAAAAGCCGCAGCGGCGATCGCGAAGATCACGGCGCCGAGCACGCCGGCGCTGACGAAGTCGTTGCCGCTCGACAGGCCCTCCGAATAGGCGACCATTTGCTCGCCAAGCACGGCCAGCGTGGCGATGGCAGCAGCGAAGAAGGCGTAGCGTCCGGGCAGGCTCAGCGTTGCGGCACCCACGAACACCGCGAGCAGGCCGCCGACGCCGCTGGTGATGCCGCCTCCTGTGTGAACTAGGACGATCACCGCAAGCGTGTCAAGCGCGAGCAGGACCGGCACCCGGTACGGCCCGGCGATGGGGTAGCGGCGCTGATAGAAGAGAAAGAGCATGGCGCCCAGGCAGTAGCCAATAGCGGCAAGCCGGAACAGCAGCGGATTGCGCTCCAGGAACAGCGACTCGTCCTGCGCCAGCAGGGACACGCCGAGCAACGCGAATGCCACGACGACGCGGAACGCCGCAACCAGGCGATTGACCCGGCGCGAGGCATCGCGCGCGATCGCGCGTGTTGCCTCGCCGGTCTCGACCGCGAAGGCTGCCGGAATGCTGTTGTCGGTGGTTGCCATGCCGTCCCCGGGGATGAACGGGAATTATGTCGGATCGGATACCGGTACGCGTGAACCGGCTCTCATTTCGGGCCGCCGCCGCGTTGTTTTCGCGCAGCGCGTGCCGGCGCTCGTTTGACTAAAGATGGGTTTTCCTCACAATACCGGCGTTTCCGCTGACGGGGCGTTTGCGCGGATATGAACCTCCACGAGTACCAGTCCAAGCAGCTCTTCGCCCGCTACCGGATACCGGTCACGCGCGGCGAAGTTGCCGCCACACCCGCACAGGCCAGCGCGGCGGCCGAGCGGCTCGGCGGCAGCCTGTGGGTCGTGAAGGCACAGGTACATGCCGGCGGTCGCGGCAAAGCCGGTGGTGTCAAGCTCGCACGCAGCGCGGAAGAAATCAGTGTCACCGCCGCGGGCATGCTGGGCACGCGGTTGAAGACGAAACAGACCGGAGCAGGCGGACTCCCGATCAACCTGGTTTTCGTCGAGTCGGGCAGCAGCATCGAGCGCGAGCTGTATCTGTCGATGCTGGTCGACCGGGGCAAGCAGCGGATCGCTTTCCTGGCCTCCGCCGCAGGCGGCATGGACATCGAGGAAGTTGCGGCGAAGACGCCGGAGAAGATACTCACCGTCGCGGTGCATCCTGCCGCCGGCCTGCAGGCCTACCAAGTGCGCCACATGGCCTACGGGCTCGGCCTCGACGACGGCCAGACGAAGCAGTTCATCGACATCTGCCAGAAGCTTTACCGGCTCTTCTGCGATTGCGATGCCAGCCTGATCGAGATCAATCCGCTGATCGTGACGAAGGAGGGCAATCTCCTTGCCCTCGATGCCAAGATCAATATCGAGGAAAACGCCTTGTTCCGGCAGTCGGAATTGCAGGCCATGCGCGATCCGTCGCAGGAAGACGACATGGAGCGCCGGGCTGCCGAGCACGATCTCAATTACGTCTCGCTCGACGGCAACATCGCCTGCATGGTCAACGGTGCAGGGCTCGCCATGGCGACCATGGACCTGATCAAGCTGCACGGCGGGGAGCCGGCAAATTTCCTCGACGTCGGCGGTGGCGCCACGGCCGAGCGCGTGGCCGCGGCTTTCAAGCTGATCCTTTCCAATCCTTCGGTGCGGGCGATACTCGTGAATATCTTCGGCGGCATCGTCCGCTGCGACCTGATCGCCGAGGGCGTCATCCAGGCAGTGCGCGAGGTGGGCGTGAAGGTGCCCGTCGTCGTGCGGCTCGAGGGCACCAACGTGGACCCGGGTCGTGCGCTCCTGGCACAGAGCGGACTCGACATCGTCGCAGCAGCGGACCTCACCGACGCCGCGAAGAAAGCGGTAGCGGCAGCGGGGCAACGGCAATGAGCGTGCTCGTCAACAGGGACTCGCGAATCATCTGCCAGGGCCTGACCGGCAAGCAGGGCCTGTTCCATGCGCAACAGTGCCTCGAATACGGCACGAAGATCGTGGGCGGCTGCACGCCCGGCCGCAGCGGCGAGACACACCTCGGTGTGCCTGTATTCAACACGATGCCGGAGGCCGTCAAGGCGACGGGCGCCACCGTCAGTGTGATCTTCGTGCCAGCGCCTGCTGCGGCCGACGCGATCCTCGCGGCTGCGGAAGCCGGCATCGGGCTGATCGTCTGCATCACCGAAGGTATTCCGGTGCAGGACATGGTCCGCGTGAAGGCAGTGCTGCGCGACCACAGTTCCCGGCTTATCGGTCCGAACTGCCCGGGCATCATCACACCGGGGGAGTGCAAGATCGGCATCATGCCGGGCTTCATCCACAAGCCGGGACGAATCGGTATCGTGTCCCGCTCGGGCACGTTGACCTACGAAGCGGTGTACCAGACGACGCAGAACGGACTCGGCCAGAGCACCTGCATCGGGATCGGTGGCGACCCGATTCGCGGCATGAATTTCATCGACTGCCTCGAGTTGTTCCAGGCCGATCCGGCAACGGACGGCATCATCATGGTCGGCGAGATCGGCGGCACGGACGAGGAAGCCGCGGCGCATTACATTCGCGAAAAGGTGACCAAGCCCGTCGTGGCCTACATTGCCGGCGTGACCGCACCGCCCGGCAAGCGCATGGGGCATGCCGGGGCGATCATTTCCGGCGGAGCAGGAACGGCTGCCGCCAAGTATGCTGCCCTCGAGGAAGCGCGTGTGCGTGCCGTACGCTCGCCTGCCGAGCTGGGCAGTGCCATGCTGGAGCTGCTGGGGCGCTGATTTCCGGCCGGTGCCGGCGCGCTTAACGCAGGTGCCGATGACGACGCGACTCAAACTCGCCTTTGCCCAGTTGAATCTGCTGGTCGGTGACGTGCGCGGCAATGCGCAACGCATCGTGCGCGCGATCGGCGAGGCCCGTGGGGCCGGCGCCGATCTCGTGGTCTTCCCCGAGCTGGCCGTGTGCGGCTATCCGCCCGAGGACCTGCTGTTCCACGCCGGCCTGCGTCGCCAGGTTGCGGCGGCTCTCGAAGAGATCCGCACCGCGGCGCAGGGTGTCGGCGCGGTCGTCGGCTATCCCGAGTACTCGGAGACCGGCATCTACAACGCCGCCGCCTTTTTCGAGGATGGTCGAACGTCCGGCAACTATCGCAAGCAGGCGTTGCCGAACTACAGCGTGTTCGACGAGCAGCGCTACTTCCGTCCCGGCACGGGCCCGGTTGTCGTTCCGTTCCGCGGCACGCGGGTCGGCATCGGCATCTGTGAGGATGTCTGGACGCCGGGACCCTGCCATGCCGCGCGCGCGGCCGGCGCCGAATTGCTCGTCGTGCCGAATGGTTCTCCCTTCGAGATCGACAAGCAGCGTCAACGCGAAGCGGTGCTCGCCGAGCGCGCCCGCGAGACGGGCGTGGCCATCGCCTACGCGAATCTCGTCGGCGGGCAGGACGAACTGGTCTTCGATGGCGGCTCCTGCCTCGTCGATTCTGCGGGTCGCGTTGCCATGCGCGCGCCGGCCTTCGCGGAAGGCCTTTATGTCACCGATACCGGATCCGCCGGTGGCCAGATCACGCCGCTGGCGTCGGAAGACCGGAGCACCTACGAGGCGCTGGTCCTCGGAGTCCGCGACTACGTGCGCAAGAACGGCTTCCGCGGCGCCGTGCTGGGCCTGTCCGGCGGAGTGGACTCGGCCCTGACGCTCGCCATCGCGGTGGATGCCCTGGGCGCGGACGCCGTGCAGGCGGTCATGATGCCGTATCGCTATACCGCCCGGATGAGCGTCGACGACGCACGCGAGCAGGCGCGAATACTCGGTGTGCGATTCGATGTGCTGCCCATCGAAGCCGTGGTGTCCGCGACCCAGGATACCCTCAGTGGTCAGTTCGCCGGCCTGCCGGCGGACACGACCGAGGAGAACATCCAGTCGCGCGCACGCGGCGTAGTGCTGATGGCCATCTCGAACAAGACCGGCCGCATCGTGCTCGCCACCGGCAACAAGAGCGAGATGGCAGTCGGCTACGCCACGCTCTACGGCGACATGGCCGGCGGCTTCGCACCTATCAAGGACTGCACGAAGACGCGCGTCTACTCGCTCTGCGCCTATCGCAACGGCCTGGGCCGTGTGATTCCCGAACGGGTCATCACGCGGCCGCCGTCGGCCGAGCTGCGTCCTGACCAGAGGGACAGTGACTCACTGCCGCCCTATGACGTTCTGGACCCGATTCTCGACGCGCTGATGATCGAGAACCGCTCGGTCGATGAGATAGCCGCGCGCGGTTTCGAACCTGCCGTCGTTGCCCGCGTGCTCGGGATGGTGCGCAAGGCCGAGTACAAGCGCCGTCAGGCGGCGCCGGGAGTGCGGATTTCGAGTCGCGCGTTCGGGCGGGACTGGCGTTACCCGATCACCTCGGGGTACCAGCACTGATCCACCGGTCGGCTTCCGCTACCAGAAGCGGTACCAGGGCCTCGCCTCTGACCTGGCCTGTTCGCCGGCCGCGGCGGGGAAACTTGCGGCGAGCACCTCGCGCGTGCTGTCGGCGAGGTCGCGCATTTCCAGCGCGGAGTAGGCGTCGACCATGATGCGCAGCGATTCAGCGACTGCCGGCGCACCATCGTAGGTCTCGGCCACGAGCTTCGCGCGGTTCAGTGCTGCCATCCAGGCCCCGCGTTCGAGGTAATACCGGGCGACGTGGTTCTCGTGCTCGGCGAGGCGGTTGCGCAGGAAGATCATGCGTTGACGCGCGTCTGCGGCGTACTCGCTTTTCGGATAGCGCTGCAGCAGCTGGGAGAATGCCGAGAAGGATTCCATCGCGCGGTCCTGCGGGCGACGCGACAGATCGATGTTCATGAACCGGTAGAAGACGTTGCTCTGTCCCTTGAACGTGGACAGGCCGCGCATGTAAAGCGCGTAGTCGACGCGGGGATGGGTCGGATTCTCGCGCTCGAACTGGCTGGCGGCGTCGATCGCCGATTCCCGTTCACCGTTCCTGTAGTAGCAGTAGATGAGGTCGATCTGTGCCTGCTTGGTCTCGTTGCTGAAGGGCCAGCGCGCCTCCAGCCCCTCGTAGTAGGCGATCGCGTTGCGGTAGTTGCCGTTCTCCATCGACTTGTGTGCGCGCGCGTACAGCCGGGACACGTCGGTGCGGAAGTCCTTTTCGTTGTCGCTCGCGCAGGCGCCCAGTGCGAACGCGGCTGCGACCAGCAGCATCCGCGCAATGGCGGTTCGAACGGCAGCGTTTCGGTTCATCGGACGCAGTTCGGCTGATTTCCGGGCGTTGAGTATAGCGGACGAGCCGTATTTCCCCCGCCGCGCGTACTTGCCGCGCCGCTGCCGGGCCATAGCGGCGGGTAAAATGGGCGGATGAACCGCATTACCCACAGCGTCGTCATCACCGGCGATCAGGCGGGCCGCCGACTGGACCAGGCGCTGGCAGAGCTGCTGCCGGACTATTCGCGCTCCCGCCTCAAGGAATGGATCCTCGCCGGCAGCGTGCGCGTGGACGGCGCGAAGATGGAGCCGCGCAGCCGCGTTGCCGAGGGGCAGTCGGTCGAGATCGACGCGACCGTGGAGCCTGACCTGCGCGTGGAGGCGCAGCCCGTCGCTCTCGACATCGTCCACGAGGACGACGCGGTGCTGGTGGTCAACAAGCCCGCGGGCCTGGTCGTGCATCCCGGCGCCGGCAACCGCGATGCAACTCTGCAGAATGGCCTGCTCAACCACTGTCCGGCTCTGGCCGGACTGCCGCGTAGCGGGCTGCTGCATCGTCTTGACAAGGACACGAGCGGCCTCGTACTGGTAGCGAAGACTCTCGAGGCGCACACGCAGCTCACGCGCGATCTGCAGGCCCGTGACGTGCGGCGCGAGTATCGCGCCCTGGTCAATGGCGTCATGACGGCGGGCGGCACCGTCGATGCTCCGATCGACCGGCATCACGTGCATCGCACCCGCATGGCGGTGGTCGAGGGCGGCCGGCCGGCGGTCACGCACTACCGCGTACTCGCGCGCGGGCAGGCGCACACCTGGATCGCGCTGCGGCTCGAGACCGGCCGCACCCACCAGATACGCGTCCACATGGCGCACATCGGCTTTCCCATCGTCGGCGATCCGCAGTACAGCGGCCGCCCGCGCGTGCCGGCCGGCGCGGCACCGGAATTGATCGACACGCTGCGCGCGTTCCGCCGCCAGGCGCTGCACGCCGCTGCGATCGGTTTGGTCCATCCCGTGACAGGCGTCCACCTGGCCTTCACCGCGCCCATCCCGGCCGATTTGCGCGGTCTGCTCGCGGCGCTCGCCGGATCCCCGGAGGCCGCGAACCGAGCCGAGGCCATGCAGTGGCCGGACAAATGAAGCCCGAATTCATCCGGCCGGACTGGCCGGCGCCGGCCTCGGTGCACGCCGTGGCTACGACCCGCATGGGCGGCGTCAGCAAGGGGCAGTGGGCCAGCTTCAATCTCGCCACGCATGTCGGCGACGACTCCCGGGCAGTGCGAGAAAACCGCGATCGACTGCGCGTCGCGCTCCGACTTCATGCCGAGCCGACCTGGCTCGAGCAGGTCCACGGCGTGACGGTGGCCGAGCCCGGCTCGACGGCGTCTCCAGCGGTTGCCGACGCGATCGTGTGTTGGCCCGGCGATCCGCCTGGTGTAGTGATGACCGCCGACTGCCTGCCCGTGATTTTCTGCAATGAGGCCGGAACTCTCGCGGCCGCCGCGCATGCCGGCTGGCGCGGCCTGGCGGCCGGAGTGCTGGAGGCAACCACCGACGCCCTGCTGCGCGCCGGTGCCGCGCCGTCGACGCTCATGGCCTGGATCGGCCCGGCGATCGGTGCCGCGGCCTATGAAGTCGGCGAGGACGTACGCGCCGCTTTTCTCGCCGCGGATCCGGCGGCCGTTGCGGGATTCACGGCCAACGCAAGTGGCCGCTGGCAGCTGGACCTGCCGCTGCTCGCGCGGCAGCGCCTGCGCGGAGCAGGCTTGCAGCGTGTATACGGAGGAGACCTGTGCACCGCGACGGACCCGCGCCGCTTCTTCTCTCACCGCCGCGACGGGCCCTGTGGTCGGCAGGCGACACTGATCTGGCTATAGCTTGCGGTTGAAAAATCCTATGTCGGCCCTCACCTTTCCACCCGGGCCCAGGTTCCGGGAGAGCGCCCAATGCGCATGGAGAAACTGACAAGCAAGCTGCAGATGGCCCTGGGCGACGCCCAGTCGCTCGCCGTCGGCCGCGATCACCAGTTCATAGGGCCGTTGCACCTGACACTTTCGTTGATCGACCAGCAGGCCGGCACGATCCGGCCGCTGCTGGCGCAGGCAGGCGCGAACGTGAACCTGCTGCGTTCCCGGATAGGCGAGGCGCTGGACCGGGTGCCGAAGGTCGAAGGCTCCGGTGGCGACATCCATCTCGCGCCCGATCTTGCGAAATTGCTCAACGTTGCCGACAAGCTGGCGCAGGAGCGGGGTGACCAGTTCATCTCCAGCGAGCTCTTTCTGCTGGCGGCCTGCGCCGACAAGGGCGAGCTCGGACGGACGCTTGCCGAGGCGGGCGTCGTGAAGGGCGCGCTCTCGAAGGCTGTCGAAGCCTTGCGTGGTGGTGAAAAAATCTCCGACCCGAACGCGGAAAGCACGCGCCAGGCGCTCGAGAAGTACACGATCGATCTCACGGAGCGGGCCGCACAGAGCAAGCTCGACCCGATCGTTGGCCGCGATGACGAGATCCGTCGCACGATCCAGATCCTGCAGCGGCGCACGAAGAACAACCCGGTGCTGATCGGCGAGCCGGGCGTGGGCAAGACCGCCATCGTCGAGGGGCTGGCCCAGCGCATCGTCAACGGCGAGGTGCCTGAAGGGCTGAAGGACAAGCGCCTGCTGTCCCTGGATCTCGGCGCGCTGATCGCCGGCGCGAAGTTCCGCGGCGAATTCGAGGAGCGCCTGAAGGCCGTGCTTAGCGAACTGGCGAGGCAGGAAGGCCAGGTCATACTTTTCATAGATGAATTGCACACCATGGTCGGCGCCGGCAAGGCCGAGGGCTCCATGGACGCCGGCAACATGCTGAAACCGGCGCTGGCACGCGGTGAACTGCATTGCGTGGGTGCGACGACCCTTGATGAGTACCGCAAGTACATCGAAAAGGACGCGGCGCTCGAGCGGCGTTTCCAGAAGGTGCTGGTGAACGAGCCGACGGTCGAGGACACGATCGCGATCCTGCGGGGGCTGAAGGAGCGCTACGAGGTCCACCACAAGGTGCAGATCACCGACCCCGCCATCGTCGCGGCGGCGACACTGTCGCATCGTTACATCGCTGACCGGCAACTCCCGGACAAGGCCATCGATCTCGTGGACGAGGCAGCTTCGCGAATCCGCATGGAGATGGACTCGAAGCCCGAGGAGATGGACAGGCTGGATCGACGCGTGATCCAGCTCAAGATCGAACGGGAGGCGCTGCGCAAGGAAACGGACGACGCTTCGCGGAAGCGTCTGGCCGATCTCGAGGAGCAGCTCGTGGACCTCGAGAGGGAATACGCCGACCTAGAAGAGGTCTGGAAAGCCGAGAAGGCCACGCTGCAGGGCGAAGCCCACGTGAAGGAGGAACTCGAGGCCGCGCGACGCGATCTCGAGACGGCACGCCGCGCCCAGGACCTCGCCCGTATGTCGCAGATCCAGTACGGCCGGATACCGGAGCTGGAGAAACGCCTCGCCTCGGCCCTTGCTGCCGAACAGGGCGGCACGAAGCTGCTGCGCAACCGCGTCACCGACGAGGAGGTTGCCGAAGTCGTGTCGAAATGGACCGGCATCCCGGTGTCGAAGATGCTCGAGGGCGAGCGTGACAAGCTGCTGCGGATGGAAAGCGAGCTCGCCAGGCGCGTCGTAGGCCAGGACGAGGCCGTGCGCGCAGTGTCGGACGCGATCCGCCGCTCCCGCGCCGGGCTGTCCGATCCGAACCGGCCGAACGGCTCGTTCCTGTTCCTCGGCCCGACGGGCGTCGGCAAGACCGAGTTGTGCAAGGCACTGGCCGCGTTCCTGTTCGATACCGAGGAAGCGCTGGTGCGCCTCGACATGTCGGAGTTCATGGAAAAGCATTCAGTGGCGCGGATGATCGGCGCACCGCCGGGTTACGTGGGCTACGAAGAGGGCGGCTACCTGACTGAGGCCGTGCGGCGCAGGCCCTATTCGGTTCTGCTGCTCGACGAAGTCGAGAAGGCACATCCAGATGTCTTCAATGTGCTGCTGCAGGTGCTCGATGACGGTCGCCTCACCGACGGCCAGGGCCGCACGGTCGACTTCCGCAACACCGTCATCGTGATGACCTCGAACCTGGGCTCGCCGATCATCCAGCGCATGGCCGGCGAGGAGAACTACGCCGGCATGAAGGCGGCAGTTCTCGAGGTCGTCGGGCAGCATTTCCGCCCCGAGTTCGTCAATCGCGTCGACGACATCGTCGTGTTCCACCCGCTGGCGGCCGCGCAGCTGCGGGAAATCGTCGCCATCCAGCTGGGCTATCTCCGCCGGCGGCTGGCCGAGCGCGAGATGGGCCTCGAACTGACCGCGGCCGCTCTCGACCGCCTGGCCGAAGCGGGCTATGACCCGGTCTATGGCGCCCGGCCCCTCAGGCGGGCCATCCAGACCCGTATCGAAAACCCCCTCGCTCAGGCGATACTGAAAGGCGAGTTCCGGCCGGGCGACACCATCGCGGTGGACGCCGGCGAGCGGGAACTCGTATTCCGCGGCCGCGAAGCCGCCGCAGCCTGAGGTTCCGATGCCGATTTTCGATTACGAATGCAAGAAGTGCGGGCATGTTTTCGATGCCCTGCAGAAGCTGGACGAGGCCCCGCTCAGGGATTGCCCGGAGTGCGGGAAAGCCGCGCTCGAGAAACTGATCTCGACGCCGGCATTCCAGGTGAAGGGCAAGTACCGTGAGGTCACGCGCAAGCGCACCGGGCACGCGCTCGACAGCGGTCCGGCGCACAGCCACGACGACTCCCACTCCCATTCGCATGGCGGCCACAGCCATTCCCACGGCGGTCACACGCACACCCACGGTCCCGGTTGCGGACACAAGCATTGACCGGCCATGCCGATCTACGAGTACGCCTGCCAGAAGTGCGGGCACACGCTGGATGCCCTGCAGAAGGTCGGTGACGGCGCTCTGAAGAAATGTCCCGAGTGCGGGGCGATGAAGCTCCGCCGGCTCGTGTCGGCGCCGCAGTTCCGCCTGAAGGGCAGCGGCTGGTACGAGACCGATTTCAAGAAGGACGGGCAGAAACGACTCGCCGACAAGGCCGAAGAGAAACCGGCCGCAGCGGCTGCCGAGGCCAAGCCCGAGAGCAAGGAATCGACGACCGCGGACGCGACAACGGCGAAAGACAAGCCGGCGCCCGTGGAAAAAGCGCCGAAGCCGGCGAAGAAAGCAGGCAAGTCGCCGTCGCGCGGCGCATCCGCCGACTGACCGCTCGGCTTGCGCCCCCGGGTACCGCCCCCGTAACATCGCGGCCCCGATGACGACCCATAGCATGCGCAGCCACTACTGTGGGCAGGTGAATGCCTCCCACGTCGGCCAGGCCGTGACGGTCGCAGGCTGGGTGCACCGGCGCCGTGACCATGGCGGCGTGATCTTCCTCGACCTGCGCGATCGCGAGGGGCTCCTCCAGGTCGTCGCCAACCCGTCCTCGCCGGCTTTCGCGGAGGCCGAGCGCGTCCGCAGCGAGTACGTGCTGGTCGCGACCGGCACCGTGCGGCCCCGCCCGGCGGGCACGGTGAACCCGAAGCTGGCGAGCGGCGAGGTCGAGCTGGTCGCGAGTTCGCTGACGGTACTGAACGCCTCCGAGACGCCTCCCTTTCATCACGACGAAGACGCCAGCGAGGATTTGCGCCTGCGCTGGCGGTTTCTCGATCTGCGGCGCGAGGAGATGATGCAGCGACTGCGCTTGCGCCATTGCGTGACCCAGACGCTTCGTGAATTCCTGGACAAGGCCGGTTTCGTCGATATCGAGACGCCGATGCTGACGCGCACGACGCCTGAAGGCGCACGCGACTACATCGTTCCGAGCCGCACGCATCCCGGCAAATTCTTCGCGCTGCCGCAGTCGCCGCAGTTGTTCAAGCAGCTCCTGATGATGTCGGGGCTCGACCGCTACTACCAGATCGCGCGCTGCTTCCGCGACGAAGACCTGCGGGCCGACCGCCAGCCCGAGTTCACGCAGCTCGACATCGAGACGTCCTTCATGTCGGAAGATGACATCTGCAACGTCATGGAGGCGCTGATCCGTGACCTCTTCAGGAAAATTCTCGACGTCGATCTTCCCGATCCGTTGCCACGAATGACCTGGGCGGAAGCTGTGGAGCGCTTCGGTATCGATCGTCCGGACCTGCGCATCCCGCTCGAACTCGTCGAGGTCGCCGACCTGATGCGGGGCGTGGAGTTCAAGGTGTTCGCCGATCCTGCCGCCGACCCGGACGGCCGCGTCGCCGCCCTCAAGGTGCCCGGCGGCGGCACGCTGTCGCGCAAGGAGATCGACGATTACACCGCCTTTGTCGCGCGCTACGGCGCGAAGGGCCTCGCCTACATCAAGGTCAACGACCCGGCAAAAGGGCGCGATGGCCTGCAGTCGCCGATCCTGAAGTTCATGCCGGACGCGACGGTAGCCGGTCTCATCTCGCGACTCTCTCTTGCTGCCGGCGATCTGGTCTTCTTCGGCGCCGACAAGCGCAGGGTCGTCAATGATTCGCTGGCGGCATTGCGCGTGAAGGTGGGCCACGACCGCGGTCTCGTCGCCGAAGGCTGGCGGCCGCTGTGGGTGGTCGACTTCCCGGGCTTCGAGTGGGATCCCCAGGAGAAGCGCTGGGCGGCGTTGCACCACCCGTTCACTGCGCCGAAGGTGGCCTCGCCGGAAGAACTCGAGGCGGATCCTGGCAAAGCGCTGTCGCGCGCCTATGACATGGTGCTGAACGGCACCGAGATCGGCGGCGGCTCGATCCGTATCCACACCGAGGCGATGCAGTCGGCCGTGTTCCGCGTTCTCGGTCTCTCGCCGGAGGAGGCCGAGTCGAAGTTCGGCTTCCTGCTCCGCGCGATGCGCTACGGCTGCCCGCCGCACGGCGGGCTGGCGTTCGGACTCGATCGCTTGGTGATGCTGATGTCGGGTGCGCAGAGCATCCGTGACGTCATCGCCTTCCCGAAGACGCAATCGGCCAGCTGCCTGATGACGGACGCGCCTGGCGAAGTGTCGGCGCAGCAGCTCAAGGAAACCGGCATCCGTATCCGCAGCGCCGAGGGCAAGCCCGCCGCTTGAGAGCCACGGCCGGGACCGTCGTCCTGATCCACGGACTGTGGATGACAGGGCTCGAAACCAGCCTGCTGCGCGCGCGACTGCGCGACGGGCACGGCTTCGCGACAGAACGATTCAGTTATCGCACCGTCAACGACGGCCTCGACGACAACATCGCGGCGCTTGCGGCGTACCTTCGCTCGCTGCCCGCCGGGAGACTGCACCTCGTCGGCCACAGCCTCGGCGGTCTCCTGGCGCTGCACACGCTGCAGCGCCACCCGGACGAGCGGGTGCAGCGGGTGGTGGCGCTCGGCACGCCGTTCCTCGGCAGCGCCGCCGCACGCGCCGTGGCCCGCTGGCCCTACGGCGAGATGATCCTGGGCGCGACGGTGTGCGATGGCGTGCTCGCGCCGCGGCTCGAGCGCTGGGACGGATCACAGCAGGTTGGCAGCATCGCCGGAACGCTGAACAGCGGGCTCGGCACGCTGGTCGAGACGCTGGAGAAGCCGAACGACGGCACCATCACGGTCGCCGAGACGCGCTTGCCCGGCATCGCCGATCACCTCGAGTTGCCGGTGAGCCATGCAGGGTTCCTGGTCAACCGCGACGTAGCCGACCAGACGGCGCATTTCCTGCGTCACGGCGCTTTCAGGCGCGGCTAGGCGCGAAGAGCCAGTCCTCGGCAGTTCTCAGAGCTTCCGCAGCTGGTACAAGGCGTCCAGCGCCTCGCGCGGCGTCATCCGGTCCGGGTCCATCCGCGCCAGTGCCTCGCGCAGGGGATCGGCGACCGCGGCCGATTGCAGGTCGAGTTCGCGCTGCGGGGCTGGCGGGCGGGGAGCGCTCGCCTGCTGCTCCAGCCGGGCGAGATAGGCGCGCGCCCGGGCGATGACCGTGCCCGGTACGCCGGCGAGCGCGGCGACCGCGAGGCCGTAGCTCTGGTTCGCCGGGCCCTCCTTCACGGCGTGCAGGAAGATGAGCTGGTCGCCGTGGCTCGTGGCGTCGAGATGCACGTTGGCGCAGGCAGGCAGCTCGTCTGCGAGCGCGGTCAACTCGAAGTAGTGCGTGGCGAAGAGCGTGAAGGCACCGATGCGCTCGGCGATGTAGTGCGCGGCCGCCCAGGCCAGCGACAGGCCGTCGTAGGTGCTCGTGCCACGACCCACTTCGTCCATGAGCACGAGGCTTTCCGCCGTCGCGTTGTGCAGGATGTTCGCGGTCTCGGTCATCTCGACCATGAACGTCGAGCGGCCGCCCGCCAGGTCGTCGGCCGCACCAATGCGCGTGAAGATGCGATCGAGCGCTCCGATGCGCGCGGCGTCGGCCGGCACCCAGCTGCCCACGTGGGCGAGGATCGCGATCAGCGCCGCCTGGCGCATGAACGTCGACTTGCCGCCCATGTTGGGACCGGTGATCACCAGCAGCCGCCGCTCTGGGCCGAGCGCGAGGTCGTTCGGCACGAACGGGCCATCCAGAACGGTCTCCACCACCGGATGCCGCCCCCCGCGGATGGCAATGCCTGGCTCGACCGAAAGCTCCGGCCTGCAGTAGCCGAGCGCCACGGAGCGCACGGCGAGGTTCACCAGCACGTCGGCCTCGGCAAGCGCGCCCGCCATCTGCCGCAGCGGCGCGAGCGAGGCGGCCAGTGTGGCGAGCAGGGATGTGTAGAGATCCTTCTCGCGGGCGAGCGCCCGGTCTCTCGCCGACAGCACCTTGCCCTCGAAATCCGCCAGTTCCGGCGTGATGTAGCGCTCGGTGCCCTTGAGCGTCTGGCGGCGGGTGTAGTCGGCTGGTGCGCTCGCGGCCTGCGCGCGCGTCAACTCGATGTAGTAGCCGTGGATGCGGTTGTAGCCGACTTTCAGCGACGGCAGGCCCGTGCGCGAGCGCTCACGCTCCTCCAGGTCCAGCAGGTAACGGTCTGCATTCGCGGCGATGTCGCGCAGCCCGTCGAGCTCGCGGTCGTACCCGGGCGCGATGACGCCGCCATCGCGAATCAGCATCGGCGGGTTGTCGATCACGGCCCGTTCGAGCTGCGAGCGTTCTGCCACGTGCTCGCCGATCCGGCCCCCGAGCGCCGCCAGCAGCGGCGAGTCGTAGTGGCCGAGCAGTGCGCGGATCTCCGGCAGCATCTGCAGTGCGAGCCTGAGCTGCGCCAGATCGCGCGGCCGCGCGCTGCCGAGCGCCACGCGGGCGAGGATGCGCTCGAGGTCGCCGATGGTACGCAAGGCAGTCGCCAGTGCGCCGCCATCCCCGGCACGCAGCGCTTCGATGGCCTGGTAGCGGCGCTCGAGTACCGCATGGTCGCGCAGCGGGCGGTTCAGCCAGCGCCGCAGCAGGCGGCTGCCCATCGTCGTCGCGCACTGATCGAGAACGCCGGCCAGCGTGTACTCGTCGCGGCCGCTGGCGTGGGTATCGATCTCCAGATTGCGACGCGTGGCCGCATCCATGAGCAGCGCGTCGCTGCGCTGCTCGACGCTGAGTCCCTCGACGTGGGGCAGGGTGGTTCGCTGGGTGTCGCGCACATAGGCGAGCAGGCAGCCGGCGGCACGCACCGCTGAGGTAAGGTTCGCGACCCCGAAACCCGCAAGGTCGCGGGTGCCGAATTGCGCGCAGAGCGCACGGGTAGCGGCCTCGGCGTCGAAGTGCCACGGTGGACGTTCGCGTACGCTGGTGGCGCAGGCAGGTCCCGGCGAGCCGCTCCCTTCGCTGATCAGCAGTTCGGCTGGCCGCAACCGCTCGAGTTCCGCGCCGAGTTCCTCGTCCGATTCCACTTCCGTCACGCAGAAGCGACCGGTGGACAGTTCGAGCCAGGCGATGCCCCTGCGCCCTTCCCGGCACACGGCGGCGATCAGGTTGTCGCGTCGCGCTTCCAGGAGCGCTTCGTCGGTCAGGGTGCCCGGCGTGACGATGCGGGCCACCCGGCGTTCCACGGGACCCTTCGATGTCTTCGGATCGCCTACCTGCTCGCAGATGGCCACCGACTCGCCCTGCCGGACGAGCCGCGCGAGGTAGCTATCGGCCGCGTGGTAAGGCACGCCCGCCATCGGGATAGGCTGACCACCGGACTGTCCGCGCGCCGTGAGGGTGATATCGAGCAGGCTGGCGGCGCGCCGTGCATCGTCGTAGAAGAGCTCGTAGAAATCCCCCATGCGGTAGAAGACCAGCATGTCGGGGTGATCCGCCTTGATGCGCAGGTACTGCGCCATGACAGGCGTGTGCCCGGTTTCGTCGGCAGGCTGGCTCATCGGGGTTGGGTGGATTTTCTTGTTCGGCCCTGAGCTGCCATTGTCGCCTGCTGCGGTGCAGGTCCGGAAGAGCGTTGACCGTGCCGTGTCCCGGACGGCAGAGTGAGTCCATGCACGTCGTGCATCTGGAAACCGGCCGCCATGTCTACGGCGGCGCCCGGCAGGTGTTGTGGCTCGCCCGCGGGCTGCAGGGCCGGGGCGTCGGCACGACCGTGGTCTGCCCGCAGGCGAGCGATTTCGTCTTTCATGCCGGCCGCGCCGGCCTTGCCGTGCGGGCGCTGCCGATGGCCGGCGATCTCGACCTGCCTTTCGTCGGCCGGTTTGCCGGGCTGCTGCGGGAGTTGCAGCCTGACCTCCTGCACGTGCACAGCCGGCGTGGTGCAGACTGGATGGGCGGAATGGCTGCGTGCCGGGTCGGCCTGCCGGCGGTGTTGTCGCGTCGCGTGGACCGGCCCGAGCGCCGTGTCACGGCGCGTTTCCGTTATCGCAGCTACTCCCGCGTCATCGCCATCTCGCGCGCCATTCTCCAGCAGCTCGAAGGCGCGGGCGTGAGTGCGCGCCGCCTGGCGTTGATCCGCAGCGCCGTCGAGCCGGCGCTGAGCGACCCCAACTGGACGCGCGAGCGGCTGTGCCGCGAGTACGGGCTGGATCCCCGCGTGCTGCTGGTGGGCTGCGTGGCCCAGTTGATCCCGCGCAAGGGCCATGAGCTCCTGCTGCGCGCCTGGCGCCTGATCCTGCGGGAGTGCCCGACGGCGCGTCTGCTCCTGTTCGGGCAGGGAGCGCTCGAGTCGGAGCTGCGCCGCCAGGTCCGGCGCCTCGGCATCGGACACAGCGTGGTATTCGCCGGATTCCGGACGGACCTGCCGTCGTTCCTCGGTCGCCTCGACCTCGTGGTCCACGCGGCCCTGGAGGAGGGCCTGGGTCTCGCGCTCCTCGAGGCGCAGGCAGCCGCCGTGCCGGTGGTCGCGTTCCGCGCCGGGGGCGTGCCGGAGACCATCGCCGATGGCAGGACCGGGTACCTGGTGAAGGCTGGCGACATCGAGGCCCTGGCGATCGCTGTGAGCGAACTGCTGCAGAACGAGGAGCGCCGGCGTGCATTCGCCGAAGCGGCCTGGCAATGGGCAGCCCGCGAGTTCCGCGTAGCCGACATGGTTGAAGCTCATTTGACCTTGTACGGCGAAGTGCTTGAGACTCGGCCCCCATGAAGGACTTCGACGCGCGGGCAGCCGACCTCGTCCGCCGCATTGCTGCGGCGCTGGCCGCCAAGAGCGCGCGGATCGCCGTGGCGGAGTCCTGCACCGGCGGCTGGATCGCGAAACTCCTGACGGACCAGCCAGGCGCATCAACCTGGTTCGACTGTGCCGTGGTTTCCTACGGCAACGAGGCCAAGGAGCGTCTGCTCGGTGTGAGCCCTGACACGATCGCGGGTCTCGGGGCCGTGAGCGAGGACGTCGCCGAGCAGATGGCCACCGGTGCCCGCATAGAGAGCGCCGCCGAAATCGCCCTGGCGGTGACGGGCATCGCCGGTCCCGACGGTGGCACGGCGGGCAAGCCCGTCGGAACCGTCTGTTTTGCCTGGGCCGGACCAGGCGTCCAGCTCATTTCCCTCACCCAGAGGTTCACGGGAGACCGCGATGCGATCCGCCGCCAGGCGGTGATCGCGGCGCTGGAGGGGACTCTCGTCCTGCTGACGGCGCCTTGAAGGCGCTTTTTCCGGTTTCGCAAATCGAGGTAAAGACGCCGCTTTTTCCGACCTGTCCGGCACGGTGTTCTGTGGAATAATCCCGCGCATCGGCTTCTTCCACCTCATCCGGGCGCAATCATCATGGACGACAATCGCAAGAAGGCGCTGGCCGCCGCACTGGGACAGATCGAACGGCAATTCGGCAAGGGTTCCGTCATGCGCCTGGGCGATGGCGGACCTGCCAGGGACATCGAAGTCGTTTCCACCGGCTCGCTCGGGCTCGACCTCGCGCTCGGCGTCGGCGGGCTGCCACGCGGTCGCGTCGTCGAGATCTTCGGGCCGGAATCTTCCGGCAAGACGACACTGACCCTCGAGGTCATTGCGGAGTGCCAGCGCGCCGGCGGCACGGCGGCGTTCGTGGATGCAGAGCATGCGCTCGACCCGATCTACGCCGAGAAACTCGGCGTCAACGTCAATGACCTGCTGGTCTCGCAGCCGGACACCGGCGAGCAGGCCCTGGAGATCACGGACCTGCTGGTCCGCTCCGGCGCCGTCGATATCGTCGTGGTCGACTCGGTCGCCGCGCTGACGCCGAAGGCCGAAATCGAGGGCGAGATGGGCGACACCCATGTCGGCCTGCAGGCACGCCTCATGTCGCAGGCCCTGCGCAAGCTCACCGGCAACATCAAGCGGTCCAACACGATCGTCATCTTCATCAACCAGATCCGCATGAAGATCGGTGTCATGTTCGGCAACCCGGAGACGACCACCGGCGGCAATGCGCTGAAGTTCTATGCCTCGGTACGCCTCGATATCCGCCGCATCGGCTCGATCAAGAAGGGCGAGGAGGTGATCGGCGCCGAGACGCGCGTGAAAGTCGTCAAGAACAAAGTCGCGCCGCCGTTCAAGACGGCGGAATTCGAGATCCTCTACAACCACGGCATTTCGCGCGAGGGCGAGATCATCGAACTCGGTGTCAAGCACGGCCTCATCGCCAAGTCGGGCGCCTGGTTCAACTACGGCAAGGACCGGATCGGGCAGGGCAAGGAAAACGCCCGCGAATACCTCATCCAGAACCCTGCCGTGGCAAAGGAAATCGGGGGCAAGATCCGCGCACTGACTGCAACCGCAACGGCGGGTGCCGACAGCGGCGCGGACAGCGGCCCGGAGGCGGCCGAAGCCTGATGCGGCCGTGACGGGCGAGGACCCGCGCTCCAGTCGTCGCCGGCGCACTGCCCGCCATGCCGCCATGGACCTGCTCGCCCGGCGCGAGCACTCGCGCGCGGAATTGCGCGAGAAGCTGGCGGCCCGCGAATACGCAGCAGCGGAGATCGACGCGGCCCTGGATCGGCTGACGGGCGAGGGCCTCGCAGACGACGACCGCTTCGTCACGGCCTATGTCTCGTCCCGTATCCGGCGAGGCTACGGACCCATTAGAATCCGCGCCGAACTCGTGGAACGCCGCGTGGCGTCGGATCTGGTCGCCAGCGCGCTCGCCGGCATCGACGACTGGGAGGCTCGCGCCCGCGATGTGCGGCGTCGTCGCTTCGGCGAGGCCGCGCCGACCGACTACGTGGAACGCGCGAAGCAGTCGCGGTTCCTCGAGTACCGCGGCTTCACCGCGGCACAGATTCGCGCGAGTTTCGCCTGAAAGCCATGAAGACCGAAGACATCCGCCAGCGTTTCCTCGACTACTTCGCGCGGCACGGCCACCGTGTCGTCGCGAGCTCACCGCTCGTGCCGGGCAACGACCCGACTCTGCTCTTCACCAATGCCGGCATGGTCCAGTTCAAGGACGTCTTTCTGGGGCAGGACCCCCGCGACTACCGCCGCGCGGTCAGTTCGCAGCGCTGCGTGCGCGCCGGCGGCAAGCACAACGACCTCGAGAACGTCGGCTACACGGCCCGGCATCACACCTTCTTCGAGATGCTCGGCAACTTCAGCTTCGGCGACTATTTCAAGAAAGAAGCGATCGAGTTCGCCTGGGAGTTCATCACCAGGGAGCTCGCAATCCCGAAGGAGCGGCTCTGGGTCACCGTGTTCCGCGACGACGACGAGGCCGCCGATCTCTGGGTGAAGCACATCGGCGTGCCGGAACACAGGCTCGCGCGCTGCGACGAGAAGTCCAATTTCTGGTCGATGGGCGACACGGGACCCTGCGGCCCCTGCACCGAGATCTTCTACGACCACGGGCCGGGCGTGCCGGGCGGGCCGCCGGGCTCACCGGGTGAGGACGGCGACCGCTACGTCGAGATCTGGAACCTCGTGTTCATGCAGTTCGACCGGGATTCGAACGGGACCCTCAGGCCCTTGCCCTCGCCCTCCGTCGACACCGGGATGGGTCTCGAGCGCATCAGCGCCGTCATGCAGGGCGTGCACAGCAACTACGACATCGACCTGTTCCGCCACCTGATCGATGCCATCGCGGCAGTCACCCGCGCTCCCGATCGCAGCTCACCCTCGCTGCGGGTGATTGCCGACCACATACGCGCCGCGAGTTTCCTCATCTGCGACGGCGTGCTTCCCGGCAACGAGGGCCGTGGCTACGTGCTCCGCCGCATCATCCGCCGGGCTCTGCGTCATGGCTACGAGTTGGGCATGCAGGAGCCGTTCTTCTTCCGGCTGGTCAAGCCGCTCGAGCGGCAGATGGGCCGGGCGTTTCCGGAGCTCACCGCCGCCGTCGCCCATGTAGAACGGGTGCTCAGGACGGAAGAGGAGCGCTTTGCCGAGACGCTCGCGCAGGGCATGCGCATACTCGAGGAGGCTCTGGCCGGCACGCAGGGTCGCGAACTCGCCGGCGATGTCGTCTTCAAGCTCTACGATACCTACGGCTTTCCCGCTGACCTCACCGCCGACGTGGCCCGCGCCCGCGGCATCGGCGTCGACCGCGCCGGCTTCGACGCCGCGATGGCGGCCCAGCGTGAGCGTGCCCGCGCCGCCAGCAAGTTCGAGATGGTGGACGCTGGCGCCGTCAGGCTCGACGTCAGGTCCGAGTTCACGGGTTACGAGCATCTGCGAGGGGAAGCCCGCGCGCTGGCATTGATCGAAGGCGACAGCAGCGCCGGGCGTCTGCGCGTGGGCAGCTCCGGGGCCATCGTGCTGGACGCGACTCCCTTCTACCCGGAAAGCGGCGGTCAGGTCGGCGACACCGGCGTCATCACTGCAGCCGGTTTCCGCTTTCGCGTCGAGGACACCCAGAAGAGCGGCGAAGCGATCCTCCACATCGGTACGGTCGAAGAGGGCGAGCTCGCCAGCGGGGCCACCGTAACGGCAACGGTCGACGCCGCGAAGCGTACCGCCACGAGGCTGCATCATTCGGCAACGCATCTACTGCACGCCGTGCTCCGCCAGGTCCTCGGCACGCACGTCGCGCAGAAGGGATCGCTGGTCGCGCCAGACCGCCTGCGATTCGATTTTTCCCACTACGAGGCGATCAAACCGGCGGAGCTTGCCGAGATCGAGCGTCGTGTAAACGCCGCCATCCGGGCCAATGCCGAGGGTGAGACCCGGCTGATGAAGTATGACGAAGCCGTTGCGAGCGGCGCGATGGCGCTGTTCGGCGAGAAGTACGGCGCCCAGGTCCGCGTGCTGCGTTTCGGAGACCTGTCGACGGAGCTTTGCGGCGGTACGCACGTCGCCCGCACCGGCGACATCGGCCTCTTCCGGATCACCGGCGAGTCGGGAATCGCGGCGGGTATCCGCCGCATCGAGGCCGTGACGGGCCAGCTGGCGCTGGATCGTGTCGCCGAGACCGAAGCTGTGCTCGGCCGCGTGGCGGAGGTCGTCAAGGGCAATCGCGGCGACGTGGAGCCCAAGGTGCGCGCGCTCGTCGAGCGCAGCCGCGCGCTCGAGAAGGAGTTGCAGCAGCTCAAGGCGAAACTGGCCGGCGGCGGTGGAGCAGGGGCCGACATGGCCAGCCAGGCCACCACTGTCGCTGGCGTAAAACTCCTCAGTCTCCGCCTGGACGACGGCACCGACCCGAAGATCCTGCGCGACGTCGTCGACCGCATGAAGGACAGGATCGGTTCCGGCGTCGTGCTGCTCGCAGCAGCAGACCCCGGTGCGTCGAAGGTGTCGCTGGCCGCCGGCGTCACGAAGGACCTCGTGGGCCGCGTGAAGGCCGGTGAGCTCGTAAACGCCGTTGCGGAACGCGTCGGTGGCAAGGGCGGTGGCCGGCCCGACTTCGCGCAGGCCGGCGGCAGTAATCCGGCGGCACTGAACGACGCGCTCGCCGCAGTACCTGCGTGGCTCGAATCGCGGCTGGCCTGAGCCGCTGTGAACCCGCAAGACCCGCCGCTGGTCCTGCACGTGATCCACCACCTCATGACAGGTGGGCTGGAGAACGGTCTCGTCAATCTCCTGAACCGCATGCCGGCCGATCGCTTCCGCCACGCCATCGCCTGCGTCGAGGACCATGACGCGTTCCGCGAGCGCATATCGCGACCAGGCGTCGCCCTGTACGCGCTGCATCGATCGCAGGTCGGGGTCTGGGGTCTGCGCCGCGCGCTGTACCGGCTTTGCCGCGAGTTGCAGCCCGCGATCGTCCATTCCCGCGGCCTCTCCGGACTCGACGCTCTAGTGCCGGCAGCGCTCGCGGGCGTGCCGTTGCGGGTGCACGGCGAGCATGGCTGGGACACGCTGGATCTGGCCGGCACACGCCTGAAGCCCGCGCTGCTTCGTCGCCTGCACTCGCCGTTCGTGACCCGTTACGTGGCCGTGTCGCAGGAGATTGCGCTTTATCTCCAGCGCCGGGTGGGCGTACCTGCAAAGCGTATCGAGACGATCTGCAACGGCGTCGATACGGATCAGTTCACGCCGTCTGCTGCCAGGTCGGCAGGTGTCCTGCCAGAGGGCTTCGCGGCACCTGGAACGGTGGTGATCGGCACGCTGGGCCGTCTCCAGCCGGTCAAGGATCAGGCGACGCTCGTCCGGGCGTTTGCCCGGTTGCGCGAGCGGGAACCGGCACTGGCGGCGCGCGCCCGCCTGGCGCTGGTAGGGACCGGGCCGCAGGCGGCCGACATGCAGGCGCTCGTCCACTCACTGGGACTCACCGAACTTGCCTGGTTGCCGGGAGCGAGACAGGACATCCCGCAGGTGCTGAGATCCTTCGACGTGTTCGTACTGCCCTCGCTGGCGGAGGGCATCTCGAACACGATCCTCGAGGCAATGGCGACAGGCCTGCCGGTCATCGCAACCGCCGTCGGCGGCAACGTCGAGCTGGTCGAGGAGGGCGTTTCGGGCCGGTTCATGGCGCCGGGGGACATCGACGGACTCGCCTCTCTCCTGGCCGGCTACATCGCGGACGACACGTTGCGCCACCGCCACGGTCAGGCCGCCCGCCAGGCCGCCAGCGCCCGGTTCGGCCTCGACAATATGGTGAATCGATATCAATCCCTCTATGCGAGCCTGGTCTGGCCAGGGCGGGAATAACCGGCGTATCATCGGGGCCTTACGAGCGGCAGTTCAGGATGGACTGACGCACCGCTACCCACGCGGATTTGACAAAAAATGGCCAGTGGGGGGAGTACGTCCATGTTGATCCTGACGCGACGGGTGGGAGAGACGGTGGTCATCGGCGACGATGTCGATGTCACCGTGCTGGCCGTCAAGGGCAACCAGGTGCGGCTCGGCGTGAAGGCGCCGCGCGATGTGACCGTGCATCGCGAGGAAATCTTCCAGCGCATCACCGAAGAGCGCGAGAACGCGCCGGATGTCGTGCGAGACGAGGCGAAAGGCTGATCCCGCGCCGGCTCACCCCGCGACAGGGTCCGGCGATCCGGGTATCGTGGCGACCCCGTCAGCGGGACCCGAATCCCGGAGAGGTGGCCGAGTGGCCGAAGGCGGCGGTTTGCTAAACCGTTATACAGTCAAAAGCTGTATCGAGGGTTCGAATCCCTCCCTCTCCGCCAGTTTCTGAATTCACGTCTCCATGCCGAACCCCACCACGTGGTCAGCCGTTCCCGTGCTGCTGCTGCTCGCAGCCTGCGGCAACAAATCCCCCGCGCCAGCTGAGGCAGCGACCGGCGCGGAGCAGCTAGTCCAGCGCCACTGCACCCGCTGCCATCTGGCGCCTGCGCCCGCGGATCTGTCGCGCGAGTACTGGCCCTATGCCTTGCACTACATGGGCAACTACGTCGGCATGAAGGGCGACGAGTTCCCGGACATGCGGGTCGAGGGGTTTCCGCCGGAGCTCGAGCCCGTGCAGGACTACACGAAGCGGTATTTCCTGCATGGGCCGGACGGTTACTTCCGCGACCTGTATCCGTTCAAGCTGCACATTCCGCCGGCGCCGCAGATGAGCGCGGACGAATTCCGGGTCCTTCGCGAGTACTACCTGTCGGCGGCGAAACCCGCCGCCGCAATGCGTCAGCAGGAGCCGAAGCCGCCGCTGACGCGGCTGTTCGCGCCGATGGAACCGCCCGTCGAAGTTCCGCCGGATGCCTTGATCCTGTCGACCCTGGTCGATCCGGCGCAGGGGCGGCTCTACGTGGGCAAGACAGTCGTCGATGACTGGGTCGCTGGCGGCGAGCGCCGCGCCGGATTCGACCAGTGGGATGAGTTGCTCGTGGTGGATCTTCTGACCGGAAGGCGCCTGCACACGCAGCAGCTTGCCAGCGATCCCATCGACATGGCGCCGGCCGGCCGCGGTGTGCGGGTCGTGACGCACGGCCGGTTCCCGATGAGCAGCGTCGGGCTGGCGCAGGTCACCGACTGGACCTTCGCAGGCGGGAAAGTCGATTCCCGGGTTCTCGTCGACCGCAAGCAGCGCTTCGTCGAGCAGGCCGGCGCCGACATGAACGGCGATGGCCGGCAGGACATCGTCGGTGTCGCATTCGGCGATGGCATCTTTGACGACGCCCAGAGCCTGCTGGCCATCTGGTATGACACGCCGGCGGGCCTCAGGGAATCGGTCGTCGCGAAGGACAGCGGGCTCATCAGCTTCGCCATCGCCGACTTCAACAGCGACGGTCGTCGTGACATCGGCGCCGTCATCGCGCAGGGCAGGCAGGAAACGGTGCTTTACGTCAATGAAGGCAACGAGCGTTACCGCCGCCACGTCGTTGCTGCGCACGGGCCTGCCTGGGGCGGTAACAGTGTCCGTGCCGCGGATTTCGACGGCGACGGGGATCCTGACCTCCTCGTGCTGAACGGCGACAACGTCGCCGGCAACGGCATCGGCCAGGTCGTGCCGGCACCGCGGCCGCACCACGGCATCCGTTTCTACCGGAACGACGGCGGGCTGACCTTCAGCGAGGTCTGGTACCGGCGTATGCACGGCGCGATCCGCTCGGTCGTCCGTGATTTCGATGGCGACGGCGACGCCGACGTGGCCGCGATCGCGCTCTTCCCGGAGTGGAGCGAGGCCGAGCCCGAGACCTTCGTCTACCTCGAGAACCATGGCGGCTTCCGCTTCGCGCCGCAGTCGCTACCGCCCGGGGCCTTCGGCGTCTGGGCGTCGATCGAGTCGGCCGACGTGAATGCCGACGGTCGCGCGGACATCGTGCTCGGCCTGGGCAATTTCCCGGAGCTCGTGCCGAAGGACTGGATCACCGCGCATCCGGCGCGCAAGGGCCGCGGTGACAAGGCCAACAGCATCCTCTTCCTGGTCAACCAGGGCGGGGCCCGTTGACGTGAAGGCATCGCTGCGCGTGGACGGCAAAGTAGCGGTCGTCACCGGTGCGGGCAGTGGCATCGGTGCCGCCTGTGCCCGCGCCCTGGCGAGCCACGGCGCGGCGGTGGTCGCGACGGATATCGATACAGCGTCGGTTGCAGCCACCGTTGAGGCGATCGGCCGTGACGGCGGGCGCGCACTCGCGCTGGCGCTCGACGTCACGCGCGAGCAGGACTGGCAGCGCGTGGCGGCCGAGGCGATCGCAGAGTTCGGCGGCTTCGACATCCTGGTGAACAACGCGGGCATCGCATTCGTGCGCACGGTTGTCGATACGTCGTTCGATGAGTGGCGGCGCGTGCAGGCCGTCAACCTGGACGGCGTGTTCCTCGGGACGCGCGCTGCGGTGGCAGCCATGCGGCCGGGCGGGGCGGCGGGTCGCGGCGGAGCAATCGTCAACCTGTCGTCCGTCGGCGGCATCATCGGCGCCGAAGGGCTCTCAGCGTACTGCGCCAGCAAGGGCGGCGTGCGCGTCTTCAGCAAGTCCGTCGCCGTCGAGTGCGGCCGGGCTGGCTGGGGAATCCGCGTGAACTCGGTGCACCCGGGCAATACCGACACGCCCATGCTGCACCAGGAGTTCGCCGAGCGCGTGGAAAAGGGGCTGTCGGCCGATCTCGAGGCGGCACGCCGCTACTACATGGACATGCAGGCCCTGCGGGAGATCGGCAAGCCGGAAGACGTCGCCTCGGCGGTGCTCTTTCTCGCTTCCGACGCCGCCAGCTTCATCACCGGTGCCGAGCTCGTCGTCGACGGCGGACTCACGGCACGGTAATCCGGTAAACGACCATGGCACGACCCTTCGACGACGGCTGGCGAACCACGACGGTCATCTCGCTCCTGTATCCGCTCGGACCTGCGGCCACGATCCTGATGCCGCTGATCGTGGGCGCCCTGATCGACGGCTACGGCTACTCGCCGGAGCAGGCGGGCAATATCGCCGCGGCGGAGGGCATGGGCATCGTCGTCGCGTCGTTCGCGGCAGCGCTGTGGATCCGCCGCTTCAGCTGGGTTCGTTCTATCGCTGTGGCAACGCTGGCTTACGCGGGCTTCAACGTAGCGAGCAGCGGCATTACCGACTACGGCACCCTGCTCGCGCTGCGCTTCGCGGCCGGCACCGCGGGCGGCTGCGTGTTCGCCGTCACCGTCGCGGCGCTCGGCGATAACCGCCAACCGGACCGCGCCTTCGGCCTTGCGCAGGCGGTACAGGGTGTTGCAATGCTGGCGCTGTTCGGTCTCGCGCCGGCCATGATCGACGCTGGCGGGACAGGCGGGCTGTACAACCTGTTTGCCGTGTACGGGGTCGTTCTACTGGTGGTCCTCGGCTGGTTTCCGCATGCCGGACGCAGAACCACGGCAGAAACAGGGCCGACGGTCGCCGCCGCCCCGGTGGGGCTCATCTGGATCGGCCTCGCCGCGAGCATCCTGTACTTCATCAATGTGTTCGGGTTGTGGGCCTTCCTCGAGCGCATGGGCCAGGTGGCGGGGCTGCAGCCTGTCGCGATCGCGCTGGCGCTGGGCGTGTCGCAGATCGTCGCGATTGCCGGCGGTCTCGCTGCGACCTGGGCGGGCGACCGCTTCGGCAGGGCAGGGCCACTACTCATCGTGGCAGCGGGGCAAACGGCGGCTGCCTGGGCGCTGCTCGGCCAGCTCGGGTTGCCGGCGTTCTACGCCGTCACCGGCCTGTTCCAGGCGCTCTTCATCGTCGGCGTGTCGTACCAGATGGGTCTGATCGCCAGTCTGGATCACGCGGGCCGCTATCTCGTGATGATGACCGGCGCGCAGGGTCTCGGTGCAGCACTCGGCCCGGCCCTGGCTGGTGCGCTGGTGGGCGAGCCGCCGGCTTACGGTGGAGTCGTGGCACTGGCGATCAGTTGCTGCGCCCTCAGCACTGCCGTATTCCTCGCCATCGTCTGGCGCAGCCGCAGCGCCTGAACGATGTGCGCGCTCCGGGTCGATCTCGATGAAGCTGTGACGCGCCTGCGCGCCGGCGAAGCAGTGGCTGTGCCCACCGAAACCGTCTATGGTCTCGCCGCCGACGCCCGCAACGAGTCGGCACTGCGCCGCATCTTCGCGACCAAGGGCCGGCCGCTCACCAATCCGCTGATCGTGCACATCCGCGGTCGCGAGCAGCTCACCGACTGGGCGGCGAGCGTGCCGGCAGCGGCGACTGCGCTGCTCGATGCCTGCTGGCCCGGCCCGCTGACCCTGGTGTTGCCGGCGCGCGCCGAGGTGTCGCGGCTGGTGACCGGCGGCGCCGACAGCGTTGCCCTGCGCTGCCCGTCGCATCCGCTGTTTCGCGAGCTGCTCGCGCGCTTCGGCGGCGCGCTCTGCGCGCCGAGCGCCAACCGCTCGGGCTATGTGAGTCCGACCACGGCGGAGCACGTGCTGGCCGATTACTCGACAGAACCGCTGGCCGTGCTCGACGGCGGCGCCTGCGCACTCGGCATCGAGTCGACCATCGTGCGTCCGTGCGGGGACATGCTCGACGTGCTGCGTCCGGGCGCGGTGCCGGTCGAGCGTTTGCGCGAGTTGTGGTCCGGCACCGTCACGGTGCCCGCGTCGGCCGATGTGGTCGTCCCCGGCAGCGCGCCGCGACACTATGCGCCGGCCACGCGCGTGCAGGTGGTGTCGCGCACCGCGCTGGAGAGCGCCGGCCACGACGACGTGGTGATCTGCCGCGGCACGCCACCGCCGACCTGCGCCCGGGTCGAGTGCCTGCCGGACGAGCCGATCGGCTATGCGCGCGGACTCTATGCGCTGCTCAGGCGGCTCGATGCGGGCGGTTATTCGCGCCTGCTGGTCGAGGCGGTGCCGGAGCAGGAGCGCTGGCAGGCCGTACGCGACCGGCTGCGGCGCGCGGCCCTGCGCCGCTAGGGTCGCGCTGCCCGCATCAGCAGGTCGGCACTCTGCAGGACCTTTACGCGCAACCGCGCGGCATAGTCCGGCGGCAGCGTGTGGACGAAGCGGGTCACTGCCGCGGCGATCACGAGATGGCCGTTCACGGCGCGCGTGGGCACCGCGACGCCGTTGGCGGTGACCACGGCACTGGCGGCACCATCGGCGTCGAAATCGATCAAGACGTGTTGTGCGGTGTCGGAGAGGCGGAAACGCAGCGCGTTGCTGCCGGTGACCGGTTCCGTCTGGCTGGCCGGGATCGACAGGTCGAGTTCGTAGCGCAGGTCGCTGATGGCTGCGGCCCGCGCGGTGGCGACCTGCGGTGCCGCCGTCCTGTGGCAAAACCGCTGCCCCGGCGGGTAGACTCGCGCTACATTGAGCGCAGCGAGACTTCCCACGATGCCTGCCCAGCCGATGCAAAAACCGGTCGCGCCCTATCTCGCGATCGGTCTGTCAACGGTGATCTACGGCATTTCCGAGCGGCGCCAGATCCGCCACAACCTCGAGAACATCGAGGAAGCGATTCACGCGGGCATCTCGCTGGTCAACATCAATATGCCGGTGAAGGTTATCGCACTCGCCGAGGGTGCGCTGACCGGCTTCACCGACGAGATCTTCGATCTCCCGCACCGGATCGGTGTGCGCGAGCTCTTCATCGATATTCCGGGCCCGGAGACGGAGCACCTGGGCCGCCTCGCCAAGCTCTACGGCACCTACATCATCGGCCAGTGCAAGGCGCGCTGGCCGGAGGTGATGAAAGACCGCTACTTCAACTGCCTGTTCGTGATCTCGCCCGAGGGCAAGGTGGTGCACCGCGCAGCGAAGAATCATGTGTGGTGCCGCGAGCACTCCGTCGTGCCGCACGACGTGTACGACCGCTGGGTCGAGCTCTTCGGCGACGGCATCGATGCCTTCTTCCCGGTGCTGAAGACGCCGGACATCGGCAACATCGGCACGATCTGCTGCAGCGACGGGGAGTATCCCGAAGCCGTGCGCGCGCTTGCGTTCAACGGCGCCGAAGTGGTCTACCGGCCCAGCGAGGCGACGCCGATGACCACGGCCGGGTACCCCGGCGGCGGCACCTGGATGATCCAGAACCAGGGCCATGCCGAGTTCAATTCGGTGTACATGCTGTGCCCGAACGCCGGCCCGGTGTATCTCGGCGCGGCGTCGAAACACCCGGTGGACATCGCCGGCGGCAGTGCCCACATCGTCGATTACCGCGGCCAGGTCGTGTCGTACAGCGCCAGCACCAACAACACCATCGTCGCGGCCACGATCGACATCGAGGCGCTGCGCAACTTCCGCGCGATGAGCCTGAACGCCAACTGGCTGAAGGACCTGCGCACGGAAATATTCAGCCGCATGTACGAGCAACCGGTGTACCCGAAGAACCTTTGGCTCACGAGCGAGCCGAAGTCGCACGCCGAGGTCGATGAGATCTACCGCGACAGCATCCGCCGCCTGCAGTCGCGCGGCACCTGGACGAAGCCCGCGTTCGAGCATCCGGGCTGCCGCTACCAGCCTGGCGGCGGGGAAGCATCCTGGGAAGAGACCAAGCGGCAGATCTGGGGCCCCTGGCTCGACGAAACTTGATTCAGTATTGACAGGAGAAACGACATGTACAGAAAAGTGATCGGCATCGCGCTTGGCATCGTGGCCGCCGCACCGGCATCGGCAGCAGTCGACGAAATCCTCGTCACCGCCCAGCGTCGCGAGCAGAACCTGCAGGATGTCGGCCTCGCGGTGACGGCCTTCAGCGCCCAGGATGTGCGCAACCAGGGATTCGCCAGTTCGGTCGACATCACCCACATGACGCCGAACCTGAATTACACCGTGCCGCAAGGCGAGGGCAGCCAGTTGAATTTCTTCCTGCGTGGCGTCGGCCTGAACGACTTTGCCGATGCCCAGGAAAACCCGGTCGCGGTCTATGTCGACGACGTCTACAAACCCGCGATGGGCGGGCTCGCGATGCAGTTGTTCGACGTCGAGCGGATCGAGGTGCTGCGTGGGCCGCAGGGCGCACTGTTCGGCCGCAATTCCACCGGTGGCGTGATCCACTTCGTCACCAGACGTCCGGGCGCCGAGTTCGAGAGTTACGTCGACGCCGGCTTCGGTGACTTCGATCGGCACCAGCTGGAGGCCGTCATCAGCGGACAACTCGTCGAAGGTCTCAGCGCGCGCGCCTCGCTTGGCTACGACGAGCACGACGGCTGGACGCGCAACCGCGTAGCAGGTGTGCAGGACTACAACGGTGGCGACTCCGTCGCGACGCGTTTGCAGCTGCTCTTCCAGCCCTCCGAGCAGGTCGACATCCTGCTCGCCGGCAACTACTCCGACAGCAAGGCCTCGGTTGGCGCCTGGCAGCACCAGGCAACGAAGCCCAGTGACGACGGCAACGTCAGCCTGCCGCTTGCGCCGAACGAGGACTTCTGGGGCAGCTGCCCGGGCTGCGACGCATTCGGCTACAGCGATGTGGATGGCAATCCCTGGGCCGGCGACTACGACCGGCCGGGCAGGGTCGAGTCCGAGAACCAGGGCGTGCAGGCGAACGTAGACGTGCGTGTCGGCGGAATCACGATCACGTCGATCACCGCCTTCGGGCAGGTCGAGCGCCTGCAGCAGGAAGACACGGACATGAACCCGTTTCTCGGGCCGGACCAGTCGCTGTCGTTCATAGCGCCGACGTTTGCGGCCACGACGGATACCTTTTCCCAGGAATTGCGCGTTGCCGGCGAGTCGGAGCGCATGCGCTGGCTCGCGGGCGTCTATCGTTTCGCCAATGACGTCAACGGTGCCTACGACCTGAACACCGATGCAATCGGCTTCGTGGCGATGGACGCCGACTACCTGCAGGAGACCGACTCGACCGATATCTTCGGCCAGGTGGAATTTGATCTTGGCGACAGCTGGACGCTGATCGCCGGCCTGCGCTGGACGGACGAGGAGAAGGAGCTCGACTTCGAGAACATCGACTTCTCGGGCATCACCGCATTCTGCAGCACCGAACCCGATCCCCAGGCCGAAGGTTGCTTCAATCCGGAGCCTACCCAGATCGACAGCTGGCGCCCGACGCCGGATCACATGATCCTCTTCAACCGGGCGTCTGTCGGTGACCTGGCAGTGCACGATGACAGCTACACGACGGGACGGCTGCAGCTGAACTGGCGGGCTGGAGAAGACCTGTTGTTCTACGGCTCGTACTCGCGCGGCAAGAAGTCCGCGGGCTTCAACAACGGGTTTCTCGATACGACGCAGATCTTCGGCAACAACCCGCTCGAGTCGATTCCGTTCGATGCCGAGACGCTGGACGCGTTTGAGGTCGGCGCCAAGTCGACGATTCTCGGCGGCACGACGCGACTGAATGCGGCCGCGTTCTACTACGATTACCAGGACTTCCAGACCTTCCAATGGCTGATCCTGAACCAGGTGATCTTCAATGCCGATGCCGAGGTCTACGGCGGCGAGATCGAGATCGACAGCCGACCCATCGACGGGCTGACGCTGCAGGCGGGGCTGGGCTGGCTGAATGCGACGGCCGAGGACATCCCGACCATCCAGGGCGATGCCGTGCAGGATCGGCACATGGTCGGTGCGCCGGAGATCAGCTTGAATGGCTTGGTGCGATACGAATGGCAGGTCCTCGATGGTCTGACGATGGCTGTGCAGGGCTCGACGAGCTACCAGAACGAGATCTGGTATGACATCCAGAACCATCCGATTTCGCGGGAAGACGGCTACTGGCTGGTGAATGCCCGCGCTTCGCTGGCGCGAGAAGGCAGGTGGGAGATATACGCCTACGCCGACAACGTCTTCGACGAGGCGTACAAGACCTACACCTTCGATTTCAGCGGTCTCTTCGGCTTCAACCAGCAGGCCTTCGGTCCGCCGCGCTGGTGGGGTGTCGGCGCGCGGTTCGAGTTCGGGGCGGAGGAGTAGCGGCCGATTTCGGAAACCGCTCGAGATAGCCGAGCGTGTCGGCGAGCGTGATCACGTCCGCATAACGCCGTCCCACATCGCGCAGGTTGTCGCGGTGCGGGCCTTCCTCCATGTCGCCGCAACACTCCTCGGGAACCATCGTCCGGTAGCCGTGCGAGAAGCTGTCGATGATCGTGGCGCGCACGCAGCCACTGGTGACGCAGCCGGTGACGATCACCGTGTCGACCTGGTTCCGGTTCAGGAACGTCGTCAACGGCGTGCCGAAGAACATCGACGGGGCGTTCTTGTGGAAATGGAAGTCGTATTCCGGCACCGCGATCCGGTCATCCATCACCGTCGTCGGATCGCCGTAGCACCAGCCTTTGTAGAGCGTGGAGATCTTCCAGTGCGGCATGTCGCGCGTACTGCCCCAGGCCACGCTGCAGGTGGCCACCGGTATGTTTCGCGACCGCGCGTCCTTGAGGAGCTTCGCCGTGTTCTCGACGGCGCGATGGACGTGCGGCGAGCGGCCCATCTGGAACTCCGGCCGCGTGAAGCCGACCTGGAAGTCGACGACGATGACGGCCGGCCGATCACCGAAGCCGATGTTCATGGCCGAGTAGCCGGCCGCTGCGTAGCTCGAGTCGCTCATGCCCGCCCTCCGGTTCTTCTGCAGGCATCCTGCCCGCCGGGTCAGGAACTTGTCCAGCCGGCTGCGGCCGGTCTCGTTGGTCTGCGGGAGTATACTCCCGCACCCGGCGACGACCGTCTCCCGAAGCACGATGAGCACGCTCTCCCGCGACGAAATACTGCGCTACAGCCGCCACCTCGTGATGCCGGAAATCACGCTGGCCGGGCAGGAGCGGTTGAAGGCCGCCCGAGTACTGTGCGTCGGCGCCGGCGGACTCGGTTCGCCGCTGCTGCTTTATCTTGCGGCCGCGGGCGTCGGCACGATCGGCGTGGTCGAGTACGACAAGGTCGACCTCAGCAACATCCAGCGGCAGATCCTCTACGCCACGTCCGACGTCGGTCGCCCCAAGATCGAAGTCGCGGGCAGCCGGCTCGGCGCGCTCAACCCCGGCATCCGCATCGTGCCGCACGCCGGGAAACTCACCGCTGCCAATGCGGCCGGCATCATCCGCGACTACGACATCGTGGCCGATGCGAGCGACAACTTCCCCACGCGTTACCTCGTCAACGACGTGTGCGTGCTCACCGGCACACCCGATGTCTACGCCAGCGTCTTCCGCTTCGAGGGCCAGTTGAGTGTCTTCGACGCTCGCCGCGGGCCTTGCTACCGCTGTCTGTTTCCCGAACCGCCGCCGCCCGGTCTCGTGCCTGCCTGCGCCGACGGCGGGGTGCTCGGCGTGCTGCCGGGCATCCTCGGCACGCTGCAGGCGCTGGAGGTGATCAAGCTGATCCTCGGCATCGGCGAACCGCTGGTCGGGCGCCTGCTGCTGGTCGAGGCGCTGGCCACGTCGTTCCGCGACATCCGCTTCGGGAAATCAGCAGGCTGCGCCGTGTGCGGCGCGACGCCGACAGTGACCGCCCCAGTCGACTACGAGGCCTTCTGCGGAATCGACACAGCCACCGGACGCTCCGCCGCGCATGACCTGCCGCGGGTGAGCGTCACGCAGTTCCTGGTGCGCCAGAGGGCAGGGGAGGCCGGTGAGCTGGTCGATCTTCGCGATACCCCCGAGCTTGCGATAGCGGCGATTCCCGGCGCGCGGTCGTTGCCGCTGGCGGATTTGCCCGCGCGCCTGCACGAGCTGGACTCCGCGCGCCACTACACGCTCTGCTGCCACCGCGGCGAGCGCAGCGTCGAGGCGTTCTATCTTCTGTGGAAAGCCGGTTTTCGCCGCCTCGACATCCTCGACGGCGGCATCGATGCCTGGGCGGAGCAGGGGGACGGGCGCGTCGCGCGATACTGATTGGCGCTGTTGCCCGTGGCACAATAAGCAGTATGTTCCAGACTCTTAGTCCCGTACCCCCCGATCCGCTGCTGGGGGTGACGGAAGCTTTTCGCGCGGATCCCAGCAGCAGCAAGGTCGATCTGGGCGTCGGTGTGTATCGCGACGCCTCCGGCCAGACGCCGGTCATGGCCGCCGTGCGCGCGGCGGAGCAGAAGCTGCTCGCAAAGCAGTCGACGAAAGGCTATGTGGGTCAGGCCGGCAACCGGCAATTCGCCGCGGCGCTGGAAACACTGGCGCTGGGCGCCGGCCACCCGGCCCTGGTGGCGAAGCGTGTGGCTACGCTGCAGGCACCCGGCGGCACGGGCGCGCTGCGCCTCGGTGCGGAACTCCTCGCACTTTCCGGCTATCGCGGCAAGGTGCTGGTCAGCGATCCGACCTGGGCCAATCACATCCCGCTCATGGGTGGGGCAGGCCTGCAGACGGCGCCTTATCCCTACTACGACCGCAGCACCGGCGCACTCCTCGTTGCGCGCATGCTCGCTGCGCTGGATGCAGCCGAGCCGGGCACGGTGGTGCTGCTCCACGGTTCCTGCCACAACCCGACGGGCGCCGATCTCGCCGAGTCCGACTGGCGGGCCGTCGCCGACGTCATGGCGCAGCGGCGGCTCGTGCCGTTCATCGACATCGCCTACCAGGGCCTTGGCCGCGGGCTGGACCAAGACGCCCACGGGATGCGCCTGCTCGCCGAACGCCTGCCCGAGCTCGTCGTTGCCGTCAGTTGTTCGAAGAACTTCGGCCTCTATCGCGAGCGCGTCGGGGCACTCACGTTGATCGCCGAGAACTCAGCCGCCGCGACGACCAGCATGGGCCACCTGCAGAGTCTCGCACGGCGCAACTACTCCATGCCGCCGGATCACGGTGCCGCGATCGTGGCCGGGATCTTCGCCGACGAGACGCTCAAGGCACAGTGGCTGGCGGAGTTGACCGCCATGCGTGAGCGCGTAATGGGCCTGCGGCGCGATCTCGCCGCCGCGCTGCGCCGGGAGTTCGGCGGCCCACGCTTCGACTTCGTCGCGGGGCAGAACGGCATGTTTTCGGTGCTGGGCCTGTCACCCGAGGCCGTGCAGAAACTGCGCAACGAACATCACGTCTACACTGCGCCGGACAGCCGCGTGAACATCGCGGGACTGACCGGCGGCGATATCGACGCCGTCGCAAAGGCCGTGCGCCTCGCCGTCGGCTGAACGCCCCACAACAACAGAAGCTGGAGAACCCTCGTGAAGCTCTACGGTGCCATTGCCTCCCCCTATGTCGCCCGCGTGGCGATGTACGCCAAGATCAAGGGAATCGAGCTGCCGCTGTCCGAAGCGCCCGGCGGCAACATCAAGAGTGCCGAATACCTGAAGCTCAATCCGATCGGCAAGATGCCGACGCTCGAAGTCGACGGCAGGGGCATCGGGGAGTCGACGATCATCTGCGACTACCTCGAGGATGCCTACCCGCAGAAGCCCGGCCTGCCGAAGGACAACTTCGGCCGTGCGCAGAGCCGGCTGGTCGGGCGCATCGTCGACCTCTACATCGCCCCGCAGATCGGGCCGCTGTTCCGGCAGATGAATCCGGCGAACCGGGACGCTGCGGCGATCGAAGCCGCGGGCAAGGAGATCGCCAAGGGCATGGGCTATGCCGAAGCGGCGATGGGCCCGGGTCCCTTCTGCATCGCCGGTACGCCGACCTTCGGCGACTGCGCGCTGGCGACCACCACGTCGCTGCTCAACACGGTCTACGGTGCCGGCAACTTCGGCCTGCCGGATCCCGTCGGCTCGCCGCGGCTCGCGACCTGGTGGAAAGCGATGATGGACAACGAGGATTGTGCTGCCGTGCTGAGCGCGCACGCCACGGCCTTTGGCGGTTTCCTGAAATCAATGACTGCGCGCCGGTAACGGCCATGCGCGGCGGTCTCGCCAAGCACCTGACCGCCGCCGTCTTCGCCGTGCTGATGTCCGGTCTCTTAGTCCTCGGGTTCGACGGTCTCCTGCGCGGCATGCAGCGGCTGGCGAAACTGTTCGCGGCAGCTTCGCCGGCTGCGACGGCGCCTCAGCCGGCGCCGGCAACGACGCCAGGCGTCATGCCGGTGATCGTGCTGCCGCCGGCAACCGGCGTTTCAGACGACAGTTCCCAGGGCGCGCACCCGTAGCTCAGTTGGATAGAGCACCTGGCTTCGAACCAGGGGGTCGGCGGTTCGAGTCCGTCCGGGTGCGCCACGACAGGCTGACGCGGTCGCCGACCGCAATGCGCGTGCCGGCGCCGGCGCCGACCGCCGCGTTCTGGCCGAACAGGACGCCTTTCAGTTCGTCGCTCCAGCGACTTGCCTTCAGCGTTGCGAGCGGCTCGGTGCCCTGCGGTTCGCCAGTCGACTGGTCGATCGTCGTCGTGCGGCAGCGCGTGCAGGGTTTCAGGATGCGGATACGCAGTGCGCCGATGGCGATCTCGTGCAGGCGGTCCTCGTCCCAAGCCGCGATGCCGCCGAGCACGAGGTTCGGACGGAAGCGGTTCATCGGGATCGGCACGAGCAGGCGGGCGTTCAAGTCGGCCAGCGACGCCTCGCAGGCGACGAGAATCGGAAAGCCGTCGGAGAATTCATTCAGTGAACGGATGCCGTCCGCCCATATCGGATCGCTGGGCCGTGTCGTGCTCGGGTCGAACTGGCAGAGGCGCAGCGGCTGGCCGAGCTTCGCGTGGAGCCAGGCGGATGCGGACTCGCCGGCGTCGAAGGCCAGGCAGTCGTCGTTCCAGACGCGCACGCGGCGGCGCTCGCCGTCGATCAGGTAGCTGACGGTCAGGCAGGAGCCGTCCGGCGCGGTCAGTCGCAGACCTTCGGGCAGCTGTTCGGTCGCGATCATGGCGAGTGCCGGCAGTTCTCGCTGCGTGACGAAGCGGCCTTCCGGCGTCGCGATCATCCAGCGGCGATCGCCCGTGATACCTGCTTCGCCGATGATCGCGGAGTCGAGCGCAATGCCGCGGCAGGACTTCACCGGGTACACGTGGAGCGCGGTGATACGGGCTTCGTCCATCGGCAGGTGGCCGCCCTTCATCGCCGGGATTTAACGATCTGCATGATACCGGATCCGCCCTCGCTTGCGGCTTTGCGCAAACGCGCTGCAGCGACCGGATGTGTCGTATAACCGCGAGACAATAAAGCGTGTCGCATGCCGCAGTTTGCTGCCGACTGTGCCGCTTCTGTCAAACCGCCCGCGCTGCAGTGAGCGGTATTCAGTAGCCTGCATCTCCAGAAGAACTGCAAGCGCGGTCTGCGGTGCCTTGTAGCGCACCGGGTGTGACGGAGTTCACACGGGGCCGCGCGACGACCTAAGGAGATGCCGCGATGTCTTCCCGCGTCCTGACGACGATGACCGCCATGGCGCTATTGGCTGCCGCACCGGCCTGGGCTATACCCTGCGGTTCCTACGGGACGGTTGGCGGCGTGCTGCAGTCGAGGGCTTGCCGCGACGGCGCGCTGGGCGATGCAAAGGACAGCGTGGGCGACCTGAACGGCGGCGCCGGCTCCGGCTTCAACGACTGGCAGGAACTGTCCCGCACGAGCGACGATCATGATGGGGGCCTTGCCTACTGGCTGATCAGCCACGAAGTCGGTCGCAAGGGGGGGGCCGGCTACTCGGGCACTTTCACGCTCTCGGTCGGGATCTGGGACACCTTCAGGGACCTGGTGGTCGTGCTGAATGACGGTGGCTCCTCCGCGAACCACAGGATCAAGTGGGCGGCGTACCGGCTGCCGCGCGACCAGTACGGTATCTTCAACTGGGCCTACGACGGCGAGTTCAAGAATATTTCCCACCTGACCCTCTACGGTCGGGTCCGCCCGGTTGCCGAGCCGGCCTTGTTGCTGCTGGTCGCGACGGGCCTCGGCGGTTTCTTCTTGCTGCACCGTCGCCGTCGGGCCGCGACTCCTGCCGTCTGATCCTGCACGCCGCCTCAGCGCGGCGTGACCGGCGCGTCATCGGCTGTCGTCACCGTCGTGCCAGGCTTAATCGCCCCGGTCGCCAGCGACTTGATGTAATCGACCGTCGGCAGGTGGCAGTAGCTCTGCCCCTGTACGATCTCGGGCAGGATCAGCGTGATCCAGCTGTCGTAGTCCTGCCAAAGTCCGGGCGAGGCCAGGTGCACCCGGCCGTCCGCGCCGCTGTAGCTCGGCTGGAAGTCCTGCAGATAGCTGCGGCCGGTGGTGTAGGGCTCGTTGCGGTCCACGACGAAGGACGCAGCGAGTGCCGCTGCGTCGGCCAGACCTTCCGCCCGCAGCTCGGCGGAGGCCTCATCGCGCGCCATCCCCGTCATGTCATGGCACCAGCGTTGCTCGCCGGCGGTCTTCTCACCGTAGGCTGCGCGCAGGTGGGCCGAAGTCTTCACCTTGCAGGACACGACGACCGGCAATTGGCCGCGATAGGTCACGACCTGGTAGATCCGCAACGGATTCACGAGGGGCTTGGAATGCCGGTACTCCGGCATGTCGGTGAAGAGCGTGTTCCGGCCCTCCAGTGTGGTGCTGGCCAGAATCTTCTGCGCGGACACGCAGAACGCCGGGGAGGTGGGCTCGGGCAGCGCCGCGGCTGACTGCGCCGCCCAGGCGGTGAGCATGATGGCAACGGCTGCAGGATTTTTTCCACTCGACACAGTTCACGTCCTCCCGGTTGGTGGCGCCCGACAGTCTACTGTTATGAACCATGCCGCCGTTGTCCCTCGGGCAAATCCGGTCCGCGGGTTTGACCCCGCTTGCCGAACCGGGTAGCGTGGCCACCGCAAATCGCCGATCCGGCCCGAAGCTGGTCGCGCAACCCGGTCCCGGGTAGCGTCCCGAGTCTCGATTCCGAAGGTGTTTTTGTGCGCGCGGTGCCGCACAAGCCCGCACGCGAGTGACTTTCATTACCCAATTGGAGTTTTTATCAAGTGGCTACCGGTACAGTGAAGTGGTTCAACGCCCAGAAGGGCTTCGGGTTCATCCAGCCGTCAGACGGCTCCAAGGACGTCTTCGTGCACATCAGCGCGGTCCAGGCCGCCGGCATGGCAACGCTGAACGAAGGCCAGTCGATTTCCTTTGAAGTCGTGACGGAGCGCGGCAAGCCCGCCGCTTCCAAGCTCAAGGCCGCTTGACGGCCGCGCTTCGCGACAGCGAAGCAGAGGAGCAGAAAGCCCCGGTCATGCCGGGGCTTTTTCTTTTCAGCGGCCGATGGCCTTCGGCAGCGCCGCGAAGCGTGCCGGGTCATGGCGCTCGTCGTCGGCCAGGGCCTCGAACAGGTCGTCGATTGCCGTGCGATGGTCGGCTGCTGTGCCGGTTGCCGCTGCGAGCAGCGCGATGCTCATGGCCGCCTGCTCGGCGCCGGCATAATCCGGAAAGCGGCCGTCGCCGGCCGCGCGTACCAGGGCGGCGAGGGATTGCGCCGATTCTTCTGCGGAGAGCGGAGTCTCGGCCAGGGCTGTCCCGATTCCGTCCAGGTTGCGGACGGCCGCTGCAGCGGCTTCGCGCACGGCGGCCGGCGAGTCGCCGCTCGCCGACTGCAGCCGTCGCAGGTCTCGTTCCAGGCCGTCGCGCAGCGCTGGCCGGGCTGCCAGCGCCGCCAGCAGCATGCGCGCCGCATTGTCCTCGAACCGCAACGCGCCCGGATCGCCGCCAGTAACCGGCTTTTCCCGCCAGTCCTTGAGGCGCATGGCGCGGTGGCAGGAGTAACAGTTGAAGAGCGAGAAGTCGGGCAGCGCGCCGCCGGCGCCGTAGCGCTCGGCGATGAGCATTGACTGTGCGCGGGGGTTGACGACGAGACCTTGCACCCAGTCCGTCGTCGGCGGCACCGTGCCCTTGCGCCGGGCATGGTCCGCATCGGCGCGGTAATGCGCGTGGCCGCCGCTGGTGCGCCACAGTTCGCTGAAGGTGTGCAGTTCGAAGCCGAGGCGGGGATGACCGGCTGCCATCAGCCGGTGGTCCGCTGCTGACTCGCCACCCACGTGGCAGGCAACACAGACGCCTGCGCGGGTGGCCGGATCGACGAGATCCGTCATGCCGGCCGCCAGGCTTGCCCTGCGGGTGTCGGCACGGCCGTCGTCGTGCGTGGCGATCCAGTTCTCCGCCCCGCCGTGGCAGGCCTCGCAGCCGATCCCGTCGTCGACCTGGAAGCGCGGGCCGCGCTCGTCCGCGCCGAGGTTGTGGTGTGGCAGTCGAGACAGAGCCCGGAAGTCTACGCCGCCCCGATGCCGAGGCGCCGCGCCATGGCGCGCGAGCGCTCGCTCTTCAGTGTGGCCCAGCCGCCTGCGTGCGGGTCATGTCGTGACCAGGTGACGTACTCGTTGCCGAGGATGTTGCCGGCGCTGGCCGGTTTCGCAGCGCCGTGGCAGGTGGTGGAGGCGCAGGTCGCGACGCCGAGATGCAAATCCGTGGTCTGTGCTGTTGCCGGCAGCAGGGCTGCGGCGACGAACACAATCGCCAGTTGCGCGATCGCCCGAGCCTGCACCGGTCTGCGCTCCACAACCCGTGAAGCGCGAAGTCTACCAGCGCGATGCCTGTTACCCGAAGCGCCAGCCGGGCAGCGGATCCAGGTCTTGTGTCCGCCGCTGCCGGCTCAGGCCGACTGCTTCTTTCTCCGGAACCGCTCCATGAACTCGGGCGTCATGCCCTGCTCTGCGGCGTAGGCGTTGAACTGCGCGAGCGAGACGCTGGCGTGGCCCTTGCTGCTGCACCAGCCCTCGGTCTGCTCCGTGACCATCTTGCGCACCATCGGCGGGATGGTCATCAGCGCCTGCAGCGCGTCGGCGTCCCAGGGCATGCCGAGCTGCACCTGGCTGCCCCTGATCGCGTCGGGAGCTTCGCCCAGCTTGTGCATCGTGAGGTGCCCGAGCGTCGTGTGGAAATAGTCCTGACGGTCCTCGTCGCCGAGGCCGATCGGCAGGTTCATCCTGCGGATGCGCTCCTCGCGCCCCATGTCGATCAACTCTTCGTCGAAAACCAGGGCCTTGATCTTCGCGATGACGATGCCGCTCGATTTCTCGAGTTTCACGATTTCTTCCGCCACGCACTCTGCGATCTGCGGGCACTCCTTGATGCTCGGCGGTTTCACGTGCAACGACGGAATCATCGTGAAGTGCGTGTGCTCGAGTTCGTTGACGCCCTCCGGGTAGAAGCGCGCGGTCTCCATCATGTCGTCGAGATGATCCGCGGACGGGCAGTTGACGACGAACTCCTTCGTCGCGCAGATGTTCTGGAAGGTGTGCGAGTCCTGGCGGAAGCCGATGATCATCCGCGGGTTCTTCGTCATCACGTCGTATTGCATGATGTGGGAGTAGGGCGCGGCATTGATGCGGCCCTGCTCATCCAGGCTGGTAATGACCGTGATCAGCTTCGGGAACAGCCAGACGTCGGAATACCAGAACGGGCGGATCTTCGCTTCTTTCTTCATGGGGGGCTCCTGTTATTCAGGCGCCCATGGTAGGAGCGGCGCGGGGCTCCCGGGTAACAGTTTGTAACCCCGTGCGCGTGGCGGTGGGGGGGCCTACTGCAGGTCCTCGAGGGAGCACGGCCGGGAGCCGCGCCGGCCGGCTCGCGATGAGCTCCGGTCGGGGCGCCGGACTGAAGCCGTAGAAGTTCGGCTGGCTGGCCGGCGAGGTGAGTTGCAGCACCTTGAGTCCGCCCGTGCCGTCGCCGACGTAGGCGAAGAGACTCGCGTTCGTGCTGGCAATCACGACGTCGCTGGCGTCGGTCAGCGCGCCTGCAGCGACAAACCGGTCGACGAGCCGCGGCTGCTCCGGCTTTTCCACGGCCCAGTCGCGTGGCGAGTCGGCGCGCGCGGGCGGACAGCGCGGGATCAGGCAGCGGAAGGCTTCACGTTGGCGTTCAACCGGAACACATTCCCGGGATCGTAGCGGTCCTTGAGCCGCTGCAGCCGGGTGTAGAGTCGGCCGAAGTTGTCACGCACGCGATCCTGTTCCTCGGCGCCCGAGGTGTTGGTGTAGAAACCGCTGGTGTGTGGCGCGAGATGCGCCCACCGGCCGCGCAGGTTCGCGACTTCCGCTTCGTTGCGTGTCGCGTCGTTCCAGCCGCCGAGGACCAGCGCCTCGTAGGCGGCATGGCGGCCAGGATACGCGGTGGCGTCCTCCGGCAGCCGCGCCATGGCGCCGCCGAACCGCTGGATCACCGCAACGGTCGCGCGCCCACTCGACGTTTCGTAGCCACCGATCAGCTCGTCGAGGAATGCGGGTTCGAGCCGCTGCAGGAAGCCTGACTTGGCGTAGTAGTTCCGACCCGCCGAGTTGGCCACGTCATTGGAGGTCTGTAGCTTCAGGTAGGGCATCGGCGCGATGCGGTCGGCGAGCGGCTTGGTGAACTGGCGCACCGGCGCGAGCGCGCGTTCGCCGCGCGCCATGTCGCCGGCCCAGCAGGCCTGCATGACGACCATCGGCTTGCCTCCGGTCGGCGAGACCATCCCGATCGTCAGATGCAGCGGATCGGGCATGGTCTGGCTGAATTCGGCGTAGAAGTCGCAGACCTCGCGCGCCTGTTCCCAACGATAGAGCAGCTCGCCACCGAGCACGGTGCCGTCGAACGGGTGCAGCCGGTACTCGAACTTCGTGACGATGCCGAAGTTGCCGCCTCCGCCGCGCAGGCCCCAGAAAAGTTCGCGATTCTCCCGCTCGCTCGCGCGAACCAGCTCGCCGCTGGCCGTGATCATCTCGGCCGAGACCAGGTTGTCGCAGGCGAGTCCGTGGATGCGTTGCAGGCGGCCCTGGCCGCCGCCCAGCGTCAGCCCGCCGACGCCGGTGTGTGACACGGTCCCGGCCGTGGTGACCAGCCCGAAGGCCAGCGATTCGCGATCGAGGTCTGCGAGCAGCGAACCCGGTCCCAGCGTCGCGTGCCTGGTCTTCGGATCGACATGTATCCAGCGCATCGGCGCCAGGTCGATCATCAGCCCGCCATCGCAGACGGACTGGCCCGAGATGCTGTGGCCGCCACCGCGTACTGCGACCAGCAGGCGATGCTCCCTCGCGAAGTCCACGGAGCCCTTTACGTCGGCGGCGCCGGCGCAGCGCGCGATGATCGCGGGCCGGCGATCCACCATGCCGTTCCACACGCGCCGCACTTCTTCGTAACCTTCCTGCCCTGGCAGCAATGCCCCGCCGCGCAGCCCGCCGATGAAGTCATTGACCGCCTTTTGCGGCAGAATGACTTCGCCGCCGTCGAGCGTTCGCGCTTCGATGTCGCGCGCGGCGCTTGCAGCCGCCGCGGCCAGCCGCCCGAAGGGGAGGAGCAGGGCACCTGCCGCCAATGCGGAGCCTGATTGGACGAACGAACGACGCAGCATGGTCTTGCAGCCCCCGGAAACGCCCCAGCTCTCCTTCAGAAGTATAGTCGAGCACTATCCCGCGCTCGCCTGGTTTCTCGCGGCCCGCTTCCTGTCGGCCACTGCCATTCAGGCCCAGAACGTTGCGATCGGCTGGCTGGTCTATGACCTGACACGCGATCCGCTGGCGCTCGGTATCGTGGGGCTCCTCACGTTCCTGCCTGCGGTGCTGCTCGCGCTCGTCACCGGCCACGTCGCCGACCGCTACGACCGGCGTGTCGTCATGGTGATCTCCTACCTGCTGACGGCTGTGACTGCCGGCGGGTTCTGGTTCGCAGCACGCGATCCCGGCACGCCGATCAGCGTCGTGTACGCGCTCGTCCTCGCCTTCGGCGCGACGCGGGCGTTCGCGAACCCTGCCGGCCAGGCGCTGCTGCCGAATCTCGTGCCGGCCGGCGAGCTCGCCCGTGCCGTGAGTCTCGGCTCGATCACCTGGCAGATAGCGACGATCGCCGGACCCGCGGCAGGCGGGCTGCTCTACGCCTTTGCCGGCACGGGTGTCTTCGCCACGGTGGCTGGCGCATTCGTGGTCACGGCCTGCCTGTTCCTGGCGGTGCGTCCCCGCGCCGGCCGCGCGGCGCGGCAGCCGCACGAGGAGGGGCTGCTGGCAGGGCTGCGCTTCGTGCGCTCGAACCGCGTGATCTTCGGCGCGATCTCGCTGGATCTCTTCGCCGTGCTGCTGGGTGGCGCGACTGCGCTGATGCCCGTCTACGCGCGCGACATACTCGACGTCGGCCCGGAGGGTCTCGGGCTCCTGCGCAGCGCGCCGTCAGTCGGCGCGCTGGCAGCCGCGGCGGCGCTCACGCGCTGGCCGCTCGAGCGGCGTGCCGGCGTGCGCATGTTCCAGGGTGTTGCGGTATTCGGCCTTGCCACGATCGGGTTCGGCGTTTCGACCAGCCTCTGGCTGTCGCTCGCGTTCCTGTGCGTGCTGGGCGCAGCCGACATGGTGAGCGTCGTCGTGCGTCAGACGCTGGTGCAGCTGGAGACTCCCGACGCGATGCGCGGGCGCGTCTCGGCGGTGAACTCCGTGTTCATCGGCGCTTCGAATGAACTGGGTGAATTCGAGTCCGGTGTCGCCGCGGCCCTCGTCGGCACCGTCCCCGCGGTCGTCATCGGCGGCGTCGGCACGCTGGCCGTCGCCGCGTTGTGGGCGAGGTGGTTCCCGGAACTGCGCGAGCGTGACGGGCTGGTCCGCTGAAGCGGATTACTTGCCGGCGGCGGACTTCCGCGACTCTTCCAGTGCCGCCTTTTCGCGCATCATCTGCGACTCCTTCTCGAAGTCGACGTTCTGGCCGAATTGCAGCAGCCGGTCGGTCCACAGGCCGACGGTCTGGCCGAGATGATCGTTGCCCGCGACCTGGTCGACCACGAAGCGGCCGAAATCGGCGTAGGTGAGGATCCGCTGCTTCGGCGAGTTTTCGTTCACGGAGAGCTTCAAGTCGTTGCGCATCGGTTCCTCGACCATGAATCCGGGTCGCAGGATCACCCAGTCGAGGCCGCTGGTCCGGACGATATCCTCCATCTCGCGCATGTCCTTGTAGAGGTAGCGCGTGTTCCAGACCCACATCTGCCCGGGTTCCTTCACCGCGTCGGGCTTCGCGGCCGGAAATTCGGTCTCGACACCGATCGAGCTCGCCACGAGCAGGCGGCGATTACCCTTTTTCTTCATTGCGGCGATGATGTTGCCGGTGCCGCGGGTGAAGAGGTCGATCTGTCCGACTTCCTTGAGCGGATCGAGCCGTGGTCCGACCATCGAGATCACGACTTCGCTGCCGGTCAGGACCGCCTCCAGCGACGCCACGTCGTAGACGTCGCCCGCGACGATCCGCAAACGCTCGTGCGAAAGGCTGAGATCGGCTGGAACGCGCGCCATGGCGACGACTTCGTAACCGCGATCCAGTGCCTGGGGGATGATCTCCAGCGAACTGCGTGCCGTGGCGCCGATGACGACGATGCGACCGGTCATGGCCGCATCGTCTTCGTGGGCTGTCGCCGCGCCGGCCAGGAACAGCAGAGCGGCGATCGAGGCGCTGAGGTACTTCATGGCTGCGGCTCCGGTGGTTGTGGTGCGGGGAAGCGCTCGACTAGTCTCTGCGGTAACCGACTATAGCAGCGAGCGAGGTGTCGTCATGAAGATCCGTCCAGTCCGGTTCAGCAGGTTCACAGTTGCGGCCGCTCTTGCCGTCGTGCTTGCCACGGTTCTGACCGCATTCGCGGCAACGGCAAGCTACCGGGAAGTGCCGGCCGGTTTCCTGCCGGTGATCGAGGCTGCCGAACGGGCCTTCGATGAAAAAAAGGGCGCCGAGGTCGGTGCGTACCTGGCCGAGGACTACAGCTGGTGGCAGGTGACGCCTGAAGGGCCGCGCGAAGCCGTGCGTGGACGCGCCGCCACCGTGGCGTTGATCGAGCGCTTTTTCGGGTCCGGTGCATGGGTGAGTTCCCGCTTCGAGCGCCTCGGCATGGTCGGCAACATCCTCGTGCAGGTCGAGGAGGACGTGGTGCTCGAGGCCGGCAAGCCGGTGACGAAGGTGACCCTGAACCTTTACGAGTTCCGCGACGGCAGGCGCTGGCGCGAGTGGAAATTCTTCCCGCAGGGCAGCGGTCCCGGCGGCGACACGCAGGCAGCGGCGGTCACGCCGCCTCGATGAGCTCCAGCCACTCGCCGGCGGCACCTTCGATGACGGCCGCGCGGGCGTCGCCGTAGGCGGCGCCCGCGAGGCGCCGCGGTGCCGAGCGCAGCGGGATGCCGATCGACTCGAGCGAGTTCACCCGGAAACTGACCATCGCCATCCCGCCGGGCAAGGCGCCGGCGCGGCGTGGTCGCGGCCCGACGTGGAGCGGGAACTCGTCCATCTCGACCAGGAATTTCCGCCCGGGTATCGCCGCCACTGCCGTCGGAAACACCGTGTCCGGCGGGGTGTCGCAGAGCATGGCCAGCAGGCCGTTGACGAACGGCGTGCGGTCCATGACACGCAGTCCCAGCGACTGCCCGTAGAAGCGGTGCATGCCAGCCCCGTCGGTCCCGGCCACGGTGACGATGAACGGGCGGTCGACGCGGCTCTGCGCCTGCTTGAGACCGTAGCGGCTCCCGCCGGGCAGCAGGCGCGTGAAGTAGACGAGTTCGCCGGAGGGCCCGATCGCCTGCATCGCCCGTGGCGCACTGGGTCGGGGATAGAGGTCGCCCGGCCCGCCCAGCCGCCGGAACGCGCTGCCAGCCAGCTCGCGCGCGAGTCCGTCGACATCGCTTACGAGCAGTTCCGTCGCGCACCAGCCAAGAGTCGCCGGAGGCGGGTGGCTGCGCTCGCCGGTCTCGACGAAGCGAAGCCAGCAGTCCTCGCCGCTGGCCGGCTGCATGAGGCACCAGCGCTGCCCGGCGGCTGCAGGGGTATCCCACGCGGCACAGGTATCCGTGTCGAGCAGCCCGCGTTCCACCGTGCGGTAGCCGAGCAGGGACGTCCACGCCGCCTCCGCGAGGGCGAGATCCTGCACGCAGTGCGTGACGATCGCGATGTTTTTGAGCAGTCTCGCGCCGGGTACCGCGTCGAACGCCACGCCGGAGCCGCTTGCGCCGACATCGTAGGTCATCGCTGCTTCCATTCGAGCGGCCAGTCTTCCATCAGCGCCACCTGCTCCCGCAACGCGAGCACGTGCTCGTCCCAGTACCTACGGGTATTGAACCAGGGAAAGGCGATGTGGAATGCCGGATCGCGCCAGCGCCGGGCGAGCCAGGCGGCGTGGTGCATGATGCGCAGCGTGCGCAGCGCCTCGACCAGGTGCAGCTCCTGCGCATCGAACTCGCGGAATTCGCAATATCCCTCCAGCAGCCGCGCGAGCTGCGGCGTCTGCTCGTCGCGGTTGCCGGACAGGAACATCCACAGGTCCTGCACGGCCGGGCCCGTCAGCGTGTCGTCGAGATCGACGATGTGCACCTGCTCGCCCAGCACCAGCACGTTGCCGGGATGCAGGTCGCCGTGCAGGCGCAGCTGCCGTGCACCGCCCGCGCGCGCCTCGCAGTCTCGTATGCCGGCGAAGGCGTGCTCGCATACGCCGGCGTAGGCATCGCGCAGCTCGACCGGGATGAAGTCCGCCGCGAGCAGGTAGTCGCGCGACTTCGTGCCGTAGGTCTCGAGCCCGATCCGGCCGCGATGGCGCCATGCGGTGCGCGCGCCCTGGAGATGGATGCGGGCGACGAGCCTTCCGAGCTGGGTCAGCAGCGCCATGTCGTCGAGTTCGGGCGCCCGGCCGCCATGACAGGGATAGACGGCGAAGCGGAATTCGCCGCGCTTGTGCAGCGTGCGTCCGCCATGGCTGATGGGCGGGACGACTGGCACATCGGCTGCCGCCAGCTCGGCTGCGAAGTCGTGTTCCTCGACGATCGCCTCGTCGCTCCAGCGCCCGGGCCGGTAGAACTTCGCGACGACCGGTGCTGCGTCCTCGATGCCCGCGCGGTAGACGCGGTTCTCGTAGCTGTTCAGCGCGAGCAGGCGTCCGTCGCAGCGCAGTCCGAGGCTTTCGACTGCCGCAATGACGTCATCCGGCACGAGGTCCTGGTAGGCAAGGGCGGTGTCGGTGGCTGCGGGCATGCGGGCAGGAATTGTAGACTGTCGCTGCCGCTCGCGAGGGAGAAGAGGGCATGCGCATCGATGTCATTCTCGAATCGAACCTGCCGCCGGAGCGGATCGCCGAGCTGGGCGTCATGGCCGAGATGGCCGGCATCGGTGCCGTGTGGGTGTCGAACATGAACGACGCCCGCGATCCTTTCATCAATTTCGTCGAACTGGCGCGGGCGACGAAGCGCATCCGCATCGGGCCGATCGCCGTCAGTCCGTTCGAGCTCCATCCGCTGAAGATGGCCGGTTCACTCCTCACGCTGAACGAGATCGCCGGCGGCCGCGCGCAGATCGTTGTCGGCGCGGGTGGTGGCACGGCAACCGCCATGGGCATCAGGCCGACGCGCGTCGTGCGCGCCGTGCGCGAGTGCGTGGAGATCCTGCGCAGCGCGGCGACCGGCAAGCCGGTGCGCTACCAGGGCGAGATGTTCAAGGTCGGCTGGTACAACCCGAGCTGGGTGCGCAGCCCGCCGCCCATGATCTGGGCTGGTGCCAACGGCCCGCAGATGCTCAAGGCTGCTCCGCGCTATGCGGATGGCGTCATGGTGAGCGACTTCGTCATCGACCATGTCCGCAGTGCGCGGCAGGTCATGGACGCGACGTTGAACGCAGCGGGCCGCGAGCCACGCGAGTTCCCGATGAACAATTTCTGGGCCTGGCACGTCAAGCCGACGCGGGAGGAGGCCGAGCGCGAGGCCCGCATCTGGCTCACGGTCCGCGGCACGCTTTATCCGCCGTACATCAACGACGTGCTGGATGCAGATGAGGCTGCACTCGTGACACGCAACATCAATGCGTTCATACGCGCCTACAACCGCAAGACCGACGTGATCGAAGGGGTGCCGCCGGAGATCGTGTCGCGACTCGCGCAACGTTGTACCTCGGCCTGCGCGGTAGCCGACCTGGACGCCGAGATCGAGAGGTTCCGCGAGTTCGAGCGGGCCGGGCTCACGTCGATCGCCCTGCGCATCTACGAGAATCCCGAGTTCACGATCCGCCTGCTGGGCGAGCGGGTCGTGCCGGCGCTGGCCTGAGCCTCAGTTGCGGCGCCATGCGGCCGCGGAGAACGCGCCGGCGCGCTCGACGCGCCTGGCCTGGGCCATGATCCAGCGTTGCCGGCTGGTGACATAGCGAGAGGGACTCGCGGCCCTGTAACGCACCGGGTTGGGCAGCACCGCCGCGAGCAGCGCCGCTTCGTGGCGGTTCAGCTGGTCGGCGGGCTTGCGGAAGTACTGGCGGGCGGCTGCTTCCACGCCGAAGGTGACGGGCCCGTACTGGGCGAGGTTGAGGTGCAGTTCGAGGATGCGCTGCTTCGGCAGCAGCAGTTCCAGCCACAGCGTGAACCATGCCTCCAGGCCTTTGCGCAGCCAGCTCCGGCCGGGCCACAGCCAGAGGTTCTTGGCGACCTGCTGGCTGATGGTCGAGGCGCCTTTCACGCGCCGCTGCTGCTGGTTGTTGCGCAGCGCTTTTTCGATCGCGGCGAAGTCGAATCCTGCATGCTCGAAGAACCTCTGGTCTTCAGCCGCGACCAGCGCCGTGACTGCGTGGCGGCTGATCGCCTGTCGTCCGACCCAGTCGTAACGGAGGTCGCCCGCGCCCTCGCTCTTCGTCGCCCAGGTGATGAGCATGAAACTGCTGGTCAGCGGTGGCAGCCAGCGCAGCGGCAGGACGAGAAGTATCGTTGCCGCCACGACGAGGAGGATGCAGCGCAATACGAGCCGGCGGAAACGAAAACGGCGCGCCACGCTCAGGCTGCGCCCGATGGCGAGCGCGGCGCTGCCGGATCAGGCACCCGCTTCCCGCCGGCTGGCCCGGGCCCGCCACCAGATCAATGCCGCGAAGCCGACGTAGCTGATCAGCATGGTGTGGAACTCGTGGAATCCGAGGTTCTTGACCAGGTAGCGGGCGATCTGCTCGAAGCCGATGTAGGCCAGTGTAAACAGCACGAACGACAGCGAGGCAAGGATGGTCCAGAGCAGCGATCCACGGCCGCGCACGGCAATCCAGTACCACGCAACCCACACTACCGCCGTATAGCCGTTCAAAACCCAGAAATAGAAGGGCGCACGCTGCAGGTAGTGGTTGATCCAGAAGAAGGACGCGCCGAGGAAGACCAGCAGCACGTAGCGCCACTCCTCCAGGGGTTCGCGCAGAGCTTTCTCCCAGAGGAGGACGAGAAAACCATAGACGAGCCAGGTGCCGAAGATCAGCTCCCAGAACTGGACTGCGCCCTGCCAGGCGTCATCGATCTGCAACATGTCACCCTTGCCCGGTTTCAGTCCGCTGTTCGGTCGTCGCGGATGTTGTCTCATTCGCGCTGCGGCGGGAAGACTCGACCAGGGAATAGACGGCAGGCACTACCACGAGCGTCAGCAGCGTCGAGCTCACCAGGCCGCCGATGACCGCCGAGGCAAGCGGTCCGGACAGTTCAGCCCCTGTGCTGAAGCCAAGCGCCGGCGCCAGCATCGCGCAGATGATGGTGAGCGACGTCATCAGGATCGGCCGCAACCGTCGCGGGCAGGCCTCGAGCAGCGCCTCGTCGACGCTCATGCCCTGCGTCCGCAACTGGTTGGTGATGTCGACCAGCAGGATCGAGTTCTTGGCGACCAGTCCGATGAGGAGCACCAGCCCGGTCATGGAATAGAGGTTGAGCGTGTCGCGGGTGAGCAGCAGCGCCGCCACGCCTCCGACGATGGCGAGAGGCTGGGCCACCATGATGATGAGCGGCTGGCCGAAGGAATTGAACTGGCTTGCCAGCACCATGTAGATGAGCGCCAGTGCCATGACGAACGCGAAGCCCAGCGTGGACTGAGTGTTGCCGAGTTCCTCGGAGCGGCCGAGCATGCGCAGACGATAGCCCGGCAGCAGCACCTCGGCGGCTTCCTTCTTCACGGTGGAAACGGCTTGCCCGAGCGAAACGGTCGGGTCCGAGTAGAAATACGCGGCGTATTGGCGGTTCAGGCGCGGGATGATCGACGGCCCGACGGTCTGCTCGAACTTGGCGACGGTATCGAGCCGGATAAGCGACCGGTTCGGACTGCGCAGGTAGATCTTCGACAGGTCCTCGACCATGACTTCGCCCGCAGCCTTGAGCCGGATGTCATAGCGCTCGCCGTCGCCCGGTTCGTCGCTGTACTTGGCCACATTGAGTCCGCCGGCAATCACGTTGGCTGCCTGCGCGATGTCGCGGGTGCCGAGACCGAATTCGGCAGCCAGTTCGCGATTCACGTCCAGGCGAATCTGCGGCAGGTCGAGATTCAGATCGAGATCGATAGCGCCCAGGGCGGGCTGGGCGCCCAGTCGCTCGCGCAGCTCGTAGGCGAGACGGGCCACGCCCTCGAGGTCAGGTCCTTGCACGGCGAACTGCAGCGCCTCGCCGCGCTGGTTGCCGGCGATGGAAAAGGAAGCCGGAAACGCCTGCACGCCCGGAATTTCCGTGAACTCAACTGCAAGCTCAGCCATGATTTCCTGCTGGCTCTTGTCGCGTTTTGCCCGCGGAGTCAGGTTCACGTACATGACGCCCTGGTTCACTGCACCGATGCGGCCAACGCCGAGCGTCGCGAACACGCTCACGACCTCGTCCTTGCGGGCAAGGATCCGGTCCTCCACCGCTTTCATCCTGCCGTCGCTGTACTCGAGGCTGGAGCCGGTCGGGGTCTTGATGGTGACCTGGAAGGAGCCCTCGTCCTCGGCCGGCACGAACTCGAAGCCAAGCCCGGCCATGAGCAGTGGCGTGAGGCAGACGATACCCACTGCGATCAGCACCGTCCGCCAGCGGTTCCTGAGGGTCCAGACGATCGCCTCGCGATAGCGCGACTCCATGCCCTGCAGCCACGGCGTGAAGCGGGCGAAAAGCGCGTCGTCGATCCAGCGCAGGCAGGTGAGTCCGCCCCGCGCCAGTGAAACTGCGCGGATCTTCAGTCGCCGCCACTGGGTGGCGGCCCGGATCGCAACCCGCCCGTAGCGACGGCTGCGTCTCGTCAGAGTCGGTCGCAGCCTGCCAGACAGCCAGCCGGCATGGCCGCGCAGCGTCAGGAATCGCGAGCAGAGCATCGGCGTCAGGGTCAGCGCCACGAACAGCGAAACCATGACGCCTGCTGCCACGACCACGCCGAAGGCGCTGAACAACCGCCCCGGAATGCCGCCGATGAACAGCACTACCGCGAATATCGCCGCCAGCGTCAGTGTCGAAGCCACGATCGCCAGCATCACTTCCTGGGTGCCCTCGATCGCGGCGGCGGCCCGGTCCTTTTGCCCCGCCTCGAGCCGACGCTGGATGTTCTCCAGCACGACGATGGCATCATCGACCACGACGCCGATCAGGATCAGCAGTCCCAGCATCGTGAATGTGTTCAGCGTATAGCCGAGGAAGTACATCACCAGCACGGCACCGAACAGCGATACCGGAATCGCGGCCGCTACGATCAACGTTGCCCGCAGGTTGCGCAGGAACAGCCAGACCACCAGCGCCGCGAACAACGCCCCGTCGACCAGGTGTTCCTTGAGCGTATCGATCAGTTCGATGATGTAGACGCTGTCGTCGGTGGATACATAGAACTCGATCCCCGGTGGCATCTGCGGGAGGACGTCCTCGCGGATGCGCCGCTGCACCTCGCGGCTGATCTCGACGGTATTGCGCCCGGCGATCTTGACGATGCCGAGGCCGAGGCCAGGCCTGCCGTTGTAGCGGCCGACGCGGCGGTTGTCGGAGAGGCTGTCCTCGACGGTGGAGATGTCCCGCAGGTAGATCGGCGCGCCGAGCCGATAGCCGATGATCAGTCGCTCCAGGTCGACCGGGTTGTGGTACTCGAGATCGAGTTTGAGGAGTTGCTCCTGACGGTCGTCGACGAGGTAGCCGCCCGGCAGCAGCAGATGCTCCTTGCGAAAGGCGTCGGTGATGTCCTGCACCGTGACGCCGAACGCGACCATGCGCTCGAAGTCGAGGTTGACGCGGATCGTGCGCTCTCGCTCGCCGCCTATGACCACTTCGCCGACGCCGTCCACGGTCTCGAGTTGTCGGCGTACGACCGTGCGCGCGTACTGGTTCAGTTGCTGGATCGTGCGGTTGCCGGTGATCGTCGCCCAGAACACCGGGAACGAACTCGTATCCGCCTTGCTGATCACCGGCGCCTCGGCGTCCTCGGGCAGCTGACCGACGATCTGGCTCACCTTCGCCTGCACCTCGTTGAACGCGACGTTGATGTCCTTGTCGATGCGGAACGTCGGGGTGATCGTCGAGATGCCGGCTGCCGAGGTGGAGACCAGTCGCTCGAGGCCCGGCAGGCTCGCGATGGCGCCTTCGAGAACGTTCGTGATGCTGGCGTCGACCACATCCGGGTTGGCGCCTTGCAGTCGCGTGGTAACGGTGACCGTGGCGAAGTCGATGTTGGGCAACCGTTCGATGCCGATACGCTGCCAGGCCACGAAGCCGAACAGCACGATGACTGCGTTCAGCATCGCGGCGAACACGTAGCGACGGACCGAGACTTCAGCGAAAGTCATCGTTACTTCCCGCCTGCGTTGACTGCCACACCCTGGGTGAGGAACCCGGCGCCGTCGACCGCGACGACCTCGCCGCTGCGCAATCCCTCGAGTATTTCCACGGTTGCGCCGGTGCGCAGGCCGCGTCTGACGGGGCGTTCCTCGGCCTTGCCGTCGCGGATCACGTAGACCACGTCGCCCACAGGGCGGCGCACGACCGCAATCTGGGGCACAGCGATGGCGTTTTCCCTGACGGCGAGCACGACGTCCGCACGCACGCTGGCGCCCGGGCGCCAGCTGCCCGGGTTGTCGAAGTCGATCACGACCGTGATCGCCCGGTTGGCGGGGTTGATGCTGGGCTGCACCTCGCTGATCGACGCCTCCAGCGGCCGCGAACCGGCTGCCACCGACGTCAATCGGACCTTCAGTCCCGGAGCGAACTCGGTGGCCCGGTACTCCGGGAACGGCAGCTTGACGCGCAGGCGATCGATATCGACCAGATCGAAGGCGACGGTACCGGCCTGCACGTAGTCGCCGATGTCGACGAGCCGATCGGCGATCTCGGCGCGCACGGGCGCGGTAATGCGCGTCTTGCCCAGCCGGCGTTGGCTCTCGGCCAGATTGGCGCGGGCGCCTTCCACCTGTTTGACGAGCGCTTCGTGTTCGGCCTGCACGGTGTCCAGGCGTTCTGCCGCGATCAGCCGTTCGGCGACCAGCTTGCGTGCCCGCTCCAGTTCGAGGGTCTTGCTGCGGAGGAGGGCGTCCAGGCGTCCTGCCTCGGCGCTGTCGGCGTCCTGGCCGTAGCGGTACTGCGACGTTTCGATCTCGGCCAGCACCTGGCCCGCTGCGACTCCCTGGCCGGGCTCGGCCAGCACCTGCACGACCTTGCCCGAGACCTCGGCGGCAACCTGCGCCGACACGCGGCTCTCGATGACGCCAACCGCCCACTCGGTCTGTTCGATGCGCGTGGTGGCTGCCGGCACCGTGGTGATGCGCACGACCCGGCCCTGCGACCAGGCCGGCGGGCCGAGGAAGATCAGCGCGAGCAGGGGCAGTAGCAGGAGGCCGCGGGCGGCTGCAGTCATGTTGTTCTGTCTCGGAGACGGATCGTTTCGAGGCATTATCGGCGATGGCAGCGGCCACGGCCAAACAAGGTCGCAGGCGATCGCCGCCTGACGGGTATTCGCGTCCGGTGCCGCTTTGGACGCAGGGCCGCCGGCGCCTCCGCATGCTAACCTTGCCGACCAATCCAGCCACACCGGGGCAGTCAAGACATGTCCGATCGAGCCAGCCGCGGCGCCGACCCGCAGATGAACGCGGGTGACCTTTACCGCGAGGAAATCTTCACCGACCGGCGCGTCGGCACCATCCAGCGCCTCACGCCCGTGACGGGGTCCGGCGAGACGGACGGTGCCCGGCCGGTACTGTACGTCGGCCAGACCCAGATCCTGACCGCCGCGGGCGCCCTGCCGCTCAGTTTCGAGATCGTCGCCAGTTCCCTCGAGGACGCGGCAAGCAAGTTCGGCGACGGCGCCAAAGTAGCGCTGCAGGAAACCATGGAGCGGCTCGAGGAAATGCGTCGCGAGGCCGCCTCATCGATCATCGTTCCTGAAGCGGGGGCCGGTGGCCAGCTGGGCGGCATGGGCGGACTCGGCGGCATGCCGGGCGGCGGCAAGATCCGCATGCCGTAGGACTGGCCCGGGCGAATGCCAACCTCTTCGCCGACTCCCGTTCCCGGTTACGCCCGCACGCTGGCGGAAACCGTCGAGGCCCGGGTGCGCGAGGGCGCCGGGCGGCTGGCCGTGCGCACCCGTTTCCGCAGCATCACCTACGGCGAGCTGAACCGTGACGCCAACCGGCTGGCCCACGCGCTGCTCAAGTTGCGCGGAGCGCAGTCGGAACCGGTGGCTCTGCTCCTTGGCGACGACATCCGCCTGGTCATCGCCATGCTCGCAGTCGTGAAGGCGGGCAAGTTCTACATCCCGCTGGATGCCAGCCACCCGCCAGGCAGGCTCGCCGGCATCGTCCGTTCATCCGGTGCCGTTGCAGTCCTGACCGATGCTGCCAGTGGCAGGATCACCAGTCAGTTCGAGAACCTGGCAGCGCCGCTCATCGACGTGGATGCAGCGGGCGCAGGCCACCCGGACACCGATCCCGGCGTCGCCACGGATCCCGACGCGCTGGCTCAAGTGCTTTTCACCTCCGGCTCGACGGGAGAGCCCAAGGGCGTCATGCACTCGCATCGCGCCGTGCTGCACACGCAATTCCGGCACACCTCGTCACTGGACATCACCGCTGCCGACCGCCTGACGCTGCTCGGCGCGCGGAGTTCGGCGCAGTGCATGACCGGCGTATGGAAGGCGCTGGTCAACGGCTGTGCGCTCTTTCCCTATCGCATCCGCGAGGATGGACTGCCGGGCCTTGCCGACTGGCTCGCCAAGAACGACATCAGCATCTATACGTCCAGCGCATCGGTGTTCCGCTACTTCAGCGAGATGTTGCCGGATGGCCGCAGTTTCCCGAAATTGCGCGTCGTGCAACTCGGCGGCGAGCCCATCGCTCGGCACGACTTCCAGTGGTTCCAGAAACGATTTCCGCCCGGCTGCGTTCTCGTCAACACCCTGTCGGCAACCGAAGCGGGGTCCATCCGGCAGAACATCCTGCGTCACGATGAACAGATGAACGAGCGGCTGGTGCCGGTCGGTTATCCGCTACCCGACGTGGAAGTCGTGCTGAGGGATGACGAAGGCCGGGCCGTGCCACCGGGCGAGGTCGGCGAGATCTACGTCCGCAGCGCCTGGCTGGCCCGGGGTTACTGGCAGCAGCCGGCCCTGACGGACCAGTACTTCCTGCCTGATCCCGATGGCGGCGACCGGCGGCTGTTCCGCACCGGGGACCTCGGGCGGATCGGGCCGGACGGAAAGTTGGAGCACCTGGGCCGCAAGGACTTCTGCCTGAAGATCCGCGGCAACCGGGTCGAACTTGCCGAGATCGAGGCGACGTTGCTGGAAGCGCCCGGTGTACGACAGCAAACGCTGATCGCGCGCGACGATGAACCTGGCGAGCCGCGCATCGTCGCCTACATCGTGCCGTCGGCGGATGCGACGCTCACCGTGCCGGGCCTGCGCGGCTTCCTGGCGGGCTATCTGCCCGACTACATGATTCCGTCGGCCTTCGTGTTCATGGAAGCATTGCCCGTCACGCCCGGTGGCAAGGTCGATCGCAAGGCGTTGCCGCCGCCGCCTGCACAGCCTGCGGCCCGCGCCGATCGGGTCATGCCCAGCACGCTGCTGCAGACCCAGCTGCATCACCTGTGGGCCGAAGAGCTCGGTATCACCGACTTCGGCGTCAACGACGATTTCTTCGACCTCGGCGGCAATTCGCTGCTCGCCAATCGCATGTTCCATCGCGTCGAGCAGGAGTGCGGCCAGCGCGTCGTTCCGGCCAACATACTGCCGGGACTCACCATCGAACGTCTCGTTGCCGAATTGATCCGGACCGACAAAGGCAAGCCGAGCGCGCGGATCGTGGAGATACAGCGCGGCACCTCGCAGCAGCCGTTTTTCTACGCCCACGCGGACATCGAGAGCGGTGGCTTCTATTGCCGGCGTCTGGCGCAGCATCTTGGTCCGGACCTTACGTTCCATGCGCTGATGCCGCATGGTCTCGACGGCGGGCCGGTGCCGATCTCCTTTCAGGACATGGCCGAGGACTTCATCGCCGAAATGAAGAAGATCCAGCCTTCAGGCCCGTATCTGCTGGGCGGCTACTGCAACGGCGGCCTCATCGTCTATGAAATGGCGCGGCGATTGCGAGCTCGCGGCGAGCAGGTGCCCGTCGTGCTGATGGTCGATGCGCGGGCCTACAACGCGCCGCTGGGCCCGACCTGGCGGTTGTCGCACCGGCTGGCGCGGTTCCTCGGGCTGTCGCAATCGGCCGAGCTCGAGCTGTTCCGCCGGCTGCGCTGGTTGCGCGCCGACGTGCAGGAGGCCGGCGGCGGTATCGGCGGTTTCCTGCGAGCGGTATTCCGCCGGATTTCGCGACGGCCTAAAGCCGTCGCTGCGCCGGCCCGCGCACCCGCCGAGGCTGCCGACGATCCGGCGGCGGAGCAGGGCGGTCTGTGGCCCGTTTACCACTCACGCGTCACCGTGTTCGTGCCGGAGCGTTACGACGGCAAGACCGTGCTGTTCCGCTCTTCGCACATCGACCAGCGCCCGCCCGGCGGCTGGGATGCAGGCTGGGCGCCTGTCGCGACCGATCTCGAAGTCCACCGCGTGCCCGGTTCCCACCGTGAGTGCCTGACGACCCATGCGCCGGACCTTGCGGCCCGCATGCGCAGCTACCTGGATGCGGCACTCAGCGTCACAAAGTGACGTGTCGCGTCACTGCCCGCGGACTTAATCACGTCTGTTTTCGCCACCGTCCTGCGCTTATGTCGCATGGTACGGGTCCTGCTGTATTCCCCTGCCATGACGAAAACCGGGACCGACAACGTGAACGCCGTAACGCTGATGGACGACCGCGACTGCGGTGAAGCCGGCGACGACTTCATCCGCGTTTCCTGCACGGGCGACGACGAGACCGGTGTGTTCACGCGCATCGAGCGGGTGCGGGTGCGCGACTTCGGCAGCGAATCGACCGGCGTCATGAGCCTGCGGCGGCTTTTCGCCGGACTACTGACCACTCATGCCGCTGCGATGGAACTCGCCACGGCCTATGCCCGCCACAAGGGCATACCGGTCGTCTGCTCGCGGCCTCGCAGCCGCTGATCTCCCCGCCGACTCCTCAACCCGCGCTCGCCTCGGACTTGAGGCGCTCGGCGTCCGCCCCGAGCCAGCGGTCGATCAGCGCATGGGCGAGATAGATCAGCGGTGTCATCAGGATCGCTGCGCAGAACTTGTACAGGTAGTTCACGCTGCCGACGGCGAGGAACTGCGACATCGGCCACTGCTGCGGTCCGAGCACGAAAGCGATATAGAGCACCACGTAGCTGTCGATGAACTGCGACACCAGCGTGGACCCCGTCGCCCGCAGCCACACGCGCCGCTCGCCGGTCACCCGCCGGATCCTGTGGTAGATCGTCACGTCCAGCAGCTGGCCGATCATGAACGCGGTGAGCGAGCCGCCGATCACCCACAGTCCCTGGCCGAACAGCCCGGCAAATGCCGCCTGCGCATCCGCGATGCCCTGAGTCTGATAGGACGTGATCCACCAGTCCGCCGGCTCGATGCCGATGGCCAGGTAGGCGAACAGGAACGCATAGATGATCAGGCCGGCAGCCAGCCAGGATATGAATCGCACGCCGCGTCGCCCGTAGTATTCGTTGATGACGTCCGTCATCACGAACACGAACGGCCAGAGCAGCACGCCCGCCGTGAAATTGAGCGTGCCGGACACCCCGAACAGCGACCAGTTGACCGGCGGAAATCCCAGCGTGGGCTCGAGCGCGAAGATCTTGATACCGACGAACTCCGCCATGATCGCGTTCGTGAGGAAGAACGCGGCGAGAACGGCGAAGAGCCTGGCCGGGCGCGACAGCATGTTCGCAGTCTAGCCCCATTCCCCGGTGCGGAGTTAAAGTGCCCCGATGGAATTCCTGAAGGACTGGCTGGGTCTGTATGCGTCGGGTGTCGTCACGCTGTTCGCGATGATGAACCCGGTGGCCGCGGTGCCGGTTTTTCTCGCGCTCACCGCCGGGCATCCGCCAGCCGAGCAGGCGGCCATCGCCTGGCGCGCCGGCCGCAACTCGGCGGTCGTTCTGCTGGTGTGCCTGGTGACCGGCGCTCTGGCGATGGAATTCTTCTCGATTTCGCTGGCCGCGTTGCGCGTCGCCGGCGGGCTGATCATCGCCTTTCTCGGCTTCAGGCTGCTGTTCGCCTATGCGGACGCACCGTCCGCGGAGCCGCAGAGCCCGCATTCCGACCGGCTCGATCCCTCGCTGGTGCCGCTGGCCATACCGACGCTCTCCGGTCCCGGCTCCATGTCCGTCGTCATCACCAGTTCCACGACGATTCCCGCGACGGGCATCGTGCCGAGCCGGATGAACGGTTATCTCGTCGAGGCTGCTGCCGTGATCACCGTGGCCATCGCCGCGTGGCTCATCCTGCGCGCCTCACCCAGGCTGCTGCGCCTGCTGGGACAGGACGGCATCGCCTCGTTGAAGGGCGTCATGGGATTCCTGCTGGTGTGCATCGGCGTGCAGTTCGTGGCGAATGGCGTCGCTGACTTCGTCGGCGACTACAGGGGCTAGCGTGTCGCGCAAGCCGCTACACCCGGCTCTTACATAACCTCATCCGTCCTACCGTCAGTCGATGCTGTGCTGCCGCTCGTCGGATTCGCGTCAGCGATCTCGAAAGCGTGACGCGTGTCAAAATGGCTGCTTGCCGTGATCGCTGCGTGCTAGACCGCCTTACGTTCATCGGCGTCTGTGAAACGCAGGAATTCCTGCTGTGCGAAAGCCGCCATCCGCCTGACGGATTGTTGCGGCCAGCTGCCCTCGATAAAATAACGCGACGCTCGAAACCCGGCTCCTGGCGATCCGTCTCAGCGATTCGGGTGTGGAGGAACGGCACCATTTGCTCCGCAACGGAAGACCGCGAGCGGCGGTGTTGGCTGTTGGAGCCGGCGAGACGACCCAGGAACGGAATATGCGGCGTTTGACACAAGCGGGATTCAACCTGCTTGAGCTGATGATGGTCGTGTTAATCACGGGCGTCCTCCTCGGCGTCGGTATCCCCATGTTCACGCAGTTCACCGCCAACAACCGCATGGCCGCGGCTACCAACGACCTCGTCACCAGCATCCACATGGCCCGCTCGGAGGCGGTCAAGCGCCGGACCATCGTCTCTATCTGCGCGTCCGCCGACTGGAATACCGACTCGCCGGAGTGTGACCTCACCGGCGGTCCGGCCGGCTGGCTGATCTTCGCGGATCTCGATGGTGACGTGTGGGTCGATGCGGGCGACACCATCGTGTCAATCCATGGTCCGGTACCGGATCGCGTGACCTTCCAGATCGACGACGACAGCCTGCCGTACATCCAGTTCGCCGCGAGCGGGTTTCCGCGCCAGGCGGCTGCTGGCACTGCGATTTCCAATATCCAGCTCTGTGACGATCGCGGCGATGTCGCGACGGGCAATACGACCGACGAAGGCGAGATCGCTGCCGGTCGCTGGCTACAGATCGGCGCGACCGGCCGGCCGCAGCTGTATCGCAGCCGCGAAGCCATCCAGGGCAACCTGCTGGGAGGCTGCTGAACCATGCGTGAAGGAGGGCCAGTGCGTAGCAGGGAGTTTCAGCGCGGTGTGACCCTGGTCGAGTCGCTAGTCGCCCTGGTCGTGGTCTCAGTCGGCATGCTCGGCGTGGCGGCCATGTACGTGGACGGGCTGCGCGCCAGCAGGACGTCGACCTTCCGCCAGGCAGCCGTCACCCTCGCGTCGGACCTCGCCGACCGAATACGCCTCAATCCAGCCGCCGGCGTGGCTTATGCCGGCGACGACGAGATCAACGACTGCGTGAATGGCGACGAGGACTGCTCGCCGGAGGAACTGGCAGCCGACGACCTCGCCTGGTGGCGTGCCGAAGTCGGTCGCCTGCTGCCAGGCGGTGACGCCGAGATCGACGTGGACGCCGGCGCGGTCCCCGAGGTGCAGAGTTATTCGATAGCACTTTCCTGGGTAGAGCCAGGCGCCACCGACCTCAGCCGCTATGTCCTGGAGATAGAACTGTGACCCGGCATCGGCGCAATGGCGGATTCGGCCTCGTCGAGGTCATGGTTTCGGTCCTGATCGGTTCGTTGCTCCTCATAGGCGTGCTGTCGATCTTCGCCGAGACCCGTTCGACCTACCGCACGACCGACGCGGTGTCCCGCATGCAGGAGAACACCCGTTTTGCCATGGCGACCATCGAGCCTGACATCCGGCTGGCGGGTTCGTGGGGGCTGCACAACATTGCCGCGCAGGTGAGCGTGCCGGCGGCCGTGGTCGTCACCTGCGACGACGCCACGGATGTATCCGCTGAAGTTCTCGATGTCCTGAACCCGGTGGCCGCAGCCAATGACGGCTACGTCGACCTTGTGCCCTGCGATCCCTTCGAGGACAACTACCTGGCCGGCACTGACACACTCGTCGTCCGCCACGCGAGCGGTGCTCCCGTTGGCGCTGTGGCGGGCACCGTCCAGATCCAGAGCGACCGCTACCAGAGCGTCGTGTTCGACGACGGTGCCGAACCTGGCACGGTCGACTGCCCAGTGCCCGCGGCACCTCCCGCCTCTCCGCAGATCCGCTGCACCTACAACTGGATCACCAACTACTACTACGTAGCGTCCTCGTCTTCACTCGGCGCCACCGTGCCGTCACTGCGCCGGCAAGTCCTGCAGAACGGCGTCGTCACCGACCAGGAGCTCATCACCGGTGTTGAGGACCTGCAGGTGCAGCTCGGCATCGACACCGATGGCGATGGAACCGTCGAAAGATACCTTGAGGCAGACCATCCCGACTTCGTTGCCGGCACCCCCGTGATGGCCGTCCGCATGTGGCTCATGTTCCGGGCAGAGCGCCGGGAAGTCGGGTTCGTCGACGGTGCCACCTACAACTACGCCGACGTGGCCGACTACGCGCCGGCGGACGGGTTCCGTCGTTCGCTCTTCAACAAGACCATCCTTCTCAGAAACCTGAGGCCGGGCTGAGCATGAACATACACGCTATCCATCCCAGGCAGCGTGGCGCCACGCTCATCATCGCGCTGGTGCTGTTGCTCGTCATCACGGTTCTCGGTATATCGACCATGGGGAGCGCAACGCTTGGGCTCGGCATGGCCGGCAACCTCCAGTACGCGGAGACCGCGTTCCAGATGGCCGAAACCGGCATCGAGGTCGCGATCAACTCAGGGCCGTTCAACGACATGGAGCCGACGATCATCCCGGAGACCATCGTCGCCACCACCGACGGCGTCGAAGTCGGCGTGTTCAATTCGGAGACTGCATACCAGCTCTGTGGTGGCCTCGCGGCCGGCGCGAGCCTGGGGATCGGTGAGGAAACTTATTCCAGCTATCACTTCCAGATCACTTCAACCGGGGTATCCGAGCGCGGGGCGCAATCCGTGCACACGCAGGACTTCTCGTTGATGGGGCCCGGCTGCCTGTAGGAGCGGGCAAAGGAGCAACGTCGTGCACGCAATCATCCGTACAGTTCTTGTCGCAATTGCGCCGCTTTACGCGCTTACCGCGGAAGCGGCCCTTCGCAATATCGAAAACGCCTATGAGACGAGTCCCAGGCTGGTCTCCCTGCCGGCGGATCAGGCCGGCCTGCTCACGGTGCGGGAGTGCCCCCGTTGCGCATCCGTTACCCTGCGGACCGGGAGGCAAACCCGCTGGATGCTCGGCGCCGGTGGTCCGGGCGAAGTGACTCTCGCCAAGTTCCGCGAGGCAAGCGCGCTTAACGCTGACCGTTTGTTGACCGTCTTCTACGACATCAAGACCCGGCTGGTGACGCGGGTCGTGCTTTCGGCTGAGTAAGGCTCAAGCCGCAGAGGATCGGACCATGAAATTCATGAAACTGAACCTGGCCATCCTGCTCTTCGCTGGCGCTGTTTCTCCGGCGCTTGCCGATGACACGGACATTTTCTTCGCCACCAACGATCCGGCTGTAACCGGCGCCCGGCCGAACATCCTGTTCATCTACGACAACTCCGGCAGCATGAGTAGTCAAGTCGTGACCCAGGAGCCTTGGGACGACGAAGTGGGATTCGACGGTTGCTACGAGGACGACGCCATATATTTCTCCACGACCTCGACCATTCCGGCTTGCACCAGCCAGAACTGGATCTACAAGTCAGCGAATTACTGCGAGCGGTCGCAGGGCGCTCTGGTGAACAACGGCGTATTCTCGGCCCGTATGCTGTCGTGGCGCTCGGTCCAGAACCGATGGGTTGCGCTGAGCAGCAGCCACTACCGCCCCATGGAATGCCAGAACGATGTGGATGACGAGGGCAATCCGCACGGTGCGGCCGCGGGCGACGGCGAGCCCTATGCGGCAACGGGTTCGATCGGACCCTGGCACACGAATCGCAGCGCGGAGCCGACCTGGACCACCCAATACACGATCTGGAACGGCAACTGGCTGAACTGGTTTTCAACGGGCGGCACGGTCACGCGGACCCGCATCGGCATCGTGCGTGACGTGACCAACGATCTGCTCGCGGACCTGGCGAGCGTCAACGTCGGCCTGATGCACTTCAACACCGACCAGGGCGGCACGGTGCGCCACGCCATCGAAAACATCGCCACCTCGCGTGCTAGCATGACCGCGGCGGTGAATTCGCTGACGGCCAGCACCTGGACGCCTCTCTCCGAGACCTTGTTCGAGGCTGCCCAGTACTATATGGGCCGGGCCGTCGACTACGGCAACGTCGGTCCCGTGCTGAGCGTTCCGCCCTCGCGCACCGGGGGCAGCGCGGGAAGCAACACCTACGATACGCCGGTCAACTACGCCTGCCAGAACAACTACATCATCCTGCTCACCGACGGACTGCCGACGCGGGACGTGGGAGCGACGGGCAGGATCCGGGCGCTGCCGGAGTTTGCCGCGAACGTCACGGACGCGACCTGCAGCGGTACGCCAGGGGCTGACGGTGAGTGCATGAGCGATCTCGCCGAGTACCTGTTCCGCCACGATCTCGACACCTCGCTCGCGGGCCTGCAGAACGTCACGACCTACGCGATCGGCTTCGGCGTCGATCTGGCGCTCGGTGATACGAGCTTCCTGCAGGAGACCGCGCGCAAGGGCGGCGGCGAGTACTACCCCGCGGGCGATGCCGCAACCCTGCAGCAGGCGCTGACCGAGATCGTCTACTCGATCCTCAACAATTCGACGACGTTCTCCACGCCGGCCGCGCCGGTCAATGCGTTCAATCGCACGCAGAACATGGACGACGTATTCGTCTCCGTATTCGCGCCCTCGGTTACCGCGCACTGGCCCGGCAACCTGAAGAAATACCGGTTGCAAGGCAGCCGCCTGGTCGACGCCACCGGCAACGATGCGGTCGACGATGACACGGGATTCTTCGCCAACTCTTCCCGCAGTTTCTGGTCCGATGTGACCGACGGCGACTCGGCCAATCTCGGCGGCGCCGCCCATGAGTTGCCGGCCTACGTCGAGCGCAATCTCTTCACCGACATCGCCGGCGACAATCTCGACTCGAGCGCCAACAGCGTCAATATCCTGAATGTTGGTATCACGGCCACGATGATCGGTGCGCCAGTGGCCGAGCGTACCGACGTGATCCAGTGGGCCCGCGGCCTCGACCTGCGCGACGAGGATGACGACGGCGCCACCAATGACGATCGCCATCAGATGGGCGATCCCCTGCACGTCCGGCCGGCGATGGTCGTCTATGGCGGCACGGAGGCGAGTCCGGATGCCACCGTGTTCGTCTCGACCAACGACGGCTACCTGCACGCGGTCAACCCTGCCGATGGCCGGGAGCGCTGGGCCTACATCCCGGGGGAAATGCTCGGGCGCCTGTACGGGCTCTATGAGGACGACACGGTAATTCCGCGCAGCTACGGCCTCGATGGCGAGATGACACTGCACATCCTCAACAACGACGGCCAGCCGGGCATTGACGGCGAGGAGCGGGTGCTGCTGTACTTCGGCATGCGCCGTGGCGGCGAGACGCTGTATGCGCTGGATGTGACCGATCGCGACTCGCCGGAGCTCCTCTGGAAGATTTCGAGCGGGACCCCCGGCTTCGAGTCCCTGGGCCAGACCTGGTCACCGCCGGTCATTACCCAGGTGAAGGTCGGCGGCAGCATCCGTGACGTCGCGATCTTCGCCGGCGGCTACAACGCCGGCCAGGACGATGCCGGCTATCGTGAGGACACGCGCGGCAATGCCATCTTCATGGCAGACGCCCTGACGGGCGAATTCATCTGGAGCGCGGGCCGTGGCAGCAGTCATGACCTCGACCTGGAGGACATGACGAACGCCATGCCGGCCGGCGTGCGATTGATCGACCTGAACCAGGACAAGCTGGCTGACCGCATGTACATCGGCGACATGGGTGGGCGGGTCTGGCGCTTCGACATCTACCAGGGCAAGCCGGTGGCCGACCTGGTGGAAGGCGGGGTGTTCGCCACGCTGGGTGCCGGCGACATGACGACGCCCACGACGGCGGCTTCGCGGCGCTTCTTCGCCACGCCCGACGTGGCCCGCATCGTTACCGCCAGCGAGGTTTTCCTGGCGATCAACATCGGCTCGGGCCACCGCGAAGACCCTCTCGATACCGGGACCGACGACGAGTTCTACAGCCTGAGGGACTACGACGTTTTCCGGCAGCTTTCGTCCGACGACTACGACGAGCCGATCACGCGCAGCGACCTCACCGATATCACCGATGTGCCGGACGAGCCGCTGGCCTATGGTTCCAAGGGCTGGCGCCTGCGCATGGAGATGGGTCCGGGCGAAAAGGTCGTATCGGAGTCGCGCACGTTCAACAATACCCTGTTCTTCAGCTCGTTAACCCCGGGCGGCAACGGTGATGCCTGCGTTGCCGCGGGCGGACTCAACCGCCTGTACGTCGTCAAGGTGGGCGATGGCGCGCCGATCGCGAACCTCGACGGCTCCGCGGACCCCGAGGACCTCTCCAAGGAGGACCGCATCCGTCAACTGAACCAGGGGGGCCTGGTGCCGGATCCTGCGTTCTTCTTCTCGGCGCCCGACGACGGCGGCGGTGGTGGTGGGGGCGAAACCACCTGCCTGACCGCAGAGGGCTGCGAGGATGATGAAGGCGACGACAGTGGCACCGAGATCACCCTGTGCCTCGGCGTTGAGTGCTTCGATCCGGGTATCGCGAATCCGCCGCTGCGCACCCGCTGGAACCAGGCCGGCGTGGAGTGAGGTAGTCGTATGCTGCGCGTAACGCGACCTGAGGCGGGATTCAGCCTCACGGAACTGATGGTGACGGTGGCTATTGCGGCGACTCTCGCGGGCATCGGCATCCCGTCGTACCGGGAGTACGTGCGGCGCGCGAACCGGGCCGATGCCACGACGGCGTTGCTTAGCCTGGCTTCAGCCCAGGAGCGCTTCTACCTCGCCAACAACACCTACGCCTCCGCAGCCCAGTTGGAGGAGGCGCCACCTGACGGGCTCGGCATGCCGTCGACCGAGCGGGGCTATTACACCCTTGACATCGACTCGGACGACCTCACGCTGGGCTATGTGGCGACCGCGACGATAGCGGACGGTGAGGCGCAGACCGATGACGAAAACTGCGTCAGTTTCTCCGTGAACGAGCGGTCCCTCCGTACGGCGGAAAACGCCGACGGCGACGACAACACCGAGGACTGCTGGCGGTAGGGGCGGGTGCGCCAGAAAAAAGGCCCCGGCTGCCAGGCAGCCGGGGCCTTTTGCACAAGCGGCGTCAATCGCAGTCGGTGCGCTTCAGCACGACCCGCCGATTCTGCGCCCGGCCTTCGGCGGTGGCGTTGTCCGCAATGGGCTCGCTCTCGCCCGCGCCGCTGACGGCGAGGCGGCCGGCGCCGACACCCCTGTCGCCGAGGTAGTTCGCGGCCGTCGTGGCGCGACGCTGGAACAGATCCTGGTTATAGGCGTCGGAGCCGGAGCTGTCGGTGTGCCCGACGACAGTGCCCGAGATGAAGTTCAGCCGCTTCAGCGTGTCGGCCAGTTCGTCGAGTGTCGCGCGACCCTCGTCCGTCAGTTCGGCCGAGTCGACTGCAAAGCGTACCTGTCGCGTCACATCGCAGGATCAGCCCTGCCCGCTGACGCGATCGCCCTGCGGGGTGTGGGGGCCTGGTCGCCCGCGTCCACCACGCCGTCACCATCGGAATCCGCGGGCGGTGCCGGCGGGGGCGGCGGCTAAGGTGCTGGTGCCGATGCCGGTTCAGCAACGCGCGGCGCGGGTTTCGCGGAGCGGCGGCCGAGCGGAATCTGCACCCCGACGTTGACCATCCAGTCGCTCAGGCTGTCTTCCGCGTCTTCCCAGCGGTAGACGACTTCGGAGCGCAGCGAGGCGAAATCGCCGAAGAACCGGCTGAAGAGGCCGACCCCGGCCTGGGCCTGGAAGTTGTCCTCGTCGCCGACATTGCCGCCGGCGTCGTCGTTCACGTAGCCGATGCCCGCGAGCCAGTAAGGCGCGAAGCGGCCGGAGCGGTTGTAGACGTTGAGAAGGTTCAGGACGAGACCGGTCTGGTCGATTTCGCCATCCGAATCCTTCGCTTCGAGGGTGAGCCGCTGCGCTGCGAGTTCGATGTTCCAGTTGTCCTCGAGGGCGTAGCCGACAGCCAACTGACCGCCTTGCAAACCGCTGTCGAGATCGTCGCCTGCAATGCTGCCGTCAGGATCGATCCAGGTGCCCATCGGGGTGATGTACGCCTGGTCAGGTTCCTCGAGGCCGTGGGCAATGGAGCTCAGCCCGAGCGCCAGCACGGCGGCGGCCCGAGTGAGATTTCGAGTGAGATTTCGATTGAGCATCGTCGCGTACTCCTTACAACGGAAATGACACGCCTGGCACGGGGCTCGCAAGCCGCTTCCGCCTTCCCCGCGGCGATTGTAGCGGCAGCCGTTGCGGCTGAATACCAAGCTTTTGCTTTTGGCTCCTGCTGCACCCTAACATCTGGACCAGCGCCCGCAATCGCCAGGCCCGGTACTGACCATGCCCCAGCCGCCGCACATCTCCAGGTTGCCTGTGCCACCCGAGAGCCGGCTCGACGCCGACATGCGCCAGTACTTCGACCTGTGCCGGGAGAAACTCGGCTTGTTGCCGAACGTGCTGGCGGCACTGAGCTACAAACCGGCGCGGCTGCGCAACTTCGTCAATACCTACAACGAAATCATGCTGGGGAAGGACTCGCGTCTCTCGCGCCTCGAGCGCGAGATGATCGCGGTCGTAGTCTCGTCCCACAACCGCTGCTACTACTGCCTCGTCGCGCATGGGCAGGCCGTGCGCGAGCTGTCGGGCGACCCGGAGCTGGGCGAGATGCTGGTCATGAACTATCGCGTGGCCGAGCTGCCGAAACGCCAGCGGGCCATGCTCGACTACGCCTGGAAGCTCACGGCGACACCGGCCGAGGTTGGCGAGGTGGACCGCCAGGCGCTGCGCAAGGCCGGGTTCGATGATGGAGACATCTTCGATATCGGCGAGGTGACCGGCCTGTTCAATCTGTCCAATCGCATGGCGATGACGCTCGACATGATGCCGAACCGCGAGTACCACGCCATGCACAGAGTCGCTGCGCCGGCCAGGCGCAGCGGCAGGCGTCGTCGCGGTTGAGCGCGCCCAATCCGCCCACCGACCGCGGCCTCGTCTGGGCATTGTTGCTCGACGGCTCGGGTAGAGGCCGGCAGGTCGGCTGGGACGGAATCGGTGCGTGGCGTCCCGAACAGGGACTGCTCTGGGCGCATTTCGACATCAGCGATCCGGGGCCCGACAGCTGGCTCGAGGAGAAGGCGGGTCTCGAGCCGCCGATCGCGGCTGCGCTGCTGGCCGAGGACACGCGCCCGCGCAGCGCGCCATCGCGCAATGGCCTGCTGGTAATTCTGCGCGGCGTAAATCTCAACCCTGGCGCCGAGCCCGACGACATGGTGTCCATCCGCGTCTGGCTCGAAAAGAACCGGATTTTCAGCACCCGCCGCCGACGGTTGCAGACATCCAGCGAGATTCGCCACCTGATCGAGGCAGGCGAAGGGCCACGGACCTCCGGCGAGTTTCTCTGTGCATTGGTGGAGAAGCTGGTGGACCGGATCGGCGAGGCGGTCGACGATCTGGATGGGCAGATAGACGCCCTGGAGGAGGGCGCTGGCGCGGGGGACGTGATGGAACTGCGCTACCAGCTCTCGGAGTTGCGCCGCCAGACGGCGCACCTGCGCCGGTTTCTTGCGCCCCAGCGCGATGCGCTGGACCGCCTGGTGCGACAGCCGGATCCGGTCCTGTCCGAGCGCGACAATCTCGACATCCGCGAACAGGCAGATCGTGTGCAGCGGTTCATCGAGGACCTCGATCTCATCCGCGAACGCGGCATGGTGTCACAGGAAGAATTCCTGAGCCGCATTGCCCACCAGCAGAACCAGCGGGTGCTGGTGCTGTCGGTCGTATCGGCGATCTTCCTGCCGCTGACCTTTCTTACGGGCCTGATGGGCATGAATGTCGGCGGGCTGCCTGGAGCGGGCAGCCGCTTCGGTTTCGCGGGCGTCGTGCTCCTGATCGCCGCGCTGGCAGCCTGCGCTGTCTGGTACTTCAGGCGGCGGCGCTGGTTGTGAACCGCATTACCAGGGGATGACGCGGCGGTCCTCGTAATTGAGGAACTTGCCATTGTCGGCCGGCGTGAGGCTGTCGATGACGACGAGCATCTTCGCGACGCTCTCGTTGGTCTCGATCGTCATGTTCTTCATCATCTCGCGCATCTTCGGGTCCTGCACCGTGAGGACCTGGCCGGGCGAGAGCAGCACCAGCGTGACACCCTTGCGGCCGGTCTCGAAAGCCAGCGTGTACATGTACATGTCGAGCGCTGCCTTGCTGGCGCGGTACTCGTACATGAACGGCATCTTCGGGCTTTCGCCGAAGGACCCCGCCTTGCTTGACAGCACGACGATCTGCTTCTTGCCCGATGCCAGTACGCTCGGCATGAACGCCTGCGACATCTTCAGCGGCCCGATCGCGTTGACTTCGAAGCTCTGGCGGGCCATGTCGAAGTCGACACCGGAGAGCTGCTTCATCGCGGAAGGATAGGTGGGCGTGATGCCTGCGTTCAGCAACAGGATATCGATCGGCTGGTTCTTGTACTTCGCGGCCAGAGCGTCGACCGCCGCATGATCGGCCACGTCCAGCGCCTCGATCGCGACCTGCGGGTTCCTGGCTGCGACCGCCTGCAGGTCGGTGGCTTCCGCGGGCTTGCGTGCGGTGGCAATGACATTCCAGCCGCGCGCGGCGAGCTGGTTCACGTACTCGAGCCCGATGCCCCGGTTCGCGCCGGTGATCAGTACGGTGGTGGCACCTTCCTTCAGGGCTGCGCTGGCGGTGAGCGGCAGGACCAGGGCGGCAAGGAACAGGGCGGCGGCACGTGGAAGCGCGGTCATGGCGCAGGGCTCCGGTGGGTGGATGCATAATGATAGGACGAAACGGCCGCCAGCCCCACATGCAATAATCGCCGCAAAGAACGACAACCGCAGAGGGCACCCCGATGGCTGCACCGCATAGCTGGCTCGAACCCGCCAATTGGACGAAGAACCCGCTGCCGCGCGACGAGCTCGAGGTGCGCATCGAGCGGATCCTGACGCTGACGAACATCGGCTACCTGGGCACGCTCGGCCGGAATGGCCCGATCGTCAGCCCCCTGGAGTTCTACGCGGACGGCTTCGACATCTACGTCTTTCCGCAGCCCGGCAGCCCGAAGTTGCGTGCCATGCAGCGCGATCCGCGCGTGAGCCTCGCGGTTGCCAACCCCATGGCCGGCTGGGCCTGCGCGATGGGCTGCCAGATGTTCGGGAACGCCGAGCTTCTCGATCCCGACACGCCGGGCTGGAAACGCGGGATGGAAGTATTCAAGTGGCCGGCGTCGGCGTTCGAAATCGGCCGACCCTTCGATGCGCCGCCGCGCGGGCAGTTGATGCGCCTGCGCCCGGACCGGATCGTGTACACCGAGCACTTCCTGCGGCGCGACGGTTACGGCCCCCGGCAGATCTGGCTGCGCAATCCCTGACAGGCGACGTGCCATGCTGATCAACTTCTGGTATCCGGCCGAGCGCAGCGAAGCGCTCAAGGCCGATGCACCGCTGCGCGTGCAGATGCTCGGCCTGCCCTTCGTGCTCTGGCGCGACAGCGCCGGTCGCGCCCATTGCGCCAGCAACACCTGCCCGCACCGGGGCGGCTCGCTCGGCGACGGCAAGGTCGTCGGCGACTGTATCCAGTGCCCCTACCACGGCTGGAAATTCGCCGGCGATGGCAGCTGTGCGCGCATCCCCTCGCTCGGGCCGATCGAGAGCCTGCCGCCGGCTTCGCGACTCGATGCCTATCCGGTCGAGGAGCGTTATGGCCTGGTCTTCGTGTTTCTCGGTGATCTGCCCGAAGGGCAGCGGCCGACGATCATGCCCTGCGCGGAGTACGGCCAGCCCGCCTGGCGCACCCTCGCGATGAATTACCGCTGGCGCTGCAACTACGTCCGGCTCGTCGAAAACCAGTCGGATCCCTCCCATGTCGAGTACGTGCACGCCGGCTTCGGCATGGCAGGGAAGGACACTCAGTACAAGGTGCCGAAGATCAACGTGCAGGAAGGCGGTCCCTGGAGTGCCGGGGCGATGGTGGTCTTCTACTCCCCGGCGCTGCCGGACCAGGACATGCGCAGGATGCAGGCAGAGGGCCGCAATGAGTCAGGCTCCGGTTATCACGGTGCGGCTTCCACCTGGACCCGCGTCAATTTCAACGCGACCGACAAGATGTATATCTATCTCTACGCCGTGCCGCGCGACGAGCTGGATCTGGAGATCTACCTCGTCATGCAGCGCAATTGCATGCTGGAAGAGCGCTACGACGAGAATTTCCTCCGTCGCATGGGCGTGGCGGTCGAAGAGGACCGCATCGTGATCGAGAAGCTCGATCCCGCGGTGCCGGAGGTGGTACCCCTGGGCGAATTCGTGGTGCCGGCAGACGACATCATCCTGCACTACCGGGCCAGACTGGCCGACTGGCACCGGCGTGGATGGCGTATCGATTGCGGTCGCCTTGCTGCCATGCGCGGACGGGTCGCCTGCGCGATACCGTCGCCGGCGCGCCGGTTGCAGCCTGTCGGCTGGGCGGTCGCGCCAGTGCCCCTGCTAGCGAACTGAGCTGCGCGGACGTTGCATCCGCCGGACGATCCCCCGACACTATCACCATCAGGTTGTTTCCGTTTCTGGAATCAGGAGACTGCAGATGTCGACGGCGAACGTGCGTGACAAGGGTTCAGGCAAGGTGGACTGGGAACGGCACAGCCTGAAATACATCGTCTACGCCATCAATTCGGCGCAGAAGCGCCAGCACAAGTTGTGGAGCGCCATCGTCCGCACCCGAAGGGCCGACGGATCGATACCGGTCGACTGGCCGGCGATCGAGGATTACGTGGAGAGCGTGCGTCGCACGCACTCGCTCATGATCGACATCGAGACAGTTGGTCGCGAGCACGACGCCAAGCACGGCCCCAGCGGCCGGCCGAGCGCGAAGAAGAAGGCGCGCAAGAAGAAGTAACGCCGGCTCCGGTGTCAGCCCCCGCTGCCGGTCCGCCGCGCAGCGGGGATGAACATCACGAGCGCCAGCACGATGAAGGCGGCCGCGACGTTGTTTGCGGTGGCGAGGTTGCCGTCGCTCATCAGCGCGCCCACGATGACGGGGCCGAGGAAGAAGCCGCCGATCTGCGCCGTCGGAATCAGCAGGCTGGCCTTGCCGGTCGGGTCGCTCATCGCGATCGTTCCCATCAGGTAAGGGCCGGTCAGGTTCCAGAACGTCTGGAACACCGCTGCCGTCAGCGCGAACCGCATCTGGTTCATCTCGCCCTGCAGGAGCAGCACCATCCCGAGCTGCACCACGAGCGCCACGGCGACGGGCACCAGCCGGCCGAACCGGTCGCCGAGTGCCGCGGCGCCGAGCGCGCCGAGAACCGCGATGGCGGTCGACATCCCCAGCGCCTGGCCGGCAGCCGCGTCGTCCAGTCCGCCGGCCGTGCCGATCAGCTTGATGAACGCCCATATGGCGCCGAGACCCGTGCACCACACGAGCATCACGCCGAGCGCATAGAAGCCCGCAGCCGCGGAGGCGCCGGATCCCACTGCGCCACCGTGAGCGCCGCCGCTGCCTGTCGGCTGCGGAATCCAGCCGATGGACAGCGCCGCCACCGCTGCCAGTCCGCATAGCGGCAGCAGAACGCCGCCGACGCCGGCGTCGCGCGGAAAGGGGAGCGCGACGAAAGCAACGATCCCCAGCACCACCTGGGCCGCGATCAGCAGGGCGAAGTTGCGGTCCTTGTTGTGGGTCCCGGCGATCACGCCCATCGCAAGCGCGAAAACCGTGCCCTGGCCAAGCAGCCCCACGCCGAAGCGCAGTGCCGCGAGCGTGCTGAAGTCGGTCTGCCAGGACGAGACGATGTTGCCGCCGATGACGATCGCGATGGCCACGGCGGCCGCGACGCGCCAGCTCACGCGGCTCATCCACGCCACCGCAAGCACCGGACCTAGCGCGGTGCCCAGGGCTTCAAAGGCGGTGATGCTGGCGGCGCTGCCGGCGTCCATGCCCAGGCCTCGGACCAGGGCCTCTGCCATGATCGGCTGTACCATGATCGCGAAGATTCCCACGACGCCCAGCAGGACGCCGGCCACTACCGTGGTCGATTTGTCGCTCATGTCGCTTACCCCCGTAATTGCGCGGCTCGCCCCCTGCGCCCGCCCGTGGCTACTGTAGACGAAAAGCGCGCCTGTTGGCGGCTGAGCACCTGCATGTGGAGGCGGGTCAGGCGAGCAGGTCGCGCAGCTGAGTTCGCAGCGTTTTCAGGATCTGCCGCTCGGCAGACTTGATGCGATCCTTGCCTCCCGCCACGGTCACGACCAGGTGCGTGCCCTCGCACGCCAGGCCCGTCAGTGGCAGGCACATGGAGCCGACGCCTTTCATGAGGATGTCGTAGCCGGCGAAGCAGCCCTCCTCGCGTATCGAGCGGATCTGCCGGCGGACTTCCTCGCGCAGCGCCCGGCCACGCGGCGCGTCGCTGACGTCGATGTCGGCGAAAAACGCATCCACTTCGGCCTCGCTGCGCATGCTGAGCAGGGTGCGGCCCGGCGCGCTGCGCCACAGGCAGCCGCCCATGCCAGCCTGCACCTGCAGTGCCAGCGGATGCTGCGCGCGGTTGGCGTAGAGCACTTCGACGTGGCCGTAGGTCGCAGTCGCCAGTGCCACGGTCTCGTCGACGGCCGTCGCTACGGCGTCGATGCTGGGGATCAGGGTGTCGTTCACCGTAAGGCTGCTGCCGAGCCAGTCGCTCAGTTTGCGCAACCTGGCCGTGGGAAAGTACGTCCGCGCCGGCATGGTGTAGCTCAGGTATCCGACATCCAAGAGCTCCTTCAGCAGCACGCGCGCGCTGGGCTGGGGGAGTCCGAGGGCGTGCTGTATCTGCGCGGCCGTCATCGGGCGGCGCTGCTCGCAGAACAGCTCCAGGACGTCGAATGTCCGGCGGACGGACTTGCTGATGTTCGGCTGGCCGGTCATGAGGCTGGCACGACTCGTCAAGCGCGATCTGTAAGATCGCGCCCCCTCGCTATCCGTCGCCAGTATAGCCCTGAGGTTCAGCCGTGCAATGCAGGAACGACCTTCGTGGCTATCAGCCGCATGGCCGCATCCGGCTGATCGTACAGGCGCAGGCTCGTTTCCGTGATGCCGGCATCGGCGAAGTGCAGGAGCTTGTCGGTCAGCCGGTCGACATCGCCTTCGTCCCCTGTGAGAGTCAGGTTGTCGACCAGCGTGTCGACGATTTTCTGCGGCACGCCGGGGATGTCCGCGGACCCGGCCGCATAGGCCTGCTGCCAGTTGCCCAGGTTCCTCTGCACCAGATCGCACTCGGCCGTCGTGAGGTGCGGCGCGATCCGTGCCCGTTCCCAGATACCGCGCACCCAGAGCATGCGCCGGGCTTCGTCATAGGCTGCGGCGCGCGACGGTTTTACGTGCCAGGCAATGAGGTTGTTCACGCGGAACCCGTTGCGTGTCCGGCCACCGCGCAGCAGGCCGCGGTCGATCTCGGCCAGCGTCGCATCGAGGAAAGGCAGGCCGATGTCGCTCAGCATGACGCCGTCACCCACTTCGCCGGCGAGTCGCAGCATCTGCGGCTTGTTTGCGGCCACGTAGATGTGTGGTGGCGGATCTTCGACCCAGGTCGGCGCATAGCCCTCGACACGATAGAGCTGGCCTTCGTAGGACAACGGCTGGCCCCGGGCTGCCAGACGCAGGAGTTCCACGCACTCGCGAACGCCGCGCACCATACGCGGGTAGTTGCTGGTGCGCCGTGGCTTCAACCCCATGCCGATGATCGTTCCGCCACCGCCGCCGATGACGATGCTTGCCCTGCCGCGCGCGAATTCGTTGAGCGTGAGCAGGGAACTCGCGATCTTCAGCGGGTGCTGTTCGAAGGGACTGACAGCGACCGGCCCGAGCCGGAGCGAGCGCGATTGCCACGCGAGCGGGGCGAGGGCGATGAACGGCGCTCGCGCGGACAGTGTGTTGGCGGTCCACACGGTGTCGAAGCCCAGTTCCTCCGCGAGCAGGCCGTAGCGAGCCAGGTTTACGCCTGAGTCCGGCTGCAACACGAAGTGGATGCGCATGGACACAGTTTGCAACAATCGGCTGGATAATGCGGATCGATGTCTGCTTCGATGCCCGCCTGCCGGCGGGGGAGACTGCACGGCTGGGCCTGGCCCGAAGCGGTCAGGCCATGCGGGCGGCGATATCCTCGCGGAACAGGAAGAACGCAGCTCCACAGAGACACAGCCCCGCCCACAGGTAGTCGAGCGTGAGTTTTTCGCGTAGATAGAAAAGCGAGAACGGTACGAATACGCTTAGTGTGATGATTTCCTGCATGATCTTCAGCTGGCCGACGCTCATCACGGTGTAGCCGATGCGGTTAGCCGGCACCTGCAGCAGGTATTCGAAGAGGGCTATGCCCCAGCTGGCGAGCGCTGCGATGATCCATGGCCGGTCGGCAAGATTGTGCAGGTGCGCGTACCAGGCGAAGATCATGAAGACGTTGCTCGCAGCGAGCATCAGAAACGACAGGGCGTAGGCATTCATGGCAGATTCCGTGGAAAACCTCGGGTCAGGCTTGGCAAGGCTGGTACCGGGCGCCGTGGTGGCGGCGCTCCTGCTCGCGGTCGGCTGCAGCCCGCCACCTCACCGGGAACGCGAGTTCAACGCCGGCTGGGTCGTGTCGGCCAATGTACTGCAGCGCTGGAACGAGGAGAAGGCGCGACTCGGGTCGACCTTCGGCGGGTCGCCTGCCTGGCGCTCGCATGTCCAGTTTGTCGAACGCGAGCTGCGCGACCGCGGCGTACGCCTGCTGCCGCGCCTCCCGGCGCCGTACGACCGCTGGCACACGAGCGACGATCCGGCGAGCGACCGCTGGTCGCTCACGATCGACGGAAAGCCCGTGCCAGTCGCCGGGTACTGGGCGTATTCGGGCTCCACGGCTGCAGACGGTGTCACCGCGCCACTGCTGCTCTACGACGCCGACCGGGCGGGCGAGCTGGCCGGTCGCATCGTCGTGTTCAGCGTGCCGTCGCTGCCCGAGTCCCCTCCGGCGATATTCGTACCGCCTCCGGCGGAATTCGTCACGGCGGACGTGGGCGCGACGGGCATCGCCTCGCAGCAGTGGTACCAGGTGAATTACCCGACCCGTTTCGGGCGCTGGGACAGCGTGCTGCGGGGGAGCGGTGCGGCGGGCGCGATCGTCGTCTACGACCTGTCACCCGAGCGGGCTCGCGGCCTTTACACGTTTCCGCTGCTCGATGCGCGGCCGGTGGGCGTGCCCGGCCTGCACGTCGACCGCGATGCCGGCGCGATGGTGAAGGCTGCGGCAGCGCAGGGCAGCAAGGCAACCTTGCGTCTGCTTGCCGAGACCGCGCGCGCCGAGCCCTGGTTCCTGACGGGCATCCTGCCCGGTCGCGATTTCGGCACGCCGAAGGACGAGCTCGTCATGCTTGTCACTCACACGGACGGGCCGAACCTCTCCCAGGAAAACGGCGCGCTGACCGTGCTCGCCATCGTCGATTACTTCGCGAAGCTCACGCAGCTCGAGCGGCGTCGTTCGATCCTGGTGGTCCTCGACCCCCAGCACTACAGCCCGGGTCGCCATCTGGTCGACTGGTATGCGGAGAATCCGCAGATCATGGAGCGTGTCGTCGCCAGCATCGGAGTGGAGCATTTCGGCCAACGCGAGTTCGGCGGCGCGAACGGTGCATTGCAACTCACAGGTCGCCCGGAAAAGACGTTGATCTTTGCGCAGGACAATGCGCGGCTGGTCGAGGCCGCCGTCGAAGCCATCCGCGCCGAAGCTGTGCCGCGAACCGAACTGCGGGTGCCGGCCCGCCGCCAGGGCCCGTGGGTCGGTCTCGGCGAAATCGGCCCGAAGCTCGGGCTGCCGGCCTACGGCACGAGCACCGACATGAGCGCCTACTGGTCGACGGCGCCTGGCATCGAGAGCTTCGATGCCGATCTCGCGCGCCGCCAGCTCGGCGTGCTCGTGAGGCTTACCGAGACACTGCTGACCGAAAACCTCGCCACGCTCGCAGTGAGTACGCGCGCAACAGTGCCTGCAGAACCGGGGCGATCAGAAGCGCGATGAGGTGAGCGTGACGTCAGCGTCACGCCACGCCCTGGCGAGCCTCTCCCTCGTCGACTCCGCTTCTCCTGCCTTGCCCAGCGCCGACTGCGCTGCCGCCAGGCCGTGCAGCGCGTAGCCATTCTCGGGATTGCGGGCGATCGCATCGGTCATGGCGCCGCGCGCTGCGGCGATCTCGCCAGCCAGCACGTCCGCAGCGATGCCGAGCACCGTGGCAGCCGGGCCGAAGCCCACTTATTTGCCGGCCATGGCGTCGCCAGCGGCAGCGGCTTCCACTGCGGCAAGTTCCCGGCGTGCGGCGCGCAGGCTGCCCTTGTAGCGGAACGCCATGCCGCGGGCGTAATGCCACACCGCCGTGCTGAAGCGTCAGTCCGCGAGCGGCGCCGGCTCGGCGAGGATGGCATCCTACTGGCCGAATCGCGCCATCACGCAGAGCGGCTGGCTCATCAGGTGCTCGATGGTCTCGGCGAACGGACCGGCGATCACTTGCGGCGTCAACCCGTGCCCGATCATGCGTCCGGCCTCCAGCGCCGCTGCGCGCCGGCCCTGGAACATGGCCGCCCAGGTCAGGAAGTGCTGGTTGTGGCGGTGGTAGAAGAGCGGGTAGAAGCCCTGCGCGTGACAGGCGGCGACGTAACGGTTGTCGGCATCGTTCGCCATGGCATTGGAAGCGTAGGCATCCGCGTAGCGGCCGACACCCATGTAGATGTGCGAAGCCATGTGCACGAGGTGGCCCGCGTTGGGCGCGAGCCGCAGGATGCGGTCGGCGCTGGATTCGGCCCGCCGCGCATCGACGGCTTCGACCGCATGGATGTGCAGGTGCAGGGCGCCGGTGTGGTCGGGATGACGGCGCAGCACGCCGGTCCTCATGACGGATCTCCTGCCCCGCAGAAAATCAACGCTGGTGCTTCGCTTTCCACTCGGCATAGGTCATGCCGTAGACGCGTTCACGCGCGGCTTCGTCGCTGAGTGTCCCGCCGCGTTCCTCCACGCCGGCCCGATACCATTTCGCAAGGCAGTTGCGGCAGAAGCCGGCGAGGTTCATGAGATCGAGATTCTGGACGTCCTTGCGGCCGTCGAGATGCGCAACCAGGCGGCGAAAGGCGGCGGCCTCCGCTTCGATGCGCAATTGTTCGTCCATGCCGTTCGTTCCCTTCAGGTGCTGAATATCTGCCGTGCGCCCGGCAGGCTGTCGTCGCGCCAGCGGCGGATCCGGCCTTTCGGAATCCAGAGCAGGCCGGTGACGTTGAACTCCCAGTCCGGGTGTCCATCACGGCCGGTGTAGATCTCGCAGCGCTCGTGGAGCACGAAACTGCCGAGCGCCGCCAGCCGGAAAACGCGAAACTCGATCGAGCGCCAGCGCTTCATGAAGTCGACCAGGGTTGCGTGGATCTCGGCTTTGCCGCGCTTGACCGGTCCGCCCTCGTAGATCTGGTAGGCGCAGTCGTCCTCGAGGTGGCTGACGATGCCGTCCGGATCCATCGCCGACCAGGCGGCGCAAAAACCGCGCACCAGCGCCTCATTGGCGCGCTCGGTATCCGCAAGCAGCGGGTTTTGCCGGGGTGCAACGCCTGCCGGGGGCTTGTTCGTGCCACCGGCCACGGATCAGCTCCGTGGCCACGCGAACGGCGTCTGCCCGGGCGCGAGTCCCTTGGCGCGGCGCTCGTCGATCAGGCGCTTGGAGTAGTTCCACACGCCGATGCTTTCCGAGGGTGGCGTCCACTCCTTCGGAGCCTCGAGGTACTCAGGGGCTTTTTTCTCGAGCCAGCCGCGCACTTTCTGCGGAATCTGCGCAGGACCCTTCATCAGCTTGTAAGAGTGGCTGTGGTAGACGGTCTGGCCCGGACGATTGCCCATCTCCATGAACGGCTGCCACCCGGAGATGCGTGCCCAGGAGGTCACGCAGTGCGCGGAGGTCACATCCGGGTTGCGCACTTCCGACAGGCTGCCGATCATTCCCCACAGCTCTGTGGTCTGGTACTTGGCGTCCTGCGAGTGCAGCGGGTAGAGCTTCGGGTCCATCACGTTGTCCTCGAAGCGGAATACGCTGATGCGCAAGACGATGTCGTCGCCATTGACTTCGTAGGGCCACGGAAAGGTGAAGCGCGCGCCGGGAGCGAGCGAGTACAGGCGATTCACATGGTCGTTGAGGATATGCAGCACCTCGACCTGCCGCTCGGTCCAGGGGTTGTACCAGCTCTCGAGCACGTCGCCGGATTTCGGATCGAGGTAGAGCAGCGCCTCACGGTGGTAAAAGCGCCAGGCGTTCTCATCCTCGCGCCACTCCACGCGACTCACGCCGACGCCGTAGGTATTGAACAGCAACCGGTTGCCCTCGCCGGGGATCCACGCCCAGACCGTGCCGGGAAATCCGCCCATGGCTTCCTTGCCGCAGAGGTCTGCCTGCAGCTTGATCAGCGCACGGCAGTTGTCGGCCGGATCGTCCAGGTCGAGCGAGTGGATACGAGGCGCTTTCGCCGCCCGGGCCGTGCCAGCCATGAGACCGACGCCGCCCATGGCCAGGCCCGCCAGTGCGGCGCGGCGGCTCAGGTGCTGGTAGAAGCTGCGGCTGTTCTTTTTCTTCATGGGTGCTCCGCCTTTTGGCCAGTCGTTGTTTTTTTACTCCCGGGACAGCCGACTGTCGAGACCCGCTTCACCAGTGGCGCCGCGGTCCCCGGTGCTGGGCGGGCGTGCGCGGCTCGACGTCCGGCCTGAGCCGCCGGTCGGGTCCGTAATCCTCCAGGGGATGGAAGTAGAGCGGTTTGTCCTCAAGTACGCCGCGCAGACGTCCGGCGTAGTCCGCCAGGATCCTCGCCCGCGCTTCCGGCGTGATGTAGGCGACGGCGTGCGCCACGAAGGGTGGCAGCACCTGGTAGCCGCAGACCCCGAACACGCCCGCGTGCAGCGGCCAGAGCATCCGCTCCAGGTCGCCGTTCTTGCCGTCGGGGAGGAAGGTCTCGGCGGGAGCGCTCGTGGTAATGGCGAGCATCGCGCGCTTGCCGCGCATCATGCCGTTGTCCCAGGTCTTGCCGGGCGCGTAGATCGAGCCGTAGGCAAATACCCGGTCGATCCAGCCTTTGAGGATTGCAGGTACCGAGTACCACCAGAGCGGGAACTGCAGGATCAGCAGGTCCGCTGCGCGCAGGCGCTCGATCTCCGTGCGGATGTCGCCTGCGAGCAGACCGTTGGCCGAGGCGTGGAACTGTTCGCGACCCAGGTCGAACTTCTGCGGGTCGGCGCGCTGCGTGACATCACCCGGTCCCGCGACCGGGTTGAAGGCAGATGCGTAGAGATCATGGACGTCTACGGCGTGTCCGGCAGACGCCAGCGTCGCGACGGCAACATCCCGCATCGCGCCGTTGAACGACTGCGGTTCGGGATGGGCGACGACGAGCAGGACCCGCATGGACGCGCTCACCGCCGGCGTTTGACGTCAGGATGGCACGCGCGGCCCGGAAGCCCTTCCGAGGGAGTAAGACTTCCCCGACCGAGGAAGGGCTTCCGGGCCGCGCGTGCCATCCTGACGCGCCAAAGCGTCAGGCGGCCGGCGTCTGCTGCCGGGAGTAGTGCTCGAGGCTCGAGTGGCTCGGCCCGTAGTCCTCGGTCGGCGCCTTGAGTATGTCCGGCTTGTGCTTCTTCGCGAACTCGACGACGTGCTTCGGCAACTTGTCGATGGTGTGGAAGGCAGTCATGGTCGAGGCGTACATGCAGTGGCCCGGTGTCTGGCCCATCAGCATCCACGGCAGCCAGGGCGTGATGCGATGCCAGGTGCCGACGTAGGGCACGGCCGTCAGATTGGGGTTTTCGAGATCCTTGCGCTTGACGAAGTAACGCATCATCTCGGTGACCTGCGCCTTCGGTCCGCTCGATTCGCGCTTCCACTTGTCCGGCTGCAGCGGGTTCGGGTAGTTCAGGTGCATGTCGGTCGACAGCACGATTGTCTCGGCGTCGAGTTCCTGCCAGGGGAACAACAGGGGGAACTTGCGCGGCTCTTTCTTCTCGGAACCGGGGAAGTCCTCCGGTGCCAGGATCAGAAAGTCGCTGATCGTGTAGTTGAACGGGTCGTTGAACACGTGCACGACCTTGTTGGTCTCGCCGGTGAACGGGTTCTTGAATTCGTCGATGATGTCGCCCGGCAGGCCGTTGCGCTGCAGGTTGGTGTAGAAGATCACTTCCTTGTTGACGCGGCGGATGTTGCCATCCGGCAGCGGCAGCAGGCGTGTTGCCAGGAAAACCTGGAAGCCGAGGAAGGGTTTCAGAGCCTCGCCCGGACGCACGGCGATGATCTGCCCGCTGCACTGGCCGATGCGCTCGTTGTCGGAGTTCATGTCCGCCTGCATGCGCGCCCAGGCGTCGCGGTTCCAGCGCGGATTATTGAAATCGATCTTCGTCTCAAAGGGGATGATCGCCATCGGGTACTTCCTCGTCAGAGCGGTTTGTTGTTCGTATGCCTGCGGGCCATGCGACCGGCGGGGCGGCAGTTTAGCGGAATTCACGGTCAATGGCCCGACCAGCAGGTGGAATCGATTATCCTTTCCGCCCCCTTCGATGCAGCTTGCGGACTCCCGGCATGAGCGGTGCGATCGGCGTGTTCGACTCGGGCGTGGGCGGCCTCACGGTGCTGCGTGCGCTGCGCAAGGCCATGCCGGACGCGCGTTTCACTTACCTGGGCGATACGGCACGGTTGCCGTACGGAACCAAGAGCGCTGCCTCGGTGGTCCGCTACGCCGGGCAGGCCGCCGATGCCCTCCTGCGGCAGGGGCTTTCCTGCCTGGTGGTTGCCTGCAACACGGCCTCCGCGATTGCGCTCGAGGACCTGCGCACGCGGCTTGCGCCGCTGCCCGTTGTCGGCGTGGTCGAGCCCGGAGCCCGCGCGGCGGTCGCGGCCACGCGCAGCGGTCGAATCGCCGTCATCGCCACCGAGGGCACGGTGCGCGCGGGCGCCTACGATGCCGCCATCCGTCGGCTCGATCCCGCGGCCAGCGTGACATCGGCCGCCTGCCCGCTCTTCGTCGCACTGGCGGAGGAGGGCTGGACCGACGGCGATATCCCCGAGCGCGTCGCCCACCGCTACCTCGAGCCGTTGCTCGGCGTGGCCACGCCGCCGGACGTGCTCCTGCTCGGCTGTACCCATTTCCCGGTGCTCGCCCAGGTGCTCGCGCGCGTCGCGGGGCCTGCGGTGCGGATCGTCGATTCGGCGGCAACCACGGCTGCTGAAGTGGCTGCCATGGGACTGGCCGTCAGCGGCCCCGGCAGCGTGCGTTTCGAAGCCACTGATGGTGCGGGCCGGTTCGCGCGGGTCGGCGCCGCCTTTCTTGGCGAGGCGATACGCGAAGCGGACGTCACCGTGCTCGACCTCGGCGCTGCCTGAAGACACCGCCGCGCTGGTGCGCGACCCCGCGCTTGATTATTGTGGTGGCAACATGCGGATCGATATCGTCGTGCCCTGCTACAACGAGGAGGCGGTGCTGCCGGATTCGGCGCGCCGGCTGATCGATCTCCTGTCATCGATGACGGCAGCGGGGCAGGTCGCAGGCGGCAGTCGCATCCTGTTCGTGGACGATGGCAGTTGCGACGACACCTGGCGCCTGATTCGCACGCTCGCGGCGGCCGATCCGCGCGTCGCCGGCATCCGGCTGTCGCGCAACATGGGCCACCAGGTCGCGCTGCTCGCGGGCCTCCTGGAGAGCCGTGCCGACGCGGCCATCAGCATCGACGCCGACCTGCAGGACAACATCGGCGCGATGCCGACGATGGTCGAACATTGCCGCGCCGGCTGCGACATCGTCTACGGCGTACGCGCGAAGCGCGACGGCGACACGGTCTTCAAGCGCCTGACCGCCGGGCTCTTCTACCGGGCCATGAACCGGATCGGTGTCGCGCTGGTGCCGCATCATGGGGATTTCCGCCTGCTGAGCCGCCGCGCGCTCGACTGCCTCGCCGAGTACCGCGAGACGAATCTCTTCCTGCGCGGGCTCGTGACCCAGCTGGGCTTTCGCACCGCCACCGTTGACTACGAGCGCAGTGCCCGCCGCGCCGGGGAGTCGAAGTACCCGCTGCGGCGGATGCTGGCGCTGGCGCTCGACGGCGTGACTTCGTTCTCGGCGGCACCGCTGCGCGCCACCACGGCCGTCGGTGCGCTCGCGGTCCTCGCGAGTGTGTTCATGACTGCATGGGTGCTATGGATCCGCTTCGGCACCGACAGTGCCGTTCCAGGCTGGGCCTCGACCGTGATCCCGATGTACTTCCTCGGCGGCATGCAGCTGCTGTGTATCGGCGTGGTCGGCGAATACCTCGCGCGCGTGTATCTCGAAGTGAAGCACCGCCCCCGCTACTTCATCGACGAACGAATCGGCCAAGGGCAGGGCGGCTGAACGCCGTACCGGAGGTAACCCTCCCTCGGGGAAGTCTTACTCGGTCGGGATACCCCCGCTACGGCGTTCAGCCGCCCTGCCTTAACCCCCCCGATGCGGAGAAGAATTCTCCCCCGGTGCCTCAATTCGTCAGACATTTTGTCTCAACTGTCTTGACAAAGACCATATATGAGCAATATAGTCTCAAATATGGATAAACCGGATCGGGTCGCCCTCGCTCAGGGCACCCGGCAGCTCCTCCAGCCGCTGGCTAGCCTGCTTCTCAAATGTGGCATGACCTGGAAGGAATTCGCAGAACTGGCGCGCACGGTGTTCGTGCAGGTGGCCAGCCGCGAGTACGGCATCCGCGGGCGGCAGACCAATGTCTCGCGCGTGGCGATCCTCACCGGGATCGGCCGGCGCGAGGTCGGGAAAATCCGCCAGGCGATGGACGAGGAGGGCCCGCCACTGCCGAACCAGACGACGGACGCCACGCGAGTGCTGTCCGGCTGGCACCAGGACCCGCAATTCATCGGCATGGATGGCATACCGCACGACCTGACGATCAGCGGATCGGGGCCGAGCTTCGAGGAACTGGCACGCCGCTACGCGCCGGACGTGCCGCCGAGCACGATGCTCAAGGAACTCCGCCGGGTGGGGGCGGTCACCGACGTGGGTGCCGGCGGGGCGCTGCGCGTGACGCGACGCTACTACCAGCCCTCGCAGCTCGACGCGCAGTGGATCCTCAATGCCGGCAGCGTGTTCGCCGACCTCGGCGCCAACATCAACCACAACCTGGGCCGACGGAGCGGCGACGGCAGCTGGTTTCTGGGTCGCGCGACGGACGATCGCATCGAGGTGCGCGCGGTACCCGAGTTCCAGGCCTTCCTCGAGAAGGAAGGCCAGCAGTTCCTGGAGCGCGTCGATGCCTGGCTCACGGCGCATCGCGCAGCGGAAGCGACGCCACCGGCCGAGACCCGCAAGATCACGCGGCTCGGCGTTGGCCTCTTCATGATCAAGGGTGAAACGGACAAGCAGACGGGGAAATGACGATGATCGACTCGACCGGTTACTTGGAATCACGCTGGCTGGCCTCACTGCCGCGCTCGTTGCGGCATGTGGCGGTGGCGGCAGCGTGGGCGGCATCGACCGGCTCGGTGCCCACTCGTCGGGCACCATCACCGGCTTCGGCAGCGTCATCGTCAACGGCGTCGAGTGGGAGGTGTCGGGCACCACCGACATCACCATCGACGACGCGCCCGGCACGGAGTCCGGACTTGCAGTCGGACAGGTGGTGCTCATCACCGGCGAGCTCGATAACTCCGGCACGAGCGGCACCGCGACGTCGATCGAGTACGACAGCGTGCTCGAGGGCAACGTGACGTCGATCAACCTGGCAGGCGACAGCTTCGTCGTGCTGGGCCAGACCGTGAGCGTGTCGTCGTCGACGGTGTTCGACGACAGCCTGCCTGATCGCAGCGGCCCCGGTGGCACGCCGGACGGCCGGCGCACGCTGGCGGATCTCCTGGTCGGCGACAACCTGGAGATCAGCGGCTTCCCGACTTCGGCGGGTGTCATCCAGGCGACCCGTATCGACGACCGCGGCGGTGCGAGCGGCGCAGAGGTGCGCGGCGTGGTGTCGGCGCTCAACACCGTGGCCGAGACCTTCCTGATCGGCACGCTCAACGTCGACTACAGCAACGCCACGCTGGAGGACTTCAGCTCGGCGCTCGCCAACGGCAATCTCGTCGAAGTCGAGGGCAGTCTTTCCGGCGGCACGCTGGTCGCCACCCGGGTCGAGCTCGAGGACAACCTGCCCGGCGACGACGGCGACTCCGGCGAAGTGGAGGGCCTCGTCACGCGCTTCGTCTCCGCGACCGATTTCGACGTCAACGGAGTGCGCGTCACGACTGTGGCCGGCACGCAGTACGAGGGCGGCACGGCCGGCAACCTCGGCCTGAACGTCAAGGTCGAGGTCGAGGGCGAGTTCAACGCGCAGGGCATCCTGGTCGCGGACGAGGTGAAGTTCCGCGTGCAGGAAGGGTCGGCGGATGTCGAGATCGAGGGCAATGTCGCGGCCCGTACCTCGACCACGCTCACCATCGAGGGCATGGACGCAATCACCATCAGCGTGAACGCCGCCACCCAGCTCGAGGACGATCGCAGCTCGCCGCAGCCGGGGTTCAACTTCTCCCACGTGGTCGTGGGCGATTTCGTCGAGATTCGCGGCGCACCCAACACGGCGACGGGCGACCCGAACGACGTCATTGCGACGCGGCTCGAGCGCGACGACGATGAAGACGACACGATCCTGCAGGGTCCGGTGCAGTCGTTCGCTGGGCCGGTGGTGCTGGTGCTCGGCGTCGCGATAGCGACCGACGCCATCGATGTCGCGTTCTTCGATGTCAACGACGATGAGATCAGCAGCGCGACCTTCTTCAGCTCGATCGGCGTGGGCTCTATTATCAAGGCCAAGGCCGACGAGCTGCGCGTCTTCGGCAACGACTTCGACGCCGAGGAAATCGAGATCGAGTAGCGCTACCGGCGTAACGCGTACGCCATCAGCCAGTCGCCGATCTTGAAGCCGTACTGCCACATGTGGCCGCCCGCGGCCACGACGACGAACTGCCGGCCGCCGACGCGATAGGTCATCGGCGTCGCCATGGCCGCTGTGGGCGTGCGGGTTTCCCACAGTTGCCGGCCCGTTTCGATGTCGAAGGCGCGGAAGCGTTCGTCCATCGTCGCGCCGATGAAGACGAGGCCGCCCCCGGTGGCAAGCGGGCCGCCGGCGGTCGGCGTGCCCCACTGCAGGGGGATCGGCACAGGCATCAGCTTGTCGAGCACGCCGAGCGTCGTGCGCCAGGCAATCGTGCCGGCGGCAAGATCGACGGCGACCAGCTCGCCCCAGGGCGGCGGATTGCAGGGCGAGAAAAGGGGTGACAGCAGGGGCTTGAAGGTCTGCACGTAGGCGGTGCCGGCCAGGTGGCCCGGCTTGCCCATCAGGCCGGCCATCGGGTCGGTCAACAGCTTCGGGTCGACTTCCTCGACCGGCGTGAGCTGGACGAAGGCCGGGGCGCGGTTCACCGGGACGATCAACAGGTTCCGTTCCGGATCGAAGGCGCCGCCTCCCCAGTTGTTGACGGCCATACCGGGGAACACCACGGTTCCCTTCGTCGAGGGCGCGTTGTAGTAGCCACCGTGCACGCTCGCGCCGATGCGCTCGCGGCACCAGCCGCGGTCGAAGAAGGTGAAGCCGAAGGCGTCGTCGGGTTGCAGTCCCTGCGGAACCAGCGGCGGCGGCGCCACCGGGAAGGGCTGCGTCGGGGACAGCGATTCGCCCGGCACCGCGTCCTGCGGCACGGCACGCTCCTCGATCGGGAAAAGCGGCTCGCCGGTGTCGCGGTTGAACATGAACACCAGGCCCATCTTGGTGAGCTGGACCACTGCTGGCGTTGCGCGGCCCGCGTGCGGCAGCGTCACGAGGATCGGCTGCGCCGGCAGATCGAGATCCCAGACGTCGTGGTGCACGAGCTGGTAGTGCCAGGCGATTTCTCCGGTCGCGGCCCGGAGCGCGACCACGGAGTTGGCGTAGCGGTTGTTGCCGGGCCGCGTGCCGCCGAAGAAATCCGGTGCGGCGCTCGCGGTCGGCAGGAATACGAGCCCGCGGGCTTCGTCGGTGGACATCATGCTCCAGACGTTGGCGGCGCCGGTTGCAGCCAGCGCCTCGGTCGTCCAGTCGGCCGTCTCGGGCGCGGTCGAGTGGCGCGGCACCGGGTCGAAACTCCAGCGCGGCGCGCCGCTGCGCGCGTCGTAGGCGCGCACCGTGCCGTCGGGTCCGTCGTTGCGGCGGAATTTGGTGTTGTTGCTCGAGCCGACGATCACCGTGCCGGCGACGATGGCCGGCGGCGAGGAGAACTGGACGTCGCCTGGCCGCAGATCCGCCGGCCGCCCGATCAGGCGCGACTTGATTTCCGCTTCCGCGCGGATCGTGGGGCCGATATCGACGATGCCGCCGCTGCCAAAGCCCGCGCAGGGCTTGCCGTCCTGCGCATCGATGGCAACCAGGCGCAGGTCGCCCGTGGCCATGTACAGGCGGTGCTGGCAGGCGGCCGGACCGGCTGCGTCCTTGTCTTCCCAGTAGGCGACACCGCGGCAGTTGTAGCGCGACCCGGGCGGGCCGAGCTCGGGCTTTGCATCGTAAGCCCAGCGCTTGCGACCGCTGGTCGGGTCGAGCGCAACGATGCGGTTGAACGGCGTACAGAACACCAGCGACTGCCCGGCTGCTGCCGGCAGCAGCAACGGCGTGGCATGGAAGCTCGCGAAGGCGCTCCGTTGCGGGTGGCGAGCGAGTTCGCCGCTCCTGTAGGACCAGGCAAGCTCCAGCTCGCCGACGTTGCTCCGGTTGATGTCATCGAGTCCGGTGTAATGCGTCCCGCCCGCGTCGCCGCCGTAATGGAGCCATGCACTGTCGGTGCCGCTTGCCGCTGCCGCGGCAAGGGTCAGGACGATCAGGGTCGCAACGGCCATGTGTCGCATGCTTGCGCTTACACTAGGCTGCATCCGGTCCGATTGCCACGGGGGCATCGCGATGATCACCGTCTACGGCATCAACCTGTCCACGTTTACCCGCAAGGTGCGACTCGCCCTGGTCGAGAAGGGTCTCGACTACCAGCTCGAGGTTGCGCCGATGGGCTCTCCCGCCATCCGCGCGCTGAATCCGCTCGGCAAGATCCCGGTCCTGCGGGATGGCAACCTCGTCGTGCCGGATTCCTCCGTCATCGTCGCCTATCTCGAGCGGCGCTGGCCTGAGCGGCCGCTCTGGCCGGCTGATGCCGCAGCGCTCGCCAGGGCGCTGTGGATCGAGGAGTTCGCCGACACGAGCCTGCGCGAGGCGATCCTGCCCTGGTTCGCGGAGAACTTCGTGAAGCCGGTCTTCCAGGGTGTCGCCGGCGATGCCGCCGCTCTCGCGCGCGCCGGGCGCCTGCGCGACGCCGCATTCGATTATCTCGAGCGCGAGATTGCCGGTCGCGTGCCGGCGGTCGCCGCGCCGCTCACGATTGCCGATATTGCCGTCGGTGCCCAGCTCGTCACCTACCGCCAGGGCGACGGCGTGATCGATGCGGCGCGCTGGCCGGGGCTGTCGCGATTCCATGATGCGCTGGTGGCGCGTCCGGCCTGGGCGCGCATGATCGAGGAAGAGCAGGCAACGATCGCCGCGGCGCGGGCACGAAAAAAAACGGCGGGCTGAGCCCGCCGTTTTCATCGAACCGGAACAACGGTCAGTTGGCGGCGCGCCCTTCGCGTCGACCCTGACCCCGACCGGCGAGTCCGGTCACTGGTCAGCGTCGCCAGTCACGCCTTCACCGTCGCTATCGGCAGGCGGGGCGGGTGCGGGCTCAGGTTCCGCTTCGGCGGCGGGTGCCGGTGGCGGCGCTGCCGCCGCCGGGGCGGAACCGCCGCCGCCGAAGGCGTAGTGCAGGCCGATGTTCGCGGCATACAGATCGCCGAAGTCGATGTCGAACCACTCGAGTTCGGCCCGGATCGAGAAGCGCTCGTCGATGTCGATGACTGCGCCACCACCCAGCATCAGTCCGTCATACGAATTGGTCGACGCGCCGCTGTTGCTGAAATTATCGACGTAGTTGAGCTGCGCGTCGAAATCGAAGAAGCCGCCTTTGAGGAAAAAGCCGATGTCTTCCGAAATTTCCGGAAGGAAAAACACGGCACTGGCGCTGAAGCCGTCGAAGCCCAGCTTGTAATCGCCGGCCGGCAGATCGGGAGCCAGCTCGTTCGGCAGCGTTTCCTTGAAGTCGGCGGTGTTGTGGAACGCGCCTTCGATGCCCAGCCAGCTGTTGAACTGGTACTGGGCGAAGACCTTGGCGCCGACTGCGCTGTCGTCAATGCCGTCGACGTCGCCCTGCGAGTAATCGAAATCGGTGAACGCGGCGGCGGCACCGACGCGCCAGCCCGGTGGATCCTGGGCGGCTTGAGCACCGATGGCCGTCAAGGCGAGCAATCCAAGCGTGGCGGTACGTTTCATTTGCGTCTGACTCCTGGCGTGTGCTTTCCGCGCCTGCCCCTGTGGGGACCCGACTGTGTCAGTGCGGCAGGCGGTCCGCGGAGCGGCGGAACCGTGCTGACGCTGGGCTGGCTGTTTATCGTTGATCGGGCCGGTCCCGCTATCCCCATCCGGTGCCGGCAGCCTGTTCTTAACGCCCTGAAGTATACGGCAGGCACCTGACCGGTCAATCTGCCTCGGGCGGCATGACCAGGACCTGCAGCCAGCGGTCGGGTGCCCGTGGCAACCGGACGAACCGATGCCCGCCGGCCAGTGCCCTGGTCGGTTCCAGTAATCCCGAGCCCTCGGGGGCAGCAAGGGTCAGTGGCCCCCGCCAGTCCCGCAACCGTTCCAGCCACGGGAAGTCCAGAGCGGTGCGGCCGAGACCGGGCCACCCCGCAACCGACTGAAACAGCGCCAGCATTTCCAGCTGCAGACGCCGCGGGTCGAGCTCGCGCTCGCCCGCCAGGCGATGGGCACGGTCACGGCGGAACCATGGAAAGTGCAGCTTCGAATCCCCCACCAGCTGCCAGGCCGCCTGCAGGTGTCCGCCATGCCAGACCGGACTGAGATCGGGGAAGCCTTCCGTGGCGAAAGACTGGCGCAGATCCTCGCCCAGCGCCGGTACGTCGATCAGCGTCAACGGCCGGTCGGTCCTTCGGGTGGACAGCGCGACAGCCGCGCCGGCGCCGGTCGCGACGAGCGCATCGGCGTCGTCCAGCAGGTGGTCCAGCACCGCGGCGCCAGCCGCGACGGCATCGCCGTCCTGCGGCGGGGAGATGCCATGCCCGGGAAGGTCCGGCAGCACGAGTGGTCCGGAGTACTGGGCGCCCAGCCGCATCAGGTTGTCCGAACACTCACCCGCGCCGTGCACCAGCACCAGCGGGCGGCCGCTGCCCCCGCGCAGGCGCAGGTGCACGGGGCCTGCCGGCGTCGTGATCATGCGCCGCCACCAGCGTTGCGCCACGGCCGCCGTGGCGGGAGCGCTCGGCGGAGCATCCCCCGGATGGATTCGCAGGTGTTCGAGCGCCAGGTCGAAGGCGGCCGACGAGTTGGCGGCGGCTTCGACGCGCGCGCCCGCAGGCAGGTCGCCCAGTCGACCGAAATGTTCGCGCAGGGGGTCGGCGTCGCCAGCGGTGACCAGCAGTCGGGCGCGCAGTCCCGGCAACACCGTGCGCGGATCCGATTCGAATGCTGCGCGGTAGGCAGTCGCATAGTGATCGCCCGCGCGCATGAGTTCCATCGCACCGGCGTGCAGCACGGTGGCGTCGGGCATGTCGATGCTGATCGCAGCCTCCGCGCTGTGGCGGTACCAGGGATAGAAGACCAGCTGTCCCCGGGTTCGGCTCCACAGCCAGGCCAGGTGACTGCCGTCCCAGCTGGGCAGGAAAGGCGGCAGGTAATTCGCCACTATGTCGCGCTGCTCCTCCTCCGTGAGCCGCGGCAGGCCCTGCGCGGACACCGCCGTCACCTGTTGCGGCCGGGCAGCGGCAAGCCAGGTGCCGATGCAGGCGCCGGTGTGAAAGCCGTAGACGCCGAAGCGCCTCAACCCGAGGGCATCGACGAATTCGCCGAGCGCTGCTGCGAACTCGCCGATGCTCACCCGGTCGGGGCCGAGCGGATCGGACTGTCCGTAACCGGGCGTGTCCGGGGCGATCAGCGTGAACTCCCGGGCGTGGCGGCGCATCGGCGCCTCGAACTCGGCCGAGGACTGCGGCGACTGGTGCAGCAGCAGGACTGCGGGTCCCTGACCCGCCCGCCGGTAATGGACCTGGCGTGTGCCCCAGCGGCCCTTCAGCGTGACGAAGTGGCGGGAGATTTCCATGGGCGGCGAGTCTACATGCTGGCTGCGGCAGGTCGGTCCCGTCGGCCGGGGTTCCGGTACACTTCGCCCTGCATGATCAGGCGGCAACTCATTATGTTGGGGGCAGTTCTGTCGCTCCTGCTGCCTGTGTCTGCAGCAGCCGACGGCTGGGCTTACTACGGCGGAGATCCGGGTGGCAGCCGCTACTCCACGCTTGGCCAGGTGAATCGCAGCAACGTCGGTCAGCTGGAGATCGCCTGGACGTACCGCACCGGCGCGGTGAAGAACAACCCGACGCTGAAATCCATCATCGACTTCCAGGCCACGCCGATCCTGCTGCCGGCTGCCGCCGGCGGGCATCTGGTGGTCTGCGATCCGTTCAACACGATCATCGCGGTCGACCCGGAGACGGGGAAGGAACGCTGGCGCTGGGATCCTGACATCGACAAGACACCCTATGCCGGGCGCTTCAAGTGCAAGGGGGTGGCCTGGTGGCAGGATCGGGCAGCCGCCGCGGGCTCGGCTTGCGAGTTCCGCCTGTACATGCCGACCGCGGACAAGCGGCTCTTTGCCATCGACGCCCGCAGCGGTGCCGTCTGTCGCGACTTCGGCGCCGGCGGCATGGTGGACCTCGACCCGCTGATCGAAGCTCTGAAGCCGGCGGTCGGTACGCAGGGTACGCAGCTCCTCAGTCCCGCTGCCGTCGTGAGGGACGTGGTGGTCGTCAGCACGACGTCGAACAAGTTCCGCAGCGAGAAATCGGTAAACGGCGCCATACGCGGATTCGACGCGCGTACCGGCGCGATGAAGTGGTACTGGGATCCGCTGGTGCGCGAGGCCGCGGACGGCATCGAGCCGACACCGCGCGGCGTCGGCGGCGCCAACAACTGGACGCCGATGTCGGTCGACAACGAACGCGACCTGGTCTTCATCCCGACTGCCGCTCCGGCCGCGAATTACTACGGCGTGCACCGGCCCGGCGACAACAAATGGGCAAACTCCATTGTTGCGCTGCGCGGTTCGACCGGTGAGTTCGTGTGGGGCTTCCAGACCCTGCACCACGACGTCTGGGATCGCGATGTCGGATCGCCGCCCATCGCCGTCGACATGCGCAAGGACGGCGAGACGATTCCCGCGCTGTTTCAGCTCGTGAAGACCGGGATGCTCTTCTCCTTCAATCGCGAGACCGGCGAGCCGCTGTTCCCGATCGAGGAGCGGCCGGTGCCGACCGACACGGACATCGAGGGAGAGCAGCTCTCTCCGACGCAGCCGTTTCCCCTGAAGCCGCCGGTGCTGGTGAGGAATACGATCACACCGGACGACGCCTGGGGCTTCACGCCGTTCGACAGAAACTACTGCCGCGATCTCATCAAGAGCATGCGCCACGGCAGCCACTACGAGCCGATGTCGAAGAAGGGCACGATCATGTACCCGCAGGTGGGCGGGGGCTCGAACTGGGGCGGCGGGGCCTTCGACCCGCAGCGCAACATCCTGGTCACGCCGGTTGCGCAGATTCCCTACTACGTGAAGCTCCTGCCACGCGACCAGGTCGATCCCGAGTACGCGAAGAGGCCCGAAGCCGGCGCGCCGATGCAGAAGCCGGGCTACCTTGGCGACACGCCCTGGGGCGTGCAGCAGGGGCCGCTCATGTCGCGTTCGTTCACGCCGTGTACCGCACCGCCCTGGAACCTGCTCGTCGGCATCGACATGGCCGAGGGCGAGATCAAGTGGAAGGTGCCGTTCGGCGTGCTCGACCGGCTGATGCCGATCCCGATACCGCTCAAGTTCGGCACACCCTCGGCCGGCGGGCCGATCATCACTGCGGGCGGACTCGTCTTCATCGGCGCCACTGGCGATGCGCGCGTGCGCGCGTACGACGTCGAGACCGGCGAGCAGGTGTGGGAGTACCGCACCCCGACCTCGGCCCAGGCGACGCCGATGACCTACGAATTGAACGGCCGCCAGTACATCGTCTTCGCCGCCGGCGGGCACAGCTGGTACGACTTCAAGGGCATCGATGATTACCTGCTGGCTTTCGCGCTGCCGGCGGAAGCCGTCAGGCGCTGAGGGTGGACCCTATGCCGACGATCCAGGAAATCATCCTCGTCCTCGCGCTGATCGGCGTCGTCGGCGTCTGGGTGCTGGGCCGCTTCGGCAAGGGATTTTCGCGGAGCGGGAGGTCCGCCGCCGCGACCGACCAGCGGATCCGCGGGCTCGAGGCGGAATTGCGCGTCGTGCAGCGCAAGGCCTCGGAGGTCGAGCTGGTCCTGGAGCACGAGCGCGAGACGCTCGAGAGCCTGCGCCGCGATCTCAGCGCTGCGAACTCCGGCATCGGCCAGCGTGACGATGAAATCGACAGGCTACGGGGCCATCTGACCGAGGAGTGCGGCAAGACCCAGAGCTTGCGGCAGGAGCTGGCCGATCGCGCCGAAGAGACGATCCGGGCCAGCGTCCGCGTCAAGGACGCGGAGACCGAGCTCAGTGTCGTGCGGGCCGGCTCCGACGCGGTGCTCGAGCAGGTGCAGAAGCTCGCGGCCGAACGCGCCGAGCTGACTGATCGTATCGAGGCTCTCGAATCCGAAGTGGTTGCCGGTTCGCCACCGAGGCTGACCCGCCTGCCGGTGGGCGACGCCCGGGAGCGTTGAGCGCGCAGGCCAGCATGAAACTCGGCTATGTCGCGGGCTATGGCACGGCGCAGCTCGAGTTGCCCCTTGCAGAAATAGCAGCTGTCGAGAGCATGGGCTTCGACTCGGTCTGGACCTCGGAAGCCTACGGCGCCGACGCGGTTTCCACGGCGGCCTGGATACTCGCGCGGACGCGGCGCATCCGCGTTGGCACGGCCATCATGCAGATGCCGGCGCGCACGCCAACCTGTGCCGCGATGACGGCGATGACTCTGAACCTGCTCTCGGGCGGGCGATTCATCCTCGGCATCGGTCCGTCGGGGCCACGTGTGGTGGAGGGATGGTACGGCGTACCCTACGGCCAGCCTCTCGCGCGCACCCGCGAGTACATCGACATCGTGCGCCAGATCGCAGCGCGCCGCGCGCCACTCGAACACAAAGGCAGGCATTACCGCATTCCCTGGGACGGTGAAGGCTCGAGCGGTCTTGGCGTACCGATGAAGGGGATACTGCACGCCGACCCGGCACTGCCCATCTATACCGCTGCGATCACGCCAAAAGGGCTCGCCTGCGCAGCAGAGGTCGCCGACGGCGTGTTTCCGATCTGGATGAATCCCGATCGCCCCGACCTCGTCGAGTCGCACGTGGCCGCCGGAATGGCGAAGCGCGCCGTGCCCGCGGCGCGCCAGGCCTTCGATGTCGCCCCGTTCGTGCCGGTTTCCCTCGACGACGACCTTGCCCGCGCGCAGGCGCCGGTGCGTGCGCATCTCGCGCTCTACATCGGCGGCATGGGTCCGCGCGGACGGAATTTCTACCACGACTACACCGTGCGCATGGGGTATGCGGCCGCGGCAGCCAACATCCAGGATCACTACCTCGCCGGCAACAAGGCTGCCGCGGCTGCCGCCGTGCCGGAGGCGCTCATCGACGACATCGCGCTGGTCGGGCCTGCCGCGCGCATCCGCGAGCGCCTGTCACGCTGGCGCGATGCCGCGCGCGCTGGCCGAGTCAATTCCATGCTCCTTGGCGGAACATCGGTCGCGGCCCTCGAGTTGCTCGCGACGGAGCTCCTGTGACCGGATCCCGCACGATCGAATTCGGTTTCCCGATTCCGCAGGTGTTCCTGGACGGCAAGCCCGACATGGCGCTGGTGCGCCGCTGTCTCGCGCTCGGCGAGCGGCTCGGTTACGCGAGCGCCTGGGTGCAGGACCAGGTAGCGGGCGACGTGCCGCTGCACGAGTCGCTGACACTCATGTCCTACGCTGCTGCACTCACCGAGCGGGTCCGGCTCGGCGTCTCCGTGCTGGTGTTCCCGATCCGCCACCCGGTGCATGTCGCGAAGATCGTCAGCACCCTCGATAACCTGAGCGGCGGGCGCATCGATCTCGGCATCGGGCTCGGCCACGTCATGGCACCCGGCTTCTTCGCCACCTACTCGGTCGATAATCGCGTAGCCGTCGGGCGCTTGAACGAGGGTGTGGCGATCATGAAGTTGCTGTGGACGAAGACCGCCACCGACTTCGCCGGCCGGCACTATCAACTGAAGGACGTGCACCTCGAGCCGAAACCGCTGCAAAAGCCGTATGTGCCATTGTGGTTCGGTGGCCAGCACCCGGATGCGTTGCGTCGCGCCGTGCGCCACGGCGACTGGTATGCCTGTGCGGGGCCGAACTCGACCCGGGATTTCGCAGGTTTCCTCCGGCAGATTCGCCGGTTCTGCGACGAGGAGGGGCGGGATCCCGCGACACTGCCGGTGTCGAAGCGCGTCTATCTCGCGATCGACAGCGACGCGGCGCGTGCCAAGCGCGGCCTCGACGAGTTCTTCGGCGCCCGCTACCCCTGGCAGATTCAGCGCAGCCCGAACTTCGTCGCCGACATCTGCTACTGGGGCTCGCCCGCGCAGGTGGCTGCCGGGCTCGCCGAGGTCGTGAAGACCGGCGCGAACCAGATCATCCTGAATCCGCTCTGGGATTTCGAGGAGCAGATCGAAGCGCTGGCGACCGAGGTCATCCCTGCTGTACGCGCGCTCGCCTGAGGCCGGCCATGCAGATCGACGCCATCCTAGATACCCGCGCAAAGCCGCAGGCGCTCGCCGAGCTCGCCGTGCTCGCCGAAGCGCAGGGCCTCGGCGGCATCTGGGTGTCGAGCCTGAACGACTCGCGCGATCCGTACGCCAATCTCACGCTCGCGGCGCAGGCCACCCGGCGCATCGCGCTCGGCCCGATCGCCGTGAACCCTTTCGATACTCATCCGCTGAAGATCGCCGCAGCGTTCCTGACGCTGAACGAGATCGCCGGCGGTCGCGCGCGGCTCGTCGTCGGTGGGGGCGGGGAGGCGCTCGAAGCGCTCGGCATCAAGCCAGCACGCCGGGTGCGCGCGGTACGCGAGTGCATCGAGATCATCCAGGCCGCGAAGACCGGCGCGCCCGTGAACCACGAGGGCGAGCTTTACAAGGTGCGCAACTGCCGCTTCGGCTGGCTCGAGGCGCCGCAGCCGCCGGTATATGCGGGAGCCGGTCAGGAGCAGATGTTGCGCATGGCCGCGCAGGCGAGCGACGGCATCATGATGAGCGACGTGCCGCCCGGACCGGCACGGTCGGTCATTGCCGCGCTCGACACCGCGCTCGCCGCCCGGCGCAAGACACGGCCGGCGTTCTGGACGAGCGTTTTCACCGCGTGGCACGTGTACGACGATCTCGCCGAAGCGCGTGCTGAAGCAAAGCGCTGGCTGCTCCTGCGCGGCATTTTCCGCCCGTGGCTGCTCGCGGAGTTCCTCGACCCTGCCGATGTCGATCTGGTGATGGCGAGTCGTCCCGCGTTTGCCCGTGCGTTCGTCACGGGCAGCGACAAAGTCGAGGGTGTGCGCGACAGCGTGCTCGATGCGCTGGTCGATCACGTCACGCTGTGCGGCACGCCCCGGGATATCGAGCGGATAGCGGAAAAGCTCCGAGCGCTGGGTGCTGCCGGCCTGGGGGGCGTGGCGCTGCGGCTTTATGCGCGGCCGGACGCGTCCATTCGCCTTATCAGCGAGCACCTGTCGCAGCTGCTGTAGCACCTGCGCCCGTAACGAAAGCTGCGAAGCTGCGACCCGGCACCGTTCCCCGTTCCCCCGTTCCCGGTCAAGACGTGCGGTTACTCGAAGGTCGTGCGTCGCAAGGCCTTGGTTTGCGATTTCCGCCTTTTCGTATCCAGCCGCTTCTCTTTCGACGCCCGCGTCGGCTTCGTGGCCTTGCGCGTCTTGCGGCGCACCAGCGCCGGCGCGATCAGTTCCGCCAGCCGCTCGAGCGACGCCGCGCGGTTCTGCTCCTGGGTGCGGTGCGCCTGCGCCTTGATGACGACGACGCCGTCGGCCGTGATGCGCCGGTCGCGGAGCGCGAGGATGCGTTCCTTCAGTTCATCGGGCAGCGAGGAGGCGCGCACGTCGAAGCGCAGGTGGATCGCGGTGGCGACCTTGTTGACGTTCTGGCCGCCGGCGCCCTGGGAGCGGACGGCGGTGATCTCGATCTCGCCGTCCGGAATCTCTAGCGACGCGGTGATCTTCATGGAGTCAGGGTCACTGTCCCCTTAATAACTGTGGCACTTCTTGAACTTCTTGCCGCTGCCGCAATGGCAGGGGTCGTTGCGGCCGAGCTTTGGCTTGTCGCGGCGGTAGGGTTCCTGCGCGACGTGATGGTGGTGATCGTGGTCGTGATCGCAGTCCGGGCCGTGCACATGCGGCTCGGGGGCTGGCTGGCGTTTCGGCGTGTTAATCGATGGGTCCATTCAGGAATCAGGAAGCGGCTTTGTAATCGCGCGCGGAGCGGAATGCCATCGCAGCGAGCGGCGCCGCGCCGTAGGAGGCGTCGATGCGACCGGCAGGCGCTTCGCGATAGAGTGTCGTGCGGTGGCGGGCGATGCGGCCCGCGCCGGTGATCAGCTCGTCCATGCGCTCGGGCGGCAGCTCCTGGCCGTGGCCCGCACCGGCGGCTCGCGAGATCGATTCGTTCATCAGCGTGCCGCCGAGATCGTTGGCGCCCGACTGGAGGCAGGCGAGCGCGCCCGCCGTGCCGAGCTTGGTCCAGGACACCTGCAGGTTGCGGAACAAGGGGTACAGCACGAGGCGCGCGACGGCGTGCATCAGCCGCGCCTCGCGCCAGGTGGGGCCGGGCCGCGCCTTGCCGCGGCGGTAGAGCGGCGCCTCCATGTGCACGAACGGCAGCGGCACGAACTCGGTGAAGCCGCCGGTCTGCTGCTGCAGGTCGCGGATCGCGAGCAGGTGCCGCGCCTGGTGCCGCGGCGCTTCGAGGTGGCCGAACATGATCGTGGCCGTCGTCGGCAGGCCCACGCGATGCGCGGTGCCGACGGCGTTCAGCCACTGCAGGGTGTTCACCTTGTCGGGGCAGAGCACGCGACGCACCTCGTCGTCGAGGATCTCGGCGGCGGTACCGGGCAGGCTGCCGAGACCCGCGTCCTTCAATTGCCGCAGGAACGCTTCGAGCGTGATGCCGAGCGTGCGCGCACCCTGCGTCACTTCGAGCGGCGAGAACGCGTGCACGTGCATGCCGGGCACCGCTTCCTTCACGGTGCGCAGTACGTCGAGATAGGTCTGGCCGGTGAAGGCCGGGTGGATGCCGCCCTGCAGGCAGACCTCGGTCGCGCCGCGCGCCCAGGCCTCTTCGGCGCGCCGCGCGATCTCGGCGTATTCGAGCACGTAGGGCGCGCCGCGCAGGTCTTCGTCCGCCTTGCCCTTGGCAAAGGCGCAGAACTGGCAGCCGTAGGTGCAGAGATTGGTGTAGTTGATGTTGCGGTTGACGACGTAGGTCACCGTGTCGCCCGCGACTTCGCGGCGCATGTCGTCGGCGACCGTGCAGAGGTGCTCGACATCGTCGCCGCGCGCGGAGAAGAGCGTGACAACATCCGCTTCGTCGAGGCGTGTGCCACGGCGCGCGCGGTCGGCGAGCGTGGCGAGCCGTCGGTCGGTCCAGCCGCCGTGTGCGCGGCGCGGCGC
>VGVH01000001.1 GCA_016874095.1 Gammaproteobacteria bacterium | reverse complement strand
TTCTGACGCGAAGGCCCAGTTACACGAGTAACTCGTGACTTGCGCCCGATTGGCGGGTCGCACGCCGCCTGCGTGGCTGATTTGATCGCTCGTATCGCATCAACAGGCGGAACCAATAACTTATATGGACTCTCGCAGCACGGTCACCGGTGGCTCATTCACTGCCTTGCGGGTTGCCAGAGTGCCGGTGATGCCGACGATCAGACCGCCCAGCAACAGGCCGGCAGGCCAGAGCATCGGACTCACGCGAAAGCCCAGGTCGAAGACGCGCTCGGCCAGCAGAAGACCGATCGCCGAGGCACCGAGCGCGGCCAGCACGCCGGCAAGCGCGCCAAGCGTCGTGAACTCCACCGCCACGCCGTTGAGGATCTGCCGACGCCCCGCGCCGAGCGCGTGCAGGATCGCACTCTCGAACCGGCGCTCATCACGCGTTACCTGCACGGCGGCAAGCAGCACCATCACGCCGGCGAGGATGGTGAAGAGGAAGACGTACTGCACGGCCTGCGACGCACGATCCACGATCATTCGCACCTGACCCAGTATCGCTTCCAGGTCGAATACCGTTACGCCGGGAAATCGTCGCACGAGCTTGTTCAGCAGCAACCGGCGCTCGGGCGGAACGTAGAAACTCGCGATGTAGGTCTGCGGCAGCTCCTCGGCGACCCCGGGGGAAAGCACCAGGTAGAAATTCGGCGCGAACGAGTCCCACTCGATGGTGCGGATGCTCGTCACCGGCATGGCGATCTCCTCGCCGCCGATGTTGAACGTGAGGGTATCCCCGACTTCTATGCCGACGGCGCGCGCCACCTCATCGTCGAGGGAAAGTTGCGGTTCACCCCGGTAGTCGGCGCCCCACCACTCCCCGGACTTGATGGTGTTGCTCTCCGGCAGCTGCGCGACCCAGGTGAGGTTCTGCTCGCGACGGACGAAATTCGCCGCCTGCGGATTCTCCGGCTTCATGCCGTCGGTGGACTTGCCGTTGATCGCCGCCAGCCGACCGCGCAGGAATGGCAACGCCTGCGGCTTGCTGCCGATCTCTGCCTCGATGAAGGCGCGCATCGACTCCCAGGTGGCGGGGTCGATGTTGATCAGGAAGTAGTTCGGTGCGTCGGTTGGAATCGTGCGGCGCCACTCCGACAGCAGATCCGTGCGCACGATCGTGAGAAGGAGCAGCACCATGAGGCCCAGGCCGAAGCCCACGATCTGCACCACGCTCTCCGTGCCGCGCCGCGAGATGTTGGCAAGGCCGTAGCGCCAGGAAACGCCGGCGGCGCCGCGAAAACGCGAGACCAGCCTCACCAGCAGGAATCCCGCCAGGCCGGCCACCAGGGCGAGGCCACCGAGGCCACCGAGTATGAACCCGACGAGCTTCAGGTTCCGGACGATCGCGAAAATCATCCAGGCAAGAGCGCCGACTGCCACGGTGTAGGTAACCCAGGTGGCGAGCGCGGGTGGCGGCAGGTCCCGTCGAAGAACGCGGATGGGCGGAGTACGCCGCAGGGCCCAGAGGTGCGGGAGGGCGAAGCCGACGACAATCGTGCTCGACGTGAGGGCTCCAAGCCATGCTGGCATCGCGCGGGGCGGCGGCAGCTCCACACCGAGGAGCCCCAGCGACAATTCCGCAAGCACGCCCTGCGCAGCGAATCCGATGGCCGACCCGATGACAGTCGTGCCGACGACGATCATGAGGAGCTGGATGAGCGATACCCGCTCGACAAAGCCCTGGGTTCCACCGATGCTCTTCAGCAGCGCTACCGTGTCGAGGTGGCGCAGGGCATAGAGTCGCGCGGCCATGGCGGTGGCAACCGCCGCCAGGACGATCGTGACCAGGGAAGCGAGCGACAGGAAGCTCTGCGCGCGCTCTATCGCCGCGTTGATCTGTTCGCCGGCATCGCGCCGGTCGCGGATGACGGCATCGCTCCCCAATTTCGGCTTGAGGGTGTCACGCAACTTCTCGATGGTGTCCTCGTCGCCCGCGAAGAGCTGGCGGAACGTGGCGCGGCTTCCCGGCCGCAGCACGTCCATCTGCGCCACCTCGGCGATATTCACGAGCAGGGATGGCGCGAGATTGGCGAAGCCGGGGTTCTGGTCCGGCTGGTACTCGAGCACGCGGGTGATGCGCAGCCGCCGCGTGCCCACCTCGACTTCGGTTCCAACCTCCGCGCCCAGCTTGCCGAGCAGCCCCGCCTCGGCCCAGGCCTCGCCAAGCGCGGGAACATCGCGTGTCGCCTCCGTGCGACCAAACATCTGCTCCGAAATCTTGATTTCGCCGCGCAGGGGGAAGCCCGCGGTCACGCCCTCCACCGTAGCGAGCGAGCTCTCCTCCGCGTCGGTCAGGACGACGCTCGCGAACGACACAGCCTCGGCGGTCCGCAGCCCAAGCGCACGCGCCTCGTCGAGAAACTCGCCGGGAAGCGGCACGGGTGAGCGGACGACCAGATCGCCGGCAAGTGCCGCCCCGGCCTGCTGGCGGATCACGCGACCGACGCGGTCCGTGAAAAAGCCGACCGCGGTGATGGCGGTGACCGCGACAACGATCGCGGCCACCAGCACCGTGAGCTCGCCGCCGCGCAGGTCACGCAGCAGGCCTCGCAATGCAAAGGCGAGCGTTCTCAAGTCCCGATCCGGCCAGCGACGATTTCTATCACGCGATCGCAACGCGCCGCGAGCGCGCGCTCGTGGGTCACGAGCACCAGTGTGGTCTTCGCCTGGCGATTCAGGCCGAACAGCAGCTCTGCGATGCGCTGGCCGCTGGCTGTGTCGAGATTGCCGGTTGGTTCATCAGCAAACAGCAGCTGCGGTCGCGTGACGAACGCGCGGGCAATGGCCACCCGCTGCTTCTCGCCGCCGGAGAGCTGCTTCGGGTAGTGGGCCAGTCGATGGTCCAGCCCGACGGCGCCGAGAACCTCGCGGGCGCTCGCCTCGGCGCTGCGGTTTCCGGCGAGTTCGAGCGGCAGCATGACGTTTTCCAGCGCGGTCAACGACGGCACCAGGTGGAAGGACTGGAACACGAAGCCGACTCGTTCGCCGCGGAGCCGCGCGCGGCCGTCCTCGTCGAGTGCCGTGAGATCCTCGCCGCAAAGCCACACGCGGCCGGTGCTGGGCAAGTCGAGGCCTGCCAGCAACGCCAGCAACGTCGTCTTGCCTGCACCCGAGGGCCCGACCAGCGCCACGGTCTCGCCGGCAGCGATGGAGATTTCGACACCCTCGAGGATAGTCAGCGAACCTTCCGGGCTGCTAACCTGCTTGCCGAGGTTTTCCGTGCGCAGCACAGCCCCGTTCATCGTGCGTTCCTGCATCTCAAAACTGATCCTGTTGATCTCGCTGGTTGTCGCCACTTATGCGTCGGCGTCCGCGCCGGCGCGGACGCTGCTGGTGGTCGGTGACAGCCTGAGTGCCGGATTCGGGCTGGAACCCGGGCAAGGATGGGTCACGCTGCTGCAAAACCGGCTGACGGCAAAAGGGTACGGTTATCGCGTGGTTAACGCCAGCACCAGCGGCGACACCACGACCGGCGGTCTGGGGCGCCTTCCCCGCGCGCTGAAGGTGCACAAACCAGCGGTAGTCCTGATCGAACTCGGGGGCAACGACGGGCTGCGCGGCACCCCGCTGCATGTCATGCGAAACAATTTGTTACAAATGATCCGCCTGTCGCGGGCGGCGGGCGCGCGTGTCGTGCTCGCCGGTTTGCGCATGCCGCCGAACTACGGCCCGCGTTACACCCGGGAGTTCTCCGCGGTGTACACGGCACTGGCTCGCGAGGAAAAGGTTCCGCTCATCCCGTTCATCATGGACGGCGTAGCTCTCAACCCGAAGCTCATGCTGGCCGATGGCATCCACCCGAACGCCAAGGGCCAGCCGCGGATCCTCGAAAACGTCTGGCCCTACCTCAAGCCGGAGCTGCGCTGACCGGGCTGTCTATTGGAACAGCTGCGCGTGGTCGCGGACGAACTGGGTGAGGGAGATCGGATCCCGGCCGGTCAGCTTCCTGAAGTCCTGAGTCGTGTGGTTCAGCCCGCCTTCAGCGATCTCGCGGAAGAGCTGTCCGACCGCATTGCGGTGCCACTCGTTCGGCAGCACTTTCTTCATGATCTCCATGAAGACAGCCGGATCCGCCGGCACATAGGTGATCTTCGTGCCGAGCGCCGCGCTGAACCGCTCCGCTGCTTCGTGGAACGTCAGCAACTCGGGCCCGGTGATCTCGTAGCTGCGGTTCTCGTGACCCTTGCCGGCCAGCACCTCGGCGGTCGCGGCACCGATGTCACGGGCGTCCATCATCGCAGTCCGGCCGTTGCCGAACGGCAGGGAGAACGACTTGTTGGCCTTGATCGAGCCGGCGCTGCCGAGCAGGTTCTGCATGAAGAAGTTCGGCTTCACCATCGTCCAGGCAAGCCCGGAGCGGCGAATGTGCTCCTCGACCGCCCAATGGGCCATCGGGATCGGCGTGGTCGCGCTGGCCATGGCCTCCATCGAGGACATCTTCACGACATGCTTCACGCCAGACTGCTTCGCCAGGTCGGTGAGCTGCTTTTCCATGGCTTCCTGCTGCTGGCTGTTCGGCAGGAGGATCAGGATGCGTTCGACGCCCGCGAGTGCCTTTTTCACGCTGGCCGCATCGCTCGCATCACCAACGGCGATCTCGTGCCCCAATGCCTGAAGCGCCGCTCCCTTGGCAGGATCGCGAACGAGAACGCGGGCCTTCACGCCGCGGGCGGCCAGGGCCTTCGCCGTCTCGCCACCGGTCTTGCCGGTAGCGCCTGTGAGCAGAATCATCCTCTTCTCCTTTTTATTTCTTGGGGTCGCGGCTGGCGCCGCTGCTACGTGGGGAATATTTCAGCAATGGTTGATTGTATGGCCTCGGCGGCGGCGCGCGGATCTGCGGCGTCGCGGATCGGCCGGCCGACGACGATATAGTCGGCGCCGTCGCGGAACGCCTGTTCGACCGTCACCACGCGCTTCTGGTCATCCGAGGGCCGGTTCTCGACAGGCCTGATGCCTGGCGTCACCACCAGGAGCCGACCGTCCACTGCGCGGCGAATTGCGGGTAATTCGAGGCCCGAAGCCACGATGCCGTCGCAACCCGCCTCGAAAGCACGGCGGGCACGCGACAGAACGAGTTTCTCGACGTCGCAGGCAAAGCCGAGATCGTCGAGGTCGCCGCGATCAAGGCTCGTCAGCACGGTAACAGCCAGGATCTTCACGTCGCCCTTGGCCTTCGCAGCTGCTTCCATTATTCCCTGGTTGCCGTGCACCGTCGCAAAGGTAACGCCGTGGCGGGCGAGGTTGCGGACAGCAGCACCCACGGTAGCGGGCACGTCGAAGAACTTGAGGTCGGCAAAGATCTTCTTGTCGCGGGAACGGAACCACTCGAGCAGCTCGAAGTAGCCGCCCGACATCATCATCTCGAGGCCGAGCTTGTAGAACTGCACCGATTCGCCGAGCTTTTCGGCGAGCGCACGCGCAGCGGCCGGGTCCGCCACGTCCATGGCGAAGATCAGTCGATCGCGTCTCTCGATGGCTGAGGCTGGGGGCACGAGGGGTGGCGCTCTGTCAGCTGGGTGAATCCGGCCCGGTCGGCCGGGGTGCAGATGCTAGTGGCGCCGGCCTCACCAGTCCAGCGCAGGATCGACCAGCCGGCGGTACGCTGACACGGCGTAGCGGTCGGTCATGCCGGCCAGGTAATCGGCTACCGCCCGGGCACGCCCGCCCGCGCCTGATTTTCGGGCAGCCGCACGAGCGCGGTCGCGGTGCTCTGCCGGCATTGCCGCCGGATCAGCCATGTAGAGATCGAACAGCGCTGCCAGGATCTCCTGGGCGCGGCGGTTGACGGTCATTACGCGTTCATGGCGATAGAGCCGTCGGCGGAGGAAGCGCTTGAGCTCCAGGTGCTCGCTCCGGGTCTCGCTGCTGAGCGCTACCAGCGGCAAGCGACGTGCGCGTACCTCCTCGATACTCGCGGGTGCTGCAGCGCGCAGGTTCGCTCGCGACGTCTCGATCAGATCGCTTACGACCTGGTTGATCATGCGCCGCACCGTTTCGTGTATCAGCACACGGTCGCCCATATGCCGACGGCGGCACCCGGCCTGTTTCTTCACGGCGCGGTAGTGACGACCGAACAGCGCGATATCCGCAAGCTCGGCGACTGTCAGCAAGCCCGCGCGCAAGCCGTCGTCGACGTCATGATTGTTGTAGGCAACTTCGTCCGCGATGTTCGCCAGCTGCGCCTCGAGGCCGGGCTGCTGGCGCCGCAGGAAGCGCTGACCGAGATCGCCGAGCTGGCGCGCGGCAGTCCTCGAACAGTGCTTGAGGATGCCTTCGCGCGTTTCGTAGGTGAGATTCAGCCCGGAGAACGCGAGATAGCGGTCCTCGAGCTGGTCGACCACGCGCAGCGACTGGAGGTTGTGTTCGAAACCGCCGTACGGGCGCATGCGGCGATTCAGCGCATCCTGCCCGGCATGGCCGAACGGCGTGTGCCCGAGATCGTGGGCGAGGCAGATGGCCTCCGTGAGTGTCTCGTTCAGGCCGAGGTTGCCCGCGACGGTGCGCCCGATCTGCGCAACCTCCAGCGAGTGGGTGAGCCTGGTGCGATAGAGATCGCCTTCGTGATTGACGAAGACCTGGGTCTTGTAGACGAGCCGGCGAAAGGCAGCCGAATGCAGGATCCGGTCGCGGTCGCGCTGGAACTGGCTGCGGTAGCCGTGCAGCTGCTCCGGGTGCCGACGCCCGCGACTGCAGGAATCGTCGGCCGCATAAGGCGCAAGCCCACCGGCCATGCCGGCAGCCGCAACGGTGCGGCGGACAGCGTTACTTCGCCGCCTCGAGCTCGGCACGCACGAATTCCTGCAGCTCCTGCGGCGGGTAATCGGCCGTAACGCGGGCATTGCCCAGGACCGGCAGCAGCACGAGGCGGATCTGCCCAGCGAGGACCTTCTTGTCCATCGCCATGGCCTTCATGAAATTCTCCGGCGTGATGCGCGGTGGCCTGGTCGGCAGGCGGAAACGTTTCAACAACTGCTCGACCCGACCGACGTCGGCGGCCTTGAGCCAGCCCAGCCGCTGCGAGAACCGCGCGGCCATGCACATGCCGGCCGCGACAGCCTCGCCATGCAGCCACTGGCCGTAACCAGCGGCGTTCTCGATGGCGTGGCCGAAGGTATGGCCCAGATTGAGTATCGCGCGGCGACCGTGCTCGCGCTCATCACCCGCCACGACTTCGGCTTTCAGTTCGCAGGACCGGCGTATGGCGTGATGCAGCGCGGTCGTGTCCTGTGCGAGCAGCGACTCCGCGTGCTCCTCCAGCCACTTGAGAAACTGCCCGTCGGCGATGAGGCCGTACTTGACGACCTCGGCGAGCCCGGCCGACAGTTCCCGTGGCGGCAGGGTATGCAGCGTCTCGGAGTCGGAGACGACGCAGATGGGCTGGTGGAACGCTCCCACCAGATTCTTGCCCCCCGGGTGGTTGACGCCGGTCTTGCCGCCGACAGACGAGTCGACCTGGGCCAGCAGCGTCGTGGGCACCTGGATGAAATCGATCCCGCGCTGGTAGATCGCCGCAGCGAACCCGGCGAGATCGCCGATGACGCCACCGCCGAGCGCGATTACGACGCTGTCGCGCCCGAACCGCCCGCCGACCAGCGCATCGAGCACCAGCGCCGTCGTATCGAGCTGCTTGTGCTCCTCGCCATCGGGCAGCTCGACGGTCTCGACCCGTCCGCGGCCCAGCCCGGCCCGCAGCCGGCCGAGGTACAGCGGCCCTACGGTGGTATTGGTGACGATCAATGCATCGCGCCCGCGCAGATGCGTGTCGAGCAGGCCCGGACGGCCGAGCAGTCCGCTACCAATGAAGATCGGATAGCCGCGGGCGCCGAGATCGACGGTAATCGTCAACATGCGGCGAATTATAGGGTCAGCTGAGCGCGGACGCGGATTCGAGGAAAGCGGGTGGGGGTCTTTTGTGAGTAAGACTTCCCCGAACAAAAGACCCCCACCCGCTTTCCTCGAATCCGCGCGCCGGGCTCAACCGGGCTTCATTTCGGACAACCGGCGGCGGATCTCGCGGGTCACGGCCGCGACGCGCCGGCCGTCGGTCTCGACGATGACGTCGGCAATCTGCCGGTACTGCGGATCGCGCACGGCCATGAGAGCCGTCAGCACCTCCCGTGGATCGCCGGACTTGAGCATCGGCCGCTCACGGCCGCCACGGGTCCGCCGCAACTGCTGATCCACGGACGCGTGCAGGTAGACCACCTTGCCGCGCTGGCCGAGCACCTCGCGCGTAGCGGGGTCCTGTGCCGCCCCGCCACCGGTTGCTAGCACGATGCCCGGCAACCGGCTCAGCTCGTCGATAACGTGCCGCTCGCGCGCACGAAAACCCGACTCGCCCTCGCGCTCGAAGATGTAGGGAATGTCGACCCCCGTGCGCTCCTCGATGGCCTCGTCGCTGTCGATGAACTGCAGGCCCAGCTCCTCGGCAAGCTTGCGGCCCACGGCCGACTTGCCGGCGCCCATCGGGCCGATCAGGAAGATGCTGGGCTTCGCGTCCATGCGCTCATTCTAGCGGCGTGGAAATCGCCTGCTCCAGAAACGCATCGGCCTGCCGAAGGAGGCCGGCAGGCAACAGGCATGGCCTGCGACGTCAGTCGACGACGGTGGCGTTGTGGCCCGAGATGAGTCCGCCGGGGGTCGTGACAGTGATGAACAGAATTCCGGTCGATGGCGTGTTGTCTGCCTCGAAGAAGAAGGGGTAGGTCGTAGGCGAGGCCGCGAAGCTGCATGGCACCGTGTAGTCCGTGGGGCCTACGAGGCTGCCATTGGTCGTCTCCGCCTCAATGGTCGTGCCAGCGGGCATGGGATTCCCGTTCTCGTCGCCGACCGTGATCAGCGCAAGCGTCTCACCCACAGTCAGATCGTACGTGCCGTCGCCGCTATTGTCGGAGATGAACGCCGTACTCCCGGACAGGGTGATGGTGACGCTGGCGCCGATGCCGACTGTGTTGTCCACGGAGCACTGGCCCTGACCTGGCGCGGCACCCGGGCCGTTGCAGAGCAGGCCGCTGTACTCGCCGTCTCCCGCGTCGCGGGTGAAGTTGTTGTTGAAGTCGTAGAAATACTCGCCGAGGTCGTAGATGCCGTTCTCGTCGTCGTCACGGAAGAATTCAGGTAGATCGACGAACGGCTCGCCGTCGTTGAAAAAGCCGTTCGTGTTCTGGTCGGTCGAGCTTTCCTCGCCGATCGCGGTTGCGAGAACGGTCACCCGCCCGTTCGAGGGACGCGGATTGGTACTCGTCCAGTTGACCGTGCAGATGCCGGATTCCGCGCTGGCGCCGGTCGTCGTCGTGGTCGAACAGCCACTGAGGATGTTGCCACCCTCGGCATTGAACGTCACCGCGGTCCCGTCCGGTACCGGATTCTGGAAGCGGTCAGATAGCCGCACTGTCACGGGCACCTGTACGCCATCCTGGACCAACGCCTCGACATTCGAGCACTGGACGGCAATGGAGAAGCTGTCCGCATCCGGCAAACCGGTCGTAACGATGAGATTGCTCGACTGGGTCGCGGTGCTGGTGGAATCCACCGTCGCGGTCACCCGCACGGTCGTGGGCGCCGTACCCGCCTGCACCACGGTCTGCACCCGACCGTCCAGGCCGCTGGTCGCCGTCGCCGGCGTGAAGGTCATGCCGCCAACCGAAGTGCTGAGGGTGAATGTCACGTCCTCGCCGGCCACCGCACCACCGCTCGAGTCTATGACGCGGAAAATGACGGTCGACGTCTCGGGCAGGCCGACACCGCCGGTGCCCTGCAGTCCGATCTTGTTCGGCGTCGCGGAAATGAACTGGATCGATCCGACTGGCGCCGAGGCCACGGTGATTGTGCCGGTGGCCGTCAGGGTGTTGCCATCGACGGTGGCCGTTGCCGTGACGACGTCGGCGCCACTGCAGCCGTTGGCCACGTAGTTGGTCTGGGCTATGCCGGTCGCGGTGACGACCGGGCTCGTGATGGTCGCCGAGCCGAGCGCGATACAGGGCGATGAGAAGGTCACCGACACCTGCGCGGCGGTGTAGAGGGCGTTGTCGGCTACGAGCGAAGCGCTGATGGACGTGCTGCCGCCAGCCGCGAGGTTCGTGGCGGCGATATCGAGTGTGCCGGCGTTGAAGCCCGGCGGGATGCCGCTGCCGAGTTGCACGGCGCCGCCGCCGCCACCGCCGCCGCCGCCGCCGCCCGGGTCCGTGATGGTGTTGCTGCCACCACAGGAAGCCAGAACGAGAGCGGCCGCCATTACGCAAAGACTACGCAAGTTCTTCATGACTTCCATTTCCTCTGCCCGGTCCCCCCTGGGGACTCGCCTCAGTAAATGCTCGCGCCTTCTTTGAGTATTTTTGGCGTCACGAAAATCAGGAGCTCGGACTTGTTCGACGTACGCTTCGTCGAACGGAACAGGTAGCCCAACCCGGGAATATCGCCGAGGATCGGTACCTTGCGGTAATCCTCGCCCTGCTCGGTCTCGTAGATGCCGCCGAGCACCACGGTCTGGCCATTGTTGACCAGCACCTGGGTCTCGACCGAACGCGTGTCGATCGACGGCACCTCGCCACCGCGCTCGTTGCTGATCACCTCGCCCACGCTGTCCTTCGTCACGAGGAGATCGATGATGATGCGATCGTCAGGCGTGATCTGCGGCGTCACAGTCAGCGACAGCACGGCCTCCTTGAACTGGGTCGTGGTCGCGCCGCTCGACGCAGCTTCCTGGTAGGGGATTTCCACGCCCTGGCGGATCGAAGCTTGCTTCTGGTTCGCCGTGATCACGCGGGGTGAGGAAATCACCTCGCCGCGACCCTCGGCCTGCAACGCCGAGAGTTCGAGATCGACCAGGAAATCGTCCTGCAGCAGCGCGACAGCCAGCCGACCGGCCGGATTCCCAACCGGCAGGTTCACCTGGTAACGGTCGTTCAGTTCAGGCAGCTCCACCGGGAACGGCGTGCCGTTGTTGTTGATGTTTTCGACTGCCGAGTCGACGATCGTGCCCGTGCCATCGCCGCTGCCGCTCACGGCCACGAGGCCGTCGCTCGAGTCGGACACGGCTGTCACGCCCCAGCGCACGCCAAGGTCGCGGCTGAAGTCGTCACGCACCACCACGATGCGCGACTCGATCAGCACCTGGCGGACAGGGATGTCGAGAGCTGTCACGAGGCGGCGGATGGCGTTGACGCGATCGGGCGTGTCCTGCACGAGCAGCGTGTTGGTGCGCTCGTCGATACCGACGGATCCGCGCTCGGAGAGCAGCGCGTTCTTGTCCTTGCCTTTCATCAGCTCGGCAAGGTCGGAAGCCTTGGCGTAATTGACCTGCAGGTACTCCGAAACCAGCTGCTCGAGCTCCTGGATTTCCTTGCGTGCCTCGAGGTCAGCCTTCTCGCGCATGGCGATCTCTTCCGCCGGGGCGACGATCATGACGTTGCCGTTCTGGCGCTTGTCGAGCCCCTTGGTGGCAAGGACGATGTCGAGCGCCTGGTCCCAGGGAACGCTCTGCAAACGAAGCGTGACGTTCCCATCGACGGTATCCGACACCACGATGTTGCGGCCGCTGACGTCTGCGAGCAGCTGGAGAACCGCGCGGGTCTCGATGTCCTGGAAGTTCAATGTCAGCCGTTCGCCGCTGTACTGCTTGTCCGAGCTGAACAGCGTCGATTTTTCGGCTGCTGGGGCCTTCACGATCGGCTGCACCTCGACCGTGAACACCTGGTCGGACTGGTAGGCCAGTTCATCCCAGGAACCGCGGGCGGAAATCACGATGCGTGTATCCCGACCCGAGCGGGTGACGTCGATCGTGTCGACCGGGGTTGCGAAGTCGGTGACATCCAGTCGCTTCAGCATGGCGTCGGGAATGCTGGCGCCCCTGAAGGTCGCGACAACCTTGCCGCCCTCCTTGCGCACGTCGGCCGGAATCCCTGCATCTGACAGGCTGACGACGACCCGGCCGCTGCCTTTGTCGCCGCGGCGGAAGTCGACACCGCGGATACTGCGCCCGCCGGGAGCGGCCGCGGCCGGCGCCAGCGCAGCTGTTGCCATCGGTGCCGCGGTAGCGCCGGGGCTCGCCAGAGTCACGAATACGCTGCTTCCCGCGACGCGGGTTTCGTAGGGCACCATCGTCGAAAGATTCAGCACGACACGGGTGCGACCGGATGACTCGGCTACCAGCACCGTGGTCAACGCGCCTACACCGAGGTCCTTGCGGCGGGACGGAAGTGCGATGGTCGTGTTGGGGAGATCCACCGCGATCCGCGCGGGATTCTCGATGCTGAAGCTAAGCGGCTCGCCTGCGTCGCCGGAAAGCTTCAGTTCGAGCTGGACCTGGTTGCCCGGCAGTATCTGCACCTGTATGTCCTGCAACTGCAGCGGCGTCGATTGCGCCTGGGCCGTGCAGGCCGCGAAGGCGACCAGCAGGGCCACTAGCACCCGTCGCAGGGCGCCGGCCTTGAAGAGTTCAGCTGGGCTGGCCATAAACATCGTCACTCACTCCCACGCTCGCCTGGTGGCGCTGTCAGTCGGACAGCCCGATGGCTGCCGACCGCTTGTAAAACCCGCCGATGCCATCCGGCACCAGCTCCTCTAACTGAACTTCGCCCTCGGTCACGGCGACAACGCGGCCGTCGTTCTGACCGACGTAGTTACCCGACAAGACCCGATGCACGAGCCCGTCCTGGGTCTGCAGCAGGCCGTAGCGATTGCCCCCCCGCTGCAGCGTTCCCACCATCGCCAGGGTGTCCAGCGGAAACTGCTCGAGGTATTCCTTCGGACGGTTGGCCTCCGGACGCGGGCCGGCGTTGGCACGGCCTCGCGGTGAGTCCGCCTGGAACGGAGAGCGAAGCGTCTGCGCTTCGTAGGCGAAAGTCTCGTAGGGCTTGATCTGCGGCAGCGGCTCGATGCGGCCGCCCCCCCTGGCCTTGACCATGTTGAGATACGCGTCGAGCTCCGCGTCGGCGCCACCACAGGCGGTGACGCCAAGGCCGAGCGCCATGATCAGGAGGCAGCGAAGGATGTGATGTCGATGCAGGATCATGACCTTACCCACCGGCTCACGTCTTCTTGGCAGGCGGTTTCTTCGCCTTGCCCTTCCTGGCCTTCGGGTCCTTTTCCTCGGCAGCCGAGCTGACTTCGCTCTCGTCGAGATAGCGGTACGTCTTGGCAGTGACGTTGAGGACGAGGTCCTCACCGGTCGATTCCTTGGTGGCCGGCCCGATTTCGATGTCGTGCAGGGTCACGATGCGCGGCAGGGCAGCGATGTCGCTCACGAACCGGCCGAACTCGTGATAGGCGCCCTTGAGCCGGATCTTGATCGGCTTCTCTGCGTAGAAGTCCTGTCGTTCCTCGCCCAGCGGCTGGAACAGCTCTTCCTCTAGACCAGCGCCAAGTCCGGTCTGGGAAATGTCAATGAGAAGGTTCGGAATCTCGGTCTTGCCGGGCAGCTGACGGAGCATCGTACCGAAGGAACGTTCGATCTCGGCAAGCTGCGCCTTGTAGGCGGTGAAATTAGCGGCCTTCTTCTGCTTTTCCTCGAAGGTCGAGCGCAATTCCTTCTCTTCCCGCTCCAACTTTTCAAGGCGCGGCATGTGGCTCTGGTATACGAGGAAGTAAACACCCGCCACGGCCGCAATCGCAAAGCACAGGCCGACGAAGAAAATATGGAATACGGGCGGCCAACGGCCTATGTCGTTGAAGTCGAGCTGCCGCAGCTGCTGGAGAAAGTTCACCGCGCGGCCCCCTCTTCGCCCTCGGACGCGACGCTGACTTGGCGGGCAAGGACCGTGAATTCGCTGGTGCGCGGACCCTGCGCCTCGGCCCGGCCCTTAATGGTCTTGACCTGGACCACCTCGAGGTCAGGGTCCTTGAGCCAATCCGACTTGTCGATGTTGCGCATGAACGCGGACACACGCGTGTTCGACTCAGCCGCGCCCTTGATCTGCAACTGAGTGCCGTTCTGCTTGATGGATGTCAGGTTGACGCCATCCGGCAGCGTACGCACCAGCTGATCGAAAACATGGACTATTTCCGGGCGCGAGCGCTGGAGCTTGTCGATGATCTCCATGCGCATCAGCAGGCTTTCCTTCTTGGCCTCGAGGTCGATGATCTCGGTGATGCGCTTGTCGAGCATCTCGATCTCTGTCTTCAGAATTTCGTTACGGTCGTTCTGATTGTCGACCATCGCGCTCATGATCCAGGTCGCGATGCCGACGGTGACCAGCGCGCCGACAAGCGAGCCGCCCAGGCCCATGAAGAACTGGTTGCGCCGGCGCGCACGGCCTTCCGCACGATGTGGCAGGAGGTTTATGCGTGGCATGTCAGCCGAAGCTCCGTAGCGCGAGACCGCAGGCGGTCAGGAGAGCGGTCGAGTCCTTGCGCACGCCCTGCCCCTTGGCCCTGGAGGAAATCTTCACCTGGCCGAGAGGATCACCGATCTCCGTCGGGATGCCGACCTTGCTCGAGATCACGTCGGCAACGCCGGGAATATTCGCGCAGCCGCCGCAGACGAGGATCTGGTCGGGCTGGGCCAAACCGCCGACGGAGGCAAGGAAGAACTGCAGCGAACGGCTGACCTGCTGGGTCATGTCGTCGATGAAGGGCTCGAGCACCTCGGGTCCGTAGTTGCTCGGCAGGCCGCCTTCTTTCTTGGCGCGGCCAGCGTCCTCCAGCGAAAGCCCGTAGGTACGCATGATTTCCTCGGTGAGCTGCTGCCCGCCGAAGGAGAAGTCGCGCGTGTAGTTGACCCGCATGTCGCGCAGGACGCTGAAAGTCGTATTGCTCGCGCCGAAATCGACTATGGCGATCAGGTGCCCCATACCGCCGTCCGGCATCTGGTGCATCATGAGCTGGCAGGCAGCTTCCAGCGCGAAAGGCTCGACGTCGACAACCCGCGGTATCAGGCCGGCGGCTTCGACGGCCGCGCGACGCTGGTCCACGTTTTCCGTGCGGGTCGCGACGAGCAGCACGTCCTGCATGTCGGGATCGTTCTTCGACGGCCCGAGCTCCTCGAAGTCGTAACTCACCTCTTCCATCGGGAAGGGGATGTACTGGTCGGCCTGCACCTCGACCTGTTGCTCGAGCTGGTTGCCAGTCAGCACCTTCGGCAGCTGGATCACCTTGGTGATCGCAGCATCGCCGCTGATCGCGATGGCGACTTCGCGTGTGCTGATGTTCGCGCGCTTGACTGCGCGACGGATCGCCTCGCCGACCGCTGCGGGATCGACGATGGTCTTTTCATTGATGGAATTCGGCGGCGTGGCTTCCGCCGCGTAGCACTCGGCCCGACAGTTCTGAAGGGTACCCGACAGCTCAATCAGTTTGATTGAGGAAGTCGCTATGTCGAGCCCGATCACTGGCTGGGATCGCGACGAAAACAGCACGTCTTTTCCCTTCTATCCCGGCAACTTGCACGAAGTTCGTCGGGGCCAACGTGAGAAACTAAATTTAAACATATATTAGAATGGTTAGAAACCAGCGTGATACGGCTCACGTAATGATGGGCGACGTCAGCAGCAGACCGGGGATGGTGCCTGGCGGCAGGCGTCGTCGGTCCTCGCTCGGGGAACGAGCCGACACTGGCAACCCCGCTATCCTAAGGTTTCGATCGATTTTCCGCGTCGCTTTCGCAACGACTCGACCGAGACCCGTATACCGGTGGCTTTTTGTCCTAATCTTGCGGTGAGTTTGCCCAAAAAACACGGCACAGGATGCATAATCGCCGAGCCTGAGGCAAGGAATCACCGCGGAATTGTGCGATGCAGTTCGTACCTCGCTGGGGCACCGCGGTCGCTGCTCTCGCATTTACCATTTTCCTGTTCGTCGCCTCAGTGGCTGCAGGTGTCTATTACTTCCTGGCGCCCGGCCTGCCGTCCGCAAACACCATCCGGGCAGTGCCATTGCAGACCCCGCTGCGGGTCTACAGCCGCGACGGGCGATTGATGGCGCAGCTCGGGGAGCAGCGGCGCATGCCGGTCCGCTTCGAGGAAATCCCGGATGTCGTCGTCAAGTCGTTCCTGGCCGCAGAGGACGATCGATTCTTCGATCATCCTGGGTTCGACTGGCAGGGCATCCTGCGCGCCGGGCTGAACTTCCTCGTCACCGGCGAGCGCACCCAGGGCGGAAGCACCATTACCCAGCAGCTTGCGCGCGCCTATTTCCTGACGCCCGAGCGCAGTTTCGTTCGCAAGGCGAAAGAGCTCTTCCTCGCCGTGCAGATCGAGCAGACGTTCAGCAAGCCCGAAATACTGGCGCTTTACCTCAACAAGATATTCCTCGGGCAGCGCGCCTATGGCGTAGCGGCAGCGGCGGAGGTTTACTTCGGCAAGACCCTGGCCGAACTCAACGTGGCCGAGGCGGCAACCATCGCGGCGATCCCGAAAGCGCCATCGCAGCTGAACCCGGTGAGTGGGCCGGCGCGGGCAATGCAGCGTCGGGCCTATGTTCTCGGCCGCATGCGGGCGCTCGGTTACATCGACCAGGCGCAGTTCGAAGCGGCGGTTGCGACACCGCTGCAGGCCAGGCTGCACGGGCCGAAGGTCGAGATCGAGGCCCCGTACATCGCCGAGATGGTTCGCGCGGAGATGGTGCGACGATTCGGCGACGGCGCCTACACGGACGGCTTTACCGTCGTGACGACCGTCGACAGCCGGCTGCAGCATGCAGCCAATACCGCATTGGCGACTGCGTTATACGAATATGACCGCCGACATGGTTTCCGCGGCCCACGCGAACGCGGTTTACTCGATGGGATCGGGCCGGCGCCGGGACCGGCGCGCAACCAGGCTCTCGAGGCGCTGCTGACGAAGCAGCCCGGAAACGAGGACCTGCGACCTGCTGTCGTGCTCGCCCTCGGCAAGGATGACTCGGCCAGCTTTTACGTCCGGGAGGTGGGCGAGGTCACGGTTCCCTGGTCCGGGTTGAAGTGGCGGCGATTCCAGACGGACGACGCCGTGGGCCCGGCACCTCGCAACGTGGCGGAACAGCTGGCGGTCGGCGATCTCGTCTTTTTGCTGAAAACGGTGAATCGCGGCTGGCTCCTCGCCCAGGTTCCCGAAGTCGAGGGCGCCTTTACCGCTCTGGACCCTGCAGACGGCGCCACAGTCGCACTGACCGGGGGCTTTGACTTCTATTCCGGCAGCTTCAACCGCGCGGTCCAGGCGCGGCGCCAGCCCGGTTCGTCATTCAAGCCTTTCGTCTACTCCGCCGGCCTGGACAGCGGCTTTACTCCGGCCAGCATCATCAACGATGCGCCGCTCGTCTTCGGCGATGCCGACATGGAGGACACCTGGCGGCCGGAGAACTATTCCCGCGAATTCAGCGGGCCCACGCGCATGCGCGAAGCCCTGGTCAAATCGTTGAACCTCGTTTCGGTCCGCATCCTGATGGGCACCGGCATCGAGGCCGCAACCCGGCATATTCGCGCCTTCGGCTTCGACAACGAGGCATTGCCGCCGAATCTGTCACTCGCCCTGGGCAGTGGCGGCGCATCTCCCTGGGACGTTGCAGCGGGATACGCGGTATTCGCCAACGGCGGCCGCCGGGTCGAGCATTACTTCATTGACCGGATCGTCGATTCAGGCGGCAGAACGGTGTTCCAGGCCGAACCTTTCCGCGCCTGCCGCAGCTGCGAGCGGTCCGCGCCGGTCGGCGGAGTCTCTCAGGGCAGCGCTGATGCGCGCGTTTTTGCAGTGGAGAGCGGCACCCTGCAACAGGGCTCGCCACTCGACAGCGCGCCACCGCCTCCGGCCAGCGTCGATGAAGTGCCCGACTACGGCAGCGTGCAGGAGATGCTGGCGCATGGTGAAAGCTGGCGACCCGGCATCGCGGAGGCACCCGCCTTTTTTCGCAGTGTCCGGCTTGGGATGCGCGTCATCAGCGAAGAAAACGCGTTCATGATGTACGACATGATGCGGGACGTGATCGAGCGTGGCACCGGTCGTCGCGCGCGGGAACTCGGCAGGCGCGATATCGCCGGCAAGACCGGCACGTCGAACGAACGGCGCGACGCCTGGTTCAGCGGCTTCAATGGTGCGCTCGTAGCGACGGCCTGGGTGGGATTCGACCAGGAGCGCTCGCTGGGCGACCGCGAGGAAGGCGGCCAGACCGCGCTGCCCATGTGGAAGAGCTTCATGGCCCGTGCCCTGCGCAGTACGCCTGAGACTCCGTTGCGCCAGCCCGCGGGACTGGTCGCCGCGCGCATCGTGCCTGCGACTGGTCAACTTGCCGGCGCGGGCGATCCATCTGCGGTTTTCGAATACTTCCGGCTGTCCGACATCGAAGTGATGAACGCCGCCGCAGCCGACGAGGCTGCATCTGGGGGCGTGTTTCAGGCCGATGAAGCCGTCGAACTGTTTTGACACACCGTGCCGAGACGCAATCAATCCCGCCCTGATCATCGTCGCAGCGCGATCGCGAACGAAGCAGCGCGCATGATTCAGGAGCACGGCCTCAAGGACTTCCGCGCCGCGAAAACGAAGGCGGGCGAACGCCTCGGGCTCGAAGATAGCGGCGCGCTGCCGAGCAACGAAGAAGTGGCTGCTGCGATGAGCGAGCGCAATCGCATCTTTCGCGGCGATGAACACGACGTGCTGATCCGTGAGCTTCGCAACGCCGCGCTGCGGATGATGCGCGAGCTGCACCAGTTCGACGCGAAGCTCGTCGGACCAGTGCTGGCCGGCAGCGCAAGCGACTGGAGCAGCATCGACTTGCACGCGTTCAGCGACAGTGCCGAGGCGGTCGGCGCGGTACTCGACGGGCTCGGCCTCGCCAACCGGCCCTGGGTTCACCGCCTGCGCACGCGACGGGACACGGCGGATCTGTATCCCGGCTACCGCTTCAGCGACGGGGAGTTCGATTTCACCGTGACCGTGTTTCCCGAACGCGGCCGGGGCAATGCGCCGCTGTCAACGATCGACGGGCGGCCGGAACGACGTGCGACGACGAAGGACGTGGAAGCGCTGGTTGCCGGCGACCCGTCGACGTAACGCTCAGCGCTTCTCGACGGCCACGTAGTCGCGGAAAGCAGGGCCCGTATAGAGCTGGCGCGGCCTGCCGATGCGAGTTTCCGGATCGGCAATCATCTCGCGCCAGTGCGCGCACCAGCCGACGGTGCGGCCGATCGCGAACATCACGGTTAACATGGACGTCGGAATGCCCAGCGCCCTGTAGATGATGCCGGAGTAGAAATCGACGTTCGGATAGAGCTTCTTCTCGACGAAGTAGCTGTCCTTCAGCGCTATCTCCTCGAGCCGCATGGCAACATCCAGCAGCGGATCGTTCTTGCCGAGCTGCTCGAGAACCTTGTGTGTCATCGACCGGATGATCTTCGCGCGCGGATCGTAATTCTTGTAGACACGATGGCCGAAGCCCATCAGGCGGAAGTTGTCCTTCTTGTCCTTGGCGCGAGCGACGAACTGCGGAATCTTGTCGGCTGTGCGGATCTGTTCGAGCATCTGCAGTACAGCCTCGTTGGCACCGCCATGGGCCGGTCCCCACAGGGCGGAGATGCCGGCCGCGATCGCCGAATACGGATTCGTTTGCGAGCTGCCGGCGAGCCGGACCGTGGAAGTGCTGCAGTTCTGCTCGTGGTCCGCATGCAGGATGAACAGCAGGTCCAGTGCCTGCGCAGCCACCGGGTTGATGTTGTACTTCTCCGCCGGGACGGCGAAGAACATGTGCATCATGTTCGAGCAGTAGTCGAGGTCGTTGCGCGGATAGGTGAACGGCTGTCCGACCGTGTGCTTGTAGGCAGCCGCCGCGATCGTCGGCAGTTTGGCGATGATGCGGTGGGCGAAGATGTCGCGGTGGCGCGGATTCATGATGTCGGTGGTGTCGTGGTAGAACGCCGACATCGAGCCGACGACACCAGCCACCATCGCCATCGGATGCGCGTCGTAGTGGAAGCCGTTGAACAGACGCAGGATGGTTTCGTTGATCATCGTGTGCGTCGTGATCGTCTTGATGAAACCCTCGAGCTGCTCCTTTTTCGGCAGCTCGCCATGCAGCAGCAGGTAGCAGACCTCCATGAAGGAGCTCTTCTCGGCGAGCTGCTCGACCGGGTAGCCACGGTACATCAGGACGCCCTGATCGCCGTCGATGTAGGTGATCTTGCTCTCGCAACTTGCGGTCGAGCCGAAGCCGGGATCGTAAGTAAAGACTCCCTTCTCCGCGTAAAGGGCGCGTATGTCGACGACTTCGGGCCCGACAGTGCCGCTGAGCACCGGCAAGTCAACGGACTTTCCGGTCTCGGGATCGGTGAAGAGGTACTTCTTCGAACTCATACAGCTTTACCCGACTGCCTTTAACGCGCGCCGCATTATAGGAAACGCGCGAAGGCGCCGCCATGCAATGCAGCGGGAAACGTGACAGGGCGCTGCGATGATACGCAGTGCCGATCGAGCAGATGATGCCGGCGATGAACTGGCCGGTGACGGAGCGTCAGGCGCTCTTGCGGGCGTACTTCTTGCGGAACTTGTCCACGCGGCCGGCGGTGTCGAGCAGCTTCTGCTTGCCGGAGTAGAACGGATGGCACGCGGAGCAGACCTCGATGTGCAGGTCTTCCTTCAGCGTCGAGCGCGTCAGGAACTCGTTGCCGCAGCTGCAGGTGACCTTGATTTGCTGGTAGGCGGGGTGGATTTCGGGCTTCATGGCAGCGTCAACCTGGCGGAATCCTGGCGGACGAAAAAGGGCGCAGAGGATAACCAGCAGCCATCCCACTGGCAAGTTTGGCGGCGCGACTGCCCTTATCCACAGAAGATGTGGATATCTCTGGGGAAAGCCGAACCTGGGAGCCGAAAGCGCCCGGTTTCCGTGGCGTTTCCGCGTTTTTGGTCAAGAAATAAGCAAGACGGTAAAAGTCTTTTTTATCAGTCAGTTATCGATCTTTCTGCTGTCAGCTCACGAAAAACACCCATAAATGTGCGAACCGAGTACGGAAATACGAGCCGTTGTGCATAAAGGTGCGTCTGCGCCGCCCCGCCGGGGCATTCAGCCCCACGGCGCCAGCATCCCGACCAGCGCACGCAACGCCTGGCCGCGATGGCTCAGGCGATTCTTCTGGCCGGGCGGCATCTCAGCCGCGCTGCAACCGGACTCCTGGTCGATGAAAACCGGGTCGTAACCGAAACCGAGCGTCCCGCGGGGCTCGTGGGCGATGCTGCCCTCCCAGGCGCCAGTCGCGAGCAACGGCTGGGGATCGTCGGCGGATCGCACCCAGGCAACTGCGCAGCGGAAACGGGCCTGCCGGTGACCGTCAGGTACCGCGGCCATGGCATCAAGCAGTCGCTGGACGTTCTGTCCGTCGGTGGCGTCGGCACCGGCGTAGCGTGCCGATCGGACACCCGGTGCGCCCTGCAGGGCATCGACCTCCAGGCCGGAATCGTCGGCAAGCGCAGGCAGCCCGGTCGCAGCCGAGGCATACCGCGCCTTCAGCAGCGCGTTCTCCTCGAAGGTCAGGCCGGTCTCCTCGACCGACTCGACGCCGAGAGCTGATTGCAGCAGCACCTCGTAGCCCGCGCCCAGTATCGCCTGGATCTCGCGCGCCTTTCCGGCGTTGCCAGTGGCGAGAACCATGCGCCTGATCATCGCAGTGTCAGCGGGCAGTCGCCCGCCAGGTGTCCACAGCAGCCGTCTGCGCCTGCATGATCCCACGTACACCGGCGGCGGCAAGGTCGAGCAGGCGATCGAGCTCCTGACGCTGGAAGGCATGGCCTTCGGCGGTGCCCTGGATTTCGATGAAGGCGCCGGCATCGTTCATGACGACGTTCATGTCGGTCTCGGCTTCGCCATCCTCAGCGTAGTCCAGGTCGAGCACCGGCACACCGCGATAGATGCCAACGGAAACCGCGGCGACCTGGCCGTGCAACGGATTGCGGCGCAGGCTGCCTGCGCGGACCAGCCGATCGATCGCGAGGACGAGGGCAACCCAGCTGCCCGAAATCGCAGCAGTGCGCGTTCCGCCGTCAGCCTGCAGGACGTCGCAGTCGAGCGTAACCGTCATCTCGCCAAGCGCCTTGAGATCGATTGTGGCACGCAACGACCGGCCGATCAGCCGCTGTATTTCCTGCGTACGGCCGGACTGCCGGCCCTGTGCTGCCTCGCGTGCGCTGCGGGTGTGCGTAGCGCGGGGAAGCATGCCGTACTCGGCCGTGATCCATCCCTGCGACTTGCCGCGAAGGAACGACGGCACGCCTTCCTCGACACTGGCCGTGCAGAGCACGCGCGTGTCGCCGGAGACTGCGAGCACCGACCCTTCGGCATGCCGGGTGTAGCCCGTTTCGAATCGGATCTGGCGCAGCTCATCGGGGCTGCGCGCACTGGGACGTTGCATAGAAACCTCGCGGCGTCGGACGTTGTGCGGCCTGATCGGTCAGCCCAGCCAGCGCAGGCCGGCCGCCGAGGTATTGTCGCTGTAAGGACCGCTGTTGCGCACGGCCTGTTCGGCCAGCCGCCGCAGGGAAATGTCGACCGGTTCGCCGCCGGCACCGAAAGTGGCGACGTCGGCGTCGTCCAGCCCGGACCAGAAACCGTCCGTGCAGACCATCACGAGGTCGCCCGGGGAAAGGCGCCGGGCGGAGCCGACCGTCATACCTGGCAGGGCGTAGCTGCCGCCAAGACAGCACTCCACGAAATTGCGCATCGGATGGTCGGGAATCTCGGCCTCGGTGATGAGGCCCTCCTGCAGGAGCAGCTCGACATGGCTGTGGTCGCGCGTCCGGTCGTGGATAGCGCGTTCGCGCAGGTGATAGATACGGCTGTCGCCGACGTGAGCGAAGAAGGCCGTGCCGTCCTGGACGAGGCAGATGGCGCAGGTCGCGCGCGGCCGGTCTTCCATCTTGACGCCCACGCCGAGCTGGGCGATGCGGACATGGGCCCTGCCGACCGTCAGGTGCAAAAACCCCAGCGGATCGAACAGCGGCGCGGTGGCGCGACGGAAAGAGTCGCCGATGGTCTCCACTGCAACGGCCGCAGCGCGGGCGCCGCCGGCGTGGCCGCCCATGCCGTCGACGGCGATAAGGAGTACCGAGTCATCGGCGCGCGCGACGGCGACGCGATCCTGGTTCTCCTTGCGGCCGCCGATGAGGCTCAGCTCTGCACACTCGACCTTCAACTCGCTGCTCCCCGGTTCGACGCCGGCGACGGGCCGATTTTCAGCTTGACCGTCAGCGGCAATTCCGCCAGCGTGACGGGCCAAGAGTCTACGGCGCAGGAGAACCCTGCGCACCGGCCATTATCGCGAGAACCGGCCGGCCCGGCGCGGGCGGCGGTCACAGGCCGGTGCAGTAATCCAGAGCAGGAAGTTATGGCAACGATCCGCAGCATGACGGGCTTCGCCCGCACCGAAAACGCTACCGCTCTCGGCCAGCTGGCCTGGGAGCTGCGCTCGGTGAACCACCGCTATCTCGAGGCGCAGGTAAAGCTGCCCGAAGGGTTCCGCGCGATCGAGACCGACGCGCGCGCCCTGATAGGCCGGCTTGTCAAACGCGGCAAGCTGGACGCGAGCCTGAATCTGCGTTCCTCCGGCGAACGGCAACTGCATGCGCGCCTGAACCAGGCGTTCGCGCGCGAAGTCATCGATCATGCCAACTCGCTGCAGAAGCTGATCGCCGGATCCGGCAGCACCGTTGCGCCGATCGATCCCGTGGACATCCTCCGCTGGCCCGGAGTCCTCCACGAAGAGGAAACAAAAGTCGAGACTCTGCACGGCCTGGCGCTCGAGACACTCGAGGCGGCCGTCGCCCAGCTGAACGCGAGCCGGGGCCGCGAGGGGGCAAGACTCCAGGAGCTGCTCGAATCGCGCTGCGCCGAGATCCTCGTCCGTGTCGCCGCGGTCCGCGCTCGCCTGCCCGCGGTACTCACCGCGATCCGCGAGCGCCTGACAGAACGGGTGAAGTCACTGGTCGCCACCGTCGATAACGACCGGCTGGAGCAGGAACTCGCCCTCATCGCCCAGAAACTCGACGTCGCCGAGGAACTCGACCGGCTGGAAGGTCACGTCACCGAGTTCCGCGCCGCCATGAAAAAGCACGACGAAGCCGCTGGCCGCCGCCTCGACTTCCTGCTCCAGGAGTTCAACCGCGAAGCCAACACCCTCGCCTCCAAGTCAGCCGACGCCGAGACCACGCGCCACGCGGTGGATCTGAAGGTGCTGATCGAGCAGATGCGCGAGCAGGTGCAGAACGTCGAGTAGCGGCAAGATCTGCACACAGTGACCCCCATTTGCGGCAAGCTCTTCGTCCTCACCGCCCCATCCGGCGCTGGGAAGACGACGCTGACGAAGCGATTGTTGGCCGGGGATCCGGCGCTGCGGTTCTCGGTGTCGTTCACGACACGCAGGCCGCGGGCCGGTGAACAGGACGGCAAGGACTACTTCTTCGTCGACCACGCCCGCTTCGAACGAATGATCGCGGGCGGGGAGCTGCTCGAGCACGCGCGCGTCTTCGACAATTACTACGGCACCGGCCGTGCACAGATCGAGGCGCACACGGAGGCAGGGACAAACGTACTCCTCGACATCGACTGGCAGGGGGCCCGCCAGGTGCGCGTAGCCATGCCGTCGAGCGTGCTCATCTTCATCATGCCGCCATCCTTCGCGGAGCTGGGGCGGCGCCTTCGCGGCCGCGGCTCCGACGGCGAGGAGGTCATCGCGCGGCGGTTGTCCGAAGCGCGCGACGACATGGCCCGCTGGAGCGAATTCGACTACGTCGTTGTGAACGAGGCCGTCGAGACGGCGCTCGCCGAGCTGCAGGCCGTGGTGGCAGGCCAGGGCGGGGCGAACCGCACTACCGATCCCGCGCTGCGCGGTCGGCTCGCCGCCATCTGCAGAGGCTGAGAAGAGGACCCGTCTCCGGATGCGCCAGCCACCTGAAAACCGAACCGGCGCCCCCGGCGAAATACCCGGGGTGACAAGCCCGCCGTCCTCGCCCACCCCGAGCAGCCCGGCCGATTACGTCGACCGGCTGCTTGAGGCCACCTCCGCCTGGGAAGTGGCGGACCAGGATCGCTGGGCTATTGGCGCCCGGGAGGCGCTGGCACCCCTGGTGATGGTGCGGGAAGTGTTTGCGCCCGTGTTGACCGAGGTCGGGGACCGTTGGGAGCGCGGCGAGTTGTCCATCGTGCAGGAGCACCTGCTCACCGGAGCCGTTCGCCGCCAGCTTCACACCGCGCTGGATGAACACAACCGCCGTGCCTCCGGACCGCGGATCGCCTTCACCACGCTTTCCGGCGAACGTCACGAACTCGGTTGCTTGATGCTGGCGGTTCTCGCCGCCAGCGAGGGCATCCAGGCGATCTACCTCGGACCCGATCTCCCGGCACAGGAGATTGGACGGTTCTGCGCGAGCGTACGTGTTGCGGCGGTTGCCGTTAGCATCGTGACCAGTGCTGGCGTCATCGATGCGCGGCGGCAACTCGCCGACCTGCGCGCCGCGATGCCTGCCGGCACGCATCTCTGGGTCGGCGGGCGCGAGGCGCTTGAAATGGCGACGTCAGACCTGCCCGCGCAAACCTCTGTCATTTCAAGCCTCGATGAATTCAACGAGCTTGCAGGAAAACTACCGCAAGGAGATCGCCCTGAATGATGATGGTCACGCGGCAACGGCTCCCCTGGATCGCTGGCGCTGCCCTTTCTGTTTTGGCATTGATCTGGTTGGCATTGCGCCCGGAGCCAGTCGTCGTGGTGACCCCGGAGCGACGTGATGTGGTGGAGGTCGTGGTGGCCAGCGGCAAGCTGCGCGCCGTTCGCCAGGGCATGGTAGGCGCCGAGGCCCCGGGCGTGGTCGAAAGCGTCGAGGTCACCGAGGGGGACCTGGTGCAAGCGGGACAGTTGCTTGGCCGGGTCCGGCTGGGCGAGACCGATGCCCGCCTCGCTGGCGCGCTCGCGTCGCTCCGTGCTGCGCAGACTGACCTTCGGGGGGAGGAGTCGCAGTTGGACAACGACGTGCGGGAACTGCGCCGGGCCAGCGAACTCGCCGATCGCAAGCTCGTGCCGGTGGCGGAGCTGGACGCCGCAGAAGCCGCGGAGCGCGTGCAGCGTGCGCGCACAGACGCGTCCCGGGCCCGGCTCGAGGAAGCACGAGCTGAGGTCGACAAGATCCGGCCGGAGTTCGGCAAGCGCGAGGTACGCGCGCCGTTCGATGGCGTCGTCATCGAGCGCATGGTCGAGCCGGGTACGACGGTTTCGGCCACGACGGCCTGGTTCACTGTCGCCGAGATGTCGGCAACCGAGATCTACGTGGAGACGGACGAGAACAATCTCGGCAGGCTCGCCGTCGGTCAACCGGCGATCGCCGTTGCGCCGGCCTATCCGGAAAATCCTTTCAACGCCAGGCTGGTGCAGGTCGGACCCAACGTGGACAGCGACCGCGGAGTCGTCGGCCTGCGGCTGCGCTCGGAAAACCTGCCTGATTTCGTGCTGCCCAACATGACGGTCGACGTGAACATCGAGGTTCGGCGCACGACGGGTGGATTGGCCCTGCCTGCCCGTGCGGTGCTTTTCGATGGAACGCCCCGCGTACTGGCGCTCATTGACGGCAGAGTCGCGCCGCAACCGGTCAGTGTGCTCGGTCGAAATCCCGAGTGGGTCGCCGTCGACGGACTTGCGGCGGACACCGAAGTTCTCCGGGAAGCGCGCCGCGGCCGGCCCGGGCAGCGCGCCCGAGCGATTGCCGGCACCGAGGCAGCAGGCCGTCCGTGAAGCTCAGCTTCTTCACGCTGTCGGTTGCGCTGCGCCACTTGCGGTACGGCGTCGGGCAGTCGCTGCTCACGATCGGCGTGGTTGCGATCAGCGTCCTGCTGATCGTGTACCTCAGAACCACGATCGGCGGGACACAGCGCTCCATTGTCGGCAATGTCACCGGCAGCATCCCGCACATCGTGCTCGAGCCTGCCGAACGCACACCAGTTGGGGCATGGCGGCTGCCGGCCGGACCGGGTGCTCCGCTGTACGTCGGCGAAACCGTGAACTTGCCACGCGGCATCGACAGCATCGACGACTGGCGCCAGTGGCTGCCGGCACTCGAAGCCGATCCGGAAATCACGGTGGTTTCGCCAGTTGCAACCGGCAATGCGTTCCTGTTCCGCGGCGCGCGACGGGAGTCCGTGCGCGCCACCGGCGTATTGGCGGAACGGCACGACCGTATCGTCAGCGTCGAGGAGAATCTGCTCGAAGGTAACTTCCTGCAGATGGTTACCGGCGATGTCGTCATCGGCACCCGCCTCGCGCGGGATTTCGGCATCCGCATGCGCGACAAGCTGCGACTGATCGGCCCGGGCGGGCAGGCGCTGTCAGTTACTGTCGCCGGCATCTACGAGACGGGCTCCGGCCAACTCGATGACGGACAGGTCTTCCTCACCCTGCGCGATGCGCAGTCGCTGCTCGAACTCGGCAGCGCCATCAGCAGCATCGGCGTTCGCATACGCGATTTCTACCAGGCGGAAGTAACGGCGCGGGCGCTCGCCGTTTCGATGCCATTTCGGGCGCGATCGTGGATCGAGGACAACCCGAACGTTTTCCGCACCCTGGGCGCCCAGGACCAGACCATCAACATGGTGCTGATCTCCACCATCGTCGCCGCCGGCTTCGGCATCGCGAGCATTCTCATCATGTCCGTCACCGGCAAGTACCGCGAGATCGGCATCCTGAAAGCGATGGGCGCCACACCGGTCGAAATCCAGTCGATCTTCGTCGTCGAGGGCTTCCTGCTGGCGTTGCTCGGATGTGCTGTCGGCATACCTGCAGGTATCGGCATGCTGGAAATGCTCTCCAACGTTCGCGCGCCGGGGCCGGGCGGACGCCTGACGCCTGTCTTCAACATTCAGATTGATCCGTGGCTGCTTGCCGGCGCTGCCGGCGTGGCGATCACCGTCGGGGTCGTGGCTGCATTCTTCCCGGCGCGCCGGGCGGGCGGCATCGACCCCATGCAGGTCATCAGGGGCAGCTGATGCAGCGCACCGGCAACGGACCCCCGGTCATCGAACTCGCCGGGGTCAGCAAGACCTACGTCAGCGCCGGGGTGGAAACGCCGGTCCTCTTCGATGTCTCGTTTCGCGTCAATTGTGGCGAATTCGTTGCGATCGTCGGCGGCAGCGGTTCCGGCAAGACGACCTTGCTGAACATCATGGGCCTGCTCGACCGGCCCAGCGCGGGAAAGGTTCACATCGCGGGAGACGAGGTCGGCAATCTCGACGAACTGGGCCGCGCCGGCATGCGTCGCGATCGGCTCGGATTCATATTTCAGTTTCACTATCTCCTGCCCGAGTTCGACGTGCTGGAGAACGCCCTCATGCCCTGCAGGATCAAGGGCCCGGCATTTCAGGCCGGGCAGGAGCGGCGCATGCGCGACCTGCTCGACCTGGTCGGACTGGGCGACAAGCTGAAAAACCGCCCCGCGCAGCTGTCGGGCGGCCAGCAGCAGCGCGTGGCGGTAGTACGCTCCCTGGCGAACAATCCCGCGCTGGTGCTCGCCGACGAGCCGACCGGCAACCTGGATACCCGCAGCGGTCGCGTGGTTTTCGACCTGATGCGAACGCTGGCGCGCGAATCAGGAACGACCTTCGTCATGGTCACGCATGACGACGACTTTGCGCTGGAAGCGGACCGCGTCATCCGAATTCGCGACGGGCGCATCGAGGACTCAGCCCGCACAATCCAGCCGTGAAAGACAACGCTTTCCGCTTGAAATACAGGCCAATCTGCTCGTCCGGTTAGCACCTTTGGGCATATGCCATTGTGCGTCCCGACGCGCAGCAGGTAGCCTGACCGTCCTTTTCAGCCGACCGGACTTTCGAGCAAGAGCATGGCCAGAATCACCGTTGAAGACTGCCTGGGCAACGTCGAGAACATCTTTGAGCTGGTAACGGTCGCCGCGAAGCGCGCGCGCCGGCTCGCCAATGGCGCTCCCAATCATCTCGACTGGGAGAACGACAAGCCGACGGTGCTGGCGCTGCGCGAAATCGCGGCGGGGCTGGTCGGGCCGGAGATACTGCTCGAGGCAGATCCCACCCCGGCGGAGCTCTTTGCCGCTGAGCAGGCGAACGACCTGCTGGGCGGGCCGCCGATCAACATGAACGACGACTCGGATCTTCTGTAAAGAGCGATCCGCTGCGGAGGCGGCCCGCGACCCCGGATGTAGAATCCGGGCATGGACTACGGCGCTGCGATACTCGATCGACTGCTACTGATAGGCCGGAAGAATTTCGGCCTGCGGCAGCTCATTGCGCGGCTCAGTTATCTGCCCGAGGAGCAGGTTGAGAAGGTCGCCGCGGCCTACGAGTTCAGCGCCGCGGCGCACGAAGGCCAGAAGCGCCTCTCCGGCGAGGCCTACATCAGCCATCCGGTTGCCGTCGCCAGCACCCTGGCCGACCTGCACATGGACTGGCAGACGATAGCGGCAGCGTTGCTCCACGACGTCATCGAAGACACCCCGGCCGCCAGAACCGACATCCATGACAAGTTCGGCGCCGATGTGGCGGCGCTGGTGGATGGCGTCAGCAAGCTCGACAAGCTCTCCTTCACCAGCCGCGCGGAAGCGCAGGCAGAGAGCTTCCGCAAGATGATGCTGGCGATGGTGCAGGACATCCGCGTCATCCTCGTCAAGCTCGCTGACCGGCTGCACAACATGCAGACGCTCGACGCGCTGGCGCTCGAGAAGAAGCGGCGCATCGCGCGGGAAACACTCGACGTATACGCACCGATCGCCAACCGCCTCGGTATCCACGCGATCAAGAGCCAGCTCGAGGACCTGGGCTTCAAGCACGCCTACCCGTTGCGCTACCGCGTGCTCGACAAGGCCGTGCGCCGCGCCGAGGGCAACCAGCGCCAATTCCTGTCGCGGATCGAGGACCGGCTGGAGAAGGGGCTCAAGGAAGCCGGCATCGACTGCCGCGTGCTCGGCCGCAAGAAGAACCTCTACAGCATCTACCGCAAGATGATCCGCAAGGGACATGCGCTCGGCGAGATCGCCGATGTGTTCGCCTTCCGACTGATCCTGCCGGACGTCGACAGCTGCTACCGCGTGCTCGGCATCGTGCACCAGCTCTACAAACCCTCGCCCGGCAAGTTCAAGGACTACATCGCGATACCTCGAGTCAACGCCTACCAGTCCCTGCACACCGTGCTGATCGGTCCGAACGGCATTCCTATCGAGGTGCAGATCCGCACCGAGCAGATGAACCGCATCGCCGAGAGCGGTATCGCAGCGCACTGGCTGTACAAGGATCCGCAGAGCGAACGCGACGCAGTTCCTCCGCAGGCCCGCGCGCGCGAGTGGCTGGCGATCATCAACGAGATGCAGGTCGCGACCGATTCGGAGGAATTCCTCGAGCACGTAAAAGTCGACCTGTTCCCCGACAAGGTCTACGTGTTCACGCCCAAAGGCGACATTCTGCGATTGCCCCGCGGATCCACCTGCGTCGACTTCGCCTATGCCGTGCACACGGACGTCGGCAACCGCTGTGTCGCCGCCAAGATCGACCGGCGCCTCGTGCCCTTGCGCAGCCAGGTGCAGAACGGTCAGACAATCGAGATCGTCACCGCCCGCGGCGCCCGACCCAATCCGGCCTGGGTGAATTTCGTAGCGACCGCAAAGGCGCGCGCCGCGATCCACCATTTCCTCAGGGACATGAAGAAGGGGGAGGCGCGGGATCTCGGCAAGCGGTTGCTCGACCAGTCGCTGCGCGATTTCGACTCCTCGCTGCGCAAGGTCTCCGGAGAGCAGATGAAGAAGCTGCTCGACGAGCTGCAACTCGACAATACCAGCGAACTGTTCGAACAGATCGGGCTGGGCGAACGGCTGGCCCCGGTCATCGCGCAGATACTGCTGCAGAAGAAACCGGTTACAGCCTCAGCCGCGACCACCGGCACGCCGACACCCATCGTCATAGCCGGCACGGAGGGGCTCGTCGTCAGCTACGCCCGCTGCTGCCACCCGATCCCTGACGATCCGATCATGGGATATCTCAGCGCCGGTCGCGGCGTGGTGATCCACCGGACGGCCTGCGGCAATCTCGGCGAGTATCGCAAGCAGCCGCACAAGTGGATTCCCGTCATGTGGGAGAGCGGCATCGAGCGCGACTTCCCGCTTGAGATCCGCGTCGACGTCGAGAACCGCCCGGGCGTGCTCGCCGAAGTGGCCGCCCGCATCGGCGATACCGGGTCGAATATCGAGCAGGTATCGGTGGACGAGCACCTCGAGGACTCCGCCGCGCTCATTTTCGTCCTCGGCGTGCGCGATCGCGTGCACCTGGCGAACGTCATCAAGAGCATCCGCCGCATGAAGATGGTCAAGAAAGTCACGCGCACCGGAGCCTGACGGACTGCCCTAGAATGGGCCACGGGCGCACCCGACGCGCCATACCGGTCACAGCGAGGAGGCGCGCGCATGGCGAAGCAGGCGATCAGCACCACGGCGGCACCGGCCGCAATCGGCACCTACTCGCAGGCGATACGCGCTGGCGGCACCGTGTACGTGTCGGGGCAGATCCCGCTCGATCCCGCCACCGGCCAGCTCGTCGCTGGCGACATCCGCGCGCAGATCCACCAGGTGTTCCGCAACCTGCGCGCCGTGGCCGAGGCCGCTGGCATGAATCTCGGCAGCGCCGTGAAGGTCACGGTGTACCTGACGGATCTCGCCCACTTTGCCGCCGTCAACGAGATAATGGCCGAGTACTTTCCGCGGCCGTACCCGGCGCGCGCGGCGTTGCAGGTCTCCGCCCTGCCGCGCGGCTCTTCGGTCGAGGCGGACGCGATCCTCGCCGGCTGAGCGGCGCCCCATCCGGCGCCGTAGCTGAATGGCGAAGTCAGTAGCGAAGGCGGCGCGGGACGCGGGGCTGCAGGGCCTGCGCGGGGTCGGCCCGGCGCTCGCCGAGCGGCTCGCGCGGCTGGGCGTGAATCAGGCAGCGGATCTCCTCTTCCTCCTGCCCCAGCGATACGAGGACCGCACCCGCATCACGCCCATCGGCTCGCTCGTGCCGGGCCATCGCGCGGTGGTCAGTGGCGAGGTGGAGATCGCCGAAGTCGTGTACCGCCGTCGTCGCAGCCTGCTCTGCCGGGTGAGCGACGGCACCGGGCTGCTGACGCTGCGCTTCTTCTATTTCAGCAAGTCGCAGCAGTCGGGCCTCGTGCGCGGTGCACGAATCCTCTGTTACGGAGAAGCGCGCAGCGGCGCCGGCGGGCTGGAGATGGTGCACCCCGAATACCGCCTGTTTGCTGCTGGTCCGGCCGCTGCAGTGCCTGAGCTCGAGCAGACGTTGACGCCCGTCTACCCGACTACCGAGGGACTGCAGCAGTTCCGGCTGCGCTCGCTCGTGAACCAGGCCATCGACCGTTGCCTGCCGACTCTCGCGGACGCGCTGCCGGAGTCGCTGCTGGGAGGGCAAGGCCTGCCCACCCTGCGCGACGCGTTGCTTTATCTGCACCGCCCGCCCGCCGATGCCGAGCTCGAGCAGCTCGCTGCCGGACGCCATCCCGGGCAACGGCGGCTCGCGCTCGAGGAAATGCTGGCGCACCACCTGAGCCTGCGGCGCCTGCGCGAACGTGGCCGTGCTGAGCGCGCACCGGCACTCGCGGGCGACGCCGATCTCAGGCAGCGGTTCCTCGCGGGTCTCGGATTCGGGCTGACCGGCGACCAGCGCACCGTGCTCGCGGAGATAGACGTGGATCTGCGGGAGCCACACCCGATGATGCGGCTCGTGCAGGGCGATGTCGGCTGTGGCAAGACCGTCGTTGCCGCTGCTGCAGCGCTGAGCGCCGTCGCCGCGGGACACCAGGTCGCCGTGATGGCGCCGACAGAGCTCCTGAGCGAGCAGCACCGGCGAAGCTTCACGCGCTGGTTCGAGCCGCTGGGCATCGACGTCTGCTGGCTGTCCGGCAGCCTCGCCCGCGGCGAGCGCCTGCGCGCCTACGAGGACATCGGCAGCGGCCGGGCGAAGGTCGTGATCGGGACGCACGCGCTGTTCCAGGAGGGACTCGAGTACCGCAGCCTGGCGCTGATGATCGTGGACGAGCAACACCGTTTCGGCGTGCACCAGCGGCTGGCGCTCATGCAGAAGGGCAGCGTCGGTGACCTGCGGCCACATCAGCTGGTGATGACGGCTACGCCGATTCCGCGCACCCTCGCAATGACGCTGTACGCCGACCTCGACACCTCGATCATCCGCGAGCTGCCGCCTGGCCGTACGCCGGTGCAGACCGTCGCGCTGCCGGCGCGTCGGCGGCCGGAAGTCGTGGCGCGCGTGCGCGAGGCGGCGCTCGGCGGCCAGCGCGCCTACTGGGTCTGCCCGCTGGTCGAGGATTCGGATCTGCTGGAAGCGCAGGCCGCCGAGTCGACCCGGCGCGCGCTGTGCGAGGCGCTGCCGGAGCTGGCCGTGGGGCTAGTCCATGGCCGCATGAAGTCCGAGGAGAAGGACGCCGTGATGAGGGATTTCGCGGCGGGGAAGGTCCAGCTGCTGGTCGCAACGACCGTCATCGAAGTCGGCGTCGATGTGCCCGAGGCAACCCTGATGATCGTCGAAAACGCGGAACGGATGGGCCTCTCGCAATTGCATCAACTGCGGGGCCGGGTGGGTCGCGGCGCGGCGGCGTCCAGTTGCGTACTGCTTTACCAGCCGCCGCTCGCCGGTTTCGCACGCGAACGCCTGGAGGTGCTCCGCGACACCAACGACGGCTTCGTGGTCGCGCAGAAGGACCTCGAGCTGCGCGGCCCGGGCGAAGTCCTCGGCACGCGCCAGACCGGCCTCATGCAGTTGCGGGTGGCCGACCTGATCCGAGATGCCGCCCTGGCGCCCCTCGTGCAGCAACTGGGTCGCGAACTCATCGCCAACTCGCCCGCGAGCGTCGAGGCGCTGGTCGCACGCTGGGTGGGTGATGCCGGGCGCTACGCCACCGTATGATGCGCGGCAGAACCATGGCCCGCGGAACGCTTCATCACTACGCCCGCCTGATGCGCCTGCACCGGCCGGTCGGCATCTGGCTGCTGCTCTGGCCGACACTTTGGGCCCTGTGGCTCGCCGCGGACGGCCGACCGGACCAGCGGCTGTTCCTGGTGTTCGTCGCTGGTGTCGTCGTGATGCGCAGCGCCGGCTGTGTCATCAACGACTGGGCTGATCGCGACTTCGACGGCCGCGTCGCCCGCACACGCGTTCGCCCGCTGGCCAGCGGCGCCGTTTCGCCGGCCGAGGCGCTCGGCCTCTTTGCAGCCCTCTCGATGGTTGCAATAGCACTCGCGCTGCAGCTCAATCGCCCGGCGCAGCTGCTCGCCGTTGCCGGCGGCGGGCTGACCGTCATCTACCCGTTCGCCAAGCGCTTCATCTCTGCGCCGCAGCTGGTCCTGGGCGCTGCTTTCGGCTGGAGCGTGCCGATGGCCTACGCCGCGGTGACCGGCGCCATTCCCCGCGTCGCCTGGTTGATCTTCCTCGCCGTTGTTGTCTGGGCGGTGATCTACGACACCGAGTACGCCATGGTCGATCGCGAGGACGACATGCGCGCCGGCATCCGCTCGACCGCGATACTGTTCGGCAGTGCCGATGTGTTCGTCGTGAGCCTGCTCATGGTCGTGCTGGTGCTGGCGCTCGCGCTGGTCGGCCGGCTCGCGCAGATGGGTCCCTGGTACTTCGCCTCACTGCTCGCAGTTTCGGGCCTGCTTCTCTACCAGCGCAGGCTGATCGAGAATCGCGACCCGACCCGTTGCTTCGAGGCGTTCATGCAGAGCCACCTCGTCGGCGGCGCAGTGTTTGCCGGCATAGCGCTGGACTACCTGTTCCGTCCCGGCTGAGTGCGCGCGACCGCCCAGGCCTCGACGCTGGCCGCGCCCGCGTCGAGCAGCGAGCGCGCCAGCGCGGCCATCGTGCTGCCCGTCGTGATGACATCGTCGACCATCGCCACCCGGCGGCCGGCGATACCGGGACCCGCTGAAAATGCGCCGCGAAGATTGCGCCGCCGCTCGCTCGCGCTGAGCCGGCTCTGCTCCGGCGTATCCCGCAGCCTCCGGCAGGATCGCAGGTCGATGCGCGCACCGGTCGCCGCCGCCAGCGGACGCGCTATGTCCTCGGACTGGTTGTAGCCGCGATCCGCCAGTCGGCGCGGGTGCAACGGCACGGGAATGATCAGCTCCGGCCAGGGCGATGCACGCGACGCGAGCAGGTCGGCGGCCAGCCACTCGCCGAGCACGCGCGCGCAGTCGCGACGGCCACCGAATTTCGCGCGCGCGATCAGCCGGTCCACCGGGTACTCGTAGGCGAGCGCTGCGTGGAGGCGCCCGGCATGCTGAAGCCAGGGCAGGTCCCTGCGGCAGCCGGCGCAGCAGTTCGCACCGACCGGCGCCTGGCAAAGCAGGCAACGGGGCGGCAGCAGCCGGTCGAGCAGTTGGTCAACTTGGTGGAGCAAGGCAGGTTGACAGGGTTGGTCAGGCACTTCGATACTGCCGCCCAACGCCGCCCGGCGCGACCTCCAAATCTCACCTGAACCCCAGGAAATTCAAGCCTGTGAGCACCCCCTCCGCTATTCGTCACGACTGGACCCTGGGCGAGGTGGAAGCGCTCGGCCGGCTGCCACTGAACGACCTGCTGTTCCGCGCCCAGACCCTGCACCGCCAGTATTTCGACCCGAACGAGGTGCAGATCAGCACGTTGGTGAGCGTGAAAACCGGCGGCTGCCCGGAGGATTGCGCTTACTGTCCGCAGAGCCTGCGCTACGACACCGGCGTCGGGCGTGACGAGCAGATGAACCGCGAGGAAGTGCTCGAGCGCGCCCGGGCGGCCCGTGACAGCGGCGCCACGCGGTTCTGCATGGGCGCGGCCTGGCGCAGCCCCAAGCCGCGCCAGGTGCAGGAATTCGCCGCGATCATCGGCGAAGTTCGCCAATTAGGCCTCGAAACCTGCGCCACCCTCGGCATGCTGACCGAAGCCCAGGCCCACCAGTTGAAGGCCGCCGGTCTGGATTACTACAACCACAACCTCGACACCTCGGAGCGCTTTTATCCGCAGATCATCACCACCCGCTGCTACCAGGACCGGCTCGACACGCTCGCCAATGTGCGGGCTGCCGGGCTCAAGGTCTGCTGCGGCGGCATCGTCGGCATGGGCGAGGAAGTCACCGATCGGCTGGCCCTGCTCCACACGCTGGCCACGCTGCCCGCTCACCCGGAGAGCGTTCCAATCAACCAGCTGGTGCCGGTCGAGGGCACGCCGCTGGCCGATGCGGCGGCCGTGGATCCGCTCGATTTCGTCCGGATCATCGCCATCGCGCGGATCCTCATGCCCGCCTCCCACGTACGCCTCTCGGCTGGTCGCACCGACATGAGCGACGAGATGCAGGCGCTCTGCTTCTTTGCCGGAGCGAATTCCATCTTCTACGGCGAGCGGCTGCTCACGACGCCGAATCCGGCCGCCGATCGCGACCGGGCACTGCTCCAGCGCTTGGGAATGCGGCCCGCGGAAGCGACGGCCGGGCACTGAGTCCGGCGATGCCTGGCCCGGATCGCCGCGGCGTCGCACGGGCTTTCGGTCGGGCTGCTGCCGGGTACGCGGCCGCGGATTTCCTGCACGGCGCCGTTCGTGCCGGCCTGATCGACCGGCTTGAACCGGTCAGCCTCGATCCCGCCGTCGTCCTCGACCTGGGCGCCGGCCCGCCCGAGGCGACCGCCGATTTCGCCGCCTGCTTCGCTAAGTCCAGCTTGATCGCGATCGATCTGGTGCCTGGCATGCTGGGTACAGGCCGGCAGCCCTGGGCGCGGGTCTGCGCCGACGCCCGTCGCCTGCCGCTGCCCGACGCGAGCGCCGATCTCGTCGTCGCCAACCTGCTCCTGCCCTGGTGCGAGGACGCGTCGGCAGTCCTGCGCGAAATCCGCCGCGTCCTGAAATTTCCCGGCCTTTTCGCGTTTTCCACGCTCGGGCCGCGCAGCCTGCACGAACTGCGGGAGGCCTGGCCGCAACCGGATTCGGCCACGCACACTCTGGATTTCCCGGACATGCACAACCTGGGCGATGCGCTGGTCCGGGCCGGTTTCGCCGAACCCGTCGTCGACACGGAGACCATCGACGTGACCTACCGCGAGCTCCTGCGCGGGATCGCCGACCTGCGCAGCGTCGGCGCCACCAACCGCCATCCGGAGCGCCGCCGCACTCTGACCGGTCGCCGGCGCTGGCAGGCGATGATCTCCGCGTACGAGTCGCGCCGTGGGACCGACGGCGCGCTGCCGGTGACGCTCGAGGTTCTTTACGGTCACGCCTGGGCCGGCACAGCAGCGCGACGCTTCGTCGATCCGGCGGGAGAAATCAGCGTGCCACTGCATCGCGTTCGTCAACGTCGATAGCGAAGAACCTCTTCAACTGATCCGGTCCATCCTTTAGAATTTCGCTGCTTCCGGGGGGTCGTTGCCCCTAGCGAGGCTGAGCGTTCGTTGTTTGCGCTCCTGCGTTACGTGTCGGCTTCCGGTGAAGTCCGATGCTGGCGTCTAACCTGACGATCACATCCCGAGTGCCGGCCATTCGGAATAGCGTCTGATGCGGATCGCAATGCTCTTGGGCTCGAGGCTTGGGGTAGAACTGATGCTGTCACTCGGAAAGTCTGCTTTGCGAGCTCTCGCCGCTGCCGCGGGGTTGTTCGCTTACGCCCATGCGCACGCCGATTGGGCGACCAACCTGCCGCGGGGCGTCACCGAGATCAGCAGCCGTATCTACGACCTGCACATGCTGGTCCTCGGGATCGTCACGGTCATCGGCGTGCTGGTGTTCGCCGTTCTGACCTACGCGCTGATTGCATTCCGAAAGAAACCGGGTGTTGCGTCCGCGACCTGGGACCACAGCAACCTGGCCGAATTCATCTGGACGGTAATTCCCTTCTTTGTCATGGTCGGCCTGGCGATCCCGGCCGCCCAGGCGCTGATCCTCATCGAGGACACGAGCGGGTCTGAACTCACCGTCAAGATCACCGGTTATCAATGGAAGTGGCAGTACGAGTACGTCGGGAAGAACTACAGCTTCTATAGCACCCTTGGCAGAGAGAGCAACGTTGCGCGCCAGAAGAACTCCGGCAGGGACCCCTACGCGGTGGACAACTACCTGCTCGAAGTCGACCGGCCGCTGGTGCTGCCGGCTGGCGTAAAGATCCGCTACCTCATCACCTCGAACGACGTCAATCACGCGTGGTGGGTGCCCGATTTCGGCGTCAAGCGCGACGCGATCCCGGGCTACATGAACGAGGGATGGTTTCAGGTCGACCGACCGGGAACTTACCGTGGCCAGTGCGCGGAACTGTGCGGCAAGGACCACGGCTTCATGCCGATCGTCGTCGAAGTCATTCCCGAGAGCGAGTTCGATGCCTGGTTGCGGCAGCAGGTGACCGGTTGAGTCAAGGTTCGGGCGATCCCACAGACGGGAGCCGCCGCCAGGAGCAGTCAGGATGAGCGTGGCAACGCATGATCACAGTGACGAGCACGACGCCCATGGCCCGGAAAAGGGCCTCATGCGGTGGATCCGCACGACCAACCACAAGGATATCGGCACCCTTTATTTGCTGTTCGCGCTCGTGATGCTGTTCGTGGGTGGACTGATGGCGCTAGTGATCCGCGCCGAGCTGTTCCAACCAGGCATCCAGTTCGTCAATCCTGACTTCTTCAATCAGATGACGACGATGCACGCCCTCATCATGGTCTTCGGCATGATCATGCCGGCATTCGCGGGATTCGCGAACTGGATGATTCCGATGATGATCGGCGCCCCCGATATGGCGCTGCCACGAATGAACAACTGGTCGTTCTGGCTGCTGCCTTTCGCCGGTGCAATGCTGCTCGCGACCCTCTTGATGCCGGGCGGAGGGCCGGCTTCGGGCTGGACGCTTTATCCGCCCCTGTCACTGCAGGCAGGCGACGGCTTTCCGTTCACCATTTTTTCGATCCACCTGCTGGGCATCTCGTCCATCATGGCCTCCATCAACATCATCGTGACGATATTGAACATGCGCGCACCCGGCATGACGCTGATGAAGATGCCGATGTTCGTCTGGACCTGGCTCGTCACGGCGTATCTGCTGATCGGTGCTATGCCCGTGCTGGCCGGTGGCGTCACGATGTTACTCACGGATCAATTCTTCGGTACGAGCTTCTTCCAGGCTGCCGGCGGCGGCGATCCCGTGCTGTTCCAGCACATCTTCTGGTTCTTCGGGCACCCGGAGGTCTACATCATCATTCTGCCGGCCTTCGGAATCGTGTCGCAGATCATTCCCACCTTTTCGCGCAAGCGACTGTTCGGCTATGACTCAATGGTGTACGCGACCGCCAGCATCGGCTTTCTCTCCTACATCGTGTGGGCTCATCACATGTTCACCGTCGGCATGCCGCTCGCTGGCGAATTGTTCTTCATGATGACGACCATGCTGATTGCCGTACCGACGGCCGTGAAGGTTTTCAACTGGATATCGACGATGTGGCGCGGCTCGCTCACGTTCGAGACACCGATGTTGTTCGCCATCGGCTTCCTGTTCATGTTCAGCATAGGCGGCTTCACCGGCCTGATGATGGCCATCGTGCCGCTCGACTTTCAGTACCACGACACCTATTTCATCGTGGCGCACTTTCACTACGTGCTGGTGCCGGGTGCCCTGTTCGCAGCGCTGGGGGGGGCCTACTACTGGCTACCCAAGTGGACCGGCCACATGTATGACGAGACGCTCGGCAAGTGGCATTTCTGGCTGTCCACGATTTTTGTGAACCTGCTGTTCTTTCCGCAGCATTTCCTCGGCCTGGCCGGCATGCCGCGTCGCATCCCGGACTATGCCACGCAGTTTACGGACTGGAACCTCGTGTCGAGTATCGGCGCTTTCGGCTTCGGCTTCGCGCAGCTGCTGTTCGTCTGGATCGTCGTGCAGTGTGCTCGAGGCGGGCAGAAGGCGACGAGTCAGGTATGGGACCATCCCGAGGGCCTGGAGTGGACCGTGCCGTCTCCTGCTCCCTACCATACCTTCGAAGAGGCCCCGCTGGTCAAATGAAGGCACGCGACGAGTCCCGCAGGCGCGTGCGACGCCAGGTCTGGCTGCTGGTGGTGCTGTCGCTCTCTTTCTATGTCACCTACTTCCTCGTAAAGCTACCCAACTGACATGGCAGAGCGCAGCAGCCAGCGCCATTTCGCCCGACACTCCAATCGCAGTCTGACACTGCGGCTGGTTGCTCTGGCGATAGGCATGTTCGGCTTCGGCTATCTGCTGGTTCCGCTCTATGACCTGCTCTGCGAGATAACCGGGATCGGCGGCAGAAACGTGCAGGCGGTTACCGCGATTCCCGTTGCGATGGACGAGCAGCGGACGATAACGGTTGAATTTCTCGCTTCGGTCAACGAGTACGCCCCCTGGGAGTTTGCGCCGGCGGTCACGGAACTCGCGGTGCATCCGGGCCAGCTCCAGACCGTCAAGTTCAGGGCACGAAATCTGACGGATCACCCGCTGACTGGCCAGGCAATCCCGAATGTTGCCCCTGGCGGCGCCGCGCAGTACGTGAACAAGACCGAATGCTTCTGCTTCCAGGAGCAGAAGTTCGAACCGCAGGAAACACGCGAGCTTGTCGTACAGTTCTATCTGGATCGCAACCTGCCGAGTTATGTCGATCGCGTGACGCTGTCCTACACGATGTTCGTGAAGTCCACGGCGTGACTATTCCCGGGGGATGATGCGCATGACCAACGACGCCGCACCAGTCAAGTACTACCTGCCTCATGGCACCAATTGGCCCATCATCGGTTCCATCGCCCTGTTCACGCTGTTCTGGGGCGTCTCCCGGGTCCTCAATGGCTCCGGTGCAGGCGAGGTGGCGGTATACGCCGGAATCGCCTTGCTCCTGTACATGATGTTCCGCTGGTTCGGCCAGGTGATCGGGGAAAGCGAGTCGCGGCTCTACAACGAACAGGTAGACAAGTCCTTTCGCATGGGCATGGGCTGGTTCATTTTCTCCGAGGTCATGTTTTTTGCGGTATTTTTCGGCGCGCTCTTTTATGCCCGCCAACTCTCACTGCCATGGCTGGGCGGCGAGGGGACCGATATGTGGACGAAGTTGCTGATCTGGCCGAGCTTCGAAAACGAGTGGCCATCGAATGGACCGGGCGCCGTAGGCGGCAACTTCTCTCCGATGGGTCCTTTCCCGATTCCGGCACTGAACACGGCCATTCTCCTGACGAGCGGCGTGACCCTGACTATCGCCCATCACGCCTTGAAAGCTGGCCGACGTGGGTCGCTGCTGGTCTGGCTTGGAGCCACGTTCATTCTCGGCTTCGTCTTCATGGGCTGCCAGGTGTACGAGTACTACGAAGCGTACACGCACCTGAACCTGACTCTGCAGACCGGGATCTACGGCTCGACGTTCTACATGCTGACGGGTTTTCACGGCGCACACGTGACCATCGGCGCGATCATGCTCACCGTCATCTGGCTACGCTGTCTGCGCGGTCACTTCACGCCGGATCGGCACTTTGCCTTCGAGGGTGTCGCCTGGTATTGGCACTTCGTCGACGTCGTGTGGCTTGGCCTGTTCATCTTCGTGTATTGGTTTTAGGCCGTCACGGCGCGACTGCCGCGGCGATGATCAGCAGCGCCACCGCAAGGGCCTGAAGGCCCACCCGGGCCCACATCAATGGCGTGCTGAGCTGTCGATCCAGAGAACCGCCGCCGCCCATGGAGATGAGCCCCAAAAGCAACGTGGCCATGGTGGCAAGCAATGCCAACACGATGAGCACCGTAAGCACATTCATTTCCAATCTCTCATCAGAATGCTGCAACCACCGTCGAGTATAGGCCAAGGCTGGCAAATTCATCGATAGGCGCGCACGGGCGGCGTTTGCGTAGCATCGGACGCCAGTTATACTAGCTGGCAATATCAAACGTGCCTCGCCGATCATCCCCGCAGGAGCAAGCGATTGGCCACCCACGACCGGAAGTTCATGGATTTGTTCACGCTGATCATGGGTGTGCTCATTGCAACAGCCGTGGGACTCGGGCTGCTCGCTGCCTTCGTGGCGTCGAGGACGCAGAATGTCGCCGTTCGCGACAATCCGGAGTACCAGCATGAGGTCGACGAGCGACTCAAGCCGGTCGGGACGGTGGTACTTGCCGGCCAGGAGTCGCCCGCCGGGCAAACCGATGCCACCCCCGTTGCCGCTATCCCGGCACCGGTGGCGGCCCCCCTGTCTGGTCCGCAGGTATTCAATCAAGCCTGCAATGCCTGCCATGGTGCCGGCATTGCCGGCGCGCCAAAGCTGGGAGACAAGGCGGACTGGGGAGCACGCATCGCGCAGGGCGTGGCGTCGCTGGAGCGCAATGCGATCGCGGGCTTCCAGGGGAAGAAAGGCGTGATGCCGGCCAAAGGCGGCTTCGTGAACCTTTCGGACGCGGAAGTCAGGGCAGCAGTCGCCTATATGCTGGCGGAGTCGCGCTAGGAAAGAGCCGGGCGATCAGGGACTCTTCAGGGAGCAACGATAATGAGCGTTACCACTTTCGTGATTGTGCTTCTGCTACTGATCGCTCTCTGGGCGCTGGCCTGGCGCCGGCAGCCGGTGATCGCGCTCGGAATCACCTTCGGCATGCTGCTCGTGATCGTCATCGGTTCGCTTGTCGGCACGCCAACGCTCGAGGAAGTTCCACTGTGGCTGCCGCCGCTGCCGTTCGCGATCGTCGCCCTCGCGCTGCTCGTCTTCGGCATCCTCGCCTGGGTTTGGGGTGTTGCGGATCAGGATCAGCGCACGAACTCCGACAGTCGCGTGAAGAAGGTGTAATCACCTTCGACGGCCATCAGGCCGATCAGAACCAGCAGACAAAGCGGCGGCACGAGTATCGCGAACTTCAGTGCCAGGCGTTCCCAGGCCATGTGCATGAACACGGCCACGATCAGCCCTGCTTTGAGCAACATGAAAATGATGATCAGTGTCCAGCGCAGATATCCCTGCACGTGGAAGTAGTCGACCATGTACGAGAAAGCGCTGAGCACGAATAGCGTTACCCAGATCCACAGGTAGATCGCCAGCGGGTGTTGTTGACCTTCGGCCTTGTCCATGCGTGTCGTCCAGCCTTTCTCACCAAAGATAGAAAAACGCGAAAATGAACACCCACACGAGATCGACGAAGTGCCAGTACAGGCCGGTGATCTCGACGGTCTCGTAAGTGCCCTTGCGATCGTAGAACCCGTTCCACACGCGCATCGCCACGACCACCAGATAGATTACTCCGGCGGACACGTGCAGGCCGTGGAAGCCTGTGATCATGAAGAACGAGGAGCCGAACTGCGCCGCGCCGAGCGGATTGCCCCACGGCCGTATGCCTTCATCGACGATCAGTTTGGTCCACTCGAACGCCTGCATGCCGACGAACACGGCGCCAAAGGCCGCGGTAATCAGCATCAGGGACGTCGTCCGGGCGCGGTCGCGCCGGTAACCGTAGTTCACGGCGAGAGCCATGGTTCCGCTGCTCGTGATCAGGATGAACGTCATGATCGCGATCAGGACCATCGGCACGTCGGCGCCGCCGATGTGCAGCGCGAAAACCTGGCTGGCGTTCGGCCATACCTCGGTGGTCGACATGCGCACGTTCATGTACGACGTCAGGAAGCAAGTGAAAATAAAAGTGTCGCTGAGCAGGAAGATCCACATCATCGCCTTGCCCCAGGGGACGGGGAAGGCTTGCTTGTCCGCAGACCAGTCGGCCGTGACGCCGCTCAGTCCGTCCGGTGCAACGGCGGCCGGCGCCGTGCTGGTCATTGCGTGATCGCTCATGCGCCTGTGTGCCCCCGACTATGTGGCTAACAACATTCCGAACAGCACCAACCAGACAAGCAGCAGGTAGTGCCAATAGGTTGCACAGAGCTCGACGCTCTGGCGGGCCTGACCCAAGGCCGTGCCGGCTTGCATGAGGCGCAGCATCGTCCTGGCCCACGCCGCGAGACCCCCAAGCAGGTGCAGACCGTGCAAGCCGGTGAGCAGGAAGAAAAAGGCGTTGGCCACGTTACTGTGGAGATATTGCCCCGATGCACTGAGCTGCCGCCAGGCGAGTACCTGGCCGGCAAGGAAAGCAAAGGTAAAAAACCCCGTGACGATGAGGCCCGTCTGCACGGCGGGACGATCGCCACGCCGAGCGGCGACGCGCGTCCATTGAAACGCGATGCTGCTCAGTACGAGGATCAGGGTGTTACCCCATAGCAAAGACGGCTCCGCGAGCGGTCGCCAATCGTCGAGCATCATGCGCATGCCATAGGCCGACATGAACAGCGCGAAAAAAGAGCTGATGACGGCAAGCAACACCCACAGCCCGGTGCGAGCGGGGCTGACGGCGAGCGTGGCGCCTTCGTGCGAATCATCGAGCTTGCGTTGCGCGAGTTCCCACGGCCTCCCGGTCAGCTGCCGGGCGAACAACCACCAGCCGACGACGCCGGCCAGAACGAGAACGAACAGTACGGTCGTGCTCACGCGTGGACGCCGTGGTCTCTGCCAGGGGCGATCTTCGGATCCAGCGGCTCGTTCTGCGGGATGAAGTCACGCGCTGCGCCAGGCACGCTGAAGTCGTAAGCCCAGCGATACACCTCGGGCAACTTCGGACCCCAGTTGCCATGCTTGGGCGGCGTGTCCGGCGTTTGCCACTCCAGCGTGGTTGCACCCCAAGGATTCGGGTCCGCCTTCTGCCCGCGCCATGTGCTCCAGACCATGTTGATGATAAACAGGATCTGCACGACCGCGACGATCAACGCGGAAATCGTAATACTCTCGTTGGCGATGTGCGCGGAATCTGGAATGAATTCCGTCTCGCCGAGTGCGAAATAGCGGCGTGGCACACCGAGTATGCCCAGGTAATGCATCGGCAGGTAGATCGAGTAGGTACCGAGGAAGGTCAGCCAGAAGTGCCACTTGCCGAGCGTCTCGTTGTACATCTTCCCGGTGATCTTCGGGAACCAGTGATAGATCGCGCCAAAGACAACCAGGATCGGGGACACGCCCATCACCATGTGGAAGTGCCCGACGACGAAGTAGGTGTCCGACAACGGCAGATCCACGGTGACGTTGCCGAGGAACAGGCCGGTCAGGCCGCCGTGAATGAAGGTGAAGATGAAACCGATCGCGAACAGCATGGGCACGCGCAGGTGTATGTCGCCATGCCACAAGGTGAGCACCCAGTTGTACACCTTGATTGCCGTCGGCACCGCAATGATCAACGTAGTCGTGGCGAAGAAGAAACCGAAATAGGGATTCATGCCACTCACGTACATGTGATGGGCCCAGACGACGAAGCTCAGTCCGCCGATCGCCAGAATCGCCCACACCATCATCCGGTAGCCGAAGATGTTCTTGCGGGCATGCACGCTCAGCAGATCGGACACGATGCCGAACGCCGGCAGCGCGACGATGTAGACCTCCGGATGCCCGAAAAACCAGAACAGGTGCTGGAACAGGATCGGACTGCCGCCCTCGTAGGCGAGCTGCTCGCCCATCGAAACGATGGCCGGCATGAAGAAGCTGGTGCCGATCAGGCTATCGAGGATCATCATGATGGCGCTGACCAGCAAGGCGGGAAACGCCAGCAGGCCGAGAATCGTCGCCATGAAGATGCCCCAGATGCTCAGCGGCATCCGCATCAGCGTCATGCCACGGCAGCGTGCCTGTAGCACCGTGCAGACGTAGTTCAGCCCGCCCATCGTGAACGCCACGATGAAAATCGCGAGCGAAACAAGCATGAGGATGATCCCCCAGCTCGCGCCGGCGGTACCGGGGAGGATGGCTTGCGGCGGATAGAGCGTCCAGCCGGCGCCCGTCGGCCCCCCGGGCACGAAATAGCTGGCCAGGAGCACCAGGACGGCGAGCAGGTAGACCCACACGCTCAGCATGTTCATGTACGGGAATACCATGTCGCGCGCGCCGACCATGAGGGGAATGAGGTAGTTGCCGAATCCGCCGAGGAACAGCGCGGTGAGCAGATAGATCACCATGATCATGCCGTGCATGGTGATGAACTGGAGATAGTTGTTCGGGGTGATGAAGGAGAACGTGTCCGGAAAACCGAGCTGCAGGCGCATCATCCCGGACAGGACCAGCGCTACCAGACCCACGCCGATGGCGATCAGGGAATACTGGATGGCGATGACCTTGTGGTCCTGGCTCCAGATGTACTTCGTGACGAACGTCTGCGGGTCATGCAGGTGCGTGTCGCGGTCGGCGATTGCTACGTATGCCATTGTTGTATCCCCTTGAACCCTACCGGGCCGCCGTGCCAGCCGCCGCCATTGCCGGTCCCGAGCCCAGCGTGTTGATGTAGGCGACCACGTCGGCGATGGCACGATCGTCACGCAAGGTGCCCATCAGTAACGCCATCTGGGCCCCGTGAAAATCCTGTGGATGCTTGCCGCGCACGCCCTGCTTGAAATACTTCAGCTGGCGCTCGAGGTACCAGTCGCCGAGGTTCGCCAGCCGCGGACCGTTGCTCGTCCAGATGCCCTGCCCATCGACGCCATGGCAACCCGCGCAGGTGTCATAGAGCCGGGCTCCGGCGCTGGCGTCGCCGGAAACGCTCTGCTCTGGTCGCGGGTCTGGCAGCGTCTGTAGATAGGCGATGAGATTACGCGTCGCGGCCGCATCCAGTATGCTCGCGAAACCCACCATCTGCGGACCGAAGGTGTCGCCCGGCGCGGCACCACGCAGGCCCTTCCTGAAGTTCGCGAGCTGGCGATCGATATACCAACCTGGCTGGCCGGCCAGCGCTGGTGCGTTGAGCAGTACGTTGCCTTCACCCTGCGCACCGTGGCAGGCGGCGCAGGTGGCGTAGGAAACCTGGCCCGCGACGGGGTCGGCCGCTGCCAGCGACTGCGTGCCGGCGAAGCTGCGCTGCTGCGCGAGCCAGGTCGCGTAAGCGTCCGGCTCGTCGACGATCACTTTGCCGCGCATCGCGAAATGAGCGAGGCCGCACAGCTCCTCACAGAGAATCTCGAAGGTTCCTGTCTTCGTCGGTGTGAGCCAGACGTAGGTCACCATGCCGGGGACCAAGTCCATCTTCACGCGGAATTGCGGCACGGTGAAGTTGTGCAGGACATCGGTCGACCGCAATAGCAGCTTGACGGGCCGGTCGAGGGGCAGCCGCAATTCCTGGTCCGATACCACGACGTCGTCCTGGCCGGCTGCGTCCTGAGGATCGATGCCGAACGGATTGTCGGGGGTGGTCAGCTTGGCGCTGGAGGCCCCGAGAACCCCGTCATCACCAGGATAGCGGAAGCTCCAGTTCCATTGCCGGCCGACGACTTCAACGATCGCAGCATCCTTCGGCACGGCGACGAAGTCAGCCCAGACGAAGAGGCCCGGTGTGAGCATGGCCACCACGCCGATCGTCGTGATGACCGTCAGCCACCACTCGAGTTTCTTGTTCTCGGGTTCGTACTTGGCGCGCTGCCCCTGCCGGTGTCGGAAGCGGATGATCGCGTAGGCCATGAACAGGTTTACGGCCACGAATACGATCCCCGTCACCCAGAAGGTGATGTCGACCGTGGTGTCCATCATTCCCCAGTTCGACGCGATCGGCGTAAACCACCACGGACTGAGGAAATGAAAGATCACTGAGCCGACCACGAGCAGTATGAGGACCACCGCTAGCGACATTGCCGACTTCCTTTGTGCGAATCCTACTGACTACTTTGTTGCGCGCTTCCCCCTCGCGCGGCCGCCCCGTGCCGGTGATGGGCACGCTTGCGCACCTTGCTGAAGGGATTGATGAAATGCCGATCCGCCGCGGCGAGTTCGGCCTCCGGGTGCTTGGCTCGCATCATCCCGCGCACCGCCGGGCCCTGCGCTTTGCGCGCGTAGATCAGAATCAGGAAGCGCCCCGCTTCGAGATCGTGATGAAACTTGGCGAGCTTCTTGTTCTCGGAGGCGATGCCGGCCAGCCCGCCCTCCCAGGCGCCGAACAGCGTGATCACCCCGACGATCAGCGCGAAGATGAACGGCGGCACGCCGGGCCCGAATGGCTCGAAGTACATGGCGGCGATTACGAGGACCAGGCCGAGCGCCAGCCCGAGCGCAGCCCCGATGAATCCATCGCGGATGATGTCGCGCGTTTCCAGGTAGTTGCTGGAATGGATGTGCCGGGTTCTCAGCCCCGACTCATCGCGGGAAATGACGTGGAGGAAGAAGTCCTGGACGCCGGCGGCGTGCAGGTCATCGGTGATCCGCTGCGTGCTCTCGAGACTCGGCGCCAGATAGTAGAGGCAAATCATGGGAGCGTCCCCCTATGCCAGGAGGGCTCCAGCGTTTGCGTCCATGCCACTGAAGCCTGTCCTCGCGCTTCTTCGTGGTGCCGCGCTGCAGGCCAAAAGGCAGCAGCGGCACAAGACTTTGCCGGAGTGTGTCATATCGAATCCCTGATTGAAAGCCAGCAGCCCCGGCCTTCAGGGCGAGTGGGGGCCGGCAGGCAGGCCGGTTGGCTGCACGAGGCCGGCAACGTAGGCGATCACCAGCAGCAGGAACAAGAACACGGACAGTGCCACCCGGATCGTAAGGGCGCGCAGCACCCGCTGTCCGTCCTCCTTGTCCTTCATCAGGAAGTACAGGGCCGAGCCCATGCTGTAGACGATGCCGAGCAGGACCAGTATGACGAAGAGCTTCATGGTCCGGGATTGTACAATCCGCACCCCATGCCGGCCCGTCGCTTCCAGCCACCCCTCTGGGCATCCCTGGGCACGCTCGTGCTCGGTGGCGCCTTCGTCGGCCTGGGCAACTGGCAGCTCGACCGTTCAGAGCAGAAGGACGTCTTGTTCGAGCGCTTCGACACCGGGTCCGCCGGCGCGCCGGCACCTGCCCCGACCGACGGCGCTGCGCTCGCCACGCAGCGCTACGCCGTCATCATGGCCTCCGGCGGTTACGACGTCGCGCACCAGGTGCTGCTCGACGCCCGGACGCGCGACGGCCGTGCCGGCTACGAGGTGCTGACGCCGCTCGTCGGCGACGGCACAGCCCTGCTCGTGAACCGCGGCTGGATACCCGCGAATCCGGACCGCCGGAAACTGCCCGACCTCGCGGTGGGCGATGCGCCGCGCCAGGTCACGGGACTGCTCGACGCGCTGCCGCGGGCCGCTTTGCGGGCTGGTCCGTCGGACACCCGGCCTGACCTGCCTTGGCCCCGCGTCATGCTGTACCCGACGGCTGCGGATCTCGCGCAGGCGCTCGGCTACCCGGTACGGGATTACCAGCTGCTCCTCGATCCCGTCGGCGCGGACGGCTTCGACCGCCGCTGGCGCCCGGCGCTGCTGACACCGGTCGAGCACATCGGCTATGCCGTGCAATGGTTCGCGCTCGCGGGGCTGGTCGTCGTACTCTATGTCGTCCTGAACTGGCGCCGCGTGTCGCACTCGGCCTACCACCATGAATGACGCCGTCCACCCGATCCCCCAGGTGCCCAAGAATCGCCGCACTCTGCTGCTGCTCACTCTGGTGTTCCTCGGTCCCGTCGCTGTCGCGATGGTCCTCTACTTCACCGGTTTCCAGTGGCGGCCGCAGGGCACCACGCATCACGGCGAGCTTTACCAGCCGGCACGACCACTCGCGAACGTCGGCTTTGACCAGCCCGGCGAACCGGGCAGGACGCGCATGCTGCAGGGCAGGTGGACTCTTATATATGTGGGCACTGGGGCCTGCGACGCCGGTTGCCGTCAGGCGCTGGTCGAGATACGCCAGGTGCGTCGCGCGCTCGGTCGCGACATGGAACGCGTGCAGCGCCTGTTCGTCGTCACGCAGGGCACGCCCGACGAGGCGTTTTTCGCCGCTGAGCACCCCGGCCTCGGCTACACGACCAGCGCGGCCGACGTCGCGAATCTCGTGCGCGTCATCGAGCCGCGTGGCGGGCACGAAGTGTTTCTCGCCGATCCGCTCGGCAACGTGCTGCTGCGCTACCCCGCGGGCACCGGCATGAAGGGCATGCATGCCGATATCAAACACCTGCTTAAAGCCTCGACGATCGGCTGACCATGTACGACTGGTATCGCCGCCTGCTGCTCGTCGCCGTATCGCTGACGCTGGTCGTGGTCGTGCTTGGCGCCTGGGTGCGCCTCAACGATGCGGGACTCGGCTGCCCCGACTGGCCCGGCTGCTACGGCCAGCTCACCGTACCCGACGAGTCGCACGAGCATGAAGCGGCAATAGCCAGGTTTCCGGATCAGCCAGTCGACGAGTGGAAGGCGTGGCAGGAGATGATCCACCGCTACGCGGCGACGACGCTCGGCCTTTGTATCGTCGGCATTGCGGGACTGGCGTTCGCGAACCGGCGCGATCCCCGCCAGCCGGTCGTGATGCCGTTGCTGCTGCTCCTGACCGTCGTGTTGCAGGGGCTCCTGGGCATGCTGACAGTGACCCTGCTCGTGAAGCCGTTGATCGTGGTGGCGCATTTGCTCGGCGGCCTGGCGACGCTCGGCTTGGCCTGGTGGCTCATCCTCGAGGCGCGTCGGCAGCCGTCGGCTGCAACGCTGCCGGACAGACGACGCGCCTTCTGGCCGGCAATTGCAGCGCTTGCGGTGCTCACCGGGCAGATCCTGCTCGGTGGCTGGACCAGCTCGAACTACGCCGCGCTGGCCTGCCCCGACCTGCCACAGTGCCTTGGACAATGGTGGCCGGAGCAGGCGGATTTCGCAGAGGCTTTCGTGCTCTGGCGCGGACTCGGCATCAACTACGAGGGTGGCGTGCTGGATGCCGCGGCACGCGTCGCGATCCACCTCACGCATCGGGCGGGCGCGCTGGTCACGCTCGCGTTGCTGGTCATCGTCGCGGGCCGGGCGACCCGCCGCAGCCACTACCCGCCGCGCGTGACACTCGCCGGCTGGCTCGTCATCGCCGCCGTGAGCCTGCAGATGGTGCTCGGCGTGAGCACCGTGTGGTTCGGGTTGCCGCTCGCCGTGGCGACCGCGCACAACGCCGGCGCGGCACTGCTCGTCCTTTCCACCATCAACCTGTTGCACGCGACTTCGTTCCTGCCCAGGCGCGCGTGATCCGCGATCACGACGTCAATCGCTGGTTCACGCTTGGCGCATTGCTGCTCGCGCTGACTGGCCTCGGGCTGCGGCTGTACGCCATCGACTGGGGGCTGCCGTTCGTGTACGACCCGGACGAGCCGGACTTCGTGCAACGCGCCTTCGCCATGCTCCAGAGCGGCAACCTCGATCCCGGCTGGTTCGGCCATCCCGGGTCGACGGCCATCTACAGCTTTCTCGCCGCATTCGGCGCGCTCGAGATCGTCGGCAGCAGCGACCTGGCAGCGGCGGCAGCGGCCTTCCGGGAAGATCCTTCGCCGTGGTTTCTCGCCGCGCGCGTCGTGATCGTCCTGTTCGCGACGGGAACGCTGGTGCTTGCCTGGCAGTTCGCGCGGCGCATTGCCGGCGGGGCGGGCGCGATGCTGGCAACCGGCCTGCTCGCCGCCAGCATGCTGCATACGCAGCTGTCCATCATCGCCCGCTCCGACATGGTGATGACCTTCTTCGTGTTGCTGGCAATGCTGGCGGTCCTCTCCGTCGCGACGGTGGGGCGCTGGCGCGACTACCTTGCGGCAGGTTTCTGTCTCGGCCTCGCGATCGCGACGAAGTACCCGGCTGCGGTGTTCAGCCTCGTGATCATCGGCGCCCACCTGCTGCGGCTCCGCGACCGCTCCTCGCCTGTCTGGGCGGAATTCCCGAGACTGGCAGCAGCCGGCGGCGCGACCATCGCAGGCATCGCGGTCGGCTCCCCCTATCTCCTCGTCTCGCCGCTGGTCGTCTTGCGCGACCTGAATTTCGAGGCGCGGACCTACCATCTGAGCGGGACTTCGGAAGGCTTTCTCCCTGCGCTGGCCAGTTACCTGGGCGGACCGATCCTGACCGACATCGGCGCGATCGGGGCAGTGCTGGCAGTCGCCGGCGCCTGGCATGCGCTGACTCGACGGCACCGTTCGGGCCAGCTGGCGCTGCTCGCATTGGCCGTGTATCTCGCTTTCATCTCGTCATTGAGCCTGCGCTGGGACCGCTGGGCGCTGCCGGCCCTGCCGTTCGTGGTGGCGCTGGCAGCCCTCGGCCTGTCGTCAGCCGCTGACGCGCTCCGCGCCCGCAGCGGCGCGCGCGCAGTGTCCGCCATGGTGCTGGTGGTGACGGCCGTGGCGCTGATACAGCCGACGATGGCGTCGCTGCCCTGGACCGTCGCGACCGCGCGCGACGACAGCCGCGACATGGCCTCGCGCTGGATACTCGAGAACGTACCGGCCGGCAGCGCCATCCTGGCGGAGAGCTACACGCCGCAGCTGCCGGCGGATCGTTACCGCCTGTACACCGTGGAGCAAGGCCGCATCTGGCGGCTCGATACGCAGGGGCGGCGGTTCGCGGTGCCGCGGGGCATCGTCGGCACGCTGGCCGATCCCGGGTTCATCGCCCGACAGGGTATCGACTACGTCGTCATCGCCAATCACTATGATCGGCGGCTCGCAGAGGCCGAGCGCTACCAGCGCACAATCGCCACCTACGAGGCGATCATGCGCAGCGGCGAGAAGGTCTACGAGGCCGACCAGGCTCCCTGGGTGGCCATCGGCCTGCCGGTCAGGATCTTCCGCGTCCGTTGACCGGCCCGCTGCCGCGATCCATGCACGATCCCCGGACTCCCGCCCGTTCGCTCGAGGAAACCCTGCGCAGGGTTTTCGGCCTGCATGAATTCAGGCCCCGCCAGCGCGAGGCCGTCGAGGACCTGCTCGGCGGCCGCGATGCCTTCGTGCTCATGCCGACTGGCGGCGGCAAGTCGTTGTGCTTCCAGCTCGCGGCGCTGCTGCGGCCCGGGGTCGGCATCGTCGTCTCGCCGCTCATCTCGCTGATGAAGGACCAGGTCGACGGCCTCGTCGACCTCGGCGTGCGCGCGGCCTACTACAACTCCTCGCTCGAGGCAGCGGAAGCGCGGCGCGTGCTGGCCCGGCTCCATGCGGGCGAACTCGACCTCCTCTACGTCGCTCCGGAGCGACTGATGAGCCCGGAGTTCCTCGCCCGGCTGGATGGCGTCGAAGTCGCGTTGCTCGCCGTCGATGAGGCGCACTGCGTGTCGCAGTGGGGACATGACTTCCGGCCCGAGTATGCGCAGCTCGGCGAACTGCGCGAGCGCCTGCCCGGCGTTCCGATGGCCGCCCTCACGGCGACTGCCGATCCGCAGACGCGCGAGGACATCATCCGCGTGCTGCGGCTCGAGGAGCCTGGCCGGCACATCACCAGCTTCGACCGCCCCAACATCCGCTACAGCGTGCTCGAGAAACAACGGCCCGCCGAGCAGCTGTTGCGGTTCCTGCTGGGGCAGGGTCGGGAGTCGGGCATCGTCTATGCACTGTCGCGCCGCCGCGTCGAGGAAGTCGCGGCGCAGCTCTGCGGCCATGGCTTCCAGGCCGCCGCCTACCACGCCGGGCTCGGCGCGACCACGCGCGACGACGTGCAGGAGCGATTTCTCCGCGACGACGTGCAGATCGTCGTCGCGACGGTGGCCTTCGGCATGGGCATCGACAAACCGAACGTGCGCTTCGTCGTCCACCACGACATGCCGCGTCATATCGAGGGCTACTACCAGGAGACCGGCCGCGCCGGGCGCGACAGCCTGCCCGCCGAGGCGCTGCTTCTCTACGGCGCCCAGGACGTGGTCCTTGCCCGGCAGATGATCGAGAACACCGCGGACGAGGACCAGCGGCGCATCGAGACCTACAAGCTCGGCGCGATGGTGGCCTTTGCCGAGAGCCTCACCTGCCGGCGCCGGGTGTTGCTGGGCTACTTCGGCGAGTCGCTCGCCGAGGCCTGCGGCAACTGCGACGTCTGCCTGAACCCGCCGGAGACTTTCGACGGCACCGAGGCCGCGCGCAAGGCCCTGTCCTGCGTGTTTCGGGTCGGATCGCGCTTCGGCATGAAGCATGTGATCGACGTTCTCCGCGGCGCTGATTCCGATCGCATCCGCCAGCTCGGCCACGACCGGTTGTCCACCTACGGCATCGGCCGCGATCTCGGCGAAACCGAGTGGATGTCGATCTTCCGCCAGCTGATCCACCGGGGGTTCCTGTACCAGGACATCGCCAACTGGTCGGTGCTGAAGCTGACCGATACGGCGCGGCCGCTGCTGCGCGGGGAGACCACTCTCGAGCTGGCCCGGCCGCGCGTGAAGCGGAAGGCCACGGCGAAGACCCCGAAGGGCAAGCGGGCGAAACAGGCCGTCGCCGAATCGCCGCTGGCGGACGCCGACCAGCAGCTGTTCGAGCGCCTGCGCAGCCTGCGCCGCGAACTCGCCGACGCGCAGGGCGTGCCGCCCTACGTGGTGTTCGGCGACACCACGCTGCTCGAGATGAGCCGTCGGCGTCCGGCCACGGCCGATGCCCTGCTCGAGATCACCGGCGTCGGCCAGGTGAAGCTCGAGCGCTACGCCGAAGCGTTTCTGCGCGCAATTGCGGGCAACTAGTTCGTCGCCGGCAGCGCCGGTGTCAGGCAACAGTCTGCGGCATCGCTCGGAAGATTCACGCCGCGAATCTCGCCTGTTCGCCTGGATTCCCGCCACTCGGGCGGCTGGTAGAATTCGCCGATGGACGTTACTCCGATCATCGCGCCGCTCAACGACGCGCAGCGCGCGGCCGTCACTGCGCCGCAGTCGCCCATGCTCGTCGTGGCCGGCGCGGGCAGCGGCAAGACCCGCGTGCTCGTCCACCGGATCGCCTGGCTGATCCAGGTCGAGGGGGTTTCGCCCTACGGCATCCTGGCGGTCACGTTCACCAACAAGGCGGCTGCCGAGATGCGCGGTCGCATCGAGCAGCTGCTCGGCATCCCGGTGCAGAATCTCTGGGTCGGCACTTTCCACGGCCTCGCCCATCGTTTGCTCCGCCGGCACTGGCGCGAAGCGGGCCTGCCGCAGACCTTCCAGATCCTCGATGCCGAGGACCAGCAACGCCTCATCAAGCGGATCCTGAAGGGGCTGGAACTCGACGAGAGCACCTGGGTGCCACGCGAAATCCAGTGGTTCATCAACAACCAGAAGGACGAGGGCCGGCGACCGGAGCAGCTGCGCGATGAGGGCGACATCAACCGCCGGCAGATGATCCATCTCTACCGCGTCTACCAGGAGGCCTGCGAGCGCGCCGGCGTCGTGGATTTCGCCGAGCTGCTGCTCCGCGCGCACGAGCTCTGGGCGCGGAACCCGGACATCCTGGCGAGCTACCAGCGCCGCTTCCGGCATGTGCTCGTCGACGAGTTCCAGGACACGAACGCCATCCAGTACGCCTGGCTGCTGGCGCTGTCTGGCACCGACGGCCTGCCCTTCGCCGTCGGCGACGACGACCAGTCGATCTACCGCTGGCGCGGCGCCCGCACTGAACACCTGAACCGCTTCCGGCGGGACTTCCCGGCGGCACAGCTCGTCAAGCTCGAGCAGAACTACCGGTCCACCGGCACCATCCTCCGCGCCGCCAACGCGCTCATCGCCAACAACTCGGGCCGCATCGGCAAGGAGCTGTGGACGGAGGCCGGCGCCGGCGCGCCGATCCGCATCTTCAGCGCCTACAACGAGCGGGAGGAAGCGCAGTTCATCACCGAGCGCATCCGCTCCTTCGTCGCCGCCGGGCACCGGCGCGACGAGGCGGCCATCCTGTACCGCTCCAACGCGCAGTCGCGCGTGTTCGAGGAGGCGATGCTGCATGCGGGCATCCCGTACCGCGTGTACGGCGGCCTGCGGTTCTTCGAGCGGGCCGAGATCAAGGACGCGCTGGCCTACCTGCGGCTCACGTCCAACCGCGACGACGACCCCTCGTTCGAGCGCGTGGTCAACGTCCCGACCCGCGGCATCGGCGCGCGGACGGTCGACGAGATCCGCGGTTACGCCCGCGCCAACGGCATCCCGCTGTGGCGCGCGGCGCAGAGCGCGGCTGGCGGGCAGCTGTCGGGTCGCGCGGCGAAGGCCGTCTACGACTTCCTCGCCCTCATCGACCAGATGGACCGCGATACCGCCGGCATCGAACTTCACGAGAAGGTGGACCACGTCGTGCAGCGCTCGGGGCTGATTCCCCACTTCCAGAAGGAGGAGCGGGACCGGGCCGAGGCACGGATCGAGAATCTGGAGGAACTGGTGAGCGCCGCGCGCAGCTTCGACCCGGCCGAGATGCCGGGCGAACCGGATGAGGAGCTGTCTCCGCTGGACGCCTTCCTCGCCCATACCGTCCTCGAGTCGGGCGCAGCCGAGGGCAGCGAGTGGGACGACTGCGTGCAACTCATGACCATGCACTCGGCCAAGGGCCTGGAGTTCCCGGTGGTCTTCCTGGCCGGCATGGAGGATGGCCTTTTCCCCCACCGCCGCACGCTCGAGGATGCCGAGGGCCTGGAGGAGGAGCGCCGCCTCTGCTACGTCGGCGCGACCCGGGCCATGAGCGAGCTGTACCTGACCCATGCCGAGCAGCGCCGCCTGCACGGCGTCGACAGCTTCGCCCAACCCTCGCGCTTCATCCGCGAGATCCCGGCCGAGCTGGTCGAGGAACTGCGTCCGCAGATCAGGGTGTCCCGCCCGGTCTACCAGCGGCAGGCGCCCGGCCACGCGGGCAGCGGCCTGCAGGACCCCGAGCAACCGGTGCGACTCGGCCAGCGCGTGCGCCACGGCAAGTTCGGCGAGGGCGTGGTGCTCAACTGCGAAGGCAACGGCGCCCACGCGCGCGTGCAGGTGAACTTCGAGAACGGCGGCGCCAAGTGGCTGGTGATGTCCTACGCCAATCTCGAGCTCATGTAGACTCGCCGCATGAAGATCATCATCGTCGGCGCCGGCCAGGTCGGTTCGTCAGCCGCGAACCAGCTCGCCCGGCAGGAAGCCAACGAAGTCACCATCATCGACCACGATCCCGCCGTGCTGCGGGAACTGCAGGACCGCCTCGACGTACGCACGGTCGTCGGTCACGGCGCCCATCCCGACACGCTGGAGCGGGCCGGCGGCGCCGCCGCCGACATGGTGATTGCCGTCACCAACAGCGACGAAGTGAACATGGTGGCCTGTGAAGTCGCGCACCGCGTGTTCAACATCGGCAAAAAGATCGCCCGCATCCGCTCGGCCCAGTACATCACCCACGAGGAGCTGTTCGCGAGCGACGCCGTCGCCGTCGACGTGCGCATCAGCCCGGAACTGCTCGTCACGCAGTACATCCAGCAGCTGATCCGCTACCCGGGCGCCTTCCAGGTGCTCGACTTCGCCGACGGGCGCGTCCGCCTGGTCGGCGTGAGGGCACGGCGCGACGGCCTGCTCGTCAACCAGCGCATCCGCGATCTCAAGACCCACATCCCGAACGTGGAGGTGCGTATCGCCGCGATATACCGTGACGGCCAGAGCGTGCCTGCCGATGGCGAGACGCTGATCCGCGAAGGCGACGAGGTGTTCTTCATCGCCGCGCGCAACGACATCCGCACCGTCATGGCGGAGATGCGCAGGCTCGAGCCGCCGGTGCGGCGCGTGGTGATCGCCGGCGGCGGCAATATCGGCATGCAGCTCGCCTCGGCGCTTGAGGAAACCAACAACGTCAAGATCATCGAGCGCGACCGCAGCCGCGCCCGCCGGCTGGCCGAGCGCCTGGCGAAGACCATCGTGCTGTCGGGCGACGCGGCCGACGAAAACCTGCTGCTCGAGGAGAACATCGACGCCGCCGACGTGTTCATCGCCGTGACGAACGCCGACGAGGCCAACATCCTCTCCGCGATGCTCGCCAAGGATCTCGGCTGCAAGAAGGTGATGGCGCTGATCAACCGGCCGTCGTATGCGGAAATGATGGAAAAGAGCACCATCGACGTGGCGATATCGCCGCAGCAGATCACGATCGGCACCCTGCTCGCCCAGGCGCGGCAGGGCGACATGGTCAAGGTGCACTCGCTGCGGCGCGGTCGCGCCGAGGCGATCGAGGCGATCGCGCACGGTACCCCGGAGAACTCGAGGGTGGTCGGCAGGCGCATCGACCAGATCCCGCTGCCTCCGGGTACCAGCATCAACGTGATCGTGCGCGACGAGGACGTGATGGAGGCGCACCGCAATACCGTTGTGTGCGCCGACGACCACGTGATCCTCTTCCTGACCGACCGCCGGCAGGTCGATCAGGTGGAGCGCCTGTTCCAAGTCGCCACGCGCCGCTTCGGGTAACCGCCAGCGCATGCAGCTCAAGGTCGTCCAGCAGATCCTCGGGCTGCTGCTGATGCTGTTCAGCCTGACGATGCTGCCGCCGGTGTTCGTCTCGGCCTGGTACCAGGACGGCAGCGCCGCCGCGTTCGTAGCCGGGTTCCTCGTGACGCTCCTGACCGGCATCGCCATCTGGGCACCGGTGCGCTGGCACAGCCGCGACCTGCGCACCCGCGACGGGTTTCTCGTCGTTGCCGGCTTCTGGATCTTTCTCAGCCTGTTCGCCGGTGCACCACTGCTCTTCGCGGAGGATCCACAGCTGTCTGTCACCGATGCGGTGTTCGAGGCGGTATCGGGCCTCACGACGACCGGCGCCACCGTCATCACCGGCCTGGACCACCAGCCGCCCGCGATACTCTGGTGGCGGGCGCAGCTGCAATGGCTGGGCGGCATGGGCATCGTGGTGCTGGCCGTCGCAGTGCTGCCTATGCTTGGCGTCGGCGGCGCCCAGCTCTACCGCGCCGAGGTCTCCGGCGCCACCAAGGACACCAAGCTGACGCCGCGCATCACCGAGACCGCCAAGGCGCTGTGGTACGTCTACCTGATCGTGACCGTCCTCTGCGCACTGTCTTACTGGGCGGCCGGCATGTCGCCGTTCGATGCGATCTGCCACAGCTTCACCACGGTGTCGACCGCCGGGTTTTCCACCCACGACGCGAGCATCGGCTACTACCAGAGCACGGCGATCGACATCGTCGCGATCGTGTTCATGATCCTGGGCGGCGTGAATTTCTCGCTGCACTTCCTGGCCTTCCAGGCCCGGAGCTTCCGCACCTACCGCGGCGACGCGGAGCTGCGGACCTACCTGGCGATCGTCGCGACCGTCTGCCTGTTCGTAGCCGCCATACTCGTGATAACGGAGCACTACGGCGAACCCCATATCGCCTTGATAGATTCCCTCTTCCATGTGGTCTCCGTCGTTACTACGACCGGCTTCACCACAGCCGATTTCTCCTCATGGCCCGGAATGGTGCCGGTGCTGCTGGTGTTCATCATGTTCATCGGCGGCTGCGGCGGCTCGACCTCCGGCGGCATGAAGGTCATCCGCTGGATGCTGCTTTACCGGCAGGGTACACGCGAGATCATGCGCCTGATCCATCCCGCCGCAGAGATACCGGTGCGTCTCGGGGACACCGTCGTGCCACAGCGCGTAGTGGACGGCGTGTGGGGGTTCTTCGCGATCTACATCGTGCTCTTCGGCATGATGATTCTGGTCCTGACCGGCACAGGGATCGACCAGGTGACGGCCTTCTCGGCCATTGCCACCACGATCAACAACGTCGGCCCGGGCCTCGGCGAGGTAGCCTTCAACTTCAAGTCGCTGGCCGACATCGACAAGTGGGTATGCATTGTCGCGATGGTGCTCGGCCGTCTCGAGATCTTCACCTTGTTCGTGCTGATCTCGCCCGCCTTCTGGCGCCGATGAGCCGCATCGCCGCGCTGGAGGCGCTGCTCGCGAAGGGACAGGACGGCGCACTGCTGCGCTACTCGCTCGGCAGCGAGCAGCTGTCAGCGGGCGATCACGCGGCGGCGATTGCCCATCTGGAAAAGGCCGTCGCCATCGACGCCGAGTACTCCGCCGCCTGGAAACTGCTCGGCAAGGCGCGCGCCGCGGCGGGGGATGTAGCGGGCGCTCGCGCCGCGTTCGAGTCGGGCATCGCGGTCGCCGGCAGGAAAGGCGACAAGCAGGCAGAGCGCGAAATGCGGGTCTTCCTCAGGCGCCTTTGATCGGCCGGCGCGCGACGAGCCGGCGCTTGTCGGCTGCCTTCAGTTGCTTGATCGCGTGCTCGCGGCGCAGGGCCTGCGACTTCCCGGCCATGCGAACCTTGTAGACGAGCCGCACGGGCCGGCGGCTGCGCGTATAGCGCGCCCCGCCGCCGTCGTTGTGGGCCGCGACCCTTGTCTGCACGTCACGGGCGATGCCGGTGTAGAGCGAGCCGTCGCGACACTCGACCAGATACACGTACCAGGCTTTGCTGTGGCCAGCAGCCATGCGCGGGGAGCATAATCGTTCCGGGGAACGATTCGGGGATGCATTGCGATGGAATCCACGAGCGTCGAGCCATTCGAGTTCCGCGGCTCCGGCGGCGAGTACTTCCGCATCTGGATCGTCAATCTGGCGCTCAGCATCCTGACGCTGGGGATATATTCGGCCTGGGCCAGGTTTCGCCGGTACTCGGCGCGGTGGCTGCTTTGCTGCTCTTCATCGCCATCCGGTGGATCATCGTCCGCTCGCGCATGTTCACCCTGCGCATGAGCTCCTACCGCAACATCCGCTTCGGCCAGACGCCGTTCGTGACGGGATTTCCTACCGGCCAGTTCTATCTGTTCTACGGCAAAACGCTGCTGATGCTGATTGCGGCATTCATCGTCGCGGGTGGAGTCTTTGCGTTGCTGGGCGGAGCCACCTTGTTCGCGACCGGTACTGGCAACGAGGGAGGCGAAGCGCAGCCCAACGTGATGGCTGTTGTCCGCTTCGCGATTCTCATTTACCTGCTGTTTATACCCGCGATGGGCTGGCCGGATTGTCCGCTGTCTGGTGGCAACTGCAGGAGCGCAATTTCCGCAGGATTCCCGCAACTTATGCCGGACACTGCAGCCGCGCGCGAGGCCGGGGAAGGTACGTACGGACTGCGCATCGGGGGCGAAACGCGCGATTCGCACCGAAACCGGGCGACAAAGTCAAATCGAAAAACACTATGTTTCCCGGCGAAAACTGTGTTTATACTTCGCCGCGTGACTTAATCACTCTCTGTGCGAGGAGTAAAACGAACATGGCAAAGAAGGGCGGAGCTCCGACGAAGTCGGACATCCTGAATCAGATCTCGAAGGACACGAAGCTGTCCCGCAAGCAGGCCAGCGCGGTCCTGGACTCCCTGGCCGGGTGCGTCAAGAAGAGCCTGCGTGGCGGTGGGCTGTTCACGCTGCCGGGCCTCCTTAAGATGAAGGTCGTGAAGAAGCCGGCAACCAAGGAACGCGAGGGCGTAAACCCGTTCACTGGTGAAAAGATGGTCTTCAAGGCGAAGCCGGCCTCCAAGAAGGTGCGGATCCTGCCGCTGAAGGCACTGAAGAACATGGTGAACTGAGCCCTGGGTTCAGTCAGGCTTGCCGGGCCCGCGCTCTGCGCCGGGTCTGGAATCCCGGAGCAGTTCGCTGCTCCGGGTTTTTTTGCGCCGCCGGCGCCTCGGCAGGCCGTGCTAGCATCGCCGCCGTTGTGCAACGGGCCGACCAGGCCCCAGCAAAGGTCAATTACATGTCCAGATCGAGAATTCCGGCTGCCGCCCTGACCGCCGCCGTCCTCCTCGTCACCGCCTGCCAGCAGCAGGCCAAGGAACCCGAGGTTCCGGCCATGACCGAGGACCAGAAGGCCATCTACGCCTACGGTGCGGCCGTCGGCCAGCAGATCGGCTCCCAGGCCGAGCAATTGCAGCTGAACGCGGAGGAGCTGGCAGTCTTCCAGCGCGCCTTCAGCGATGCACTGCAGGACAAAACACTCGCCGTGAAGGTCGAGCAGTACCAGGAGAAGTTCCAGACCCTGGCCCAGGCGCGCATCGAAGCCGCCGCCAAGGATCGTGCGGCCAAGGGCGAGGAATTCCTCGCCGCCGCCGCCAAGGAAGAAGGCGCCGTGCGCACCGAATCCGGTCTGGTCTACCGCACCATCACACCCGGCACGGGCGCAAGCCCTGGGGCAACCGATACGGTCAAGGTGCACTACCACGGCACGCTGCCGGATGGGAAAGTCTTCGACAGCTCGGTCGAGCGCAACCAGCCGGCCGAGTTTCCCCTGAATCGCGTGATTTCCTGCTGGACCGAAGGCGTGCAGAAGATGAAGGTCGGCGAGAAGGCGAAGCTCACCTGCCCGGCCGCCATCGCCTACGGCGACCGCGGCGCCGGCGCCGATATCGCGCCGGGCGCGACGCTGGTTTTCGAGATCGACCTGCTCGGCATCCAGGGCAAGTAGCGTTTCCGATCAGACGAGGGGACAGGCCAGAGGTCTGTCCCCTCTGTCCCTTGCCAGCCGACTGGGCGCAGAAGCCGGGTCAGAAGAAAGCGTCGTAGCCGGTCTTCAGGATCAGGGCGGCAACCACCACGATGAACACGCCGCGCAAGAAACCCGTGCCCCGGCGCAGGGCGACGTGCGTGCCGAGCCAGCTGCCCGCGACGTTGGCCACCGCCATCGTGAGCGCGAGTGCCCACCACACGTGGCCCGTGGCCGCGAACAGCGCGAGCGCGGCAGCATTGGTTGCGGCGTTGAGGAGCTTCGCGCTCGCCGACGCGTGCAGGAAGTCATAGCCGAGCAGGCGCACGAACAGGAAAACCAGCAGGCTCCCCGTGCCGGGGCCGAAGAAGCCGTCGTACAGGCCGAGCGTGAGACCGAGACCGATGCCGACGGCGCGCGCCGCGGCGGGGCCGAGTCGCGGGGCGTGCACACGGCCGAGATCGGGCCTGAGCAGCGTGTAGACGAATACGACAAGGAGCACGAATGGCAGCGCGCGGCGCAGCCCTTCGGGGGAGACCTGCGTCACGCCCCAGGCGCCGATGGCAGACCCTGCCAGCGCCGCGATCGCCGCTGGCGCCAGCACCGCCCAGTCGAGTTGCACGCGGCGCGCGTATTGCAGCGTCGCCCAGGCGGTACCCCAGATGGCCGCGCCCTTGTTGGTGCCGAACAGCGTGGCGGGCACCGCCTGCGGAAAGACGCTGAACAGCGCCGGCACCAGCACGAGCCCGCCTCCGCCGACCATGGCGTCGATGAAGCCGGCGAGCGCGGCGGCGACGGTGACGAGAACAATGTCGAGCATGGGCGGCGTCGGCTATTTCAATTTCCCGGGTATTGCGGGAATGTAGCCGGATGAACAGGCCGCGAACAACCCGGCGCATCTTCACGCTGCTCTGGCTCGCGGCCGCGCTGCTGGCCGCACTCCCAGCAGCGGCCGAGGAGGTGCGCCTGCGCCTCGGCAGCGCCTGGAGCAGCCGCCAGAACTTTACCGCCGACTTTCTGCGCTACGTCGACGCCGTCAATGCAGCCGGCAGAGGGGTCGTGCGCATCGACTTCCTTGGCGGGCCCGAAGTCATCCCCGAGCAGCAGATGCTCTACGCATTGCGCCGCGGGGCCATCGACATGGTCTTCGGCGGCATGACCTACTTCCTCGGCCAGCTGCCAGAGGGCGACGCGATCTACGGCGCGACGATCAGCCCGGAGCAGGCGCGCGTCAGCGGTGCGCTCGATGCCCTGCAGCCCTACTGGGCATCACGGGCGAACGCACGACTGATCGGCTGGGTGCAGACGGGCATCGGATCGCAGGTCTTTCTGCGCGAGGCGCCGCCACTGCGCGCCGACGGCCTGCCGGATCTCGACGGCCTGCTGATCCGCACCTCGCCCTCGCACCGCGAATTCGTGAAGTCTCTCGGGGGCCGGCCGGTGCAGATTCCGCTGAGCGAGGTGTACACGGCGCTCGAGCGCGGCCTGGTGCAGGGCTTCGCTTTCACCAGCATCGGCGTTCCGGATCTGGGCGTGAACCGCTTCATCCGCTCGCGGATCGATCCGCCGGTGCAGCGCCTGGCGATGTGCCTGCAGATCAACCTCGACGCCTGGGCGCGGCTGGCGCCGGAAGGGCGGGCGCTGCTCGTGTCCGAGGCGATCCGCTACGAGCGCGGCAATCGCGAGCGCTTCGCGCGGCTCGAAGCTGAGGAAGCCGCGGCACTCGAAGCCGCTGGCGTGCGTGCCCTGGTGCTGCCGCCAGCACAGCGCGAAGCCTGGGAGCGGCTGGCGCTCGAATCGACCTGGAACCGGTTCGCGAAGCGCGCGCCGGCTTCCGCAGCGAAGTTGAAGCCGCTCTTCTGGCCGGAAGGCACCGGGAATTGAAACGCCTCGTTTCAGCCTATGACCGCCTGATCGAAGGGCTGGTCGCCGCGGCAGCGCTCATGGCCGGCGCCGTGTGCCTCTTGATTGTCTGGGACGTGATCGCGCGGAACCTGGGCCTGACGCCGCCGGAGTCGACGGTGGCGCTGACGGAGTACTCGCTCCTCTACATGACGCTGGCCGTAGCACCGGCACTCGTGCGCCGCCGCGGGCACATCGTGATCGCGCTGGTGCTGGAGCGGCTGCCGCCGCTACTGCGCCGGCTCTGGGAGCGGGCGATTTGCGCCTTCTGTGCGACGCTGTCACTGATCGTGGCCGGCCTGGCGCTCTGGCTCGCCATCGAAGCGACACTGCGTGGTGAAGCCGACGTGCGCTCTTTCGACATACCGCGCGGCTGGCTCTTCGCGCCGCTCACCGTGGGCTTCCTGCTCATGGGCAGCGAGTTTCTCCGCCTCTGCATCCGCGGCGAAGCGCTGGCCCGCCCGCTCGCGGAACGGGAATCGCTGTGAGCCCGCTCGAGACCGGCTTACTGGTCCTCGCCCTGATGCTGACGCTGATGATCGTCGGCGTCCCGGTACTCTTCGCCTTCCTCGGCGCAAACCTGGTCGGCGCATGGCTCCTGATGGGCGGGGTGACCGGCCTCCTGCAGGCCATCGACGACTCGGTCGCGCTGATCACCTCGTTCACCCTGGTCGCCGTGCCGCTGTTCGTGATGATGGGCGCGCTGCTTTTTCGCAGCGGGCTGGCACTGCGCATCTTCGACGCGCTCGACGCCCTGTTCGGCCGTCTGCCCGGGCGTCTCTGCTACCTGACGGTAACCGGCAGCACGGCGTTCTCGACGCTCACCGGCTCGACGATCGCCAACACCGCGATGCTGGGCTCGCTGATGGTGCCGGAGATGGTGCGTCGCGGTTACTCGCCGCACATGGCGATCGGGCCCGTCGTGGGCACCGGCGGCCTCGCGATGCTGATCCCGCCGTCGTCGCTCGCGGTGCTGCTCGGGAGCCTCGCCGGAATCAACATCGGCGCGCTGCTCATCGCGGGCCTCCTGCCCGGCCTGCTGCTGGCACTCCTCTACATCGCGCAGATCGCGATCCAGGTGCGGCTGGACCCGGCAGCGGCCCCCGCGTACGACGTCGAAGCGGTCCCGCGCAGCCGCAAGCTGCAGCTCCTCGCGACGCAGGTTCTGCCGATGGGCCTGGTGCTCGCCGCTGTCGTAGCGCTGATCGTGCGCGGCATCGCCACGCAATCGGAAGCCGCCGCTTTCGGCGTTCTCGCCGTGGCTCTGCTCGCCGCCGTGCAGGGCTGCCTGACGCAACGCGCCGTCCGCGAAGCGCTGTTCGACACCGTGGCCGTCACCGCCACGGTATTCGTCCTGATCATCGCCAGCTCCGTATTCAGCCAGCTTCTCGCCTACTCCGGCCTCTCGCGCAGCGCCGTGAGCTGGATACTCGGCTACGCCTCCGACCCCGTGCTCGTCCTCGCGACGATGTTCGTCGCCGTCATCGTCCTCGGCTGCTTTCTCGACCAGATCTCGATCATGCTGCTGGCCGTGCCGATCTTCTTCCCCGTCGTGAAGCTGCTCGGCATCGACCCGGTGTGGTTCGGCCTCCTGATGCTGCTGGCCCTCGAGATGAGCCTGACCACGCCACCCTTCGGCCTGCTGCTCTTCGTGATGATGGGCGCCGCACCGCCCGGCACCAGGTTCGGAACCGTGGTGAGGGCGGCTGTGCCTTATCTCGTGTGCAACCTGATACTGGCCGTGCTGATCCTGTCTCTACCGGGGATTGCGTTGTGGTTACCTGGGGTACTGCTGAGGTAGCGGGACGGCTGGAGACGCCTCAGTGACAAGATTGCGAAACAGATGCCCTGGCAACTACTAGCTGACCTCGTCCTGATCGTCCACGTTGGCGTGGTGCTGTTCGTCGTGAGCGGACTCGTGCTGATCGTGATCGGCAACTGGCGGCGCTGGCCCTGGGTCAACCGCTGGTGGTTCAGGCTCGCACATCTTGCAGCGATCGGCATTGTCGCGGCCCAGTCCTGGCTCGGCGTGCTCTGCCCGCTAACGACGCTCGAGTCCTGGCTGCGGGTCAGGGCTGGCACGGCCGCGTATGACCGCAGCTTCATCGAGCACTGGTTGCAGGCGCTGATTTTCTACGAGGCGCCCGGGTGGGTGTTCACGACGGCGTATACGGCGTTCGCAGTGCTGGTATTGCTCGCGTGGTGGCGGTACCCGCCGCGGAAGCAGTAAGGGCTGGGCCAAACAAGGCGGAAAGCAATCTTGCAAAGCACGGCGTCAGCTTCGATGAGGCGACCGCGGTCTTTGCCGATGAGCTTTCATTGACCATGAAGGATCCCGACCACTCGGCTGAGCAGGAACGGTTCATCATCTTCGGCCGGACTCCGCAGGATCGCTACCTGGTTGTGGGGTTCAGCGAGCGCGGTGCTAGAATCCGCCTCATTACGGCACGGTGCATGACGTGCCGCGAACGCGAAACTTATCAGCGGTGATAAAGACGACATCCGCGCAGACGGCGTTGCTCGAGGCGATGCGCGAGCTGACGCGTACCGACGACTTCGTCGAACTCACGTCGAGCTTGAAAGGGAAAGGGGGACGCTAACCTTCGCGAAGGTTAGCGTCCCCAAGCTTTCCCCACTCGATCGCCGGACAACGGTCCATGATGACCGCAAGCCCCGCGGCGCGGCCGCGCGCGGCAGCAGGCTCATTCACGACGTCAAGCTGCATCCAGACCGCTTTTGCGCCGATCGCGATCGCCTCATCGACAACGGGGCCGGCGGCTTCTGAATTGCGGAAGACATCCACCAGGTCGACCGGCCCAGGAATCGACGCGAGATCGCGGTAGACGGTTTCGCCGAGCAGCGTCTCGCCGGCGTGCCCCGGGTTCACGGGGATGCAGCGATACCCCTTGCTCTGGAGAAAGCGCATGACGCCGTGCGACGCGCGGTGAGGCTTTGGCGACGCCCCCACCACCGCGATGGTGCGGGCCTCACGCAGGACCCGAACAATCATTTCGTCAGTGGGATCCACGGCTGCAAGTGCTTGATCTGAAAGGCTGTCTCCAGTTTACGGCAGTCCAGAGCGGTACAGCGCTGGTTGATCCGCTACCACCTCTCGACGAACTCAATCTTTCACTTCATCTTCCGCGCCGGCTTTGCGCCGGTCTTGCGCGCTGGCCTTGCTTCCCAACGCTGCTTGGCGTGGTAGCCGAGCTTCCAGAGCCACGTTTCGGTGTAGAGCATCTTCTCAGGTGTCACGCGCAACACCTGACGCTCGAAGGGCTTGCTCGCGTCCATGCCGAGGTCGGTCATCCACTCGTGCCAGCGGAAGACCTTCATGCCGTGGGCCCAGCCGGCCTGATGCGGCTCGATGATCTGCGCGCGGCCGAAGATCTGCACACCCCGGGCGCTGTGCCAGCCGTGGTACTGGCCGTGCACGGCGACGCAGACGCGCGGATCGCGCTGCATGGCCTTCAGTTTCGGCGTGCCCGGGTCCGGGAGCATGTAGAGATCCAGGCCGTCAGCGTAGTACTCGATAGGGCTCGCGATCGGCTGACCGCTCTTGCCGACGGTGGCGATCACGCACATGTTGGTGGAACCGAGGAGTTGCGCGACCCGGTCCTCGAACTGCGCTCGTGGCAAGGCTTTCCTCGGCCAGGGGGGCTCAACCCAGCGGTAGGCGTAACTCATGGACTTGCTCCGAAAACCTTTAGGGACGCTAACCTTCGTGAAGGTTAGCGTCCCTAAATACACTTTTTCTAGTGAGGCTGGTAGCGGAGCTGGCCGGCAATCTCGGTGCCGTCGTTGTAGAGCGCGATGACGTCCTCCGGAAGCAGGGCGTGGTCGGTGCCGCGCAGGTAGTCGCGCATGGTGGTGCCGGTACAGGCTGCGTCCACGTTGCGGGCCCCCTGGCGGCCGCGGGCATCGTCGATGTGGACGGTGCGGAAATCGACGCTGTAGCGGGTACGGCCAGAGGTATTCGGCACGCTCGAGTGCAGTTGCGCGCCGGAGAAAATGATGATGCCGCCCACGGGGCAGACGAGCCGGATCTGCGGATCCAGCGCTACGGCCTCGAGCGGCTTCGGCAGCGGGCGATCGTCCTGCTTGATGATCTTCTCCACTCCTGGCCCGCGATGCTGCTGGTTCCAGGCGTAGTAGTTGTAGCCGGCGGAGCTGTTTTTCACGCCCTCGCCCCAGTAGCGCGGGTGAAACGCCATGCCGTTGTTCGCGTCGATTTCGTACACCGGCATCCAGAAGTTGATCTGGCAGTGCGGTGCCGAGTACCAGGTGTCGCGATGCGGGTGCCAGGCGTAGGCTATGCCCATCGTGAGATATTGATCGCTGGTCGAAGAGCGCATCCGCGGCACGTCGAAGTAGGTCCGCTCCGGATCGCAGCCCAGTTCCTCGATAATGCGGACCACGTGGCGTTTCGACTCGGGGTGGTGGATAAACGACGGCTTCAACTTGCCAAGCAGCTCCGCGAACTGCTCCACCGGCATATCGTACTGCGCTTGCTCGGGGTCGCGGCCGCCAAAGGCGTCCTCGATCATCTGCCGGGTAAAGCGCGCGAATTCGGCGACCGACTGCCGCGAGGAGTAGACGTACAGCTGGCCGGCATAGAGGCCCGCACGCCGCTCGTCGTCGCTGCAACGGGCATCGAAGTAGATGGTGTTGTTCTCCAACGTCGTCACTCGACCGTGACTGACTTCGCAAGGTTGCGCGGCTGATCCACGTCGGTGCCGCGCAGGATGGCGACGTGGTAGGCGAGGAGTTGCAGCGGCACGGTGTAGACGGCCGGCGCCTGAATGTAGGTGACATGCTTCGGCATCTGGATGACGGTGACGCCGTCGCTCGCCACGAACCCGGCATCCGGGTCCGCGAAGACGAAGAGTTCGCCGCCGCGGGCGCGCACTTCCATGAGGTTCGACTTGAGTTTTTCGAGCAGGTTGTTGTTCGGCGCCACGGTGATGACCGGCATGTCGTCGTCGACCAGCGCCAGCGGTCCATGCTTGAGCTCGCCGGCCGGATAGGCCTCGGCGTGGATGTAGGAGATTTCCTTCAGCTTCAGAGCCCCCTCCATGGCGATCGGGTGGAGGATGCCGCGGCCGAGGAACAGCGCGTGGTGCTTATCGGCGAAGCGCTCGGCGAGTTTTTTCATCGCACCGTCGAGCGTCAGCGTCTTTTCTATGAGGCTCGGAATCTCGATGAGCCTCGTGACCAGGCCACGCTCGCGCTCGGGGTCGTGCTGGCGGTTCTTGGCGAGCGCGATCACCAGCATGGTCAGCGCGGAAATCTGCGTGGTAAAGGCCTTGGTCGAGGCAACGCCGATCTCGGGGCCGGCACGGGTGAGCATCACCAGGTTCGATTCGCGGACGAGCGAGCTCTCCGGTACGTTGCAGATGGCGAGCGTGCCAAGAAAGCCCTCCTGCTTCGCGAGGCGCAGCGCGGCCAGCGTATCTGCCGTCTCACCCGACTGCGAGATGGTGACGAACAACGTGTCCGGCGTCACGACGGGATTGCGATAGCGGAATTCGCTGGCGATCTCCACGTAGCACGGGATGCGGCACACCTGCTCGATGAGATAGCGGGCCACAGAGCCGGCGTGGTAACTGGTTCCGCAGGCCACGATGTGCACTGCCTTCACCCGCCGGAAAAGTTGGGCGGCATCCGGGCCGAAAGCTGCGTCCAGCAGCTTGCCGTTCGCGACGCGCTCTTCGAGCGTCTGCGCGACTGCGCGGGGCTGCTCGTGGATTTCCTTGAGCATGTAGTGCGCGTACGGGCCTTTCTCGGCCGCGTCCGCCGACAGTTCACTCTCCTTGATCGGCCGGTGCGTGACGGCTCCGGTCCGGTCCAGGACGCGGATGCTGCGGCGATGAATCTCGGCCACGTCGCCCTCTTCGAGGAACATGAAGCGGCGCGTCACCGGCAACAGCGCGGAGACATCGGACGCCACGAAGTTTTCGTTCTCCCCGACACCGATCACCACCGGGCAACCGCAGCGGGCGAGCACGATCAGGTCCGGGTTCGACTGGCTCATCACCGCGAGCGCGTAGGCGCCTTCGAGTTCGGCGACCGTGGCCCGCACGGCCTTGAACAGGCTGGGCTTGGTCTTCAGCTGATGGTGGATGCGGTGAGCGATGCACTCCGTATCGGTGTCGGAAGTGAAGACATAGCCCAGGGCCTTCAGCTCGTCACGGAGCTGCTCGTGGTTCTCGATGATGCCGTTGTGGACGATCGCGAGACCGTCATGGGAGATGTGCGGATGGGCGTTTCTTTCTGCAGGTGCCCCGTGCGTGGCCCAGCGCGTGTGGGCGATGCCGACCGGGGCCTCGAAGGACTCGTCGTCCAGCGCCGCCTGCAGCTCGGCCACCTTGCCGAGACGGCGTTGGCGGCGCATGACCCCGTTCTTGAGAACCGCCAGGCCGGCTGAGTCATAGCCGCGGTATTCGAGTCGGCGCAGCCCTTCCATCAGGATAGGGACGACATTGCGCTCGGCAACAGCTCCGACGATTCCGCACATGGTTGTGATTATGTCTTGTTGCGGGACTGCGAATACGGCGGATTATCCGGATTTCGGCTTAAGCCGGCCTGAAACAAGGTCGCAGAAATAAAAGGGGGATTTTAGGGCCTTTAAGGGACGCTAACCTACGCGCGGGGAAACGCCCGCGTTTCCCCGCGCGTAGGTTAGCGTCCCCAAAAGCCTATTTCTTGACCGGGCGCTTCCAGCCAGGGATGGTCGCCTGCTTGCTGCGGGAGAGCGTGAGCTCGCCCGGGGGGGTGTCCTTGGTGATGGTGGAGCCTGCGCCGATGGTGGCCCCGGCGCCAATCTCGACCGGGGCTACCAGCTCGACGCCCGAGCCGATGAAGGCCCCGTCGCCGATGACGGTCTTGTGCTTGTTCGCGCCGTCATAGTTGCAGGTGATGGTGCCGGCGCCGACATTCACCTGCTCGCCGATCTCGGCGTCGCCGATATAGGTGAGGTGGTTCACCTTGCTGTGCAGCCCGATGACGCTCTTCTTGATCTCGACGAAATTGCCGAGCTTGACGTCGCCCTTGAGGGTGACGCCCGGCCGCATGCGCGCGTAGGGACCGATCTCGCAGTCGGCGCCGATCTCGCCCGCCTCGATCACGCAGTGGGTGTGGATGACCGTGCCGGCACCCAGGTTGGCGTTGCGAATGCGGCTGAACGGCTCGATCAGCACGCCATCGCCGAGCCGCACGTCGCCCTCGAACAGCACGTTCGGATAGATCACTACGTCGCGGCCGCAGGTCAGCGTGCCGTGGATGTCGACGCGCTCCGGGTCGACGAAGGTCACGCCCTGCTCCATCAACTCGCGCGTCTGGCGCCGGCGAAAAATTCTCTCTGCATCGGCAAGCTGCGCCTTGTCGTTTATGCCGAGCACCTCGTCCTCTGACTCGGCGCTGACGCCGACGACGGACAAGCCGTCCCTCACGGCAAGGCCGATCACGTCGGTGAGGTAGTACTCGCCCTGCGCGTTGTTCGCCTTGAGCCTGGCGACCATCTTCGCGAGCCTGCCGGCCTGGCAAGCCAGGAGTCCTGTGTTGATCTCGCGGATTGCGCGTTGCGCGGTGCTCGCGTCCTTGTGCTCGACGATCGCGGTGATGGCACCCTTTGCTCCGCGGACAATGCGGCCGTAGCCGGAGGGGTCGGCGAGTTCCGCAGTGAGCACGGCCACCTTGCCGGCCTTCGCCTTCGCGACGAGTTTGCGCAGGGTTTCTACCTGCACGAGCGGCACATCGCCGCAGAGAATCAGCGCAATATCGCCGGCCGGCACATCGGGCAAAGCCAGTCGCACCGCGTGGCCTGTGCCCTTCTGGTCATTCTGCGCGAACCAGGCAAGGGCGCGACCGGCGAACGCCTTCTGCACCCGTTCGCCGCCATGCCCATGCACGACGCGAATTTCGCGGGGTTTCAGGCGATCAGCAGAATCGACAACGTGGGCGAGCAGCGGGCGACCGGCAAGCGAATGCAGGACCTTCGGCAGGTCCGAGCGCATGCGCTTGCCCTGGCCGGCGGCGAGGATGATGACGGTGGTGGTCATGGCCCGGAATTATAGGCCCGGCGGACGCGATCAGCGCTCGCGCCGCTTGCCCTTCAGCCTCTGGCTGGCGCGGTAGCGTGCGGCCGCTTCGACGAGCTGCAGCTGCGCGTGTGCGATGTCTTCCTTGGTCGAAGCGCCCTTCAGCGCCTCTTCTGCCTGCTTGCGGGCCTGGTCGGCTGCGGCTTCGTCGAGATCGTGTTCTCGCAGCGCCGTGTCGGCCAGGATCGTGACCTGCGTCGGTTGTACCTCGAGGATGCCGCCAGTGACGTAGAGGGAGAGTTCCTCCTTGCCCTCCGCCTGCACCCGTACTTCGCCCGGGCGCAGAGTCGTAATGAGCGGAGCGTGGCGCGGCGCGATGCCGAGATCGCCCATTTTCGCAGGGCAAATCACAAGGTTAGCGTCCCCGGAGAAGACGTGCCCTTCGGCGCTGACGATTTCGACATGGATCGTTGTCATAAATGTATGGTGCCGGTGTCGAGGAAGGCGGCCAGGGCCTTCCCTCGGTCGCGGAAGTCTTACTCCCTCGGCAAAGCTCTGGCCGCCTTCCTCGACACGGGCACCATTCCTTTACTGCAGCGTCTTCGCCTTGGCGACAGCCTCTTCGATCGTGCCGACCATGTAGAACGCCTGCTCCGGCAGTGCGTCGTACTCGCCGTTCACGATGCCCTTGAAGGCGCGGATCGTGTCCTTCAGCGACACGTACTTGCCGTCCTGGCCGGTGAACTGCGACGCCACGAAGAACGGCTGCGACAGGAAGCGCTGGATCTTGCGCGCGCGCTGCACGGTGAGCTTGTCGTCTTCCGACAGCTCATCCATGCCGAGAATCGCGATGATGTCCTGCAGCTCCTTGTAGCGCTGGAGCACTGCCTGCACCGAGCGTGCACAGTCGTAGTGGTCCTGACCAATGACGTTCGGGTCGAGCAGACGACTGGTTGAGTCGAGCGGGTCCACCGCGGGGTAGATGCCGAGCTCGGCGATGTTGCGCGAGAGCACCAGCGTCGCGTCGAGGTGCGCGAAGGTCGTGGCCGGCGACGGGTCGGTTAGGTCGTCCGCAGGCACGTAAATGGCCTGGAAGGACGTGATCGAACCGGTGCGCGTCGAGGTGATGCGCTCCTGCAGCACACCCATCTCCTCGGCCAGCGTCGGCTGGTAACCCACCGCGGAAGGCATGCGGCCGAGCAGTGCCGACACCTCTGTGCCCGCCAGCGTGTAGCGGTAGATGTTGTCGATGAACATCAGCACATCGCGGCCTTCGTCGCGGAAGTTCTCGGCGATGGTGAGGCCGGTAAGCGCCACGCGCAGGCGGTTGCCCGGCGGCTCGTTCATCTGGCCGTAGACGAGCGCCACCTTGTCGATGACACCGCCTTCCTTCATCTCGTGGTAGAAGTCGTTGCCTTCGCGGGTACGCTCGCCGACGCCGGCGAACACCGAGTAACCGGAGTGCTCAACGGCGATGTTGCGGATCAACTCCATCAGCGTCACGGTCTTGCCCACGCCGGCGCCGCCGAAGAGGCCGATCTTGCCGCCCTTGGCGATCGGCATGATGAGGTCGATGACCTTGATGCCCGTCTCGAGCAGTTCGGTGGTCTTCGCCTGGTCCTCGTAGGACGGTGCAGCACGGTGGATCGGCATGTGCTTGTCGGCGCCGACGGGGCCGGCCTCGTCGATCGGCGTGCCGAGCACGTCCATGATGCGGCCGAGGGTCTTGGTGCCCACCGGCACTAGGATCGGCTTGCCCGTGTTTGACACTGAGAGGCCGCGCTTCAGGCCTTCCGAAGCACCCATCGCGATGGCGCGCACGACCCCGTCACCGAGCTGCTGCTGCACCTCGAGGGTGAGGCCGGCGTCGGCGATCTTCAGAGCGTCGTACACCTTCGGAATCGCATCGCGCGGAAATTCCACGTCGACGACCGCTCCGATGACCTGAACTACCTTGCCTGTGCTCATTCTTCTCTCCCGTAAATCAGTTCGCGACGGCTGCTGCGCCGCCGACGATCTCCGCGATCTCGCGAGTGATGCTCGCCTGTCGCGCCTTGTTGTATTCGAGCTGCAATTTCTCGATCAGCTTGCCGGCGTTGTCGGTCGCCGCCTTCATGGCCACCATCTTCGCCGCCATCTCACACGCGACGTTCTCGACGGTGCCGCGGTAGACCTGGGTCTCGATGTAGCGGGTCAGCACGTCGTCGAGCAGCTCGACGGCGCCGGGCTCATACAAATAGTCCCAGTACTTCGGCAGTAGCGGCGCATCGTGCGCCTCGGCCGGCAGCAACATGGTGACCTCGGCCCTCTGGCTCATCGTATTCACGAAGTGGTTGTGCACCAGGAACAACCGGTCGATGCGGCCTTCGCGGTAGGCATCGAGCATCACGGTGATCGAGCCCGTGAGTGCGGCAATCTGCGGGTTTTCCCCGAGGTGAGTCGTCGCGGCGACGACATTGACCTTGAGTCGGCGGAAGAACTGCACGCCCTTCGCGCCGACTAGGCAGAGGTCGACCTCGACGCCCTTGTCCTGCCACTGGCGGATCTCGGGCAAAAGCCGGCGGAACTCGTTGACGTTCAGGCCGCCGCAGAGGCCGCGGTCGGACGTGATCACGATGAACCCGACGCGCTTGACCTCGCGCGACACCAGGAACGGATGCCGATACTCGGGATTCGCCTTGTAGAGGTTGGCGATGACGCCGTAGATCTTCTCGGCGTACGGGCGCGCTGCCGCCATGCGGTTCTGCGTGCGGCGCAACTTGGACGCGGCGACCTTTTCCATCGCCTTGGTGATCTTCTGCGTGCTCTTCACGCTCTTGATCTTCGTCCGGATTTCTTTTGCGCCTGCCATTCCTGTTCCTGTTCTCTATCCTCGGGTCTGTATGGGGACAGATAGGAAATCTGTCCCCATGCTTCTAGTACGCCCCGCTCTGCTTGAAGTCCTCGCAGATCTTCCTGAGGCTGCCCGCGATCTCGTCGTTGAAGTCGCCCGACTGGTTGATCTTGTCTATCACCGCGCCGAACTTCTCCTTCGCGTGGGCATGCAACGCCACTTCGTAGGCCACGACCTTCTTGGCCGGCACGGCGTCGATGTAGCCCTCGTTGACGGCGTACAGCGACAGCGCCATGAGACCAACCGACAGCGGCGAGTACTGCTTCTGCTTCATCAGCTCGGTGACGCGCTGGCCGCGCTCGAGCTGCTTGCGGGTCGCCTCGTCGAGGTCGGAAGCGAACTGGGCGAAGGCCGCGAGTTCGCGGTACTGGGCGAGGGCGAGACGCACGCCGCCGCCGAGCTTCTTGATGATCTTCGTCTGCGCCGAACCGCCCACGCGCGACACCGAGAGGCCCGCGTTGATGGCAGGGCGGATGCCGGCGTTGAAGAGGTCGGTCTCGAGATAGATCTGGCCGTCGGTAATCGAAATCACGTTGGTCGGCACGAACGCAGACACGTCGCCCGCCTGGGTTTCGATGATCGGCAGTGCCGTGAGCGAGCCGGTCTTGCCCTTGACCTTGCCGCCGGTCATCTTCTCGACGTACTCGGCGTTCACGCGGGCAGCACGCTCCAGCAGGCGCGAGTGCAGGTAGAACACGTCGCCCGGGTAGGCTTCGCGACCCGGCGGGCGGCGCAGCAGCAGCGATACCTGGCGGTAGGCCCAGGCCTGCTTGGTGAGGTCGTCGTAGATGATGAGCGCGTCTTCGCCCTTGTCGCGGAAGTACTCGCCCATCGCGCAACCGGCGTAGGGGGCGATGTACCACATCGCCGGCGACAAGGAAGCCGAGGCGGCAACCACGATGGTGTGGTCCATCGCGCCGAATTCCTCGAGCTTGCGCACGACGTTCGCGATGGACGAGGCCTTCTGGCCGATCGCGACGTAGATGCACTTAACGCCCGTGCCCTTCTGGTTGATGATCGCGTCGATGGCGACGGCCGTCTTGCCGGTCTGGCGGTCGCCGATGATCAGCTCGCGCTGGCCGCGGCCGATGGGCACCATCGCGTCGATTGCCTTCAGCCCCGTCTGCACCGGCTGGTTCACCGACTGGCGGGTGATGACGCCCGGTGCCACCTTCTCGATCGGGGAGCTGCCGGTCGCCTTGATCGGGCCCTTGCCATCGATCGGGTTGCCGAGCGAGTCGACGACGCGGCCGAGGAGTCCCTCGCCAACCGGCACTTCGAGAATGCGGCCCGTGGTCTTCACGGTGTCGCCTTCGGAGATGTGCTTGTAGTCGCCGAGTACCACCGCGCCCACCGAGTCCTGCTCGAGGTTAAGCGCCAGGCCGAAGGTGTTCTTCGGGAACTCGAGCATTTCGCCGTACTTGGCGTCGGTGAGGCCGTGGATGCGGCAGATGCCGTCGGTCACCGCCGTGACCGTGCCGACATCGCGCGCTTCGGCGCTCGACTCGAAGTTCTTGATGCGCTGCTTCAGCAGCTCGCTGATTTCTGAGGCCTTGAGTGCCATTTTTTTTCCTTCAGGCGGTCGCGCTAATTCGCGAGCGCCGTTGCCAATTTGTCGAGACCGGTGCGAACCGAACCGTCGATCACCCGATCGCCCACCTGGAGCCGCGCGCCGCCGATCAGCTGCGCATCGGTGGTCACGGTGAGTCGCACCTGCCGGCCGAGGCGTTTCTTGAGCGACTCCACCAGGGTCGCCTGCTCGCCTGCGCCGACGGGCAGCGCCGAGGTCAGCGTGACATCGAGGGTGTTCTCGTGCTCGGCCTTCAGCGCTTCATAACGCGCGAGGATTTCGGGAAGCACACCTAGGCGCCGATTCTCGGCCAGCACCCGCAGCAGGTTCGCGCCGAGCCGGTTGTCGCGGCCTGCGAGTTCGGCGATCACCGCCGCCACCGCCGCGGTGTCGGCGCCCGGCGTAGCCAGGAAGCGTTCGACCGCCGGTTCCATCACTGCCAGCGCCGTGTTCTTCAGGAACGCGGACCAGCCAGCCAGGTCGCCCCCCGCTTTCGCGAGCTCGAATACCGCCTGGGCGTAGGGACGAGCGATCGTGCCGAGATCCGCCATGTCGGGTTCTCAGATCTGCGCGGCCAGCCGGCCGAGCAGCTCCTGGTGTGCCTTCTGGTCGATCTCGCGGGCGAGGATCTTCTCGGCGCCGGCGACGGCGATTGCAGCCACCTGGCCGCGCAGCTCGTCGCGCGCCTTGTTGATCTGCTGATCGACGTCGGCCTTCGCCGAGGCGATGATCCGGTCGCGCTCCTGGTTGGCAACTGCGCGCGCCTCATCGACGATGCTGTTGGCGCGAGTCTGCGCCTGGTCGAGGATGCCGCGGGCCTGGCCGCGAGCCTCCTCCACCATCGCCTGGATCCTCACCTGGGCTTCTTCGAGCGACTTGGCGCCCTTGTCGGCGGCGGCGAGGCCTTCGGCGATCTTCTGCTGGCGTTCCTCGATGGCCGCCATGAGGTAAGGCCACACGAATCGCTTCGTGAACCAGATGAAAGCAGCGAAGGCGATCGCCTGGGCGAACAGGGTGAAATTGATGTTCATGTCTGCCCCCTGCAAGCCGGCATCACCACGACACCGGCCTGCGGATCAGTCGCGTTTCAGGTCAACCTGCTGCCGTGACGACGGCGAGCAGCGGATTGCCGAAGGCGAAGAGCATCGCGAGACCCACGCCGATGATGAACGACGCGTCGATCAGGCCGAGGAGCAGGAACACCTTCGCCTGCAGCATGTTGGCCAGTTCCGGCTGGCGGGCAGCGCCTTCGAGGAAGCGGCTGCACATGATGCCCACGCCAATACAGGCGCCGGCGGCACCCAGGCCGATGATGAGACCGATCCCGATGCCGGTGTAGGCCTGGATCATGGCGAGGTACTGCACGTTTTCCATTGTCGTTACCTTTCTTGCGAGATTCGTCGGTGGTCGGAGAAATGAATGAGGCGGCTCAATGGCTCTCGTGAGCCATCGAGATGTAGACGATCGTGAGCATCATGAAGATGTACGCCTGCAGCGCGACGATCAGGATGTGGAAGATGGCCCAACCCAGGCCCAGGACGGCGCCCAGCAAGGTGCCCACCACGCCCGTCGCCGCCCAGAGCCACAGCAGCAGGAAGATGATCTCGCCCGCGTACATGTTGCCGAACAGTCGCAGCGCGTGCGACAGCGGCTTGGACACGTACTCGATCAGATTGAACAGGAAATTCGCCGGCCAGATGAGCGGATTGGAGCCGAACGGCGAGCAGAAAAGCTCGTGGATCCAGCCGCCGATGCCCTTCACCTTGATGGCGTAGAAGATCATCAGGACCCAGACCGACAGCGCCAGGGCGAAAGTCGTGTTCACGTCGGCCGTGGGCACGATGCGGAACGAGTCCGCGCCGAGACCGTGCGTGAGCATCGCCATCCAGTCGACGGGCAGGAAATCCATGGCGTTCATCATCAGCACCCAGACGAACACCGTGAGCGCGAGTGGCGCGACGAAGGGCCTGCGGTCGCCGTGGAAAATGCCTGCAACCTGCTCGTCGACCCACTCGACGAGGAGCTCGACGAATGCCTGGCGTTTGCCGGGCACGCCAGCGGTGGCACCGCGGACGACCAGCCAGATGAACCCCATGGAGACCAAGCCGAGGATGACGGCAGTGATGAGCGAATCGACATGCAGCGTCCAGAACGAACCATCGCCGACAGGCTCTGCGGCGAACGACAGGTGGTGCTGAATGTAGGACGTCGGTGTGTGTTCTTCGGCTGCCATCAGCGATTTCCCAGGTCCCGTCAGTCCTCACGAACGAATGCGGCCGCCGAGAACACCAGCGTCGCGGCAATGAACGTGCCGATGAAGGCGACCATGACAATGTCGTCGTAGACCGTCGCCACGATCCCGAGCAGGAGCACGATCACGACGATCTTGATCCCCTCGGCCCGCAGCGCGCCCATGAGGACGCTACCTGCGGAATCGGCCCGCCCCATCGACGCCATGACCGCAAATGCAACCCCGGCGATGAAACTCACGAGACCCCCGAGCGCCGCGGACAGCGCGCCGTGGGGGCCAGCCACCTGCCAGGCGATCGCCGCCAGCGCAAGGGTCAGGAGAATCTGCCACCGGAGAACAGTGCGGATCGCCTTGCTCTGCAGGCCGACCATGGCGCCGTACTCACAAAAAAGGCCGCCTTCGCACCTCTCTCGGGTGGTAGTTGGCCGAAGTAAAGCCGCGAAATTCTAGAGATGCGGAGCGGGTGATTCAATAGGCAGCAGGTTCGTATCCGGATACGAACCTGCTGCCTACTGAATATGTCCGATGATGCCGTCGAGTTCGTCGAGGCTGTTGTAGCTGACGACGACCTTGCCGGCACCCTTGGCGCCGTGCTGGATGGCGACCCGGGCGCCGAGACGCTCGGACAGCTCGTTCTCGAGGCGCTGGATGTCGGGATCGACGCGCCGCGACTCGCCGCTCTTCTTCGAGCCGCTGCCCTCGACGAGGCGCCGGACCAGGGCCTCGGTCTCCCGGACCGAGAGCGCCTTCTTCGCGACTAGGGCCGCGACCTCGGACTGCATACGCAGGTCTGCAATGCCGAGCAGCGCCCGGGCATGGCCCATTTCCAGCTGCCCGCCACGGAGCAAAGTCCTGGCCGGCTCCCCTAATTCCAATAATCTCAATAAGTTAGAGACAGCCGCCCGGGACCGACCGATGGCGTCGGCAGCGTCCTGATGGGTCAGCTGGAATTCGCTGATGAGCCGCTGCACGGCCTGGGCTTCCTCCAGCGGATTGAGGTTTTCGCGCTGGATGTTCTCGATCAGCGCCTGGGCGATGACCGCCGAATCGGAGATCTGCCGGACGACCGCCGGGATGGCCTGCAGCCCCGCGATCTGGGCCGCACGCCAGCGCCGCTCGCCGGCCACGATCTCGTAGCGCACCTCGCCCGCAGCGGTTCGGGTCGGCAGCGGCCGCACCACGATCGGCTGGACCAGGCCCTGCGCCTTGATCGACCGGGCCAGGTCCTCGAGCGACTCCTGCTGGATGTCCTGCCGCGGCTGGTACGCGCCGCGCTGGAGCAGATCGACCGGGATCTGCCGCAGCCCCTCCCGGGCCTCGGTTTGCACGGGTTTCACTGGCGGTGCCGCCTCGCCCAGCAAGGCGTCGAGTCCGCGGCCGAGGCCGGTTCGTTTGACGCTCATGGGCGGGATTCTAGTCCAGACGCGCCGCCATGATGAGCGTCACGATGAGCACCGAGCGCGGCGGGCGCATGGCGAGCCGCCTGGAGTCCGAAAAGGGCTAGTCCGGCGAAGCCTGCGCATCACGCTTCACAACTTCCTGCGCCAGCTCCTGGTAAGCCTGCGCACCGCGCGACCCCGCATCGTGGCGGATTGCCGACAGCCCGAAGCTCGGCGCCTCAGCCAGCCGCACGTTGCGCGGAATGATCGACGCGTAGACCTTGTCGCGGAAATGCTGGAGGAGCTGGCTCGACACTTCGGCCGAGAGGCGATTGCGCGGGTCGTACATCGTGCGCAGCAGTCCCTCGATCTGCAGCGCGGGATTCACCGAGTTGCGCACCTGCTTCACTGTCTCGAGCAGCGCTGTCAGTCCCTCGAGCGCGTAGTACTCGCACTGGATGGGAATCAACACGCCATCCGCGGCGGTCAGCGCGTTCAGCGTCAGCGTGTTGAACGAGGGCGGACAGTCGATGATGACGAAGTCGTAGAGCCCGCTCACCGGTCCGAGCGCCTGCTTCAGCCGGCGCTCGCGGCCGGTTTCCTGCAGCAGACGAACCTCCGCGGCTGTGAGATCGGAATTGGCCGGCAGCAGGTCGAACTGCCCATCCTGCACGCTCACGATGCTGTCGGTCGCTGCGGCATCGCCGAGCAGCACGTCGCAGATGCTGGCCGCGAGTTCCCGCTTGTTCACGCCGCAGCCGGTGGTCGCATTGCCCTGTGGGTCAAGGTCCACGAGCAGCACACGCTTTTCCAGGTCGGCGAGTCCCGCCGCGAGGTTCACCGCCGTCGTCGTCTTGCCGACGCCGCCTTTCTGGTTGGTCACTGCGACGATGCGGCCCATCTGCTCAGTGCTCAAGCACGACGAGGTGACGCTCGGCATCGAGTCCGGGCACTGCCAGCGGAACCACCGCGCCCGGCGTCCAGCCGGGCGGCAGCGCCGCGATCTCCTCGTCCGGGCGCTTGCCCTTCATCGCGACCAATTGGCCGCCCGGCGCGAGGAATCGGCTGCACAGGTCCACGAAATCGGCGAGCGACGACAGTGCGCGCGAGACGATGGTGTCGAAGACCGGCGCGTCACGCCAGGTCTCGAGACGCGCGTGCACCGGCGTGACGTTGGCCAGACCGAGCTCGATCTTCGCCTGGTTCAGGAAGCGCACCTTCTTGTCGACCGAATCGAGCAGCCAGATCTGCAGCTTCGGCTGGAGGATCGCCAGGACGATGCCGGGCAGTCCCGCGCCCGTGCCAGCGTCCAGCACCCGCGGGCCGTGCACGAACGGCAGCGCGACGGCGGAATCGAGCAGGTGGCGCACGATCATGTCGTCGGTTTCGGTGATGCTCGTGAGGTTGTAGGCGCGGTTCCACTTCTGCAGCAGTTGCAGGTAGGCCAGCAGCCGCGCGATCTGCTCCGCATCGGCAGGGGCGCCGAGCCGCGCCAGGGCGTCAGCGAGGCGCTGTTCGACGTCGGTGGCCACCACAGGAGTATAGACAGGCGCCCGCCGCCTGGGACGGGCGGTGCCGCGCGAACCGGCCGGATCGACGATCAGTTCGTCAGGTGGGTCGCGAAGAGACCGGGCTGGGCTGCGTAGTAGGCCGCGAGTTCCCGCACGTCGGCATCGGTGAGCGCCATCACCTGGCCCTGCATGACCGGGTCCTGCCGATGCTTGCTGCGGTATTGATTGATCGTGTGCTCCAGATAATCGCGGTGCTGGCCAGCGAGGTTCGGCCAGGACGGTGCGGAGCTGATGCCCCCCTCGCCATGGCAGGCGGCACAGACGGCAGCCTTGTCCCTGCCGGCCGCAGAGGCAACCGCGCCGCTCGCCGGTTCGCCCTGGCTCTGGACGAAAGCGGCGATGTCCTGCATGTCCTGGTCGCTGAGCGAGGCGGCCTGCGCCGTCATGGTGGCGTGCGAGCGGGTGCCGGCCTTGTAGGCCTGCAATGCCGCGACGATGTAATCGACCTTCTGCCCGCCGAGCTTCGGCACGCGGAAAGAGGGGTAGGCATTGCGATAGCCGTCGATGCCATGGCAGCCCATGCAGGCCGTGAACAGGGCCGATCCGTTCTGCGGATCGCCGGTGGCCTGGGCCGCGGTGGCGCCGAGCGATGCAGCGATCAGGGCGGCAACAAAGATTCGGCGGCTCATGTCGGAATCCTTAGCGAATCAGCGCGATACGGCGGACGATGGGCCGCCTCGAGGCGCGGCCATGTTAGTGTGCCGCCCACTCGAATGCCAGCCGCAAGGGCGTCGGCGACCCGAAGGGAACCGGCGCGCCGCCGGTTGATCGAACCCGGCAGCCACCTGTCCAGTTTCGAAGGAGCCGACATGCGCTACGCCGTATACGCCGCCAGCCTCATTGTCCTCTGCACCATCTCGTTGCCCGCCCCGGCACAGATGGAAATGAAGCACATCGAACCGCCGCGCACGATTACGGTGGCCGGCAGCGGGCATGTTTCCGGCGTACCCGACAAGGCCAGGGTGCAGCTGAACGTGCAGAAGTCGAATGCGTCGATGGACAAGGCGCGCGCCGACGCGCTGGCCGTGGTCAACCGCTTCCTCGCGCTGACGAAGAAGCTCGGTATCGACCAGAAGAAGGTCCGCACCACCGGCACTTTCATCAACCCCGAATACCGCTGGGTGCCGGAAACCAACCAGCAGATCCTCACCGGCTACATGGTGCAGCGGCAGCTCGAGGTCGAGGTGACGGACCTCGACAAGCTGGGCACGCTGATCGAGGGCGCGGTTGACGCGGGCGTCAACAACGTTTCTCCACCGATGCTCGACAGCTCGAAGCGCACGGATCTGAACCGCCAGGCCCTCGCAGCCGCCGGCAAGGATGCCCTCGCCAACGCCCAGGCCATCGCCGACACGCTGGGCGTGAAGCTGGGCGGTCTGCGCCAGCTCACCGCCGGCGATGCCGCGCCACCCCAGCCGATGCCGGTGGTGATGATGGCCGCCAAAGCCGAGGCCATGGATGCCGGAGGAGCCGCCAGCTACTCCACCGGCAGCCTCGAATTCGAGGCACGGGTGAACGCGACGTTCGACGTGCTGCCGTAGAAATACGGGGACAGTGACCCTAATTCTTCAGGGACGCTAACCTTCGTCGAGGGCAGTTCTCATGAACTGCCCTCGACGAAGGTTAGCGTCCCTGAAAAACCTCCCCCGCGCGGTGGCAGGCTACCTGGCTTGCGCCTGCCAGGCGCAATGCCGGCACCTCGGTGGCGCATCTGGCGATCGCGAACGCGCAGCGCGTTCGGAACACACATCCCGATGGCGGCGCCAGGGGTGAGGGCAGTTCGCCCCGCAACCCCTCGCGCTTGCGCGCGCGCTCGACCACCGGGTCTGGTATGGGCACGGCCGAAATGAGTGCCTGCGTGTAAGGATGCTGCGGATTCGTGAAGAGCTGGTCGGCTGCGGCGATCTCCATCACCCGCCCCAGGTACATCACCATCACGCGTTGCGAGATCTGGCGGATCACGGCGAGGTCGTGGCCGATGAAGATCAGCGAGAGATCCAGCAGCCGCCGCAACTCGAGCATCAGCCGCAGGATCTGCTCGCGCACCGAGACATCGAGCGCGCTCACCGCCTCGTCGCAGACCACGAGCTTGGGTCGCGTGATGAGCGCACGCGCAATGGCCACTCGCTGGCACTGGCCGCCGGAGAACTGGTGGGGATAGCGGTTCATGAGCGAGGGATCGAGGCCGACCCGGCTCAGCATGTCGGCAACCTTGTTCGTTCGATCCTTGTCTCCCATCGTCGGCTCGTGCACTTCCAGAGGCTCGGCGACGACATCGCGGATGGTCATGCGCGGATTCAGCGAAGCGAGCGGATCCTGGAACACGACCTGCAGATCGCGCCGCAGGGACTGGGCGTCGTCAGCGCCCAGGAAACTCACGCGCCCCGCGCTCACCGGTACGAGCTGCAGCACGGCGCGCCCCAGCGTGGACTTCCCGCAGCCTGATTCGCCGACGACGCCGAGTATTTCGCCGGCCTCCAGCTGGAAGCTCACGTCGTCGACCGCGCGAAGAAGGCGGCGCGGGCGGAACCAGGCGCGATCCGCCACGGGAAACTCCACGCGTACGGATTCCGCGGCAAGAATCGGCTTCGTGGCGTGTTTCATCCGCGGCGGTGTGCCCTGGATCGGTCGGTCGAAGCGCGGCACGGCTGCCAGGAGCGACCGCGTGTACGCCTGCTGCGGCTGCGCGAAGATCGCATCGACCGGCCCTTCCTCGATCTTCTCGCCCCGCTGCATGACCAGGATGCGATCGGCGAGGCCGGCAACGACGGACAGGTCGTGCGTGATGATGATGATCGCCGTGCCGTAGCGCTCGCGCAGATCGCTCATGAGCCCGAGTATCTGCGCCTGGACGGTGACGTCCAGCGCGGTTGTCGGCTCGTCCGCGATGAGCAACGCCGGTCGCAGCAGCAGCGCTGTCGCGATCATGACTCGCTGGCGCATGCCGCCGGAGAGCTCATGGGGATACTGTTCTATCCGGCGCGCTGCCTCGGGAATCCCGACAGTCTCGAGCATCTCCGCGGCTTCCTTCCGCGCCGCCTGTTCGCCGATGGCGCGATGCGCGCGCAGCGCCAGGCTCATCTGCCGCCCGACCGACAGGTACGGGTTCAGCGACGTCATCGGATCCTGGAAGATCATCGAGATGCGCGGCCCGCGAACGCGGTTCATTTCCTGCTGGTCCAGCGTGATCAGGTCGCTGCCCTCCAAGCGTGCGCTGCCGCTGGCGCGGCCGTTGTCGGCGAGCAGCCCCGTGAGCGCCAGCACGGCCTGGCTCTTGCCGGAACCGGACTCTCCGACGATCCCGAGACTCTCGCCGGCACGCAGCGAGAAGGAGAGGTCGCGCACCGCATGCACGGCTCCTGTCGAGGTCGCGAACCGCACGTTCAGGCCGGCGACGTCGAGCAGTGGCGGGCTCACGTGCCAGACCTGTCGCGCGGGTCGAGCGCATCGCGCAATCCGTCGCCGAGGAAATTGAAGCAGTAGAGCGTGGCGGCCAGCAACACGCCGGGGAACACGATCATCCACCACGAGGTCTCGAGCTCCTGCGCGCCTTCGTTGACCAGCGCACCCCAGGAGGTCATCGGCTCCTGCACGCCGAGCCCGAGGAAGCTCAGGAACGACTCGACGATGATCACGTGCGGAATCGTCAGCGTGACGTATACGACGACGACGCCGAGCAGGTTCGGCACGATGTGGCGGCGGATGATGCGCGAAGCCGGTACGCCGCCGGCGCGCGCCGCCTCCACGAACTCGCGGTTCTTGAGCGACAGCGTCTGGCCGCGGACGATCCGCGCCATGTCCAGCCAGTTGATGGCGCCGATCGCGACGAAGATCAGGAAGATGTTGCGGCCGAAGAGCACCATCAACAGGATCACGAGGAACATGAACGGCAGTGCGTAGAGGATGTCGACCACGCGCATCATGAGCTGATCGAGCCGGCCGCCGACGTAGCCGGCAATGGCGCCCCAGGTTATTCCGATCGCGAGACTCACCCCCGTCGCGACGAAAGCCACCAGCAGCGAAATGCGCCCGCCCCACAGCGTACGCACGAGCAGATCGCGACCGAGCGAGTCGGTGCCGAACCAGTGGCCGCTCGCAATCGACGGTGCCGTTGCAATGGCGTCCCAGTCGGTCTGCTCGTAAGTCCAGGGCAACAGCAGCGGCAGGATCAACACCGCGGCGACGAGGATCCCGAGCATCCACAGCGCGGCCATGGCGGCGCGGTTCAGCCGGAGCGCATCCCAGGCGTCCTGCCACAGGCTGCGGGGCGAGAGATCCGTCATGTGCGGTGGCGTATGCGCGGGTCGAGCAGGCCATAGACCACGTCGACCAGGAAGTTGAACACCACGATCAGTACGCCATAGAACACGACGACGCCCATGACCAGCGTGTAGTCGCGGTTCAGCGCACCGTTCACGAAGAACCTGCCGATGCCGGGCAGGCCGAAGATCTGCTCGATCACCACCGAGCCTGTCAGTAGCGCAGCGGTGGCGGGGCCGAGGTAGGACATCACCGGCAGCAACGTGGGCTTGAGCGCGTGACGCAAGACGATCGTTCGCAGCGCGAGCCCCTGGGCGCGCGCGGTACGGATATAGGGGCTGCGCAGCACCTCGATCATGCTGGCCCGCGTGAGTCGCGCGATGTAGGCGATCTGCGGCAGCGCCAGCGTCAGGACCGGCAGCAGCAGGTAGCGCCAGTGGCCGTCGCCGTAGCCGCCGGCCGGCAGCCAGCGGAGCCCGACGGCGAGCAGCAGGATCAGCAGCGGCGCCATGACGAAGCTGGGCACCGAGATCCCCGTCATCGCTGCGGCCATCACCGCGTGGTCGGCCATGCGGTTCTGGCGCAGCGCCGCGGTGGTGCCGGCCGCCACTCCCACCAGCACGGCCACCAGCATTGCGAGCCCGCCGACCGTCATCGACACCGGCAGCCCGGCGACGATCAGCTCGGTGACGGTGTACTCGCGGTACTGGAACGACGGGCCGAAGTCGCCGCGGACGAGGCCGCCCAGGTAGCGTGCGAACTGCTGCGGCAACGGCTCGTCGAGGTGATAGGCCTTGCGGATCGCCGCCTCGATCTCCGGTGCCAGTTGCCGTTCGGTGTCGAACGGCCCACCGGGGGCGGCGCGGATGAGAAAGAACGCGAGCGCAATCAGCACCAGCAGCGTGGGAATGCCGGTAAGCAGGCGTTGCAGGGTGAAGCGCAACATGGCGCACTAGCGTAGCGCAAAAAAGCAACGCCCCTTGCGGGGCGTTGCGGGATCTCCGATCCGGCGCGAAGGCCGGACGGCGTGACCTCAGGCGAACTTGCGACGCAAGACGCCGAGCAGGCCCAGGGCCGAACCGAGCAGCCACACCGCACCCGGCACAGGCACGGTGCTGATGATGAGGCGTTCCTGCAGGTTGTTGCCGCTACCCGTGACCGTGCGACGGGTGCTGCGCATCATCAGCTCGTACTGGCCGTTGCCCATGTCGCGGATCAGCGCCCAATCACCGTTCACGTAGGCGCCGCTGCTGGCGTACGCATAGCTGGAAGCCGGGTTTGCGACACCGCAGAGAAAAATGCCGACGATGGCGCCGCCGCTGATGCCGAGATCGCAGCGACCACCTGTGCCGCGCGCACCGGTGACGAGATTGACGTTGCTGTTCGTCCAGCTGTAGCTGAAGAACGACCCGCCGACCTGGCCGGCGGTCGACGGTCCGACAGTGATTTCGAAACCGACCGTGCCGGTCCAGGCGAGCGAACCGCCCGTGACCTTGAACCAGTTCTCCGTCACGCCGGTGATCATGTCGGTGTAGGCGACGACGATCGAATCGTCGTAGCTCAGCGACCCGGCATAGTTCGCCTGCGGGCTGCAATTGGGCGTTGTCGTGTTGAGGGCCCAGTAGCAGCCGTTGTTGCCGACCACGGCATTGCCGGTACCGCCGCCGACCTGCACGTAGAGCTGGCCGATGGCGCCGCTGATGTTCCAGTCATTGCAGCCGACAGAGGTGCCGTTGACGCACTTGTTCTGCGGCGAAATCCCGTAGTTGGCGCCGTCGCCGTAGACCACGTTGTTGCTGGCGCCGTTGCTACCGGCCGTGAGCCAGAGCCCGACATGTACACCAGAGGTGTAATTGACATTCAGGGTGGCGGCTTGTGCCGACCAGGCGAACGCCACCATGGCCGCAACGGCCAGTATCTTCCTGAACATTGTCGTTCTCCCCCCTGTTTAATTGTTCGGCTTTTTTTGTTATCAAATGGCGACCGCCGACTGGCCCCATTGACCCCGCGGTTGTTGTAACGCGGATGCCTGCCGATAGCAATGAAAAAATTCAGTTGTTTACATAAGTGCCGAGGAGAGTGTTCGTGAAGTTGCCTTACAAGCTTTTGATCGCAGTTCTGATTTCGTTGGTTTCGTGGCATCCAGCCAGCGCCGCGAACCTGAAGACCATCCTCGACGACGCTGAACGCGGCGACGCCCGCGCGCAGTTCACCCTCGGCGCGATGTACGAGACCGGCCGCGGCGTGCCGCGCGACGACGCGCTGTGCGCGAAGTGGTGGCGGGCCTCGGCCGATCAGGGGTTGGCGGACGCGCAGAAGAACATGGGGTCGCTGTACTTCAGCGGCCGCGGCGTGACCAAGGACCTCGCGCAGTCGATGCAGTGGTACCTGAAAGCCGCGGAGCAGGATCACCCGCATGCGCAGAAGTACGTTGCCTACGCCTATGAGGAAGGCGTCGGGCTGCCGAAGGACCCGGACAAGGCCCGCTACTGGCGCGAGCGCGCGGGGATCCACGACCCTGCCGATGCCGCCGTGGTCTTTCTTGCTGCCTACGAGCGCGGCGGCGCAGGCGTGCAGAGCGACGAGGAGATCTACGCGCTGTTCGAGAAACAGGCGCAGGCCGGCAATCCGCGCGCGCAGTTCTACATCGGCGTGGCGCTGACCACCGGCGTCGGCGTCGCGAAGGATCTTTCCAAGGCCCACGAGTGGATCCGCAAGGCGGCGGAACTCGGCGTGACCTCAGCCCAGGGGAGCCTCGGACTCCTTTATATGCTCGGTGACGGCGCGCCGCAGGATCCGGTCGCCGCGCAGCAGTGGTTTTTCATCGCGGCGGAACTTGGCAGCGACGTCGGCCAGTACCTGCGCGAACGGCACGGCGCGGATCTCCGTGCCGAAGAACGCGCGACGGCGGAGAGCGTCGCGCGGGAGTGGCTCGCGCGACGCTGACTCAGTGCGCGAGGATGTAGAAGTCCTTGCTGTGCTGGTGGTCCATGATGTTCGCCGTATAGCCACCGACCCAGGGCTTCACCAGTCGCTTGGACACATAGAAATAGAGCGGGATTATCGGCACGTCGGCGAGCAGCTGCCGTTCGGCGGCCTCCATCAGCGCGCGGCGCTTCGTGGCGTCCGGTTCGGCGGCGGCGCGATCGAGTAGCGCGTCGTATTCCGCGCTGCGGTAGCCCGGATCGTTCTGGGCGTTGCCTGAGTGCATGAGCTGGGCAAAGGTGTAGGCGTCGTCATAGTCGCCAATCCAGCCGGAGCGGAACACCTGGGTGATCGCCTTCTGCTCGCGGCTCGCGAGGAACACTTTCCACTCCTGGTTGAGAAGCTTCGTGCGCACGCCCAGCGTCTGCTTCCACATGGCCGCCAGCGCTCCCGAGACCCGCTTGTGGTTCTGGTCCGTGTTGTAGAGCAGCTCGACGACGAGCGGGTTGTCGTCGCTGTACCCGGCCTCGCGATACAGTCGCCGTGCCTCAGCGTTGCGCTCCTTCTGCGTCCAGTCGGCCCACTCGGCGCGCTGGCCGGTGTAGCCGTCGACCGGCGGCACGAATCCGTAGGCCGGAAGCTCGCCCGACCCCATGACCCGGGCGGTCAGGATCTCGCGGTCGACCGCCAGGGCGAGCGACTTGCGCAATGCCAGGTTGTCCTTGAACGGCGGACGCGTCGTGTTGAAGCCGAAGTAGTAGCTGCCCAGATACGGCGCGATGCGCAGGTCCTGCGGCAGGTTTTCCCGGAGCCAGCGCACCTGGCGGAACGGCACGGACTCCGTGTAGTCGAGTTCGTTGGCCCGGTAGCGATTGATCTCCGCGTCCTCGTTCTCGATCGGGTAATACCAGACTTCGTTGATCGTCGTGTCGGCGTCGTCCCAGTAGTGCGTGTTACGCACCAGCTTGATGTGCGACTGCACGACCCACGCGGCGAGGGAATAGGCGCCGTTGCTCACCAGCCGCCCCGCGCGCGCGTGTTGCTTGCCATGTTTTTCGATCGACGGCCGGTGCACCGCGTAGGCGGTCGCATGGGTGATCAGGCCCAGGAAGTACGGCGTGGGCCCCGATAGCTCGATGCGCAGGGTCCGTTCGTCGAGTGCCTGCACGCCTAGCGACTCCGGCGGCAGCTTGCCTGCGATCACCGCCGCGGCGTTGCGGATCGGATTGAGGATGCTGGAGTAGGTATTGAGCGTCGCGGGGTCGCAACTGCGGCGCAGGCTCCACTCGAAGTCGTAGGCAGTGACCAGGTCGCCATTGCTCCAGCGACCGTCGCTCCGCAGGTGGAAGGTGTAGCTCAGGCCGTCCGGCGCGATATCCCAGCGTTCCGCAGCACCTGGCACGATGCTGCCGTCAGCCGCTTCGAGCGTGAGGCCCTCGAAGAGATCACGCAGGATGTTGGAACCGATGACACTCTCGACGCGATGCGGGTCGAGCGACTCCGGCTCTGAGCCGTTGCCCTTGCGCAGCACCTGTTCGGCGGCGAGTTCGCTGCCGCTCGCGCCACCGACCTGGATCGGCGCCGGTGGCGGCGCATCCCCCGCCGGACCACAGCCGCCCAGGACCAGCCCCGCCACCACGACCCCCCCCTGTAGGAGCGGCGCAAGCCGCGACTGTCTTTTCACGATTCGCGACGGTGTTCGCTTCATTGACGGTCGGGGCTTGCGCCCCTCCTACACGGTGGCCGATCGCGACCGCTTCTTCAGGTGCACCAGCAGCATCGAAATGGCGGCAGGGGTAACACCCGGTACGCGCGCCGCCTGCGCGACGGTGCCGGGACGGATCGCGGTGAGCTTCTGCCGGATCTCGCTCGACAGGCCGCGCACGTCGGCGTAGTCGATCGCCTCGGGTAGCCGCGTATCTGCATAGCGTCGATTGCGCTCGATCTCGAGCGCCTGGCGCTGGAGGTAGCCGTCGTAGCGCGCCTGCACCTCGACCTGGCCGACGATCTGCTCCGTCAGCTCTTCCGTTTCCCAGTCTCCGGCCGTGCGCTGGCCGACCGCCGGCAGCGCTGTCAGCGCCGCGTGTGACACCGCGGGCCGGCGCAGCAATTCGAGCGCGCGCTGTTCCCGCGACAGCTCGATGCCATCACCCCCCTCGCCCGGCCGCAGCAGCAGGCCGGCGAGCCGATCGCGTTCGCGGGCGATCGCTTCGCGCTTCGCCTCGAACACGCGCCAGCGCTCGTCGCCGACGAGCCCCAGCTCGCGGCCCTTCGGCGTGAGGCGCTCGTCGGCGTTGTCCTCGCGCAGCAGCAGCCGGCACTCGGCGCGACTGGTGAACATGCGATAGGGCTCTGTCGTGCCGCGCGTAACCAGATCGTCGATGAGCACTCCCATATAGGACTCCTCGCGCCGCGGCGACCAGCAGCCGCGGCCGAGAGCAGCCAGCGCGGCGTTCATGCCGGCAACGAGCCCCTGCGCCGCCGCTTCCTCGTAGCCCGTGGTGCCGTTGATCTGTCCGGCGAACCAGAGGCCCGGGAGCGACTTCGTCTCGAGCGTGCACGCAAGATCACGCGGATCGAAGTAGTCGTACTCGATCGCGTAGCCAGGACGCGTGATCTGCGCAAGCTCGAACCCGGGAATGCTCCGCACCAGTTCCTCCTGCACGTCGTAGGGCAGGCTGGTGGAGATGCCGTTCGGATAGACCTCGCTGGTCGTCAAGCCCTCGGGCTCGACGAAGATCTGGTGCGAATCACGCTCCGCGAAACGCACGACCTTGTCCTCGATCGACGGGCAGTAGCGCGGGCCGATGCCCTCGATGACGCCCGTGAACATCGGCGAGCGGTCGAGGCCGCCGCGGATGATGTCGTGTGTTCTCGTAGTCGTGCGCGTGATGTGGCACGGCACCTGGCGCGGATGCTGGGCGCGGCGGCCGAGGAACGAGAACACCGGCCGCGGCTCATCGCCGGGCTGCGGCTGCATGACGCTGTAATCCACCGTGCGGCCGTCGATGCGCGGCGGCGTGCCCGTCTTCAACCGCCCGACACGCAGTGGCAGTTCGCGCAGGCGGTCCGCGAGCTCGATCGAGGCAGGATCGCCGGCACGGCCGCCGGTGCGCTGCTCGAGACCAACGTGGATGCGTCCGCGCAGGAAGGTGCCGGCCGTCAGCACGACCGAGCGGGCGCTGAACCGCAGTCCTTCGAGCGTCGTCACCCCCGTAACGCGCCCGCCTTCCACGACGAGATCGCCCGCGCTGCCCTGGAAGCAGGCGAGTCCCGCGTGAGCGTCGAGCAGCGAGCGCACGGCCTGGCGATAGAGCGCGCGGTCGGCCTGCGCCCGCGTCGCACGTACGGCAGGCCCTTTGCTCGCGTTGAGCGTGCGGAAGTGGATGCCGGCGCGGTCTGCGGCTCGGGCCATCACGCCGCCCAGCGCGTCGATCTCGCGCGCAAGATGGCCCTTGCCGATGCCGCCGATCGCCGGATTGCAGCTCATCTGGCCGATGGTCTCGATGTTCTGCGTGAGGAGGAGCGTGCGCGCGCCAAGACGCGCTGCCGCAGCCGCAGCCTCGGTGCCGGCGTGGCCGCCGCCGATGACGATCACGTCGAAGTTCTGCTCCTCGCGCATGACGCGCATTGTAAAGAGATCGATCAGGCGATCGTTACTGCATCGTCTCGCAGTTGCCATAAGGAAGGCCGCGGCGGTACGCATGCGACGCGAATCACAGCACCGGTCACCCCCCGTCTGCGACGCTAACGCAACCCCGGACCTGACAGCAGAGGACGTCAGGCCGGCGGGCCGATAACACCTATAAAAAAGTCCGCCCCATGGCCGTGGAGCCGCAGGTCCGCGAGGACCACCAAAAACTCTACTTCGTCGAGGATCGGCAAGCGCCAAGTCCCGCCTGGCGCGGACTGCTCCCGATCAGCGCTTTTTATTTCGCCTGGATAGGCCTGGCGTGGCTGAGCAGCCTGTACGGTCGCACCACTATCGATTTAGCCGCTGGCATACTGTTGCTCGGCGGGATCGGCGTGACGAACGGCCTGCTCGCGATCCTCAGCCTGGCCGCGCCCCGCGATACCGCCGACAGTGGCCACAGCGCAGTTGCCACGGCGCAGACAGGCCTCGCGATCGCCTGGACGACGGTCTATGCCGTGCTGGCAGACGGTCCCGGGGAGCTCGTCCTCGGCATGTATCTCACCGCCGTTCTGGTGGCCTTCTCGTGCGTGAGCTCGATGCGCCTGCGGCTGCTCGGCTTCGCGGCTGCAGGCGGCTACGCGATGTCGCTGGCCGTACGCTACCTTTCGACCACCGAAGCGACGTCATCGCTGGCCGGCGATGCGCTGCAGGCCATCAGTGTCGCGCTGATGATCGCCGTCCTTGGCCGCCGCGCGCGGCAGACCGAGGCGACCAATCACAACCTGACCCGGCGGGTCGACCAGTTGCAGCAGGAAGTCGAGCGTGTGAGCCGCAGTGCGGAACGCGACTTCCTCACGAAATCATTCAACCGCCAGTACATCATGGACGCACTGGTGAGGGAGAAGGCGCGCGCTGATCGCACGGGACGCAGCTTCAGTGTCGTCATCTTCGACCTGGACCGCTTCAAGTCGCTGAATGACACGCACGGACACCTCGTCGGGGACCGGGTGCTTGCGGCTTTCGCGCAACGGGCGAAGCGGGCGCTGCGCTCGATGGACGCGATCAACCCGACGCGATTCCGCCGCGCGCTCGGGCGCCTCGGTGGCGAGGAGTTCATCGCGGTGCTGCCGGGCACGGAAGTCGGCGGCGCCCTGCGTTGCGCCGAGCGCGTGCGCGAATCCATGGCCAGCGAACCAGTCGACGGCGAGCTGTCGATCACGGTCTCGGCCGGCGTGGCCGAGTACCGCCGCGGTGAAGCTTTGGCGGAATTCCTGACGCGCGCCGACCAGGCGCTCTACGCCGCCAAGCGCGGCGGCCGCAACCGCGTGCGTGTTGGTGTCATAAAGACCACCCCGGATGGCGGGGGCCAGAAGCCGAAGCTGCGCATCATCCGCTGAAATAGGTGCCGGGCCCGTATCCGGATACGTGCGTGGCACCAACCTGGTACAGAACGCAAGGGCCACGCCATCCTCGCGTCGAGAATGGCTGATGACCTGATTTCTGCTTCACAATAGCAGGCGACCATGAAGCGCGCTGTCATCGCCCTCCTGCTTCTGATCGCCCTTGCGGGCGCCGCCGTGGCGACCGTCGGGACCTTGCGCTGGCGTGCGGAAGTGCTTGCGCTGCATCTTGCAGGCGACATCCCGGACATCTCGCTGGGAGAACTGGCCGGCATGCTCCGGCCCGGGTCCGGACAGTGGCTCGAGGGGATGATCGAGAACCGAAGCCCCTATGAAACCGTGATCAATCCGCACAACTCCGACGCGGACCGCGCTCGTGGAGCGGAACTCTTCGGCAGCACCTGCGCCGGATGCCACGGGGCCGACGGCGCGGGTACCGACGTCGGCCCCGGGCTCGCCGGGCGCGAGCTGCGCGCGGGCAACACGCCCTGGGGCCTGTATCGCGTGATCCGCGACGGCGTGTCCGGCACGTCGATGCCGCCGCATGACCGTCCGCCGCTCGAGCTCTGGCAGCTCGCCGCCCACGTCGCGGGCCTGAACCGCCCTGCCACGGCCGCCGTGCCGGAACTGTCGCCGCTCCTGGCGGCAATCGATGTACCGGCCGCCGAACTCGCTGCACCCGGCCAGCCGGGCGACGACTGGCTCACCTACTCGGGCTCGCTCTCCGGCTTGCGACACAGCAGTCTTGCCGATATCGGTCCCGCGAACGTCCCCGGGCTCGCGCCGCGCTGGATCCACCAGCTCGACGGGCAGTTCACCCGGCTCGAGACCTCGCCCATCGTCCGCGCTGGCGTCATGTACGTCACGGTGCCGCCACTGAAGGTGCAGGCACTCGACGCAACCAACGGCACGGTGCTCTGGACCTGGTCGGAGAAGCTGCCTGCCGACATCCGCCCCGCCTGCTGCGACGGCGGGCCCGTAAACCGCGGCGTCGCGATCCTCGGCGACAAGCTCTTCATCGGCACCGCGGACGCGCGGCTGGTCGCGCTCTCCGCGCGCACGGGCCGCAAGCTCTGGGAAGCGAAGCTCGTGGACTACCGGCTCGGTTACAGCATCACCTCGGCACCGCTCGCCTTCGGCGATGCCGTAGCCGTCGGTGTCGGCAGCGGCGACTTTGCGACGCGCTGTTTCCTGGCCGTGCTCGATGCCGAGACCGGCAAGGAGCGCTGGCGCTTCCACCCGATACCCGCCCCCGGCGAGCCTGGCCACGACACCTGGACGGCAGCAACCTGGCAGACCGGCGGCAGCGCACCGTGGATGACCGGTTCCTACGATCCGGCACTCGACCTCGTGATCTGGGGCATCGGCAACGCCGTGCCGAAGTACGACGCCAGGCTGCGACCCGGCGACAACCTGTACTCGAACAGCATCGTGGCGCTGCGCGGGAAAACCGGCGAACTCGTCTGGCATTTCCAGGCCAATCCGAATGACGGCCACGGCTGGGGAATGAACCACGTGCCATTGCTGGCCGAACTGCCCGACGAGGAGGCTGTGCGCCGCGAAGTGTTGATCCCGGGCCGCAATTCCTTCTATTACCGTCTGGACCGCGAGCGCGGCAGCTTCCTTCTGGGCACGGCCTTTGCAAAACAGACCTGGGCCGACGGGCTCGACGCGACGACGGGGCGCCCGATCGTTCACGCCGACGCGCAGCCTAATGCCGGCGGCGTGGCCGTGTACCCCGGCAACGGCGCGACGAACTGGTGGTCTTCGAGCGCGGATCCGCGGCTCGGCCTGGTCTTCGTGCCGACACACGAAAAGGGACTCGTCTTCCTCGCCTACGACCAGAAGGACCCGGCCCTCGGGGAACCGAACTTCGAAGGCGGCATTCGCAACATCCCGGGCGGCGAAGACTACTGGGCGCTGCGGGCGCTGCGCGCGGCGACGGGCGAACTCGCCTGGGAATTCCGCCTGCCGCCGAGCCCGGAGGAAGGTGCCGAGCCGGGCACAGGTGGCCTTACCTCAACCGCCGGCGGCCTGGTCTTCGGCGGTCATCACCAGACCTTCCGCGCCTGGGACTCCGCTACGGGCGAACTGTTGTGGTCGTTTCCCGTCGGCAAGGGCATTGCCGCAGCACCCGTCACCTATCGCGCCGGCGGCAACCAGTACGTCGCAATCGCGGCTGGCCGCACGATCATCGGCTTCGGCCTGAACTAGGCCCGAAAAGCGACGCTAACCTTCGCGAAGGTTAGCGTCCCCTTCATTTATAGAAGCTGGCGAGGGCGGACTCGTCCAGGGCCACCGAGCCGCCCTTGCGCAGTCTGGCGCGCAGATCGCTGAGCGCCGACTGGCGGCGCTCGGCTTCGAGTCTGGCGCGGATCGTGTCGCGCACGGCGTCGAGCGGTTGCGGTGCGCCGTTGGCGTCGACGAACTCGGCGGCGTTCGCGACGTAGTAGTCTTCGACGGCGTTCGGCGCGAGCGCTGCGGCGCCCGCGAGTTCGGTTTCGAGCCACACTTCCGCAAGCATCTGCTCCGCGGTCATGCCGGGCGGCGGTTCCTCCAGCATCGCTTGCATCACCGGGCCCTGCTCGAGACCCGCGGCGCGTGCGGCGGCGGCCATCAACGACCGGTCCGCGAGACGCTCCACGAGATCGCGCAGCTCGGTCTGGTTCGCGTAGAGCATGCGCTCGGCCGGTGACATGCTGTCGAGTGCCGCGACAACATCGCCGGCGGTGATGGTGGCCGTACCCGCCCGGGCGAGCACGGTGGCCGGCGGCAGCTTCGGCTCCGGCGCCTTCGGCGGCGCAACCGGCGCGACGGTCGGTGCTGCGGCGGGCGCAGGCGCTTCGGTCTTGGCCTCGTCCTTGCCACCGCAGGCGGCAATGAGAACCGTAGCGAGTGCGATCAGTGCGGCGCGACGGGCAAGGGCGATCGACATGGGGATCTCCGCTTCCATGGTCGAAAAACTACCACAAGCGCGGCCTTTTCATAGCCGGTAGACTGGCGCGCCTCGCACCGCCGGCAGCCGGCCTGCCGCCCTCACCGTGACCACGCACCGCAGCCATGCCCTGACGATCGCGCGCCTGTCGGGACCGTTGATCGCCAACAACCTCGCGACCGCCGGGATGATGGCGGCCGACACCATCATGGCCGGCCGGCTTGGTCCTGTTGACCTCGCTGCGGTCGCGATGGGCTCGAATTATTTCTACCTCTTCTATGTGATCGGCATGGGCCTGCTCATGGCGCTCACCCCGTCGATCGCGCAGGCCTGCGGTGCGGGTCGTCCCGACGAGGTGGGCGCCTATTTCCGCCAGGGCCTGTGGCTCGCGTTGACGGTGTCGACGATCGTCGTGGTCGGGCTGTTGTTGGCACGCGTCGGTTTGTCACTGACCGGCGCCGAACCCGAGGTTCTCGACCTTGCCGCGGGTTACTGCCTCGCACTCGTTGCTGGTGCGCCCGCGATGATGGCGTTTCTCGCGCTGCGCATGAGCAGTGATGGCATCGGCTGGACGCGGCCGGCGATGTACACCGCGTTGATCGCGCTGGTCGCCAACGTCGTCGGCAATTACATCTTCATGTACGGCAAGTTCGGCGTGCCGGCGATGGGCGCCATCGGCTGCGGCGTCGCCACGTCGCTCACCCAGTGGCTGATCTTCATCATCCTGTGGGTCTATGTCTCGCGGCACGGCAAGTACCGCGCATTCCGGCCGCTGGCGCGCTTCGAGAAACCGGACGCCGCGCGCCTGCGCGAGTTGCTGCGACTGGGCCTCCCCTTCGCCGGCAGCCTGCTGGCCGAGGTGTCGCTCTTCTCAGTCGCGGCGCTGATGCTGGGTGCACTGGGTGCGAGCGTCATTGCCGCGCACGCGATCGCGATCAATTACGCCGCGGTCATGTTCATGATCCCGCTGTCGCTCTCGGCGGCGACGACGATCCACACGGGCTTCCTGGTCGGCGCCGGCAACCGGGCCGAAGCACGGCGCGCCGGTTGGTCCGGCATTGCGATCTGCGCGGGCTTCATGCTGTGCTCGGCTGTCGTGATACTGCTCGCCCGGGACCAGATCGTGTCGCTCTATACCGCGGACGCGAGTGTCGCGGCACTGGCGACGGCTCTCCTCCTGTATGCAGCTGTGTTCCAGGTAGCGGATGGCACTCAGGTCGGCGTTGCCGGTGCCCTGCGTGGCTTCAAGGAAGCCCGCATACCGTTCCTGATCAGCGTGAGTGCCTACTGGCTAATCGGCTTCCCGCTCGCCTGGTATCTCGGGTTCCCGGTCGGGACCGGTGCCCCCGGCGTCTGGATCGGACTGACACTCGGGCTGTTCGCCGCCGCCGCCCTGCTCACCTGGCGCTGGCTGGCTATCGGCCGAGCGGATCATATTATTTAAGGTGTCGCAGCCACGCTGATGGTGGGCAGGGATCCAGGGCGAGTAAGACTTCCCCGAGCCCTGGATCCCTGCCCACCATCAGCGTGGCTGCGACACATCAATCAGGAGAGATCGACATGAAGCTGGCGGGAAAGACGATCTGGATCACCGGCGCATCCTCGGGCGTTGGCGAGGGCATGGCGCGGGTGTTTCACCGCGAGGGCGCGACGCTCATCCTCTCCGGACGCCGCCACGCGGAGCTCCAACGGGTGCGCGGCTCGTGCACGGGCCCGGCGCCGGTGCATGTCGTCGCATTCGACCTCACGGACGCTGCGGCGCGCGAGCGCGCGGCAGCCGACGTGCTCGCGCGCTGTCCGCGGATCGACGTGCTGGTGAACAACGCCGGCATCGGACAGCGCTCGGCCGCACTCGACACCAGGCCCGAGGTCGAGCGACGCATCATGGAGATCGACTACTTCGCGCCGGTGATGCTGACCAAGCTGGTCCTGCCGCGGATGATCGCCCAGGGCGGCGGGCACCTCGTCGTCACCTCCTCCGTCGCAGGCAGGCACGCGGTCCCCCATCACAGCAGCTACTGCGCCGCCAAGCATGCGCTGCACGGCTACTTCGACACGCTGCGGGTGGAGCATCACGCGGACAAGATCGATGTGACGATGTTGGTCATCGCCGGCGTGAAGAGCAACGTCTTCCAGCATGCCTTGACCGGAGACGGCTCGGAGTACGGCGCCAGCACCTGGGACAACAGTGGCGGCATGCCGGCGGAGGAATGCGCCGAGCGCGTGCTGAACGAGGGCCTGATCGGCAAGGAATACGAACTGGTGATCGGCATCGAAACGGCCCTCCAGGCACTGAAGATCAGCCGCAGCGACCCGAGGGCCTTCGTCGAGCGCATGACGGGGATGATGCGCTGGATGAAGAAGTAGTAATTAAAACCCGCGGAACGACGCGAACTCGTCGATGGGCGCGCGATCCGAGCGCAGGCGGTTGACCGGCGCCGTCGTGTCGGCGTAGCCGAGCGCCATCCCGCAGTACACCATTTCCTCATCCGGCAGGCCGAAGTGCCGCGCCAGGGTCTCGCGGTAGTTCACCCAGATCTCCTGCATGCAGGAGGCCACGCCCCGCTCCAGCGCCGCGAGCGCAACGGACTGCATGAACATGCCGAGATGCGCCCACTGGCCGTGGCCCATGCGCCGATCGATGACGAAGAACAGTCCGACCGGCGCGCCGAAGAAGCGGTAGTTCTCGAGGTAACGGCGGATGCGGGCCGGCTTGTCCTCGCGCGGGATGTCGAGCAGCGCGTACATGTCCTCGCCGATCTTGAAGCGACGCGTGCGGTACGGCTCCCAGAGGTTCGCCGGGTAGACCGTGCGCTCCCCCGCTTCATCCGCACCTGGGTTCGCCCGCGCGATGGCCGTGATGGCGTCCTTCTCGGCGCCCGCCACCGCGATCACCTTCCAGGGCTGCAGGTTGCCACCCGAAGGCGCCCAGCGCGCGACCTCGAGGATGTCGCGCACCAGGCCATCCGGCAGAGGATCCGGCCGGAACGCGCGCGTCGAAATGCGGCTCTTCAGCGCCGTGCTGACATCCATCGGGAGCCGACTCTCTTTATCGAATACATTGCTGGTGGATGCGGCGCGCGATCCACAGGCTTGCCGCCAAAGCCGCGAAGCCGACCACCGCCGTGAGCACGAGCTCGCCGCCACTCATCGCCGCATGATCCCAGGGCCCGAAACGCCAGAGGATGATGTCCCAGGCGGCCACCGCGCCGATGTGGGCCACGAGCGTCGCGATCGTCGAACCGGAGAGCTGCCGGAGCCAGCTCCACGCGAGCAGGATGGCGACCACGCCGACCGCCCGTTCGGCGAGCCCGTCCCAGCGGTGCGAGATCCAGTTGATCGCCGTCGCCGCCGCTATGGCGCCGCCGACGCCGACCAGCGGCGCCAGCCGCGTCTGGATGATCCCGCGGAATGCCACCTCGGACGCCGTCGACATGCCGACGACGATGCCGACCCACCAGATGAGGGCAGCCACCGCCCCCAGCTGCGCGGGTGGCGCCTCGAATTCGCGGGTGATGCCGTGGAACGCACCCTCGAGCACCAGCACGGCATGCGACGCGATCATGCTGGTCAGGCCGAACGCGGCAAGCAGCGGCCACAGCGGTCGCGGCGGCAGCCGCAGGCCGACGTCGAACCGCCGCTGCGCCCAGGCGGCAACGCCGCAGACCACGGCCAGCGCCGGCAACGGGAACCAGATGACCGCGGGCGACAAACGCAGGTTGGTGAACGCCAGCCCGAGCACGGTGCCGACGGCCGCAAAGAAGAACAGCCCACCGCCCAATGCGGCAACAGTCGCCGCCCGGGCCTGGCCAAGCGTGATCGCCATAAGGGGGAGAGTGTCCCCGGAACGCATTTGTCTTGGAAGAGGCTGCCGGCGCGCCAGCGCCCTTGGTGCCTCAGCAACGGCAGCCCCTGGGGCGCCATTTGCTCAAGCGCTGCCACACTCCGGAAATCGCGGCGTCATTATGTAGTCAGTTCTTGGCAGTGTCGATAGTATGGCATTTATAAGCGATTGATTAATAAAACCCATTCGTCAGGCCGCTTCCGCCGCCACCAGCCTCTCGATCGCCCGCATCAACGCCCGCTTTTCGCGCTCCGCAGCCCGCCAGCGCGCCCTTGCGCGAGCCAGTCCGGCCGTTGGTTCGCCCAGCGCATCGCGTTCGGCGACGTAGTCCATGAGCGCCGCCGAGGCGAACTCCGTCGCCGCATGCCAGCGACGCATGAGGGCCTCGAGATCGGTGTCGGGATCGCAGGAACGCATCGTCAATCTCCTCCGCAAACGATGCCGCCCTTGTGCGTTCGGGCGTTGCATCGGGCGCAAAAAAACGCGCCACGATCTCGGACCGTGGCGCGTCGGGTTGGTTGCAGGGTGCCGTACCGGGCGTCTTCCAGGCAGCTCGCCGCCGAGCTGGCGCGCAATCTGGCGAGCGACCCGCGGCCGGCGCAGGATGCGCGGCGCGGGGGGCAAGGAGATCCTGGCATTGCGGGCAGTGGTCATCGCGGTGGACTGGCCCTGTTGTTTTTTCGTGGCGGGCAGTCGGCCTGTGGAGTAAACCAAATCTATAGGTTCTGGCAGGGACCTATGTCGAGGGCCGCCTGCTGCTTCGCGAGGACATGACAAACGCCGGCGCCGATCACCGCGACGTCGTAGGCGCGCTCCGTCGCATCGAGATTTGCCGCTGCGGCAGCGACTGCGGTACCGGCGAGCAATTTGCGGCGGGTGATCATGGGCCGGGCCTATTTTCCGATACAAAAGGAACCGAAGATCTTCCCCAGCAGATCGTCGCTGCTGAACTCGCCGGTGATCTCCGCCAGCGCATTCTGCGCCTGCAGCAGCTCCTCGGCCATGAGCTCGCCGGCGCCGGCCGTGTCGAGCAGGCGGCAGGCTTCGTCGAAATGGCGGCGGGCGATCAGGATCCGGTCCAGGTGGCGGCGACGCGCGGTGATGAGTCCCTCTCCGGCCGGTTGAAAGCCGGCGACGGACTTGAGCCGCTCGCGCAAAGCGCCGATGCCTGCGCCGGTGGTTGCCGACAGCACGATCGCTGCGCCGTCGGGCGCAGCGCCCGGGGTTTCGCCCGTGAGATCGCACTTGTTGCGCACCAGGGTATGCCCGACGCCCGGGGGCAGCTCGGCGCGCAACGCATCGATCGAGGCAACGCTCGTATCGGTCGCGTCGATGACCAGCAACGCGTGGTCGGCCCTGCCGATCTCGGCGCGGGCGCGGCGCACGCCTTCCCGCTCGATCGCATCCACCGAGTCACGCAGTCCCGCCGTATCCGCCACGTGCACGGGCAGGCCGTCGATGTCGATCGCTTCGCGCACCAGGTCGCGCGTCGTGCCGGGCGTTGCGGTGACGATCGCTGCCTCATGGCCGGCGAGCGCGTTCAGCAGGCTCGACTTGCCCGCGTTCGGCCGACCGGCGATGACGACACGCAGCCCGTCGCGCAGCAGGCAGCCCGCGCGCACGGTGGCGGCCATCTGCTCGAAGTGCGCTGCCACGCCGTCGAGACGCGAGCGCAGTTCCTCGCTCTGCAGGAATTCGATGTCCTCGTCGGGGAAGTCGAGCGCTGCCTCCACCCAGACACGCAGTTCCGTCACCCGCTCGTTCAATGCCGCCACGGCGGCCGAGAAATCGCCGCGCAAGGAGCGCTGCGCCGCGCGCGCTGCGGCTTCGGACCCGGCGTCGATCAGGTCAGCGATGGCTTCGGCCTGGGCGAGATCCAGCTTGTCGTTCAGGAAGGCGCGTTCGGTGAACTCCCCCGCCCTTGCCATCCGTGCGCCGAGCTCGAGCACCCTGGCGATCACAAGGTCGACCAGCACGTCGCCGCCGTGACTGTGCAGCTCGATCACGTCCTCGCCGGTGAAGGAATGCGGCGCCGGGAAGAACAGCGCGATGCCGAGATCCAGCGCCTCGCCGGCGGAGTCGCGGAAGCCGGCAAGCGTGGCATGGCGCGCCCGCGGCAGCTCCCCGGTCAGCGCGAGCGCGATGTCACGGGTACCCGGGCCCGAGACGCGGATCACGGCGATGCCGCCGCGGCCCGCGGGCGTGGCACGCGCGACGATCGTGTCGGCAAGGCGGGGATGGATATGCGGCGCGTCGGGCATGGCGCGATCCCGGGCGCGGCGGGTCTCAGCTCGCAGCAGCCGGCACGTCGTCGGCGCCGAGCTTCTTGTTGATCTGCCACTGCTGCGCGATCGACAGCAGGGTGTTCGTCACCCAGTACAGGACGAGGCCGGCAGGAAAGAACGCCATCATGCCGGCGAACACCACTGGCATCCATTTCATGATCTTCGCCTGCACGGGATCGGGCGGCGCCGGGTTGAGCGATGTCTGCACGAACATCGCGCCGGCCATGAGCGCGGGCAGGATGAAATAGGGGTCGCGGTTCGACAGGTCGCTGATCCACAGCGCGAACGGCGCCTGGCGCATCTCCACGCTCTCGAGCAGCACCCAGTAGAAAGCGATGAAAAACGGCATCTGGATCAGCATCGGCAGGCAACCGGCAGCCGGATTCACCTTCTCGCGCTTGTAGAGGTCCATGAGCGCCTGGCTCATCGCGGTACGGTCTTCCTTGTAGCGCTCCTGCAGCGCCTTCAGCCGCGGCTGGAGCTTGCGCATCTTCGCCATCGAGCGGCCGCTCGCCTCGGTCAGCGGGTAGAACAGCAGCTTGATGAGCACGGTCGCGAGCACGATCGCCCAGCCCCAGTTGCCGACCAGCGAGTAGATCTGCTGCAGCAGCCAGAACAGCGGCTTGGCGAGCAGCGTCAGCACGCCGTAGTCGACGGTGAGGGCAAGGTCACCCGCGGTTTCGTCGAGCTGGGCCTGCAGTTTCGGTCCCACGAAGAACCTCGCTTCGACGGCCGCCTCGGCACCGGGCGCCACGGTGACGGCGGGTCCGACTGCCGACATGGTGTACACGCCGGCCGCCGCCGCGATGTCATACGACCAGGTCTCGGCCGACGGCGGCACGGCCGCGGCGAGGAAATGATGCTGGATCGCCGCGACCCAGCCCCTTGCGACCTGCTGCCGGAACGGCTGATCCGCCAGGTCGGCAACGTCCAGCTTCTCGTACTTGCCACCGTCGTAGGCGAGCGGGCCGGTGAAGGAGTAGCTCTCGACATCGAAGTAAGACTGTTCCGGCGGGTTGTGCAGGCGCTGGATCTGCAGGTAGCTGGCGGCCGTGTAGGGCTCGCTCCCGGTGTTGCGCAACCGGTATTCGAGGCCGATGTCGTAGCGGCCACGGCGGAAGCGGTAGATCTTGTCGACGGCGAGCGCGCCAGGCGCTTCCCAGGACAGCACGACGTCCAGCGTGTCGCTGCCATCGGCGAGCACGTAGGCTGGCTGCGCGCTGCGCATCGGTTGCAGGTGATTGGGCTCCGCGACACCCGCCGTAGCGGCGCGCAACCCGGACTGCAGCACGAAATATTTCGCAGGATCCGCGGCCAGCAGCTCCACCGGCACATCGGGCTGGTCCTTGTCCACCGGGTAGCCGCGCAGCCGTGCTGCCTGCAGCACGCCCCCGGTCGAATTGATCTGCAGATCGAGCACGTCGGTCCGGACCGTGATGATCTCGCCCTGCGCCGGGGCCGGCGCTGCGGCGGCCGGCGGCGGCGCCACGGTCGCGGGTAGCGGAGCCGCCGCGGGTGCCGGCGTCACGACAGGCGCTGCCGGCAAGGTGTCGGCCGACGCAGGCGGAGCAGCCGCGGCGACCGGCGGCGGAGGTGGCGGCGCGTAATCCACCTGCCACTGCTGGATCGCCGCCCACACCAGCAGGATCACGCCAACCCAGAGGACGAGACGCAGGTTATCCATCAACCGGCTGCCGACCGTGTATGCCGCTCGAGCCGCTGCCAATGGGCTGCGAGACTCGCAAACATCTCGGCTCTCGTGGCAGTGCGCGCGGACTCCTTCACGATCACGACGATATCGAGACCTTGCAGTCGTGCCGTCGCATGGCGAAAGCTCTCGCGGATCACGCGACGGATGCGATTGCGCGCGACAGCCGTGCGAATACGTTTGGCCGAAGCAGTCATGCCGAGGCGCGCCTGGTGGTTGGCACTGCGCAGATACAAGACGGTGAACAGCGGATCGGCGCTGCGGCGACCGGCCTTGAATACCGCTTCGAACTCCGCGCCGCGCGTCAGGCGCTGCCGGGGCGCGAAACGGGCGCTGGATCGGGTCGTCGGCGCAGCCTGCGTACGCTGGCTCAGTTCGTCAGGCGCGCGCGGCCCTTGGCGCGGCGACGCTTCAAGATGAGGCGGCCACCACGGCTCGCCATGCGCGCGCGGAAACCGTGCGTACGGCTGCGCTTGATCTTGCTCGGTTGATAAGTGCGCTTCATGGCTGAAAAAGCCTTCTGAAAACAATATGATGGGGGCCGACAAAGAGGCGGCAAGGTTACGCAGCGCTGCCCTGCCTGTCAACCGCAAATGCCTGTGGATAACCCGAAACCGGAACGCTAGACTGCCCCTCCCCTCGCTCCCGCCAAAACAACACCACACGCTGGGGTTTCACGATCGTGACATCGCTCTGGACGGACTGTCTTCGCCAACTGCAGGCGGATCTGTCCGAAACGGATTTCAATACCTGGATCCGACCACTGCAGGTGGTCGAGGACAGCGAAACACTGCGGCTGCTGGCCCCGAACCGCTTCGTCGTGGACTGGGTGACAGACCGCTGCCTCGGCCGCATCCGCGAGGTCGTTGCGCGCGACAGCAGCGACGCCGCGCGTGCTGTCGTCCTGCAGGTTGGCACTCGCCGTCCCGAACCGGCCGCGCCCGCCGCGGTCACGACCGTGTCGATCCAGCTGCAACGGCCATCGCCACCGCCAGGCATCCGGCTCAACCCGAACTATGTGTTCGAGCGCTTCGTCGAGGGCAAGAGCAACCAGCTGGCCCGGGCGGCGTCCGCCCAGGTCGCCGGCAATCCCGGCGGTGCTTATAACCCGCTGTTCATTTACGGGGGCACCGGTCTCGGCAAGACGCACCTGATGCAGAGCATCGGCCACGTCATCCAGGCCAACCGGCCCGAGGCGCGCGTGGCCTATGTGCACTCGGAGCAATTCGTCCAGGACATGGTGTCGGCCCTGCGGCACAACACCATCGGGGAGTTCAAGAAGGCCTACCGGTCGCTGGACGCGCTGCTGATCGACGACATCCAGTTCTTCGCTGGCAAGGACCACTCCCAGGAGGAATTCTTCCATACTTTCAATGCCTTGCTGGAGGGCCAGAGACAGGTGGTGCTGACCTGCGACCGCTATCCCAAGGAAGTCGATGGCCTGGAAGAGCGCCTGAAAAGCCGCTTCGGCTGGGGTCTGACCGTGGCCGTGGAACCCCCGGAAATGGAAACCAGTGCGGCCATCCTCATCACCAAGGCCGCGGCCGAGGGTGTCGAGCTGCCCGAGGAAGTCGCCTTTTTCGTCGCGCAGCGTATCCGGTCCAATGTGCGGGAGCTCGAGGGGGCCTTGCGGCGGGTGATGGCGAATTCCTCCTTCACCGGTCGACCGATAACGCTCGATTTTGCGCGCGAGGCGCTGCGTGACTTGCTCGCCCTGCAGGAACGCCTGGTCACGATCGAGAACATCCAGAAAACGGTCGCGGAATACTTCAAGATTCGCGTGGCGGATCTGCTGTCGCAACGTCGCAGCCGATCGGTCGCCAGGCCGCGGCAGGTTGCGATGGCGCTCGCGAAGGAGCTGACGCGTCACAGCCTGCCGGAGATCGGCGATGCCTTCGGTGGCCGTGATCACACGACGGTGCTGCACGCCTGTCGTCGAGTTGCGGAATTGCGCGAGACGGATACCCGTGTGCGTGAGGATTACCAGAATCTCCTGCGCACCCTGACGAATTGAAACCGTGTTGTGAGACAGTCCGGGAGGAAGCTGTGCGGTGGCTGTGGACACTTTCGGGCGCGAAAGTCACCCACAGGCTTCGCACAGCTGTGAAGGTGCTTGCGCCGGTGTTTATCCCCGCTGCGAATGGCCTGCAAACCCTGTAAATAAAGGGGTTTGGCGCAGCTATTCAGTGGCAGCGGCGCCCTTAATCATCGTTATCAATTCAAGATATTCTCTTCAAATCTGATATTGGACGGAACAGAGGCACGACATGAAGCTCTCGATCAACCGTGATGCCCTGCTGAAGCCCTTGCAGGCGGTCAACGGCGTCGTCGAACGCCGACAGACGATGCCGATCCTCGCGAATGTGTTGCTGGTGGCTAAGAACGGCAGCCTGGCCGTCACAGCGACGGATCTGGAAGTCGAACTCGTCGCGCTGGCAGAAGCTGACAAGGTCGATGTGCCGGGCGACATCACGGTGCCGGGGCGCAAGCTGCTCGACATCACGCGCGCGTTGCCCGATGGCGCGAAGCTGTCGGTGCAGCTTGATGGCGATCGCCTGGTCCTCAAGGCGGGTCGCAGCCGTTTCGTCCTGTCCACGCTGCCGGCAGCTGATTTCCCCCTGGTCGAGAAAGTCGAGGCGGCGAGTCGCGTGAAACTTGCCCAGAAGGACATCGGGCGCCTGCTCGACAAGACCCAGTTCTCGATGGCCCAGCAGGACGTGCGCTATTACCTGAACGGATTGCTGCTCGAGACCAGCAAGAAGCGGGTACGAGCCGTGGCAACAGACGGGCATCGCCTGGCGATGTGCGATATTTCTATTGAAAATCAAGAGGTTACGGCAGGTCAGGTGATCATCCCGCGCAAGGGCGTGATGGAGCTGCATCGCCTGCTTGGTGGTGGCGGCGATGTCGAACTGGCCATCGGCAGCAACCACATCCGTGTTGAGTTCGACGGCATCCGCTTCACCTCGAAACTGATCGACGGGCGATTCCCGGATTACGAGCGCGTCATCCCCAGCAGCAACGCCACGACGCTGACGGCTGATCGGGAAACGCTGCGCGCCTCCTTGCAGCGCGCCTCGATACTCTCGAATGAGAAATACCGTGGTGTGCGCCTGGAACTCGGTAAGGACAACCTGAAACTGCAGGCCAACAACCCCGACCAGGAAGAGGCCCGCGAGGAAGTCGAAGTCAGCTATGGCGGTGATGCCATGGAGATCGGCTTCAATGTCACCTACCTGCTTGACGCGCTGGGCGCGATCGACAGCGACAGCGTCGAGATCGACTTCGTCGATGCCAACTCCAGCTGCCTGATCCGCGGCCAGAAGGGCGACGCGGCCAAGTACGTCGTCATGCCCATGCGGCTCTGAGCCGGACGGCCGGGCCATTCCAGCCCTGCTGTCAGCGCTGCGGCTCGCGCACTTTCGCTGTTTCGAGGCGGCAGCGCTCGAATTCGATCCGCGTCTGAACCTGTTCGTGGGCGGCAACGGCGCTGGCAAGACGTCCTTGCTGGAAGCTATTCATGTGCTGGGGCTCGGCCGGTCGTTCCGGGCGTCGGACGGCCGGGTGCTGATAAAAAGCGGGGCGGATACGGCCACGCTCAGCGGCTCGGTCGGCTCGACGGTCGTCGGTGTCGGGCTTGCGGCCGGGGGATTGGAGATTCGCATCGGCGGGCAATACGGCTCGACCGCGGCCGAACTGGCGGATCTGCTGCCGGTGCAGGCGATTCACGCCGAGATCGGCGGGCTGGTGCAGGGTCCCCCCGAAGCCCGGCGGCGCCTGCTGGACTGGGGAGTGTTCCACGTGGAACACCGCTTCCTGGCTGACTGGCGGAAATACCGGCGGGCCCTGGTGCAGCGGAACACCGCGCTGCGTGGCGGTGCCGCGGATGATCTGCTCGCCGCCTGGGAAGCAGAGCTGGCCGGAGCAGCGATTGCGCTAGATCAGGCCCGGAGGTCCTATCTCGAGAAGCTGAAGCCGGCCTTCGAGTCCATCGGTGCCCGGTTGCTCGACGAGCGGGCCAGCCTGCGCTACAGCCGCGGCTGGCCGGCGGATGCGGATCTGGGCACCCTGTTGCGAGAGGGGCGGGACAAAGACCGGAACGGGGGTTACACCCGTAGCGGCCCACACCGGGCCGATCTGCAGTTCGAAATCGCCGAGGAGAAGTCGCGCTGGCGAGCCTCGAAAGGCCAGCAAAAACTGCTCGCATCCGCCGTGGTACTGGCTCAACTCGATTTGGTCGCTCAGCACCGCGATCGGGACATCGCACTGCTGGTCGACGAGCCGGCCGCCGACCTGGACCCGGCGCGCCTCAGCGCGCTGATGGCTGAAATCGAGCGCAGCCGCGCCCAGCTTTTCATCGCCGCGATCACCGCCGAGGGGCTGCCGCTGGGTCAGGCGCCGCGCAGGTTCCACGTGGAACACGGGCAGGCTAAAGCTTTGTTATAATTGGCGAATTCGACTTCCGGGTGCCACAATGATCGGTTCTGAACGCTACGATTCCAGTACAATCAAGGTCTTACGCGGCCTTGATGCAGTGCGTAAAAGACCCGGCATGTACATCGGCGACACCGATGACGGCACCGGCCTGCACCACATGGTGTTCGAAGTCGTCGACAACTCCATCGACGAAGCACTCGCCGGCTACTGCAAGGAAGTCACGGTCACCATCCACGCCGATGGTTCCGTCACGGTTGGCGACGACGGCCGCGGCATCCCGGTCGATATCCATCCGGAGGAGGGCCGCTCGGCCGCGGAAGTGATCCTCACCGTCCTGCACTCGGGCGGCAAGTTCGACCAGAACTCGTACAAGGTCTCCGGCGGCCTGCATGGCGTTGGCGTGTCGGTGGTCAATGCCCTGTCCGAGGCATTGCACCTAACGATCTACCGCAACGGTTCGGTGCACGAGCAGCGCTACCAGCTGGGCGATCCCCTGGCACCGCTCGCGGTCACCGGCACCACGAAAAAGACGGGCACCGTCGTCCGTTTCAAGCCGAGCCGGCAGATCTTCAGCAACACCGAGTTCCACTACGACATCCTCGCGAAGCGGCTGCGCGAACTCTCGTTCCTCAACCCCGGCATACGCATCCAGCTTGCCGACGAGCGCGACGGTCAGAGCGAGACTTTCCAGTTTGAAGGCGGTATCCGCGCCTTCGTCGAGCACCTCAACCGCAACAAGACACCGATCCAGCCGACGGTGATCTTCATCTCGCGCGAGCAGGACGGCGCCCTGGTCGAGGCCGCGCTCCAGTGGAACGACGGCTACCAGGAGAACATGTTCTGCTTCACGAACAACATTCCGCAGAAGGACGGCGGAACGCATCTCGTCGGTTTCCGCAGCGCGCTGACGCGCACGCTGAACGGATACATCGAGCGTGAGCTGAAGACCAGGAAGGACAACGTCCCGACGACCGGCGACGACGCGCGCGAGGGCCTGACGGCCGTGCTGTCGGTGAAACTGCCCGATCCGAAATTCTCCTCGCAGACCAAGGAAAAGCTGGTCTCATCGGAAGTGAAGGGCATCGTCGAGGCCGTGGTCGGTGAGCGGCTGGAATCATTCCTGCTCGAGCATCCGGCCGAGGCGAAGATCATCGTCGCCAAGATCGTGGATGCCGCGCGTGCGAGGGAGGCCGCGCGCAAGGCGCGCGAGCTGACACGCCGCAAGGGCGCGCTCGACATCGCCGGCCTGCCGGGCAAGCTGGCCGATTGCCAGGAAAAGGATCCGTCGCTGTCGGAGATCTTCCTCGTCGAGGGTGACTCGGCCGGCGGCTCCGCGAAGCAGGGCCGTGACCGGCGAACGCAGGCGGTGCTGCCGCTCAAGGGCAAGATCCTCAACGTCGAGAAGGCGCGCTTCGACAAGATGCTCCAGAGCGACGAGATCGGCACGCTGATCACGGCGCTCGGCTGCGGCATCGGCATCGACGAATTCGATATCGAGAAGCTGCGTTACCACCGCATCATCATCATGACCGACGCGGACGTCGATGGCTCGCACATCCGCACGCTGTTGCTGACGTTCTTCTACCGTCAGATGAAGGACCTCATCGAGCGCGGCCATGTCTACATCGCGCAGCCGCCGCTCTACAAGGTGAAGCGCGGCAAGCAGGAGCAGTACGTCAAGGACGATGCGGAGCTCAACAACTACCTGTTGCAGGTGGCGCTGGAAGGCGCGGCGCTGAACGTCAATGCGGACGCGCCGCCGATCCAGGGCGGCGCACTGGCCAGTCTCGCCGAGAAGCATATCCGCGTGATGGCGGTGATCGAGCGGCTGGCTCGCCGTTACGACCAGCACGTCCTCGAGCAGATGATCCACGCGCCGGCGGTGACGGCCGAACGCCTCGGTGACTCGATCTGGCTGCGCGACTGGATAGCAAAGCTCGATACGGGCCTGCGCACCGCCATGAACGGCGACGGCGCGAGCTACGGCGTCCGCCCGGTCGAGTCGGAAGGCAGTGTCACGGGACTGCGCATCCTGCGCGAGCGGCACAGCATTGCCGAGACGCAGGAGGTTTCGCTGCGATTCTTCGAGTCACCCGAGTACGCGCAGATCCGCGAACTGGGCGAGAGCCTCGTCGGGCTGATCGGCGAAGGCGCCTCGGTCGCACGCGATGGCGATCGCTACGACATCACTGGCTTCCGCCAGGCGATGGAGTGGCTGATGAGCGAGGCGCGCAAGGGCCAGACGATCCAGCGCTACAAGGGCCTAGGAGAGATGAATCCCGAGCAGCTCTGGGACACCACCGTGAACCCGGCGACCCGCCGGCTCATGAAGGTGCGCATAGAAGACGCCGTCGCGGCGGATGAGATCTTCACCACGCTCATGGGCGATCAGGTCGAACCGCGGCGGGATTTCATCGAGCGCAATGCCCTGACGGTCGCGAATCTGGACGTCTAAGCGAAGGCGCCATTCTGGCAGTTACGACCGCTGAAGCCCCTGCTCTGAGCGCAGCTGCGCCACGGTCGCCTCGACCCAGGACTGCAATTCGTCGTTCACTTCGCGTGGGTGGCGACCGGCAGCGCTCACCGGCCTGCCGATAACGAACCGCACCACGCCAGGCTTCTTGCGCAGGCCACGCCGCAACCAGAAGTCCGCGGCGTTGTGGGCGATGGGTACCAGCGGCCGGTTCGCCGCCTGCGCGAGCAGGGTGCCGCTGATCCCGTAGCGGCGCGTTTCCCCCGGCGCCATCCGTGTGCCCTCCGGAAAGATCACGACCCAGCTGCCCTCGGCAAGGCGCTTCGTGCCCTGCTCGACGACCTGCTCCACGGCACTGCGGCCCGCGCTGCGATCGATCGCGATCGGCCCGAGTGCCGCAAGGCCCCAGCCGAAGAATGGCGCCCACATCAGCTCGCGCTTCAGCACCCAGCAGTGCCAGGGAACGATCAGGAGCAGCATGATCGTCTCGTACGCTGAGGAGTGTTTCGACATCACGATTGCTGCGTCCGCGGGCATGTTCTCGCGGCCCTCGACGGTGTAGTGCAGGTCGCAAAGGTTGCGCGCGAGCCAGGCGATCAGCCGACCCCAGGCCCTGGCGCTGCCGAATGCCGCGCGCCGGCCGAAAGGCCGCAGGAGCAGGCAGCCGAGCGCGTACGGCGGGATGGTAATGAAGAGGAGAAAGGTGAAGACGATCGAGGAGATCACCGGGGTTCTCCGATCAGATCGCGCGCAGCTTCCGCAAGATCGTTGAACACCGCGACGCCCGCGCCGCGCCCGAGAGCAGCTTCGGTGCGCTCGCCATGACCCGTGCGCACGAGGATGGGGCGGGCGCCGGCTGCGAATGCCGCATCGAGGTCCCGGCGCGAGTCGCCGATGGCGGGTACGCCGGAGAGCGTGACCCCGTAGGCAGCGGCGATCTGGGTGAAGAGGCCCGGCTTTGGCTTGCGGCAATCGCAGGCATCCGCCGGTGCATGGGGGCAGATGAAGATCCGGTCGATCTCGCCACCGCAGGCCCGCACGGCGTCACGCAACGTCTGATGGATCGAATCGAGCGTGGCCGCGGAAAAAAGTCCGCGCCCGACGCCCGACTGGTTGGTGGCGATCACCACCGTGAAACCAGCGGCTCGCAGCGCGGCGATTGCCGCTACCGCTCCGGGTAGCGGTTCCCACTCAGCCGGTGATTTGATGAATTCAGCCGACTCGCGATTGATCACGCCGTCGCGATCGAGAATGACGAGGCGCGGTGCGGGTTCAGCCATGCTGGCGGACTATTCGATCAGGAGGCGTTCAGGCAGGACAGGTCGGCGACGTCGAGGAACAGGCGCCGCAGCTGCTGCAGGAGCGCAAGGCGATTGCGCCGCTTGCCGGCATCCTCTGCCATGACCATCACCGCGGTGAAGAAGGTGTCGACGGGATCACGCAGCGTCGCCAGCTGCTTCAGCACGTCTTCGTACGATCGCGAGGCGAGACTTGCGCGGTGCTTGCCGGCCAGCGCCTCTACCGCGGCGTGCAATTGCTTTTCCTCGGCTGCGTCGAACAGCGCTGGATCGACCCGCTCCGGAATTGCATCCTTCGCGCTCTTCAGGATGTTGGCGATGCGCTTGTTGGCGACCGCGAGGCTCGCGGCCTCGGCCATGCCGGTGAAGCCCTTGACGGCCTTCAGCCGTGCGTGGAAGTCGAGCGGCGAAGCAGGGCGGCGCTCACGCACCGCCTCGAACAGCTCCGCGCTGACGTCGCCTGACGCAAAGCCCGGTGCCTGGCCGTCGAGATACCAGGCGCGCAGCCGTTCGACGATGAAGTCGTAGAGATCCGTCGCAAGCGCTGCGCGATCGGCGATCTTCACCGGTTGTGCAGCCACGGCAGCGTCGATCAGGGATGGCAGCGAGATGTCGAGGCCCGCCTCGATGAGGGTGCGCACCAGGCCGAGCGCCGAGCGGCGCAGGCCGAACGGGTCCTTGTTGCCGCTCGGCCGCTTGCCGAGCGCGAACACGCCGGCCAGCGTGTCGAGGCGATCGGCGAGCGCCAGGCACTGGCCGACGGGTGTCGCGGCCAGGCGGTCGCCGGCCTGGCGCGGCAGGTACTGCTCCTCGATCGCAGTTGCCACGGCGTCCGGTTCGCCGCCGCGCCGGGCGTAGTAGTAGCCCATGCGGCCCTGCAGTTCGGGGAATTCCTTGACAAGGTCCGTCGTGAGATCCGCCTTGGCGAGCAGCGCGGCGCGGGCAACTGCGGCCGGATCCGCTCCCAGCGGGCCCGCGAGCGCGGCGCCGAGTGCCGCCACGCGCGCTGATTTGTCGCGCAGCGTCCCGAGCCCCTTCTGGAACACGATGTCTGCGAGTGACGGCTCCCGCGCCGCGAGAGTGCGCGCGAGGTCCTTCTGCCAGAAGAACGCAGCATCGGCCAGCCGCGGCTTCACGACACGTTCGTTGCCGAGCCGCACCTGCTCGGGATCCCTGCTCGGCAGGTTCGCAAGGGTAATGAAGCGGGCAAGCAGGCGGCCGTCGCGGCCGCGCACCGGGAAGTAACGCTGATGGCCCTGCAGCGTCGCCATCAGCACTTCCTCGGGGAGATCGAGGTAGGCCTCGTCGAATCTGCCCGTTACGGCGATCGGGCATTCCACCAGTGCCGTGACCTCATCGAGCACGTCGGGTTCGATGATGGCGTCGCCGCCGAGATCGCGGCCCGCAGCAGTTGCCTGTTCGAGCACGCGGGCGCGTCGCTCGGCGAAATCCGCGACGACATGGCCTTTCGTTGCCAGAACGCTCTGATACTCGGCCGGGGCAGCGAGCGACAGCGCTTCGCCCGCGAGAAAGCGATGGCCGCGCGTCGCGCGGCCGCTGGTCAGGCCGAGCACGATCCCAGGCACGACATCGGTGCCGAGCAGCATCACGACCCAGTGCGCCGGACGCACGAATTCGGTATCGCGACTGCCCCAGCGCATGCGGCGCGGAATGGGCAGCGCCGCCAGTGCCGCCTCGACGATCGCGGGCAGCACGTCTACGGCGCGCTTGCCGGCGACCTCGCTGCTGAACACGAGCCAGGCGCCGGCGGGTGTCTCCAGTTTGCCGAGCGCATCGACAGCCACGCCGCAACCCTCGGCGAATGCCCGCGCTGCGCGCGTCGGCTTGCCGGCCGCATCGAATGCCACCTTGAGCGGAGGACCGCGTTTTTCCACGCGCTGCGGGGCCTGTTCCAGGACGACGCCCGGCACGCGCACGGCGAGCCGGCGCGGTGTCGCGAACGACTGCGCAGCGCCGCCGCCAAGCCCGGCAGCGGCAATGCCGCCGGCAACCCCGGCGGCGAAGTCCTGCTCGAGATCGCGCAGCGCCTTCGGCGGCAGCTCCTCGGTGCCGATCTCGATAAGAAAATCAGCCGTGGCCGGCATCGCGCTGCTCCTCAGGTTGTGGCCCGCTCAGGCCGCCGGTCTCGCGGCGTTGCCCATGGGGAAGCCCAGGGCTGCGCGGCTGTCGTAATAGGACTGCGCCACGAGGCGCGCCAGTTCGCGCACGCGCAGGATGTAGCGCTGGCGCTCGCTCACCGAAATCGCCTGGCGCGCGTCGAGCAGGTTGAAACTGTGCGAGGCCTCGAGCACCTGCTCGTAGGCCGGCAGCGTGAGCTGCTGTTCGACCAGCAGCCTGCAGATCCGCTCGGCGTCGTCGAATCGCGCGAACAGCACTTTGATATCAGCGTGTTCGAAGTTGTACCGCGACATCTCCACTTCGTTCTGGTGGAACACGTCGCCGTAGCTCACGCGGCCGAGCGGGCCGTTCGTCCAGGTCAGGTCGTAGACGCTCTGCACGTCCTGCAGGTACATCGCGATACGCTCCAGGCCGTAGGTGATCTCGCCGGTGACCGGGCGGCAGTCGAGTCCACCGACCTGCTGGAAATAGGTGAACTGCGTGACTTCCATGCCGTTCAGCCACACCTCCCAGCCGAGCCCCCAGGCGCCGAGCGTCGGTGACTCCCAGTTGTCCTCGACGAAGCGGATGTCGTGTACGAGCGGGTCAATGCCCAGCGAGCGCAGCGAGTCGAGGTACAGGTCCTGGATGTTGTCCGGCGACGGCTTGATCACGACCTGGAACTGGTAGTAGTGCTGCAGCCGATTCGGGTTCTCGCCGTAGCGGCCGTCCGTCGGGCGCCTGCTCGGCTGCACATACGCAGCGCTCCAGGGCTCGGGGCCGATCGCCCGCAGGAAGGTCGCCGAGTGAAAGGTGCCGGCGCCCATGGGCATGTCGTAGGGCTGCAGCACGACGCAACCCTGCCCCGCCCAGTAATGCTGCAGCGCAAGAATAAGGTCCTGGAACGTCGCGGGCGGACAGCTGGCGGTCACGCGGAAAAACCCCCGGAAAATCAGGGGCGCAAGTATAGCTGCGTTTTACAACCTGAGGATTTCGCCGTCGTTGCACCACAATAGTGCCATCCCTTGCAGGCCTGCCCTGATCTGGTGCAAGCACCGAATCCAGGGATGCTCTTTTTAATAGTTAAAACAATACGCTAGACTGTGCGCCCTTTTGGCACGGCATGTGCAATAAGGCCCACTCTCGCGCGGACACGGAATCTTCGGTCGGCGAGCGAAGAACACAGACAACCTGGAGGACCCATGACACCTGCTGACGTACTGAATCTCATCAAGGAGAAGGAAGCCAAGTTCGTTGACTTCCGCTTCACCGATTTCCGCGGCAAGGAACAGCACGTCACCGTGCCGACCAGCACTGTCGATGCCGGGCTCTTCGACGACGGCAAGATGTTCGATGGCTCGTCCATCGCCGGCTGGAAGGGCATCAACGAGTCCGACATGGTGCTCATGCCCGATGCGAGTTCGGCGGTGCTCGATCCGTTCACCGAGGACTCCACGGTCAACATGACCTGCGACGTGCTCGAGCCGGCCACGATGCAGGGCTATTCGCGCTGCCCGCGCTCGCTCGCCAAGCGTGCCGAGGCCTACCTCAAGTCATCCGGCATCGCCGACCAGGCTTTCTTCGGACCAGAGAACGAGTTCTTCGTGTTCGACGACGTGCGCTACGGCGCCTCCATGAACGGCTCGTTCTGCAGCGTTGACTCGAACGAAGCGCACTGGAATTCCGGTCGCGTCGAGAAGGAAGGCGGCAACATCGGTCACCGTCCCGGCATCAAGGGCGGTTACTTCCCCGTCCCGCCGGTCGATTCCTTGCAGGACATTCGCTCGGCCATGTGCCTGGCGCTCGAACAGATGGGCCTCGGCGTCGAAGTGCACCACCACGAGGTGGCGACCGCCGGCCAGTGCGAGATCGGCGTGAAATTCGGCCATCTCGTGCGCAAGGCCGACGAGGTGCAGATCCTGAAGTACGTCGTGCAGAACGTGGCCCATAGCTACGGCAAAACCGCGACCTTCATGCCGAAGCCGCTGGTCGGCGACAACGGCAGCGGCATGCACGTGCACCAGTCGCTGGCGAAGGCGGGCAAAAACCTGTTCACCGGCGACAAGTACGGCGGGCTGTCGGACCTCGCGCTGTTCTATATCGGCGGTGTCCTGAAGCATGCCAAGGCGCTTAATGCCTTCACCAACCCGAGCACCAACAGCTACAAGCGCCTGGTGCCAGGCTTCGAAGCGCCCGTGATGCTGGCCTACTCCGCGCGCAACCGCTCCGCGTCTATCCGCATTCCGTACGTATCGAACCCGAAGGGCCGGCGCATCGAGGTGCGTTTCCCGGATTCCACCGCGAACCCGTACTTCGCCTTCGCCGCGATGATGATGGCGGGCATCGACGGCATCAGGAACAAGATCCATCCGGGCGAGGCCTCGGACAAGGACCTGTACGACCTGCCGCCGGAGGAGGAGAAGCTGATCCCGCAGGTGTCTTTCTCGCTCGAGCAGGCATTGCAGGAAATGAGCGCCGATCGCGCCTTTCTGAAGGCCGGCGATGTGTTCAGCGACGACCTGATCGACAGCTACATTGCTCTCAAGATGCAGGACGTCACGCGCGTGCGCATGACGACGCATCCGCTGGAGTTCGAGCTGTACTACAGCCTGTAAGGCATGCCGCCGCGCCGCAGGTCTTCACTTAAGAAGGCCTGCGGTGCGGCAGCCACCGGCAGCGCGCGGGAATTGTGCCGTCGGTGGCGTAGCGAGGTGTGGTTGGCCGGGCAGTGGAGGTTTATGCTTGGCTCATGCGCTCCGTGCTGCTGCTTGCCGTCCTTGCGCTGGGCACTGCCCAGGCCGCCGAGGTCTACCGCTGGGTCGATCGCGACGATGTGGTGCATTACTCCGACCAGTGGCAGCCGGGTGCCGAGAAAGTGCAGCTCCGCTCTGCGACGACCTACAGCAGCCCGAAGGCGGGCAGCAGCGCTGAGCAGACTTCGCAGCCCGCCGCATCGGCCACCACCGGCTACCAATCGCTGACGATCACGAGTCCGGCCCAGGAGGAGGTGCTGTGGAATATCGGAGGCCAGCTGCGAGTGGCCCTGCAGGTGAGTCCGGCGTTGCAGCCGGGGGATCGCCTGCGCCTCTGGCTGGATGGCACCGAGCAGGAGATCGCTCCCGGGGCGACGTCGACGCAGCTGACGGACGTGTTCCGCGGCGTGCACACGCTGAAGTCGCAGGTGGAGAGCGAGTCGTCGGGAGCAGTGCGGATCCGCAGCGAACCGACGACCTTCGTCGTGCGCCAGACGAGCGTCCCCCAGCCGGGCACGGCGCCCCCCCGGCCCTGACCGGCGGTGGCGGTCCGCCCGCCGCCGCGATACTCGATGGACTCACCACCGCCGTCGCGGTCGTCACCGCCGACGGGTACGTCGTCGCGTTCAACACTGCTGCCGAGGCCCTGCTCGGGGTGAGCGGCACCCAGGCCGCAGACCGCCATCTCACCTCGCTGCACCCGGAACTCGCGCCGCTCGAGTCGCTGGTTGCTCGTTCGCTGGCATCGGGCCAGACCTTCGGCTGCGAGATCGGGCTGCGCCCGGCCTACCAGCAGAACGAGGAAATGGCGATCACCGCGCGCGCGACGCCGCTACGGGCCGATCGCGGCCAGTACGCGCTGCTCGAGATGATCGACGCCACGCAGTGGCGGCACATCGACCGAGAGCAGGCTCTGATCCACCAGCACGACACTGGCCGGCGGGTCATCTACCAGCTCGCGCACGAGATCCGCAACCCGCTCGGCGGCCTGCGCGGCGCCGCGCAGCTGCTGGAGCGCCAGTTGCCGACAGAGGAACTGCGCGAATACACGCGGGTGATCATCGGCGAGGCGGACCGGCTCGCTGCTCTGACGAGCTCCCTGCTCGGTCCGGCGCGCACGCTGCACCGCGAGCAGGTGAACGTCCACGAGATCACCGAGCGCGTGCGTGCGCTGCTCGAGGGCGAGGCTGCTGCTGGCATCACCGTCCAGCGCGACTACGACCCGAGCCTGCCGCCCGTGTCCGTCGACCGCGACCAGCTGCTGCAGGCCTTCCTCAACGTCGCGCGCAACGCCGTCGAGGCGATTGGCCGCACGACGGGCGGCGGCCGCATCGTGCTCAGGACGCGCGCGCTCACCAACTCGATCATCGGCAGCACCCGCCACCGGCTCGTTGCCAGCATCGAAGTCGAGGACAACGGCCCCGGCGTCGATCCGGCGCTCGGCGATTCCATTTTCTATCCGCTGGTGTCCGGGCACCCGGGCGGCACAGGCCTCGGGCTGCCGCTCGCCCAGGAGATTCTCAGTCGCTATGGCGGCCTGATTGAGTATCGCTCGCGCCCCGGGCAGACGGTATTCATGCTGCGGCTGCCGCTCGAGGACACGCCGTGAACGGTACGCCGCCACTGAAGGTCTGGGTGGTCGACGACGACTCCGCCGTGCGTTGGGTGCTGGAGAAAGCGCTGCATGCGGCCGGGATCGGCACGCGTATGTTCGAGCGGGCCGAGTCTTTCTTCGAGGCCCTGCGCGACTCGCGCCCGGATGTCCTCATCACCGACGTGCGCATGCCGGGCATCGACGGGCTCGAGCTCATGCGGCGACTGATCGCGCTGGGGCAGAACCTGCCGGTGATCGTGATCACGGCGCACACCGACCTCGACAACGCCGTCGCCGCCTACAGCGGCGGTGCGTTCGAGTACCTGCCGAAGCCCTTCGACGTGGACGAGGCGGTAGCGCTCGTCCGGCGTGCCGCGCGCAGCGTGGGGCCTGCCGCCACGTCCATGACCGAGCCACCGCCCGTGCTGCCGCAGATGATCGGCCAGGCTCCAGCGATGCAGGAGGTGTTCCGCACGATCGGCCGGCTCGCACGCGCGAGCATGAACGTGCTGATCACCGGCGAATCCGGCACGGGCAAGGAGTTGGTTGCCCGCGCCCTGCACCAGCACAGTCCGCGCGCGGCGCTGCCGTTCGTCGCGCTGAATACGACGGCGATTTCGGCGGATCTCCTCGAGTCCGAGCTGTTCGGCCACGAGCGTGGCGCCTTCACCGGCGCCGACAGCCGCCGGATCGGTCGCTTCGAGCAGGCGCACACCGGCACGCTCTTCCTCGACGAGATCGGCGACATGTCGCCGGCGCTGCAGACGCGGCTCCTGCGGGTGCTGGCGGAGGGCGAGTTCTACCGGGTCGGCGGCAACCAGCCGATCAAGGTCGACGTGCGCGTGATCGCGGCGACCAACCAGGATGTCGATGCCGCCGTGCGTGACGGCCGCTTCCGCGAGGACCTTTACCATCGCCTGAACGTGATCCGCATCGAGACGCCGCCGCTGCGCGCGCGGCGCGAGGACATCGAGTTGCTCCTCCAGCACTACCTGCGCGACGCTGCGCGTGAGTTGAAGTCAGACCCGAAAGCCATCGCCGCCGAGGCGCTCGTAGTCCTGCAGCGATTCGACTGGCCGGGCAACGTGCGCCAGCTCGTGAACGTCTGTCGACGGTTGACGGTGACGGCACCCGGCGCGGAGATCCAGGTGGCCGACATCCCGGCGGAACTGGGCGGCCCGGCCGCGCGCGCAGGCGCCACGCCCGACTGGTCGGCCAGCCTGGCGCGCTGGGCCGATCGCGAACTCGAGCAGGGCAAGGACAAGCCGCTGCTCGACACCGCGCAGCCGGAATTCGAGCGCACCCTGATCCGCACGGCGCTCGCCCGCGTCGGCGGTCACCGCCAGGACGCCGCCCGTGCCCTCGGCTGGGGGCGCAACACGCTCACGCGCAAGATGCGCGAGCTGGGCATGGACTGACCCCGCCCACCCCGTAGGAGCGGCGCAAGCCGCGACCTGATTCTTCAACCCCAAGCCGCGACCGGTTTCTTCAACCGCAAGATCCGGAGCGCTCGAACTGTCCCGGCGTGCCACGCTAAGCTCCCCTGATGCCCCGGACACGCCGCATGACCCCGATCGCCGCCACCGTCCACACGCTCATCCGCGACATCAAGTCGGACCCATCGCGCCCATTGCGTCTCGCCGATCTCGCGCGGCGCTCCGGCTACAGCGCCGCCCATCTGCAGCGCCAGTTCATCGCGATCGCCGGCAGCAGTCCGAAGGCCTTCCAGACCGCGGCGCGGCTGCGCTCGGTAAAGCAGTCCTTGCGTCGCAAGCGCTCCGTCACCGATGCCATCGCCGCGGCCGGCTTCGGCTCGACGAGCCGTTTGTACGAAAAAACCGCCGCTGCATTCGGCATGACGCCGACGGAGTACCGCCGCGGCGGCGCCGGCCTCAGCATCGCCTGGGCGATCGGTGACACCGTGCTCGGCAAGGTGCTGATCGGCGCAACGGATCGCGGCATCTGCGCGCTGGCTTTCGCGGATTCCGCAACCGCCCTGGAGCGCGAACTCCGCGCCGAGTTTCCGCAGGCGACCCTAGCGCCGATGCCCGCTGCGTCGCGCGCTGCGTTCAGCGGCTGGATGAAATCGCTGAACGCCTACCTCGCCGGGCGGCTGCCCCGGCTGGACTTGCCGCTCGACATTAAAGGCACGGCGTTCCAGCTGCTGGTGTGGCGCTACCTCAGGCAGATTCCCCGCGGTGAAACCCGCAGCTACGCCGACGTCGCCAGGGGCATCGACCGACCGGCCGCCTCGCGCGCCGTCGCCCGCGCCTGCGCCAGCAATCGCGTGGCGATCGCGATTCCCTGTCACCGCGTGGTGCGGGGGGATGGCGCGCTTTCCGGCTACCGCTGGGGGGTGCAGCGCAAGCGGGCGTTGCTTGGAGCTGAGGCTGAGGCAGGCTCCCCGGTAACTCGAATCCGCGCGTAGACAGCAGATTATCGGCTAGCCAGTCGCCGTCGTGCGCTCGCGAGCAACGCCAGGGAATAGAAATGATGGAATCGGCCGAGTGCGCGGAACCCCCAGCCGATCCGCCTCTCACCGTCCGCCGCCTGCGTCGGCACGATCGCTGATCCGAACAACAACCGCGTGCCGCCGTCAGCGAGCGGTTCGATCATCAACCACGAGCGCGTGCGGCCCTGGAAGTCGCTGAGCAGGATCTGATCCGTTGCACGGGCCTCGACCGTCCACGCCGCGAAGCCATCGCGCCTGCCTTGCGCGAGTTCTGCAGCTTCGGCGACGTCCGCGCAGGAATCGGGCAACGGAATCCGCTCCGCAGTTCCCTGCCTGTACTCGACCGTGACGTCGGCTGCAGCATCGAGCTCGCGCGCCGCTCGCAGACCGACTCCGGGAAGCCAGCCCCATGTCTCGCGTAGTCGGCGGCTGCTGCGCCGAAGTTCGTCGAGGCGGATGATTCGAGCATGGTGGAGGTGTCGAAACTGCGGCCGTCTACGGGGCGCTGTCGTCGCTGAATTCGCCGGTTGCCAGGTCGTCGAGCTCAGCTTCGTCGGTCACTGCCGCAAACATGACCGCGTGCGCCCGATGCGCCAGATCGCCGGGGACCATCACCCGATACTCCGCGATGCCCGGGATCGGGCTTTCGCGATAGACCATTGCCGGCACACCTTCGATGCGCAAGCGTCCGGCCAGCACTTCCGCGGATGCTTCGTCGTTGTAAGCCTTGAATGACTGCCACTCGTCCTTCATCGTCGATACTTCTCCACATTGAGCCTGCTTGGAGAATTGCACTGTACGGGAAAGGCCCTGCCTCGATCGGCTGCCGTCGCGAGTTGAAACAAGCGCGGCCTGAACGGCTCGCCTCAATTCACAGCGGGAAAACGCTGGCCAGGCGTACCCGCCTCACCCGCAGGCGGCCGGTTCCTCTCCAGGCACCGCGAGCGTGCCGACGAGGTCGGAGAGGCGGCGGATCTGGCGGCGGTCCATGTAGTCGACGATGCCGGCGTTGATCTTCTTGCACACCATCGGGTCGTAGAAGAGCGCGGTGCCGACGCCGACGGTGGTGGCGCCGGCGATGATGAATTCGAGTGCGTCGCTGGCGGTGACGATGCCGCCCTGGCCGATGATCGGGATGTCGTGCTTTCTGGCCACCTGGTACACCTGCCAGGTCTTGAGCAGTGCGATCGGCTTGATGGCGGGGCCCGAGAGGCCGCCCTGCACGTTGGCGAGTATCGGCGTGCGTTTCTCGATGTCGATCGCCATGCCCATCACCGTGTTGATCACCGCGAGACCGTCGGCGCCGGCCTCGATGCAGCGGCGGGCGTTTTCCTGGATGTCGGTCTGGTTTGGCGAGAGCTTGGCGATCAGTTTCTTCTTCGTCGCGGCCCGGCAGGCGGCGACGACCCTCGCCGATGCCTCGGGGTAGTTGCCGAAAGAGACGCCGCCTTCCTTCACGTTCGGGCAGGAGATGTTGATCTCGATCGCGTCGATCGGCGAGTCGTCGAAGCGGCGGCAGATCTCGGCGTACTCCTCGATGGTGGAGCCACAGGCGTTCGCGATGAAGCGCGTCTCGCTGAAGTCGAGCGTCGGCAGCATCTTCTTTATGACGGCGTTGACGCCGGGGTTTTGCAGGCCGATGGCATTCAGCATGCCGGCGGGGGTCTCCCACACGCGGTGCGCGGCGTTGCCGAGCCGGGGCTTGAGCGTCGTACCCTTCAGGACGATGGCGCCGGCGTCCCGATTCGAGAAGCCGGCGATGCGCGTGTATTCTTCGCCGAAGCCGACGCAGCCGGAGAGCAGGACGATCGGCGAATCGAGGTTCAGCCCGCAGAACTCGGTCGCGAGCCTTGGGTTGACGCCGTGTGCGGTGACAGTAGCCAATGTTCCACCTGATTCTCTATCAGCCGGAAATTCCGCCGAATACGGGGAATATCATACGCCTCTGCGCCAATACCGGGACGCGGCTGCACCTGATCCGGCCGCTCGGTTTCTCGCTCGAGGACCGCTACCTGCGTCGCGCGGGGCTCGATTACCACGAGATGGCCAATGTCACCGAGCACGACTCGCTGAGTGATTGTCTTGCCGTGCTTGGCGGTCGACGACTGTTCGCGTTATCGACGCGTGGTTCGGTGCCGATGCACTCGATCGCCTTCGAGCCGGGCGACGTATTTCTCTTCGGGGCGGAGACGAGTGGCTTGCCGTCGGAGGTACTGGAGAGCGTGCCCGTCGAGCGGCGACTGCGCATCCCGATGGTGTCGGGCAACCGCAGCCTGAATCTCTCCAACGCTGCCGCCGTCGTGATCTACGAGGCTTGGCGGCAAGCCGGGTTTGAATAGGCGCCAGGCACCTATTCGGGGGTCAGGGGGCGGTTCATCAGCTCGCGGACGGCGGCCAAGGGGGCGAGGCCTTCATAGAGGATGCGGTAGACGGCGTCGCTGATCGGCATGTCGACCGCCAGCTTGCCGGCGACCTCGTGGACCGAGCGCGCGCCGTAGATGCCTTCGCAGACGAAGCCGATCTCCTTCGCGGCCTGGTCTATCGAGCGGCCCGCAGCGAGCAGGAGGCCGACGCGGCGGTTGCGCGACTGGTCGTCGGTGCAGGTGAGCACCAGGTCGCCCATGCCCGAGAGGCCCATGAAGGTTTCGCGCTGGGCACCGAGCGCCACGCCGAGTCGCGTCATCTCTGTCAGGCCGCGGTTGATGACGGCGATGCGCGCGTTCGCGCCGAACTTCAGGCCGTCGGACATGCCGGCCGCTATCGCGAGCACGTTCTTCACTGCGCCGCCGACCTCCACGCCGATCATGTCGGCGGAGGTGTAGGCGCGGAAGCGCTGGTCCGACAGGCGCGCGGCCAGTTCGGTTGCGAAAGCGGCATCGCCGGAGGCGACTGTCATCGCGGTCGGCAGTCCCGCGGCCACTTCGCGCGCAAAGGTCGGGCCTGAGAGCACCGCCAGCGGCATGCGACTGCCGAGCAGCTCGCGCGCAATGTCATGAGGCAGCTCGCCTGTCCGCTGCTCGAAACCCTTGGTCGCCCAGGAGACGCGTGCATCGGCGCGCAGGTGCGGCCCGATCGCCTGCACCGTGCTGCGAAAGGCACTGCTCGGCACGCAGATCAACAGGTCCCGGTGGCGGCTCACCACGCGTGCCAGATCGGGCTCCAGCGACAGTGAGTCCGGAAAGCGGGTATCGGGAAGGTAATGCGAGTTCGACCTCGCTGTGCCCATTGCCGCCAGAGCGGCTGCATCGCGGCCCCAGAGCGTCGCCTGGGCGCCGCTGCGGGACAGCTGCACGCCGAGCGCGGTGCCCCAGGAGCCTGCCCCCAATACCGCGATGCCGCTCATCGATGTCAACGCGGCCTGCGGCTGCCGCTCAGGATGCCGCTGCCGCTTTGCTGCGCGCCTGCTGCGACTGCTGGAACAGCGCCTCGAAATTGATCGGTTGCAGGAGCAGCGTCGGGAAGCCGCCACGGCCCACCAGCGAGGAAATGAGCTCGCGTGCGTAGGGGAAGAGTGTGGCCGGACAGTGCGTGCCGAGGATGATCTGCGTCTCCTCGGCGGTGTAGCCCGCGACCTGGAAGAGGCCCGCCTGCTCGATCTCCACCATGAACAACGACTTTTCCTTTGCCGTCGCGTGGACGTTGATCTGCAGCACCACTTCCCAGGCGTCCGTGCCGACCTGCCGGTTGGACGACTGCAGGTTCATCTTGACGTCGGGTTCCACCGCGCCGGCCGAGAAGATCGCCGGGGTATTCGGCGACTCGAAGGAAACGTCCTTGATGTAGAGCTGACGGAGATTGAACTGCCGCGCTGGCGTTGTGGCAGCGCCACTGCCGTTGCCATCACCGCCGGGATTCGTGCTCGCCATGAGTGCTTTCTCTGTAGGATTACTTGTTCACGCCGAGCAACGAATCGAGTCCGCCGTCCCGGTCGAGGGCTGCCAGTTCGTCGAAACCGCCGATGTGACGGTCGCCGACGAAGATTTGCGGCACGGTGCGCCGTCCGGTGCGGGCCATCATCGAGTCGCGCTCGGCCGCGTCCTTCGTGATGTCGATCTCGCGCCAGCTGGCGCCCTTCTGCTTGAGCAGCGACTTGGCCGCCACACAGTAGGGGCAGATCGGCGTCGTATACATGACGATATCGGGCGTACTCATGGCTGCTCAGGCCTTCTTCTTGGTGGCGACCACCGGGAGGTTCTCGCGTTGCCAGGCTGTCAGCCCGCCGGCCAGTGCCCAGGCACCATCGAAGCCCGCCTGGCGCAGCACGCCCGCGAGCTTCGCGCTCTCGCCGCCGCTGTCGCAGACGACGAGCACGGGTTTCTTCTTTTTCAGCTGGGCTTCTGCCCTGGATCGCAGATCCGCCGGGCTCAGGTTCAGCGCGTCGACGATGTGGCCGGCGGCGAAATTCGCCGCGTCGCGCACGTCGACGACCGCGGCGCCCTGGTTGATCAACCGTACCGCCTCACCGGCGGCAACGGACAGGCCGCCCTGGCCACGCAGGCGGATCTCGAGTCCGATGGCGGCGACGAGCGCAATCAACGTGGCGCCCACCAGGAGCGGGTGGTTCATGGCGAATTCGAAAAACTGGCCCATGCGGTGGCGGTCCTGTAGCGGGCGCGCATTATAACCGCCCAGCCCTCGCGCTGGCCTGCACTGGCCGCGGCCCGTAAACTGCGCGGCCGATGGGGCGCGATCCGGATCACGGGCTGGGCAGCGACCGCGACGGGTCACCGACCCGTCCGGGGCGGCTGCCGCTGGGCGTCGCCGCCGCTTTCGCCGGCCTGGCTCTCGCGCTCGCAGCGGGCGCTGCGTTTGCCGCCGGCCCCGACGACACCGCCCGCGAGCTCGATGCCATCCAGTCGCGCATCCAGGGCATGGAACGCGACATCGCCAAGGCTGCCGCGCAGCGCCCGACCGCCGGCAAAGCCCTCAAGCAGGCGGAAGTCATCGAGGCCGACGCACGCCGGGACCTGCGCCGCGTACGCAACGAGATATCAGCCGCGCGCGCCCGTGAAAAGGCGCTGCGAGCCGACATGGCGCGCGCCGAGACCGAACTCGCCGACCACCGCCGCTCGCTCGCGGCCCAGCTGCGACTCGCGTATTCCGCCGGGCGCGAGGAGTGGCTCAAGCTGACGCTGAGCCAGCAGGACCCCGTGGTGCTGGCGCGTCGGGTGGTGCATTACGGTTACATCACCCGGCAACGTGGCGCGCTGATCGAGGCCGTGCGAACCCAGCTCGCGACTCTCGAGGCAGCGGCAGTCTCGCTGCGTGAGGAGATCGAGAAACTCAATGTACTCGACCGCCAGCAACAGGCGCGCGTGCAGGAAGTCGCCACGGCCCGCAAAGTTCGTGCGCGCGCCGTCGAGACCATCGACCGTGATCTCGGCGATCGCCGCAGCAAGCTGAAGAAGCTGCAGCAGGAGGCGCGCACCCTGCAGCAGCTGATGGCACGCCTCGCCCGCGAGGCACAGGCAGCCGCGCGGCGCCAGGCTGCACCGCGCGATACGCGGCCGCCGCAACAGACCACGGACCTGCCCTTGCGCGGGCGCATGGTGGCGCGCTTCGGCCAGCCCAGGGCTGATGGCCTGCTGCGCTGGGAAGGCGCGGTTCTTGCCGCACCGGCCGGCACCTCGGTGCGCGCCGTGCGCGGCGGCCGCGTGGTCTACGCCGACTGGCTGCCCGGCATGGGGCAACTCGTCGTGATCGATCACGGCGGGGGCATGATGAGCCTCTACGGCCACAACCAGGAGATCCTCGCCGCCACCGGCACGGACGTGCGTCAGGGCGAGGCCATCGCGCGCGTCGGCGACAGCGGCGGCCAGGGCACGCCGGGCCTCTACTTCGAGATGCGCCGCGACGGCAAGCCGGTGAATCCGGCTCCCTGGATCAAGTAGGACGCAGCGGGAGCTCGTGCCCCGGGATGGTGAGGGGTCCCGAGCGAGTAAGACTTCCCCGAGTGAGGGACCCCTCACCATCCCGGCGCACGATTTCTCATGCAGCCGTCGTGGTAAGGTCACCCGCATCGTGCGAAGACGTCGCGTCAGCATTGCCTTGATCGTGGGATTCGCCGCGGGCGTGGCGGCGGCGTTCGGCACGGCGGTATTCGCTGCGCTGGATGGCGCGGGGCTGCCGTGGGACGAAGTGCGCCTGCTCACCGATGTGCTCCAGCGCGTGCGGCAGGACTATGTCGACCCCGTCGAGGATCAGCAGTTGCTCGAGAGCGCGGCGCGCGGAGTAGTCGCGAATCTCGATCCGCACTCGCAGTTTCTGTCGGCAAAGGAATACGAGGACCTGCTCGCCAGCACGAGCGGCAGCTACTCGGGCGTCGGTCTCGAGGTCAACCTGGGGGATGGCCGTATGCTGGTCGTTGCGCCCATCGAGGGTACGCCTGCGGAGCGTGCCGGCGTGCGCGCGGGTGACGTGATCGTCAGCATCGATGGCGCGGCAGTCAGTGAGGACAACCTGCAGGAATCCGTAGGCCGGCTGCGTGGACTGGCGGGAACTGCCGTCACGATCGAGGTGCAGCGTGAGGGCGCGACGAAGCCGCTTCGTTTCGAACTGGTGCGTAGCAGCGTTGCGGTCCAGAGCGTGCGAGCACGCTTCCTCGAACCCGGCGTTGCGTACCTGCGGATCACTCAGTTCAGCGAAACCACAGCGTCCGATTTCACCGACGCGCTGGCGGGCTTGCGGGCGATGCGCGGCGCGGTGCCGATCCGTGCGCTTGTGCTCGACCTGCGCAACAACCCGGGTGGATTGCTCGATGCAGCAGTGGCAGTGAGCGACGAGTTTCTCGACACCGGTGTCATCGTCACTGCGCGCGGACGCGGTGCCGACGCCAGCTTCCGGCATGAGGCGCGCGCCGGCGACACGCTGGCGGGCGCGCCGATAGTCGTCCTGATGAATCGTGGCTCGGCCTCTGCATCGGAGATCGTGGCCGGCGCGCTCAAGGACAACCGCCGCGCGAAGCTTGTCGGGAGCCGCAGCTTCGGCAAGGGTTCGGTGCAGAGCGTTCTGCCGTTGTCGCAAGGACGCGCCATAAAGCTGACAACCTCGCGCTACTTCAGCCCGTCGGGCGCCGCCATCAATGGCGCCGGGATCGAGCCCGACGTGATCGTGGCCGATGCGGATCCGCCCGCAGCTGCAGGCGGTGCGGAGCAGCCGGACGCAGCGCTCCACGAGGCCCTGCGCCAGGTCAGGCAAGCCGCTACCCCCTGACCGTTCGCCCGCCCGAAACTGCCAAATCCGTCGCGGTTCCGTTGCCGGGCTTTGGGCAGCATGACTGCGATGGCCAGGCTCACCGCATACGAGAAAGACAGCGACCTCGCCGACGCGGAGCTCCACCGGGTCCTGCGCAGCGTGACCGAGGTCGACGGGCTGCTGTTGGCCCTCACTCTTCTATATCTGATCGCGGCGCCGGCCGCGATCGAAAAGCCGTCTTTGTACATGGGCGCGATGGTGGCCTACGGTGTCCTCGTTCTTGGCCTGCGGCACGCGCCGCTGTTTGCAGAGCTGCCGCGCGGGAAAATCATCGTCGGCGTCCTGTTGATGGTGCTGTTCATCACCGGACTGCTGGCCGCTAGCGGCGGCGCCAGCGGCCCGCTGGCCAATCTCTACCTGCTGCCGATCGTCACCAGTGCCCTGACGCTGGGGCGGGGCCCGACCGTGCTGGTCCTGGCGACTGCGCTGGCCGCGCGCGCTGGCCTCATCCACTTCGTCGCGGGTGAAGACGTGCTGACCCTGTCGAGCATGCTGATGCTCCTCGCCGAGGGCGTCCCTGTGCTGCTGGTCGCCCTGCTGACGAGCATGCTCGCCACCGACATCCAGGATGCGCGCGAGCGGCTGCAGGCCCACACCCAACTCGATGGCGTGACGGGGTTGCTCAATCTCGAAGCCTTTACGCGGCTGGTCGACGAGGAAACCCGTCGCGCCGAGCGGCGCGGCGTCGGCTTTGCCTTGCTGGTGGTCGACATCGACGGGCTGCAGTCGGTCAATGAGCGCTTCGGACACGAAGCCGGCAACGGCGTGTTGCGTTCAGTTTCCCAGGTGCTCCGGCGCAGCAGCCGGTCGGTGGATCTCGTCGGCCGCTACGGCGGCGACGAGTTCCTCATGTTCCTCTCCGGCGCCGGACAGCCCATCGCGCGGGCCGTTGCCAACCGCATCCGCCACGGCGTCTCCACGACGACGCTCGAAACCGGCGGCGCCATGCACCGTGTCGGTGTCGGCATCGGTGTCGCCCAGTTCCCGGCCGACGGCCGTGACCTGCGCGAGCTGGTCAACGCTGCCCATCGCGCTCTCGGCAAGGACCGCCACGACCGCCGACCGCTCGAGGAAATCTGGGGACAGTGACCCTAATTCTTAAGGGACGCTGTCCCCAGATTCAGATCTCCAGCGCGGCGCGAATCATGCGCGCGTGCTCTTCCAGGATCCGCGGCTCGGCCATCGAACGGCCGTGACTGCGCAGCGGCTGGTCGGCGTAACGGGGCAGCACGTGCATGTGGAAATGAAAAACGGTCTGGCCTGCGACTGGTCCGTTGAACTGCATGAGCGTGATGCCGTCGGCGTTGAACGCGCGCTTCACGCCGTGAGCGACCCACTGCGTGGTGCGCATTACCGCGGCAGCCATCGCGGGGTCCAGATCGAACAGGTTTTCCGCGGCGGCCTTCGGCACGACCAGCGTATGCCCGTCTGACTGCGGCATCACGTCCATGAAAACGAGCGTCTGCTCGTCCTCGAACACCTTGTGCGCCGGGATTTCGCCGCGCAGGATCTTCGCGAAGATGTTGTTCCGGTCGTAAGCCACGGGGTTAGGATAGGTTCGCCGGCCAGGTGAGACAAGCGCGGGCGCGCGTTCCCGCCGCAGCCATGGAGAACCGCATGAGCGAACCAGATGTCCCGACCGTAACGCCCGATAGCGCGGCCCGGCTGGACGCCAACCGCTGCTTCGTCTGCGGTCCGGACAACCCGCTGGGGCTGCGCCTCGCCTTCCGCATGGACGGCGAGGTGTGCCGCGCGGAGTTCACGCCCGGCCCGTTTCACTGCGGCTACCACGAGCTGGTGCACGGCGGCATCCTCTACAGCGCGCTCGATGACGTCATGGCGAACTGGCTGTTCCTGAAGGGCGAGCGCGCCCACACCGCGCGTTGTGAAATCCGCTACCGCGAGCCCTGCGATCTCGGCGATCGGCTGCGCCTTGAGGGCCGGCTGATCCGCCGCAAGGGCCGGCTAGCGATACTCGAGGGCAAGGCAATCCGCGACGGCGACAACGTCGTCGTCGCCGAGACCGAAGGCACGTTCATGGTGGTCGGCGGCTGAAGCCGCGGCCGCTCACTGCATCGCGGGCGGCGGGCTCTCGAAGATGCCGATGTCGTAGATGCCGGTGCCGGCCCGCAGCGGACGCACCGTCTGCTGGTACTCCTCGCCCTTCACGAAGGCTTTCAGCTGCTCCATGGTCGGGAACTCGAGGATCACCACCGAACGGCCTTCCATCCCGGTGCCCTCGATAATCTCGACCGCCTTGCTCCGGACGATGTAGCGGCCGCCCTGGCGCTTGGCGAGCGCCGCGGACTTCTGCGCGTATTCCTTGAGCTGCGCAGTCATGTTGGTGAACTGGACGACCGAGACGATGTAGGCAGGCATGGGATCTTTCTCCGGAATCTTCAGTGATCAATTGTCGCCTGTCCGCGACTCCGGAGCCAACGCGGCCCGGTAGAGCAGCCACGCCGCGAAGGCAACGACGGCAAGCCCGGCGAGCGCCCCGGGACGCCATGCCTCCGGGACTGAAAATGTATCGGTGCTGCCGGTGACGACGATCGGTATGGCCAGCAGGATCCCGATCAGGGCTTCGCCGGTGATGAGGCCGGCGGCGAACAGCGTGCCCGCGCCGGCGCCGCTGTCCGCGCGCTTAAGCCGCCGCTGCACGAGCCAGGCGATCAGGCCACCGATGAAGATCGGCGTGTCGACTTCCAGAGGCAGATAGATGCCGACCGCCACCGCGAGCACCGGCGCCCGGATGGCCGAGCCACTGCGACGCAGCCACTCGTCCACAACGATGATCGCTACACCGATGGCCGCGCCGGCGCCAACCATGCCCCAGGGCAGTCCCCCGGCGAAAACGCCCTGCGCCACCGAGGCCATCAGCGTCGCCTGCGGCGCCACGAGCGGATTCGGGTGCTCGGCCGTCGGCACGCCGATGCCGTAGGCATCGTTGAGCAGATTGAGGATCGGCGCGATGACAAACACCGTGACCAGCACGCCGATCGCGAGCGCTGTCTGTTGCTTCCACGGCGTTGCCCCCACCAACTGCCCCGTCTTGAGGTCCTGCATCAGGTCGCCACCCAGCGAAGCCGCGCAGCAGACGACGGCACCGATCATGATCGCGGCCGCCGGCCCGCGGTCGCCTTCGCTGAGCATGGCGTAGAGCAGCAGCGAGCCGAGCAACATGGTCGCCATCGTCACGCCGGAGATGGGATTGTTGGACGAACCGACGAGGCCGGCCATGTAGGCCGCGACGGAAGCGAACAGGAAAGATGCCACCAGCATGATGGTGGCCATCGCGACCGCGATCCCGTAGTGCGCGACGATTTCCTGGTAGAGGAAGAATATCGGCACGACACAGGCGACGGTTCCGTTGAGCACCCAAGGCATCGGCAGGTCGCGCTCGGCCCGCGCGATGGTCTCGCGCCCCGATCGGCGGAACTGGGCAAGACCACTGCGCACGCCCGAGAGCAACGACGAGCGCATGGATACGAGGGCCCAGAGCCCGCCGACCAGCATGGCGCCGACGCCCAGGTAACGGATTTTCTTCGTCCAGACGAGGTAGGCGAAGTCCTCCGCCCTCATTCCCTGCGCCAGTGCGCCCGCGAGCGCCGGGTCGGCCGCGGCGAAGTTCGCGGTGTACAGCGGGATGGCCAGGTTCCAGGAAATGACGCTGCCAAGAAACACCAGCGAGGCGATATTCATGCCGACGATGTAGCCGATGCCGAGCAGTGCTGGCGAGAGATTCGTGCCGACGTAGGCGAGGCCGCTGCCCACGTAGGTCGCCGCCTGCGCCGTGCCGGGCCAGAGCTTCATGCCAGTCTCGCAGAACTTTATTGCCGCACCGGTGAGCCCGGCCACGCTGAGCGCCAGCAGCCCTGCGCCGGCGCGTTCGCCGACGCGCAAAACTTCCGCCACGGCCGTGCCTTCGGGGAACCGCAGGTTCTGCTCGACGATGAGCGAGCGGCGCAGGGGAATCGTGAGCAGCACGCCGAGGATGCCGCCGATCAGGACGATCGTCGTCACCCACAGGTAGGGGAAATCGTCCCAGACGCCGAGGATCACCAGAGCCGGCAGCGTGAAGATCGCCGCGGCGGCCAGCGCCTCCCCCGCCGAGCCCTCGGTCATCACCATCGTGTTCTCGTGGATGCCGCCGTGCCCGAGCAGCTTGAGTATGCCCATCGAGATCACGGCCGACGGAATGCAGGCCGACACCGTCATGCCGGCAAACAGCCCGAGATAGGCGTTCGCCGCGCCGAGCAGGACGGCGAGTATGCCGCCGAGGATGATGCCGCGGAGTGTCAGCTCGCGCGGGTCAGGCATGTTCGCTCCGCGATGCCGGCGTCGCTGCGGCCGGATACATCAGCCGCGACATCGCCAGGCCCGCCTCGAAGAGCAGGTACATCGGGATGGCGAGCATCACCTGCGACAGCACGTCCGGCGGGGTCAGGATCGCGCCGACGATGAATGCGCCGAGGAACACGTAGGGCCGCTGCCTGGCCAGCGTCTCTGCGCTGACGATTCCCGACGCCACGAGCAGGACGGTGGCCACCGGCGTCTCGAAGGCGATCCCGAAAGAGAAGCAGGTGAGCAGCGCGAAGTCGAGGTAGCTCGCGATGTCGGTCATCATCTGCACGCCTTGCGGCGTGGTCGCGGCCAGGAACTTGAACACCGTCGGGAAGACGAGGAAATAGGCGAAAGCCGCGCCGATGTAGAACAGCACGATGCTCGACAGGAGCAGCGGTACGGCGAAACGCTTCTCGCGTCGGTAGAGCCCGGGGGCGACGAACGCCCAGGCCTGGTAGATCGCGACCGGCATGGCGAGCAACAGCGCCACGTAGAACGTCGTCTTGATCGGCGTCACGAAGGGCGAGGCGACGCTGGTGGCGATCATGGTCGTGCCCTCGGGCAACTGGTCCATGAGCGGCTTGGCGACGAGGCTGAAGATGTCGCGGGAGAAGGCGACCAGCGCGAGGAACAGGCAGAAAATCGCCCCGACCGCCCTGAGCAGCCGGTCGCGCAGCTCCACCAGGTGGGACATGAGCGTGCCCTCGGCGAGCTGCTCTTCCGGTTCCTGCGGCGCGCCGGACGGGGTCATCGCGGTTCAGTCTTGCGTCAGGGCTGGGCGTCGCGGGCCGCGGCCTGCGCCGCTTCTTCGGAGGCGACGTCGCGGGGCTTCAGGTCGTCCACCCCCGGGCGGTTGTAAGCAGTCGTCGCCGGCGGCGGATCCATGATCCGGCGCGGGTCGACGGCGTTCATCTCGTCCTGTATCTGGGTGGTGAGGACCCGGGCCATGCGGCGGGCCTTGCCGGCCCAGGATCCGAGCTGTCGGGCCACGGCCGGCAGCCGCTCAGGCCCCAGCACCAGGAGCCCGACCACTAAAATAATCGCGAGCTCCCAGAAACTTACGTCGAACATGGCCGGTTACAACGACTTGCCGGAGGTGTCCTTCTCCCGGTCGTCCGCGAAATCCGCATCCGCCTCCTGCTGCTTCAGCTTCTTGGGCTCTTCCTCGTCGTCGTTCATTGCCTTGCGGAAGCCCTTCACCGCTGAACCCAGGTCGGTGCCGATGGAACCAAGCCGTTTCGTGCCGAAAATCAGCACTGCAATCAGCAGCACAATCAGCCAGTGCCAGATGCTCAAGGAACCCATGTTGCTACTCCGTTCGCCGGGGCGGCAATGATACGGCAAACCGGGGGGTCAGCCCCCGGACCTGCGCCTCAGTGTTGCGTGGCGGCGGCCGGCGCTACCCGCAGCCGGAACGTTACCGGACCCTGGTTCACCAGGCTCACCGCCATGTCAGCGCCGAAACGCCCGGTCGCCACGCGCGGGCACAGCAGCGACACCTGACGCACCAGCTCCACGAACAACCGCTCGCCGTCGGCCGGGTCCGCCGCACCGCTGAAACTCGGCCGGTTGCCGCTGTCGGTATCGGCGGCCAGGGTGAACTGCGGTACCAGCAGCAACCCGCCGTTAGCCTGCCGGACATCGAGATTCATCTTGCCGGCAGTGTCGGCAAACACCCGGTACGCCACCAGCCGTTCCGCCAGCCGGCGTGCCTGGTCCGGGCCATCGCCCCGCTCCACCGCGACCAGCACCAGCAGTCCCGCGCCGATCTTCCCGACCAGCTCGCCCTGCACCTGCACCGCCGCTTCCGAGACCCGTTGCAGTAATCCGATCATCTCCGCGGAGGATACGGGCCGGGCCTGCGATGCGCCAAAAACGGGACCAGCCGGGTCCAAATTCGCCGGGATTGGTCAGGATTGGTCTTTTGGTGCGACATGTGGGGAAATAGATGAAGTTAGAGGGCTTTAAAAGAACTCAAGTGGAAAAAATATTCTATTTGTAGGTCAATAGTATAGCCATTTAGATAATTTAAATAGACAGTGTCATTAACTGGTCATATTGAAAATACCGTTCGGCGGTCGCGCTGGCGCCTCTGGCAGAATGCCGCCGATGCGCGTGACCAGCACCCGATACCGCACACTTCTGCTTGCCCTGCTCTGTGCACCGGTCACCGCCTGCGACGACGCTTCCGTCCCTGCCCCGCTGACCCAGGATCCCGATGCGGGACTCAAGGTTTACCACCACTCGATGGATGAATCGCCGGCGAGCCTCGACCCGGTGCAGGCGGCCAACATCTACGCGAACCATATCCTCGAGAACACGCTCGACACGCTCTACGCCTACAAGTACCTCGCCCGTCCCTACGAACTGAAAACCAATCTCGCCGACGGTTGGCCCGAGATTTCGGAGGACCGGCTCACCTACACCATTCGCATCAAGCGCGGTGTGCGGTTCCAGGACGACGCCTGCTTTCCGCAGGGTCGAGGCCGCGAAGTGACAGCGGCGGACTTCGTCTATTCGCTGAAGCGCAACTTCGATCCGAAGAACCGGCCGCAGGGCGCCTGGTTCTGGCAGGGGCGGATCGTGGGACTGGACGAGTGGAAGGACGCGGGCTCCGACCATGCGAAGGAAGTCCCCGGACTGCTCGCCCTCGACCGCTACACGATCCAGGTCAGGCTCACCCGCCCTTATCCGCAGTTGCTCGATACGTTTGCGCAGGGCTATTCCGGGGTGATTCCTCGCGAGGCGGTCGAGCGCTACGGCCGCGAGTTCGGCGTGCACCCGGTCGGTTCGGGGCCCTTCAAGCTGGTGTCGTACGACAGTGCCCGGGCGGTACTCGACCGCAACCCGCACTATCGGCAGGAGCCGGTGGACCTGGCTTACGAGGGCTACGACCCGGCGACGCAGCGCTACAGCGGCGTCGAGCGCATCGCCGGCCGCTCGCCGCCGTTTGTCGATCGCGTGATTTTCGACTTCGCGAGCGACGACGCCTCGCGCTGGAACTCCCTCACGAAGGGGGACGAGATCCAGTACGCGGCGGTGCCGCCGGAGAAGCTCGATGAAATTCTGGCTTCCCGCTCCCCGCCCCGGTTGAAGCCGGAGTATGCCGAGCGCTACCAGCTGATCGTCGGCCTCGAGGCCGGTTTCGTGTTCGAGGTCTTCAACTTCAGCGACCCCCGCTACGGCTACCACCCCGACCCGGTCCAGGCCGGGCGCAACAAGGCTTTGCGCTGCGCGATCATGAAAGCCTTCGACTGGCCGGCCCGCAACGAGAGCTGGTACGGCGGCCTGGCACGCGTGTTCCCGGGCGTGATCGTGCCAGTTACGGCCGAATTCGATCCCGACACCCCGGTCGACACCATCACCCGCGACGTGCCCGGTGCGCGCCGCCTGCTCGCCGAAAACGGCTGGAATGCCGGCAATCTTCCCGAGTTCGTCTACGGCAACTCCGCCGGCGTGAAGCAGCGGATGATGTTCGAGCAGCTGCGCGCCTGGCTGATCGACATCGGCTACCCGACCGAGAAGGTGATCAACAAGAACTATGCGACTTTCGGCGACCTGAGCCGTGCGTGGAAGCAGAACGAACTGCCACTGATCTCCAAGGGCTGGGGCCTGGATTTCCCGGACGCCGAGAACACCCTGCAGCTGTTCTACGGGCCAAACGGTTCACCGGGGTCGAACGACGCGAATTACAGGAACCCCGAGTTCGACCGGCTCTACGAGGAGGCTTCGGTCATGCTGCCGGGCCCCGAGCGCACGGCGATCTACCGGCGCATGAACGAGATCCTGCTCCAGGATTGCGTCGGCATGACCGGACTGTCGCGAACGCGCACCTACCTATGGCACAAGAACGTGGTCGGCTTGCCCGACCGCGAAATCACCGGCGGGTTCTGGATCAAGTTCGTCGATGTGCTGCCGAAGGGTGAGAGCGCGAGGCCGGCCGATCTCGGGCAGGAGATCTAGTCCCATGGATCTGCTCCGCTTCGCCCTGCGGAAGCTGCTGGCCGGCCTGCCGCTGATCCTCGGTGTCACGCTGCTCAGCTTCACGCTGATGGTGTACTTCGGCCCGGACAAGACTTACCAATTGCTGGGCAAGAACCCGACGCCCGAACAGATCGCGGAGATCCGCCACGAACTCGGCTACGACCGGCCCTTCGTCACCCGCTACGTCGAGTACCTGCGTCAGCTCGTCACGCTGGATTTCGGCAACTCGGACTCCACCGGCGAGGAGGTCAACGCGGTGCTGGCGCGCACCATCCCGGTGTCGCTGGCGCTGGAGCTGCCGGGCTTCATCCTCGGCAACCTCCTCGCGATCGGTCTGGCGCTGACGGCCGGCTATTTCCGCGGAGGCTGGCCCGACAAGCTGATCATGGGACTGGCCGTGATCGGGATGAGCATCAGCTTCCTGATCGTGATCTTCGCGTTCCAGATCTGGTTCTGCACCAGCTATGGGCTCGACTGGTTTCCGGTCCGCGGCTGGAAGGCCGAGAACCTCGCTGAGTACCTGCGGCACATCGCCGTGCCGACGCTCGCGACCATGTTCGTCGCGCTCGGCTACAGCACGCGCTTCTATCGTGCGGTGATCGTCGAGGAACTGAACCGCGATCATGTGCGCACGGCCCGCGCCTACGGCACGCCGCCGGCCCGCCTGTTTTATCGCAACATCCTCAAGAACTGCGCCATCCCGATCATCACCCGGATCATGTTCACGATCCCCTCGATCGTGATCGGCGGGGCGCTGCTGATCGAGACGACGTTCGGCATCCCGGGTGTGGGCAAGGTGGCTTACGAGGCCATCGTGAGCGGGGACCAGCCCGTGCTGAAGGCGGTGGTCGGGCTGACCGCGCTGCTCTTCGTTGTGACGCTGCTCATCACCGACATCCTCTACCGCGCGGTCGATCCCCGGGTGTCGATACGGTGAACGCCGTCATCGCAGACGCGCTTGCCGACCCGACGCCCCGCTCGTTGTGGAGCGCCGCGGTGCGCAAGCTCGCCCGGGACCGCGCCGGACTCATCGGGCTTGCCGTGGTACTGGCGTATTTGGTCGCCGCGCTCGGTGTGTGGCTGGGGCTGTGGGCCACCGAGTGGGCTGAGATCACCGGCAGCAAGTGGGCGCCTGTATCCGCCGAGCACTGGTTCGGCACCAACATCATCGGCCAGGACATCTTCCAGCGCGGGATCTACAGCACGGCGACCGCCTTCGAGGTCGGGCTCGTCGTCGCCGTCCTGGCGGCGGCTCTCGGTGGCGTGCTGGGCGCGCTCGCCGGCTTCTTCGTCGGCAGCTGGATCGACGAGCTGATCCTCTGGGCGATGGGCGTGCTCGATGCCATGCCCTTCTACCTGCTGGTCGCCGCCGTCGCCTTCGCTCTCGCCGACAATCCCTGGTCGATGCACGTGGCGATGATCGCCACGTTCTGGACGACCACCAGCCGCCTGGTCCGCGGCGAGGTCATCAAGCTGCGCGGCATGGAGTTCGTCGAGGCCGCGCGCGCCATCGGCGTGCCGCCGACGGTGACGATCTTCCGCCATATCCTGCCGAACACCACCCACATCCTGCTCGTGCAGATGACGCTCGCCTTCGTCGATGCGATCAAGGCCGAGGTGATCCTGTCGTTCCTCGGTCTCGGCGTGAAGGGCGGCATGAGCTGGGGCCTGATGATCAGCGAGAGCACGCTCGAGTTCCTCGGCGGACACTTCAACAATCTCATCGCCGCGTCCTGTCTCATGTTCGGCCTGGTATACGCCTTCAACATGTTCGCCGACGCGCTCCAGGACGCGCTCGATCCGAAGCAGGTGTCCGCGTGAGCGCTGCGCCGCTGCTCGAAGTCGATGGACTGACCGTCGAGTTCCGCTCGCTGCACGGTCCTGTGCGCGCCGTCGATGGGGTGAGCTTCACGATCGGCGCAGGCGAGACCGTCGGCCTGGTCGGCGAATCCGGCTGCGGCAAGACGGTGACGGGGCTGTCGCTCCTCAAGCTCGTGCCAAGTCCGCCGGGCCGCTACGCCGCCGGCAGCGTGCGCCTTTCGGGCCAGGACCTGCTCGCCATGCCCGAGTCCGGGTTGCGCGCCATCCGCGGCCGCGCGCTGGCGATGATCTTCCAGGAGCCGATGACGGCGCTGAACCCGGTGTTCACCGTGGCCAGCCAGATGACTGAAGTGCTGCGGCGCCACGGCGCGCTCGGCCGGCGCGAGGCGCGCGACGCGGCGCTTGCGTTGCTGAAGAGCGTCGGCATTCCGGAGCCGGAGCAACGGCTCGACGACTACCCGCACCAACTCTCCGGTGGCCAGCGCCAGCGGGTGATGATCGCAATGGCCCTGTCCTGCGACCCGAAGCTGCTGATCGCCGACGAACCGACCACCGCTCTCGACGTCACGACACAGGCGCAGGTCCTCGAGGAAATCCGGCGCCAGCAGGCCACCCGTCGCATGGCAATGCTGCTCGTGACCCACGATCTCGGCGTGGTTTTCGAAACCTGCGCCCGCGCGATCGTCATGTACTGCGGCGTAATCGTCGAGTCGGCGCCGGTGGCGAAGCTCTTCAGCGCGCCGCGCCATCCCTACACGACAGGGTTGCTCGAATCGATGCCGCGCATCCGCGACGAAAAGCTGCGCGAGTTGCCGACGATTCCGGGCCGCGTGCCCGAGCTGCATCGCCTGCCGCCGGGTTGTCGCTTCGCTGATCGCTGTCCGCGGGCGAAAGACGATTGTCGCGCTGTGGAGCCACAGCTCACCACGGCCGCCGACGGCAGCCAGGTCGCCTGTCATCACCCGTCATGACCGTACTCCTCGAAGTCCGCGAACTGTCGAAGCATTTCACCGCGCGTGGCGGATTGTTTCGCCGCGCAGGTGCGCCGGTGAAGGCCGTCGACGGCGTGAGCTTCACGCTGGCGCGGGGCGAGACGCTGGGGCTGGTCGGCGAGTCCGGCTGCGGCAAGTCGACGCTGGGGCGCGCGATCCTGCGGCTGCATGAACCGACTGCCGGCGAAGTGTGGCTCGACGGCGAAAACGTCACCGCGTTGAGCGGCGACGCGCTGCTCGAGCACCGGCGGTGCATGCAGATCATTTTCCAGGACCCGTACGCGAGCTTGAATCCGCGGCGCACCGTCGCGCAGGCGATCCGCGAGCCGCTGGAAGTGCATCGCATCGGTACGCCGGTGGAGCGCGAGCGGCGCGTGGACGAGCTACTCGACGTCGTCGGCATGCGGTCGTCCGCGCGCAACCGCTACCCGCACGAATTTTCCGGCGGGCAGCGCCAGCGAATAGGCATCGCGCGCGCGCTGGCGCTGGATCCGGCGCTGATCGTCGCGGACGAGCCGGTCTCCGCGCTCGACGTGTCCGTGCAGAGCCAGGTGTTGAATCTCATCGCGAACCTGCAGCGCGAGCGCGGCATCGCCTTTCTCTTCATCAGCCACGACCTCGCCGTGATCCAGCACGTGAGCGATGTCGTTGCCGTGATGTATCTCGGCAGGTTCGTCGAGATGGCGCCCGCGGCCGAACTCTACCGCCGGCCGCGACACCCCTATACGCAGGCGCTGTTGTCGGCGGTGCCGCAGCCGGATCCGGCGCGGCGTGCCGGTCGGATCGTTCTGCAGGGGGACATCCCGTCGCCAACCGATCCCCCGCCTGGCTGCCCGTTCCATCCCCGCTGCCCCCTGGCAGTGGACCGCTGCCGAGGCGAGGTGCCGGCGCTGCGGGCTGTGGCGGAGGGGGTCAGCGTCGCCTGTCATTTGATCGAATAGCCCTTTTGAACGTCATGGCCCGCAACTGCGACGACCACACCAAGAACTTCGCCTTCCTCCTTCCCGAAGGCGGGCGCTGGCAGCTGGCAGCGGCGTACGACGGCATCACCGCGGATGAGCTGCTCCGACTGGCGGACCGCCACGGCATCGGGCCGGCGCGGGAGGTGATCGGCGAGGTCACGGCAGCGATCGGGAAATGCCCGATATTCGCCCGTGAGGCAGGGCTATCGCCTGCGGAAACCAGCCGGATCAGTGGGGTGCACCACCGGCTGAACTAGCCCAGGGGCAGTCTGGCGTTATGTCAAATAACCGGTTTTGAACTGCCGGTTTCTGGCGTAAATTTGAGACTCCACAATACGGTGCGGTCGCCTCGTTCGTGCCGACAAAGACTAAAAGCGCTGCGACTTGGGAGCGCAGAATGTTTCCGCGTAGTCAGTCTGTACTGTTCGCCTCGCTGTTAGCGCTGTGCATCGGCACGGCCCAGGCTGCGTCAGTGCCGACAACCGTGGTGAAGGACGTGTCCGAAGAGGCAAGCAGCGTACCGACCCTGCCGGCACCCGCGCCGGCTTCCGCGCTGCTTTTTGCGACAGCATTCGGCGGCGTGGCCTGGCGAGCGCGGCGTCGCCGACGCCAGGACTTGCAAGCTGCTCAGCGCGATCTCGACGCCGACTGCGACTATCTCGCCCAGGGCAGACGCGACTGAGGCTTCTTTAGCGCTGAGCTGACAGTACGTCGACCGCTCAGGCCGACGATCAACGCCGTTTCTCGCCGACCACGCCCGCATGCGTATTCGCGGGGCTCTTCGGCATCGCACCCGCGAGCCAGCGGGCTTCCAGCACCTCGAACCCGGCGGCGCTCACCACGCGGCGCAGGATGTCGGGGTCGAGAGGGTTGATGAAGCTCGGGTGGTCTGCCGGGTTCGCGCTCGCAGGCAGCAGGCTGCGATAGTCCTCGACGTAGCCGGGCCACGGGCAACCTGCGGCCTTGCGCCGCTCGTACTCGGCGGCGTGTTTATACCAGGGGCCGGTGTAGGGGCCGTCGGCGACGAGACAGATTCGACCACCCGGCTTCAGCCACTCGAACATGCGCAACACCGTGATGCCGATGTCGCCGCCGCGCAGGAAGTGCAGCGCGCGGGCGCAGAGGATCGCACCGAAGCTGGCTGCCGGAAACTTCACATCGGGCATCGTCGCCACCTGTGTGCGCAGCCGCGACCGCTGTTCCACCGGCACGCGCTCGCGCAGGATCTCGAGGTGTTTCGGCTCGATGTCGGCGGCCAACACACGACCACCGGCTGCGAGGACCGGCAGAGTCGCCACGCCGTAGGCGCAGCCGATGTCGAGGCATTCCTCGCCGCAGCTCGAGGCGTAGGCGACGAAGGACTTCGATATCTCGTCGAGGCCCTCGGTCATCCAGCCCGTGTGGTTCAGGGTCGGTATCAGTCCCGGGACAGTCGACGAGGGCAGCAGCGGATCGCTCGTAGGCATGCCAGAATTCTGCCAGACGGATGTTAAGGGGACGCTAACCATCGCGAAGGTTGGCGTCCCCATTAACCATTAACCTGCGAGCCACCAAAGTATGCGGCGACCATCGACATCGGCCGACAAGCAGGAAGCTGCCCGGCACTTCGCCGCCATCATTGAGGAGCAGTTCGCTCCCTTTGCGGCCCGCGGACACCCGTTGCCACGCCTGACGCTACGCTGGATGCGCACCCGCTGGGGGAGCCTTTCCACCCGGCGCAGGGGGTATCTGCGGCGCTGGTTTGGCGGCGGTCCGCCGGAGCCCGCCCGCATGACCCTCAACCTGGCTCTGCTTGAGGCGCCCCGGCAGTGCGTCGAGTACGTCGTCGTGCATGAGCTCTGCCACCTCGAGCACCAAGGTCACGGGCCGGCGTTCTACCGGTTGATGGAGACGCTGATGCCCGACTGGCGGGGGCGCAAACGGCGGCTGGAGGCGTCGATCGGCGCGCTGCTGCCGGTGCGCTAACTGTCGTGGCGGGGGAGTCGGCGGGCGCCGACATGCGGTGCGATGAACTCGCTGAGGGCAGCAGCGGAGGTCGCCTTGCGGCGGCTGCGACCACCCAGGCGCACCACCCGCCGCAGCGCTTCGGCCTCGCTCACATGCCAGCGACGCGCGAGCAGCTTCAGCCGCTTCACGGTGTCGGCATCCAATTCATAACTGGCGCGGATCAACGTCGCCATGGGTGCACACTCGGTCGGCTTGGCAGGGCTGTCAAGTGCGCGCGGGCGTAGCGCTTTTCCCGTCGCAGGAGCCGGCGTATCGTCGGCACCGGCGGCCGGATAAATCGCGTGAGCTGGCCTCTGAAGCAGCGGCCGGACGTCGTCCGATAATTAACTGTCTATATACATATTTATTTAATTATAATAAGAAATATAGACTGTCTATTTAAATGACAATACCTGCTAATAGGCCCTGGCTGGGCTTGCTCGCCCTGCTGGCGCTGACAGCCGTTGCTGGGGCACCGGACAGCCGCCCTCAGCGCCACAGTGGCGACCAATTCTTCGCCCGGATCGAGCGCGATTACGCGATCTTTTTCCTCGAGCGCAATCCGGTGGTCGGGACCTATCTTGGCGGCTCGGCAGTCGATCCTGTGCTCGCCGAAGTCGATACCCGCCTGCGCGATCACTCGGCCGAGGTGATCGCGCGCGAAGACGCGGGACTCCTCGAACTGCGTCGCCGCTTTCGCGCTGTACGACCGGAGTCGCTGTCGGCCAGCCGGCGCATCGATCGGGAAGTCGCCCTGGCGCAGATCGAGTTCCTGCTCCGTCAGCACGGTCAGCGCCGGTACCAGGAGCGCGCGATCGACACCTATATGGACGAGCCCTTCCGCGGCATCGACTGGCAGTTGCAGGTGCTCACCGATCTCGGCGGCGGGGCTTACGGCACGGCGGCGGAATGGCGGCGGGTGATTCGTCGACTGCATGCCATCCCGCGCTACCTGGCGACAGCGCGCCATCAGCTCACCGCCGGCATCGAACGCGGCAACACCGCCGACTGGCGCGTGATCGAGGCCTACGGCGTCGAAGCTGCCGCCGCCAATGCCACCTGGTTTGCGAGGGATCTGCCGGCCCTGGCGGCCGAGCGCCTGAAGATCCCGGAGCGGGAGGCCTTGCTCGCCGAACTGCGCGATGCGGCTGCGGCGGCCGGCACCGCCTACGGCAGCTTTCGGGGGTTCGTGCTCACGGCTTTCCACGAGCCCGCTTCTGCCGGTTCCTCCCCGTCGCTGAAGCCGCAATACCGGGTGGACCGCTACGCCGCCGGCAGCGAGGAGTACGACTGGGCGATCCGGAACAATCTGCGGCTCGAGACCAGCAGTGCCCGCCTCTACGAGGAGTCATGGCCGGTCGTCGAGGCGACCCGGACGGAAATGGTCGCACTGGCAGGGGAAATCGCCGCCAGCCGCGGATGGCCGCTGGCTGCCGACGGGCCGGCGACCGTCCGCTCCGTTTTCGGGCAGCTGCTGGAGAGCGCGCCGGCGGATGACGAGGCCCTGTTCCGCGGTTACCGGGAGACTGGCGAGCGACTGCTGGACTATGCCCGGCGCTCAGGCCTGTTCGACGTGCCGGCCGACTATCGCCTGGCGGTCATTCCGACACCCGAGCCCTTGAAGGCCAGCGTGGAGGGCGCCGCTTACTATCCGGCGCCACCCCTGTCGGGTCTCGGCGTCGGCCACTTCTACCTGACAGCGACCGGCGGGGACCGCGGCCAGCTGCGCGCGAACAACTTCTCGGCCATGGCCGACCTCGCCGCGCACGAAGGCTTCCCCGGCCACGACTGGCACTACAAGATCATGACGGAGCACCGCGCGAGCATCGCGCTGATCCGCTGGCTGGTGCCCGGCGCCGTGGAGGACTCCTCGTCCATGTGGCAGGACTCGATGGCGGCGGAGGGTTGGGCACTTTACTCGGAGGCGTTGCTGGCGGAACCGCAGCCGGGTTTCCCGGCGGGGTTCTACTCACCCGAGGAGCGTCTCTACCAGTTGCAGGGGAAGCTCTACCGGGACCTGCGCGTTCGCCTCGACACCGGCCTGCACACCGGTCGCATCGGCTTCGACGAGGCGATCGATCTGTATTCGACGGTCGTCGATTTCGAGCCGGGCAGTTGCCACGATCCGGCCGTGCTGGCCGCGAGTGAATCGAAACGCACGAGCTGTGATGTCGCGCGCTCGGCGATCTTCCGCTACTCGCGCTGGCCGACGCAGGCGATCACTTATCGCCTCGGCAAGGAGCAGATCCAGGCGTTGCGGGCGGAGGCGGCCAGGCGCCTCGGCGAGCGTTTCGACGCGAAGCGATTCCACCTCGAGTTCATGAAGCAGGGAACCATTCCGGCGGGGTATTTCGGCACCGAACTGCTGCGCAAACTTGAGGCGGATACAGTGATGACTACAAACTGACAAGTTACTCAACTAACTGTTATTTAAAATTAACTTAAACTGTCATGAAACTGTTCATATATGTCATTTGCGGCGTGCTCGCGATCGGCGCGAGTGCCGTCCGGGGAAGCGCGACCGAGGCGTTCACAGCCGCCGATCTCGTGAGTCTCAAGCGGATTTCCGACCCGCAGGTATCGCCCGACGGCAGGCGCGTGGCGTTCGTTTTGCGCGAGACCGACCTGGATGCGAACCGCGGTCGAACGCAGCTCTGGGTGGTCGATATCGCGGGCGGCGAGCCGCGGCAGTTGACCCGCGGCGATGCCAGCGCGTCCTCGCCGCGCTGGAGCAGCGACGGCCGTTCGCTCTTTTTCCTGACCGCGCGTTCCGGTTCGTCGCAGGTCTGGCAGTTGCCGCTCGCTGGGGGCGAGGCCCGTCAGGTTACCGACCTGCCGGTCGAGATCGGGACGCTGAAGATCGCACCGGACGGCGGCCGGATCGCGTTCACCGCAACCGTCTTTCCCGACTGCCCGACCCTGGCCTGCACCGCCGAGCGACTCGCGGTCCTCGCGGCCGACAAGGCCACCGGCCAGCGCTACGACCAGCTCTTCATCCGCCATTGGGACAGCTGGGAAGACGGGCAACTGTCGACGCTGTTCACGGCGCCGATCGGCATCGATGGACGCGCCGACGAGCCGGTGAACATTTCAGGCGCCGCGCGCGGCCACCTGCCGTCGCGGCCTTTCGGCGGCGACGAGGAGTACGCCTTCAGCCGTGACGGTACCCGGCTCGCCTTCAGCGTCCGCCTGGCTGATCGCGAGGAGGCCTGGTCCACCAATTTCGACCTGTGGGAAGCACCGGCCGACGGCAGCCGGGCCCCGGTGAACCTGACGGCGGGCAACCCCGCCTCGGACACCCAGCCCGTCTACCTCGCCAACGGCGACCTGGCCTGGCTGGCGATGACCCGCCCGGGATTCGAGGCTGACCGGTTCCATGTGCGGCTCCGGGATGGCCGGACCGGCGCGATCCGGGTCCTGACCGACGCCTGGGACCGGTCCGTCACCCGGCTGGGTGCCAGTACCGACAGCCAGTGGTTGTTGGCCAATACCGATGACATCGGGCAGATGCCACTGTTCGAGATCGACCCGAAAAGCGGCGCCGTCCGGCGAGTCACGGGCGAGGGCCAGGTCGCGGAGTACGCCGCGGCCCCGGGGGGAGCCGTCGTCGCGCTGACGAGCATCGGCGCGCCGGCCGATCTCTGGTTCGCGCCGCGCTCGGGCAAGCCGGCGCGCCAGCTCACTGACGTCAATGGCGAGCTGCTGGCCGCGCGTTCACTGGGCGCTTACGAGCAGTTCAGCTTCAAGGGCTGGAACGACGAGCTGGTGTACGGCTACGTGATTCGCCCGCCGGGCCTGGCGTCCGGCCGCAAGGCGCCGATCGCGTTCGTCGTTCATGGCGGGCCGCAGGTCAGCCTGCAGAACCAGTGGAGCTATCGCTGGAACGCCCAGGTGCTCGCGGGGCAGGGCTACGGTGTCGTGATGATCGATTACCACGGCTCGCCGGGATACGGACAGGCGTTCACCGACTCGATCTCGAAGGACTGGGGCGGCAAGCCGCTCGTCGACCTGCAGAAGGGACTCGCAGCGGCGGTTGAGCGCTACGACTGGCTCGACGGCGAGCGGGCTTGTGCGCTCGGGCCTTCGTACGGCGGCTTCATGATGAACTGGATCGCGGGGAACTGGCCGGATCGTTTCCGCTGTCTCGTCAACCACGCCGGCATCTTCGACAGCCGGTCGATGTACTACACGACCGAGGAGCTGTGGTTCGAGGAATGGGAGCACGGCGGACCGTATTACCTGGATCCGTCGATCTACGAAAAGAACAACCCGGCGAATTTCCTCGCCAACTGGAAGACGCCGATGCTCGTGACTCACGGTGAGCTCGACTACCGCGTGCCGTTCGGACAGGGGCTTGCGGCGTTCACGTTCCTGCAGCGCCGGGGCATCCCCAGCCGGCTGCTCTATTTCCGGGACGAGAACCACTGGATACTCAAGCCGGCGAACAGCCTGCAATGGCATGACGCTGTCTTCGACTGGCTGGCCACCTGGCTGAAATAGGTGCGAGGCACCTATTTCTGTTTCAGGATGAACTCGCGGTCGATCTTCTTGCCGACCGGGAAGCCGTACTCGCCGATCTTGGTGAAGCCGTAGCGCTCGTAGAAGCGTTGTGCGCCGTAGTTCTCGGACCACACGCCGACGTACAGCGGTGTGCGGCCCTGTTCCGCGAGCCAGTCGAGCCCGATCTGCATGAACCGGGCGCCGAGCTGCTGGTTGTGCCAGCGTTTGCGCACGTAGAGCTGGCGGATCTCGGCTGCCTGGGCTTCGAGGTTGTCGACCGGCAGCTTGCAGGACCCGATCGTGACATAGCCGATCGCCGGCTCCCCCGGGAGTTCTGCCAGCCACACGGCCACGCCCGGCTCCGCGAGCTGTCGCGCCCGCGCGGCAGGGGAGTGGCTGCCGACCAGGAATGCCTGCAGGTCATCCAGCGTATATAAGTGGCCGAAGTTCTCGACGAATGTCGCCGAGCCCACATCGGCCAGCGCGACTGCGTCTTCCGCCGTGGCGCGGCGGACGGTGATGCGGGACGGGTCCGTCATGGCGGGAGACTACCGGATTCGCCGCCGTGTCGGCAGACTGGGCCCATCGGTTCGACAGGGGCGCGACTCATGAACGGGCGACATTGCTGGTTTCCGCTGCTGGCCATCCTGGCTGTCATGGCCACGCCGACCAGCGCCGCCGACAAGCGGGCGATCCGGCTCGAAGACTGGAGCGCCTTGCGCGAGGTTTCGCAGCCCGAGGTGTCGCGCGATGGCCGGTGGGTCGCGTACACCGTCAACGTGGCCGACAACGCGGCCGATGGCTGGCAAACCGACCTGTGGCTCGCCAGTTGGGACGGCCGCGACAATCGGCCGCTCACGCACTCGCCGGACAGCGAGTCCACGCCGCGTTTCAGCCGCGACGGCCGCTACCTCGCCTTCCTCTCCTCGCGTGGCACGGAGGATGAGACCAGCCAGCTCTGGCTGCTGGACCTGCGTGGCGGCGAAGCCCGTCGCCTCACGGAGCTGCCCGGTGGCGTCGAGGACTACGCCTGGTCTCCCGATGGCAGCCGCCTCGTGCTCGTCGCCAGCGACCCGGATCCTCGCGCCCTCGGAGAAGAGACGGCCGCGCCGCCACCGATCGTGGTCGACCGCTACTACTTCAAGGAGGACGAGAGCGGCTATCTCGACGGGCGCCGCCGTCACCTCTACCTTGTCGGTGTCGATGGCGGCGAACCGGTTCCGCTCACGTCCGGGGACTTCGAAGAGACGCACCCGTCGTGGTCGCCCGATGGCCGGGAGATCGCCTTCCTGAGCCGACGCGATGCCGACTGGGACCGCAGCACCTGGTACGGCCTCTACGTGATGCGGGCCGAGCGCGATGCCCCCGCGCGCCTGCTGCACCGCTTTTACAGCGACAGCGTGGGTGCCGCCTGGCTCGCCCGGCCTGCGTGGCATCCCGATGGCCGTGATCTGGCCGTCGTCGTCGGCAGCGATGCGAAACTGCTCTGGTACGGCACGCACCGACTCGCCGTGGTGCCGCTGGCAGGCGGTGCGCCGCGTATCGTGACTGCCGCGCTCGATCGCAACATCGAGCAACCGCACTGGTCCGCCGATGGCCGCTGGCTCTACTTCCTCGTCGAGGACGACGGCTACCAGTACGTCGCCCGCGTTCGTCGCGAAGGTGGCGCCGTCGAGCGCCGTTCGTTTGGCGGCAACGAAGTGCTTGAGCTAAGCGTCGGTGGTCGTGACCGCATCGCCGTATCGATGTCGACGCCGCTGCAGCCACTCGAGGCCCACGCCCTCGACGGGACCCGGCTGCGCCCGTTGTCGCGACAGAACGATGCGCTGCTCGCGCAACTCGACCTGATCGCGCCCGAAGTGATGCAGGCGCGGAGCCCCGATGGCACGACGGTATCCGCCTTCCTCACTCAGCCGCGCGCGTGGGCGCAGGGCGCTGCGGTCCGGACACTGATGGAACTGCATGGCGGGCCGGCGTGGCAGTTCGCGCACCGCTTCGAGTTCGACTGGCAGCTGTACGCGGCGCAGGGCTATGCCGTCCTGGCGCCGAACCCGCGTGGCAGCACCGGCCGGGGCGAGCCGTTCGCGGTGGCGGCCCTCGCTGACTGGGGCAATCTCGATGTCCGCGACGTCCTGGCGGCCATGGATGAGGCGGTTGCCCGTGGCGTCGCCGACCCCGATCGACTCGGCGTCTTCGGCTGGAGCTACGGCGGCATCCTCACCAACTACGTCATCGCCAGCGATACGCGCTTCAAGGCCGCCGTGAGTGGCTCGGGTGCTTCGAACTTCCTCGCCGGCTACGGCACCGACATGTACATCCATGGCTATGAGCAGGAACTGGGTACCCCCTGGGCGAACACGGCGACCTGGCTCAAGCTCTCGTATCCCTTCCTGAAGGCAGATCGGATCCGCACACCCACGCTGTTCATGTGCGGTTCAGCCGATTTCAACGTGCCGCTGCTGAACTCCGAGCAGATGTACCAGGCCCTGCGGAGCCTCGGCGTGCCCACCCAGCTCGTGATCTACCCGGACGAGTACCACGGCCTGTCGAAGCTGAGCTACATCCAGGATCGCTCGCGACGACACCTCGAGTGGTTCGACCGACATCTGCCACGGACGCCCTGATTCACCACGGCAGCACGCTGCCGTCGAAAGTCCAGAACGTACCGGAGTTGGCGACGCTCAGCTGATCGGTGATGCGGATCAGGTCGCCGGCGGCGGTCGGCACCGGGCGCAGCATCTTCTTCGGCAGCGACTTCATCATGTCGGTATCGACCGGGCCCGGGTCGATCAGCGCTACCGAGACTCCCTTGCCCTTCAGCTGGTTGGCGAGGTTGACCATCACCATGTTGAGCGCGGCCTTGCTCGAGCGGTAGATGTAGAGCGTGCCGCCGCGGTTGGTGCCGATCGAGCCCTGGCTGCTCGAGACGTTGCTGATCTTCTTCTGCTGGCCGGCGAGCAGGTGCGGCAGGAACACCTCGGCGAGCTTGAGCGGGCCGACGACGTTGGTGCGGTGCACGCTGTCGAACAGTTCCCACTGCATGTTGCGGAACATCTGCTGGTTCTCGCCGCCGCCGGTGACGCCGGCATTGTTGAACAGGATGTCGATCGGTTTGCCTTCGAGGCGCCTGGCCAGTGCCTCGATGCTGGCGAATTCCATGACGTCGAGCGCTTCCACGCTCACGCGACCCTTGCTGTCGCTGGCCAGTGCGTTGAGTTCCGTGGCCTCGGCGGGCTTGCGCGCGGTGCCGATGACGTTCCAGCCGCGCGCGGCGTACTGGCGCGCGAGCTCGAGACCGATGCCGCGGTTGGCGCCGGTGACGAGGACGGTGGGGACGTAGTTCGCAGGCGCATCGGCCGCGAATAGCGGAACAGAAAGGAGCATCGATACGATGGCGATCAGCAGACGGTGCATGGGCGGACTCCTCGGTGGTAAACGAAACGACGGTCAGCTCGCCCGCTGACCCGGTCCGGCCTCCTCTGGCGGACGGATGTGCCCGAAGGCGGCGAGCAGGGCGAGATCGTAGGCGATTTCAGCCCGCCGCGGAGTACCAGCGGGGGGTGCCGTAACTGGCTCATCGGTCGATCGCGATCCAGCCCGCGCGGTACCAGTCGGCCAGAACGGCCCGAAGCGATTCCGGCGCGCGTGCGAACTGCTTCGCCGACAACGAACGCTGATCCGCAAGCTGGCGCAGCAACGGCGTCAGGGGCACCGGAACGATCTCGCCGTTGATGGCGGCGCTGTCAGCGCCATAGAGGAGCCGGCTGCGCCCGTCCAGTCGCAGGCCATGGCGCCGCGCCTCGCGTCGAAATCCTGCGGCGCGGTCTTCGGGCCTCGGCCGGAAGCGGGTCTGGCCCTTCGGCTCGCTCAGGTACTCGAGCAGGAAGCGCTCGGTGTCGGCGCGGCGCGGTCGGCGCCTGCTCAGCCGGCGATGCGCCTCGCCGAGCAATGCGGGCGCCAGCCGCCCCGGCCTGGTGGTTTCGCGCACCCCCGGGTCGCGAAAGCGGCCGGGCAAACTCACTGTTTCTGCGAAGTGCGCGAACCACGGGTCCAGCAGTTCCTGCCAGACGGCCGCGCGGAATCCGATCGACAGCGTGATGCACTCGCCCTCGGCCGCGCCCTCGTGCGCCACGCCGGGCGGCAGGTAGAGCATGTCGCCCGGCTCGAGCAGCCATTCCTGCGTCGGCCGGAAGTCCTGCAGCAGCTTCAGCGGCTGGCGCCGGTCGATGGACTGGTCGCGCTGGCGGCTGATGCGCCAGCGCCGCCGTCCTGAGGCCTGCAGCAGGAACACATCGTACTGATCGACATGGGGCCCGACGCTGCCGCCGTCGGTCGCGTAGCTCGCCATCAGGTCGTCGAGCCTGGCGTCCGCCAGAAAGCGGAAGCGCGCGAGCAGCGCCTGTGCGTTGCGGTCGAGGCCGTCGATGCCCTGTACCAGCAGGGTCCAGCGCTTCTGCTTCAGCGGCGGCAGCTCACGCCGCGTGAACGGACCGTGATCCAGTCGCCAGCGCCGGCCGCTGCGCTGGACGATGCGCGACTCGACATCATCCCGTTGCGCGAGACGTAACAACCGGTCGCGATCGACCGGCGATCGAAATGGCGTGAACGCTGCGCGCACCAGCAGTGGCCGACGCTGCCAGTAATCGCGCAGGAAGCGCGCGATCGGCATGCCGCCGAGATCGCGGAGCACGCCGCCAGCGGGCGGCCGCCGAGCCATCGTTATCCGCGAAGCTTCGCGGCCGCCTGCTCTAGCGCGCGGATCTTGCCGAACGCGCGTTCGCGGGGCAGGAACCACATGCCGCAGTCGGGCGCGAGCCGCAATCTTTCCGGTGCGACGACCGCGAGTGCCGCTTTCGCGCGTTGCAGGATGCTGTCAGCCGTCTCGACCGGCGCCTCCGTGTCGAGATTGAGCAGGCCGAGGATCACGCTCTTCCTGCCCGTGTGCGTCAGCAGGTCCGGAATGTGGCCGGGCTGTTCATACTCGAGGCTGATGTCGTTGACGTTCGTCGCCGCCAGCAGCTCGAGGGACTTTTCGTAGACCGGGTTCGTGCGCTTTGCCGCGATGTTCTTCGAGTAGCCGTAGCAGACATGCACCGCCGTGGGAATCTTCAGTCCGTGCACGGCGCGGTTGATGGCCTCTACTGCGTAGTCCTTCACCTGGCTGTAGCGGAAGTGCGCCTCGGGTTCGTCGATCTGGATGAGATCCGCGCCGGCGGCCTCGAGTGCCTTCAGCTCCTGGTTCAGCGCGTCGCCGATCGCGCATGCAAGTTTCGCCTCGGAGCCGTAATGCGCATCGGCCACCCGCACCGCAAGCGAGCAGGGGCCGATGACCGTCGCTTTCGTGAGCCGGCTCGTGCTGCGGCGGAGAAAGGCGAAGTCCTCGCCGACGATGGGGCGATCCCAGGTGATGGGCTTGTTTACCGTGGGCACGGTGAACACGGGCATCTTCGGGTCGGAGTCGCTCGCGAGCTTCGGCCGGGTCTTCATCGTCAGGGCCTCGCCGATGTCTCCCATGCTCACGCTGTAGGGAGTGCGGTTGACGTTGTCGATGCCGCCGAGCACGTTGAAGTAGCCGCTGAAGGTCTGCCGCCGCTGCTCGCCGTCGGTGACGTAGGTGAGGCCCGCAGCTTCCTGGTCGCGGATGGCGAGGAGCGTGGCATCGTCCATCGCCTCCTTGCGCTCGCCTTCGGGCACGCGCCACCAGGTGTTCTCAGGCGCGAAGAACATGTCGTGGTTGCAGAGCCACTTGGGCTTGGTCCAGCTGCCGACGAGTTGAGTCGGAAACATCGGGGCTGCAGGCATGGTGTGTCGTCCTCCGGCAAATGGGGCGGGCGGCCGCGTCTCGTTGCTGTTGTCGGGCCGCCGGATGCCAGTGTCGGCAATGTCACCGGTCATTTCAACCGCGCTGCGGACCGGCCGGAGTGCCATAATCAACGACAGGCACGCCTGCCGTGCCCGATAACAAGGAGAATCCCATGCGCCGCCTGCTGACCGCCGCCGTCCTCGTCGCTTTCGCCACGGCCGCCCCGGCCCAGTTCATGCCGGAAAAGCTCACGCCGCTCGGCGAGAAGATCGAGGCGGCGATGAAGAGCGATATCCGCACCGCCGACGAGAAAGCCCGCGATGCCGAGCGCAAGCCAAGGCAGAAGCTCGAGTTCATGGGTCTCAAGGAAGACATGCGCGTGATCGAGCTGATCCCTTCGGGCGGCTGGTTCACGAAGATCCTCGCGCCGGTCCTTGCTGACAAGGGCGAGCTCTACGTCGCGATCGGCACCGAGCGCGCGGTCGCGCCGCTGATCAAGAACACGCCCGCGCTCAGCAAGGTCAAGATCGCGCCCACCGACGCGAAGATGGTCATGGGCCAGCAGATGGGCTTCTTCGACCTCGAAATCACCACGCTCGGCGTGAACGACGCGGATCTCGTCGTGACTTTCCGCAACCTCCACAACCTCACCGCCAAGGGTCGCGCGAACCTGAACCAGGCGGTGTGGAATTCGCTGAAGCCGGGTGGCCTATACGGCGTCGTCGACCACACGCGTCGGCACAACGAACCAGCCAGCCCGGAGAACGGTCGACGCATCGATCCGGTTCTGGTGATCAAGGAGATCCAGGATGCCGGCTTCATCCTCGACCGCTACTCGAACCTGCACTACAAGCCGGACGACGAGCTGCGCTACGAGGTCGGCCGCAAGACCGTCACCGGCAACACCGACCGCTTCCTGATGGTCTTCCGCAAGGTGGAATAATCCTGGTGCCGGGTCGCAGCTTCGCAGCTTTCCAAAGGGTTCAAAGGGGACGCTAACCTTCGCGAAGGTTAGCGTCCCCGATCGGATCAGGCGGCCGAAGCAGGCCAGGCAAATTCGGGCCTCAAGCCGCTGTACACCGGGCGTCCATCCTTCGGCGCCGGGTAGCCCTTCGTCTCGTCCCAGAAAGCGTGATAAGTCGCCTTCGGGAAATTCGCGACGTCGTAGCCCATCACGTTCGGCACCGCGACGCGGATGCGCTTTTGCTTGTCGTCGAGCATCAACACGGCGCCGCAATCCGTGCAGAGGCAGATCTCCAGCGGGCCGCCGGGATTGCTGGCATTGAAGGGCACGCGCTTCATCTTCTCGGGATGATCGGCCTTCAGGTCGCCGTACTTGAAGAACACCACGTGCGTCGTGTGCTGCTTGGTCACGGCCTTGCACACGTTGCAGTGGCACTCGTGGTTGTCGATCGGCTCGGACGCCGACGTCACCTGAACGTGGGCGCAACCGCCTTTATATTTCGCTGCCATGTTGTTCTCCCGGGGCCTTTGGCCTTGTTCGTACTTGTTGATCGGCTGGCCTCGAAGGCACGAGGTCGTGGCTGACGCTAGCACTCCATCGCACCGGGGGAAAGCCCGCGACGGTCGTTTACGGCACCGGCCCGGCCAATCCCGGAAAATTCACCCTGAAAGCCGCCTGGTATGCCAGCCGCAGCACTACCCGCTGCCAGTACCGGGCAGCCACGGTCGGCAGCGCAATGCCGCAGTAGCGCGCCCAGTCGAGGCACGTCATCAGGAGGATATCGGCCACGCTGAGCTGCGCACCGAACAGGTAGTCACCACCGGCCTCGATCGACCCGCTCATCGCCTCGAGGTTGTGGACAAAGTATTCCCTGGCCGCCGCCACGGCCGCGGGTGCGTCGCCATAAGTCGCACTCAGCGCATCGTGCCGGCGCACGATGTACAGCGCCGCATCGAGCTCAGACATGACGAAAAAGCACCACTCCTGCAGCTGCGCCCGTGTCGCCGGGCTGTCAGGCAGGTAAATCGCCTCGCGCGGGAAGCGCTCGGCCAGGTAATGAAGAATCGCCGCGCTCTCGGTCAGCACGAGCGAGCCATGCTGCAGCACCGGGATCTTGTGCCGCGGGTTGAGCTTGAGAAAGTCGGCGGTTCGCGTCTCCGCGCTTCTCGGCTGAACGGCCTTGAACTCGTACGCGACACCGAGCTCGCGCAGCAGCCAGTGAACGCGCATCGTGCGGCTGCTGCCGATGCCCCATACAGTCAGCCCTTCCTTCAATCGCGGTGCCCTGCTTCTGCGTCGCCACCCTCAACTGCGAGTCCCGGGACTGCCGCGCCAATCTGGCGATTCTCTTCTGCGATCCGTCGATCGAGTGCTTCGGCTGCACCGTCGGCGTAGTCCCGGCAGGCCCCCGAATCCACGAACGGGTTCGACTCCGGGTCCCTGGTTCGAGCGCGGAATTTCTCGTCGATATCCGCGAAGCCCGGATGGACCGTGAGCAGCACATCACAGGCGAGGTTGTGAATCCTCTCGATGCTGCGGCGAAACGTCTCGACGCCGCCAGGCTGCCTGGTAAAACTGAAATCCGGCGCTGACACCGCGCTCAGGCTGTCTGCATACACGATATCGAGGCAGCGCGGTTCCTCGCAGGAGCGCCACGTCCAGGTCGTGCTGCCTGGCGAGTGACCGGGTGTCAGGTGTGCAGTCACTTCAACCGTACCGACGCGCAGTACCTCGCCGTCTGCGATCGTGCGTACCTCCGGAACGGGAGGGTATCGCGCCGCCTCGCTCATCAGGGCGTACTGAGGGTCGCTGTCCAGGGGCCAGCCTTCTCGCATGGCGCGTACAGCCGGTGGGCTTGCCACCACGGCGGCTTTGCTGGCGGCCTGGAGTGCTGCGATACCACCCGCGTGGTCGAAGTGCTCGTGGGACACGGCAATGACACGAACGTCTTCGAGGCGAAAACCCAGCGCCCGGATATTCGCCTCGATCAGCGGTGCCGACTGAGGGAGGGCGCCGTCAAACAGGATGTGCCCGGCCTCCGACGTGACGAGAATCGACGACAAGCCGGAGGGGCCTACGTAGTAGGTATTGCCGAACACGCGGAACGGTTCGCGGCTCGTGTTCCACTCCTCGCAGGATTTGCAGGCGATTGCCGCACGCGGCGCCCCTGCGGTAATCGGCGCGCCGCTGCAGCTCGCCACCACGGAACTCAGGAGAAGCAGTACGACGCCAATGGCCCGACGCGTGTCGTAGCAGCCGACACACAGGATGGGCAACCGGAAGCTCTGGCTAGGCACCGGTGCGCTCCCAGCTCTCGACGGCGCCGGGTTCGGGTCGGAACAGAGGATGGCATTGGGGCGTGCGTACCGAGCGCCACTGCTGATAATGCGCCGGACTGCGCGACGCAAGCTTACGAAGGAGATGCTCCCACTCATATGCCAGTTGCCCGTGGCTGGCGCCAATTGGCCGAACTGAGCGCACGGGCCCGACCTTGGAGCGGTCAAAGGTGTAGCCACGCGCCGTTGCTTCGCTATGCACGACGCTTAGGTAGAAGGAAATGGCCTGGCGTGGCGAGGCGTGCAACTGGAACCTGTGAAGTTGCGGGTGGTGCCTGTAGCCTTCGGTCTTCCCGCGGAGCACTGCCCTGGCGAGCAGCGCCTCTCTCCAAAGCGCGACCAAGCCCTGGGGATCGAGATATTTAGGATGGAGCGACCACAGCCTCATTGGTGCCTAAGTATAAGTAAACGGCCTGAATAGACTGGCGAAACCAGTCACCGCAGACGAATATCCTGACCCAACTCTCTAGAAGTTTCTGATCTCTTTAGGGGCGGCCGAAGATAGATGGCCCGAAAAATCCGCGTGATATGCGTCTTGCGCGCCCGGCTGGATCGCGCGATGTCCACATTCTTCGCCCGCGGCGGCGTCTAGGGCAAGCACCGGCCGGGCCGTTAGAATGCCCACCCCTGACTGCTTCCTGGAACTTCGAGCAAAGGCGTAGCGCGTGGAAATCGACATCATTCTGGAACCCGATCTCTCTACGCAGCAAATCCGCGAGCTGGCGGTCGCAGCGGAACGGTATGGCATCCGCGCGCTGTGGATGTCGAACTACTTTGCGCACTGGGATCCGTTCGTGGCGCTGGTGCCGGTGGTGATGGCGACCAAGCGGCTGCGGGTCGGGGCGCTGGCGCTGTCGCCGTTCGAGATGCATCCGCTCAAGATCGCGAACGCGGTGCTGTCGCTCAACGAGCTGTCGGGCGGTCGGGCCGAGGTGTCGATCGGCGCGGGCGAGGGCAATCTCGATGCGATGGCGCTCGGCAAGCCGCAGAAGATTGTCGGCGCGATCCGCGAGGCGGTCGAGATCGTCATCGGCGCGGGAACGGGCAGGCTCAAGGCCGCCGGATACAAAGGCGAGCACTTCCAGGTGACTTATCCCTGCGCGTACGAGTGGCTCAAGTCACCGCCACCGAGGGTGTATCTGGGCGCGTACCGGCACCAGATGATGCGCGCTGGTGCGCGGGTGGCAGATGCGGTGTTCATCGGCTGTACGCCGCTCGAGATTCTCGACCCGGCGATTGCCGCGATTCGCGAGGGGCTGGGGCGGCGCGAAACGCAGCGCGCGGATTTCAAGATCAACAGCTTCTGGGCCTGGCATCTCAAAAAGGACCGCAAGGAAGGGTATCGCGAGTCGCGGCGCGAGCTGGCCTGGCGCGCGCGGAAACTCGATGCGGATCTGATCAATCTGTTCCTGTCACCCGAGGACGTGCAGACCGTGCGCGATCACTGGCAGGACTTCGTGAATGCGTGGTTCGATCGCTCCGGCAACATCAAGGGTGTGCCGGATCGGATCACCAACGCGTTGTGCGAAGGGTTCACCTCCACCGGCGGGCTCGAGGATCTGGACCGCGAGATCGAACGCTTCCGCCAGTTTGGCGTGAAGGGGCAGACCACGATTTCGCTGCGCCTGCACGACGATCCGATGGAGGCACTCGACATCATCGGCAAGCACGTGGTGCCAAGGCTGAAATAGGTGCCTGGCACCTATTCGGCTGTCAGGTCGTAGGCGTCCGAGCCGGTAATCCTCACGTTCAGGAACTCGCCGGGCCGGGCCTTGCCCGCTCGGGCGATGCGTACCACACCGTCGATCTCCGGCGCGTCGCCAGATCCGCGCGCGATCGCGCCTTCCGGGGTCACTGAGTCGACAAGTACGCGCATGGTCTTGCCGACCTTCGCGGCAAGTTTCCTGGCGCTGATTCCTGCCGCGGCTTCCATGAAGCGGCCGCGGCGCTCTTCGGCGAGCGCGCTCGGGACGTGGTCCGGCAGCGCGTTCGCGGCGGCGCCTTCGACAGGCGAGTAGGCGAAGCAGCCGACCCGATCGAGCTGCGCTTCCTCCAGCCAGTCGAGCAGCTGGCGGAAGTCGTCCTCGGTCTCGCCGGGGAAGCCGGCGATGAAGGTGCTGCGGATCGTGATTTCGGGGCAGATGTCGCGCCAGCGGCGGATGCGCTCCAGCGTGTTCTCCGCGTGGGCAGGGCGCTTCATGAGCTTCAGAATCCGCTGGCTGGCGTGCTGGAAGGGTATGTCCAGATAGGGCAGCAGCTTGCCCTCGGCCATCAGCGGCACGACGCCATCGACGTGCGGGTAGGGATAGACGTAGTGCAGCCGCACCCAGGCGCCGAGCGAGCCGAGCTCGCGGGCCAGATCCTGGAAGCGCGTATCGACTGCGCGATCGCTGAGCAGCTCGGTACGGTACTTGAGGTCTGCACCGTAGGCGCTGGTGTCCTGCGAGATGACCAGCAGCTCCTTCACGCCCGCCTTGACCAGTCCCTCGGCCTCGCGCAGCACGTCGGCAATGCCGCGGCTCGCGAGCCGGCCGCGCATCGACGGGATGATGCAAAAGCTGCACTTGTGGTTGCAGCCCTCGCTGATCTTCAAATAGGCGTAGTGGCGCGGCGTGAGTCGTATGCCCTGCGGCGGCACGAGGTCGGTGAACGGGTCGTGCGGCTTCGGCGCGTGCTGGTGGACGGCGGCCATCACATCGTCGTAGGCATGCGGACCTGTGACGCCGAGTACCTTCGGATGTGCGTCGAGGATCACATCGCGCTTCGCGCCCAGGCAGCCGGTGACGATCACGCGGCCGTTTTCCTCCAGCGCCTCGCCGATCGCCTCGAGCGACTCTGTCACCGCCGAGTCGATGAAACCGCAGGTGTTGACCACCACCAGATCAGCACCGGCGTAGTCGGGTGCGACCTCGTAGCCTTCCGATTTCAGCCGCGTGAAGATGCGCTCGGAGTCGACCAGCGCCTTGGGGCAGCCGAGGCTGACGAAGCCGATGCGGGGAACGGGGGCTTGCCGGGGCTGCGCCATGCGGCCGCGATTATAAGAAAAAGGCAGGCTGATTTAATCGAAATCGAGGAAATCTAGGGACGCTAACCTTGGCGACCAATGGGGATCGCCCCATCGGTCGCCAAGGTTAGCGTCCCTCAGTTTTTTCTAGGCTGCCGTGGCAGCTTCGGCAAGGTAACGGCTCACGAGTCCGCTCACATGCTGCAGTGGTTGCTCCAGCACGGTGAAACAGGGCGGCTGGCGGCGCAGCATCTCCCAGGAATCGGACTCGATCACGCGGTCGAGGTGGGTGAGGTTCTGCTCGATCGACTCGAAATACGGGTTGCGGCCGTCGCACATCGCTTCCGTGTAGCGGTAGGCGCGGTTGAAGCTCACGTCCATGCGATCACGAGCCGAGAGCCGGAAGAAGCCTGGCGTCTGGCGTAACAGGTCGATGCCGGATTCGTACTGGACCTTGTCCTGCTCGGGCAGAAGCCGCGTGGCGAGGCCGGCGAGCACGAACTCGGCGTAGAGCCGATCGCGGCACTTCTCGAGGTAGCAGCGGTCCGCCATCTGCGCCATGAGGTCGGCCGTGCCGAGCAGATGGCCCATCAGGCTGTCCTTCGGGTCGTCGAGCTCGATGTCGTCGAGCTTCATCTCGTAGCCGGTGAAGTGCACGACCTGCGCGGCGATATCGGCCTGGTGGCCGAGCCCGATGCGGGGCAGGTAGTCGCGGAGAAAGCCCGCGCTGCGTGAGACGTGCTGGCCGGTGAACACCGCGCCGTTCGCGACAGATTCCTCGCTGCGGCGACGAATGTAGCCCGAGTCGTGAAAAAGCGCGGTGACCAGCCCGACGATGGCCCGCTCGTGCCCCAGGCGGTCCGCAAGTGACGCCGATTTCTCATAACCGGCCAGGAGCCGCGCCATCGCGAGCGTCATGTCCAGTGTGTGCTGGATGTCGTGGTAGACCGTGTCGCAGCCCAGGTAGTCCGCGAATCTACCGTTGAACAGCCGCTCGAAGTCGTGGAAGGCCACCCACAGCACGTCGAACGCGCCGCCCGGAAAAACCTGCTGGAAAATCGACTGAACGGAATCGCGGACTTCGTCGGCCGAGCTGACGCACACGCGGCTCGTGACGTCGAATTCGTTCGGCCGGACGCGAAACGGCCGGCTCGCGGTCTGCTCGATGAGCGTCGTATCGGACATGCTGCGCGGGATTCTTGCATCGGGCCGCGTAGCCCACAACTGCCGTATCTGTCTTAATGCGCTGGAAATTGGGGGGGACGCTAACCTTGGCGACCGATGGGGCGATCATCCGTCGCCAGGGTTAGCGTCCCCCAATATCAAAACCCGCCCAGACGGGCGCGTGGTCAGAGGGCTGATCCAGCCGGCGCGGAGCGACATCGATCGTCGAGGCCGTGCAGGCACCGGCCATCGCCGGCGAGGCGAGGATCAGGTCGATGCGCAAGCCGTGGTTGCGGCGGAAGCCGGCGGCGCGGTAATCCCACCAGCTGAACGCGCGCTCCGGCTGCTCGAACTGGCGGAAGACGTCGACGAGGCCCAACCCGAGCAGCGCCTCGAGCTGTTCCCGCTCGGCGTCGGAGCACAGCACCTGTCCGCGCCAGGCCTCCGGGTCGTGGACATCGCGGTCCTCGGGGGCGATGTTGAAGTCGCCCACGACGACGAGCTGCTTGTGTACCTGCAGTTCGGCTTCGAGGAAGCGGCGCAAGGCTTTCAGCCAGCGCAGCTTGTACTCGTATTTCTCCGAGCCGACGCTCTGGCCGTTCGGCACGTAGAGGTCGACGACCCGCACGTCGCCGAAGCTTGCCGCCAGCACGCGCTTCTGTTCGTCGTCGAATCCCGGGATGCCGCGCTGGACCGAGACCGCTTCGGCGCGGGAGAGAAAAGCCACGCCGTTGTAGGACTTCTGCCCGTCGACCGCCACCTGGTAGCCGAGCGTTTCGAATTCGGCCGCGGGAAACGCCTCGGTCACGACCTTGATCTCCTGCAGCGCGAGCAGGTCAGGCTGCTGGGCGATCAGCCAGTCCTTCACATGACCCAGCCGCCGGCGGATGGAGTTGACGTTCCAGCTGGCGATCTTCATCGCGAGGTCACGCGGCCGCGCTGATGCCCGAGTGGCGCAACAGGGCCGCGATCTCCGGCGCGCGGCCGCGAAAGGCGCGAAACGCCTCGGCGATGTCGCGGGTCCCGCCGATCTCGAGGATTTCCTCGCGGAAGCGGCGCGCAAGATCCGCGTTGAACACGCCCTGTTCCTCGAAGGCGGCGTAGGCGTCGGAGGACAGCACCTCGGCCCACTTGTAGCTGTAGTACCCCGCGGCGTAACCGCCGCCGAAGATATGCGCAAAGCTGTTCGGGAAGCGGTCATAGTCCGCGGGCGGAACGACGGCGACAGCGCGGCGCACCTCGGCGAGCGTCGACATGATGGCCGGCGCCTCGCCCGGCCGGTACTCGGCATGCATGCGCATGTCGAAAAGGGCGAACTCGAGCTGGCGCACCATGTCCATGCCGCCGTTGAATATGCGCGAGGCGCGCAGGCGCTTGATCGTGGCGTCGGGCAGCGGCGCGCCGGTCTCGTGGTGGCCCGAGATCAGCGCGAGGATTTCCCGCTCCCAGGCAAAGCCTTCCATGAACTGGCTCGGCAGCTCGACGGCGTCCCAGGGGACACCGTGGATGCCGGCCACGCTCGGGTAGTCGATGCGGGTGAGGAGGTGGTGCAGCACATGGCCCATCTCGTGGAACAGCGTCAGCACCTCGTCGTGGGACAACAGGCTCGGCGCGCCGGCGCCGGGCGGCGCGAAATTGCAGACCAGATGCGCCACCGGCCGCTGCAGGCTGCCGTCCAGGCGTATGCGATTGATGCAGTCGTCCATCCATGCACCACTGCGCTTCTCGGGGCGCGCGTACAGGTCGGTGCAGATCCCGCCGACGGTCTCGCCGGCCGCGTTGACGACACCGTAGCTGCGCGCCGACTCGTGCCAGAGGAGCGCGCCGCGATTCTCGACCAGGCGTATGCCGTAAAGCCGCTCGACGAGCGCGAAGAGGCCCTCGATCACCTTCGGCGCCGGAAAGTAGGGCCTGAGCTCGGCGTCGCAGATGGCGTAGCGGTCGAGGCGCAACTCCTCCGCGTAGTAGGCGACGTCCCAGGGCGCGAGCGCATGTCCCGCGAATGCCTCGAGCGCCGCGAAGTCGCGCCGGGCGGCGGCGCGCGACGCGCTGGCCAGCCGGTCGAGGAACTCGCGCACCTCGGCGACGGAACCGGCCATCTTGGTTGCGAGCGAGTACTCGGCGAAATTCGCGTAGCCCACCAGTCCCGCCGCCTCGTGCCGCAGCGCGAGTATCCCCGCCATGACCGGCGTGTTGTCCAATGCCGGCGGTGATGGCGCCTGGTCGGAGGCGCGCGTCGCCCAGGCGCGATGGAAGTGCGCCCGCAGCTCGCGGTTCTTCGCGTAGGTCGTGACGGCCACGTAGGTGGGCTGGTCGAGGCGGAAGAGCCAGCCGGACCTGCCGGATTCGCAGGCTGCAGTACCCGCGTGCTCCAGCACGTAGTCGGGAATGCCGGCTACCCGTGCTGCATCGCTCTCGTGGTGCGACCAGGCGGCCATGGCGTCGAGCAGGTTCTGCTCGAACTTCGCCTGCAGCTCGACGAGCTGCTCCATCACCGCCATGAAACGCTGCTTCCTGTCGTCGGGCAGCGCGACGCCGCTCAAACGGAAGTCGCGCAGCGCCTGGTCGATCAGCGCGCGCGCACCGTCGCGGCGATCAGCCGGCACGTTGGCCGACATGGCCTCGAACAGGTCGTAGAGATCGCGGTTCTGGCCGAGCTCCGTCTGGTAGCGCGTGAGGTGCGGCAGGCAGCGGTTATAGGCGTCGCGCAGCGCGGGCGTATTCGCCACTGCATGCAGGTGGCTCACCGGCGACCAGACCCGATGCAGCCGGTCGGACAGCGCCTCGAGCGCCGGTACGACGGCATCGAAGCTCACGCTGCGGCCGCGATGCTCGGCGATGATGCGAGCGAGATCGGCACGGTTTCTGTCGAGTGTCTCCTGCACCGCCGGCTCGACGTGCTCGGGGTGGATGGCGGCAAAGGCTGGCAGGGCGCCGGGCGCCGTACTCAGCAGAGGATTCAGCATGCGGGGCAGGACCTCGACTGGAGCGGCACAGTTTACTCATTTGCATGAGGCAACTGGCAGTCGGCCCGCAACGCCAGCGACCTTCGCGACTAGCGCAGCTTCGCCAGGACAGTCGCCGTGTCGGGCCGCACGCCTCGCCAGATAAAGAACGACTCGGCGGCCTGCTCCACCAGCATGCCCCAGCCCTGGTGCGCCGCGCGCACGCCGTTTTCGCGGCACCATGCGAGGAACGGCGTTCCTGCCATCGAGTAGGAGAGGTCGTAGCAGAACGCGTCGGGCGTGAGGATGGACGCCGGGAACGGCGGCCTGCCCCCGCCGAGGCCGGCGGAGGTCGCGTTGAGGATCACGTCGAACTGGCGACCGGCGAGGTCGTCGAAGCTGCAGGCTTCTATCGGTCCGAGCCGGTCGAAGCGCTCGGCGAGTTCGCGAGCGCGGTCGATGCCGCGATTGGCGACGACCAGCCGTTCAGGACCGGCGCCGAGCAGGGCCGGCGCGATGCCGCGTGTCGCTCCGCCGGCGCCGAGGACCAGGAGTCGCGAGCCCTTCAGCGACAGGCGCAGGTTGCGCGTGAGGTCGGTGAGCAGGCCGACGCCGTCCGTGTTGTCGGCGTCGAGGTGGCCGTCGGGGGCGATGATCAGCGTGTTCGCGGCGCCCCCAAGGTGCGCGCGATCGGTGAGCTGCGAGGCGAGCTTCGCCACGGCCTCCTTGTGTGGCACGGTGACGTTCAGGCCGCGGATGCCGATCTTCACGAACTCGTCGAGCATCTCGCCGAGTTTGGCGGGCGGCACGTCGAAGGCCTCGTAGCTCAGGTCCTCGCCCGTCTGTTCCGCGAAGAGGCGATGGATCACCGGCGATTTGCTGTGGCTGATCGGGTGGCCGATCACGCCGTAACGGTCCGTCATTCCGGCGTTTTTACCTTAATCCAGCCGCATTTCCTAGGATTTCAACCACATTGCCGCGTTGCCGGAGGCTGCCTGGCCGCGCCATGATCGCCGCCCACACTGACGGAGACGATCATGCCCAAGGTACTCAGGCGTTGCCCCTGGTCGGAGGGTGTCAGCGACGCCTACCTGAAATACCACGACGAGGAATGGGGCGTGCCTGTGCGCGACGATGCCACGCAGTTCGAGTTTCTCGTGCTGGAGGGCGCGCAGGCAGGGCTGAGCTGGAAGACGATCCTGCACCGGCGCGAAGGGTATCGCCGCGCGTTCGCGAACTTCGACGTCGGCAAAGTGGCGCGCTTCACGCCGAAGCGGGCCGCGGCACTCATGAAGGACGAGGGCATCATCCGCAACCGCCTCAAGATCGAGGCGACGATCAGCAACGCCCGTGCATTTCTCGATGTGCAGGAGGAGTTCGGCACCTTCAGCGACTATCTCTGGCGCTTCGTTGATGGCCGCGCGACGCAGAACCGCTGGCGCGAGCAACGCGACGTCCCCGCGACGAGCCCGGTCTCCGATGCCCTCAGCAAGGATCTCAAGAAACGCGGCTTCCGCTTCGTCGGCAGCACGATCCTCTACGCCCACCTGCAGGCGACCGGCCTCATCAACGACCACCTCGTGAGCTGCTTCCGCCACCGGGAAGTAAGGGGACAGTGACCGTAATTCACGTTGGGCATCGACCCCTTCGCCTCGGCCTTTAAACTCGGCTCAGGGGCCATGCCCAACGTGAATTACGGTCACTGTCCCCTTATTTCCCCTTGTTTCCTTACTCGACGACGATCTCGACGAGGGTGTTGCCGATCACCTCGGCGCCGTTGTCGTGGCTGAGCAGGCTCAGGTAGACCTCGTTGCCGGCGAGGTTCTGCCAGTCGAGCGTCACGTTGCCCTCGGCCGCCAGGGTCGCGGACGCCGGCGCCGTCAGGTCGAGTGACGCGACACCGCTCGTGTCGGTGAGCGTCCAGCGGCGCAGCAGGAAATCGCTGTTGCCGTCGGGATCGATCACCTGGAAACCGTGCACGTCGATCACGTACTCGCCGGGCTCCGGATTGAGGATGTCGACATACTCGTCGGCACTGAGGCCCGCGCTGGCGAGCGTGGCGATCCCACCGGGACAGCCGCCCGGGCAACTCACGTAGAGGTCGAGGTCGTCGGCACTGCCTTCGGTCTGCGCGTTCAGCGCGATGCGCAGGTAGCGCGTGTCCGCCGGCACGCTGATGCGCTGGCGGCGCACGCTCGACGGCAACGCGCTATCGTCCGGCTCGTAGACGTAGGCGGCCTCCGCGGCGTTGCCTACGACATCGAGGGTGAACTCCGGCGCCGTCAGGTTCGTCGCCACGAGGTTGTACTCGCCGGTGTAGCCGAACTCGAGGTCGAAGCCGGTCGAGCCGCTGGCGCCGCTGCCGCTGATGCTGTCCGGCACTGCGATGGGGGTGGTGAGGAGCGCCATCGGGCTGCGTACCTGGCGGATGCCATCGCTCCAGGTGAGCGCGCCGAAGTTCCAGTATCCGAGCTGCTCGCTGTCACCCGCGTTCCTGAAGGTCACGGTGAACTCGCCGGTATCGAAATCGCCGAGCGAGAGCGTGTCCGGCACGACCGTCACGTCGACACCGGCCGGGGCAACCACCGATGCTGTCCAGGTCGCCGCGCCCCCAACGTTCGTCACGCGCCGGCGGACGCTGCGGGTACTCACGAGGCTGCTCACGGATATCGACGGCAGGTTGAGTTCGTCGAACGCCGTCGGCCAGCCGGCCTGTTCGAGCGCGAGGCATTCCTCTTCGCTCACTCTGGGAATGCCGGCACCGCAGGCGAAGGCGTCGTAGTCCTCGCTGCCTGCGTCGTAGACCAGCCCGGGGTCGATGGCCAGATTCGGCGCGACGTGCCCGCCGCCGAAGTCGAAGGGCTGCGCCGCGGTCACGCCGTCGGAGCGCAGAACGTTTTGTCGGGCTGTCGTCACCATTGCCGAACGCAGCGCCGCCGGGCTCCAGTCGGGATGTGCTTCCTTGAGCAGTGCCGCGACCCCCGCGACCTGGGGCACGGCCATGGAGGTGCCCGACAGGTACTGGAAGCGCTCGCCGCGCAGGCCGTTGGCGACGTCCGGCGCCTGCGCGCCCAGGATATCGGTGCCCGGCGCGGTCACGTCCGGCTTGAGTATGTCCCAGGTGACGGGATTGGGGCCGCGCGATGACAGCGCGTAAATGCGATTGCCCGGCTCGTCGCGCGCGAGTATCCGGCCGCGCTCCATCATCGCCTCGACTGCGTCGCCCGCGGAGAGTCGGCCGGCGAGAAACGCGCCGTCCGTATTGCTGATCATGACGGCAGGGATGTCCACGCTGCCGCGCTCGCCGGTCATCTGCGTCGGTGCGCCCGTGGCGCTGTAGACCACTACCGCGATTGCCCCGGCGGCTTCGGCATTGGCGATCTTCTGTTGGAAGCTGCAACTGCCCTGGACCACCAGGGCGATGGCCCCGCCGACCGCGCTGGCGTTGTCCAATGCCGCGCAGGCGTCCGTCGGGGACGCGCCGATCAGCCGACCGCTTTTCGCCCCGGTCGTGCGCAGGCTCGGCGTGAAGCCCGCTTCGCGCATCGTGAACTCCCCCTTGGCCGCGTCGGGTTCCGTCACCTGGAGGACGCGGTCGTAGCGCTTCCCGGCGCGGCTCGAGGCGGCCACCGCCATCACCCAGGGCGAGCTGGCCGGCGACTCGATGGTCCCGTACCCGGAGACTTCGTCGTCGCTGCCGCTGTTGCCCGCAGCGACCACGGCGAGTATGCCGGCGTCGGCAGCCTCGAGCAGCGCCAGTGCGTCGGGGTCGGTCGGGCCGCCGGCTGTCGTGCCGACGGAGTAGTTGATGATGTCGACGCCGTCGGCGATCGCGTCCTCGATGGCGCTCTGCAGGTCGGACATCGCGCAGCTCGCGCGGATGGGCCGGAGATTGTCGGTCGTCACCGCCAGCCAGCATGCCTTGTAGATGGCGAGTCGCGCGCGCGGCGCGATGCCGGATACACCGGCGACTTCGGTGTTGCCTATCTCGGCGCGGACAGGATTGCCGGCAGCGACCGATGCGATGTGGGTGCCGTGCCCGTCGGCGTCCTTGGGCGACAGGAATTCGTTCGGATCGAGCGAGTACAGATCGCTGAATCCTGCGTAGTACCAGCGAGCGCCGATCAGCTTGTTGTTGCAGTCGCTGGCTGCGAAACCGACCCCTGTCTCGCAGTCGCCCTGCCAGCCCTCCAGCGGCTCGAAGGCCTGCGCGTAGCGGGGAGTGTCGTAACGGCGACAGAGCCAGCGAAACAGCAACGAACTCTCGCCGAAACTCGTTCTGCAGATGCGCGGCTTTTTCTTTTCCACATGGTCGGAGAAGCTGAGGTGCCCGGGCGTGATGCCGCTGTCGATCACGCCGATGACGACGTCCTCGCCGCGCAGCCCGAGGTTGCCTCGCAGACCGCTGCCGCGGTCGAGGAGTCCCATGTAGCTGGCACTCGCGTTGGATTTCAGCTGCCGGACCTCGTCGGCCCACACACGCCCGACGCTGCGATGGCCCGCGAGCTTCGCAGCCTGCGCCGGTGTCAGGCGCGCAGCGAAGCCGTTGAACGCGAGGCGGTAGCTGTAGATCTTCGCATCCACGGCACCGATGCTGGCCAGCACGCTGTCCTGCGTCTCGCCGAGTCGTGCTGCGTAGCTGCGCACCGCGGCCGAGCGCACATCGAGCCGGCCACGGCGGGTGAGTCGAGCGGTACTGCGCTGGGCTTTCAGTGCCGGTAGTGCCGCCGGCTCCCGCAACTGGACCAGGTAGACGCGCGGCACCTCCTCGAGCGCACGCGTCTCGGCGCCCGCGGTCGCCGCCAGCAGGAGGGCGCTCGCGAAAAACAGGCAATAGCGGGCTGTTCGCATCGGGAGCGTCTGCGGCAGGCTCGTCAGCCAGCGTCGGCGGTGGCCTTTTTCTTCGTGCCGCGGGGCTTCCTGGCGACAGCCTTCCGCGGCTTGGCTGCGGCCTTCGGGGCTACCTCGGCCGGGGCTGGCGCAGCGTCCTTCTTTGCCGCAGCGCGCCGCCCGAACCGGCCACGGCCGCGTTCCGGCGCGGCCGCCAGCAGTTCCTGGCACTGCGCGAGCGTGAGGGACTTCGGATCCTCGCCCTTCGGGATGCGCGCGTTCTTCTTCTTGTCAGTGATGTATGGACCGTAGCGGCCGTTCAGCACCTGAATGCCCCGATCCGGGAAATCGAGGATCAACCGGTTGGCATCGGCGATCTTCTTCTCGGCGATGATTTCGAGCGCGCGCTCGAGCGTGATGGTGTACGGGTCGTCAGTCTTGAGGGAAACGTACTGCTTGCCGTACTGGACGTAGGGGCCGAATCGTCCGACGCTGGCTTGAACCGGCTCGCCTTCCGCGGTCGCGCCGAGCTTGCGCGGCAGCTTGAACAGCTCCAGCGCGTCGGCCAGCGTGATCGTGTTCATCTTCTGGCCCGGACGCAGCCCGGCAAAGCGCGGCTTCTCCTCGTCGTCCTTGGTGCCGATCTGGGCGAACGGCCCGAACCGGCCCATGCGCACGGAGATCGGCTTGCCGGATGCCGGATCGATGCCGAGATCGCGCGCCTGCGCCACCTGCTCGCGACTGACGCTAATTTCCTTGTCCTTCACCAGCGCGAGGAACGGCTGCCAGAACTCGTCGAGTACCGTGGTCCACGGCCGCTCGCCGCGCGACACCTCGTCGAGCTCGTCTTCCATGTGCGCGGTAAATCCGTAGTCGACGTAGCGGGTGAAATGATCGGTGAGGAACTTGTTGACGATGCGGCCGATGTCCTTCGGCCTGAAGCGCTTGCCGTCCATCTCGACGTAGCCGCGCTCCTGCAGGGTCGAGATGATCGAGGCGTAGGTCGATGGCCGGCCGATGCCGAACTCCTCGAGCGCCTTGACCAGGGTCGCGTCGTTAAACCGCGGCGGCGGCTCGGTGAAATGCTGGTCGGCGCGCAGGTCGGCGAGGTCCACCACGTCGCCTTCGGCGAGTGGCGGCAGGATGCGATCGCCGTCGTCATCGGCGGTATCGTCCTGGCCCTCCTGGTAGACCGCGATGAAGCCCGGCACGACGAGTGTCGAGCCCGTGGAACGCAGGCGCGCGACGCTGGCGTCCGCGGCCGGATTCATGTCCACGGTCACCATGTCGTAGACGGCGGGGATCATCTGGCAGGCGACGGTGCGCTTCCAGATCAGGTCGTAGAGCCGGAATTGCTCTTCGCTCAGGTACTGCTTCAGGCTGTCGGGGGTGCGGCTCACGCTGGTCGGGCGTACGCCCTCGTGTGCTTCCTGGGCGTTGCGCGCGTTCGTCTTGTACAGGCGCGGTTCCAGGGGCAGGTTGTCGCGCCCGTAGCGCTCAGCGATGAAGCCGCGGATTTCCTCCAGCGCGACCGCTGCGAGATTCACGGAGTCGGTGCGCATGTAGGTGATGAGTCCCACCACGCCATCGCCGGTCTCGATGCCTTCGTAAAGTCGCTGCGCCGTCATCATCGTGCGCCGCGCGTTGAAGCCGAGCTTGCGCGAGGCTTCCTGCTGCAGGGTCGAAGTCGTGAACGGCGGCGCCGGGTTGCGTCGGCGCTGCTTCTTTTCGATCGTCGCGACGCGCACCCGGCCGTTGGCCGCGGTGAGCACGGCATCGCGGGCGCCGTTGGCGGACTGCGAATTGCCGAAGGAGAACTGCTCGACCTTTTCGCCGCGGAATTCGGCAAGCCGGGCAGTGAACGCCGCGCCGCGCGCGGCGAGGTCGGCCTCGATCATCCAGTACTCCTGCGGCTTGAACGCTTCGATCTCATCCTCGCGTTCGCAGATGAGCCGCAGCGCAGGGCTCTGCACCCGGCCGGCCGAGAGCTTCGGCTGGACTTTCTTCCACAGCAGCGGCGACAGGTTGAAGCCGACGAGATAGTCGAGTGCCCGACGCGCCTGCTGCGCATTGACGAGATCGCCGGACACTTCGCGCGGCTCTTTCATGGCCTCGCGGACCTCGCGATCGGTGATCTCGTAGAAGACGACCCGATGCAGCGAACGACCCTCGAGCGCGCCGCGCTCCTTGAGGATTTCGGCGAGGTGCCAGCTGATGGCTTCGCCCTCGCGGTCAGGGTCCGTGGCGAGGTAGACGGCCTTGGCTTTCCTGACCGCTTTCGCGATGGTTTCGACGTGCTTTTCGTTGCGCTCGATCAGTCCGTAGCGCATCGCATAGCCGTTGTCCGGATCGACCGCGCCTTCCTTCGGCACCAGGTCGCGGACATGGCCGTAGGAGGCGAGGATCGTGTAGTCCTTGCCGAGGTATTTGCCGATCGTCTTGGCTTTTGCGGGCGATTCGACGATGACGACATTGCTAGCCATTGTTTGCGGAATCCATAGACGACAAACCGCGGCAGTGCCGCGGTCGCTTAACAATCAGCCTCGATTTCGGCTCAGTTGACCGGCCCGTCGTGCTCCTCGAAGACCAGGTCTTCCATGCGGGTAAACGCCTGTTTCTGGCCGCCCTGGCTGTAGAGCACCATCAGCGTGACCCACTTCACCTGCTCGACATCGATCTCAGCCGCACCGAGTGCCATCAGCCGGTCGATCACGATCTCCCGGGCGGCGGGCGCGAGTATGCCAGCCTCCTCGAGATAAAGCAGATACCCCCGGCAGGCAGTGTCCAGCCGCGACATTTCGATCGGGCCGTACAGGCGGAACGACAGGGGACCGGGCGCCTCGGGAAAGGGCCGGTCCGGGTCGTCGTGGAGATCCTCGAGCCAATCGAGCGCGCGGTCGACTTCAGGTTCGCCGAAACCGGCGCGGAGCAGCTCCTGGCGCAGGACAGCGTGATCGGTGGCCTCGTCCTGTCCCTGTTCGGACATCGCCTCAAACAGGTACATGAGGACGTCGAGAACGCTGTGTGTCATCGCTTTCAGAACCGCCGCTACCTCGTTCGCTGGTATCTGCCGCCCGCAAGCGGCTGCACCGTGCCGTCGAGTTCGAGAATAAGTAGCATGGAGGAAACCTCCCCAGCCGTCAATCCGCTGCGCAGCACCAGCATATCGACTGTCGCTGGATCCCAGCCGAGTGCGTCGAGCAGTTTGCCGTAATCGATGTCTCGCTCGCGGGTTTCCGGCATCGCTGCGCGCAGGCGACGATCAACCGCCTCGTCGGATTTCGAACTCCTCGTCGGGTGATCGTCGCCCGCGCGCAGCGATGCCTGCGTCAACGAGAGCAAGGGGCCGAGTTCTTCGAGAATGTGCTCGGCCGACTCGACAAGTTTCGCGCCTTCGCGAATCAAGCGGTGACAGCCTTTTGCGAGCGGATTATGTATCGAGCCCGGGATGGCAAAGACTTCGCGGCCCTGCTCGATCGCGCGTCTCGCGGTGATCAGTGCGCCCGACTGGATGCCGGCTTCCACGACCAGCGTGCCGAGCGACAGTCCGCTGATGATGCGATTGCGACGGGGGAAGTTCTCCTTGAGCGCCGGTACGCCGGGCAGGAACTCGCTGACGAGCGCGCCGCCTTCCGTGGCGATGCGTGCAGCGAGCGCTTCGTTCGTGCGCGGGTAGATCCGCTCGGGCCCGGTGCCGAGTACGGCGATAGTCCGACCCTTCGCGGCCAGGGCGCCGCCGTGCGCCGCGGTATCGATGCCCAGCGCCAGACCGCTGGTGACCACCAGGCCGCAGCCCGCGAGATGTGCGGCGAAGGCCTCGGCGTTTTCCATGCCCGCGGCGGTGGCCTTGCGGCTGCCGACGATCCCGAGCTGCGGCAACGACAGGCAGTCCGGGTCGCCGCGTACGAACAGCGCGACCGGTGCGGTCTGCGTCGCGGCGAGCAGCCGCGGGTAGCGAGGGTCCGTGATACTGATGAGGTGGCGATCATTGCCGCCTTCGAGCCACGCCAGCGCCGCCGCCATGCGCGCTGGGTCCGGGGCGGCCATGGCGGCGGCGAGCGAGCTTGCATCACCGTGGTGCGCGAGCAGCGGCCCCAACTGGTCGCCGGTGAGGCCTGGCGCATCGGCGAGCGCGATCCACGCGCGGGTCGCCTGCTGCGAGCCCTCAACGGCCACGATGGCAGTGCCCGGAAAAGCAACGGCCCGCCGGAATGCGGGCCGTCACGCGAACTGCAGCAGTGTCGGGGGTATCAGTCCGGATTCTTGACGACGTCCTCGACATGAATTGCGCTCGTTGCCTCGAGCACCAGCGCGAAGCTGGCGCGGTCATAGGTGCGGAACACCATTGAAAGGCCGGCAGGCTCCGCGGGCAAGCGTACTTTCCTGGAAATTCGCCCGGGTTTGCGATGATCGGTCACTTCTTCGCCCGCCTGCCACACACGCAGCACATTGCCCGGCTCCAGGCCATGCCTGCTGCCCCGATTGATCATGATGATCTGGTACTGGCCGACCTGCGTGACGCCGTCCACCACCGCCACGATCGATCCCTCGACCGGGCGCGACGGCGCCTTTGGCATGAACGAGGCCGGTTGCGTCACCTGCTGCGCGATGAGCCGGTCACCCTCCAGCGCTTCGCGGGAGGATTCCGAGAGGAACATGGTCGCCGGATCGCCATTGCGGCGGATCGTCCCGGCACCGACATGGATGCCCTCGTAGCCGAGGAAGTCGCCGTCATCCGGATCGACCAGTTCCCTGCCAGGGTGCACGACGTTGTAGCTGTTATTCATGCCACCGACGTCGCCACGCACATACAGGTCGTTGCCCGCCGAGCCGATCAGGCGCTCGTCACGGATAGCGACCACGTAAGGAGCCGCCTCGAAGTCGTCCTTCTGCAGCAGCGAGCCGCGGCCGAGGAACGCGCCAATGACTTCCAGCGGAATCGCCGGGATCGCATCTTCGAGGCTCATTTCGCGGATGGCCGCCGAAAGCCGTTGTGTTCCACCGCTCTGCGTGCCGCCAGCGCCCCGCGTCAGCTGCAGGCGCGGCTGGCCGTCGACGTACACCAGGTTCAGCATGTCGCCCGGATAAATAAGGTGTGGGTTCGCGACCTGCGGGTTCGCGTACCAGATCTCGGGCCAGAACCAGGGATCGCGCAGGAACATCGCCGAGATGTCCCACAGCGTGTCACCCCGTTTGACCACGTAGGTGTCCGGGTGGGAAGGATTCAGCGCCAGCTGGACGGTACCAGCCGCTGCTTCCTGGCCGCCGATGGTGACAGCGGTGCCCGTGGCGAGCACTGTGGACGAGCCGAGCGCGAGAGCGGCGGTTGACATGACCAGCACGAGCGAACGGCGGCGTGGGTGAGAGACTTTCATGAACGCTGCATCCCCGATCAGAGGCAACAACTGCCTCTGGTCAACGCTCACCGGCAGGCAATACTGCCGTTGCTATAATCCCGGCCGCACTTGCCGGGTTATCACTGGCTATGACCTGTGGCAGCAACCACTTAGCCCCGACCGGGTCGCGCAAGGCGTCCGGTCGCGGGGCGAAACGGACGCGGTATATCATAAAATTATTGAGCCCTCATAGCGATAGACACGAAACTGTGAGGGAATCCCCATGGCGCTATTGAAGATTTTGGAATATCCCGATCCCCGGCTGCGGTCCCGCGCCCGGCCGGTTGCTGTCGTCGATGACCGGCTGCGGCAGCTCGCCCGGGACATGCTCGAGACCATGTACGCGGCCCCGGGGGTAGGTCTTGCCGCCACCCAGGTCGACGTCCATGAGCGGCTGATCGTAATGGACGTGTCGGATGACCGCAGCGCGCCGCTGGTGCTGATCAACCCGGAGATCCTGTCCCGTGACGGCCTCGAGGCGGGCGAGGAGGGTTGCCTCTCGGTGCCCGGCTACACCGAGAGCGTCGAGCGCGCGGCGCGCATCCGCGTCCGGGCGTTGAACGACCAGGGCAAACCGTTCGAGTTCGACGCCGACGGACTGCTGGCGGTCTGCGTGCAGCACGAACTCGATCACCTCGAAGGCAAGCTCTTCATCGACCACCTCTCCGAGCTCAAGCGGCAGCGCATCCGCAAGAAGCTCGAAAAGACCGCCAGGCGCGAGGCGGAGAAACCCGCCGCACGTCGCGCGCCGGTCATCTAGGAACGCCACTGGCGGCACGCCTCATCTTCGCCGGCTCGCCGGAGTTCGCCGTGCCGGCGTTGGCGGGTCTTGTGCGATCAACGCATGAGGTCGTCGCCGTGCTCACCCAGCCCGACCGGCCGGCCGGCCGCGGGCGCCAGCTCACGGCGAGCCCGGTCAAGCAGTTCGCGCTCGCGCAGGGCCTGCCGGTGCTGCAGCCCGAAAGTCTCCGCAAAGACAGGTCCGCAGTCGACATGCTCGCGCGATTGAAGCCCGATCTCATCGTCGTCGTGGCCTACGGCCTGATCCTGCCGCGCGCGGTGCTGGATCTGCCCCCGCGCGGTTGCCTGAATATCCACGCCTCGCTCCTGCCGCGGTGGCGCGGCGCGGGGCCGATCCAGGCGGCGATCCTCGCGGGCGATGCCGAGACGGGCGTCGCGCTGATGCAACTCGAAGAAGGTCTCGATACCGGGCCGGTCTTTGCCACGGCGCGCACCGCCATCGGGCGGCTCGAAACGGCAGCCGGGCTGCACGATCGACTCGCGACCCTGGGCGCCGATCTGCTCAGCAGCTGGCTCGACCGGATTCTTCTCGGCAGTGTGCAAGCCGTGCCGCAACCTGCCGTCGGGGCCTCCTACGCGCCGAAGCTCGCCAAGTCCGACGCGCGCATCGACTGGCTGCAGCCGGCGCAGGTGATCGAGCGGCGGGTACGCGCGTTCAATCCCCGCCCGGTTGCCGAAACCACGCTGGCCGGCGCGCAACTGCGCTGCTGGCGCGCAGAGGCGCTGCCCGCCGGTTCGGCGGCGCCGCCGCCCGGCACTGTCCTGCGCGCCGGCGATGCCGGCATCGATGTCCAGGCGGGCACGGGCCTCCTGCGCCTGCACGAGGTGCAGGCGGCGGGCCGGCAACGCCAGCCTGCAGCAGACTTCGCCCGCGGCCGGCAGCTGGTTGGTGAGGTTCTCGGACGATGAGCGCCCGCTCGACGCCCGGCGCGGCCACTCGTGCCGCGGCTGCGCGGGTCGTCGAGCAGGTGATCGCGGCCGGGCGCACCCTCGACGCCGCGCTCGAAGGCAGCAGTGACACGGATTCCCTGCATCCCGGCGACCGCGCCCAGGTTCGGGCGCTTGCCTACGGCGCGCTGCGTTGGCACCACCGCCACCGCGCGCTGCTGGCGCAGCTGCTCGACCGACCGCTGCCGCGGCGCGAGACGCTGCTCGAAGCGCTGCTCTCGGTCGGCATGTTCCAGCTGCTCGACGAATCGCAACCGGACTACGCTGCGGTGTCCGCGACGGTCGAGGCGGCAAGGCTGCTCGGGCGCCGTCACGCTGCCGGGCTGGTGAACGCGAGCCTGCGCCGCCTGCAAAGAGAGCAGGCCACATTGCTCGGCGCGCTCTCGCTGGATGCGGCAGTGTCGCACCCGCAGTGGATGACGGGAAAACTCGCGGCGGACTGGCCGGTCGAGTGGCGCGATGTCTGCGCCGCTGCGCAATTGCCGCCGCCGCTGTGGCTGCGCGTGAACCTCGCCCGCACTTCGGTGGCGGACATGCTCCGGCGCTTCGAATCGGCGGGCATGGCGGCAATGGCCGGTGACATCGGCGGATCGATCCGGCTCGCCAACGCGGTTGCCGTGGAGGCGATCCCGGGCTTCGCCGAGGGGCTGGTTTCGGTGCAGGACGCTGCTTCCCAGCTCGCTGCGCCGCTGCTCGCTGTCGCATCGGGCATGCGCGTGCTCGACGCCTGTGCTGCGCCGGGCGGCAAGACCATGCACCTGCTCGAGTGCGCGCAGGGCGACATCGACCTGGTGGCTCTCGACATCGACGCCACGCGACTTGCCCGCGTGGCGTCCAATCTCGCCCGCGGCGGGTACCGCGCCCGCCTGCTTGCCGCTGATGCGCGCGACACGGCGTCCTGGTGGGACAGTCGGCGCTTCGATCGCATCCTGATCGATGCGCCCTGCTCGGGGACGGGAGTCATCCGCCGTCACCCGGACATCAAGCTGTTGCGCCGCCCGACCGACATGGCCGGTTTCGCGATCCGTCAGCTCGAATTGCTCGGCGCGCTGTGGCCGCTCCTGGCGCCAGGCGGCTGCCTGCTCTACGCCACCTGTTCGATCCTGCGGGAGGAAAACGACGGGGTGGTCAGCCGGTTTGTCGCGCGGACCCCCGGGGTGCGCCTCGCGCCGGCAGCTCCGCCGCCCGTCCTTCGGCCGTCGGCCCGGGGGGGGGTGGCAGGTCCTGCCGGGTCCAGCCGATACGGACGGCCTCTACTATGCTTTAATAACACCCGCACCAGCCTGAATTCGTTGCCGAATAACAACAGGGCGGAGGTGCGTAGTTCCTATGCACGTTTACTCCAGCCGTATTTTCGGCCTTGTCGCCCTCAGCCTACTGTTGCTTTACACCCGACAGGCGGTGGCCGCCAACGTCGATGTCCGCACCGCCAACCTGCGTGATACGGGCGAAGCCTGGGCGCTGACGGCGCGAATCGACTACCAGCTGACGCGCGAGGCCATGCAGGCACTGGAGAACGGCGTCCAGCTCACCTTCCGCGTGGAAATTACGGCCAGCCGACAACGCCGTTTCTGGCTCGACCCGGAAGTGATCGAAACCAGCCGCAGCTGGCAGCTCGCCTGGGACGCGCTCACGGAGCGTTACCGCGTCGGCTACCCGGATGGCCGCGAGCAGACCTCGCACGCCACCCTGTTCGGCGCCCTGAACGCCATCGGCCGCGTACAGGAATTGCCGGTGGCCGAGCGCGACAGCATCGCCGCGGATCAGCGTTACGACGTCGCGGTGCGCGCCGTGCTGGATGAGGGCACGCTGCCTGGCCCGTTGCAGATCATCGCCTTCTGGGACGATGGCTTCAGCCTCGAGAGCGACTGGTACGAATGGACCCTGTCACCGTAAGCGCCCGACGCGCGACGCTCCTTCTCGTGGTGCTCTGCATCGGGGGCGTCGTGGGTCTCGCGCTGCTCTCGCAGACGGTCCAGAACTCCACGCTGTTCGGTCGTTGGCACGAGGCGGTACTCATCGGCAACGCGCTCGGAGCGCTCGCCCTGGTCGCAGTGCTCTGCACGAGTGTTGCGCAGTTGCTGGCGGCGCGTCGGCGTGGCGAGCCCGGCGCGGCCCTGCGGCTGCGGCTGCTCGGCCCCTTCGCCGCCGTCGCTGTCCTGCCAGTGCTCGCGGTGTTCCTGCTGTCGCTGCAATTCCTGAACCGTGGCATAGAGACCTGGTCGGATGACCGCGTGGCGCGCGGCCTGGAACGTTCGCTCGAGCTGTCGCGTGCCGCACTCGACGCCGAGCTGGGCGAGAATCTCGCCAAGACACAGGAAGTGGCTGGGCAGATCGAACGGTTGCCCGAGGGTAAAATCGTCTCCGCGCTGCCGGGCCTGAGGCGCGCCGTCGGCGCGACCGAGATGAGCGTCTTCGGCCGCAACTACCGCTTCGTGGCGACCAGCGCCGAAAACCCGTTCGGTGCATTGCCCGAACTGCTCTCCGAGGACGCCTTGTTGCAGCTCCCGCGCAACGGCCGCTATGTCGCCGTCGAGCCTGTAGGCGCAGATCAGCTGCGCATCCGCGCCGCCGTGATCTTCGGCAGCAACTTGGCCATCCAGGACTCCGTGCTGACGCTGCAGGCGCTCTACCCGGTGAGCGATCAGCTTGGATCGCTGGCCAAGTCAGTGCGGGGCACATACGCCCGCTACGGCGAGCTGGTCTATCTGCGCGAGCCCCTCGAGACCAGCTTCACGCTGTCGCTTACCGTCGCTGTGATGCTGGCACTGTTCGCCGCACTGTACGGCGCGTTCCTGTTTGCGCGCCGCCTCGCCGAACCGATCAGGGATCTGGTCGACGGTACGCAGGCGATCGCGGCCGGGCGGCTCGATACACGCCTGGCGGTGAAGAGCCGTGACGACCTCGGTGCGCTGGTCGAGTCCTTCAATGACATGGCAGCAAGGTTGTCTGCCGCCGACGCGGAGTCCCGCAGCAGCGCCGAGGAAATCGAGCGCGGGCGGGCCAGCCTCGCAGCCATCCTCGGGCGCCTCTCGAGCGGTGTCATCGCGGTGGATTCGCAGCGCTGCATCCGGATGGCGAACGAGGCCGCCGAGGTGATCCTGCAAGCCGAACTGCGAGCGGCGGCCGGCGAACCGCTCGAGGACGTTGCGATACGCCATCCGCAGCTGCGCGAGTTTCTTGCCGCCTGCGAGGCCCGGAACGACGAATCGCCCGATGGCTGGCGCGAGCAGATGCCGCTCGCCATCGACGCCGGCTCGCGACGCACGCTGATGTGCGCCGCGGCGCCGCTGCCCGACGTCCAGGGGTTGCAGGCGGGGTTCGTGCTGGTGTTCGACGACATCACCGGCGTGCTCAAAGCGCAGCGCGATGCGGCCTGGGGCGAAGTCGCGCGCAGACTCGCCCATGAGATCAAGAACCCGCTGACGCCCATACAGCTGTCTGCCGAACGCATCCGCCGTCGTTATCTCGCAGGAGTGCCGGCCGACGACACCGATCTTCTTGATCGCGCCACCCACACGATCGTGCAGCAGGTCGCGGCCATGCGCGATATGGTCAACGCGTTCAGCGACTACGCCCGCGCGCCTGAAGTGCGGTTCGAGTCCATCGACGTGAACCGCCTGGTGCGGGAGGTCGTCGAGCTGTACCACGGGCCGCAACTGCCCGCCATGCACGTCGACGCCGATCCGGCGCTCGGCCACGTCGAGGCCGATGCCGGCCGGCTGCGGCAGTTGCTGCACAACCTGCTGCGCAACGCCTGCGATGCCATCGAGGAACACACCGATGCGCGCGTGACCGTCACGACCCACCGCTGCCTGATGGGCACGGTCGCCGCCGTCGAGATCCGCATCGACGACAATGGCGCGGGCATAGACCCCGAGCTGCTGCCGCGGATCTTCGATCCTTATGTAACGAGCAAGTCGCGCGGTACGGGGCTCGGGCTCGCCATCGTGCGGCGCCTGGTCGAGGAGCACGGCGGCACGGTCGCCGCCGCCAACCTGGCTGGGGGTGGCGCCAGCCTGCGCGTTACGCTGCCGCTGACGCAGCGCTATCGCGAGTCCAATAACGACAACCGCCCGCGTCGCGCGGCGGAACGGAGGTAGTCCCATGAAGGGATCGCAGATACTCGTCGTCGACGACGAAGCAGACATCCGCAGCAACATCCAGGAGATCCTCGCCGAGGAGGGCTACGAGGTGATGGTCGCGGCCGATGTCCGGGAGGCGCGTCTCGCAGTCCGCCATCATCCCCCGCAGCTCGTGCTGCTCGACATCTGGATGCCGGATACGGACGGTATCTCGCTCCTGCGGGAGTGGCAGGAAGAAGGCCGGCTCCGCTGCCCGGTCGTGATGCTGTCGGGCCACGGTACCGTGGAGACCGCGATCGAGGCGACGCGGCTCGGCGCAGCCGATTTCATCGAGAAGCCGCTGTCGATCAACAAACTGTTGCGCACCGTGACGCGCGCGCTCGAGGCACGGCGGCCGACGCGGCGCGGTGCACGCGGCGTGATCCTCCCGGTCCTGGCTGCGCTCGGACGCAGCAAGCGCGTGCGCGAGCTGCGCGAACAGGCCGAAGCCCTGGCCACCGGAAGCCGGCCGGTGCTGATCAGCGGCGAGCCAGGCACCGGGCGCGGCGCGTTCGCCAGCTTCATCCACGAAAGCGGTCCGCATCGGGAGCGTCCCTTCGTGAAGATCGCCGGCGCGAGTCTCGTCGCCGAGAACTCAGCGCAGCTCCTGCTGGGCGCCGACACGCCGCGGGGTCCGGAACCCGGCGCCGTCGAGCGCGCAGGGGGCGGCACGCTGTTCGTGAGCAACATCGAGGACGCCAGCCCGCAAGCCCAGGCGCTCCTGCTGGGTATCGTCGAGACCGGCAGCTACGCGCGCCTCGGGCAGGCTGCGATGCAATCTGCTGGGATGCGCCTCATCGCGTCCGTGCGTTCCGGCACGCTCGCCGAGGCGCATACGAGCGCTGTCCGCAAGGAGCTGATCGACCGGATCGCGGCCTCGCATATCGTGGTGCCGTCGGTGCGCGAATACGCCGAGGATGTGTCGGAGCTGCTCCGCTATACGGCGGAGGAGCTGACCGAGCGGCAGCAACTGCAGTTCCGGCGCTTTGGCATCGCTGCACAGAACCGCCTGCGACATTATCCCTGGCCGGGCAACCTGCGCGAGCTGACCGCGCTGGTCGAGCGACTGGCGGAGGCGGGCGGTGCGGAGGAGATCAGCCTCGCCGAGGTGGAGAAGCACCTCATGCCGGTTGCCGGCAGCAAGCAGGCGCTGGTACAGCAGGATCTGCTGGCGTTGCCGCTGCGTGAAGCCCGGGAGCAGTTCGAGCGTGCCTACCTCACCGAACAGCTGGCACTGTGCAGTGGCAAGGTCGGCATGCTCGCCAAGCGAGTGGGCATGGAGCGCACGCACCTCTACCGCAAGCTGCGCTCGCTCGGCGTCGAGTTCAGGGGCGGGCTCGGCGAGGAGTAAGCGCGCCGCTAGGTGATGCCTGGCGTTTTCCCGAGCCAGGTGTCCGCCGTCAGCTGGGCGAGCATGAACGCCGCGACATCCGCGCGCGGCAGGTTGCCGGCGGACAGCTTGTCGGCCGGCGTGCTGACCGACCAGCGGCCGCGAGCGGTGCCATCCTCCAGGCCACCGGGGCGCACGATGATCCAGTCGAGCGCGGTCGTGCGGATGAATTGCTCCATATGGCCGATGTCGGCCATGGTGGTGCGCAGGATCGGGATCGTCTTCATCACGATCTTGAAGCGCAACGGCACCTGGTGGTAGCTGTCGCCGATCCCGATCGAGGAGATCGCGATCAGGCGCCGCTGGCCCTGCGACTGCATGGCGGCGACGATGTTCTTCACCGCGCGTGTGATGGCGTCCGGCGGATTGCCGGCGCCGATGCCGAGCGCCGACAACACCACCTCGCTGCCACGGATGGTTTCGGCAACCGCGGCCGGATCCAGCGCATTGCCCGTGACGATGCTGAGGTTCTCGTGCTGGATGCCGACTTTTGCCGGGTCACGCGCGAGTCCACGGACCACGTGGCCGGCAGCCAGCGCCTGCCCGACCAGCAACCGGCCGGTCTTGCCGGCAGCGCCGAAGATGGCGAGTTTCATGTGGCAGGGGTCTCCAGGTAATGACGCAGCGACTCCGGCAACGCCGCGGTGTCGACGCTGTCGAGGTCCTCAGGGTAGGGGGCCGAGCTGTAGGTATGCCAGAACACGACGCGCTTGCCCGCGAGGCGGCCGCTGCGGGCGTCGGCAATGAGTCCGGCGAAGGCCTTGGCGGTGTAGGTGTCCTCCAGCCGTATGCCGAGTTCCCGCCGCGCGAGCTCGAGCGCTTCCGTCGATGCAGGCGTGGGCACCGCGTAGCCCGTGCCGTAGAACTCGGGACGCGACTCGAGCAGTGCTTCCGGATCGCTGAATTGCGGGAAGGACGAATCGCGAGCGTGCAGCTCGCGGCTGGTGTCCTCGAGCACCTGCAAGGTCCGGCCACCGTCGCCGCCGCCGGCCGGCACGGCGCGCGGCGCCACGAGGCGCGTCGCCGTGCCCGCGGCGCGCAGGCCCAGTGTGAGCCCGGTGGCGGTACCCATCGTCCCGCCCGACACATATATATAGTCCGGCGCCGTGTCGAGCTGGCCCAGCAGCTCGAATGCGGCGGCCACGAATCCAGTCGCGCCCAGCCAGTTCGAACCGCCCCAGGGGATGTCGGCAACCCGTCCGGCGCCGCCCGGGTGCGATTCGCGCAACCGCTCGCAGACCTGCCGGCTCTGGGCGAAGTTCGCGATGTGGTGCACGCGCGCGCCGAGCCGCAACAGGAGCCGCAGCTTTTTCGTGACGACCGCCGAGGCAGGCTGATCGACCAGCCCGGCATGCATGTCCAGGCCCAGCCTCGTCGCGAACGTTGCCGTGGCGAGTGCGTGGTTCGAGCCGACCGATCCATAGGTCACGGCGGTATCGCAGCCCCGCTCGAGCGCGTCGGCCAGCAGGTACTCGAGCTTGCGTACCTTGTTGCCGCCGTAGAAAGGCGAGCTGCGGTCGTCCCGCTTGACGTGCAGCGACTCGAGTCCAAGCGCGCGAGCGAGGCCGGCTGCGTCATCAAGCGGCGTCGGCCACTCCCCGAGCGTGATGCAGGGCAGCCGCTCCGCGAGCAACGGGTAATGACGGCCGAGTCCGTTGTCGCCCATGTCCGTCCTACTCGCCGACCCGGATCAACAGCGCGTCGATGCGCGCGTTTCGCAGCCGCTGGCGGATCTGGTTCAGCCGCGGCAGCTGCTCGACCGGGCCGATCCGCACCCGGTGGACCTGCCGGTCGTCCACGGCGATCTTCTGGATCTGCGAGCTGATGCCAAGCGACGTCAGTCTCGCCTGCACCTTTGCCGCTTCCGCCTGGCTCGCATAGGAGCCTGCCTGCAGCACATAGACGCCCGGCGCCGTGACCGGCGCTGCCGTCTTGTCGGCTCTCACGTCGCCATCGACTTCCGGAACGACGACCTCGAGCTGCGGCAACATGTCGTAGAACCCGAAGCGTTTCTCAGGAGGGGCAGTGCTGGCCGCCACCCGCGGTTTCGGCTGCGCCGCCCGGAGCGCGGCTGCGACCGCCGCTTCGGCCTTCGCCGCCTGGCGTTCGGTGTACTCCGCGCGCGCGAAGTCGAACAGGGCGTAGGCGATGGCGCCAACGGCGAGAACTGCGAGGAGCAGCGCGGTGAGCGGCAAGGGTTCGCGACGGCGCCGGGCTCCCCTCACATGACCTCCAGCGGCCGGATGCCGAGCAGCCGCAGTCCGTTCGCCAGCACCGTGCGGCTCGCGCCGACCAGCGCCAGCCGGCCCGCACTCGTCCCCGGGTCGGCCGGGTCGAGGACCATGTGGTTGTTGTAGAAGCCGTTGAAGGCGCTCGCCAGCGATCCCAGGTAGCGCGAGATCTCGTGCGGCTCCCGGCCCACGCAGGCACGCTGCACGGCCGATGGAAACTCGCGGATGCAGAGCACCAGTGCCCACTCCTCGTCCGCGACGGCAGCGGCCGGAGCGTCGCCGGCAGCCAGCCCCTGCTCGCCGGCGCGACGGAAGATGCCGCACATCCGCGCATGGGCGTATTGCAGGTACGGGCCAGTGTTGCCCTCGAACTGCAGCACCGTATCCCAGTCGAAGCTGACGTCCGACAACCGGCGCGAGGACACGTCGAAATACAGCAGCGCCGCCTGGCCGACGCCCTCTCCGATCGCATCGAGCTCGGCGGTCGGCAGAACGGGAAAGGAACGCGGGTTCGCGGCCGATTTTTCCTCACGCACCCGGCGGGCGCGATCGCGCGCCTCGTCGAGCACGTCCTCGAGCCACACGGCTTCGCCTTTGCGGGTCGACATGCCGCGCACGAAGCCGAAGCTCACGTTCTGGCACAGCGCCGGCCAGTCCACCGGCCAGCCCTCGGCCTTGCCGAGTTTCGACAGCGCCACGAACAGCTGCGCGAAGTAATCCTCCTGTCGCGAGACGACGTAGATGTTGCCGTCGAAGCGATAGCGGGAGTAACGCTCGATCGCCTCGGCGCAGTCGCGCGCCGCATACGTCGAGGCGCCGTCCGACTTGCGCAGCATCAGCGGCGCGATGTCCCGGCCGATGACGTCGGCGACGGGAACGACGAGTGCGCCCTCGGACTCCACCGCGACGCCTGCGGTCACGAAACGACGGATGACGGCGTCCATGTTCCTGCTCGCAGCCGCCTCGCCGTCGAAATTGTCGAAGCCGATGGCGAGCCTGGTGTAGGTCCGCACGAAACCGGCGAGCGACAACTCGCGGAACTTCTGCCACAGCGGCACGATTTCGGCATCGCCCTGCTCCAGCCGGCGGAACAGCTCGCGCGCCTGGTCCCGGATCGAAGGGTCCTGCTCGCTCTCGCGATAGGCGCGCACGTAGAGTTCGACCAGGTAGTCGATAGCCCGCGCGGCGAGCGCAGCCTCGTCGCCCCAGCGCCGCCAGGCGTAGATCACGAAGCCGAACTGCGTGCCCCAGTCGCCGAGATAATTGCGCCTGACGACCTGCCAGCCGGCGAATTCGAAGAGCCGCGCGAGGTTGGCGCCGATGTTGGTTGAGCGCAGGTGGCCGAAGTGGAACGGCTTCGCGATGTTGGGCGAGGAGAATTCCACCACCATCGTGCGTCCGGCGCCGTCATCGCTCGCGCCGTAGCGGTCGGCCGCCGTGCGCACGGCCCCGATCACCTGGCGCGTGGCGGCAGTGCGATTGAGGAAGAAGTTGACGTACGGTCCCGCTGCCGTCGCCCGGCTGATCAGCCCGCCGGTCGGGATCTTCGCGGCGAGTTCCGCCGCGATCTTCGGCGGCGCGCTGCGCAGCTGCCTGGCCAGCTGGAAGCAGGGGAAGGCGAAGTCACCCAGAGCGAGATTCGGCGGTGTCGAGAGCAGGCGCTCGATCTCGCCTGCCTGCCCGGGGCCAAGCTCGAGTGCTGCGCAGAGCGCCTGCGCAATCGGTGTGGTCAGGGACATCCGGAAATTATACGGCTCAATACAGTTCCACCGGATCCACGTCGAGCGACCAGCGATTGCGCCGGGCGCCCGCCAGCTGTTCCAGCGCCGGGCGCCAGCGGCCGATGAACTGCTGCAGCCTTGCGCGATCCGATGATTCGGCGACCAGCTGTGCCCGGTAGCGGCCGCCGCGTTTCTCCATGGGTGCCGGCGCAGGGCCGAGCAGCCGCACGCCCATCGACTCCAGGGACTCGGCGAGCGTGCGCGCCGCGGCCAGGAAGTCGAGCGCACCGTTGCGCGTCGTGGCATCGGCCCGCAGCAGCGCCAGGTGGCTGTAGGGTGGCCAGCCGGCGGCGCGCCGCTCCGCCAGCGCCGCGGCCGCGAAGCGCTCGTAGCCTTCGCTCACCAGGAGCCTGAGCAGCGGGTGATCCGGGAACAGGGTCTGGAGCACCACTTCGCCGGCACGTTCACTGCGACCGGCGCGGCCGGCGACCTGCACGAAGGTCTGCGCGAGCCGCTCGCTCGCGCGGAAGTCTGCGCCGAAGAGGCCCTGGTCCGCATCGACGATCCCGACCAGGGTCACCAGCGGGAAATCGTGGCCCTTGGTCAGCATCTGCGTGCCGAGCAGGATGCGGGCCTCGCCCGCGGCCACTGCCGCCAGGCGCCGCTCGATTTCGCCACGCGCACGGGTGGTGTCGCGGTCTATCCGCAGGAGCGGGTGGTTCGGGAACAGCGCCGCGAGCGCGGACTCGAGTCTTTCCGTGCCCTGGCCGACCGGATACAACGGCCCCTGGCAGTGCGGACAGTGATCGGGGATCGGGCGCATGGCGTCGCAGTGGTGGCAAGTGAGGCGCCGCTCGCGCAGGTGCAGGACGAGCCGCGCGTCGCAGCGCGTGCACTCCAGGCACTTGCCGCAGTCCGTGCAGAGCAGCGTCGGTGCAAAGCCGCGGCGGTTCAGGTACAGCAGCACCTGCCCGCCGGCGTCCAGGTGGCGGCCGATCGCTGCGACCAGCGGCGGCGACAGGCCGTCGGTGGCGATCTGGCGGCGCAGGTCCACGAGCTGGACTGCCGGCGGCTTCGCGCTGCCGGCGCGCTCCGGCAGCCGCAGTCGGCGGTATCGGCCTGCCTCGGCGTTCGCCAGGCTCTCGAGCGACGGCGTGGCCGAGCCGAGCAGGATCGGCACGCCGAGCTGGCGCGCCCGCCAGACCGCCAGGTCGCGGGCGGAGTAGCGGAAGCCCTCCTGCTGCTTGAAGGAACCATCGTGTTCCTCGTCCACGACGATGAGTCCGGCCTGCTGCAGCGGGGTGAAGATCGCGGAGCGTGTGCCGATGACGATGCCGGCGCGGCCGTCGCGCGCCCGCAGCCAGGCCGTCAGGCGCTCGGTGTCGGTCAGGCCCGAGTGGAGCACCACGATGCCGGTGTCGGGGAAGCGCCGGCGGAATCGCGCGACCAGCTGCGGCGTGAGCCCGATCTCCGGCACGAGCACGAGGCTCTGCCTACCTGCGGCCAGCGCTGCGGCAATCGCATGGAGGTACACCTCGGTCTTGCCGCTGCCGGTGATCCCCTGCACAAGGAAGGGCTGGAAGCCGCGCGCGGCAGCGATGTCCTGCACCGCCGCCGCCTGCGCCGGGTTCAGCGCCGGTGGCCGGTCCGCGGCGACCGGCTCGCTGACCCAGCCGTCCTCCCGTTCGCGGCGCACCCAGCCGCGACCCTCGAGCGCGCGGACTGCGGCCGGCCAGGTTGCGCTCAGTCGAGCCAGTGCAGCGCTGCCGAGGCCCGCCGCGGCGGCTCCCAGCGATTCGAGGACCCGCCGTTGCGCAGGTGCGCGGCGCGGCTCGCCCGCCAGCAGCGCCTCGCGGCCGTCGGTCGTGATGCGCCAGATCAGTGCACCGGCGTCGGTCGTCCGACCCGCGCGCAACAGGACGGGCAGCGCGGTCGCGTACACCTCTCCGGGCGGATGCTGGTAGTAACCGGCAGCCCATTCGAGCAGCGCCAGCATTTCAGCGTCGAGCAACGGCGCCGCGTCGAGCAGCGCGAACGCCCGGCGCAATTTTCCGGAAGGCAGGGTCGACTCCGCGGCGATTGCCACGACCAGGCCGACACGCTGGCCGCGACCGAAGGGCACGCGCACGCGGCAACCCGGCCGTGCGTCGCCGCTCGCCGGTGGCAGATAATCGAACAGCTGCAGCAGCGGTGCATCGATGGCGACGCGCAGAATCATCGCGCGAGCTCCCGCTGGCGCGTGTAAGGCGTTGATTTGGCGCGGCGCATCATTTGTCCACAAAAACTGTGGATAACACTGTGGATGATGACTGGCGGCGCCCCCCAAGGCCCCGAAAATCAGCAGTTATGGCAAGCTGGGCAATTTTTGATCGAATCAACATTCTTTTTTTAAAACAGTAACTTGAACGCCATTCCTTCGGCTTCAGCGGCGCATGCCCGCCTAAGCTGCCAGCGGCGTTGCGCTGGTGAACAAAAAGACCGACCCCGGCGCGCCGGCGTCCAGTCAACCGTTCCTTCCCTGCTGCGTTGTAACCCACTGGTGAACCGTCGAATACACCCGGCCGGCGGTGCTGGCGGGCGACAACGACGAGCGGTCTATGCTATGCCTGCGACCCGATCGATGCTCGTGATGACTGTCGCGCCGACGTTCGCGGGCGCGCCAGCGAAGGAGGCGTCTCTGCCGGATCGCGCCGCCATGGAACGGTTTCTCGCCGGCGTCGAGCGGCGCGCTTTCCGGATGGCCCGCTACGCCGTGCGTGACACCGACGACGCGCTCGACATCGTGCAGGACACCATGCTGCGGCTGGTCCGCCGCTATGCGCAGGCGCCGGAGGCGGAATGGCCGCTGCTGTTCTTCCGCATCCTGCAGAATCGTATCCTCGATCACCAGCGCCGCGGCACTGTCCGCCGGCGGGTGCTCGCGTTCTTCACGCCGCGCGCGAACGATGAAGACGCCGAGGATCCGCTGCTCGCCGCGCCGGCACCGGAGTCCGACCGGCCGGACGCCCGGGTCGGTGCCGCCGACGCGATGGCGGCGCTCGAAGCAGCCGTGTCCGGGCTCCCCGCGCGCCAGCAGCAGGCCTTCCTGCTGCGCTCTCTGGAGGGTCTGGACGTGGCGGAAACGGCGACGGCGATGGGGTGCTCGGAGGGCAGCGTAAAGACGCATTACTCCCGCGCGGTGCACGCGCTGCGCGAAAAAATGGGGGACCACTGGTCATGACCGACGACAAGGAAGACCGATTTGAAACCCGGCTGCGCGACGCGCTGCGCGAGCAGGCCGACGCCATCGACGGGCCGACCCGCTCGCGACTGAATCGCGCCCGCCAGCAGGTGCTCGCCGAGCTCGATCACGCCGGGCACCGGCCGGCCGGGCTCGGTTCCGGCTGGCAACCGGCATTGGGCGCCGCCGCCCTCGCCGCGCTCGCCATCGCGCTGTGGCCCGGCCGCGGCGGGCCGCTGTCGCCGGTCGCGCCGTCGATCGACGGGGCGGATCCGGCGCTGGAACTGGAGCTGCTGCTGGCAGAAGACAGCCTGGAAATGCTCGAGGAGCTGGAGTTCTACAAATGGCTGGACAGCCAGCCGCAGCTGCAGGGCGGCCCGGAGCGCGCGGGCTGAGCGCATGACCGGTCATGTCCCGCAACGCAAGACCGCCCTGTTCGTCCTCGCGCTCGCCGCTGCCGCGGCGCTCGCGGAGGACGCGGAGATCGCTCCCAGCCCGGAGCTGCTCGAGTTTCTCGGCGACTGGGTTGGCGAGGAAAGCGGCGAGGACTGGATCGGCCTGCTCGACCTGGTGCTGAGGAACGACGGAAAAGGCGACGGCGATGCAAGGATCGGGGATGCGGAGGGCAACAACGATGAATAACCTGCGCGCTGTCGCGATCACGGTTCTATTGCTGCTGGCGCCGGCTTTCGCGGTTCGGGCCGACGAGCCACCGGCCGCGCCGGGCATCGAGTGGTCGGCGTTGAGCGAGGAGCAGCGGCAGTTGCTCGCGCCGCTGGAGTCGCAGTGGAGCACGATGGCGGCCGAGCGCCAGCAGCGCCTCGCCGCCGGCTCGTTGCGCTGGCAAGGCATGAGCCCGGACCAGCGCCGCGCCGCCAACGCGCGCTTCGGGATGTGGCAGGAGCTGAAGCCCTGGCAGAAAGAGCGCCTGCGCCGCCACTACCAGCGCTTCCAGGAGCTGACGCCGCTCGAGCGGGCCCGCCTGCGGCGCAGCTTCGAGCGCTTCCGCCAGCTCGAACCCGAGGAGCGGGCGCGGCTGCGCGAGGAATGGCGCAGGCGCCACGGCGACCGGCCGCCGCCGCCACCGCGGTTGCGGGACGCCCCGCAGCGGAGGCCGGCCGACTAGCGGGCGGCAGCAGCGGCGACCGTCTTCGCCATCCGCGCCGTCATCGTGATCCAGCCGTCGGCCTGCCAGGGCGAGAACTCAAGTTCCATGCCCATCACCGCGGCGCGCTTCTGCATGGCCGGGATGGTGAAAATCTCGTGGACTTCCTGCTCGGTCATGTTGAACTGGCCGATGGGCGTGCCGGCGGCGAGGACGACGCCGTAGGGCGACTTCCAGCGCATGGTCATGCCGTCGCGCTGGTAGTCGAGCACCAGCTGGTAGAAGCAGGCGGTGCGCTCGGTTATGGCGATGATCCCGAGCTCGGGGCTGCCGCCCTGGGACATCAGCTTGCCGACGCGCAGGAGCATCGGCGTCTGGGTGAGGGCCTCGTGGTCGACGTACTTGGCGATCATCCTGTTGTTCTTGGCGAACTGCAGCGCCGTGAGCTGGGCCTTGACGAGGGCATCGTTCAACTCGTGCTGGTAGGGCTCGGTGACGCTGATCACCTGGATCGCGCGCGCCACCGCGAGGCCGACGTCCGCCTGCTGCTCGGCGTTGAACTGCGTGGCGACCCCGCGCTCGGGCCCGGCCTTGCGGATCGCCTCCATGACGGCGTTGCCGAGTTCGGCCTCGCGACCCTCGAAGCCGCTGTGCGTGTAGAACTGGTCGGGCGGCGGCGGTGCCTTGGGGTGGCGGGGGACGGGCTGGTCCTCGGCGGCGGCGCCGAGTGCCGTGAAGCCGAGGAGGAAGCAGGCGGTGATGCGGAGTGCTGGAGTAATCATGGGCGTGACCTTGGTATCTGCGGGTGCCGGAAACGACTCTATATAGCGCAGTGGGCACCGGGCGTCGCGGGCGGCAGGCTGGCTGGTCGCGGGGCGGTCCGGGGCTTATTGACAGTTATCAGTATTAATTGGCAGTGAAAACTTTAGCCTATTGTCTTCAATGAGTTTTCAGCCCTTGCCCCGCCGCGCCGCCCAGATGGCCGCCCAGGCCGCGTCCACCAGATCGAGCGGCACGCTGCGACGGATATAACGGATCAGCGGCCCGCGGATGCGCCGCTTCGACGCGGTGTGCGACGCCCTATCGAGCTTGGCGAAACCGGCGGCGAGCTCGCGCGCGCGTTGCATGAGCTGCGGGGCCTCGGTCAGCTCATGGAAGAACCCGGCACGCAGGGCCTCCTCGACCGGGAAGTACTGCGACAGGGTCACGGCGGCCTGGTAGTCCGCGGGGGCGAGCCGATGCCGCAGCATCGCCGCGGCGACGCGCGGCATGGTCATGCCGATGGCGACCTCGTTGGCGGCCACGCGGAAGTCGCCGCGGGTGCCGATCGCGTAATCGGTCGAGAGCATCAGGAACACGCCCATCGCGAGCACATGGCCGTTGCAGGCGGTGATGACCGGGTACGGATAAGCCAGGACCCGCGCGGTGAGCGAGTACCCGGCCCTGAGCATGCGCAGGGTGTCGAGGCCACCGGCCTTCATGACCTTGAGATCGAAGCCGGCGGAGAACACCTGCTCCCGCCCGGTGAGGATGACGATGGCGCGATCGGCCTCGGCCCGATCGAGGGCGGCGTAGATGTCCCTGAACATCGCCGGCGACAGGGCGTTGCGCTTGCCGTCGTCGAGCGTAAGGGTGGCGATGCCGTCGGCGAGGCTGTAGTGGACGAGGGTGGTCATGGCCGGAACCGTCCCGGGGCGAAGTGGATACCGCCATGATAGGCCGGAGCGGTATCGCGATCAGGCGAAACCGGTGCCTGTCTGCCCCCCCGTCAGTGCTGGCCGAGAACCGACTAAGGCCCTCCAGATCCGATCCCATTTGATCGTGCCGTTAGGACGACCTCTGCTGGCGCAGCCCATCAAGACCAGCGATAGCCGGCAAAGGCTACGGCCCCTTAAGGCAACGCATACGCAATCAAGTAGTCGTTGATATCCGCCGCATTGATAAACATGTGCCCGCCCGAAGCAATCACTACGTACTGCTTGCCGCGGTACTCGTAGGTCATCGGGGTGGCGTGCGAGGCGACGGGGGTGCGCTGGCTCCAGACGACCTTGCCGGTGTCGATGTCGAACGCGCGGATGCGCCGATCTGCGGTGGCGCCGATGAAGACGAGGCCGCCTGCGGTGGCGATCGCGCCGCCGGCGGTCGGGGAGCCCCACTCGAGCGGGATGGGCAGCGGGGAGAGGCCTTCGATCGTGCCGAGGGGGACGTTCCAGGCGATCGTGCCCTTCGCGAGGTCCACGGCGACGAGCGTCGACCAGGGCGGGGCGGTGCAGGGCATGAACGACGGGCTCATCAGGATTTTCTGTTCCAGCGCGTAGGGCGTGCCGCGGATCACGGCGGGGCGGCCCTGCGGCGCGCCGGCGGACGCGTCGAAGTCTTTCTCGAGCGCCACGTCGTCGTTCTTGAAGAGGCGCAGCCACATGCCGACTTGCGAGGTGCTGGTGACGAGGATGTTGCGCCTCGGGTCGTAGGCCCCGCCGCCCCAGTTCATGCCGCCGGCGGTGCCGGGGTACATGATCCAGCCGTCGGTCGAGGGTGGCGTGTAGATCGGGCCGGTGCGGGCGCTCGCGATCCATTTCTTGCAGGAGTTGCGGTCCCAGGGCGTCACGCCCCAGGCATCGTCCGGAGTGATCCCGCTTCTCACCAGTGAAGGCGGGCGCACCGGGAACGGCTGCGTCGGTGACAGTTGTTCGCCCGGCACGCCGTCCGTCGGCACCGGGCGCTCCTCCACCGGGATCAGCGGCACGCCCGTCTCGCGGTCCAGCACGAACACCAGGCCCTGCTTCGTCAGCTGCACGACGGCCGGTTTCGGTGTGCCGTCGATCGGCACGTCCACCAGGATCGGGTGTGTTGGTACGTCCCAGTCCCAGACGTCGTGGTGGATCGTCTGGAAGTGCCACACCACTTCGCCTGTTGCGCCGCGCAGCGCCACCACCGAATTCGCGTAGCGGTTGTCGCCGGGGCGCGTGCCGCCGAAGAAGTTCGGTGCAGCGCTCGCCGTCGGCAGGAACACCAGGTCGCGGGCTTCGTCCACCGACATCAGCGACCAGACGTTCGCCCCGCCCGTGCGATCCACGCTCTCGCGCGTCCAGCCCAGCGCAGCGAGTCTTTGCGGGTCCTGCTCGTTGCGCGGCACCGGGTCGAACGACCAGCGCAGCGCGCCGCTGCGGCCGTCGAAGGCGCGCACCGCCCCGCTCGGCGCCTCGACGAACTGGTTCTTCATGTTGTTGATGTTGCCGATCACCACCACGCCGTTTACGACCACGGGCGGTGCCGAGAACAGCGTTCCCCAGGGGTCCGGGTGGGATGGGGTAGTCGCCTGGATGATCCCGTTCACGTCCACCGCGCCGTTCGTGCCGAAGCCGGCGCAGGGTTGGCCGTCGCCGGCGTCGATGGCGAGCAGTCGGCGGTCGGTCGTGCCGGAGTAGAGGCGGTGCGCGCAGTGGCTGCCGGCGGTCGCCTGGCTGTCGTGCCAGTAGGCCACGCCCAGGCACTTCAAGCGCGTGGGGATCTTGCTGAGGGTGACCTTCGGGTCGTAACTCCAGCGCTCGCGGCCGGTCGCCGGGTCGAGCGCGACTATGCGGTTGAACGGCGTGCAGACCACCAGGTGCCCGCCGGCAGCGTCGGGCAGCAGGATCGGCGTCGCCTGGAAGCCGGCGAAGCCACGGCGGTCGGGGTGGCGGTCGAGGTCGCCGTGGCGCCATTGCCAGGCCTCGCGCAGCTCACCGACGTTGCCGCGGTCGATCTGCTGGAGTGGCGAGAAACGGCCCGCGCCGGGGTCGCCGCCGTAGTAAGCCCAGCCGTCGCCCATCGCAGGGCCTGCGGCGAGCAGCACCAGCAATGCAGCCGTAATCGGCGAGCGGGTCATTCGGGCGATAGTGCCAACGTTCGGCCGGTTCTGGTAGCCCACCGTGCCGATCCGCGCTACTGCGCCCGTTTCCCGTCCGGCGAACTCCCCACGGTGAGCATCGGCTTCGTCACGGCCGCGGCTATGATACGGCGGCAAGACTGCGGACGCGGGTCGAACCGACAACCACAGGGAGAACGACATGGCTTTCAATCGACGCAAGTTCAACAAGGCATTGCTCGGTGTCGCGGCAGGCCTGGTCGCGGGGGCGCAGCTCGGCCAGACGGCGATGGCGGGCGGACACGAGGGCGGCGACAAGCACTCCTGCAAGGGCCAGAACCAGTGCAAGGGCCAGGGCGGCTGCAGCAGCGGCGACGGCGGCTGCGCCGGCAAGAACTCCTGCAAGGGCAAGGGCGGCTGCGCCTCGGCCAAGCACTCCTGCAAGGGCAAGAACCAGTGCAAGGGCCAGGGCGGCTGCAAGTCCGGCGACGGCGGCTGCGCCGGCAAGAACTCCTGCAAGGGCAAGGGCGGCTGCGAATCGCCCGTCAAGCACTGATCTTTCGTTGACGATGTCCCCCTCACTCCGTCCGGAGTAAGGGGGGTGCCTTCGATGAGTTCCGCTGCAGGCAACCGCTGGGGTCTTCCGGACCTCGGCCTGGGCGTCGGGCTGCGCCCCGCGCATTTCCGCCACGTCGTCGAAAACTGGCCTGGCATGGACTGGTTCGAGATCGTGTCGGAGAACTTCATCGACACAGTCGGGCCGCCGCTGCATTACCTCGATCGCATCGCCGAGCGCTATCCCATCGCGATGCACGGCGTGTCGATGTCGCTCGGCAGCACCGATCCGCTCGACTTCGAATTTCTCGGCAAGATCAAGGCGCTCGCGACGCGAGTGCGTGCCGCCTGGCTCGGTGATCATGTCTGCTGGACCGGTGTCGCTGGCGTGAACGGCCACGACCTGTATCCGATGCCCTACACGGAGCAGAGCCTGCGCCACATGGTGGCGCGCGTGCGCGCTGCCCAGGATTTCCTCGAGCGGCCGCTGGTGCTCGAGAATCCTTCGACCTATCTCAGGTTTCGCGCTTCGACCATGCCCGAGGAGGAGTTCATCGCGCGCCTGGCCGAGGAGGCCGATTGCGCGCTGCTCCTCGACGTCAACAACGTCTACGTCACCTGCCGCAACCACGATCTCGATCCACTGGAGTGGCTCGCATCGGTTCCCTGGGACAGGGTCGTGCAGATCCATCTCGCCGGCCACACCGACCACGGCACGCACTGCATCGACACGCACAACGGGCGCGTCATCGATCCCGTGTGGGAGCTGTACGCAGAAGCCCAGCGTCGCCGCGGCAACACGGCCACGCTGCTCGAGTGGGATGCCGATATCCCGAAGTTCCAGGTCCTGCAGCGGGAAGTTGCCCGGGCCGTGCGTTTCCGCGACGCGCGCAAGGCCGCCAATGGCTGACGCGGGCAGCGCCGGCCTCGACCGGCTCGAGCGCTGGATGCTGGCGGTCGTGACCCATGCAGGCGGCAGTGCGCGCGGTCTGCGCCATGCACGCGCCCGTCGCCAGATCGACGTCGCGGTGGGTGACATCGAGCGGGTCGTGACGCGGTCGAGCAGGCTCTCGGCGATCGAGCGGCTCGATATCTACGCGGAGGCCTACTGGCTGCGCCTCGTCGAAGTCATGGCCAACGAATACCCGACCACGCGCGACGCGATGGGCGAGCGCGCGTTCGATGCCGCCTGCCGCGCCTATCTCGCGCGCCACCCCTCGACCGAGCGGCTGCTGCTGGGTCTCAGCGCGAAGTTTCCCGACTTCCTCGCCCGGCGCCTGCGCGGCAAGCGCGGCGCCGCACTCGCGGTCTCCCTGGCGCGGATCGAGCGCGCTATGGAAGACGTATTCGATGCGCCGGCCGGTGAACTGCTCTCGCCCGCGGCGATGGCGGCCCTGCCAGCCGCTGCCTGGGGCAGGATGCGCCTCGAGCTGACGCCCGCGATGCGGCTGCTTGCCCTCGATTGCGATGCCAATTCCCATATGACGGCATTGCGTTCCCGCCGCAGTGCTTCCAGGCCGCGACCGCGCCCTGCCTGGGTTCTCGTCCATCGACACGGCCTGCGCGTGCTGCGTACCTCGCTGACCCGCGAGCAGTACGCACTCCTGCGCCTGCTCGGGCGCGGTGTGCCGATCGGGCGGGCGATCGCCCGCAGCTGCCGTGACCTGCGCGTGTCGGCAGACCGCCTGCCGGCGCTGCTGTCGGGCTGGTTCAGGGACTGGGCCGCGACCGGCCTGTTCGTCGCGGCCAGGGTCGGCTGATGACCCGGCCCCGGCTTTGAGTATCATGGCGCCCGACGCCCGGCCGGCTGGTCGAGCCGAAACGGCGGAAAACCCAGAAAACTGAACCTGTCCGGGGGTCTGTATGCCGCTGGTGGTCGGAGTGCCCCGCGAAGTCTTCGCGGGCGAGAAGCGCGTCGCGACGGTGCCCGAGGTCGTCGGCAAGCTCATCAAGCTCGGCTTTGCGGTGACCGTCGAGAGCGGGGCCGGGATCGGCGCGAACTTCGACGACGACGCCTATCGTGCGGCGGGCGCCACGGTGGTCCCGGACGCTGCCTGGCTTTTTGCCGTCGCCGACGTCATATATAAGGTCCGAGCGCCGACGCCGGAGGAGATCGCGCAGATCAAACCCGGCACGACGCTCGTCAGTTTCATCTGGCCGGCGCAGAACCCCGAGCTGATGCAGCAGCTCGCCGGGCGCTGCCTGACGGTCCTCGCGATGGACAGCATCCCGCGCATCTCCCGCGCACAGAAGAACGATGCGCTGTCGTCGATGGCCAACATCGCCGGCTATCGCGCTGTCATCGAGGCAGCCCATCACTTCGGGCGCTTCTTCACCGGGCAGATCACCGCAGCGGGCAAGGTACCGCCCGCGAAGGTGTTCGTGATCGGCGCCGGCGTCGCGGGCCTGTCGGCCATCGGCACGGCCGCCGGGCTCGGTGCGATCGTGCGCGCCAACGACACGCGGCCCGAAGTCGCCGAACAGGTGAAGTCGATGGGTGGGGAGTTCGTGCCCGTCGACTACGTAGAGGAAGGCACGGGCGTCGGCGGTTACGCGAAGGTGATGAGCGAAGGCTTCCAGAAGGCGCAGCTTGCGACCTTCGCGAAGCAGGCGGCCGAAGTGGACATCATCGTCACCACGGCGCTGATTCCGGGCAAGCCCGCGCCGAAGCTGATCACCACCGACATGGTCAAGTCGATGCGCGCCGGCAGCGTGATCGTCGACCTCGCCGCCGAGCAGGGCGGCAACTGCGAGCTGACGGTACCGGGCGAGGTGGTCGTGCGCCACGGCGTCACGATCATCGGTTACACCGACCTGCCGAGCCGGGTGGCGAAGCAGTCCTCGACGCTCTACGCCACCAACCTGCTGCGGCTCACCGAGGACCTCTGCAAGGCCAAGGACGGCACGCTCGACGTGAATTTCGACGACGAGATGATCCGCGGCGCGACAGTGATAAAGAACGGCGAAGTCACCTGGCCGCCGCCCGCGCCGAAGCTTTCGGCCGCGCCGCCGCAGGGGAAGCCGGGCGCCGCCAAGCAGGCGCCCGTGAAGAAGGTGGGGCACGAGGCAGGCGCACCGATGTCCGGCAAGTCGCTCGCGGCGATATTCGCCGGCGGCGCGGTGCTGTTCGGCCTGATCGGCGCGTTCGCGCCGGCCTCGTTCCTCGGGCACTTCACCGTGTTCGTGCTGTCCTGCTTCGTCGGCTACATGGTGATCTGGAACGTGACGCCGTCGCTGCACACCCCGCTCATGAGCGTGACCAACGCGATCTCGAGCATCATCGCGGTCGGCGCGCTGATCCAGGTGAGGCCGCCGCTCGGCGGCGACGTCGCAGGCCGGTCGGACGGGCTGATCCTCGCCCTTGCCGTGATCGCGCTCACGTTCACCGCCGTCAACATGTTCGGCGGCTTCGCGGTGACGCGGCGCATGCTGGCGATGTTCCGGAAGTAGGACCGCCGATATGTCAGAGAGCCTGTCGACCGTTGCCTACCTGGGCGCAGCGATCCTCTTCATCCTGAGTCTCGGTGGTCTCTCCAATCCGGAGACCGCCCGCCGCGGCAACCTGCTCGGCATTGTGGGCATGACGATCGCCGTCGTTGCGACCGTCCTCGGGCCGCGGGTGACGGCCGATGGCATCGGCTGGATCGTCGCGGCCATGGTCGTCGGCGGCGCCATCGGCCTTTACGCCGCGCGCACCGTGCAGATGACGCAGATGCCGGAGCTGGTGGCGCTGATGCACAGCCTGGTCGGCCTCGCGGCCTGCCTCGTCGGTTTCGCGAGCTACATCGACACCTCGATCGTGTTCACCGGCGCCGAGAAGGCGATCTACGAGGTCGAGATCTATCTCGGCGTGCTGATCGGCGCGGTGACCTTTTCGGGCTCCGTCATCGCCTTCGGAAAACTCTCGGGAAAGATCGGAGGCAAGCCGATGCTGCTGCCGGCACGGCACTGGCTCAATCTTATCGGCGGGCTCATCGTCGTCGCGCTCTGCGTCGTCTTCGTGCGCGCACCCGACATCGCTAGTGGCATGACCCCGCTCCTCGTGATGACCGCGATCGCGCTCCTCTTCGGCATCCACATGGTGATGGCAATCGGCGGCGCGGACATGCCCGTGGTCGTGTCGATGCTGAACAGCTACTCGGGCTGGGCCGCCGCAGCGACGGGGTTCATGCTGTCGAATGACCTGCTGATCGTCACCGGCGCGCTGGTCGGATCTTCCGGCGCGATCCTGTCCTACATCATGTGCCGCGCGATGAACCGCAACTTCCTCTCGGTGATCGCGGGCGGCTTCGGTACGGGCGAAGGCGCCGCGCCGGCCGCCGCGGGTGCGCAGCCAGCCGGCGAAGTGCAGCCGGTGAGCTCCGTCGAGACGGCCGAGATGCTGCGCGGTTCGCAGAGCGTGATCATCGTGCCGGGCTACGGCATGGCCGTTGCCCAGGCGCAGCACACCGTGTTCGAAATCACCAGGCTCCTGCGCGAGAAGGGCGTGAACGTGCGCTTCGCCATCCACCCGGTCGCCGGCCGCATGCCGGGGCACATGAACGTGCTGCTCGCCGAGGCGAAAGTGCCCTACGACATCGTGCTCGAGATGGACGAGATCAACGACGACTTCCCCGACACCGACCTCGCGATGGTGATCGGCGCGAACGACATCGTGAACCCCGCCGCCGAGGACGATCCAGCGAGCCCCATCGCCGGCATGCCGGTGCTCCAGGTCTGGAAAGCCAAGTCCTCGATCGTGATGAAGCGCTCGATGGCCTCGGGCTACGCGGGCGTCGACAACCCGCTCTTCTATAAAGACAACAACCGCATGCTGTTCGGCGATGCGAAGAAGATGCTGGATGAGGTGCTCGCGGCGCTGAAGGGTTGAGGGTTCACCGGTAAGCCGCCCGCTTAGCAATCCCGGCCTCGACCGGGCCGACGTGATGCGCCAGTTTCGAATGCCGTCAATTTAACCGGATTCGGGTTGACGGAATCCTGCATGAGGTTGATGCTGCAAGGCGGTTCCAGCGGATAGCGACCTTGCACCGATGCCCCGCGTAACTCCCGCTCGTTTCGCCATCGGCCTCCTGGCCGTCACGCTCACCTCGTGGATCTGGAGCGTGCTCTTCTACGTCGTGAGCCCGCTGCCGTACTACGCCGTTCAACAGCCCGAGGACCCGGTCGCCGCCGCCCGGTCGCTGCGCGAATACTTCCCGGAGAGCGGCACCTACATCCTGCCGGGCCGCTCGGCGACCCGCGAAGAGGGCCAGCTGCTGCGTCGTGAGGGCCCGGTGGCCCATGTCTTCCTGGAGGCGAACGGGCCGCCGCTCTCCCAGGGCGTGAAGAACCTGCTCGGCACCCTGCAGGGTCTCGCCATCGGCGCGTGGCTCGGCATTGCGATGCTGCTCCTGAATCGCTACACCACGAAGTACTGGGCGCACGTGGCGATCGTCGGCAGCGTCGCCATGGCGTACACGGTGTATCCGCGGGTCGCGGACATCGTGTTCTCCGACTACCCGCCGGGCTACACGCTGATGATGATTTTCTCCGACGGCGTGAGTTTCATACTCATGGCGATGGTGATGGCGTACTTCACGCGACCGCGTGAGGCCTAGTGCGCCAACTGCCGGCGTATACTCTCGCCGTGCGCCGGTCTGGCGCCTGCTTCGACGGGCGCTGAGCCCTTGCGGAACAGCGTAGAGGCCCATGCTCAGCTACACCCTCCGTCGCCTCGCCATCGCGGTGCCGACGCTGTTCATCATCGTGACGGCGGCGTTCTTTCTCATGCGCGCGGCGCCGGGCGGCCCGTTCGACGCCGAGGCGGATCTCGAGCCCGAGGTGCTGGCCAACATCCGCGCGGCCTATGAGCTCGACCTGCCGCCCGTCGAGCAGTACCGGAATTTTCTGGGTCGCGCGTTCCGCGGTGACTTCGGGCCGTCGCTGGTCTACAAGGATTTCTCCGTCACCGAGCTGATCGCCATCGGGCTGCCGGTGAGCATCACGCTGGGCCTTGCCGCGAAGCTGCTCGCGCTGTTGCTCGGGGGGCTTGCCGGCATCGTCGCGGCCCTGCGCCAGAACACGTTGGTCGATCACACGGTGATGGCGGTCGCGATGACGGGCATCGCGCTGCCGGCGTTCGTCACGGCACCCGTGCTCGCCCTCATATTCGGGCTCTGGCTCCAGTGGCTGCCCGTCGCGGGCTGGAACGACGGCGCGCTGGCGAACCTGGTCCTGCCGGTTGTCGCGCTGGCCCTGCCACAGGTCGCCGTCATCGCGCGGCTGATGCGCGGCGGGATGCTGGAGGTGCTGCGCTCGAACTTCGTGCGCACTGCGCGCTCGCGCGGCCTGCGCGAACGCACGATCGTGTGGCGCCATGTGCTGCCGTCCGCCGTCGTGCCGCTGGTCGGCTACCTGGGACCGGCGCTGGCGGCGGTGATGACCGGCTCGCTGGTGGTCGAGGTGATTTTCAACCTGCCGGGCGTGGGCCGCTACTTCGTGCAGGGGGCGCTCAACCGCGACTATCCGCTGGTGATGGGCATCGTGATCATCTACGCCTCGTTCATCCTGCTCTTCAACCTGCTGGCGGACCTCGTCTACGCGCTGCTCGACCCGCGGGTGCGCAAGGGGCTCGAGTCGTGACGGCAACGGCGGGCAGCGCTTCGCTCTGGCGCAAGGCCGGTCGGCGCTTCGCGCGCAACCGGGCGGCGATGGCGAGCGTCGTCGTGCTGGCGCTGATCACGCTCGCCTCCATCATCGTGCCGATCACCTGGCACTTCGGCATCGAGGATGCCTCCTGGGAGTCCATCCTCACGCCGCCGAGCCTGGCCGACGGGCACTGGTTCGGGACCGACGCCAACGGCCGCGACCTGTTCGTGCGCACGCTCTACGGCGGCCGCATCTCACTGGCCATAGGGGTGCTGACGACGATCGTCGCGCTGGCCATCGGCGTCACCTGGGGCGCGGTGGCTGGTTTCACCGGTGGCCGCGTCGACGGGCTCATGATGCGCTTCGTCGACGTGCTCTACTCGCTGCCGCTCATCTTCTTCATCATCATTCTCGTCACCGTGTTCGGTCGCAACATCTTCCTCGTGTTCGTCGGCATCGGCGCGGTCGAGTGGCTGACCATGTCGCGCATCGTCCGCGGCCAGACGCTCAGCGTGAAGACGCGAGAGTTCGTGGACGCGGCGGTTGCCATCGGCGTGTCGCGCGGCGCGATCCTGGCGCGGCATGTCGTGCCCAACGTGCTCGGGCCGGTGATCGTGTACGTGACGCTGCTCATCCCCACCAACATCATCGTCGAGAGTTATCTTTCCTTCCTCGGTCTCGGCGTCCAGGAGCCGCTCACCAGCTGGGGCCTGCTGATTTCGCAGGGAGCAGGGCAGCTCGAGCAGGCGCCGTGGCTGCTCGCGTTCCCCGCGGCGTTCCTGGCCGTGACCATGTTCTGCTTCAACTTCATCGGCGACGGTCTGCGCGACGCGCTCGACCCGCGGGACCGCTGACGCCATGGCCGCACTGCTCGAATGCCGCGGTCTCGACGTGCGCTTCAGCACCGACACCGGCACCGTTGCGGCGGTGAGCGGCCTCGACTTCGACCTTGCGCCCGGCGAGTGCCTGGGGATCGTGGGCGAGTCCGGCTCCGGCAAGAGCCAGACCTTCCTCGCGATGTTCGGCCTGCTCGCCGCCAACGGCACGGCCACCGGCAGCGTGAAGTACCGCGGCACGGAAATCCTCAATGCGCCGCGCGCCGTGCTCGACGAGCTGCGCGGCAATCGCCTCGCGATGGTGTTCCAGGATGCGCTGTCGGGCCTCACGCCCACCATGCGCGTCGGTGAACAGCTGGCGGAGGTGCTGGTGCGCCACCAGGGGCTGTCCCGCGCGGATGCCCGAGCGCGCGCGATCGAAGCGCTCGAGATCGTCCGCCTACCCGATGCTGCGCGTCGCTACGAGGCGTATCCGTTCGAGCTGTCGGGCGGCATGCGCCAGCGGGTGATGATCGCGATGGCGAGCCTCTGCCGGCCCGAGGTGCTGGTCGCCGACGAGTGCACCACCGCGCTCGATGTCACCGTGCAGGCGCAGGTGCTCAGGCTACTCGACGGCATGAAGCGCAAGGCCGGCACGGCCATCGTCCTGATCACGCACGACCTGGGCGTGGTCGCCGGGCTGTGCGATCGGGTACTCATCATGTACGGCGGGCGTGCGGTCGAGATCGGTCCCGTGCGACGGATCTTCCGCGAGCCCGCACACCCCTACACCCGCGCGCTGCTGCGCTCGATGCCCTCGCTCGGGGCCGATCCGGCGGTCGACCTGCCGGTGATTCCGGGACAGCCGCCGGATCTCGAGAACCTGCCCCCGGGTTGCGCCTTTGCGCCGCGTTGCACGGAGCGCTTCGCGCCCTGCCAGGCCGAGCGACCGGCGCTGCAGGTGGCAGCCGCGGACCACCGCTCGGCCTGCCATCTCGGGCGGGTGCAATGAACGCGCCGCTACTGCGCGTCGAAGAGCTCTGCGTACGCTACCCGGTGCGCGAGCCTGGGTTGTTCAGCCGCGATCGCCTGCTGCATGCCGTGGACAAGGTCAGCTTCGATCTTGCGGCGGGCGAGACGCTCGGCATCGTGGGCGAGACCGGTTGCGGCAAGTCTTCGCTCGGCAAGGCCGTGCTGCAGCTGGTGAAGCCGGCCGCGGGCAGGGTGCTCTGGCAGGGGCGCGACCTCGCGGGCTTGAGCGCTGCAGAACTCAAGGCCAGCCGTCGTGACCTGCAGATCGTGTTCCAGGACCCGCTGTCCAGCCTCGACCCGCGGCAGACGATCGGCGAGATCGTCGGCGAGCCGCTCCGTGTGCATGAGCCGCTGCTGACTGCGCTCGAGCGCGCGCGCCGGGTCGATGCGATGCTCGAACGGGTCGGACTCAGGTCTGAAATGGCGCGGCGCTACCCGCACGAGTTCAGCGGCGGCCAGTGCCAGCGCATCAGCATCGCGCGGGCGATGATCGCGGGGCCGAAGCTCATCGTGTGCGACGAGCCGGTGAGCTCGCTCGACGTGTCGATCCAGGCGCAGATCTGCAACCTGCTGCGCGACCTGCAGCGCGAAACGGGCATCGCTCTGCTCTTCATCAGCCACGACCTTTCGATAGTGCGCTACATGAGTCATCGCGTCATGGTGCTCTACCTCGGGCGGGTGATGGAGGCGGGGCCGCGCGGGTCGCTGTTCAGCGCGCCGCGTCATCCCTATACACGCGCGCTGATCTCGGCGGTGCCGGAACCGGATCCGGACGCGGCGTCGTTGTCGCATACGGCATCGCTTGACGGTGAGCTGCCGTCACCGCTCGACCCGCCCGGCGGTTGCGTGTTCCGCACCCGCTGCCCGCTGGCCGTTCCGGTCTGCATCACGCGGTCGCCGCCAGCGGAAGTCGACGCCGACGGCCACAGCGTCGGCTGTCACCGCTGGCGCGACGCCGTCACTTCCTGATCGACACGTAGCGAGAGGGATTGACGCCCCGCGGGCTGTCCTCGAAGCCCTGGACATAGGGCTTCAGCAGCAGGCGGCGTCCCCAGTAGAACAGCGGGATCACGGGCTCTTCCGGCAGGAGCATGGCCTCTGCGGCGCTCAGGAGCTGCAGGCGCCGCGCGTTGTCGAGCGTCGCGTTCGCCGTCGCCAGCGCCTGGTCGTAGTCCGGGTTGCTGTAGTTGACGTTGTTGCCGGAGTTGCCGGTCTCGACCAGCCCGAGGAAGCTGTAGGGATCGTCGTTCGGTGCCCACCAGTTGTAGCGCAGCATCTCGAAGCGGCCGGTGCGCACGTCGCGGTTGAGGCCGTTCAGGTCGGTGGCGAGCGGCTTCGCTTCCACGCCGATGGCTTTCCACATGGCTGCCATCGCCACGACCTGGCGGCGGTTGTCCTCAAGACTCTCGTAGCTCAGCTGGAACTGGAGCGGCTTCGACGGGCCGTAGCCCGCGGCCTGCAGGAGCTTGCGGGCTTCGGCGAGCCGCTCGGCAGCCGGGCGCCTGCGGTCGGGCGAGACAGGCGGGCGGTAGCCGCTGATGCTGTGCGGTACCAGCGTCCACGCCGGGCGATAGCCCTCGCCGAGGAACTTGTCGACGAGACCCTCGCGGTCCAGCGCGAGCGACAGCGCGCGACGGACGCGCGCGTCGTTGAACGGCGGCTTCGTCAGGTTCATGGCCAGGTAGACCGTGGCGAGTGCCGGCGTGATGCGCAGTTCCTTCGGCACCTCGCGCTTCAGGCGCGCCAGTTCATTGCTCGGGAAATTCAGGATCAGGTCGAGCTCGCCGGCGCGGTAGCGGCGCAGGCTCGTCTCGAGATTCTGCGTCGGGTGGTACTCGACACGCTCGACCTGCACGTTGGCCGCATCAAAAAAATGCGGATTCTTCTCGACGGCGACATAGGACTGCGGCACGACCTCGACCAGGCGATACGCGCCATTGCTCAGCATCTGCCCCGGCTTGGTCCACTGGCGGCCGAACTGCTCGATCTGCCTGCGCGGAACCGGTGCGGCGACGCCGGCGGAGAGGTTCTCGAGGAAGTAGGGCGCGGGATACTCCAGCGTGTACACCACCGTGCGCAGATCCGGCGCGGCGATGCCGAGTTCGGTCGGCGGCAGCTTGCCGCGCACGATGGCCCGCGCGTTCTTCACCGGGTATACAAAAGAGACGAAGCGCGAGGCCGTCGCCGGCGTCACCAGCCGGCGGGCCGACCAGAGGAAGTCCTCGCTGGTGAGCGGCGAACCGTCCGACCACTTGAGGTTCGGTCGCAGGCGGAAGGTGTAGGTGAGCTGGTCGGCGCTGATGGTCCACGACTCCGCCGCGCCCGGGGCCACCTTGCCGCGGCGGTCGAGCGCCGTGAGCCCCAGCGTGATGTCGGTGATGATCACGCCCGCCGTGTTGCCCGTAGCCAGGTGCGGGTCCAGCGTGTTCGGCTCGGCTGCGCTGCCGCGGCGAAAGGTCGCGGCGTCGACCGCTGCCGCCAGGCATGCGGCGAGCAACAGTGCAGGCAGCAACCGCTTCACGGCGCGCTCCGGATCGACAGGTAACGCGACGGCGGCGTGCCGATGGCGCCGTCCCACCAGCCCTCCACGCGCGGCCCGAGCAGCAGTTTCGACTGGTAGTAGTAGATCGGTATCAGGGGTTCGTCCAGGTGCAGGAGCCGTTCGGCTTCCTGGAACCTTTCGAATCGCGCGGCTTCATCGGCTGCGGCATTGGCCGCGATGAGCAACTGGTCGTAGCGCGGGTTCGACCAGCCGGTCCAGTTGGTGGGCGAGCGGGCGGAGAGCTGGTTCAGGTAGGCGAAGGGGTCGTCGTAGAGCGAGAACGTCGAGGAGCGCGCGACCGAGAAGTCCCGTGCCCGCAGCTTGCCGATCACGGCGCCGAAATCGGCGTTGACGAGTTCGACCTGGGCACCGACCGCCTTCCACATCGACTGCAGTGCCACCGCGATCTTGCGGTTCTCTTCCTGCGAATCGAACAGGTAGGAGAACACGAGCGGCTTGCCCGGACCAAAGCCCGCCTCGGCCAGCAGCTTGCGCGCTTCGGCCTGGCGCTTCCTGAGCGGGGCCTTGAGCGCAGGGTTGGGTGCGCCCGGGTAGCCGCCGATGCCTGGGCTCACCCAGGACAGCGCCGGCCGTACGCCCGTGGCGAGCAGCTTGTCCGCCATGCCCTCGCGATCCACGGCGAGCGACAAGGCGCGCCGCACGCGCTCGTCGTCGAACGGCGGGCGCTGCGTGTTGAACAGCACCGTGTAGGTGGCGTGGATCGGCCCCGTGTGCAGCGCCTCAGGGCGATTGGCGCGGATCCACTTCACGTCGTCCGGCGCCACGTTGAGCACCACGTCGAGTTCACCGGCCCGGAAGCGGCGAAACGCGGTGGTGAGGTCCTGCGTCGGGTACCACCACACCTCGTCGATCTTCACGTCGGCAGCCGCATGGTAGTGCGGGTTGCGCACCAGCTTGATGTGGCTCTGCGGCACGCGCTCGGCGAGCTGGTAGGGACCATTGGTGACCAGCGTGCCCGGACGGGCCCAGTCACGGCCCAGCTTTTCTATCACGTGGCGCGGCACCGGCGCCGCCTGTGTGTTGGCAACGAGCTGGGCGAAGTAGGGTGCAGGAAACTCGAGCTCGAACACGACGGTGCGTGGATCGGGTGCGGACACACCCAGCGTGTCGGGCTGCGCCGCGCCCGTCGCAACGGCGCGGGCATTGCGGATCACGAAGAAGAGTCCTGCCGACTGCGCCCCCGTGGCCGGCGTGAGCAGCCGCCGGTACGAGTAGACGAAGTCCTCGGCCGTGAGCGGCGTACCGTCCGACCACTTCAACCCGTTGCGCAGCCGGAACGTCCAGGTGCGGTTATCGGCGCTGGCCTCCCAGCGCTCCGCCGACGCGGCTGCCGGCTTGATCGCGCTGGTGCGCGCGAGCAGGCCCTCGACCAGGTCCGACAGGACCGGCGCCGCCGGTCCAGCCGACCCCAGCGTGGGATCGAGCGACGGCGGTTCGGCCATCGCCGTGCGGTGAATGGCGTTCGGCGCGGCAGTGCCGCCCAGCGGAAGCAACAATGTGGCCATCGAGACGATGGCTGCCAGTCGATGCAGGGTTGTCATACGCGCCCGATGCTTGCCTGGGGACGAGGGTGGATTCTCGTCGGTTGCGCGGGCCGCGGGTATACCCCTGACCGCCAAAGCGCGAATAAAGCCGCCGGTTGCGACAACCTGCCGCAGTCGGCCGAGTTATAGTTGCGTCATGTTGCGCAACGATATGCCGCGGCGCTTTGCGTTGATCCTGCTGTTGCTGGCCCCGCCGGCATATGCCCAGGTCAACGACCCCCGCTTCAAGGACTACTTTCTCGTCGGCCAGTTCGGCGAGGTCTGCACCATGTGCGAGATCGCCGTCGTCTGCCAGGCGGGCGAGTCGCCGCCCGCGGAGGATGCCGTGCCGGCGTCGGGCGACTTCACGCTGTACCTCATGCATACGCGCACCTTCTGGTCGCAGGTGTCGACGATCTGGGAATGGTTCATCACCCACTTCACCGACGCGCCGCTGGTGGGCGGTCATGAGCGGCCCGTGTCGGTATACGACGTCAGCGGCGGGAACTGGCCGGCGGGGCAGGAGCGGATGCTGCGGTTGTCGCTCGATCCGGGGCTCTTATCCTTCGACGACGGTCGCGAGATCGATCGCGTAAATCGTCGCTGGCGACGCGCTGAAACGGGCGAGTCGCTCGGCTACTGTTCGCGGCTGGCGCTCTGGGACACGCTCGACGTCATCGCGGCCCGCGCGCCGAAGGGGGCGGGTCCATGAGCGGCATGCCGGAGGTCTGGCGCTGGTCGTTCCTGCGCGAGCAGCCGCTCAGGTTCGCCGGCATCGTGCTGCATCTCCTGCTGCGCACGCTGTTCGGCCTGTTCTGGCTCGCGGCCGGGACCAACAAGATCCGCAAGGACTGGCTCACGAGCGACATGCTCGAGCGCATCTTCCGCGACCGGCTGACGGAAATGCACCCCGACAGTTTCGCGGTTATGTACCTGCAGAAATTCGCGATCCCGCTCTACAAGCCGGTCGCGCTCGTCATGACGGCTGGCGAGTTGTACGTCGGGATCGCGCTGCTGCTGGGGTTCACGACACGCTGGGCTGCCGGCGTGGCGTTCTTCATCCTCGTCAACCTGGCCATCGGCGGGTACTACGACGCTTCGCTGATCCCGTTCTTCCTGCTCGCGTTCATGATGATGAAGTGGGATTCCGGGCGTTGGTTCGGGCTGCAGCGCTTTTTTCAGCGCTGACGCTTCACTCCTCGGGCTGCAGCCCCGCGGCTGCGACAAAGCCGCTCGCGCAGGCGGTGCAGGGCGACACATAGAAGTAGTCGGCGTCGCGCGCCTTGCCGACGACAGCCATGGGAAGGCCCGCAGGATACTGGTCCACCGTTGCGGCGTCCTCTGCCGGCGCGGCGCGCAACGCGGTGTCGGCCGCGAGCAATCTCATTCCGCCGGGCATCACTTCGACCCAGTGGCCACGGACTTCTATCGCCCTGCGGTCGTAGTAGCCGCCCTGCCAGCTGTAGTGCGTGAGCTCGTCACACGGCCGCTGGCCGTTGCAGCCGCCGCGCAGTTCGCGGTAGGGCTGGCCTTGCACAGCAGGCAGGACTTCGATGTTCAGCGCGTCGCCGGGGTTCACCGCGCCGAGCAAAAACCAATCTTCGCCGAGCTTGGCGTAGATCGGCAAGGGACATCCCTGGCTACCACAGGAGAACACCGCCGGTGCGCCGCTGCAGTAGAAATTCTCGGCGAGATCGATCAGTGCCTCGCGCTCGCCGCTGCCATCTAGTTCGATCGTCCAACCGACGGGTTCCCGGCGGGGCTCAAGCGTACCGCCAGCCTCACTGCACTTCTTGTCCAGGTCAGGCAGGCCGCTGGCAATGAATCCGGGGCATTCGACACCGGTTTCCTCGCCCTGCATGGCGCGCAGGCAGGCGCCGAGATCGATGTTGTTGAGCGCGACTGCCGCGCCCGGGTCGGCTGCGGTCGTTGCATCGCCCTGCTCGGACTGCGCATCCTTCTTCCCGACGTTGATCGAAGACCCCGCCTCAGGCTCGTCGCTGCTGCAGCCGCCGGACAGGCCCGCGATCGCAGCGCAGATGACCAGCGCTATCAGGATGTTCCGGATGGATCGTTGCTGGTTCATGACAGTCCCATCGCGTGGTGCCGGATGCGATTCTACGCCGCGCCGCCGGTAACGGCATTCGCGCGCGCCATGACCGCATTCTCATCATCCAGCGCGTCGAGCGCCTTGTTGAGTCGGTCGGCGCGCGCCGAGCAGCGCTCGATGGCTTCGTCGCTCTGCGCGATGGCCAGATGGCCGGCGGCGGCGAGATCGAATGCAGCCGCTGCGGACAGGTCGCCGAGCACCCGCGACCGGCCATCGGCGAGCGCGTCCACCAGCATCGCGTGCGCCTCGCTGGTCAGCCGCAGCTCGCCGCAGCGACCGCTCACGACCTCGGGCAGGTCGTCGCGCCTGGTTGTCAGCACGATTCGCGTCTCCTCCCAGGCAGCTCGCGAAGCAGCGCCCGACAGTGGATTTTCTGAACGTACCCAGTAGTCCCGCCGCACGGAGGGCGCCGCCAGGAACTCGCGCACCGTCTCGCGCAGGCCGGTGCCGGTGAGTTCCGCGAGCAGCAGCCGCTGCGCCGCCGTGAGGTTGAGCACATCGAGCTGATCGCTCAGTTGCGCCGGGCAGGCGTGTCGCAGGCCGGCTGACGCTAACAGATCCCGGAGTTCCGGCCACGCGAAGGGATGCCAGTCGCGGTTGAAGTACTCGTGGGCGAGGTAGCGCCGATCGGCGTCGAGCAGCCGTGCATGGCGGGCGGCGAGCCCGGGCAGGGTTCGTGCCGGCAGCGGGTGCGTGTCGATGATGCGGCTCGTCAGCGCCAGCGCCTCCCCGATGCGCTCGGCTGTCCCGCCGGTCGAGCCGCTCAGGGCGATGTCCGCCATCAGTTCCCGCAGCGGCAGCATGTCGGCCCAGACGGCGAGCGTATTGCTGCTGGTGTAGACGACGCCGCCGGGCGCCAGCCGGTCGGCGATGAAGCGCGCGATCACGGCGCGGTTCTCCGCCGAGACCCAGCTCAGCACGCCCTGCAGGCCGATGAAATCGAACAGCGGCAGGTCATCGCGCGCGGCGAATTCCCCGAACGTGGCCTCGACGAGCGTCGAGGCCGCGCCGGAAGCGTTGTCGAGCGACCGCGCGAAGCGGACGTGCCCGGCGTTGAGGTCGCAGCCCCACCAGCGGATCGGCGTCGCTGCCGCATGGATGGCGAGACTCACCCCCTGGCCGAAGCCAAGCTCGCAGGCCGTGCCGATCCGCGGCGGCTCGAGGCCGGCCTGCAGGAAGGCGAGGCGCGTCGCGAGCGGGTTCAGCTCCCGGTGGTACGCACGCGTATACCCGATGTCGGTGACGTAGCCGGCGGCTCGGTCGGTCATGGGATGGAATTATCCACGGAACCGCCAGGAGAAAACGGCGACAAAAGGGGGCCGCCGCTTTCCAGTCGACAAGAGTGACTTTAGCGGCGATCCTACCCGTGGATTGTTTTCCAGGAATGCATTTTCGGATCACGGTGATCACCGGAATCGATTATTTGGGCATAGGCCTGATCGCAGCACTGCTTGCCGCGCAAGCAATGGCTGACGTCGCTGCCTACGACGCGTCACTGTGCGAGCGCGCGCAGCGCTACGTGGTGAATGCGGAGACCCTTTCGCCTGCCGACGGATTCGCCGTCCGCGTCCAGCGCGGCGAGGGCAACGGGTTCCACACCATCCAGATGAGCATCGAGCCGGCGACGCGCACGGTGGTGATCGCCGCCAGCAGCCCCGCAGTACGGGCGGGTGAATCGACACTCACCACGCACGTCGCCTGCAAGATGGTCGATCGCGACCGCGTCAACGACACGCTGGATCTTGAACTCGATGGCGCCGTTCGCAGCTGCGGTGACGTCAATGCGCTTACCTATCGGGAAGCCCTTGCCAGCCTCACACCCGGCGAGCGCCGGCGCTACCAGGCCGCCGGGCGTACGCTGCGCTTTGCGCCGGACTACGTCGCGGCGTCAGGCGGCGAGTGGCTGCCGCTCGCCATCGACGACTACATCCGTGCCGATGGCCCTGATCTGGTCGTGACCGCGCCGTCCGTTCGCGTCGCCTGGAACCGCGACGAGCGGAATTTCTTCCAGGGAACGCAGCACTGCAAGCTGGTGACGCTCGCCGCCATGCGCCGCTGGATGATCACGGGCGCGGAGCGCGGCGACAAGGAGCTGTTTCCGCGCGCCAAAGTGGCATGCGCGGCGCCGTCGAGTTCGACGTCGCGCGCCGGCAGCTGCCGCTTCTGGTTCGCGCCGGCGCAGGCCATGGTCTGCCAGGACTATTCGGGTTCGGGCTGGACCATCGACAGCGCGACCGAAGAATGCGGCAGGCGCCACGCTTCATCGGACGCGCTGCGAGCTGCCGCCAACCGCTACGAGGGATCGGGCGGTGTGTTCAGCGACCTGACCTGCAGCGCACGTGACGATGCCGGCGAGGTCGGCGGCACCTGCGTGTTCCAGTGCCAGGAAGGCGATGAGGCGCAGTGGCGGATGCCGAAGGTCGTGGCCGGGAGCGAGTCCCCTGCCGGCGCGGCGATGATGAGCCGGGCCTGCGATCTCTACATTCCCTGAGCGATTACTCTCGCGGGGGAAACACGCCGAACACGCTTTCGCCGACTGCGCGTCCTTCCTTGCGCCGCTGGTCGATGACGCGCTTAGCGGCCGTCCAGCGGTTCTCCTGCCGACCGCCTGCCCAGTCCACCGGTGCGTAAGGCGCAACGAGCAACTGCGGCTGGTGTTTTTCCAGCCAGCGGCGGATTCTCGGCGGGATGTCGTCGATGCCATTCGTCGCGGTGAATGCCTGGCTGTGGTAAATCGCCAGGCCCGGGCGGTTGCCCATCTCCATGAACGGATCCCACATCGACACGCGGCTCCAGGCGGTGTGGCTGGGCACGTGCGTGCGCATCGGGTCGTTGACGGCAGACAGGCTGCCCGAAACCGCCCAGAACTCGCCGGTCTGGTAGAGATCCTGCTGCGCATGCAGGGGGTACTCCCTGCGGTTCAACGGGTTCGCGCCCGGCGCTGGCGGGCGAAGCACGTCGAGCTGATAGACGAGGTAGTCGCCGTTGACTATGTGGGGGTAGGGTGGCGCGAAGGGGCCACCGCTCAGCGGGTAGAAGCGCTGCACCGGGTCGTTCACCACGTGCATCACTTCGACTTCCATCCCCGTGACCGGATTCTTCCAGGTCTGCAGCACTTCGCCCGACGCCGGGTCGGTGAACAGCAGTGCCTCGCGGTGATAGAACCGCCAGCCACCCTCGGCCTCGCTGAACTCGAGGCGGCTCGCGCCGACGCCGTAGGTGTCGAATGCCGGGTAGTTGGCCTCGCCCGGTATCCACAGCCAGGCCTTGCCCGGGAAGATGCCGATGACGGGTGCGCCGCTGAGATCGGCCTGGAGCTTGAGCAGGGCCACCTGGTTGTCGAGTGGCCTGGTGAGATCGAGCGGTCCCGCGTTGAATCCGGCGGGCAGCGGGTTCATGAACTTGCCCGCAGCACTCTTCCTTTCGGTCGCGGCCCCGGCTGGCGCAGAGCGGCTGGCGACGCCAGCCGCTGCGAGGGCTGCGAGGAAGATGCGGCGCGTGGTCAGGTCTTGGACGCCTGGTAGATGCTTTCGATCGCCCGATCGATGGCCGCGTCGAATTCCTTGTCCGACTGCTGTGCCGTGAGACCCTCGGTCAGTGCCCGCGAGAAGCTTGCAACCACCCCGTGCTGGCGTGCCAGGCGCTTGTTGGCTTCATCGCGCGAGTAGCCGCCAGAGAGCGCGACCACCTTGAGCACGCGCGGGTGTTTCACGAAGTCGGCGTACAGGTCGTCCTTCTCCGGGAGCGTGAGCTTCAGCATCACGAACTGGCCCTCGGCCAGCGCGTCGAGGTGGGAGCGGATCTCGGCCTTCAGCAGGTTCTCCGCTCCCGCCTTGTCCGGGCACTTGATGTCGACTTCCGGCTCCACGATCGGGACGAGGCCTGCAGCGATGATCTGCTTTGCAACGGCGAACTGCTGGTCGACCACGGCCTTGATGCCGCCGGCGTCCGCCTGCTTGATGACGGAGCGCATCTTGGTGCCGAAGATGCCCTTGGCCTTCGCCCTGGCCAGGAGCTTGTCGAGGTCCGGCATGGGCTTCATGACCTGCACGCCGTTCGCTTCGTCGGCAAGGCCCTTGTCGACCTTGAGGATCGGTACGACCTGCTTGACGTTCCAGAGGTAGTCGGCGGTCGGTTTTCCGAGGATCTCGCGGTCCATCGTGTTCTCGAACAGGATCGCGCCGAGGATACGGTTGCCGCTGAAGGCGGGCGTCGTGATGATGCGGGTGCGCATCCGGTGGATGAGATCCATCATCTGCGCGTCACCGGAGTATTCCGACTCCTGTATGCCGTAGAGGCGCAGGGCTTTCGGTGTGCTGCCGCCGCTCTGATCGAGCGCGGCGATGAAGCCGGTCTGGCTGCGGAACTTGGCTTTCTGTGCTTCTAACTGGCTCATCACCGGCCTCGGTCCCTGGGTGTCTGTGGGGGTTCGTAGTCTAGCAAATGCCCCCGGACGGCTGTCCTGCCGCGCAGATCATTGATTTTTCCCCCTGGATTTGAAACATTCGGAGCGTGACGTTCTTCGATCTCAACCAGCAGGTGCTGCGCACGGACGCCTCGGGCATGCCGCTCGAGTGGATCGACTTCCGCGAGACGGTGCGCCTCTACACCCAGGCACAGATCGCCTATGCCTGCGGCTCGCTGCTGTTCGAGGTGCGCGGCGGCTACAGCGCGAAGACGGGTCTGCGCAGCGTGGTCGAGGTGAACTCGATCATCGCGACGATCGGTCGCACGCCGGGTGTCGCCGCCTTGCGCGAGGATTACTGCCCGCCTCTCAACAACAAGACGCTCTTTCGACGCGACGCCAACCTGTGCCTGTACTGCGGGGTCCGCTTCATGTCGCGGGACCTCACTCGCGACCACGTGACGCCGCTCAGCAAGGGCGGTCGCGACAGCTGGACTAACGTGGTCACGGCCTGCCGGCGTTGCAACAACCACAAGGGTGGTCGCATCCCCGAGGGCGCCGGCATGCAGCTCATCGCCGTGCCCTTTACGCCGACCTACGCCGAGTACATCTATCTGAAAGGCCGGCGCGTGCTCGCCGACCAGATGGAGTTCCTGCTGGCGCACATCCCGCGCTCGAGCCCGCTGCACGCCAGGTTGAGCACATCGCTAGGAAAAAAGGGGGAAAAAGGGACGCTAACCTTCGGAGTAACGGCGAGACTGATGGCTCGGTAGCCTTATCATCACTCCGAAGGTTAGCGTCCCTTGGTCTACCTGATCGACGCCAGCGTATTCGTCTTCCGGGCGTGGTATTCGATCCCGGACGACATGGTCGATCCCGACCGCAATCCCGTGAATGCGCTCTACGGGTTTTGCCGCTTCCTCGGGGACTTCCTCGAGGAGCTGAAGCCCGAGTACGTCGCGGTTGCGTTCGACGAGAACCGCGGTGAGCACTGTGTGCGCACGGCGATCTACCCCGCGTACAAAGCGAACCGCGAGTCCGCGCCGCCGGAGCTCAAGCTCCAGTTCGAGCGGTGCCGGGCGGTGACGCGGGCACTGGGGCTAGCCGACTGCGCCGATATCGCTTTCGAGGCCGACGATCTGATCGCGACACTCGCCGCGCGCATGCGCTCCCACGGGCATATGGTCACGATACTGACCCGCGACAAGGATCTCGCCCAGGTTCTGAAAAAGGGTGATGCGCTCTGGGACTACCCGACGGGCCGCCGCGTGACCTATGAGCAGGTGCCGGAGGTCTACGGCGTAAACGCCGAGCAGATTGCCGACTTCCTCGCGCTCACCGGCGACGCGGTCGACAACATCAAGGGCGTCCGTGGCGTGGGGCCCAAGACGGCTTCGACCCTGCTGAGGCACTACCCGACGGTCGCCGACATCTACGCGAACCTGGACGGCGTGAAGAAGCTCGGCATCCGCGCGGCCGCGACGCTGCCTGACAAGCTCATCGAGTATCGCGGCGAGGTCGACGTCGCCCAGCAGCTGACCCGCGTACGCTACGACGCCCCGGTCGCGCACGGCGAACCCGAACTGCGCCGCCGCCCGCCCGACCTGGACAGTCTCGGGACACTTTATGACAGCGCCGGCTTCGGCGAGGGACTCAGGCGGCAGGCTCGAAGAATTTCCGCAGTCGCCTGACCCCGAAATTCACTGACGCTTCCGTAGGAGCGGCGCAAGCCGCGACCCGACCCACTCATGCCCAGTGGAGCCGGGACTGACTTCTTTACATCCCACCCCCCGCTCCCCAATCATGGCCCACTGATCATCGCGGGATGTCGCCATGCCGCCCTCGGAAACCTCAAAGCAGCTCGAATCAGTCCTGCACGAGACGCGCGTGTTTCCGCCGCCACCCGACTTCGTGGCGCGGGCGCGCATGCGGGCGGAGGATCACGCGCGGCTGACGGCGGAGGCGGCGCGCGACAATGTCGGCTACTGGGCGGCGCGGGCGCGCGAGGAGCTGCACTGGTTCAAGCCCTTCACCCGGGTGCTGGACGATTCGAAGGCGCCGAATTACCGCTGGTTCACCGACGGTGAGCTCAACGCCTCGTATAACTGCATCGATGTGCATCTCGCCCAGCGCGGCAACAAGACCGCGATCGTGTTCGAGTCGGAGCCGGGGGATGTCCGGCGGCTGACCTATGCCGAGCTTGCGGCGGAGGTCGGGCGGTTCGCCAATGGCCTGAAGGCGCTCGGCGTTGCACCTGGCGACCGCGTGGTCATTTACATGCCCATGGTTCCGGAGGCGGTGGTCGCCATCCAGGCCTGCGCGCGCATCGGAGCGACCCACTCCGTCGTCTTTGGCGGCTTCTCGGCCAAGTCCTTGCGTGACCGGATCGAGGATGCCGCCGCGCGGGTCGTGATCACGGCCGACGGCGGGCGGCGGGCCGGCAAGCTCGTCGATCTCAAGGGTGCGACCGACGAGGCACTGGCAGAAGGCTGCGGGTCGATCGCCAGGGTCGTGGTCATGAAGCACGCCGGCAACGACGTCCGCATGAAAGCCGGGCGCGATGCCTGGTGGTCCGATGTCGTCAAAGGCCAGAGCACGGAGTGCGTGCCGCTGCCGGTGCCGAGCGAGCACCCGCTGTTTCTTTTATATACGTCCGGCTCCACCGGCAAGCCCAAGGGTATCCAGCATTCCACCGGTGGCTACCTGCTGCACGCCAAGCTCACGGCACAGTGGATCTTCGACCTGCGCGACGACGATGTCTTCTGGTGCACGGCCGACGTCGGTTGGGTCACCGGGCACAGCTATGTCGCTTACGGGCCGCTCGCCGCGGGTGCCACCATCGTCATGTATGAAGGAGCGCCGGTGCATCCCGACGCCGGGCGGTTCTGGAGCATCTGCCAGCGCCATGGCGTCACCATCTTCTACACCGCGCCCACCGCCATCCGCGCGCTGATGAAATTCGGCGACGAAATCCCCGCGCAGTACGACTTGTCGAAGATCCGGCTGCTCGGCACGGTGGGCGAGCCCATCAATCCCGAAGCCTGGATCTGGTACCACGAGGTCATCGGCCGGAAACGCTGTCCCATCGTCGACACCTGGTGGCAGACCGAGACCGGCGCCGCGATGATCAGCCCGATCCCGGGCGCGATTCCCGCCAAGCCGGGCTCCTGCACAAAGCCCATCCCGGGCATCGATGCCGCGATCGTCGATGAAGAGGGCGACGAGGTCACCGATCCCAACCGGGGCGGCAGCCTCGTAATCCGCAAGCCCTGGCCCTCGATGCTGCGCACCATCTGGGGCGACAACCAGCGCTACATCGACACCTACTGGGCCAGGTACGGCAACCGGTACTACGTTGCCGGTGACACCGCGCACCGCGACGCCGACGGCTACTTCTGGGTCATGGGGCGATCCGACGATGTGCTCAAGGTGTCGGGTCATCGCCTGGGCACGATGGAAGTGGAGTCGGCGTTCGTCGCGCATCCGCGGGTCGCCGAGGCGGCGGTCGTCGGCCGGTCGCACGACATCAAAGGCGAGGCGATTTTCGCCTACGTCGTGTTGCGCGGCGCCCGCCCAACCGGGACCGAAGCCGAGCGGCTCGCCGTCGAGCTGCGCGACTTCGTCGGCAAGGAACTGGGCGCGATCGCCAAGCCCGACGACATCCGTTTCGCCGACAACCTGCCGAAGACCCGCTCAGGCAAGATCATGCGGCGGCTCCTGCGCAATATCGCCCGCGGCGAGGAGATCACCGCGGACGTATCGACGCTGGAGAACCCTGCCATTCTCGATCAGCTGCGCGGCAAGGCATGAAAAGGGACTTCACGTGTCCATCGCCGTGACCGCCGCCTCCGGGCGGCTGGGCCATGCCGTGCTCGCGCACTTAGGGGGGCTGCATCCGCCGGCCGACACCGTTGCAGTCGTGCGCGATCCCGCACGCCTGAGGACAACGGGCGTGGACGTGCGCCGCGCCGACTACGCCTCCGTCGCCGACATGACGGTGGCACTGCGCGGCGTGCATACCGTCGTCATGATCTCCGCGCCGGTCGTGAGCGGTACCGATCGGGTCGCGCTCCATCGCAACGTGATGGCCGCTGCGCGTGAGGCTGGCGTGTCACGGCTGGTGTTCTCCAGCATCGCGAGCGAGTCCGACGAGAGCACGCTGTATTTCCCGACCCAGCAGATCAACCGTGACACTGAAGCGGTGCTGCGCTCATCCGGCCTCGCCTGGACGGTGCTGCGCAATGCCCTGTATCTCGACCTCGACATCGTCCACATCTTCGCGGCCGGCGCCGAGGGCGCCGTGTACTCGAATCCGGGCGGCGACGGGCGCGCGTCCTATCTCACGATCGACGAGCTGGCCTACGCCACGGCGAAGGTGGCGGTGACCGGTGGACACGAGGGAAAGACCTACAACCTCACCGGCGACTGCGTCTCACAGGCGGAACTCGTGCGGCAGGCGAACGAAGTGTTCGGTTTCGCCGTGCGCTACGAGCCGATGAGCGATGAGGCCAGCATCGAGCGCTTCATGCGACTGATGCCCCACCGCGGCATGGATGTCGCCCGCATGCTCACCGGCTGCTTCCAGGCGATGCGGAAAGGGCACTTCGACCTGCCTTCGCACTTCGAGGCCGCAGCGGGCCGCCCGCCGAAATCGCTGCGGGCGATGCTGGAGGACTGCCGGGCGCGCCGGCGCTGAACGGCGTCAGGCGCAGGCCGCGCCGATCAGCCTTCGAGCAGGAGACGTGTCCCTTCCGGTGCACGCAGCTCGAATCCACCAGGTCCAGATCTGACCAGGAAATCCCGTGACTTAAGGTCCTGAGCAGTCCTGTCCGGATCCCTGCAGCGAAAGCGCAGTGCGCAGCCGGCGGGCCCTGCTCCCTCGCTGAGGGCGATGACCAGGCCCGGCGCCTGCAGGCGTCGGGAAAGCGCAGCGCCCGGCTCCAGTGGCAGAAAGCCTGCCGACTCGTAGTAGCCGGCTGCTGTGGAGAAGTCGCGGCAGTGGATGGCGACCTCGGTGCCCATCGCGCCGAGCGGGCCGGTCGCCGGCGGCTCGCCGGGGGAGAAGGTACGCGCCTCCATCATGCGGATGAGATGGCCGTCGGGCGCGCGCAGCGCGGCTTCGTGGAAATCGTCAGGGCCCAGCTGCTGCCATTCGATGTCGTGGCCGCGCTGTGCCAGTTCCGCGACATGCGGCGCCAGCCCCGGTCGCACGAATGACAGCGTCGGCTCCTCCACGCCCGCGCCATGCAGCCCGATGCACACCTGGCCATCGGTCACCACCGCGTAGTGCCAGCGGCGGATGTCGCCTGTCGCGCACTCGGCGAAACCGAGACTGCGGTAGAAGCCGAGCGACTCGAGCACGTTGGCCGCAGGCAGGCTCAGCTCCAGGAAGCGGCCGAAGGCGATCATCATGCTGCTTACTGTAGCGGCGATGAGCGCTTTGCATAAGTCCGGAACTGTGAACTCAGCCACTCTCCGGAGTGACAGATGACCCGCGCCAATCGGACGCGAGTGACGAAGCTGACGAAACCAGGCTTCCATGACCGCAAAGCGCTTCGCAGCACACTTGTCAAGGTGTGACCGGTTTTACAAAACGGCCGCCAGCCGTCACGCAGACTGCAGGAACGAAATTTCCGCGGAATGGGGTCGGGCGTCATGCGTAATCAAAAAAAGTTTTACGCTGGTCGAAATCGCGATCGTGCTGGTCATCATCGGCCTGCTGATCGGCTGGGTGTTGAAGGGTCAGGAAATGATCACCAACGCCAGGATCAGCAAGGTGGAGAACGACTTCAAGGGGATCTCCGCCGCGATCCTCTCCTACCAGGACCGCTACGGCGTGTTGCCGGGCGACGACCCCGCCGCCTCGACCCGCTTCCCCGGCACCTGGACGGCCGCCGACAACGGCAACGGCAACGGCACGGTCCAGGGTGGCTGGAACAGCACCAACAACACGCAGGAATCGCGCAAGGTCTGGAAGCACCTGCGCGGCGCGGGCTTCATCAAGGGCCCGGTCGACGCCACGGCCGGGAGCTACCAGCAGCCGGCGCATGCCTTCGGCGGCCTGGTGGGCTTCGAGCAGGGCCTCTACGGCATCAGCGGCCACGTCGTCGTCTTCGGCGCGGTCACCGGCGACATCGCCTACCGGTTCCAGCCTACGACAGCTGACAGCGCCAGGCCGACGAGGCCAGCCGCCAGCACGATCCAGGGCACGCTCACGCGAAAGCGGACGAGCGCGACCCACGCGACCAACGCCATCGCCACCGCGATGGCGTTCGCGTTTCCGGCCGCCCCATCCGGCCAGAAGGCATGGCGGGCGAAGTTGACGCCGAGATCCGCGATAACGCCGACGACAGCGGCAGTGATCGCCGCCAGCGGCGCGGCGAGGGCCGGCTGCCTGCGCGTCGCCTCCACGAATGGCGCGCCTGCCAGGATGAACAGGAATGACGGCAGGAAGGTGAAGAAGGTCGCGACGATGGCGCCGACAAGCGCGGCGGCCGCTTCGCTGCCCGGCCCGAGCATGGCCTGCTGCCAGCCGCCAAGGAAGCCGACGAAGGTCACCACGAGGATCAGCGGCCCCGGCGTGGTCTCGCCGAGCGCGAGGCCGTCCATCATCTGCCCCGCGCCGAGCCACTGGAAGCGCTCGACCGCCGCGTCGTACACGTAGGGCAGCACCGCGTAGGCGCCGCCGAAGGTGAGAAGCGCGGCCTGGGTGAAGAAAAGGCCCATCTGCGCAAAGCCGGTCGACAAGGCGATGCAGGCGCCCAGCGCGATCACCCAGACGGAAAACACGACGGCCGTGACTCGCCAGAGCCCGCCGGACCGGGAAGTCGCGTGCGCGGGCAGGGGCGTGTCGTCGTCGATCAGTGCCGGTGGGCCTGCGCTGGCCGCAGTGGCATGCCCGGCTCCGGCACCGACCTGCGCCGGCCACCAGCGTCCGGCGGCATAGCCGAGCAGCGCAGCTGCGGCGATTACCATCGGGAACGGCACCCCTGCGAGGCCGCAGGCGAGTGAGGCAGCGGCGATCGCCGCGAGCAGCGGCGTACGCAGCGCGCGCGAGCCGATACGCCAGGCCGCTGCCGCGACGATCGCGACCACCGCGGGCTTTACGCCGCTCAGGACCGCGGCCATCCACCCCGTGTCGGCGAAGATGAGATAGGTCCAGGCGAGACCGACGATCAGCGCCATGCCGGGCAGGATGAACAGGAGTCCCGCCGCGACGCCGCCCCAGGTGCCGTGCATCAGCCAGCCGAGATAGGTCGCCAGCTGTTGCGCTTCGGGTCCGGGCAGCAGCATGCAGTAGTTGAGCGCGTGCGCGAAGCGCCCTTCCGAAATCCAGCGACGCCGATCGACCAGCTCGTCGTGCAGGATCGCGATCTGCCCGGCCGGCCCGCCGAAGCCGATGCAGCCGAGCCGGAACCAGAATGCCAGCGCTTCGCGGCGCGGGATCACGCTGCCTGGCGCATCGCCTGCGCGGGTGACTTGCGCGGTCCCTGCGCCAGCCTCGCGAAGTGCGCGCAGGTGAGGATGAGGCCGAGGGTGATGCAGATCTCGCCGAAGTTGGCGATCGGCAGCGACCAGGGCGAACCGGCGAATGCGCCGGCGCAGATGAACATCACACCCGCGCCCCCAGCCATCCACGGCCAGCGGCGCCGGATCCACAGCGCGATGCCGACGCCGAGAACGATGATGTTGGTGATGATCGCCACCAGCGCCGCTTCCGCTCCCGCGGTCTGCGCGATCACCGTGCCGCCCGGGCAGACCTGGAACTCCGACACGGCGGTGGTGTAGCGCAGGGTGTCGGCGAGACAGGCCGGGTAGAGCTGCATCGAGAAGATCTTCGGGATGTCGTGGATGCTGAGCGCGACCGCGACTAGGCAGAAGGCGCCCATCGCGAAGCGGCTCCTTGCCCAGCCGAGGTCCGCCTGGCGTGTTACCGAGCCCGCCGCGATCACGAGCAGCGGCAGCATCGACCAGTGCCAGGCGAAGGCCGGCGTCGACAGCGCGTACAGCAGGTCGCCCTCGCCGATGAAGCGCCCCATGCCGATGCGCAGGTTGTCGTAGAAGAGTAGCGTCCCGCCGACCAGGACCAGCAGCAGCGACACCGGTCGCCCGGTCTCGCTCCAGAGCTTCCAGCCCCAGATCCAGATGCCTATGTGAATGACGGCGTAGGCCAGAAACAGCAGAGACAGCATGTTCAAACTCCCAGGTCTACCCGGTTGCGCTGACCGCCGGCGAGGAAATCCCGGACGTTGAGGGCCATTTCGTCCAGCGCGCGCTGCCTGGATTCACGGGCAGCCCATGCCATGTGAGGCGTCACGATGAGATTGCGCAACGACACGTCGAGGAAAGGGTGGCCATGGACCGGCGGTTCCCGCTCGAGTACGTCGATGCCGGCGCCGCCGAGACGGCCTGAGCGAAGCGCCTCGATCAGTGCGTCCGGAACGATCAGCGCGCCGCGGGCGGTATTGATGAGAAGCGCGCCGGGCTGCATCAGGCTGAGCGTCGTTGCATTGATGAGCCCGCGGGTCTCGGCCGTCAGCGGACAATGCAGGCTGATCACATGGGATTGCGCGAGCAGATCCGCAAAGAGAGCACGCTCGATCCCGTCCGGGCCCGTCGTGCATGCACCCGAGCTCTCGAGCGAATAGGGACGCTGCCCCGCGATCACACGCATGCCGAATGCCTGCGCCACTTCTGCCACCCTGCGACCCAGGTTTCCGAGGCCCACTATCCCGAGTGTCAGGCCCTGCAGCTCGCGGAACGGGTAGTCGACAACGCAGAAGCCGGTGGACTGCTCCCAGGCGCCGCCGGCCAGCAGCTCGTCGTACTCGCGCAGGCGCTGGTTGAGCGCGAGCAGCAGCGCGAACACGTGCTGCACCACCGAGGGCGCGCAGTAGTTGCGGATGTTGACGACGCCGATGCCGCGCTCCTTCGCTGCCGCGACGTCCACGTTGTCCACGCCGGTCGCGGCGAGGCAGATGAGCCGCAGCCGCGGGCACTTTCCTATGATTTCCCGGGTCAGCTCCACCTTGTTGAGCAACACGATCCCGGCGTCGCCGATGCGCTCGACGAGCAATTCATGCGGCGTATCGGGGTAGACCACCATGTCCGGCAGCAGTCGCGTCAGAACGCTGCCGTCGAGATCGACGGGGTGGATGGTCTCGTAGTCGAGGAACACCGCCGCCGGCGCCGAGCCGGACATCAGCCCGCGTCCTGCAGGGCGCGCGAAATGCCGTGGATGCTGCCCACCAGCGCCTGGTACAGCGCCTCGTCGTTGTGGCCGCCCTGGCGCCAGCGCCCGAGCAGCTCGATCTGCAGCAGGTTCATCGGATCGACGTAGGGGTTGCGCAGACGGATCGAGCGGCGCAGCGTGTCGTTGAACTGGTGCAGTACCTGCTGGTTGCGCACGCCGAGCAGTTGCTGGATGCACAACGTGAATTCGTCACGGATCTGGCCGAAGAAGCGGGCATGCAGGTCGCCCGCCAGCACGGAGTACCGCGCTGCGATCGCCATGTCCGCCTTGCCGAGCACGAGCTCCACGTCGCCGAGCAGGGCCCGGAAGAAATTCCACTCGTACGCCATCTCTCGCACGGCCTCCATGCCGAACTGCGACACGACCGCACGCATGCCCGTGCCGAAGCCGTACCAGCCGGGCAGGATGTTGCGGCTCTGGGTCCAGGCCGATGCCCAGGGCACGCCGCGCAGGTTGTCGATGGTGTCGTGCGCCTGCAGTTCCAGGCCCTGGCGTGACTGCATGCGCTCGATCACGTCGACGGGTGTGGTGGCGCGGAAGTAGCCGTAGAAGCCCGGCGAGTCATAGACCAGCGACTTGTAGTGATCGCGGCTCGCGCGGGTGAGCACCTCCATGATCTCGTGCCATTGCGCGCGTTCGGGTTTCTGCGCCTCGGGGATGCTCGCGAGCGCCACCGATCCCATGGCCTGCTCCAGGGTGCGCATGGCGATGCCGCGCACGCCGTACTTCGTGCTCACGAGCTCACCCTGCTCGATGGCCCGCAGCCGCCCGCGCACCGCGCCAGGCGGCGACCCCAGCACGGCCGCATGCGTCTTGCCGCCGCCGCGGCTGATCGTGCCGCCGCGGCCGTGGAAGACCGTGAATTCGACGCCGGCGTCGTCCAGCACCTGGATCAGCGCCGACTGCGTCTGCTTCAGCAGCCAGCGCGCTGCGGCAAGGCCGCCATCCTTGTTGCTGTCGGAGTAACCGACCATGATGATCTGGCGTCGGGCGCGCTTGCCGAGGTGCTCCCAGTAGATCGGATCCTGCAGGAGCTGGCGCATGGTGCCGTGCGCGTTGGCGAGATCCTCGGTCGTCTCGAACAGTGGCGTGATGTCGAGCGGCACGCCACCGCCGGGCCCGCGCAGGTCGCCCCAGCGGCCGAGCAGCAGGACGGACAGGAGATCGTCCACGCCGTGGCTCATGCTCACGATGAAGGGGCCGATCGCGCGGCGCCCGTACTTGCGCCGGCAGAAGGCGATAGCCTGGAACACGGACAGCGCGCGCTTCGACTCGTTGTCGAGATCCTCGCGCGGCGATTCGTTCCGCCGCAACGCTTCGCGGATGCGCTCGGCGCGTTGCTCCGGCGTGCGTTCCAGCCAGGCGTCGTCGCCGAGGCAGCTGCCCACGACGGCGCGGATGGTCAGCGCGTTCTGCTTCAGGTCCAGGCTCACGAAGTGGAAGCCGAAGGTCTCGATTCGCCGCATCAGCCGGCGCACGGCGAAGAGACCGGCATTCTGGCCCTTGTTCTTCGCCAGGCTGGCAGCAATGAGCCGCACGTCGGCGAGGAACTCACCCGCCGACTCGTACGGGAACCCGCCGTCGTCGTGAGTCGCCTGCAGGCGCGCCATCATCAGCCGCAGCAGCACGCGGTAGGGCATGTCACGGTGACGCAACGGCACCGAGCCCAGGTCCTTGCCGAAATGGCCGGAGTAGGCGTGGATGCGTTCGTGCACGGCGCTGTCCACGACTACGCGGGCCGTGCTCTGCGAAAGCTTGCTCGAGAGATCGCGACACTCGGAGTGATAGAGATTCAGTATCAGTGTGCGCTGGCGGGCAAGGACGTCGCGCAGCGTGCGCGCGGTGATCTCCGGGTGGCCGTCCATGTCGCCGCCGATCCAGGAGGCGAAGCGGAGGATCGTCGGCGGGGGATCGTCCAGCCCGCTGCCCCAGGCAGCCTTCAGCGCGCGATCGATGCCCTCGTAGAAAGCCGGAATGACGCGGTAGATGACGTCGGTGAGGAAGAAGAGGGCGTGTTCGAGCTCGTCGAATACGGTGCGCGCCTCCGACGGCGTCTCCTCCGTCTGCCAGATCGCGGTGACTTCCGTGCGGATCGCGTCCAGTGCGGCGGCCCATTCGGCGGGCGTGAGCACCGGGTTCTGCATGTCGATCAGCCGGCGCACGATCGACTGCTGCCGGCGCAGGATGGTGCGGCGCGTCGGCGCCGTCGGATGCGCGCTGAACACCGGCACGATGCGCAGCGAGCCGAGCAACTTGCGGGTTGCGGCGAGGTCCAGGCCCGAGTCCCGCAGGCGGAAGACAGCCTCCTCGGCGCTGCCCGGCTGGCGCACCGAAGCCGCCTTCTGGTAGTCGCGGCGACGGCGGATGCGGTGCACCTGCTCCGCCGTGTTCACCACCTGGAAGTAGGTCGAGAACGCGCGGATGAAGTCGCGTGCCGCGTCCACGCCGAAGCTGCGCATGATCGTGTCGAGCTCCGCGCTCGCCTCGAGGTTGCCGTCGCGCCGGCCGATCGCCGCCAGCCTGGCGCGCTCGACTGTCGCGTACAGATCCGCGCCGCATTGCTCGCGCAGCAACTCGCCGACGACCACGCCAAGCTCGTGTACATCGCGGCGCAGCTGCGCGTCCTTCTCTGCGAAGGCGATGTCCTCTCGGCGCTCGCTCGGGAGCGCGGTCGGGTGCAAGCTGGTGAGATCGTTCGGCGGCGTGGCGGACATGTGGCGCTCTGGCAGCCGGTGCCCAGTCGGGCTATGGAAATGCCGGCGAAAATCTTAGCACTGCGTGCGCAAATCAGCACGAAGCCGCACGAAATGCAGAGGGTCGTGGCCGCACGGGTCTGGCAGATTGATCGCCTGCGCAGGAGCGGGGCGGTGAGTCGGTGGCATACATCAGTCAACGGGATGCGGTTGCGGGGTTGACCCACGGTGCCTCGCACCTGCTGGCCCTTGCCCTGCGCGCCGAGCGCGAGCCAGGAGCCTGGCGATCGCGCTACGCACGGCTGCTGGAGCATCCGGCCATCGTCGCGCCGCCAGGCAGTGGTGCATCGGCGCCCCTGGCGGAGGCGGGGATCGCCGGCCAGTATGCGCTGCGCTTTCCGCAGGTCTCCGGCGACAGCGACTGGCTGCGCCAGCGGAGCATGGTCGTGATGGCGCGCCGCCTCGCGCCGCTGTTGGCACGCGGCGCGTCCGTTGCGGTCGACCTGACCCGGTTGTCGCGCGGCGACGCCTGTGCCGACACGCGCCGCGACCAGATGCGCGACGTCGTTGCCGGGTTCGCACAGGCACTGCCCGCGGCGCTGGGAGGCTTCGGCGTGTCGGCCGGCCGGCTGGTACTCTCGGCCGAGGCGGATCACCCGGGGCTCGGCGAGCTGCTCCGACTGCGTGCCGCCGGCCAGCCGGAGCGCCCGCGAATCGTCCTGCGCCTCACCGACCGGTTGTTCCAGGCGATCGGCACGGCCCGGTCTGGCGCGGCGTCGACCGATGCGCTTGGTCGCTGGCAAGGACTCACGACCCTCGCGCAGCGCGAGCCCGGCGTCCATCTCGTGCTGCCGGAGACCACACGCTCAGCCTGCACGCTGGCGAGCGGCGAGCGGGCTGATGCGGTGCTGCCGGGCAGCCTGTTCGAGGCGCGTACGGAAACTGCCTGGATCGCCTTTGGCCTGCAGCTCGATCGCCTCGCGGCACGCGACATGGCGGGCGCGCTGGCTGAGCTGCGCGACCTGCTTTGTGCATTGCTTCGCTTCGCCGACAACCTCGTCGACCAGCTCGACTGGCCGTCGCCGGAACTCGGCCAGGATGCGCTCGTCAATCGCCGGCTGGCGCTGCACGTGACCGGCATCGGTGCACTGGCTGATCGCTGGTCGCTCGATCCGGGCAACTTCGCGTCGGTGGAGTTGCTGCTGCGCTGGCTTGGCATCGTGCGCCGTCTCGTCGTGCGCGAGTCCAACGCGCTAGCGCGCGAGCGCGGGCCATTTCCCGGACTGGAACTGCGCCAGCTCACCCGCTCGCTCACGCGCACGCTGGGCGAGGAGCGCGCCGGCCGGGCACTGCGCCGTGCGGGTCTGCGCCACCGCCATTTGCTCGTCCTCTCGCCGTACGACGTTTTTCCCGGGAGCGCGCCGCGCCGTCCGCAGGCGGCGTACCTGCATCTGCTGCCCGCGATCCGCCTTGCCGACACCATCGCCATGCATGGCGATGGTGTCGCCCGGGCGCTGCCGCCGCAGGTTTTCCGGCGCCTGATCCATCAATCCTGGGTGATTGCCCGCAACCGGCCCTGAACCCGATATTGCCCGGGGGAATTTGCCAATCACCAGGGCCGGATTGTCTGTCCCGGGAGGCAGATGCAATATGCCGTGGCCGGGGCGCAGCAGACGCCGCCCAGCGGGAACCCGTGTTGCCAGACCTGCCCAGCTTCCACGCGCTCGCGGCCCTGCTGCTGGTCGTCGCCGGCCTTTACCTTTTTGCGAGCGATCGCTTCACGCTGCCGACCGCCGGCATGGGGATCCTGATACTCCTCGTCCTCGGGTCGTACCTGTTTCCGCTGCCGGGACTAAATCCCGTCGATTTCTTCGCCAACTTCGGCGACGAAGCGCTGGTGACCGTCTGCACGATGCTGCTGCTGGTGAAGGGCCTGGAGGTCACCGGCGCTCTGGAGCCACTCGCCACCTATCTCTCCCGCAGCTGGCGGCGCGGCGCGGTGTACGCACTGCCGTTCACGCTGCTGCTGTCCGCCCTCGCGAGCGCGTTCATCAACGACACGCCACTCATGGCGATCCTGTTCCCCGTCGTCCTCGCCAGCGTGGCGCAGTCGGCGGTCGCACCGTCGCGGGTGCTGCTGCCGCTCAACTACGCGGTGCTCATCGGCGGCATGGCGACGACGGTCGCCACCTCGACCAACCTGCTGGCGCTGGGTGTCGCAGCGGATCTTGGTATCGACGGCTTCGCACTATTCGACTTTGCGCGGCCGATGCTGGGCGCCGCCGTACTCGGTTTGCTCTACATCTGGCTGGCCGGTCCGCAGCTGTTGCCCGACCGGCGGCCGCGGCAGGGCGAGACAGCGCGACGGGTCTACTCGGCGGTGCTGTCCGTTAACCGCGGCGGTTACGCCGACGGGCGTCAGCTCGCCGCCGTATTCGCGCGCACCGACGGGCGCATGCGCATCGAGCGCATCCAGCGCGGAGACGACCTCACCGTCGCGCAATCGCCCGGTCTTGCCCTGGCTGCCGGAGACCGGCTGCACTTGCGTGACACGGCCGATCAACTGAAGCAGTTCGAACGACTGCTGGGTGCCACTCTTTTCAATGCCGGCGACCTGCAGCACCCGGTGAGCGAGCGCATTCCGCTCGATCCCGCCGGGCAGCAGCTCGCTGAAGTGGTGATCACCCGCGGGTCGCCGCTGTACCAGCGTGCCCTCGATCTCGCCGACTTCGTCTACCGCTATCGCCTCGCGCCGCTGGCCCTGCATCGTGGCGAATTGGAGGTGGGCTCCGATGCGATCACCGACCAGCGTCTGCGTGCCGGCGACGTGATCCTAGTGCAGGGTTCGGCCGAGGCCATCCGCGAATTGAAGGCCACGGGCTCGATGCTGGTGCTCGACGGGACCGTCGATTTGCCGCGCAGCAATCGGGCGGTCGCCGCCTTCGCCATCTTCGCCGCGGTCATCCTGAGCGTGGCCTTCGGGCTCATGGCCGTATCGGTCGCGGCGCTGATCGGCGTCGCGCTCATGCTGCTTACCCGCTGCATCGAGTGGCGGCACATCCCCGAAACTCTCAACACCACGCTGGTCATGGTGATGGTCGCGAGCCTCTGCCTTGCGACGGCGCTCATCAAGACCGGGGCGGCCGGGTGGCTTGCCGCACTGTGGGTGGCGGTCGTGCCTGCCATGCCCCTGCCCCTGACGCTCGCGCTGGTGATGGCTGTGGTTACCGTGATGACCAACTTCGTCACCAACAATGCAGCAGCTGTAGTCGCCATGCCGGTGGCCGTCGGCATCGCGGGCGCGCTGGGCGCATCGCCGGAACCGTTCGTTCTTGGCGTGATATTCGCGGCGAACATGCCGTTCGCCACGTCATGGGGCTACCAGACGAATGCCCTGATCATGGCGGCCGGCGGGTACGTAGAACGCGACTACGCCCGCTTCGGCATCCCGCTCACGCTGATCATGCTGCCGGCGCTGGTGCTGGGCATCAGCACCGTCTACGGGCTCTTCTAGTCCATGCCTGCGCTGCCCGGCATGCACGCCCTGGTGGTCATCGGCCTGATGCTGGTGGCTCTCTGGCTGTTCACCCGCGACCGTATCCCGCTCGAGGCGACCAGCCTCGGGGTGCTGCTCTTCCTCGTCGGGTTCTTCCAGGTGTTTCCGTTCGGCGGGATCGAACCGCAGAGCTTCCTCGTGCACTTCGGCAACGAGGCGCTGGTAACGGTCGTTGCCCTGCTGGTGCTGGGGCAGGGGCTCGAGATCACCGGGGCCCTGCAGCCGCTCGCTGCCCTGCTCACGCGTTACTGGCTTGCGCGCCCGCAGCTGGCGCTCGCGGCGACGCTGGTTACCTGTGCCATTTCGAGCGCCTTCATCAACAACCTGCCGATGGTCGCCGTGCTGATGCCGATCATGGTCGCCTGTTGTCTCAAGGTCGGCACGCCGGTCTCGCAGGTGCTGATGCCGATGAATTTCGCCAATACGCTTGGCATGTGGACGACGATCGGCACGTCCACCAACCTGCTTGCGGTCGGCATCGCGGTGCAGCTCGGCGTCGACAATATCGGCATCTTCGACTTTGCAGCACCCGGCCTGATGGGAGCGGCCATCGGCGTCGCGTATCTCCTGATTGCCGGGCCGTTCCTGCTGCCCGAGCGGCAGCCGCCGCTGCAGGACACGTCCCCGCGCGTCTTCAATGCCGCCCTGCACGTGAACGAGCGCAGCCCTGCGCAGGGCAAGTCGATCGCCGAAGTGCTGGCCCTTACCCAGAACCGTATGCGGATCGACCAGATCCAGCGGGGCGAGGACCTCACAGTCGCCAAGCTGCCCTCCGTGCGCATCCGCGCGGGCGACCGGCTGCTGGTCCGCGACACGCCGGATCGCCTGAAGGAGTTCGAGCAACTGCTGGGCGCGACACTGTTCCGGCCGGAGGACGTCGGCCAGCCCGTCAGCGAGCGCAACCCCTTGTCGACCGCGGGGCAGCAGCTCGCTGAGATCGTCGTTACGCGCGCTTCGCCGCTCTACCAGACGGTTCTCGACAGCACGGAGCTCATGGAGCGCTACGGCCTGCTGCCGCTCGCGGTGCACCGCGGTCGCGCGGCGCGCTCGCTGTCGCTGGATGACCTGCGGCTGCGTGCCGGCGACGTGATCCTCGTGCAGGGTACTCGCGCCGCCATCACCGGGCTGCGTGCCGCCGGCACGACGCCCGTGCTGGACGGCACCGTCGACCTGCCGGACACAGAACGCGCCCGCGGCGCGCTCGCCATCATGACGCTGGTCGTCCTGCTCGGTGCATTCGAAATCCTGCCGATGTCAATCGCGGGACTGCTGGGTGTTGCACTGATGCTCGGCACGCGCTGCCTGCGCTGGCGCCATGTCGGCGAAGCGCTCGATCCCGGCGTGGTCATGATCATGGTCGCGAGCCTGGCGCTCGGCACGGCAATGCTCGATACCGGCGCCGCGGAGTACATCGCGAATCTCGTGACGGCCGCGACTGCGGGCCTTTCGCCCGCAGCGGTACTCTCGATCCTGATGGCGGTCGTCACCGCATTGACACAGGTGGTCTCGGCGAAGCCTGCAGCCGCACTCGGCACGCCGATCTCGATCAGCATCGCGCACCAGCTCGGTGTCGCGCCTGAGCCGTTCGTCGTCGGCGTGATCTTCGCAGTGAACCTGACCTTCGTGACGCCGATCGGCCACCCGACGAACGTCATGATCATGACGGCGGGCGGCTACCGCTTCGTCGACTTCGTCCGCTTCGGACTGCCACTGGCGATCCTCATGTGGGCGGCGTTCTCGATCATCCTGCCGGCGTACTACGGACTGGCATACGACGTGTCCTGGCTCCGGTTTTGAGGCAGCGGTCGCATTCGTGGACCGGCCGAGGATCGACCCCTTCGCCTCGGCTCTTTAACTCGGCTCCGGGGTCATCCTCGACCAATCCACGAATGCGGTCGGCCTCACTTGACGAGTCGCGAAGCCGCCGGGATACTGCCCGCATGAACAAGGCCCTGATCGACGCGCGCTGGTGGTGGGCCCTCTCCGTGGAGGGGGTTCTCGGCTAACGCACGTTTCAGGATCCGGCCGACAAACCCACCTTCGCGGGGAGCGACGGTGGGTTTTTTGTTTTGGGCGACAGCGAGCGCCCGTCATGAGGACACATGCAGGGACCATTCGACATCGCGGCTGATCTGGACACGCCCGTGTCCACGTTCCTCAAGCTGAGACCGCTACAACCGCGGTACCTGCTGGAGAGCGTGGAGAGCGGCCTGCAGCTCGCGCGTTATTCGTTCCTCGGGTTCGGCGCGGCTGGTGAATTCCGCCTCGATGCCGGCGGCCTGCGTGTGGATGGCCAACGCAAGCCGATGCTGGCGGATGGCGCCGCACTGCTGGCCGAACTGCGGGCCGCGCTCGCGCGGGCGCCGCGGCTCGAACCGCAGATCGACACGCTGCCCTTCGGGGGCGGTCTCGTCGGCGTGGCAGGTTACGACATCGTCCGACGCTTCGAGAAACTGCCTGTGCCCGCTGCCGCCGTGGCCGATCCGGTGGTGCCCGATGCCGCCTACGTTGCTACCGAATCGCTCCTGGTCTTCGACCACCTCACCCGACGCATGGCGTTGCTGCACGCAGGCAGCGCGCAGGAGCGCGGCCGGTTGCGCGCGGAGGTCGTGCGCCTCCTGCGTGGCCCGCTGCCGGCCGCTGCCGCGACACCGACCGTCGGCGCGACGGCGCAGAGTTTCTCGGAAGCTGAGTTCCTCGCAGCCGTCGGCCGCGCGAAGCACTACATCTCTCTCGGTGACGTGTACCAGCTCGTGCTTTCCGTCCGGTTCAGCGGCGCGCATACGCTGTCGCCATTCGAAACCTATCGCGCGCTGCGACTGCTCAATCCCTCGCCTTACATGTTCTATCTCGACCTGGGGGACGTGCAGGTTGCCGGCTCCTCGCCAGAGGCGCTGGTGAAACTGCGCAACGGCAAGGCATCGCTGCGCCCCATCGCAGGGACGAGGCCGCGCGGCGAGGATGCTGCGGCAGACGCAGCCCATGAGGCGAGCCTGCGCGCCGATGCCAAGGAAAATGCGGAGCACGTCATGCTGGTAGACCTTGCCCGCAACGATATCGGCCGCGTGGCGCAGGCGGGTTCCGTCCACGTCGATCCCTACAAGGCCATCGAGCGCTACAGCCACGTGATGCATATCGTCAGCGGCGTGCAGGGCGAGCTGGCGTCCGGCAGGGATGCGTTCGATCTCTTCGCCGCGGCGTTTCCCGCCGGCACGCTGGTCGGTGCACCCAAGGTCCGCGCGATGGAGCTGATCGACCAACTCGAACCGGTGCGCCGCGGGATTTACGCCGGTACCGTGGGCTATTTCGCCTCCTCGGGCGACATGGACCAGGCGATCGCGATCCGCACGCTGGTGTTCGGCGGCGGGCGCTTCAGTTACCAGGCCGGTGCCGGCATCGTCGCCGACAGCCTGCCGCAGGCCGAATACGAAGAAGTGCTGGCCAAGAGCGCGGTCCTGCGCCGCGCGCTGGCCATGGCGGAGGACGGGCTGTGACGCCGAAGCTGCTCTTGATCGACAACTACGACTCCTTCACCTACAACCTGGTGCAGGCATTTCTGGTGCTGGGTGCCGACGTGCACGTGCATCGCAACGACGAGATCACGGTGGCGCAGGCGCTGGCGCTGGCGCCCACCCACGTCTGCATCTCGCCGGGGCCGGGACGACCCGAAGATGCCGGCGTCTCGCTGGCGATAATCGCTGCCTTCGAGCGCCGCGTGCCGCTCTTCGGCGTCTGCCTCGGGCACCAGAGCCTCGTGCACCATTTCGGCGGGAGCATCGTTTCCGCACCCCGGCTGATGCACGGCAAGACCTCGATGGTGAGCCACGACGGGCGCACCATATATAAGACTGTCAGCCAGCCCTTCGAGGCCGGTCGCTACCATTCCCTCACCGCGGAGGACGGAACGATGCCGCCGGTACTGGAAGTCACGGCCCGGACGGAGCGGGGCGAGATCATGGGTGTGCGCCATCGCGAGCTGCCACTCGAGGGCGTGCAGTTCCACCCGGAGAGCGTGCTGACGCCGGAGGGCGGCCGGCTGATCGAGAATTTTCTCAGGCTGGAGCCACGGCGATGACGGACACGCGCGCGGTACTCGAGAGATTGCTGGGTCGCGAAGACCTGCGAGAGGCCGAGGCGGCGGATCTGCTGCGCTCGCTGACGCATCCGGACCTGCCGCCCGCAGCGGCCGGCGCACTGCTCGCGGCACTGCGCATGAAGGGCGAGACGGCGGAGGAGTTGCGCGGCTTTGCCGGGGCGATGCGGGCGCTCGCGGTGCCGGTCCCGCTGCCGGAGGAGATCGCGGCGGCCGATGTCGTCGGCACTGGCGGCGACGGTTCCGGCAGCCTCAACCTCTCGACCGGCAGCGCGCTGCTCGCGGCGGCCTGCGGCGTGCCGGTCATGAAACACGGCAATCGTTCGGTGTCGTCGAAGTCGGGCAGTGCGGACGTGCTCGAAGCGCTCGGCGTGCCGCTGGCGCGCGATGCAGCCGACGCCCGCGCCGCGCTTGAAGCCTGTGGTTTCGCTTTCCTGTTCGCACCCAATTTCCATCCGGCGATGAAGGCGATCGCGCCCGTGCGCCGCGCGCTGGGCGCGCGGACGGTATTCAACCTGCTCGGGCCGCTCACCAATCCTGCTGCACCGCGCTACGGCCTGCTCGGCGCCTTCGACCTCGACACCGCCAGGCTGATGGCAGACGCGCTCGCCGGCCTGCCGATCGGGCACTACTTCGTCGTGCACGGCGAACCCGGCTGGGACGAGGCGACGCCGGTCGGCCCGTTCACGGTGTTTGACGTGCGGCCCGGGAGCGTGCGCCGGCAGAAGCGCAACCCGGCTCACTACGGCATTGCGCCCTGCAGCGCCGCCGACCTGGCTGGCGGTGATGCCGCCGACAACGCTCGTGCGCTCGAAGCCGTGCTGACCGGTCGCGACCGTGGCCCGCATGCCGAGGCGCTCGTATTGGGTGCCGGCCTGGTGCTGGATGTGACGGGTCGCGCGCATGGCCTGCGCCGGGGCATTGCCAGGGCGCGCGAGGCGCTCGCCGGCGGCGCCGGCACCAAGCTGCTCGCAGCGCTGCGCGCATTCGCCAAGGCTCGGGCGTGAGCGATTTTCTCGCGCGGATGGCTGCGTCCAGCGCTGCGCGCGCCGCGGCCGCCCGTGCCGCCGTGCCCGAGCGCGAGCTCGAAGTGCGGCTTTCCGGCCTGCCACCGGCAGCCGCTACGGTTTTCTCGTCGCAGGCCTTTCACCTCATCGCCGAGGTGAAGCGCCGCTCGCCTGCAGCAGGCCGGCTGGCGGGGCAGTCGCTGCAGCCCGCGGAGCAGGCACGGCTCTACGCGCTCGGCGGCGCGCTCGCCGTTTCCGTACTCACCGAGCCTGATGAGTTCGAGGGCGATCTGTTGCATGTCACCGAGGTGCATCGCGCGCTGCCGGCGCTGCCGGTGCTGCGCAAGGATTTCCTCGTCGATACCTACCAGGTGATCGAGGCGCGCGTGGCCGGCGCCGCGGGCGTGCTGTTGATCGCGGCGATGCTCGAGCCTGGAGCGCTCGCCGACATGCTGGCAACCGCGCGACGGCTCGGGATGTTCGCGCTGGTCGAGGTCTTCGGCTGCGACGACCTCGCGCTCTGCGAGCGCGTCGTCCTCGAGGCCGCCGCCGCCGACCCTGGCCGCGTGCTGCTCGGTGTGAACTGCCGCGACCTGCGCACGCTTGCAGTCGATTTCGACCGCTTCGCGGCGATGGCGCCCGCGCTGCCGCGCGAGCTGCCCTGGGTTGCGGAAAGCGGTATTGATACGCCTGAACACGCCGCCACCGTCGCGAGGCTCGGCTACCGGCTCGCCCTCGTCGGCACCGCGCTGATGCGCTGCGCCGACCCGACCGCCACCACCGCAGCATTCCTGAAACGTGCCAGGCACGTATCCGGATACGTACCTGGCACCGGTTGATATGCGCCTATTCATCAAGATCTGCGGGATCACGACGGCCGACGCGCTGACCGCAGCGATCGATGCCGGCGCCGATGCCGTCGGCTTCGTGTTCGCCGAGTCGCCGCGGCGGGTCACGCCGGCAGCTGCCGCGACGCTTGCCGAGCGCGTGCCGCCTGGCGTGCTGCGCGTGGCCGTGATGCGCCACCCGGCTCAGCAGGACTGGCAGGCCGTGCTGGCCGCCTTCGAGCCCGACTGGCTGCAGACGGACGCCGCCGACTACACGAGCCTTGCTTTGCCCGCCAGCGTTGCCCGACTGCCGGTATACCGCGACACCCCGGCGCTGGACACGGCCGCCGTCGCCCGCGAAGATCGCGTGCTGTTCGAGGCCGCAGCGAGCGGCGTCGGGCAGGCGCCGGACTGGAACCGCGCCCGCAACCTGGCGTGCGGTACGAAGCTGATGCTGGCCGGCGGCCTCACGCCCGCGAACGTTAGCGCAGCCGTCGCGGCCGTGAGACCCTGGGGCGTGGACGTCTCGAGCGGCGTCGAGTCGGGCCGCGGCCAGAAAGACCCGAAACTGATATCGGCCTTCGTTGCTGCCGCGCGACGGGCGCAACAGGACTGAACCGTGCACAGCATCGACAAAACCGCAGCCGCCCGCCTGCTCGCCGCCCTGGTCCGCGGCGAGCTGCCTGATGAGCGCGGCCGCTTCGGCCCCTACGGCGGCTGCTTTGCACCCGAGGTGCTGATGCCCGCTCTCCTGCGCCTGAAGGACGAAGTACAGCGCCACCTGCACCACCCCGACTACCAGGCCGAACTCCAGCATGAACTTCGCACCTGGGTCGGCCGCCCGACGCCGCTCACCCGCGCCGCGAAGCTCGGCGCCGCCTGGGGCACCGATGTCTGGCTGAAGCGCGAGGACCTCGCCCACACCGGCGCGCACAAGATCAACAACGCGCTGGGCCAGGCACTGCTCGCGAAGCGAATGGGCGCGAAGCGCGTCATTGCCGAGACCGGTGCCGGCCAGCACGGCGTCGCGACCGCTGCCGCCTGCGCGCGCGTCGGCATCCCGGCCACCGTCTACATGGGTGCGATCGACGTGAAGCGCCAGGCGCCGAACGTGGACCGCATGTACCAGCTCGGCGCAAAGGTCGTGCCGGTGGAAAGCGGCGACCAGACGCTGCGCGCCGCGATCGACGAAGCCTTCCGCGACTGGGTCGGCGATCCCGAGTACGCCTACTACCTGCTCGGCTCTGCGGTGGGCCCGCACCCGTACCCGTACCTGGTGCGCGAGCTGCAGTCCGTCATCGGCCGCGAGTCGCGTGCGCAGTTCCAGGAAACAACCGGACAACTGCCCGATATCGCCATTGCCTGCGTGGGCGGCGGCTCGAACTCGATCGGCCTGTTCCACCCGTTTGCCGGCGACGCCCAGGTAAAGCTCATGGGCGTGGAGGCCGGCGGCCGCGGGCCCGGCCTCGGCGACAACTCCGCAACCATCGGCCGCGGCAAGCCCGGCGTGCTTCACGGGACCTACTCGCTGCTGCTGCAGGACGAGAACGGCCAGGTGCAGGAGACGCACTCGGTCTCCGCCGGACTGGACTACCCGGGCGTCGGCCCCGAGCACTCGCTGCTGAAGGCCATCGGCCGCGTGGACTACGTGAGCGCCACCGACGAAGAGGCGCTGGCGGCATTGCGCGAGTGTTGCGCGGCGGAGGGGATCCTGCCGGCGCTTGAGAGCTCGCACGCACTCGCTGCCGCGAAGCGCTGGGCGCGCGACAACAAGGGCAGGAAAATCCTCATCGGCCTCTCGGGCCGCGGCGACAAGGACATGCCGACACTTTCGCAAGTCTTCCCGGGTGGCGGCGTGCCGCACCACAGCAGGCACTGAGCCATGCCCCAGATTTCTCCGCACGAAAAGCTGACCGCCACGATCCGCAACGCCGCGCGCGAGCACGGCGTCGCCCTGATTGCCTACGTCGTGGCCGGTTACCCGAAGAAGAACGACTTCATCAAGACGCTCCGCGAGGTCGCGGAAGCCGCCGACGTGGTCGAAGTGGGCGTTCCCTTCAGCGACCCGATGGCCGACGGCGTGACGATCCAGCGCGCCAGCCACGCGGCCATCCAGCAGGGCGTGTCGCTGAAGTGGATCCTCGCCGAACTGAAAAAAGCAGGGGAGATGCCGGCACCGGTGGTGCTGATGTCCTACCTGAACCCGCTCTACGCCTTCGGCTACGAGCAGCTCGCCGCCGCGGCAGCAGAGTCGCATGTGAGCGGGTTCATCGTGCCGGACCTGCCGCTGGAGGAAAGCGACGACTTCCGGACCAGGCTCGACGCCCGCGGCCTGGCGCTGATCAACCTCATCACCCCATCGACACCCGAAGATCGCGCCAGGAGACTCAGCGCGACCGCCAGCGGCTTCATCTATGCCGTGACCAGCAAGGGCACCACGGGCAGCGCCAGCGCCCTGCCCACCGACGTCACCCGCTACCTCGACCGCATCCGCGCCAGCGCCTCACTCCCGGTCTGCGCCGGCTTCGGCGTCCGCACGCCGGAGCAGGTGCGCGGCCTGAGCGGTCACGCCGACGGCGTGATCGTCGGATCGGCGCTGGTGGAGGAGGTGGAGGCAGGCAGGCAGGTCGGGGGGTATCTGGGGGCGTTGAGGAGTCGGCGGCACTAGCTCACTGACCCACCCGCCGATAAAACTGCACAAACCGGTCCGTCTTCCCCGCACCGCCTTGTCGAACACGAGCTTCGAGCGCGTGTCGCCCGGGTTGCGCAGGCCGTCCCAGGTGGCTTCGAGGACGAAGCCGTGGCGGGCGATGTCGCGCCTGGCGTATTCCTCGTCGATGCGGTGCAGGTCCTGCGCGGCCTTGGCCCAGGTGCCGGGCTTGGCCGAGTGGTCGATGACCAGGAACACGCCGCCGGGCTTCAGCGCGGTGCGGATCTGCTCGAGGAACTGTGATGCGTTGATGGCCGGCCAGCCGTTCTTCTCGTCTACGTGGTAGAGGTCGTGGTAGGACATCACGATGATCGCGGCGTCGAGTGTCGCCACGCCGAGCTTCATGGCGGGCGGCTCGACCACGGACTGCTTCACGCTGCCGAGCCGGCCATTGGCGAAGCGCGCGTCGAGTTCCTTGCGCGCGAAATCGACTTAGGGCGGGTTGTTGACCAGCAGGACGGCGCCTTCGGCACCCACTGGAGTCGTGCTATTGCTGCTGCGGCCGGCCGCGCCATAGCGTCACGAGGCCGGCGATCGCCAGCAGCCAGCCGGCCCAGCGCGGCCGCGACTCAAGACCGATCATGAGCGCCGCAGCGATCAGCATCGCGCCGCCGGCGAGTGCGGCGTACCGCGAGCGAGGCAAGTTGTTGTCCGGCTCTGATGGCGGCGACGGTGCTGCAGGTGTCGCCGAATTCCGCTCCACGAAATTGCGCAGCGCGCCGGGCAGCCGTTCCATCGTGTAGCGCAGGTCGGGCAGATCGCGGCGCAGGCGCCTCAAGGTTGCGCGCGGGCCCTGCTGCTCACGCACCCAGGCCTGGAGCACCGGGCGGCCCGTCTCCCAGAGGTCGAGGTCCGGGTAGAGGGTGCGGCCAAGCCCCTCGATCTGCACGAGCGTCTTCTGCAAGAGCATGAGCTGCGGCTGCACGCTCATGTTGAACTGCCGCGCCGTCTGGAATAGCCGCAGCAGCAACAGACCGAAGGAGATGTCCTTCAGCGGTTTCTGGAACACCGGCTCGCAGACGGAGCGGATCGCCGACTCGAATTCATCTACGCGCGTGCCGGGCGGCACCCAGCGCGAATCGACATGCAGCTGGGCGACACGGCGGTAGTCGCGGTCGAAGAAGGCGAGGAAATTCTCGGCCAGGTAGCGGCGATCGCCGTCGTCCAGCGTGCCGACAATACCGAAGTCGACAGCGCAGTACTTCGGTTCGTCGGGATTCGTCACGTCGACGAAGATGTTCCCAGGGTGCATGTCGGCGTGGAAGAAGTTGTCGCGGAACACCTGGGTGAAGAAGATCGCCACGCCGTTCGCCGCCAGCCGCTTGAAGTTCGCACCAGCCGCGCGCAACGCGTCCATGTTGTCGATCGGCACCCCGTGGATCCGCTCCATCACCATCACGTCCGGCCGGCACCAGTCGTAGTGGACCTTCGGCACATAGATCTTCGGGTCGCCGTCGAAATTGCGCCGCAGCTGGGCTGCATTCGCTGCCTCGCGCAGCAGGTCGAGCTCGTTCAGGATCGTCTTCTCGTACTCCGCCACGAGTTCCACGGGTCTCAGCCGGCGGCTCTCCGGCCACCAGCGCTCGGCGAGTCGTGCGATGGCGTAGAGCACTTCCAGGTCGCGCTCGACCTGTTCGCGGACCTGCGGACGCAGGATCTTGACTGCGACTTCCTCACCGCCGGGCAGTCGCGCCACGTGGACCTGCGCTATCGATGCGGCGGCCAGCGCCTCGCGGTCGAAGGTGGCGAAGACTTCCTGCACCGGCTTGCCGAAGGCTGCTGCCACGGCAGCGAGCGCCTGCTCGGCCGGAAACGGCGGGACCTGGTCCTGCAGCTTGGCGAGTTCGACACCGATGTCCGGTGGCAGCAGGTCCTGGCGCGTCGACACGGACTGGCCGAACTTCACGTAGATCGGACCGAGTTCCTGCAATGCCTCGCGGATACGCACGCCGCGGGGCCTCTGCGTATCGCGACCGACCCAGTAGAACGGCCAGAGCCGCAGCAGATGCCGGAACGGTCGGAACAGGTGTGTCCTGACGATGAACTCGTCGAGCCCGTGCCGGAACAGCACGCGCTGAATCGTCAGCAGGCGAAGCAACAGGCGTCGGTTCATGCGCAGTTGGGCATTCAGCCGCGCGGACGCAGCCGCTCGCCGAGCCTGGCGAGCCGGGCCTCGGCGCGGGCGACATCGTCGACGAGCGCATCCACGGCCGACGCCCACTCCCGCAGTTCGCCGGCTGTCGGGGTCACCCGTGCTTCGTGCTGGGCGTACTCTGCCGCGCTGCGCGCGATGGATTCGCCGGCTGCCTCGCTCCAGGCCGCGAAGCCGCGGGCGGCGTTGCCCATCTGCCGCGCCAGCGGGTCGCCGAAGAGCTTTGCCAGTTCTTCCTCGAAATCGGGTACGGCGAAGCCGAGCAGGGCGCGGAACCGCTCGGCCATCTCGCTGTCGCCGGCGAGGCGCACGGCGCCCTGGCGGATAACGGTCTGCGGGTCCTCGCGCAGGAGCCGCGCGAGACCCAGGGTCGTACCGCTGATGGAGGCATCCGGCGCGGCGCCGTCGGGCAGCGACAGTGCGAAGCGTCCGCCGCGTATGGCGAGCCGGAAGTCCAGCGGCGATGCCTCGATCGTGAGCGCCAGTACGCGGCCCTCCAGCTGGGTGGCGAGTCGTGCAGCAGATGTCGACTGCGCCAGGCCGCGATTCAGCAGCTGCTCGAACGGGCGCAACAGCAGTTCGGCGAACACGGAGTTCAGTACCGGTAGCCGACGTGCAGCGCCACGATGCCGCCGCTCAGGTCGAACCAGTGCGGATCCTCGAGCCCTGATTCGCGCATCATCCCGGCGAGCGCCGCCTGGTCGGGATGCATGCGGATCGACTCTGCCAGGTAACGGTAGCTGGCCTCGTCGTTCGCGACGAGGCCGCCGAGCGCGGGCAGGACGCGGAACGAGTACTGGTCATACAGCCCCTGCAGGACAGGCACGACGAGTTTCGCGAACTCGAGTACTAGGAGCCGGCCCCCCGGCTTCAGGCAGCGGGCCATCTCGCGCAGCGCCGCGGGCTTGTCGGTCACGTTGCGCAGGCCGAAGCCGATCGCGATGCAGTGGAAGCTGGCATCGCGGAACGGCAGATGCTCGGCGTTGGCGAGCGCGTGACTCAGGTTGCCGAAGATCCCCTCGTCGAGCAGGCGATCGCGCCCCACCTCGAGCATCGCCCGGTTGATGTCCGTATGCCATACATGACCGTCGCGCCCGACCTGCCGTGCCATGGCCGACGTCAGATCACCGCTGCCAGCTGCAACATCCAGCGCCATCTGCCCGGGCCGCAAACCGGTACGCTCCATCGCGAACCGCTTCCAGAGCCGGTGCAGGCCTGCTGACATGAGGTCGTTCATCAGGTCGTAGCGGCCTGCCACTGAATCGAACACGGCACGCACGCGCCCGGCCTTCGCGGCAGTCGCGACGGTGTCGAATCCAAAGTGGGTCGTGTCGGACAAGGCGCTGCTCGCTCTTCTGTGGCCGACAGTTTAGAGCAATCGCGGTGGGCTCAGGCGTGCCGGCAGCACCCGGCTCGTCGGATTTTGCACTCCTCGCCTGGTGCTGCCGGCACGCCTGAGCCGTCAGCCGCGTAGCTCGCCGGCCTCCCAGCCGGAAATGATCGCGCCCCACTTTTCGTCGACCTGCGTGAATGCGTTTGGCATCTTCTCGATCAGGATCGAGCGATTCGTGCGCGGGAACGACTCCGGGCCGCCTTCGCCGGGCCACTGGCGGGTGGCATCGATGATGATCTTGCTGGTCTTGTTGCGGTTCGGCTGGCTGGGGTCGAGCGGCAGGCCTGGAAGCTGCTCGAAGATCTTCGCGGCCGGGTGGGGCTGCCAGCGCGAGCTGATGGCGAACATCACCTGCGACATGTCCATGAGGTTGACGTCGTCATCGAGCATGATCACGACCTTGGCGACCGGGTTGAACTTGCCGAGCCGCTCACCTATGGCCATGGCCTGGCCCGCAGCCGTCTTGCGGATGCTGACGTACATGATGTTGTTCGCCTTGCTCCGGTAGTGCATGTCGACCACCTCTGGCGCGAACTTCTGCGTGAACAGCAGCGAGGAGGCGAGGCCGGCTGCCGAAACCGGGCCGCGGTCGATTCCGGTGAAGCTGTTGTGCATCCACGGGTTGCGCCGATGCGTGACAGTGGTGACGTTCATGTACCACGCGGTTTCGCCGCCGCCCTGGTAGCCCAGGCCTTCGCCGTAGGGGCCCTCCGGTTCCGTGTCATCCAGCGGGATCTCGCCTTCGATGATCATCTCGGCGTGGGCCGGCACCAGGAAGTCGTTGGTGTCGCTCTTCACCACTTCCACGGCGCGGCCGCGCAATCCGCCGGCGACGGCGAGTTCGTCGACCGGACGATTCCCGGTGCGGTTGGCGACGCGTGAGCCGCTCACCAGATAGACGATCGGATCCTGGCCCAGCACCAGGGAGACCTTCACCACCTTCTCGCCGCGCTTGCGCGCCGCGTCGAGCATGATCCATCCCGTCTGGCCTTCGCCCGGGCTGACCGCGATCTTGCGCGGTCCTTTCAGCTGGCAGCGATAGGTGCCGAAGTTGATGCCGGCGGTTGGGTCGACCGTGAACACCGAGGCGGTGTTGACGTAGCGACCGCCATCGCCCGGGTTTACCTTCAGGAACCCGAAGCGGGTCATGTCGATGGCGTCGCCCTGGAGCACGACCTCCTTGCAGAGAGCCTTCTCCCTCGGGATCACGACCGGCGGAATCTCCGGGAAGCGGCCGCCGTTGGCTTGCGCGAGCCCGACGAGGTGATCGCGCGCCTTGCGCAGCGTCGCGGCGCCGCCGGCCGGATCGGGCTCGACGCCGAAGACAAGTGCCTCCGCATCCCAGTGCCCGATGAAATTGCCGACGACCGGGCCCTTGATCCACTCACCCTCGATCTTCACTTCCTCGAAGACCACGACCGGAGCACCCTCGGCGCCGTAGCGGTCGACGAGGCGATACATCAGCGCGCTCGCCTCGAACGCGTCCTGGTCGGCACGGGCAATGCGCACCACCCGGCCGCGCGCCTCGAACGCCGCGATCGCGCCGCGAAAATCGTCGTAGGGGCCCAGCGTCGCCGTCGTCGCCGCCGCCTCGGATCGGGCGTTGCCGGTGCCTGCCGCACAGCCCGCCGTCGCCGCCGCGACACCCGCCGCAGTCGTGACGATGAACCCGCGCCGCGAAATGGCTGGAATTTCCTTCGATTCACTTTGATCGTAGGTCATGGTGGTACTCCGGTTCGGGCGCTGACGATCAGACTGAAGGGCGCGGGCGGTCCTGGCTCGTCGGTTTTTTAACTCCTCACCAGGACCGCCCGCGCTCTTCAGTCTGATCCCGATCCCGCACCGGCGCCAGAGCAGCGCCGCCCGCCCACCGGTCAGAGGATGTAGCGCGAAAGGTCCTCGTTCTTCGCGAGTGCAGCCAGGTGCTGGTCCACGTAGGCCCCGTCCACCGCGATGACCTGGCCGCCGCGGTCGGCGGCCTCGAAGGACATGGCCTCCAGCAGCCGCTCGAGCACGGTGTGAAGCCGGCGCGCGCCGATGTTTTCCATCTGCTGGTTGGCCTGGTGAGCGATTTCGGCGAGCCGGCGCACCCCGGACGGTTCGAAGGACAGCTGCACGTTTTCCGTTGCGAGCAGGGCGCGGTACTGCGTGCACAGCGAGCCATCCGGTTCGGTGAGGATGCGCTCGAAATCGGCGGCTGTCAGCGAGTCGAGCTCGACCCGGATCGGAAAACGTCCCTGCAACTCCGGAATGAGGTCCGACGGCTTCGCTGCGTGGAACGCGCCGGAGGCGATGAACAGGATGTGATCGGTGCGGACGGAACCGTATTTCGTCGTGACCGTGCAGCCCTCGACCAGCGGCAGCAGGTCACGCTGAACGCCCTCGCGCGAAACGTCGGCACCCACTGTCTCGCTGCGGCGGGCAACCTTGTCGATCTCGTCGATGAACACGATGCCGTTCTGCTCGACGTTGGCGAGCGCCGCCTGCTTCAGCTCGTCGTCGTTGATGAGGCGTGCCGCCTCCTCCTCGAGGAGCAGCTTCTTCGCTTCGGAGACTTTCACCTTGCGGGTTTTCTTCCGCTGGTTCCCCATGTTCTGGAACAGGCTCTGCAGCTGGCTGGTCATTTCCTCCATGCCGGGCGGCGCCATGATCTCGACGCCCAGCGTCATGGCGCGCACTTCGATCTCGATCTCCTTCTCGTCGAGCCTGCCTTCGCGGAGCATCTTGCGGAATTTCTGTCGCGTGTCGCCGTCGCGCGGTTCCTGTGCCGGCTGGCCGCTGAAGCCGAAGCCGCTCGCCGGCGGCGGCAGCAGCGCGTCGAGTATCCGTTCCTCAGCGGCGTCCTCTGCCCGGTGCTTCACCCGGGTCGTTTCCGTCTCCCGCGCGAGCTTTACCGCCGCCTCCATCAGGTCGCGGACGATGCTGTCGACATCGCGCCCGACGTAGCCGACCTCCGTGAACTTGGTGGCCTCGACCTTGAGGAACGGCGCATTCGCCAGCTTGGCGAGGCGCCGGGCAATCTCCGTTTTGCCGACACCGGTCGGTCCGATCATGAGGATGTTCTTGGGCGTGATCTCGCCGCGCAGGGGCTCGGCGACCTGCATGCGCCGCCAGCGGTTGCGCAGCGCAATCGCCACCGCCCGTTTCGCGGCATCCTGGCCGACGATGTGCTTGTCCAGTTCCTGGACGATCTCGCGCGGGGTCATCGACATGGGGTTCAGCCGCCTTCCGGCAGCGTCTCGATGGTGATGTTGTCGTTGGTATAGATGCAGATGCGCGCTGCGATGCCGAGCGAGCGGCGCACGATGTCGGCCGCGCCGAGCGCCGTGTCGTCGAGCAGGGCACGGGCCGCCGCCTGAGCGAACGGGCCGCCGGAGCCGATCGCCATCAGGTCGTCCTCGGGCTCGATCACGTCGCCGTTGCCGGAGACGATCAGTGATTTCTGCGCATCCGCCACGCACAGCAGCGCCTCGAGGCGGCGCAGGCGCCGGTCGCTGCGCCAGTCCTTGGCGAGCTCGATCGCTGCGCGGCTCAGGTTGCCGTACTGGGTGAGCTTGGCCTCGAAAAGCTCGAACAGCGTGAAGGCATCGGCCGTTCCGCCGGCAAAGCCCGCGATGACCTTGCCTTCGGCAAGCCTGCGCACCTTGCGGGCGTTGGCCTTCACCACCGTGTTGCCCATCGTCACCTGGCCGTCGCCGCCGATGGCGACGATGCCGCCACGGCGGACGGAGACGATGGTGGTTCCGTCGAATTGCTGCATGTCCTGGGCCTGACCGGTCTTGGCCGGTTCGATCTGGGGGCGGGGCGGAGATTTTAAAGGGAATTCGCGCCGCCGCTAACCCTTGCGTCGCCGCCTGGCGCGCGGATGCGCCTTGTCATAGACCTGGGCCAGGTGCTGGAAATCCAGGTGCGTGTAGATCTGCGTCGTGCTGATGTTGGTGTGACCGAGCATCTCCTGTACGCCGCGCAGGTCGCCGCTGGACTCGAGCACATGGGTCGCGAAACTGTGCCGGAACAGGTGCGGATGCACCCGCAGCCCGAGCCCCGAGCGCTTTGCCCAGTGGTTGACCCGCGCCTGCACCGACCGCGGACTGATGCGTTCGCCGCGCACGCCGATGAAGAAGGCAGCTTTCTCGACGTCGGCCAGGTTGGCCCGCAGGCGCAACCAGCGTTTCAGTGCTTCGCGTGCCTGCCTGCCGACGGGAACCAGCCGGGTGCGGCGCCCCTTGCCGGTGACCCGCACCACACCGTCGCTCAGGTCCACGTCCGCCAGGTCGAGACCCGTCAGCTCGCCGAGACGCAGACCCGAGGAGTACAGCAGTTCGAGCATGGCCCGGTCGCGGACGGTGACCGCATCGTCGCCGTCGATCTTGAGCAGGCTCGCCATCTGGTCGACGTCCAGCGTCGTCGGCAGGCGTCGCGCGGCGCGCGGGGCCGAGACGCCGACGGCCGGGTTCAGCTCGATCGTGCCTTCCTTGACAAGGTACTTGAGGAAACTGCGCGCTCCAGACAGCCGGCGCTGCACGCTGGACGGATTCAACCCGCCGCCGTGGCTCTTGGCGGCGTAGCGACGCAGGTGATGGTTGCGCAGATCAGACCAGCGGCTGATCTTTTCCTTCGCGCAGAACTCGGCGAGGCAGGTGAGGTCGCGGCGGTAGCTCACGACCGTGTGGACGGAAAGGCGGCGGACGTGGGCGAGATGATCGAGGAAGCGCTCGGCCTGCTGCCACTCGCCGTCCCGCATCGCCGCAGGCGAGGCCACGGGCCGCCCTTGCTCCGTCAGTGCAGGCTCAGGGCGCAGGCGATCAGTTCGCCGAGCCGCTGCAGGAAGTCGCTGCTCTTCGCCGGTTGGAAGTGGTCCGGATCGCGGCTGCCGATAGCGACGAAGCCGTATTCGGAGCGCGGCCCGATCGGCACCAGCGCCATCGACTGCATGGTCGAGGCGGCGCCGAACAGGAAGTCGCGCTGCGCGTCGCGCACCCGGGTGCATCGCGGCGCCGAGCTCTGCAGGAAGGACTTGAACGGACCGACCGCGGGGTCTTCGCGGTTCACGATGGTCACGAAGCGGGAATGCCCCTGCACCAGCCCCGGCACGCTGTCGAACAGCACCAGCGCCGCCTGGTCGACCGAGAACCCCTCGCGCAGCTGCTCGTCGAGGATATCGATGACGTTTTCGCGGCTCTTCGAGCGCATGAGCATCAGCGCCAGCGCATGGATGCGGCCGGCGAGCCTGTCATTCGAGCGCGCGACTTCGACCAGTTCGTGCAGCTTGCCTTCGACCGCGCCATTACGCTGTCTCAGGACGTCGAGCTGGCGCTCCACGAGCGAAATCGCCCCGCCCGTCGTGCGGTGCGTGAGCTTCAATGCGGACAGCAGCTGGAGGTTGCGCTCGAAGAAATCGGGGTGGGACCTGAGGTAGTCGGCGATGGTGTCTTCGGAGACTTCGGGATAGACGACCTGCTGGCTGACTGTGCTCATATCTCGACTGTCCCCTCGAAAGCCTTGACCGCTTCGCCGGTGAGCCAGACGGGAGTGCCCGGGCCGGACCAGCTGACGAGCAGCTCTCCGCCGGTAAGACTGACGATCACCCGCTCCGTCAGCCAGCCTGCACGCTTGCCCACCACGACCGCAGCGCAGGCGCCGGTGCCGCAGGCCCGGGTTTCGCCGACGCCGCGTTCGAAAACGCGAAGCCGGATGTGCTCCGGGTCGAGCACCTGCATGAAACCGATGTTAGCACGGTTTGGAAAACGATCGTGCGACTCGAGCAGCGGTCCGAGTTCGCTCACCGGCGCATCGTCGACGTCGTCGACGCGGAGCACGCCATGCGGGTTGCCGAGCGAGACCACGCGGAGTTCGACAGTCCGGCGCTCCACCTTCACGTCGTAGGAGTCCGCCGGCGCGTCGGCTACGAAAGGCAGCGATGCCGGCTCGAACCGGGGGACGGCAATCTCGACGGCGACGAGTCCGTCGCGTTCGATGCGGGCGCGGGACGTGCCGGTCCTGTGCTCGAGCAGAAGGGAGTCGCCCGGAGCGCCGCCCAGAAAGCGCGCGATGCAGCGGGCGCCGTTCCCGCACTGCTCGGCCTCGCTGCCGTCCGTGTTGAAAACCCGGTAGAACACGGCGGAACCCGAAATTCGCGGCTTTTCCAGCCAAAGCAGCTGGTCGAAGCCTATTCCTGTCCGGCGATCGGCCAGCGCGCGGATTACCTCCACATCGGGCGGCGCGCCATTGCCGCGGGCAACGACGAAGTCGTTGCCGAGGCCGTGCATCTTGGTGAAGGCGAGTCGCATGCAGCAATCATCCGCTTCTGGCGGCGGATTATAACGGCGGCCACCAATCGCCATGGACAAGCGAACGACGGCTGGGTAATTTAGCCCCCCCGGCATGCGGAGCCGGGTAGCGACAACGAAAACGACTGCAGCGGTCCGCCAGGATCGCTGCCGGCGCCGACCCAAAACCAGGAAGAACGACGATGCGGCACATCATGGTGTTGAACGCCAAGGGCGGGTGCGGGAAAAGCACTATCGCCACCAACCTCGCGAGCTATTTCGCGACTCAGGACAAGAAGGTTGTGCTGGCGGACTACGATCCCCAGCACTCCAGCCTCGAGTGGCTTTCCAAGCGTCCCGAGGGCCGGCCGGTCATCGAGGGCATCGACGCGAGCCGCAACGGGCTGCGCCACGTTTCCCGCGATGCGGACATCGTGATCATGGACGCTCCCGCGCGCACCCACGGCGCCGAGCTGACCGAGATGGTGCGCCACGCCGAGACCGTCATCGTGCCGGTGCTCCCGTCCACGATCGACATCGAGGCTGCCTCGGGGTTCCTCGCCAAGCTGGGCGAGGTCGGGCGGGTGCAACGCCGCGAAGTGCGGATCGCCGTCGTCGGCAACCGCGTGCGGGACAACACGCTGATCGCCGGCGAGCTCGACGAATACCTCGACGGGTTGAAGACGCCCTATGTCGCCAGGTTCCGCGAGGCGCAGAACTACATCCGTGCCTACACGCGCGGCCTGGGCCTGTTCGAACTGCCGGAATACCTGGCCTGGCCCGACTGGGAGCAGTGGGAGCCGCTGATCGACTGGCTGGGCAGCCGCCGCAGCCGCCCCAACTAGGACTCGACGGGACCCTCAGCCGGCCCGCTGCAGGGCCCGGCCGCTGCCATTGCCGAGCGCCAGCCCGCGCTGGAAGGCGCGGGCCGCGCTGTCCCTGTCGTCGATGCGCTGGAAAAGCTGCCCCAGGGCCTCCCAGGTCTCCGCGGATGGCCTTATTGCCAGGCTCTTCTCGAGGTAACTGCGCGCCTTGCCCCAGAGCTGGTTGCGGTAGGACAGCCGCCCGACGGTCAGCAGCAGGTCGGGATCCTCTGGCCGTTCCTTCAGGAACGCCTCGGCATTCTTGAGCTGCTGGGAAACCTCGGGCAGTTGCAGTTCGCCGTAGAAACGGATGAGGCCGGGGTCCCAGGTATCGCCCAGCGTTCGGCGGATTTCGTTCTCGGCGAACGATACCGCCCCGCACCTTGCCAGGGCGCGGGCGCGGGCGAGCACCAGCCGGGGATCGCCGCGCTGGCCCTTCGGCACTTCGTCCCAGAGCGCGCCGACGGCGCGTTCGTCCAGGGTCGGATCGTCGAGCAGTCCCGCGAACGCGTCGCCCGTCCAGCGATTGAGCTTTTCCACCGGGAGCGGTGGCATGGAACGCAACGTCGGCAACAGCGCTACCAGTGCGCGCCAGTCCTGGCGCCGCCAGTGCAGGGCCGCGAGCAGCTTCAATGCCTGCAGGTGCTTCGGATTGCGTTCCCGTACCTGGGTCAGAGTGTCGAGCGCGGCGTCGAATGCCTGGTCGTCCATCTGCATTTCCGCCTTGGCCAGCAAGACGGCGTCCTGAGCCGCCGGCTCCTGCTGCGCGGCCAGTGCAAGCCAGCCATCGCGGCGCGAGGCGTCGTTCTGCTGGTGCGCCAGGCGCGCGGCCGCGAGGTAATTCATCAGGGGTGCGCCACTGCGACGGGCGCCGCGCGTCAGGAGGCGCTCGCCATGGGCGAGCTTGCCCTCCGCAATCGCGATGTAGCCGCGGGTTGCCTGGCGACCAGCCCATCTCACCCGGGCCCGCGCGGTCGCCTCGCCCAGCTCCCGCGGGACCCGCCACAGCCAGGCCGCGAAACGGACAGCGAGGTAGGCCAGCACCAGGAGGAAAACCGCGACCGGCACCGACATCTCTGCCACCACGCCGCGAAAACTCACCAGCACGTAGCCGTTGTCTTCCAGCAGGAAATGCCCGGCCAGGGCGCCGAGTGCCAGGACGACAACGAGCAATACGCCGGTTTTCATCGCTGGTCGCCGCTTTCCCGCAGCCGTACCATGGCCGCCAGCGAGCCGGAGATGTCCGGCAGCTGCTCGGGCAGCGGGGTGGCTGCGATCCTGTCCAGCTCATCGAGCGCGCTGATGACGCCGGCATTGCCTGTATCGAGGTATTGAACGATGCCCCGCCGCGTGGCTGCCAGCGCCGCGCGAAAACCCGCGGCTTCGCCGCGCAACAGGCTCAGGCGCGCGATCTGCAATTCCAGCTCGAGGCTGCGGACGAGCACTGTGGCTGCTTCGTCCGGCAGCAGGGTTGCGGCCGGTTCGGGAGTGCGACGGATCGTGACGATGCTCGAAAACGCCCGCGACACGGCCGCGCGTGCGCGATCGAGGCCGGCGAGTGACTCGTCCACGGTGCCGGATTCTGCCCGGAACGAAGCCGGTGCCGACTGCTTTCGCGGCAGCGCAGGAAGTGCCTGCGCAAGCGAGTCCAGCCGCAGCGCAAGTCCCTCGCTGTCCACGGTTGGCACGGCGCGCAATGCCGCCTGTTCCTGCGCGATCAACCGGCGGACCGCGGCGAATCGTGGGTCGCCGGTTGCCTGCAGATGGGCGTCAGCGAGTGACAGAGCCACGAGTGCGCCGGCCGTGTCGCCCGCGAGGTTTTCGCGGGCGTTCGCGGCCCGCAGGTATTCCTCGGCCTGTTCGGCCGCCCGCAGGAAGCGAGCTTCACCGCCACCTGGCATGCGGGCGATCGTGTCCTCGATCCGGTCGAGCCGGGCCGCCAGCGGTTCCGCGACCGTGTCGTCGCTGCGGCCATCCTCCACGCGGCGGTCCAGCGCCTGCAGTGCCTGCTGCAGTTTCGCGATCTCTGCAGCCTGCGGCCGGTCGTGTTCCCTGTCGGCTCCTGCCAGCCAGTTGGCAACGGCAATAGCGAGCGCGACCAGCGCAGCCACCAGAGCCAGCGTGGCACGGCGCGGGTGTCGGGTAACTGGAGACGCTGCGGGCGCGGTGTCGGTCATGGGCGGCAGGGGCGCGGGGTTGGCGCCATTCTGCCACGGTGCGTGGCGGCGGACGCGTCGTGTCAGCCGGCGCGGCTCACCAGGCGGCGTTTCAAATCCGCGACGAGCCGGCGGCTGACCGGCAGCGGATCGCTGTGGTGCCCGATCCAGGCGAACGAGCGCCCGTCCTCGGTGGTCTCGATCCGCTGGATGCTGCGCACGGCGACCAGCGTATTGCGGTGGATCCGCACGAACTGGTCGGCGAATTCCGCTTCGAGGTCCTTCAGGGTTTCGTCGATGACTTCCTCGCCGTCGGCTAGCGTCAGCGTCACGTATTTCTGGGCTGCCTGGAAAGCGACGATCTCGGCTATCGGCACCAGCCGAAGTCCCTTGGTTTTTTTCACGCAGATCTGGCTGCGTGCCCCGGGTTGGGCGCCAGCCGCGGCCAGAGCTGCCATGTCGCCCCGGGTCAGGCGCACCGCTTGCTGCAGCGCACGTTCCAGCCGCTCGCGCCGGACCGGCTTGACCACGTAGCCGATCGCCTGGGCTTCGAAGGCCTGGATCGCGTAGTCGCTGTAGGCCGTCGTGAAAATGACCGCCGGTCCATCGGCGAGACCGGTGAGATGACGAGCCACCTGCAAGCCGTCCATCTCGGGCATGCGGATATCGAGCAGCACGACATCCGGATCGAGGCTGTTGCAGAGGTCGAGAGCCTGGCGGCCGTGGACGGCTTCGCCGGCGATGTGCCAGTCGCCGATGTCCTCGATCAGCTGCCGCAGCCGCGCGCGGGCCGGTCCCTCGTCGTCGACGATCAGCACGCTGCGCGCCGGTTCGCTCACTGGGATCGCCGGTACGGGAAGCGCAAGGTGACGCGGAACTGGCCGGATCCGGGATCGAGCCGCAGCCCGGCGTCGGCGCCGAACGCGAGCACCAGCCTTTCGCGGATGTTGTCGATCGCGATCTGGTTGCCGGTGCGTTCGCCCGCCATGCGGTTGGCAGGAACGGGATTGGTGAGCGTGATCTCGAGCATGTCGCCGTCGCGCTGGCCGCTGATGTGCACCGTGCCGGGATCCGCCAGCCGTTCGACTCCGTGGTATATCGCGTTCTCGAGCAGCGGCTGGATCGTCAGGCTCGGTATCATCGCATCGGCCGGCAGAGCGTCAAGCTGCCACTCGATCCGCAAGCGCTCGCCGAGGCGCTGCCGCTCCATGCGCTCGTATACGCGCGCGATCCCGAGTTCGTCCCCCAGCCGGATACTTTGCCGGGACTCGGCCAGCGAGGCGCGGAACAGGTCGGCCAGATCCTCGACCGCCTGCTCTGCTGCAGCAGGGTTGCTGCGGGTGAGGCTCGCGATCGTGTTCATGCTGTTGAACAGGAAGTGCGGCCGGATGCGGGCCTGCAGCGCGTGGACGCGGGCCTCGGCCTGGCGGCGCACGTTCCGCTGCCACTGGTCCGAGATGTAGAAATACCGCAGCAGCGCGCCGGCGGCGATGCCGCCTATCGCGAGATTGCGCGTCGCAAAGAAGAGGTGGTCGGATGGCAGCCAACCGCTCCTGGCGCCGTCCGGCGCCAGCCAGTCGGCAGCCCAGTAGAGCGCTTCGGAGATCACCAGCAGGTTCACGGCCACGGCGCCCAGTGCGAGAGCCGTTCCGCGGGCGACCGGCTGCCCGGCCAGCAACGGCCGGACGACACACAGCACAGCGGCCGAGGTGAGGCTGAGCCACTGCAGCGCGATCGAGGTCCGGCCGAGGTCAGCGAAAAAACTGACCCACTCGCTCTGGCGCGCAAGCGCCAGGGCGATCGCCACCAGCTCCGCGACGAGTATGACCCCTAGCACCGCCATCGGTGCACAGAGGTCGGGCAGGTAGCTGCAGGTCTCGGTGCGCGGCTTGTCCGGCGAATCGCTCACCGGCAGCGCGGCGTCAGCCGCCGCACCACTCGGCGACATCGCTGCGAGCCTGCAGTCGGGCGGAGTCGAGTTCAGCGTCGCTCAGGTAGTTGCGCTGTCCGTCGGGGCCGGGCTTGTACAGCCGATGCGCAGTCTCGTACTTCTTCTGGCGCTCCTGAGCTTTGCGGCATCCTTCGCTGCGCTCGTCGATCACCCTCTGGCGATCGGCAGCCGCGTCGATGGCGTCGGCAGCCTGCTGGTCCTCGCGCAGGCCGGCGACCGAGGCCTGCTCGGCTTTCTTCTTCCTGGCTGCGGCGATCACCTCGGGGTCGGTCGTCCGGTAGCGGAGGCTCAGTTCGGCAGCATCGCTGTCGTCTTCCGGCGGCCGGTCCTGGTAGTGGGGCGTGCCGTCCTTATCGACCCAGCGGTACACCACCCCGTCCTGGGCGGTGGCGGTCAGCATCGCGAGTGTCGTGGACAGCGCCGCGACGGCGACCAGGCAGGGGCGTTTCATGTTCGACAACCCTTGGATTCCATGGGGGAATGACTGGCAATTATGCCACCGGGGCTGTGCCGGGGAGGGTGATCCTGGTCACGCAAAACCCTGCGTCTTGTTCAATCCGGCCGGCTCGCCCGGCGCCCGGTCACGTGTAGGCGCTTTCGCCGTGGGATCTCGTGTCGAGACCTTCGCGCTCCTCGTCCTCGCTGACCCGCAGCCCGATCAACGCACGGACCAGGGCATAGCCGGCGACCGAGACGGCACCCGACCAGAGGATCGTGACGCCCACCCCCCAGAGCTGCGCGACCAGCTGGCCGCCGATCGAGTACGGCGCAACTGCGTTGGCAACGTAGTCATAAACGCCGGTGCCGCCCAGCGAAGGGGAGCAGAACACGGCCGTCAGCAACGAGCCGACGATGCCGCCGACGCAGTGCACCCCGAAAACATCGAGCGAATCGTCATAGCCGAACCGCGCCTTGAGTTTCGTGACGGCTGCCAGGCACAGGAGTCCGGCGATTACGCCGATGGCGATCGCGCCCATGGGACCCACCCAGCCACAGGCCGGTGTGATGGCGACCAGTCCTGCGACCGCTCCCGAGGCTGCGCCCAGCACCGTCGGCGTGCCGCGCCAGATCCACTCCGCGAACGACCAGGCGACCGCGGCGCTCGCCGTGGCCAGCAGCGTGTTGGCGAACACCTGCGCGGCGAGGCCGTTGGCCTCGAGGTTGGAGCCGACGTTGAAGCCGAACCAGCCCACCCACAGCAGCGACGCGCCGATCATCACCATCGGCAGGTTGTGCGGGGGCATCGGTGCGCGGCCGTAGCCGACACGCCGGCCCGCGAAGATCGCGCCGACGAGTCCCGCGATGCCCGAGTTGATATGCACGACCGTGCCGCCCGCGAAGTCGAGCGCGCCCTTCTGGAAGATGAAGCCGGCCATTGCGCCCGCGGCCGCACCGGCCTCGGCGTCGGTATAAGCGTCGGGCCCGGCCCAGAACCACACCATGTGGGCCACCGGCACGTAGGAAAACGTGAACCAGAAGAGCAGGAACACGAGTACGGCGGAAAACTTCAGCCGCTCGGCGAAGGCGCCGACGATCAGGCAAGGCGTGATACAGGCGAAGGTGAGCTGGAAGACGAAGTAGGCCATCTCCGGCACGTAGACGCCCTTGGAGAAGGTCGCCGCGATGGACTCCACCGTCAGGCCGGACATGAACAGGCGGTCGGCGCCGCCGACGAAGGCGTTGCCGGCGGTGAAGGCCAAGCTGTAGCCATACACGGCCCAGGCGATCGCGATGACGCAGAACGTCAAGAACACCTGCATCAGCACCGACAGCACGTTCTTCGAGCGCACCATGCCGCCGTAGAAGAGCGCGAGACCCGGGATCGTCATGAGGATGACCAGAGCCGTGGAGGTGAGCAGCCAGGCCGTATCGCCCTTGTCGACGGCAGCCGCCGTCTCGGCCATTGCGGTGAGTGGAGCCAGCAGCAGTGCCGCGACTAGCGGAAGGGTTCTGGTTTTCACGCGGGGGTCCTTTTTTCTCAAAGCGCCTGGGCGCCGGTTTCACCGGTGCGGATGCGGATGACGTCGTCGAGCGTGCTGACGAAGATCTTGCCGTCGCCGATCTTCCCGGTACGGGCGGCACGGATGATCGCCTCGAGCGCCTGGTCCAGGAGTTCGTCGGAAACGGCGAGCTCGAGTTTCACCTTTGGCAGGAAGTCGACGACGTACTCGGCGCCGCGATACAGCTCGGTGTGGCCACGCTGCCTGCCGAAGCCCTTGACCTCGGTGACGGTGATGCCGAGCACACCGAGTTCGCCGATCGCGTCGCGCACGTCGTCGAGCTTGAACGGCTTGATGATCGCCGTGATGAGTTTCATTGGCCGTGCCCTTTTCGCTGAATCTGCATGTTTCGGGCCGATTCGCTGCTTGCCGGCGTCATGCGCAGTTGGCACGATGCCCCGCACGTGGCCGGCGAGTAGCCTAAGCAGGTTTCGTGCCAGCCACCGGGGTGGCGCAACAGCCGCGGAAATTCGCGGTTGCGGGCCCGAAGCGGTGGTGCGACTGCACCGCACCGGGGCAGGCCGCCCCACCGATCGCACGGTTTTGAGGCACAGCCATGAACACACCTGGCATCGAAGAACTGGCCCGCAAACTGGCCGACAGCGTGCCGCCCGGCATGCGTGCCCTGCAGGCCGACATGGAGCGGAACTTCCGCGCCCTGCTCGAGGCGGGCATTGCCCGCATGAATCTCGTCACCCGCGAGGAGTTTGACGTGCAGCAGCGGGTGCTGGAGCGCACACGGGAGAAAGTGACCGCTCTAGAGGCGGCGATCGCGGAACTCGAGGCGAAGCTGCCGCCGGGCTGATCGAACCAACGCCGCTGCCGGGCGGCACATCGAGGAGACCTGTTTGCGTCTCGCCTGCGTTCAAACGCGCGGTGAGCTGGGCCTTGCTGCGCCTGAAGTCGGCGTCGAGGTCCACCTCGGCGGCGGCCTTCCCGGTCTCGGCATCGTCGGGCTCGCCGAGACCACGGTGAAGGAAAGCCGCGAGCGGGTGCGCGCCGCTATCGGGCAGAGCGGCTTCGAGTTCCCGGGCCGCAGGATCACGGTCAATCTGGCACCGGCCGATCTGCCGAAAGCCGGTGGCCGCTTCGACCTGGCCGTTGCGATCGGCGTGCTCGCGGCGTCGGGGCAGGTGCCGGTCGGCGATCTCGCCGGCTGCGAGTTGTTCGGCGAGCTGTCGCTGAGCGGCGCGCTGCGACCGGTGCCGGGCCTGCTGCCGGCCCTGCTCGCCACACGGGCGGCAGGGCGCACCGCGATCGTTCCTGCCGGCTGCGAGGCAGAGGCCTCGCTGGTGACCGGTCTCGATCTGCGAGTGGCTCGTGATCTTGCTGCCGTCGCACGTCACCTGCACCAGGTGGAGCGTTTGCCGCTGGTGGCGGCCGGCGCCAGCGCACGGAAAGCACCAGGGCCCTTCGAGGACCTGTCCGACGTGCAGGGCCAGCCGCAGGCGCGCAGGGCGCTCGAGATTGCGGCGGCCGGCGGCCACAACCTGCTCATGATCGGCCCGCCCGGCAGCGGCAAGAGCCTGCTGGCGCGGCGCCTGCCCGGCATCCTTCCGCTGCTGTCCGAGGATGAGGCGGTCGAATCGGCTGCGATCGCGTCGGTTGCCGGGGTCCTGCCCACCCAGGGCTGGCGACTGCCGCCGTTCCGCGCGCCGCACCACACCGCCTCGGCCAGCGCACTCGTCGGCGGCGGCACCTGGCCGCGACCGGGCGAGATCTCGTTGGCGCACAACGGCGTCCTGTTCATGGACGAGATCGCGGAGTTCGCACGACCGGTGCTCGAGTCGCTGCGCGAGCCGCTCGAAACCGGTCGTATCGCCATTGCCCGCGCTTCGCGCACGCTCGAGTTTCCGGCGCGCATCCAGCTGATCGGCGCTCTCAACCCTTGCGTCTGCGGCTTCCATGGCGATACCCGCAGGCAGTGCCGCTGCACACCCGACCAGATCCATCGCTACCAGGAACGGCTCTCCGGCCCGTTTTTGGACCGCATCGACATCCGCGTCGAAGTGCCGCGCACCGACTACCGTCTCCACGCAGAAACCCCGGGCGAGGCATCTGCCGCGGTGGCAGCGAGGGTTGCCGCGGCGCGGGCGTCGCAGCTCGCGCGCCAGGGGCACATCAATGCCCAGCTGCCGGCGGCCGCCCTGCGCGACTGCTGCCTGCCCGATGCCGATGGCGTGCGTTTGCTCGAGGATGCGGCGCGTCGACTGCACCTGTCGCGGCGGGCCTGCGACAGCGTGCTGCGCGTGGCGCGGACGGTTGCCGATCTCGCCAGCCACGCTGCTGTCGGGCGCGCGGCCGTCGCAGAGGCGCTGGGGTTGCGGCGTGGGCTGGGGCGCGATCTGCGGGAGGGCACCGGCAACCCGCAATCCATTTAAACTGCGATCACACCGTTCCTCGAGCACCGCCCCGCGATGTCAGACGAAGCCCCAGGCGCCCGCGCCGCGCTCGCATTCACCTGCGTGCTCGTCGTATGGGGCACGACTTATCTCGCGGTCGCCTGGATGCTGGCCGACCTGCCGGTGTTCACGTCGCTCGGGGCGCGGTTTTTCTTCGCAGCGGCGGTGATGTACGCGCTGGCGCGTCGGCAGTCGCCGCGGCCGCTCGAGGGCATCGTCACCTCGCGCGCAATGCTGAGCGGTGTGCTCATGGGCGGTTGCGGCACCGGATTCACCGGTGTGGCGATGCTCGGCATGGCCTCCGGTGTCGCTGCGCTGCTGAACGCGACCATTCCAATCTGCGTAACGCTGCTCGCCTGGGCGTTCTTCGAGAGGCGCCGCCCGGTCATTGTCACTGCAGTCGGGCTGCTGACGGGATTCTGCGGCGTCGTGCTCGTCGTCGGCGGCGAAGCCTGGTCCGGGCCTGGTGACGCAGCCTACGTCGCAGCCATGGCTTTCGCCGTCGTGGCCTGGAGCATCGGAACGCTGATCCAGCGCGATCTGGTGTCGCGCGACCGCTTGCAATCACTCTGCTGCGTGCAGTTTGCGGCAGCCGGGGTGTTTCTCTGCCTGCTGGGACTCTTTGCCGGCGAGTGGCGTGAAATAGATCTGGCCGGGGTCACGCCACGCGGCTGGTTTGCACTGGCCTACCTCACGCTCGTCGGCAGCGTGCTCACCCAGTCGGCCTACTTGTGGCTGCTCGCGCGCTACCCTGCGGAAAAAGTGACTTCCTACGCCATCATCAACCCCGCCATCGCGATGCTGCTCGGGGCTGCTTTCCTCGGCGAGCGGATTACCAGTGCGGGCCTGGCCGGCGCCGCGCTGGTGCTGGGGGGCGTGAGTCTGGTGCTCTTCGAACGATCGCTCATGGCGCTCGTTCGCCGCAACTGACGGCCGCTAAATCGCGATAAGCGAACGCGCGGCGCGGTAATACACCGTGCGATCCGACTGCGCCTCGAAGCCGCGCCGCCCGTGCATCATACGGGTGTTGTCGATGAAGGCCAGGTCGCCTGCCTCCCAGGGAATCGGGTAGACCAGCGGCTCGGCGATCGCCTGCAGCTCGGCGACCAGTCCCGCTGGAATCGGCGTGTCGTCCTCGAAGCGCAACATGCCCATGACGCGCGGCGCCTCCGGATGCCCGCAGGCGGCCGACGTCTGGGAGAACAGCAGGAAGTTCGCGAAAGCTGTCGCATTGCCGAACTTCGTCTTCTGGAACGCCGGCGTCAGGTAGGTGAAGCTCAGGGCATTGCCGTTCTGCGTGTAGGTCAGTGCGGGTGCATGGCGCGCCAGCGTGGCGTGCAGCTGCTCGGGCGCTACATGGAACAGTTCCGCCACACCGTCGAGCGTGCTGCCGAAGCGGAACTTCAGGCGCTTCGTCATGAAAATCTGCCGGAGCGCTGCGGTCATCGCCTCGTAGATGCGCACGCCATCGGCGATCGTCGTTTCGCCGCCATGCCCTGCAACCTTTTCACACAACAGCCAGATGGCGTCCGGCCGGATCGGGGTAAACGACAGCTCCTGGTGCAGCCCCATCGCGTGCGAGCCCACGTCGACATGCGCTGTCTTTGCGTCCGCGTCGCCTTCGACCTTGGGACGTGCAACGCGCATCATCGGCAGCACGAAGTCGGCTGCGAACTGCTGTGTGAAGCGCTCGAAAGAACCCCGATCGGCGGAAAAGCCGCGCAGGATGACGCAGCCGTGGCGGGCAAGTAGCCCCAGCATGTAGTCGGGCTCCAGATCCATCAGCGAGTGGCGACCCTGGGCGACGACCAAGGTGCCGGCGTGATTGGGCAGGGAGCTGAGCGAAACGGCGGACTGGCGGATGGCGTGGGTGGCGGTCATGGTGGGCTGTCCTTGAGGTCGCAATGCCCCTGAATTCAGGCTGCGTTCTTTGCAGCACATACTGCCAAAGCAACCTCAGCCCGCCGAGGTCGCAGTCCACAAGTTCAGTAGCCTGGCCGTTTTTCCCCTCCAGCTGGCCTTGCGCAGCGGCGCATCGGCTGCTGCGACGCGGGTTCGTGCCGGCTGGGACTCCCATCACAGCCTCGGCTTGCCACCGCCACAATATGTCAAGAACCATGGGTTGGCGGGCTGCCGGGTGCTAAATTGGGCGGCATCGGGGGGGTCTGCAGGCCGCCCAGTAAACACAATAAAACAGGGTTTTGCACCCGATGGCCGACGTCCCGCGCCGGACAGCGATCCGCTGTCTTTTGACGGCAGCCGCGTTGCTGGTCGCAGGGTCCGGCCACGCCGTCGCTGCCGTCTTGCCGACCGGTTTCCAGGAGACCGAGGTCGTTTCCGGCCGCACCCAGCCGACAGCCGTCCGGTTTGCGCCCAACGGGCACGTTTTCATTGCCGAGAAGAGCGGTCTGGTCTGGCTGTACGAGGGCGTTGCCGACGTGACCCCGACCCTGGTCGTGGATCTGCGCACCCAGACGCACAACTACTGGGACCGCGGTCTGCTCGGCCTGGCAGTGGCGCCGAATTATCCGGCCGACCCGCGCATTTACGTTTCCTACGCGTTCGATGCGAATTCGAATGGGTCCTTCCCGCGCTGGGGTGTGGCCGACCAGACGGCCGACAACTGCCCGACACCTCCCGGGCCGACTACCGACGGCTGCGTCGTCAACGGTCGTCTGTCGAGTGTCACGGTCAGCCAATCCACTCTGACCGGTACGGAATCCGTGCTGCTGTCCGGTCACTGGTGCCAGCAGTTCCCGAGCCACGCCACCGCTGACCTGCTTTTCGGCAGCGACGGCTACCTCTACATGAGTGCTGGCGACGGCGCGAATTTCTCCGGCGGCATCGCCGACTACGGCCAGCTCGGCGGCAACCCCTGCGGCGATCCCCTCAACGAGGGTGGCGCGCTGCGTGTGCAGGACATTCTCACGCCGGGCGACCCGACCAGCCTCGACGGTACCGTCATCCGCCTGGATGTGAGCGGCGGCGGCGTCGTGGCCGCGCCCGGCAATCCGCTGATCGGCAATGCAGTGGCCGACGACGACTACATCATCGCGATGGGCCTCAGGAACCCGTTCCGCATGGCCCGCCGTCCCGGCACCAGCGAAATCTGGATGAGCGACGTGGGCTGGGGTACCTCGGAAGAGATCAACGTGCTGCCGAGCCCGGCCGCGCCCGTCGAGAACTTCGGCTGGCCCTGCTACGAGGGCGGCAATGGCGTGAACTCGCAGCTCGGCAGCTACAGCACGCTCGCGATGTGCCAGAACCTTTACACGGGCAATATCCCGGCAGGCATCCAGTTGCGCAGCTCGCACTACGCCTACCTGCATTCCGCGAGCGTGGCCGCCGGCGATGGCTGCCCGGTCGGCGGCTCCGCCGTCACCGGTATCGCCTTCAACACCGGTACCCAGTACCCGTCGAACTACAACGGTGCATTGTTCTTCGCCGATTCCCAGCGCCGGTGCGCCTGGACCATGTTTGCCGACGGCACGGGCGTGCCCGACCGCACGACCGTCCAGCCGCTGATCAGCCAGACCTCGGGCCGCATCGTCGACCTGCAGATGGGTCCCGACAACAGGCTCTATTACGTCGACTTCGACGGCGGGCGCGTCTATCGCATCGACTACTTCCCGCTGAACGCGCCGCCGAGTGCCGCGTTCACCGCCACGCCACCCAGCGGCATCGTGCCGCTGCTCGTGCAGTTCAACGGCAGCGCGTCGAGCGACCCCGAGGACGGCACGAACCTGGCGTTCGCCTGGGATCTGGACGGTGACGGCCAGTTCGACGACTCAACCGCCGTGTCGCCGACATGGACCTATACGCAGGCGGGCGTCTACAGCGTCAGTCTGCGCGTGACCGACAGCGGCAGCCTCACCGACACCGAGTCGCTGCTGATCAACGCCGGCGGCTCGCCGCCGACGGTGACGATCACGTCACCCACGCCAGGCACGACCTGGGCGGTAGGCGACATCATCAACTTCGCCGGCGAGGCGCGTGACTCCAACAATGTGCTGCTGCCGCCGTCCGTGCTCACCTGGGACCTGATCCTCCATCACTGCTACTCGGAGGAAAACTGCCACACGCACCCCATCACCTCGTTCCCCGCTGTCAGCTACGGTTCCTTCGAGGCACCGGACCATGAGTACCCGTCTTTCCTCGCCCTGAAACTGACGGCGAATCCGCTGCCGACTGGCTGGTGGGACTCGAACTGGAACCGCCGCATCAGGCTCACGATCAACAACGCGGGCCAGGCGGAGAACCTCACCAACTTCCCGCTGCTCGTCACATTGAATACGTCGCGCTTCACGTACACGGACGCCAGCGCCAACGCTTCCGATCTTCGTTTCATCGACGCAGCAGGAAACCAGCTCCCGCACGAGATCGAGACCTGGAATCCGGGGGGCACGTCCTACGTGTGGGTCCGCGTACCGTCGATTGCTGCCAGTTCGGCGACCGGCTATATCTTCCTGTACTACGGTAATGCCAGCGCTGCATCGACGGCGAACCCGGCGGCGCTGTGGTCCGGCTACGGCGCGGTCTGGCACCTGAACGGCCAGGCGAGCGACTCGACCGCCAACGGCAACAACGGCACCCAGTCCGGCACGACGACGGTGGCGGGCCGCATGGGCAACGCGCTGCACTTCAACGGCAGCTCCTACGTCGACGTGCTGACGCCGGTGGGCCTTGCGATCACCGGCACGCTCACGACGGAAGCCTGGATCAAGATCAACGACCCGAACCAGGCCGGCAACCCGCGCGTCTTCGACAAGAAGGCCTCGCCCTGGGGCTCGACGGCCGGCTACACGCTGCAGTACAAGCCGCTCCAGAACAACATCACCGTACTCGGCGGCGGATCCAATCTGCTGCGGGCGGAACCGATCGACCTCAACACCGACTGGCACTACCTCACCGCCGTGTACAACGGCAACGGCACGGGCCGGGTGTACCTGAACGGCGTCGATGTCACCACGGACGGCACCGTAGGCGCGCTGGTGGCGAGCACCACGCGCTTCCGCATAGGTCAGCAGACCTGGGGTGGCGAGGCCTGGAACGGCGCGATCGACGAGATCCGCATCCACCCCGCGGCCCGCTCGGCGGCCTGGGTGCGCGCGCAGAACCTGTCGATGCGCGACAACTACCTCACCTACGGCCTGCCCGAGGGTGCCGGCATCGGCAGCTCGCTTTCTGCGAGCACCGCCCTGTTACTCGCGCCGCGCACCTCGGACATGACGATGGCGACATTGCCCTCGGGACTCACGCTGACGCTCGGCAGCCGCACCGAAGCCGCACCGTTCACCCAGACCGTCATCCACAATTCGCTGCAGCAGGTGACGGCACCGATCACGCAGAGCGCTGGCGTGGTCGACTACAACTTCACCGGCTGGTCAGACGGCGGCGCCGCGACGCACCTCTTCAATGCGCCGACGACCAATCTCACGCTCACGGCAACCTATGCGGCCGGCCCGCCCAACACGCCGCCTTCAGCCAGCATCACCAGCCCGGCTGACGGTGCGGTATTTGCGGCACCCGGCCCGGTGCAGATCGACGCGGATGCCAGCGACAGCGAGGGTTCGATCAACCGCGTCGAGTTCTATGTCGATGGTGCGCTGATCGCCACCGACTACAACTCGCCATGGACCACGTTCTGGGCGTCCACCGCCGGCAGCCACGCGCTGACCGCGAAGGCGTTCGACCTGCCTGGCCTGTCCACGACGTCCTCGCCGGTCAACGTCACGATCAATGTGCCGAACGTCCCGCCGACGGTGAGCATCACCAGCCCCGCCAACGGTGCCGTGTTCGCATCGCCGGACAGCGTCACGCTGACGGCGAATGCCGCCGACAGTGACGGCACGTTGCAACGCGTCGAGTTCTACGATGGCGCCGCACTCATCGGCACCGACTCCAACGGCGCGCCCTGGACGGTCAACTGGAACTCCACGCTCGGCGCCCACACCCTGACGGCCGTTGCCGTGGACGACGATGACGCGAGCACGACGTCCTCGCCGGTCAACGTCACCGTCAACCAGCCTGGGGCCTGGTTCAACCCGGCCTGGACACGGCGCCTGCAGCTCACGATGAACAACAGCGGCCAGGCCGAGAATCTAGTGAACTTCCAGATGCTGGTGACGCTGAACGGCTCGCGTATCAACTACGCCGACGCACAGGCCGACGGCGCCGACATCCGCTTCACGGATTCGGATGGCAACCTGCTGTCCCACGAGATCGAGACCTGGAATTCCGCCGGCACGTCCTACGTATGGGTGCGGGTGGCGTCGGTTCCGGCGAACTCCGGTACCGGCCACATCTTCATGTACTACGGCAATCCGTCTGTCATTGCCGGCGATGCGCCGAATACCGTGTGGTCCGGCTACGGCGCGGTCTGGCACCTGAACGGCCAGGCGAGCGACTCGACCGCCAACGGCAACAACGGCACCCAGTCCGGCACGACGACGGTGGCGGGCCGCATGGGCAACGCGCTGCACTTCAACGGCAGCTCCTACGTCGACGTGCTGACGCCGGTGGGCCTTGCGATCACCGGCACGCTCACGACGGAAGCCTGGATCAAGATCAACGACCCGAACCAGGCCGGCAACCCGCGCGTCTTCGACAAGAAGGCCTCGCCCTGGGGCTCGACGGCCGGCTACACGCTGCAGTACAAGCCGCTCCAGAACAACATCACCGTACTCGGCGGCGGATCCAATCTGCTGCGGGCGGAACCGATCGACCTCAACACCGACTGGCACTACCTCACCGCCGTGTACAACGGCAACGGCACGGGCCGGGTGTACCTGAACGGCGTCGATGTCACCACGGACGGCACCGTAGGCGCGCTGGTGGCGAGCACCACGCGCTTCCGCATAGGTCAGCAGACCTGGGGTGGCGAGGCCTGGAACGGCGCGATCGACGAGATCCGCATCCACCCCGCGGCCCGCTCGGCGGCCTGGGTGCGCGCGCAGAACCTGTCGATGCGCGATACCTTCCTGGCTTACGGGGCGGTGCAGACGGGACCGTAGTCCGCTTACGGGCGCACGAGCCGGCGTGGCGAAGCGAAATCGACGACGCCAGCCAGTTCGCGCAGACCGGGCAGGTTGCGCACCGTTATCCGGTGGTTCTCGGCGCGCTGAATCAGGCCCCGCTCCTCGAGCTGGGCGAAGCTGCGGCTGACGGTTTCTTTCTGCAGGCCGAGAAAGTCCGCGATGTCCTCGCGCGTCATGGGCAGGGCGACTTCCGCCAGCGACCGGTCGCTGTCGGGCAGGCCTTCAGCCAGGCGCCGGGCGTGCCGCAGGTAGAGCAGGAACACAGCAAGCCGCTCGAGTGCGGTCCGTTGGCCGAGGCTGTACAGCGCGTCGAGCATGTCCTCGAGCACGCGGAAGGTCATGTGCAGGAAAGCCCGTTCGGCACCGGGATTGCGGCTGAGATGGGCGTCGAAAGCGACGCGCGAGCAACAGGCGACCTTCGCGGCCGTCACGGCCTCGACGGTGAAGTAGTAACGATCGGTCGTGGTTAAGCCGACGAAATGATCGCGAAACAGGAAGCTCAGCACCTGGCGGCGGCCGTCGCGCCCGGTGCGACTCAGCATCAGGGTGCCGCCCAGGATGTTGAACACGTGGTCGGCCGGTGAGCCGGCGGCTATCAGTACGTCGCCCGGCGCCAGCTCCCGTGTCTCGGCCCGATCAAAGGCGGCGAGGAATACGTCGGCATGTTGCGGCGAATCCGGCATGGCATGAAGGATGGGACCGGGCGCGGCAGGGGGCAAGCCGGGTCATGGCAGGTGGGGTAGGCGGGCGTTATCATGGCCGTTCTTTTCAGCGCCCGTAGCTCAGCTGGATAGAGTACTGCCCTCCGAAGGCAGGGGTCGTGAGTTCGAATCTCGCCGGGCGCGCCAACAAAAAAGGGGGCAGTGCCCCCTTTTTTTCCGAACCAGCCTGCCTCCGGCGACTACCGGTCGCGCGTTCGTTTCGCCTCCGTGCTCGCGAGGGTCATGACGCGCGTCGTGTCAGCGTCGTCTACCGGGCTGGCTTGCGCAGGTTCGCCGGCGATCAGGAAAGCCACGTAGGGATCCCAGCCGGCGCTCTGCAGCTCGAGGTCGTCGGTGTCCGGGCCGGGCACGGTCGAGGGGTCTGTCGGGGGCAGCATGGCGGCGGTTCTTGCTGTTGGCGTCGACCGTGAAAATATAGCCGTTGCCATCGCGGCTGCCTATGGCTAACGTCGCGGCTGGGTGACATAACGAGGCGAAATCATGAAGGTCACGGTGATTCCGAACGGCCCGCTGCTTATCGAAACGGTCGGCGAGTGGCAGTACAGCGGCGAGGCAAGTTCGCACAAGGCGAACGACAGGGTGGCTTTCTGCCGCTGCGGCGCATCGGCGATCAAGCCCTTCTGCGATGGCGCCCACAAGAAGAGCGGCTTCGCCGCTCCTGGCGGCGTCTGCGAACTCACCCCGAAGTAACGATCACCCGATGAGCAAACTCGCGCACCTGCTGGCGAACAACAGGATCTGGTCGGCAAAGATCCACCAGCAGGACCCGGATTTCTTTTCCAAGCTCTCGCAGCAGCAGTCGCCGGAGTACCTCTGGATAGGCTGTTCCGACAGCCGTGTGCCTGCCAACCAGATCGTCGGCCTGCTGCCGGGGGAGATATTCGTCCATCGCAACGTCGCCAACGTCGTCGTGCACACAGACCTCAACTGTCTCTCGGTCCTGCAATACGCCGTCGACGCGCTGAAGGTGAAGCACGTCATCGTCTGCGGCCACTACGGCTGCGGCGGCGTCCTTGCCGCGCTGCGCAACCTGCGTCTCGGCCTGATCGACAACTGGTTGCGCCATATCCAGGACGTGCGACTCAAGCATGCTGCGCGACTCGAGGAGCTGGCGGATGCCGACCAGCACGACCGGCTCTGCGAGCTGAACGTCATCGAACAGGCGATCAACGTCTGCCAGACCACGGTCGTGCAGGAAGCGTGGGCGCGCAGTCAGGCCGTCGCCGTTCACGGCTGGATCTACGGGCTGGCCGACGGGCGCATCCGCGACCTGAATGTATGCGTCGCAAGCCAGGACGAACTCGTTGCTACTTACGACGCCGCGCTCGACCGGCTCGCATGAAACTCGGGCCCGACCCCCCGGCCGGCCTCGTGCTGTCGCCGCTCGAGCTGGCCGTGCTGGAAGCGGTCGCACGGCGGCTCGGCGCGGACGCCCCGGCCTGGCGGGTGCAGTGCCAGGCCGCCCGCGTCATCGCGCGCAGCCACAGCGGCGTGGGTTTCGTGACCCGGATCGACATGCCGGTGGAAACGCCCGCGCTTCCGCCCGCCACTGCGCGGAGGATCACCGCTGTCCGCGCCAGCCATCCCGGACTCGATGAACCCGCGGAGTTCCTCCTGCAATTGAAGGGCGGTCGGCTCCTGGCCATCGAAGCCTTCTGCGGGTCGGGACTGTGGCCGGCCGATGAACGGCACTTCGCGATCGTTCCGGCTGGCGGAGGCTGAGAGCCGCCATCCCAGGCCGGTTTCGGTTATCGTTGGCACCCGATCCCGAGGCTGTACCCATGACCCTCTACGGCAAGATCAACCTGCTCGCGATGATCGCGCTCCCGGTTACCGCGGTCGTTGCAGGTGCTGTGTTCACCGACATCGGCCCGGGCCGCCCTGACACCCTGGCGTGGCTGTTCGGGATGAACCTGGTCGTGACGCTTTTCGGCGGCCTGTTCGCGGCGCTGCTCCTGCGCGGTGCGCGCAAGGCGGGCGGGCCGGGTTCAGCCATTGCCCTGGCTCCGTCCGTGGTGCCGGCGGCGGTCGGCAGCCTCTGGTACCTCTTCCGTGCGGTAAGCCCCGAGGAAGTGGGTCCTGGCGCATGGACACTCGCCGGCCCGCAGTTGCTGATCCTGTCGGTATTCGCGCTCTGGATCCTTGCCTGGATCGGCGGGCGCGTTTACCGCGCCACTAAGTCGGGCTGAAGCAGCCGTCAGCTTCTTGCGCGTGCCTCGTTCGCAACGTCCGGGCGTGCGGTTCCTGCCGTGGCGCGCGGCGCGCGGCCATCCTCATATCGTGGTCGACGGCGCGTCCCTGCCGACCACAGTCCTCACCCTGTCACACTGGCCGAACAACACGACGCCGGAACGCTATCGGCGCGAGACCTCGACCGAGACGGCTCTGGCCTGGGTCGCGCGCAACGATCCGCGGCGCGTGGCCGATGCCGTTACCAATAATCACTTCGACGAGGACGGCCTGTTCTCCATGTATGCAGTCATGCGGCCAGGCCCTGCCCTTGCCGCAGCCGGGCTGCTTGCCGACGCCGCCCACGCCGGCGACTTCGGCGTGTTCCGCGATCGCGATGCGGCACGACTGTGCTTCGCGATCGAGGCACATGTCGATCCGGCACTCTCGCCGCTGCCCCAGGCCGTGCTCCATGCCACCGGCGCCAGCCAGGTCGCCGCACTCTATCGCGCGATGCTGCCGCGCCTGCCGCGGCTGATCGGCGAATTCCGCCGCTTGCGGCGCTACTGGCAGCACCAGGACCAGCATCTGGACGCGGGGGAGGAGTGGCTCGCGTCGCGGCGGCTCGTCATCGAAGAGGAGCCCGCGCTGGATCTGGCAGTGGTCAGGTTGCCGGACAACGCTGCGCCGCGAACGGCATGGCGGTACCTGCGGCCCGAGCAGGCGGTAGTGCATCCGTTCACCATCCACAGCGCCACGCGCGCTACGCGCATCGTGCGACTGCAGGGGAGAAGAATCGAACTGCAGATCCGCTATGAGTCCTGGCTGGCGCTGCCGTCGCGCCGTCCGGCGCCGCGGGTGGACCTCGCGCCTTTCTGCCGCTGGTTGAACAGCCATGAGTGCAGCGGTCGCTGGATCTGGGAGGATCCGCTCGAAATGGCCCCGCGCCTTTATCGCGAGCGCAACGAGCCGTCGTCACTCTCGCCGGAGCAATTCCTGCGCGAATTGCGGCGGCGGCTGCTGTCGCTGGCGCCGGTCTGGGACGCCTACCACTGGCGACCACCGCGCGCTTGACGGGGGACGGGACTGGCGCGCATAACTCGGTCATGAGGGAAACCAGCACACGCGCCGCGGCCCTGCTCTGGCTCGCCGTCTTCTCCGGCGTGCTTGTGTGGTCTGCGATCCGGCCGCACGATGTGGTCACCTGGTTTCTCGAGGTACTGCCGGCGCTCGTGCTGGCAGCCACGAGCCAGCGCTTTCTATGAATTCATCGAGTGGTGGGTAGCAATAGTCAGTGCGCAGGCGGCCGAGTCGTTCCTCGGTACGCAGGGCTATATCTGGGATACGCAGTCCGACATGGCCTGGGCGATGTCAGGCGCGATACTGGCACTCGCGCTGTTGTCGCGGCTGCACGACCGGCAGCTCGCGAGGCTGGGTCACTGATGACGGCGGGCGTCGAGCTCGGCGCAGTCGCGGCATTGGGTAGCTGCCGGGCGTGCCCTGAGGCGTGCGTCACCGACGGGCTCCTCGCAGGTCACGCAGATGCCATAGGTGCCCGCGTCGAGGCGGCGAATCGCTGCTTCGATACCGGCGATCTCCTGGATCGCTTCCGACTCGAGCGCCGCAACGACCGCAACCTGGCCGAGTTGCGCGGCCTGCTCCGCGGAATCCTGCTCCAGCGGATCACGCGCGTGTTCGTGGATCGTGCTGACGCGTCGCTGCAACTCGGCTTTGAGTCCCAGCAGGCGGCTGCGGATCTCGGCTGTTTCACGCTCGCTGCGTTCCATTTCGGACCTCGCTTGCGGTGCGTCGCTGCCATTAGCGCCCTGATGCACGACACGACTCTGTTCAGCGAGTGTACGCCCCGCGTACCGACGGATGAAGTAGGCGGAAATACCGAGGTAATGCCGGCGTGGGCCTGACGTCGGGGCCCGACTTCGGGCTGGCCGCCGTCGTCCTTGCCGCGGGCGGCTCGCGCCGCTTCGGTTCGCCCAAGCAGTTGCTGCGTGTCGGCGGGGTCACCCTGGTCGAGCGCGCCGCGCGCCTCGCCGCCGGATGCTGCCCGGGCCGGGTCGTCGTAGTCACCGGCGCGGCTGCAGAAGACGTCGCTCTCGCGCTGGCCGCAGAGCCGGTCGTGATCGCGAACAACCCGGGCTGGGAATCGGGCCTCGCCAGTTCCCTGCTGTGCGGAATCCGCGCACTGCCCGCCGGCAGCCAGGCCTGTCTCGTCCTCCTGGCTGACCAGGCTGCGGTCGGGCAGGGAGATATCGAGCGCCTTCGCGACGCTTGGCGGCGCAATCCGGAAGTCCCCGCCGCAGCGAGTTATGCCGGTGCGCGGGGCGCGCCGGCCATCCTGCCCGCATCGGCCTGGCCGGCACTGCACAGCCTCGGCGGTGACAGCGGTGCGCGCGCACTGCTGGCGAGCCTCGGGCAGCTGTCGGCAGTCGCCATGCCCGCGGCGCAATTCGACATCGACACGCCCGCCGACCTGGAGCGCCTAACCCGCTGAATGCCGGCTTGCCGCCCGCGGAAAGGGCGGTGTAACTTGGCGCCCCCGGCACCACGCCGGCAGCGAGTGGTGGCAAGCCATGGCGAAAATCCGCGTCCAGTATTTCGCCATCCTGCGCGAGCGAGCGGGGCGCGCCGGCGAGGAAATCGACACCGTTGCAGCGACTGCCGGCGCCCTCTATGCCGAACTCGAGGGCCGTTATTCATTCCCTGCGCTGCGCAGCGTGAAGGTAGCCATCAACGACGAGTTCTGCCCCTGGGATGCGCCGCTCTCGCCGGGTGACTCTGTCGTATTCATTCCGCCTGTGGCCGGCGGCTGATCCATGGCGCGTTTCGCATTCGCCCGAGCAGCCATTAACCCGGCGACGCTGTCGCGGACGCTCGCGGAAGAGGCTTGCGGCGCACTCGTGACCTTCGAAGGCTGGGTACGCAATCACAACGACGGGCGACCCGTGCTGCGTCTCGACTACGAGGGCTACGAGGCGCTCGCGGTCAGGGAGGGAAGCCGGATCATCGATGAAGCGATTGCGCGTTTCGGCGTGTCCGGCGCCGCCTGCGTGCACCGGCTCGGATCTCTCGCGCTGGGCGACCTGGCGGTATGGGTCGGCGTGACGTCAGGTCACCGTGGAGCGGCCTTCGACGCCTGCCGCTACATCATCGACGAGGTGAAGAGCCGGGTGCCGATCTGGAAGAAGGAATACTACGAGGGCGGCGACTCTGGCTGGATCAATTGCGACACGCGTTAGCGGGCGCGCTCCCGCTCGATCAGCTCCGTCACGATCTCGAACATGTTGTCGAAGCTCTTGATGCCCGGCGCATCGGTCGTGTACTTGCCGTTGACCACCAGCTGGGGAACGCTTCTGATCTGGTAGCGCTCGGTCAGGTCGCGCGCGCGCTTGAGCTGTCCCTCGACCGCGAAGGAGCGGAAGGTCTTCTGGAAATCGGCGGCGCTGACGCCGAACTTCCCGAAAAAGGCCTGAACCTCTTCTTCCTTCGAGAGCGTTTTCCCGTTGACATGCATCTCGCGGAAGATCGCCGTGTGCATTTCCTCGAGCTTGCCGAGCGCCTGCGCCGTGTAATACATGCGCGCATGGATCTGGTTCGTCGGGTTCCACATCACGGGGATGCGCACGAACTGCACATCGCCCGGCAGCTTCGCGGCGTAGTCTGCGATCCGGGGATCGAACTGGTAGCAGTGGCCGCAGCCGTACCAGAAGGCTTCGGCGACCTCGATCTTGTCCGGCGCGCCGGTGATTCCCTGGGCGGCGGTGAGTACCTTGAAGTCCTGGCCTTCCTGGAAGCGCCAGACCCGGGCCGTGGCCGGGGCAGCACTGGCTAGCTTGAGCTGTTCGCCGGTCGTATCCGCCGGTGTGGTGGATTCCGTCACTGCACCGGTAGTGGCATCAGCGGCCGGGGTTGTCGCCGCCGGGGCAGCGGGATTTTCCGCAGCCGGTGCGGCAGCAGCCGGCGCTGTTTCGGCCGCGGCGGCCGGCGTCTTGTCACCGCCTGCGGGCTGGCCGCAGGCGGTGACGGTTGCCAGCAACATGGCAAGCAGCATTGCGCGCAGCGTGCCGACGTTCGAATTCAGCGGGGTAGCCATGTCCGGACTCCGTGCAGTCGCGCGTTCAGCGCAGGCCCTGGATGTAGGAAGCGAGAGCATCGATCTCGGCATCGGTGAGTCGCGCCGTGTTGTTGCGCATCATCTGGTTGACGTCGGAGCTGCGCTGGTTGGAGCGGTAGGCGCGCAACTGCGCCGCAGTGTAGGCCGCATGCTGGCCACCGATCGCCGGGTAGCCTGCCGGGCCGTTGCCGTTGCCTTGCGGGCCATGGCAGGCGATGCAGGCGCCGATGCCTGATTCGAGGTTGCCGCCGCGATAGATACGCTCGCCGGTCCTCACGAACTTCTCGTCGGCTGCGCGGCCCTGTCGCTGCTTGCCGACGAAGAATGCGGCGAGATCGTCCATGTCCGCGTCGGTCAGTGTGGCGACCTGCGCGGCCATCAACACGTTCTGTCGCTCACCGGACTTGAATGCCTGCAACGAGCGGACGAAATAGGCCGGGTTCTGCCCGGCGATCGTCGGCCACTCCGGATTGAAGCTGTTGCCGTCCACGCCGTGACAGGCCGAGCAGACGACCGCTTTGGCCTGGCCAGCCTCAGCAGAGCCGGCGGCGACGGCTGCAGTCGACTTCATTGCACCGGCGATGAGCAGGGCACCGGCAATAACCGGCAGACAGGGGAATGGACGCGACCGCTTCATGGGCTCGTGTGCTTTCTGTTCAGGCGGAAACTCAAGGATGCACGCCGCGCGTGTTAAACTCGCGGCGGCGCCGCATTCTACACCATGCCTCCGCGCCCAAGCGGGCCCCGGCTGCCCGGCCAGACCAGCACGAGTACCCCATGCCCGGCTACACAGAAGCCCGGTTCCTGACCAGCGCCGCCCGGCCCGGGCAGTTCCTGTCCGACGCAGGTGTCGAGATTGCGTTCGCAGGCCGCTCGAATGCGGGCAAGTCGAGCGCGATCAACGCGATCACCGGCCGTCGTCAGCTGGCGCGCACGAGCCGGACTCCGGGCCGCACGCAGCTCATCAATTTCTTCCACCTCGCAGAGGGCCGCAGGCTCGTGGACCTGCCCGGCTATGGATTCGCCCAGGTACCGGACAAGGTCCGCGATTCCTGGCAGCGCTTGATGGAGACCTACTTCGAGGAACGGAAATCGCTGCGCGGGCTCCTGCTCGCGGTCGACAGTCGGCGCGGCCTGGGCGCCATGGACCTGCAGATGCTCGACTGGACGGGTTCTCTCGGTCGACCGGCGCACGTGCTGTTGACGAAGTCCGACAAGCTCAGCCGCAGCGAAGCGGCCAGCGTCCTGCGTGAGGCGACGGCTGCCTGCGAGGGTCGCGCCAGCGTGCAACTGTTCTCCGCCGAGACCGGCGATGGCGTGGTGGCTGCCCGCGCGCAGCTGGAAGCACTGCTCGAGCGAGGTTGACGGCTGTTGCCGGGTCAGTGCGCCTCGTCCCAATTGCGACCTTCACCGAGATCGACCTTCAACGGCACGGCCAGGCTGGCTGCGCCGCTCATCAGCCGGGGCAGCTCCTGCCTGACGGACCCTGCGGCGCTGTCGTGGACCTCGAGCACCAGTTCATCGTGCACCTGCAGGATGATGTGGGCACGCACGTTGCGTCCTGACAGCCACGCGTCCACCGCGATCATCGCTTTCTTGATGATGTCGGCCGCAGTTCCCTGCATCGGCGCATTGATGGCGCTGCGCTCGGCATACTGCCGTCGCGCCTGCTGCCGCGAGTCGATCTCGGGCAGGTAAAGCCGGCGTCCGAAAACAGTTTCGACATAACCGCGCTCGCGCGCCTCGCGACGGATCCGGTCCATGTAATCCTTCACGCCCGGGTAGCGCGCAAAGTAGAGGTCGACGTAGTTCTGCGCTTCGTCACGGCCGATGCCCAGCTGGCGCGCGAGCCCGAAAGCCGACATGCCGTAGATCAATCCGAAGTTGATCGCCTTTGCCGAGCGACGCTGGTCGTCGCTGACCTGGTCCGGGGCGAGGCCGAAGACTTCCGCTGCCGTCGCCTGGTGGATGTCCTGGTCTGCGGCGAACGCCTTCAGCAGCCCGGCGTCGCCGGAGATGTGCGCCATGATCCGCAGCTCTATCTGCGAGTAGTCGGCCGCGATCAGCACGTGGTTCTTCGCCGCAATGAACGCCTGGCGGATGCGACGGCCGGCGTCGGTACGGATGGGGATGTTCTGCAGGTTCGGGTCGGTCGACGAGAGCCTTCCCGTTGCAGCCACCGCCTGGTGATACGAGGTGTGGATGCGACCGGTGCGCGCACAGACCTGCTCGGGCAGCCGGTCGGTGTAGGTGGATTTCAGTTTCTGCATGCTGCGGAAATCGAGAATGAGCCGCGGCAGCGGATACTCCTCGGCCAGTTCCTCGAGCACGTCCTCGGCCGTGGATGGCTGGCCGGTCGGCGTCTTGCGGATCACTGGCAGCCGCTGCTCCTGGAAGAGGATCTCCAGCAGCTGCTTCGGCGAGCTGAGGTTGAAGCTTCGTCCAGCCACCTTGTGTGCCTCGGCCTCGATCGCAGCCATGCGCGCGGTGAACTCCCGGCTCATGGTCTTGAGCATCGCCGTGTCTAAGAGCACGCCGTGCTCCTCGATGCGCTGCAGCACCCCGACCAGCGGCTGCTCGATGCAGCTGTAGAGCTGCTCGAGTGCGGAAACGGTCGTGAGCCGGGGCCAGATCGCCTGGTGCAGCCGCAACGTGACGTCCGCATCTTCGGCCGCATAGGCCGTGGCCTGCTCGATCGGCACTTCCTCGAAGCCGATCTGGTTGGCGCCTTTCCCGGTGACGTCCTCGTAGTGGATGGTTTCGACACCAAGATAGAGTCGCGCCACCGAGTCCATGTCGTGGCGCGTCGCGGTGGAATTCAGCACGTAGGACTCGAGCATCGTGTCGTAACGCATGCCACCCAGTTCAATGCCGTAGTTGGCCAGTACATGTGCGTCGTACTTGAGGTGATGGCCGACCTTGGCGTGGCGTGTGCTCTCAAGCCAGGGCTTCATCAGCGACAACACCTGCGCCACATCGAGCTGCTCCGGCGCACCGGGATAGCGGTGGCCGACCGGCACGTAGGCCGCTTCGCCTGGAGCCACGCTGAAGGAAAGCCCGACCAGTCGGGCCTCCATGTAGTCGAGGCTGGTGGTCTCGGTGTCGAAGGCCGTCAGTTCCGCGGACTCCAGGCGCTTCAGCCATCTCCGCAGAGCCTTCTCGTCGGACACCGTTTCATAGCGCTTGTCGATCGCCGCCGGAGCGGTCGCCGGGACCTGAGCCTGCTCTTCCGCGGCCGGCAGCTGTTTCAGCAGGTTGCGCAGTTCGAGCCGGCCGTAGATCTCGCGCAGCTTCCCGACATCGGGCGGCTGCGCAGACAGGTCGCCGGGCCCTAGAGGCAGATCGAGGGCGCAGTCGATCGTCGCGAGCTTGCGTGCCAGTTCCAGCGTCGCGAGGTTGTCGCGCAGGCTCTCGCCGACCTTGCCCTCTATTTCGCCCGAGTGACTCACGATCCCGTCGAGCGTTCCGTACTGCTGCAGCCACTTGGCCGCGGTCTTCGGTCCGACCTTCGGCACGCCGGGAATGTTGTCCGAGCTGTCGCCGATCAGGGCCAGGTAGTCGACGATCTGCTCCGGCGCAACGGCGAATTTATCGATGACGCCTGCACGATCGTAGGTGCGGCCCGCCATGGTGTCGGTGACAGTGATGTTCGGCCCGACGAGCTGCGACATGTCCTTGTCGCCGCTGGATATGAGCACCTGCATGCCAGCTGCCTCGCCGCGCCGCGCGAGCGTGCCGATCACGTCGTCGGCTTCCACGCCCTCTATCCTGAGCAGCGTCAGGCCCTGCGCCCGCACCGCTTCGACCAGCGGTTCCACCTGCGCTCGCAGGTCGTCCGGCATGGGCGGCCGGTGCGCCTTGTACTCGGCGAACAGTTCATCCCGGAACGTCTTGCCCGGCGCGTCCATGACCACCGCGATCAGCGCGGGCTGTTCCTCGCGGATCAGCTTGGCGAGCATGTTCAGCACGCCCAGCACTGCACCCGTCGGCTCGCCCTTCGACGTGGCCAGCGGCGGCAGCGCATTGAATGCCCGGTACAGGTAGGACGAGCCATCGACGAGGACGAGGCGCGGACCTGCTGTCTGCGTCATTCGCTCAGCCGCCCGCGACCGTCGGCACAGCCTCGATCACCCAGTTGCCGCTTTCCCGACGCGCCGGGCCCGGAATCGCCCAGGCGACATCACCGGCGCTCGCGGCGATCGCCTTGCGGTCGATCCGCCAGCCGCGTGATTCCCATTCCTGCAGCCGCTCGCGGTAGCGCATGACCACGCGATCCGAAGGCGTCAGCAGTTCGCGCGTCGTGCTGTCGGGCGTGCGCACCGGCCACAGTTCCTCGAGAATGCCGATATCCTCGCGGGTGATCTTCAGGTTGACCTGCATCACCTTCTCGTCCATCGATTCCTCGAGCATGCAGTTGCGCATGTTCAGGAAATAGATGCGGGTGCGGTTCGCGTCGACCGGTGCCTCGAAGAAGTACTGCACCAGGTTGCTGTCGGCGTTGATGAAGATCGACGTGATCAGGTTGTTCGGCCCGTGGAACCACGAGCCGGCGCGCAGCTCCCCGGTGCGGTTGCGCTCGCGCGCGAAGGTCGTCATCTCGAGCTTCGGGTTGCCGAAGTACGCCTCGAAGCCGCTGCCCCAGTCGCGCTCGTCGATCCGGAAGGTGTCCATGAGCATCGGCGGAAAGCCCTGGCCCGGATGCACGAACTCGTTGTGGACGGGATCGAGGCCGTTCTCCATCGACCGCTCGTACCAGCAGCGCACGTCGAGCAGCATGATCCGGCTCGCCCGCCAGCCCGGCTGCCCGTATTCGGGCACCGGACAAACGGGAGGCCGCTCGGCCTCGGGCAAGTCGCCGAGGAAGGCGAATACGACGCCGTAATGTTCCTCGACCGGATAACTGTCGACCTTCGCGCGGGCCGGAGGCGCCTGGTCCGGCAGGGAGGCGATCTTCACGCAACGTCCGTCGCCGTCGAAGCGCCAGCCGTGGTAGGGGCACTCGACGCAGCCGTCGCGAAGTTTGCCGCGGCTCAACGAGCCGCCACGGTGTACGCAGGTATCGGCCAGCACACGGGCACGGCCGGCGCCGTCACGGAATGCGACGAACCTCAGGCCCAGCAACTCGACCCGCAGCGGTGCGGCGCCAAGCTCGTCGGTCATGCAGATCGGATACCAGAAATTGATGAACATTCATGCGTCCCGTCGGCGCCGGCTCGAGGCCATCCGTTGCGCTGCCGACACAGGGTATACCGCAGATGCTCCGGTGTACCACTATGGTCGATGAAGCGACGGCGGAGGCGCGCACGACGCGCCGCTGGTACCGCATGTACTGCGCGCTGGCGCCGAAAACCGGCGGCGGGGACCGGCCGTTGCCGTGACACAATGGTGCCATCCGGGCCAGGGGCACCGTCATGAGCTACGCAGCGATCACGGGCTGGGGCAAGTGCATGCCGCCCGCCATCCTCTCCAACGCCGATCTCGCTACCTTCCTCGACACCACCGACGATTGGATCGTGAGCCGCACGGGCATGCGCGAGCGCCGCATCTCGCACGTGCCGGCAACCGACATGGCTGCCGTCGCCAGCGCTCGCGCACTCGCCTGCGCCGGCCTGGCTGCAGGTGACCTGCAGCTCATCGTCTACGGCAGCTGCAGCTACGACGAGCAGGTGCCGAACAGCGCCTCGGGCGTGCAGGTGATCCTCGGCGCGCACAACGCCGGCGCGATGGACGTGAACACGGCCTGCACCAGCTTCCTCTACGGCCTGTCGTCCGCGACCGCGCTGATCCGCACCGGTGTCGTGAAAAATGCGCTGGTGATCGGTGTCGAGCTGATCTCGCCCTACATGGACTGGGACAACCGCAACGTGTCGGTCCTGTTCGGCGACGGTGCAGCCGCCGTGGTATTGCAGGCGAGCGACGAGAAGCTCGGCGTACTCGCGGAGCACCTCGGCTGCTATGCCGATGCCCGCCAGACGCTGCGCGTGCGCGGCATGGGCTGTGCCTACGCGAACCGCGGCGTGCGCTACGGCGACACGCGCTGGGATTTCGACGGTCAGGAAATCTTCAAGAAAGCGGTCAAGGGCATGTGCCAGGCCTCCGACATCGCGCTGCAGAAGGCCGGGCTGACGCCCACCGACATCGACCTGCTCGTGCCGCACCAGGCGAACCTGCGCATCATCGAGTCGGTCGCGAAGTACGCGAAGATCCCGATGGAGAAGGCGGTTCTCACCGTCGAGCGTTACGGCAACATGTCGGCGGCGACCGTGCCGGTGGCGCTGGTCGAGGCGCTGGAGGAGGGGCGGGTCAAGCCCGGCGCGACCCTGCTCACGCCCGGTTTCGGCGGCGGCCTGACACTCTGCTCGCATGTCATCCGCTGGGGTTCGCGCGTGACGCCGCTCGGTGCGAGCAGCGTGGACCTGCCGCCGCTCACCACTACGGCGCTCGAACTGGTGAACGGCTATCGCGCCGAGCGCGCCCGGCGCAGTGAGTCGGAGGCGGGGCTGCAGGCACCGGTATTCGCGGAGGCCGCGGCGCGACCGCCCGCGTCTGCCGCCTAGCCATTCCGAGATCCGCAGCAGTCGTGCGGTGATTCGCCGCACTCAAGGCGCGCCCAACAGCGCGTGTGGCGACAATTAGCCGCAGCGGGGCGGCTCGGCGGGCCACTATCATGCCGCCCTTCGAACCTACCTCGGGATCCGCTTATGTCCGATGCAACTGCTTCGCCACCGGTCGGCCGCTCCAAGCTCTGGCAGCCGCCAATCGTCGGACTTGTCACCTTCGTGCTGATGTTCGTCGGTGTCGGACTCGCGCACACGCTGATGGTTCTCATCGAGCATGGCCTCGGCCGGCCGACGACGCTCGCCATATCGCCACTGCTCGGCTTCATCGGCATCGTGATGCTCTGGTACGGCGTGAAGTCGAAGAACGAGAGCTTCCAGACCTGGATCGGCTTCCTCGCCGGCATCATCGTCTGGATGTGCTGGGTCGAGTTCTTCTACATGTGGTACGGGCGGGAGAACTGGGGAATGCTGCCACGCATGGACGGCGTAGGCAGTGGGGGTCCGCTCGAGGTGAGCGGCACCTATCCCGAGTACATGATCATGGGATCGACGGTGGGCACACTGCTGCTGATGCTGTGCCTCTATGCCTTCGACAAGGACACCCGCTGCAACATGTTCCTCTGGTTCCAGGACAAGCTGGGGCTGAAGGAAGGGCTCGGCCCCACGACGAAGAAGGCGCAGGACCGCAACTACGCCATCATCACCTTCATGGAGACGTTCTTCGTCACCTGGTTCTGCTACGCCTGGAACCTGCTCACCTTCGACCCGGCACTCATGGGCTCGGGCGACTTTTTCATCGGCATCAACCTTGCGTCCGTCTTCATCGCTACGACCTGGGCCGGTTTCTGCCTGACCCGGCTCATCCAGTTCAAGCGCACCGCCACGGCACTGCGCTACGCCATCCCGGTCGGGAATGTCGCGTGGGTGAACGTCGAGATCCTCGAGAAGCTCGACATGATGAGCCACGAGGTTTTCATCGATCCCTGGACCCACACCTTCGAAGCGTCGGTACTGTTCGGCGCATTCCTGACCCTGGTGGTGGCGATTCTCCTCGCCCCCAAGAAGCCGTCGGAAGTCGGTGCCCGCGCGAAGCGGGGCGAGGGAGTGTCATGACCAGCTTGCGTCTGCGCATCGCCGGCATGGTCGGCGCTGGCATGCTCGCCCTCGGTGCGACCAATGCGGCGGCGGAACTGCTGCCACTGCCCGACGGCATGGGTGGCGTGTCGGATATCGGTGCCATCCAGTGCAGCGTGTACAGCAACATGATCCGCATCGGGCCACTCGGTTCGCGGCTGTCGCTGCTGACCTGGGCGGCAGGCTACTACGCGGCAACTTCCGGCAAGACCCTGCACGCGCTCGCCACGGCGCCGGGGCAGCCCGGGGGGCCCTGGGACTTCGATCGCCTCACGACGCACCTGGTGGACTACTGCGCCGCGAACCCGCAGGCCGTGACAGCGGACGCGGTGAGAGATCTCGCAGCGAATCTTGGTGTCGCACGCTGACGCGGGCAACTCAGGCGAGCAGGGTGTAGCAGACTCCCGCGACGATCAACGCCACGAGGATGTTCAGGATCAGGCCTTCCCGCGCCATCTCGGCCGTCGTCACCTTGCCCGTGCCATAGACGATCGCGTTCGGCGCGGTGCCCACCGGCAGCATGAAGCCGCAGGTGGCGGCGATTGCGGCGGGAATCATCAGCAGCTCCGGCGCGGTGCCCGTGCCGGCTGCGACGGCGACCATGATCGGCATCAGCAATGTCGCGACCGCGGTGTTCGAGGTGATCTCGGTCAGAAACACCACGATCAGGCAGATCGCTAGCATCAGGAGCGCGGTCGGCAGCGTCGCCAGCCCGGTGACGCCCTCGGCGATCACACGGTCGAGGCCGCTGGCGGTGAAACCGGCGGCGAGGCAGATGCCGCCGGCGAACAGCAGCAGCATGCCCCAGGGAATTCCCACCGCCGTGTTCCAGTCGAGCAGCTGCCCGCCCTTGCCGTCGCTCACCAGGAACATCACCACGACACCCGCGAGCGCCACGGTGGAGTCGTCGATGCCGGTGAGGCCTGCGAGAGCCGTCCAGCCGCCGAACGGCTCGGCGCGCGTCATCCACGCGAGCACCGTGAGCCCGAACACGATGAGCACGCGCCGCTCCGCGGTGCGCCACGGCCCGGCGTGCTCCAGCGGGACGCGCATACCGGCACCGAGCTTGCGGCCGAGCCACAGGGCAACGACTGGTGCAGCGAGCAGCACGACAGGAACACCGATCGTCATCCAGCGCAGGAACCCGAACTCGCTGCCCGTCGCCTGCTGCCAGGCCGCCGCGAAGATCAGGTTCGGCGGCGTGCCGATCAGCGTGCCGACACCGCCGACCGATGCTCCATAGGCGACGGCCAGCAGCAGCGGTACTGCAAGGCGTGCATCGCGGCTGCGGTCGATCAGCGCGACGGCCATCGGCGTCAGCATCAAGGCCGTAGCCGCGTTGGAGATCCACATCGAGATGAGCGCAGCCGTGAGCACGAACGCGAACACGAGACCGCGCCCGCCATTGCCACCGAGCGCCCGGATCATGGCGAGCGCGAAGCGCTCGTGCAGCCCGGAGCGCTCCATCCCGCGCGACAGCATCAGCCCGCCCATCAGCAGCAGGATCACGGGATTGCCGAGCGCTGCGGAGGCTTGCTGATGCGTGAGCACGCCGACGGCAGGCAATGCCGCGAATGGCAGTAGCGACGCGGCAGGTATCGGCAGGCTTTCGAAAACCCACCACGTCGCGGTGGTGAGCGTGATGGCGGCGGTCCAGCACAGCGGCGCGGCGAAGCCGGCGGCGGCCAGCGCGACGCCGAGCAGGGCGCCGGCTAGAGGCCCGATCAACAATGTCAGTCGCTGCACAGAGACGGGGACCCCGCCCGACCGGAAACACGAGCGTGGCGGAGTATAGGAGAGAGCCGCGTCAGCTGACCAGTCGATGGCGAGCCACGGCGGAATCGCGACCAGCGTGTCGCCGACGATTTACCTCACGGTTGCGGCAGAGGAGACCTGGCTGCTTGAGGTTCTTCTTCGTCCTGTTGGGGCGCGCCGACCGTGGCCGGCTTCTTCTCCGGCAGGTAGAGGTCGTCCTTCAGGCCGCAGGCGGCGAGCAGAAGGGCGGCGAGCAGCAGCGGGGCGAACTGGCGCACGCGGTGATTATAGGCGTGCGCTGATCACTTGCGCTTCGCGATCTCCGCCCCCACCCGCCGATACGCCTCCCGAAAACTGATCCCTTCCTTCAGCACCAGCTCGTTCGCCCGCTCGGCGGCGTAGATGCCGTCGTCGAGCCGGATGTTCTCCGGCCGGAACTTCAGGCTGTCGACGAGGTGCGCCATCACGGCGCAGCTCTCGTTCGCCACGTCGATGGCGCGGAACAGCGGGCCTTTCATGCGCTGCAGGTCGCGCTGGTAGCCCGAGGGGAGCTTCGCCGGCAGCGCGAGGATCTCGACGAGCGCGCCCTGCAGGGTTGCGGTGGCGCCGCGCACGAGTTCGAGCACGTCGGGGTTGCGCTTCTGCGGCATGATCGACGAGCCGGTCGTGAGGTTATTCGGCAGGCTGACGAACGCGAACTCCTGCGTATAGAAGAGGAGCAGGTCGGCGGCGAGGCGGCCGAGGTCCTGCATCAGCAGGGTAAGTTCGAACACCAGCGTCGCTTCGGCCTTGCCTCTGGAGATCTGTACTGCCGTCACGGGCTCCTGCACTTCGTCGAAGCCGAGTTGCTTACGGGTCGACTCGCGGTCGATGGGCAAGCCGGGCACGCCGTATCCGGCAGCGCTGCCGAGCGGGTTCTTCGATGCGCGCCTGCGTGCGCTGGCGATACCGGCGGCATCGTCGCGGATTTCCGTCGCGAAACCGCCGGCCCAGAGCGCGACGGAGCTCGGCATCGCCTGTTGCATGTGGGTGTAGCCGGGGAGGGCGGTCTTGCCCTCGCGCTTCGCCAGCGCGTCTAGTGCATCCGCGACCGACTTCGCGGCGCCTTCGAGCTGCTGGCTGGCATCGAGCAGGTAGAGGCGCAGAGCAGTGAGCAGCTGGTCGTTCCTCGAGCGGCCCAGGTGCACGCGCTTGCCGGCTTCGCCGATCCGCTCCGTGAGCCGGCGCTCGAGCGCGGTGTGCGCGTCCTCGTCTTCCAGGCCGATGTGCCAGTCGCCGGCGGCGTGGCTCACGGCGAGGGCCTCGAGGCCGGTGACGATGGCGTCGAAGTCGGCGTCGGTCAGAAACTTCTGCTGGTGCAGCATCGTCGCGTGCGCGATCGAGCCGCGCACGTCGTAGCCGACGAGGCGCTCGTCGAGGCGGTGGTCCTCGCCGGCCGTGTAGCGCAGTACCGTGGTGTCCAGTGCTTCGCCTTTGTCCCAGAGCCTGCTCATCGGGTTGCTCCTGTCGCGGCTTTCGTCGCGGGTTCGGTCGCGGCTTGCGCCGCTCCTACGGCGGGGGGTCAGCTGCCGGAGTCCTGCTCCGCCTTCGACAGCATCGCGATGTCTTTCACCACCAGCGTGCCCGTGCCCTCGTTTGTGAAGATCTCGAGCAGCAGGCTATCCGGCACCTTGTAGGAGATGATGTGGACGCGCGAGACGCCGCCTTTGATCGCGCTCTCGATCGCCTTCGCCTTCGGCAGCATGCCGTCGGCCAGCGAGCCCCTCTGGCGCAGCCTCTCCAGGCCAGCGAGGTCGACATAGGAGATGATCGAGGCCGGGTCGTTGCGGTCTTCGAGGATGCCGGGCGCGCCGGTTGCGAGGATCAGCTTCGCGGCGCCTAGTGCGGAGGCGATTGCAGCTGCCACCGTGTCGGCGTTGATATTGAGCAACGTGCCATTCGAGTCCGCCGACAGCGGGCTCACCACGGGCAGGAGGCCGTTCTCGAGCTGTGTCGACAGCACGTCGCAGTCGACGTTGTCGATGTCACCGACGAAGCCGTAGTCGACGTCGCTCCCGGCCACTTTCACCGGTGCGCGCTTCCTCGCGCGGATCAGGCCCGCGTCGACGCCGCTGATGCCGATGGCGGGCAGGCCCAGCTCGCGGCAGACAGCGACGATCTGCGTGTTGATCTGGCCATTCAGCACCATCGTCGCGACTTCGAGCGTGCGCTCGTCGGTCACGCGGCGGCCCTCGACCATGCGCGTCTCGACGCCGAGCGCATCGGCGAGCTTCGTGTTCTGCGGGCCGCCGCCGTGCACCAGCACCGTGCGGATGCCGACCTGGTGCAGGATGGCGACCTGCTCGATCAGCGCGCGCGTGCTGGCGGCCTCGGCGAACACTTCGCCGCCGGCCTTGATGACGAAGATCTTCTTGCGGTACAGGCGCACATAGGGCGCCGCGTGGCGGAGTGCCGCGACGATGATGTCGCGATTCTGCGTGTTCTGCTGCATGGTCAGGCTCCCGGTCCCAGCATCTGGTACAGCACGGCCATCTGGCCCCACATACGGTTCTGCGCCTCGTGGATCACGACGCTGCGCGGACCGTCGAGTACGCGGTCCGTCACGGCGACACCACGGCGCACCGGCAGGCAGTGCATGAAGCGGCAATCACCGTGCGCCGTCGCGAACCACGGGTCGTCGACGCGCCAGTCCTGCAGCTCCTCGCGCAGCTTCTGGTCGGCGACACGGTCGCCGTAGTGCTGCGTCGACATCCACTCCTTGGCGTAGATGATGTGCGCGCCCTCGAGCGCCTGCTTGCGGTCGTTGGTCTCGCGCACGCTCCCGCCGGACAGGCTCGCGGCCTTGCGGGCCTTGTCCATGATCTGCGGCGGCAGGGCGAAGCCATCCGGTCGAACGACTGTGACATCCATGCCGCGCATCGCCGCCATGTGCAGCGTGGCCGACGGCACCGCCAGCGGCAGCGCCTTCGGGTGCCAGGCCCAGGACAGCACGAACTTGCCGCCCTTCTTCGGGACCTTCAGCTCGTCCATCGTCTTCCAGTCCGCCAGGCTCTGGCAGGGATGCTGGATGGCAGATTCCATGTTGATGAGCGGCTTTGGCACCAGTGCGCGCATTGCGTTGAACTCGGTGTCGGCGAGGTCTTCTGCGAGCTTCGTGCGGTTGGCGAAGGCGCGGATGCCGAGGGCATCGCCGTAGGAGGAAATGACCGGTATCGCCTCGCGCAGGTGCTCGGCGGCGACACCGTCCATCACGATGCCAGAGCGGGTTTCGAGACCGTGGATCGACATGTCGGGCGAGATGACGAACGAGCCGCCACCGAGCCGCACCATCGCTGCCTGGAACGACGACAGCGTGCGCAGGCTCGGCGACAGGAACAGCATTGCAAGCACCTTGCCGGCGAGGGCAGTGGACTCGGGTTTCTGCTGCAGCCTCGTGGCGAGCGTCAGCAGCGCCTCGACCTCCGGTATGGAGAAGTCGGCGAGATCATTGAATACCTTCATGGGCATCGCAGTCGGTCCTTTTTTCAGCGGCGTACGTTCTATTCCTCAGCGGATGTCCGCGAGGGCGTTCAATAACTGGTCGACGTGCTCGCGCGCGAGCGTCAGCGGTGGCAGGAGGCGCATCACGTTCGCATCGGCGCTGGTGCCGACGAGGATGCCGCGGTCGAGCAGGGCCTGCAGCATCTCCTTCGCCGGGCGCTTGCAACGCAGGCCGAGCAGGAAGCCCTTGCCCTGTGCAGCTTCGACCGGTCCGAGCGGCAGCGCGTCGAGTATCTCCTGCGAGCGCGCCCGCACGTTGTCGATCAGTCGGTCGCGCTCGATGACTTCGATGACGGTATTCATCAGCGCGCTCGCGAGCGGTCCGCCCCCGAAGGTCGTGCCGAGGTCCCCGTGCTTCAACTGGACCGCGATCGCGCGCGTCATCAGCAGGGCGCTGCAGGGGAAGCCGGCACCGATCGCCTTGGCGATGGTGAGGAGGTCGGGTGTCACGCCCGCGAGTTCGATGGCGAACGGCTTGCCGCAACGGCCCATGCCGCTCTGGATCTCGTCAGAGATGAGCAGCGCGCCCTGCCTGCGGCAGGCCGCGGCAATCGCGCGGACGAACGCCGGGTCGAGGTCGAATGCGCCGGCCTGGCCCTGCACCGGCTCGAGGATCACGGCGGCGACGCTGTCGTCGATCAGGCGTTCTGCCGCGGCCACGTCGTTGCGCGGAATGAAGCCGACGTCGAACGGCGTGCGCGGGAAGCCGTACCACTTGCCGACGGCGGACCAGGTCACCGCTGCAGCGGCGGCGGTCCGGCCGTGAAAGCCGTGCTCGATCGCGAGCACCTTGCCGCGGCCGCTGATGCGGCAGGCGATACGCAATGCATTCTCATTCGCTTCTGCGCCACTGTTGCCGAAGAACACCGTGTCGAGTCCCGCCGGCGCGAAGCCGGCGAGTCGGCGTGCGGCGTCCTCGCGTACGTCGAGCGCCACCGCATTGCTCTGGAAGAACAGCGTTTCGGCCTGCTCGCGCAGGGTACGGACGATGTCGGGATGGCCGTAACCGAGTCCTGCCACGGCGTGCCCGCCGTAGAAGTCGATGATCTTCCGGCCACCGCCGTACAGGCACACGCCCTCGCCGCGCTCGGGCTTGAACGGCAGGTACGGGTAGACGTCGAGCAGATGGCTCGCCATGGCTACACCCAGCCGAGCGCCGGCGTCGTGAGGCCCACGTTCTCCGCAAGCCCGAGCCGCCGGTTGAGCCACTGCACGGCACCGCTCGCGGCGCCCTTCAACAGATTGTCCTCGACCACCACGACAGCCGCGCTGTTCGCATCGGTCGCAACACCGATGTGGGCATCGTTGCTGCCGACGATGTCCTTCATCTTCGGCATGCCGTCGACGATGGTGACGAACTGGCGACCGCGGTAAAAGTCTCGCAGGGTGTCGCGCAGCGCGTCCGCAGTCATCGGCTTCGAAAGCGTCGCCTGCACCGTCATGTGGATGCCGCGCGCGAAGGGGCCCGACTGCGGCATGAAATGCAGTCGCGGCCGTTTGCCGGTCAGCGCCTCGGTGATGCCCATGACCTCGGGCGCATGGCGGTGGGCGAGCGGCTGGTAGGCGAACAGATTCGACTGCCGTTCCGGATGATGCGTCGTCGCGACAGGCATACGGCCCGCGCCGGTGCTGCCGGTTATGCCGACGGCGTGCAGGTCCGGCCCGGTGAGACCGAGCCTCATCAGCGGTACCGAAGCGAGCAGCATGGCCGTCGCGAAACAGCCGGGATGGGCGATGTGCGGTTTGTCGGTGGCGTCGAGATGTTCGGGCACGGCGCAGGCGAAGTCGCCGAGCAGTGCCGGGGCACCGTGCGCATGCTTGTAAACGGCCGCGTAGTCCTCCGCCTTGCCGAAGCGGAAATCCGCCGACACATCGACGACGGTCAACGCCGTGCCCCGCGCCTTGGCGCGAGCGATGAACTCCGCCAGCAATGCCGCGCTGGCGCCGTGCGGCGCTGCGGACAGGAGCGCCATCCGCCCCGGGGCGAGCCGCTCGAGCAGCTCGTCCTTCGCGGCGAACCTGAGCTCGCCGACGGCGCCGCGCAGGTGCGTGAACACGTCGGCGACGCTGCCACCGGCCTGGCTGTCGGACATGATGCCCGCGAGCTCGAGCTGCGGGTGGCCTAGCACCAGCCGCAGCAGCTCGCCGGCTACGTAGCCGCTGCCGCCCAGGATGAGCGTGGGCGTCCGGGTCACGACGGCTTCACCATCAGCCCGATCGCCCGCGCGACCTCGTCGCCGAGCTCCGGCGCATCCGTGACGGCGTTGATCGCGGGCACGCCGGTCCGATCGCGGATGATGTCGCGGCCGACCTGGTTGTCGGTCGACGGGCCCGTCACGACCTTCGGGTCGATGCCGAACTCCTTGCGCAGCAGCTCGACACCGCCCCAGGCCGCGACCGGGTCGTTGGCAGAGAGCACGACGCAGGTCAGCGCCGCGCGGATATCCGCCTGGCGCAGGATCGCCTCGACGCCATAGGCGCCGAGGATGCCGTCGCCGAGCTCGAACACGATGACGTCGGGCTTGGTCGCGGCGAGCCGCGTGAGCATGGTGCGCGTCACCGCCGGGCCGTTCTTCGCCGTGGTGCAGACCACGCCGAAGTCGCTGAAGATCATCGTCTTGCGCGCGCCAGCGTCCTCCATCGCATTGATGTCGCGGCGGAGCGCGACGCCCGTCGACTTGAACGCATCGACCACTAGTCCGTGATGCCGCAGCCGGCTCACTATCGCGCAGGCGGCCGCGGTCTTGCCGGCATTCATGCAGGTGCCGGCGAGCGCGACCACTGGCACGCCGTTCGCCTCGAGCGACGCGTCGTAGTCGAGCTTCTCGGCACCGGCGCGGGCGGGAACGCCGATGCGCTCGCCGAGGAACGGGAAGTCGAGCACCGCGCCGAGGATCTTCGCCTCGAAGGGCTGGCCGAAGCTCGCGTTGATCGAGTCGCAGACGCCGATGACCCCGCCCATGTTGAGCACGTTCAAAACGTCGCCGACGGCGACTTTCTCGGGCAGGTGTCCCGAGTAGCCGAACAGCGCCTTGCGGTGGCCGAGCGCGCCGACGATCACGTCGCCACGCTTGACCTGGGCCTGGCGACCGCTGGTCAGCTCGAGCGTGTTGTATGTGCCCTTGTTGTTGAGGATCTCGGCGGCGACGAGCACGCCTTCCTCGCAGGGGATGTCAGCCGTGACGCGCAGCTCGCGCGACAGCTGCGCATGCTGGGCCACGGAACCGATCTTGTCGGCGATGACGGTCTTCACTGCGGCTTGCCTCCGGATTTCGTGCCGGCGGCCCGCGTCTGCAGGATGCCCGGCAGCGAGAGGATGCGCGAGTAACCGAGCGCATCCGCAGGCGTCCATTCGCCGGCTTTCTCGCCGTAGACGCCCTTGGTGGCAGCCATCAGCGAATGCGGCGAGATCACGCCCTCCACGAACAGATTGCCGGGCCGGAACATGACTCGTACCTCGCCCGTCACCCGCTGCTGGGCCGAGGTCAGCAGCGCCTCGATATCGCGACAGACCGGGTCGAGCTGCTTGCCCTCGTGGACGAAGTCGCCGTACTGCGTCGCCACCTGGTCTTTGATCCGCTGCTGCAGGCCGGACAGGACCAGCTTCTCGAGCTCGCGATGGGCGAACAGCAGCACTTCCGCAGCCGGCGCCTCGAACGCCACGCGACCCTTGGTGCCGAGCACGGTGTCGCCGACGTGGATGCCGCGGCCGATGCCGTAGAGCCCCGCGACGGTTTCCAGCGCTTCGATCAGATCGACCGGGTTCATGGTCTTGCCATCGAGTGACGTCGGTACGCCCTGGGTGAAGCCGATGGTGTGCCGGCTCGCCGCCAGGTTTTTCTCGAACGCGTTCGCGGACAGCACCCAGGCGCTCTCCGGGATCGACTCGCGCGAGTCGAGCGTCTCACGCCCGCCGATGGTGACACCCCACAGCCCGCGGTTGATCGAATAGGACGAACCGCGGACCGGCACCGGGAAGCCGCCGTCCTCGAGGTACTTCTGCTGCTCGGTGCGAACGAAGGCGTGGTCACGCACCGGCGCCAGCACCTCGAGCCCGGGTGCGATGGTCCGCAGCGCGACTTCGAACCGCACCTGGTCGTTGCCGGCGGCCGTGCAGCCATGCGCCACCGTCTGGCTGCCGCGCTCGCGGGCGAGTTCGGCCAGCAGCGTCGCCTGGATGCCGCGCTCGGCCCCGACGCACAGCGGGTAGAGGTGCCCGCGGCGCACGTTGCCGAAAATCAGGTACTTGAGTACCCGGTCGAAGAACACCTGCCGGGCCTCTACCAGGACATGCTCCTGCGCTCCGAGCTTCCTGGCCCGCTCCTCCAGGTCGCGCGCAGCGGCTGCGTCGATACCGCCCGTGTTGATGGTCACGGTCACGACCGGCCGGCCGTAGTGCTCCTTCATCCACGGCACGCAGAACGACGTGTCGAGGCCGCCGGAGTAGCCGAGGATGATGGGGGAGTTCGTGGACTGCGTGGCCATGTCGTTCGCTTTCCTCAATTACCGCTGGCACTGAACAGGGCGCGCAGCCGTGCCAGGAGCCGCCGCTGGTCGCCACCCCCGCGGGTGGCGATGAATATCGTGTCGTCCCCGGAAACGGTGCCGACAATCTCGGCCCAGCCGCTCCCGTCGAGGTAGAAGGCGACGCGCTGGGCGGCCCCCTCGACCGTCTTCACCACCGTCAGGTTCCCGCCGGCGGTGCGGATGTCCCGCACGAACTCGGCGAGCATCGCTGCGTCCCGGTCCGTGCCGGGATCCGGCTGCTCCAGCTGCTGGTAGCCGTTCTCGAGCTTGGTGATGCCGAGCTGCCGCAGATCCCTGCTGATGCTCGACTGCGTTACCCGGATGCCGCACTCCTTCAACAGGCGCACGAGTTCGGACTGCCGGGCCACGCGGCGGCCCCGCACGATCGCCAGAATCGCCTTCTGGCGCTTTTCCATCGATTCAGTGTCGACAGGCATCCCGGCTCATGCGCATACATGGTTAACGATGCGCATAGTATGCAGGAGCGTCCGGATGTCAAGGGCTGCGCGCAGGTTTTCTGCCCGTCGTCTCGCCCGGGTCGGTTCGGGCAATCCCCAGCCACGTTGCGGGCCGCGGCGGCTTGCGCTCCACCTGTGCTTGATCCGCCGCCATTGTCTGGCTGATAGTGGGCACGGATAGAGTGGTGCCCTTTACCAGCAAGCGGGGGGATCGCATCATGGCTGCAGCTCTCTACCGGCAACCCGTGCTCGGCCTCGTGGCCTTCAGCGTAGCCTTCCTGAGCCAGTGGCTCGGCCACAGCCTGTGGACTTTCATCCGCGAGGTCTTCGGCACCTGGCACAACGGGGCTTCATTCCTGGTCGGCCTCGGCGGGGCAGCACTCATTGGCGCCGGCCTGCGGCGCGACGAGGTCTCAGCCACCTGGATGGGATTCCTCGGCGCCCAGTTCGTCTGGGTCGGATGGTTCGAACTGATGTTCGAGTTTTACTCGGAATTCTTCCGGTTCCCCGAATACGACACAGGTGTGCCCGGTCTGATCGCAGCGCCCGCCGTAACGTTCCTGATGTCGACGCTCCCGGTCATGCTGATGATGTTTCTGTTCTACGGCTTCTACAACCGCGAGACCAAGTGCAACCTCATGCGCTGGGTGCACCGCACCGTCGGATTGTCGCCGGGCATGCCGGGCAACAACAGCGGCCGCAGTTATGCCCGCATCGTCGCGCTGGAGACCTTGTTCGTCGTCTGGTTCTGCTACCTGTTCTGGCTCTACGTCTCGTACCTGCTGGCAAGCGAGACGGCCATGCTGGTGGCCTACGGCGTCTGGGCCACGTGGTTCGCCTACATTTTCTACAAGCTGCTCAAGTACCCGCGTGCAGGTTCCGCCTTCCGCTACGCGATCCCGGTCGGCATCATCGGCTGGGGCCTGATGGAAATGCCGTCCTATCTCGGCTTCTACCCCGAGATGTGGCTGAAGCCGTTCGACTACCCCGTCACGACGCTGTTCGTCAGCGCGATCTACGCGGGCGGCCTGGTCTACCTCGCCAATCCGCCCGGCGGCAGTCCGAGCGCTGACGGCGCCGTACCCGCATAGGTCTCAGCCGACGCTTCGCAGCAGATTCCGCCGGGTGCCGGAACCCGGAGCGACAACCCCTGTCGTAAAGACTGACGCAGGTGCGAACGACGCAGCGCCTGCGTCGGGTGTCGGTCACAGGAAAGGGGAACTCGCTTGAACGTCCATTGGCAGACCATTGCGCGGCGCAGCCTGTTGTCGGCGGCGGCCGTGCTGATGCTCGGGGCCGGCAGTGTTGCGCAGGCCAGCCACGACTCGCCGCAGATAGCCGTCGAGATCAACACACCGCGATTCTCGACGCGCTTTGCCACACATCCGTACTGGGGCGGGCACTACTATGGCGATTACGACGACTGCCCGCCGCCTCCCCGCGGCTACTACCGTCCTGGCTACTGGGAGTGGAACCCGCCGCAGTACTACAGTTACGGCAGACGTCACGATCATCGCCACGACCACCGCCACTGGGACGACCGCGCCTACCGTCATGACCACGGCAAGCACCGCGGCTGGTCGAAGCACGGCGACCGGCGCTGGGACGGCAATCGCCGGGATCGCAGGAATCACTGACGCGAAAACCATTGCCCGGTCCGGCAGGGATGCCGGCCCGGGCTTTTTCATCTCCCGCTGATCTCGAATCGCTCGCGCGTGACGCCGCCTGGAACTCCGCGAGGGCCGAAGCGGCGTTCCTCGAATTCCCCGCGCCCCCGCTCATCGATGGCCAGCATCGTCGTTGCGCGCGTGCCGTAGTCCTCGCCTGCTACAAAGGGCAGTAGTCGCAGCGGCGACAGGCCTGGCTCGGCGGCGGCTACCGGCACACGCGAAGCCAACAGGGCAAACATCGCCTCGCGATCGGGTTCGCCGCGTGCAAGCAGCGCTGCGATCTCGCGTTCCATATGGGCGACTTTCGGTGCCGGTTCGTCGATCGGACCGTTGCTGTAGGCGGCTACGCCAGGCTTCATGGTCCAGCGATGCGGTGCGCCACCCTTCGCCGTGACGAAGCCCCGTACCTGCACGGGCGTGCCAAGCAGCAGGCAGAACCCCGCATAGCGGTTCTCATTCACGGCCACCATATCGAGGAACCGCCCGCTGGGCCGGTCTCCGGCCACGTAGTCGCGCACGAGCTGGCCGCGGCTCAGGGTCTGCTCGGCTGCAGGCGGGCGCCGGGGATCGTTGACCACGACAGCAAAGCGCCCGTTGCGGTTGACCGCGAGCCAGCTGCCGCCGGCAAGTTCATCGCGGCCACCAAGTACCGCGGGCGCATCCGGCCACCAGCCTGCAGCGGTGCTTGGGCGCGCGTGGAACTCATCGCGGTTGCCTGCGACGATAAGCGGGTAGCGGGGATGGGCCTGCCAGGCGATGACGACGAGGCACATGGTCAGCGTGCCTCCGGGGGTTGGTTGGCCGGTCGCAGGAACGCGCCGTCACGGTGGAAGCTGGCGAGGCCCGGTCCCGGCACACGGTCATGCCAGGCTTCGATCAGCTGCCAGGCAATCGACGCCCGCGGCGGCAGAACCACGCCGCCATCGGCCAGTGCCGCGCGGTCGAGCCAGCGCGCCTCGGCCAGTTCGCCATCGTTCAGGCGGATTTCCCCGACTGCCGCGGCAGCGTGGAATCCGATCATGAGCGACGCCGGGAAGGGCCAGGGTTGCGAGCCGAGGTAGGTGCAGTGGGTGACCTCGACGTTGGTTTCCTCCAGCACTTCGCGCCGCACCGCATCCTCAAGGCACTCGCCCGGCTCGACGAATCCGGCGATGGTGGAGAAGCGGTCTGCTGGCCAGCTCCGCTGGCGTCCGAGCAGGCAGTGCCGGTCGCTGTGGACGAGCACGATGATGGCCGGATCAAGCCGCGGGAAGCTGCGGCTGCCGCAGCGTTCCGACGTGCAGGCGAGCACGAAGCCGGCTTCATCCGCCCGGTTCGGGGCCCCGCAGAGGCCACAATGACGGTGCTGACGGTGCCAGTTGATCATGCCGCGGGCGTAAGCCAACAGGCCCGCATCGTCTGCCGGGACGTTGCTGACGAGGTCGCGCAAACCGCCGAACTGCCCTGGCAGTTCGGGCAGTTCGCGTGACTCGACTGCGAACGCGAAGCGGTGCTCGCCCTGCTCGAGGCCGAGGAAAATGCCTTGCGCCGGATCTGGCAACTCGCTGCCGATTTCTTCGCGCCGGAGCCGGGCAGCGGCGCCTTCACGGATGAGGCACTGCGCTTCCCACACGGGCAGGAAGCGCGTGCCATCGGCCCGCCAGGCGGCCGCGAGCTGCGCCGGGTTGCGGCGCAGTGCCGTGGCGCGCTCGATGTAAGGCCCGGAGAAGTGGCTGTGAAGTGGCGGCATGTGGCTCGTTGGCATCAGCTCGGGCGATCCCGTCGCTGGTCCCGCAGTTCGCAGAAGGGGCAGCGGCGGTAATCCAGCGCGAAAGCATCCTGCACATAAGGTCCGGCGCAGGAGTCGCAGCTGGCGAAATACAGCTCGCGGCTTTCGACGAGCGAATGGTACAGATTCCAGGCCCACTCGAACGACCAGCGAGGTTCCGGATGCATGCCCTGGTAGGTCTCGAAGGCCTGGCACAGCCGCTGGCCCAGAGCCACCGGGTCGCCATCGGTCGTGCGTTCGAGCCGACCGTTGCCGCCGATACGCCCGGCGTCGCAGAGCAGGAACAGGCCGGCCAGCACCGTCGCTTCGATTTGTCGCGGCGCTGAATTGATGAATTGGCCGACGCGCCGGGGCGACTTGCCGCGGCGGCGTTTCACGCCGCGCATGCCACCGGCCTTGAAATAGGAAACGTAGATCTTGCGGATCCGGTCTTCGCTGAATCCTGTGCAACTGCGGATCGTTCCCGTGCGCGCCTCGTGCTGAATCAGGCGGATCGCCAGGTCGAAGCGGTCGATCTCGCCCGCATAACGGTGGTCGGTCACTCGCATCGCAAATCCCTCCGAAATGCCCATAAATGGCTGTTATGACTGGTTTTTCGATGTTTCACTGCCATATTAGGGAAAAATTTCCCTAATATGGCAACTATAGTACCCGCCGGGGATGGGTAGCTGGGGAGACCACAAATGCAACGGGAAGCACCAGATTCGCTGTTTTACCGGGAAATCAGGGACTTCAATCTCGAGTTCCTGGGACTGCTCGCCGCTGCGCGGGAGGCTGGCCATGGCGCGGCATTCGGGCTGGCCAGGCCTACCATCGAATCCATCGCAAGGCTGTCGGCCGCGCAGCTCGAGGCGATGGCGATGACGCCGTGCATGCTGGCCAGTCTCGCGCGTGAGCGTGGCTTGCGTGTGACGCGCCTCGCGGAGCCGCCGGTGGCGGCGGATCCGCGCTGGATGGAGGACTCGCGCGTGTTTGCCGCGCGGCTGCTCACCTATGCCTGGCAGGTTGCCCGCCGCGACTCACTACACGCGGTGCTCTGCGTCGGGCCTGCTGCCGACGTGATTTCCCCGGACATGAGCTATGGCGAACTGCGTGCGCTGGCGCGAGGTGACCTGAGGCGCGTGGAGGCACGTTTCCACGAGCATCCGCGATTCTGGCCGGATCTGGTGCGGGCAGCGCGCGACGGCCATGCCGAGGAAATGCGTCTCGCGCAGCTTGCAGCGATTCCGCTGGCGACTACCGACGTCGGTCCGCCACGGCCACCACGCCAGTCCTGTGACTCGACCCGGACTGTGGCATTGGCTCGCGACCGGCTGCCATGCACAATGACGCGCCATGCTGGCGCTCGCCGTTCGTAACCTCGTCAAGACCTACCCGAACGGCGTACAGGCGCTGCGCGGTGTCGATCTCGAGGTGCCTGAAGGCGATTTTTTCGCCCTGCTCGGGCCGAACGGTGCCGGCAAGACCACGCTGATCGGCATCGTCACCTCGCTGGTGACCAAGACTTCCGGGACGGTCGAGGTGTTCGGCTCGAGCATCGACACCGCTCTCGAGCAGGCAAAGGCACACGTCGGCGTGGTGCCGCAGGAAATCAACATCAACTACTGGGACTCGGTGTACAACATCGTGACGACCCAGGCCGGGTTCTACGGGATGACGCCCCGGCAGGCGCGCGAGCGTGCCGAGGCCTGCCTCGAGCAGCTGCAGCTCTGGGATCGACGCCGTGATTCCGGGCGCGAGCTGTCTGGCGGCATGAAGCGCCGGCTTATGATCGCCCGTGCGTTGATGCACCAGCCGCGGCTCCTCATCCTCGACGAGCCGACCGCTGGCGTCGACATCGAGATCCGCCGCTCGATGTGGGAATTCCTGCGGGAGATCAACGCCGCCGGCACGACCATCATCCTGACGACCCACTACCTAGAGGAGGCCGAGAATCTCTGCCGCCATGTCGCCATCATCGACCACGGGCAGATCGTGGAGCGTGACGACATGGCGAGCGTGCTGCGCAAGCTCCATGCCGAGACCTTTGTGCTCAACCTGCGCGAGGCGATCTCCACGGCCCCGGTCCTGTCAGGGTACTCGGTCGAGCGCGTGCATGATCACGAGATCGAGGTGGAGGTCACCAAGGACCAGGACCTGAACGAGGTTTTCGCCGGACTCTCGGCTGCCGGCCTGCACGTCGTAAGCATGCGCAACAAGTCAAACCGCCTCGAGGAGCTGTTCCTCCGGCTCACCGCCCGCGAGCCGGCGGAGTGAAGCCGGCATGAACCTGCGCACACAGCTCGTCGCACTGCTGACGCTGCTGCGCAAGGAATACACCCGCGTCTTCCGCATCTGGGTCCAGACGATCGTGCCGCCGGCGATGACCACGGCACTGTACTTCCTGATCTTCGGCAACCTGATCGGCAAGCGCATCGGCAAGATGGACGGCTTCGACTACGCGCAGTTCATCGCGCCGGGCCTGATCATGATGCAGGTGATCACCAACGCCTACGGCAACGTCGTGTCGTCGTTCTTCGCGGCCAAGATGCAGCGGCACCTCGAGGAAATGCTCGTCGCGCCGATGGCCAACTGGACGATCATCCTCGGCCACGCCTTCGGCGGCGTGGTGCGGGGGCTGGCCGTCGCGGCGACGGTCACGGTCGTGGCGCTGTTCTTCACGGATCTGCACGTGGCGCATCCATTCATCACGCTGTCGGTGATCGTCCTGACGGCCTTTGTGTTCTCGCTGGGCGGTCTGATCAATGCCGTAATAGCGAAGAGTTTCGACGACGTATCGATCATACCGTCGTTCGTCCTGGCGCCGCTCAGCTACCTTGGCGGGGTCTTCTATTCCATTGCGCTGCTGCCGGAGTTCGCGCAGAAGATCTCGCTTCTCAACCCGATCCTCTACATGGTCAACGCCTTCCGCTACGGGATGCTCGGCGTGTCAGACATCGACATCGGCTTCGCCTACGCGATCATCGTCGCGTTCGCGGTGGGGCTGTTTGCCTTTGCCATGTGGCTGATCCGGCGCGGCACTGGCATCCGCAGCTGAGTTCGGGGTGAATCGACGCAGTGTGTGGACGCTTCGCCTTCTACTCCCCGAAGGAAGCCGTACTGGCTGTTTTCGGCGTCAAGCTGCCGTTCGACGTCGTACCGCATTACAACTGTGCGCCGACACAGCTCGTGGCGGCGATCCGGGCGGGGGAGAACGGCGAACCCGAGGGTGTGAAGTTTCGCTGGGGCCTCGTCCCGTCGTGGGCACGCGACGCTGCCATCGGCAACCGCATGATCAACGCGCGCGCGGAGACGCTGGCAGAGAAGCCTGCCTATCGCAACGCGTTCCGGCGCAGGCGCTGCGTCGTGCTCGCGAGCGGTTTCTACGAGTGGCATGACCCGGGCACGGGCAAGGTGCCGCACTACATCGCGCCCGCCGATGGCCGGCCGCTGGCGCTTGCCGGTCTGTGGGAGCGCTGGACGCAGGGCGAGGCGCCACTGGAGACTTGCACCATCGTGACGACCGCTGCCAATCGCGTCGTTGCCCGGCTGCACCAGCGCATGCCGGTGATCATCCCGCCGGATGCGCTGCGCGCCTGGCTCGAGCCCGGCCAGCCGGCCGAGGTGCTGGCGGCGCTGCTGCGGCCGGCACCGGATGACCTGCTGACCTGGCATGCCGTCAGTCGTGCGGTGAACAGTCCGGCGAACGATCGCCCCGAGCTGATCGAGTCGACCGCTGCCTGAGCGGCGTTGCGTCAGCTGCGCCGGCGGAACGGACCGATCGCGAGCACGAGTCCCGCCGCGGAGGCGGCGAGCAGGAAGCCCGCGATCATCGCGAGCGTGATCGGCTCGCCGAGGAATATCCAGCCCCAGAGCATGCCGAAGGCGGGCAGCAGGAACGTGACGGCGGCGACCTGCGTTGCGCCTGCCGCCTGCATCAGCTGGTAGTACAGGATAAACGCCAGCGCCGTGGAGAAGATCGCGAGCCCGCTGACGGCGAGCCAGGCCTTGAGCGATGGCACGGTCGCAGGCAGGCTTACGGCGGCAAGCGGAGCGAGCAGGACGGCAGCAAGCAGCAGCGTGCTAGCTGCCGCACCGTGTGCGGGCAGGCCGGCTAGGTACTTCTTGGTGTAGGCGGCGCTGAAACCGTAGCAGGTGATCGCCAGCACGCAGGCGAGCGCCCCGAGCAGAACTTCCGTGTGCACCTCGACCGGCCCGCGCTGCACGAGCAGGGCCGCACCGGCTGCGCCAACTGCCGCGCCCACGAATACCCGCCAGGTGAGTTTCTCATCGAGCATGAATGCGGAGAATGTCGCGGCGAATATCGGCATGAGGGAATTCAGGATCGCCGAGTAGCCTGTCGGAATGTGCAGTGCCGCGTAGGCGAAGAGCGCGAACGGGATACCGGCGTTGAGTGCGCCGACCGCCAGGAAGCCACGCCAGTGTTCGCGCAGCAACAGGGGCCGTCGTGTTGCGAGCACGACGCCGGTGAGCGCCAGTCCGGCGATCAGCACGCGGAGCTCCGTCGTCACCAGTGCTCCAAATTGCGGTGACGCCACGCGCATGAAAAGGAACGACAGGCTGAACAGGACAGCGAGCGCCAAAAACCTGGCGATGTCTGCAGATTTCATTTCTGCTGCGGTCCCGTCGCTCAGCGCTGGACCATGGTCTGCGCGGTCTGGCGGATCTGCTCGTAGTCGATAGACACCGGCACGGCGATGCCGCGCTGGAATGCAGGGCGCGCGGCGAGCCGGTCGATCCACGCCTGCAGGTGGTCGAGTCCATCCACGCTGATTCCGCTCCACTTGTGGATCCGCACCCAGCACCAATTGGCGATGTCGGCGATGCTCAGTTCGTCGCAGAGGTAGGCGCGCCCGGCGAGCCGGCCGTTGAGCACTTCGAAGAGCCTGCGCCCCTCGTTCTGGTAGCGGTCGATCGCGGGCTGGATTTTCTCGGGGAAGTAGCGATAGAAGACGTTCGCCTGGCCCATCATCGGTCCGATGCCGCCCATCTGGAACATGAGCCACTGGATCACCTGCGACTCGCCCTTGTCGTCGCGGGGCAGCAGCTTCCCGGACTTCTTCGCCAGGTAGATCATGATCGCGCCGGACTCGAACACCGCGAAGTCGCCGTTCGAGCGATCGACTATGGCCGGGATGCGGCCGTTGGGGTTGATCGCCAGGAAGGCCGGCTGTTTCTGCTCGAGTTTCCCCAGGTCGACCGGGATGACCGTGTACGGCATCCTGATCTCCTCGAGCATGACCGAGATTTTCCAGCCGTTCGGGGTCGACGCGGTGTAGAGATCGATCATGGTTGCCCCTGCCTCACCAGGGCTTTCGTGTCAGTTGATCAGGCCACTTGGCAAGAACTTTCGCGTAGACATCTGACGCCGCCGACCGGTCGAACAGGTTCCGGTTCAGAGCCGGAAACTCCGCGGGTCCACCTTCCTCGGGCCACTGCATGGTCGCATCGATGGCGATCTTGCTCGTCGTCTTGCCGTCGGGCGAACTCGGTTCGAAAAACGACGCAGGCTTCGACGGATAGATTTCGCTTGCCGTGCCGGGTTGCCAGCGGCTGCCGAGCGCCACGAGCATCTCGGACTGGTTCATGACGTCGAGATCGTCGTCAACCACCACGACGAGCTTCGCGATCAGCGAGCGCTCGCTATAGGCTTTCGCGATTTCCAGGCCAAGCCGCGGCCTGTCCTTGCGGATGCTGATGAAGGTGATTCCCTTCGCCTCATCGTGGTAGAAGATCTGGTTGATCTGGGGGTAGCGCTGTTTCCAGAGCACATCCGAATAGGCATCCATCGGCGCTTTGCAGAAACCACCGGCGATGCTCGTAAAGCTGTTCATTACCAGCGGATTCCGGCGATGCGTGATGCGCATCACCGTGAACCGGAAACGATCGGTATTGCGATTACCGAGGTAACCGTAAGTTTCGTGGTAAGGCCCTTCGGCGACCCATTCGGTCAGGTCGATATCACCCTCGATGACCATCTCGCAATGCGCCGGGATCAGCAGGTCGCTGAGGTCTGCTTTCACGACCTCGAGCGCCGCGCCGCGAAGACCGCCCACGTAGGCGAGTTCGTCAACGGGCTTTTTCGGTGAAATCGGCACACGTGATCCGCTCACCAGCCAGGTAACGGGGTCCTGGCCGAGGACCAACGCGATCCGGATGGACTTCTCGCCGCGCTCGCGGGCGCGCCGGAACATGGCGTTGCCGGTCTGATTGGGTTCCGAGTTGAGATGAATGAGGCGCGGCCCGAGGATCTGGCATCGATAGGTGCCGAAGTTCTGCTTCCACTCGGGGTCGTAGCTGAAGGTAGACGCGGTATTGATGTAGCGTCCTGCATCGCCGGGATTCCCCTGGATGAAGGGAAATGCCGTGACATCGATCGCGTCGCCCTCGATGACGACTTCTTTGCAGGGGGCTTTCTCCCTTGGAACAACCAGCGGCGGGATCTGTGGGTAATCCCCGCCGTTCGCCTGCAGGAGCTTCACCATGTGCGCGAGCCCGGTGCGATAGGAATTCCGCGGGTCGACAAGATCCGGCTCCAGGCCCCACAAGATGGCTTCCTGGTGCCAGTGTCCCTGATAGTTGCCGACGACCTGACCCTTGAACCACTTGCCTCCGATCTTCAGGTTCTCGTAGAGCACCACGGGAGCGCCGTAGGAGCCGTAGAGATCGACCAGGTGGTACATGATCGCCGTCGCTTCCCACGCGTCCTGGTCGACATCCTTGAACCGCACCAGAAGACCCCATGCCTCCATCGCGTCGAGCCAATCGCGCATGCTCCGGAATGGCGGAACATGGCGACCGCCTTTCGGCGGCGCGATGCCGCTGAGGCGGCTGACCCCAGCTTGCGCATTGCCGTGGGTGATCAGTCCGGCGGCAGCCAGGCCGGTGGCTGCCACGAGACTGCGACGCGTCACTGAGTCCCGGTTTTTCGGCTCATTCACCTGTGATCTCCCGATCGGCCGTCTGGCTGTGCAGGCGTAAACGGCTGTGCAGCTATCGCGAGCGTTCCGGGCCCGCCGTGAACACTTGCCGCTGCGCCGAGTTCGGTCACCCACGCATCGCTGCCCGGCACCCGCTCAAGAATCGTGGACCGCAGTGCGCGAGCCTGGTCGGGCACGCCTGCATGGGCAATCATGAATCGGTGGCGAACACCGCCGACGGCGAAGCGGGAAGCATAGCCGGCAAGCGTGCGCACCGGGTCGGCGCCGCGCCTCGCGATACCGGCGAGGCCGAGGCTGCCCCCGCCGATGCGCAGCACCGGCGCGATCGGCAAGGTGCGCGCCAGCCAGCCGATCGCCTTCGGCAGGCGGCCACCGCGCGAGACCCAGCTGAGGTCGGTCACCATGCCCCAGGTTGTCGTGCGTCTGGCGGCGTCCTGGACCGCGCTCGCAATCTGCGTCGGCGTGAGCCCTGCTCGCGCGCACTCGGCTGCATACATAACCACGAGCCCCTGTCCGGCGGAAATATTCAGGCTGTCGATCACGGTCACGCGGCCGGGGTCCGAGCTGCGTCGTGCCGCCATCCGCGAGGCCTGCAACGTTCCGCTGACGCGGCCGAGCAGGCTGATCGCGATCACGTGTTCGTAGTGGGACGCAAGGAATTCATACACGCGCCGCAAATCGCCGGGCGCAGGCTGCGAGGTCTTGGGATGGTGTTCGCTGCGGGCGACTTCGCGCAGGAATTCGGCCGATCCCATGCTCACCTTGTCGAGAAAAGTCCGGTCCGCGAAATGCAGGCGCAGCGGCACCGTGTGGATGCCGAGTTCATCGATGACCTCGTCCGGCAGGTCGGCGCCCGAATCGGTGACGACGACCGCGCTGCGCTCGGTTGCGACCCGGGCGTGTGCCTGGCGTGTCATGTCCTCGGCTTTCTGGCCGCCTACGACCCCGTATCGTGCCGCCAGCTCGAACACGGCTGCGGGTTCGCGGGCGTGGATGTGCACCTTCACCTTGTCGCGGCTGTTGGCAACGACCAGGCTGTTGCCCAATGCGGCAAGTTCGTCGCGCAGCTTGCGCCGATCGATCCCGCCGCCCCTGATGATGCACTCCGTGCAGAAGCGGAACTCACCGGTGTTGACGTCGCCGGCTTCCGGCGGTACGACCGCAACCACGACTTCCTCAGTGGCGGCGGTTGCAGCTTCCGGCCGGCCCATGGCTGCGTCCACGACGCCCTCCATGAGCAGCAGGAAGCCCTTGGCACCGGCGTCCACCACACCCGCCTTGCGCATCTCGGGCAGCGTGTCGCGCGTCCGGTCCACGGCCTCGCGCAAAACCTCGATCGCCGCGGGCAGCACCTTGCGGAAGTCCTCGCCGTGCGACCGAACTCCGCGCGTGAGGCTCGACGCCACGGCAGAAATCGCGGTGAGTATGGTGCCTTCCTTCGGCGTATCCAGCGCGCCGCGCGCGTAGCGGTCAGCGCTGGCGAAGGCCAGCGCGAGTTCGGACGTATTCACCCGTCGCCTCGCGCTGGTGCCATCAGCGAGTCCCTGCAGGAACTCCGCCATGATCGCGCCCGAATTGCCGCGCGCGCCGTCCACCGCGGCGTCGGCGGCGACAGCAAGCACCTCGCCAGCGCTGCGGCTCTCGGAACGCGCCAGCGCCTGGTCGACGGCCGTCAGCGTCATCGACAGGTTGGTGCCAGTGTCGCCGTCTGGAACGGGATAGACGTTGATCTTGTTGAGCAGGCCGGTGGCGGAAAGAACTCTCGCGATGCCCGAGCGCAGCGCGAAGCGCAGATGCAGCCCATCGATGCGCGTGAGCTTGCCGGTCATGTCGCGCTTTCGGTCCGGCCTGAGGGGCGTCAAGAGATGATCTTTCCTTCAGTCGCGCGTCAGCAGGAAACGCTGGCCGTTCTTGTCGACGACGACGCCCTCGGGCGTGATCTCCTCGATCCGGCCGCCCTCCGGCAGCTCATCGCCTTCCCCAAGCCGCCGCATGTTCACGAACACGAAACGCTCGGCTGGAGCGCTGTGGTAGACGTGGATATCGAGGTGCAATGCCTGGCCCGACAGCAGGCCGCTGTCCATGAGCTGCCGTGCTGTCGGCAGGGAGTCCTGCACGCCGCTGTCAGGCGGCGGAGCTTCCGTCGTAGCGGCAACACCAGGCCCAAGCTGCTCGACCACCGGGTCCTCTTCCACTACCGCTGGCATATCCGCCATCGTGTCCCAGGGCCCGTCTTCCGGCTCGGCGAGGCCAGCCGTTTCGGCGAGCGAACGCCCGGAGACCGGGGTCGCGGGAACGGCCGGCTGACCGGTGGCAACGGGTGGCGCTGCTTCGGTGGGCGCCTGGGCATTGCTGTCGGGCTGCAGTGAGATCCAGGCAAGCAGGCCTGCGTTGGCGAGCAGCACCACGATCAGCAGCGGCGCCACCCAGGCGCGCCGCTGCAGCGGCGGCCGGATGCCGGCATCGACGAGGCCAGGGCTGTTCTGACGCTGCCGGTCGGTTTCGCTCTTTCGCAGAGCGTCGAGTATGAAGGACATGGCGGATTACTCCGGTCGCGCGAGCCGCGGCGTCGAGGTGCTGCCGAGGTCGGCCAAGATGGCGATCTGCGTCTGCTGGCTTACCAGGCCGTCGGCTGTCAGCTGCCGCTCCCGCTGGTACTGCCGTACGCGTTCCTCCAGCGCTTCGTCGTAGAGGTCCGACTGCATCGGCGGGATTGCCTCGCCCTGTATGGCAGCCAGGCTTGCCCGCAGCCAGAGAATGTCCGGGTCCTTGGTGCCTGGCGCAAAAGCCTTTACTTCCGCCGTAGCTGGACGCCACAGCACCAGGAAATTGCCCTGCCAGCTGCCGGTGATGTCGGCGGCGCTGACGCGGTGGCGTTTGCCGCGCAGGCTGAGCTGCCCGACCTCGTCGTCCAGCGTGCTCAACACGGCATCGCTCTCGACGCCCGTGCGGCTCCTCAAGGTCAGGATCACCGGCATGTCCAGCGTGCGCAGGTCGGCAAGCGTGCCACGCTGGTACAGGCAGCGCAGGCCGAGGGCTTCAGCCTGCTCGCAGGCGCTGGTCGTGCCCGGGGTGTAGGTCGCACCCCACAGCGAGAACAGTTCCGCGAAGGCCGCGTCGGCGCCCGATGGCTCGCCCTGCAGGAGTTCTTCCAGGCGGTCGACCTGCTGCGAACGGTCGATGGCGCCGCCGGACTGCACGGCCGGCGTGGGAGGCGCCGGTGCGGTGGATGACGATGGTCTTGGTACCAGCAGCCAGGCGCCTATGCCGAGCAACGCCACACTCGCCGCGACTGCGGCGGGCATCGCCGCCTGGCGCAGCCAGCGTCGCCAGGAGGGCAGCCCGATGACGGGCTGGTCGTAGACCTCGGCCGCCGCCCGGCGGACGATCTCGGGCGTGACCTGGCTCGACTCCGCGGTGAATGCGCCGAGCAAGGCGCGATCGGCGATGACGTTGATCATGCGCGGGATGCCGCGTCCCAGTCGGAAAATCTCCCGCCGCGAGCCGTCGGCGAAAATCCTGCCGACACCGCCCGCCACCTTGACCCGGTGATCGATGTAGGCCTCTGCCTCCACGCGCGTCAGCGGTTCGAGGTGGTAGCGGCCGGTGATGCGCTGGGCCAGCTGCCGCATGTCGTTGCGGGCGAGCAGATCGCGCAGCTCCGGCTGGCCGATCAGGATGATCTGCAGCAGCTTCTGCTTGGTCGTCTCCAGGTTGGTCAGGAGCCGGACCTGCTCCAGGACGTCCGGCCGGAGGTTCTGCGCCTCGTCGACGATCAGGATCGTGCGCCGGCCGCGGCTGTGGTTATCGAGGAGGTAGCGGTTCAGGGCATCCGTCAGTGCCTTGACGCTGTTGCGGGCCTCGGGCATCGGCACCCGCAGTTCCTCGCAGATTGCGCCGAGGAACTCGACCCGGGAAAGCTGCGGATTCAGGATCAGGGCGACATCGGCCGTCTCCGGCATCTGTTGCAGCAGGCTGCGCACGAGCATGGTTTTGCCGGTACCGACTTCGCCGGTCAGCTGGATGAATCCCCCGGCCTCCTTGACGCCGTAGAGCAGGTGCGCCAGCGCCTCGGCGTGGCGCTCGCTCATGTATAGGTAACGCGGATCCGGCGTGATCGAGAACGGTTTTTCGTGCAGCCCGAAGAAGCTGGTGTACATGGCCAGACTTATCTTAAAGGTCCGCGGGCCGGGCCGGGGGCCCTACATGCTGCGCAGCACGGTGTAGTTCGTCATCCAGCGCAGGCCCTCGGCCGCCGCTCCCAGGTCGGCGATCTGCTCGAGCGCCTGCGCGAGCAGGGCATCCGCCCGCGCTGCGGCCGCCGGGAGCCCGAACAGCGCCGGGTAGGTGGCCTTCGCCTTTACCGAGTCCGAACCATGCTCATGGTCGGCTGTCGTGAAGTCGAGAATGTCGTCGCGTATCTGGTAGGCGATGCCGAGAGCGTCGGCGAATACCTCCAGCCGGTGCAACCGCGCCGTGTCGATGCCGGGGGCGCAATACGCCGCAGACAGCACGCTTGCGCGCAGCAGCCGGCCGGTCTTCAGCCGGAACATGTGCTCCAGCTCGGCGACATCCAGCCGCTGGCGTTCGGCGGCGAGATCCATCGCCTGGCCGCCAGCTATGCCGTTCGGGCCGCAGCACTCGCTGAGCAGCTGCACCAGCCGCACCTGCACGTCCGGCTCTCCGTCGAGCGCGACGTTCGCGACCAGGGCCTGGAAAGCGAGCGGCTGCAGGGCATCCGCCGCCAGTATCGCGGTGGCCTCGTCGAATGCGCGATGCGTCGAAGGGCGGCCACGACGCATGTCGTCGTCGTCCATCGCTGGCAGGTCGTCGTGAATCAGCGAAAAGGCATGCATGAGCTCGATCGCAACGGCTGCGGCATCGAGGCGTTCGGGCGACACGCCGAGCGCCTCGCCGGTGGCGTAGACGAGGATCGGCCGCAGCCGCTTCCCGCCGCCGAGCACCGCATAGCGCATTGCCTCGTGCAGCCGCTGCGGCGCCAGCGACGGGTCGGGCAGCGCGGCGTCCAGCGCGGCTTCGATGCGCTCCCGGTAGGCAGGTATGCGGTTGGCGAAAGACAAGCTCGGGACTCCCAGGTACCTCATGGCGCAGGATAGACGTCCCGGCGGCGGCGCGGGAGCCGGGTCGCGCTCCTATAATGTCCGCGCCGCGGCACACAGCCAACGACGACCACCTTCCATGCGCGCCACCGCGACAGCTCACCCGAACATTGCCTTGGTCAAGTACTGGGGCAAACGCGATGGCGGTCGCAATCTGCCGGCCGTGGGGTCCCTGTCGATCACGCTCGATGGCATGCGCACCCGCACCGCCGTGGAGTTCGATCCCGCGTTGCAGTCGGATGAGGTCACGCTGAACGGCCGCTCGGACGGGGGTACCGCCGCGCGGGTGACGGCGTGCCTGGACCTGCTGCGCGATCGGGCTGGCCGGGCAACACGCGCGCGGGTGACGAGCGCCAACGATTTTCCGACCGGTGCCGGCCTGGCGTCCTCGGCCTCCGGTTTCGCCGCGCTGGCGGTCGCGGCCGACCGCTCGCTTGGGCTCGGCCTTTCGCTGGCGGACCTGGCCGAAGTTGCACGTATCGGTTCGGGATCGGCGCCGCGGTCGCTGTTCGGCGGCTTCGCGCTGCTCAGGAACGAGCCTGACGGCGGCGTGCGCTGCGAACCCTGGCTGGCCGCCGCCGACTGGCCGCTGCGTGTCGTCGTGGCGATCACGGCCACTGGACCCAAGGCGACCAGTTCCCGGGACGGCATGGCGGCCAGCCGCGACAGCTCGCCCCTCTACCGCGAGTGGGTACGCAGTCACGATGCGGATCTCGCCGCCGGCATGGCCGCGGTGCGCCAGCGCGATTTCGCCGCGCTTGCCGCCGTTGCCGAGCGCAGCTGCCTGAAGATGCACGCGGTCATGTTCACGACCGAACCGGCACTCATCTACTGGGAGCCAGCCACCGTCGACTGCCTGCAGGAGATCCGCAAGCTGCGCCAGCGCGGCACACCTGTATTTTTCACCATCGACGCCGGGCCGCAGGTCAAGGCGATCTGCGAGCCCGCGGCGGTGGCCACCGTGAGCGCCACGCTGGCCGCGGTTCCCGGGGTAAGCCGGGTCATCGAGTGCGGGCTCGGCAGCGGCGCCCGGATTGCCGATGATTGAGGGCCGCGCGCCGGGTAAGCTGGTGCTGTGCGGCGAGTACGCCGTGCTGCACGGCGCGAGCGCGATCGCCGTGGCTGTCGGCGCCGAAGCTGTTGCGACCCTGGAGCCTGCGGCGGATTCACAGCTGCGTGTCGCCGGCGGCGGCGAGTGGCCTTTCGCCTGGCGTGGCGGCTTGCCGTCATGGCGGCAGGTGCCACCGGGAGGCCAGGGCGCGGTGCTCGAGGCCGTCGCGCGGGCACTGGCGGCCCGCGGATTCGATCTCCCGCCCGTCACGGTTACGCTCGACAGCCGTGCGTTTAGCGCGCGCCTGCCGGATGGAGCGGTGGAGAAGCTCGGTCTCGGATCGAGCGCGGCCATAGTCGTCGCACTGGTGCGGGCGGCACTCGCACTGGCGGATCGGGCAGATGACGACGCGATACTCGCCATCGCGCTGGAAGCCCACCGCGACCTCCAGGGCGGCGGCAGCGGCATCGACGTGGCGACTGCAGCGCTGGGCGGCGTCGTCGCGCTGCATCCCTCGGACGACGGGCCGCGGGCTGAGTCGCTGGCCTGGCCCGCAGGCCTGGCAGCACTGGCAGTCTGGACCGGGCAGGGCGCCTCGACACCCGCGATGCTGGCGAAGCTGGAGGCGTGGCGCCGCGCGGAGCCACGACTCTTCACGGATCGCATCGATGCCCTGCGCGACGTGGCAGCGGGCTGCCTCGATGCCTGGCGGGAGTCGGCGGTGTCGCGGCTCGTCGCCGCGTTGGCTGGCTACGCCACCCAGTTGCGCCTGCTGGATGCAGCGGCCCGGATCGGCATCTTCACGCCGCTGCACCATGCGCTGTCGCGCGAATCAGCGTCAGCTGGCTGCGTGTACAAGACCTCCGGCGCCGGCGGCGGCGATTTCGGGCTGGCGTTTGCGGCCGCGCCCGCCGCCGTCGAGGCGCTTGGCCGGCGCTGGCGTGCGGAAGGGCGGCTGGTGCTGCCTATTCGACCGTGATGCTGATCTGCTCCGAGGAGACCGGCGGATCGTGCGGCACGTGGTTGCCGTCGCCGAGGAGCAGTTGCAGGGTGTGCACGCCCGGGGCGAGTTCGACCTGCGCTTCCGTCTGGCCCTGCCCGTAATGCAGGTGTGCCGCATCCTTCGGGATCGGCTGGTCCAGCGCCGGAATATCGGCATCGACGAGCAGGTGGTGGTGACCGGTGTCCGGCTCATTGGTGCCGGCCGGCGCGAGCGCCATCCCTTCCACCGTGAAAGTGATTGTTACCGGCGATTTCACGACAGCGCCAGCCGCCGGACTGCTGATGGCCACCTTCGCGCCAGGCGGCGCTGCCATGCGGGGCATCGCTGCCGGGGCCGGCGCAGCTTCAGCTGGCGCAGCGGCTGGCTCGGGCGCGGGTTCGGACTGTGGTGCCGGCGCTTCGCCACAGGCGGCCAGTGCAAGGACGGCAACAACGGCTGTCAGGGTGGCGCGGATCGGGGTCATCGGCTGGAGCTCCGGCGAAATCTGGATGCTCCATCTTAAGCGCATTGAGGCTGCGCTGAAGCCAGTGTTAGCGTGAGGCTGTCGGCACCCAGCAATGGATGGCAAGCCATGCGATTCCGGACCGTCGCCCTGATCAGCGCATTGGCTGCAATGGCCTCGAGTACCGAGGCAGCTACCACCCGCACAGCGCTCAAGGGCACGTTCAACAACGGCCAGGACAACGCCTGCATCCAGGTCTCGCTGTTTTTCTACCTGGCCGACTGCTCCTACGGCCGTTCCCGTGCTGTTGTCGGCGGCCATGAACTGCCCTGGGTGGGGCCGACGGTCAATCCCGTCTATTACGCACCCGACAGTCCGCAGGCAGTGCCGACGTATACGCCCCGCGTGGGCGACGAACGGATCGGACCGGCACTGACTGCCGAGTTGACCGTCGACGATCGTGGAACCGGCCAATGGCTGGACGATCTCGTGAGCGGTACGCTGGTTGTCGGCCCCGCTGCCCGCAATGTCGTGAGCAACATCAACTCGCAGGCGGGCAAGCCGCCACGGCTGGTGGAGAAGTGGCAGGCGATCCGCCACCGGCTCGAGCCGACGGCCGTGAATTTCGCCACGGCGCGTCCCGGCGGCGGGTTCGTCTACGTCATCGGCGAGCGCGGGTTTCCGCAGCGGCTCTGCCGGCGCGAGGACGCCACCGACTGCTACACCAGTGCCCGTGCGCCAAAGACCACCGATGGCACTGCAGGCGCGGGAGTCTGGGCCGGGCCTCCGCCGGATGGCATCGGCGTGGAGCGTGCGCCCGTCTGGGGCGGCGGCAATCCGGGCGCGCGTACCACGGCCGAGTTCGAGGGTCACAGCTGCGCGGATGACTCCGGCGGCAAGGAGTGCCTGCACGCGAACGTTGCCTGGGGCAGCGACAAGGAGGACCCCGGCCTCGACAACCTGCTGCTCGAGATCGTCACCGGTCCGTCCGGCAGCATCCAGACGGTGCGCGGCTACTGGACCAACGAGTACTACATCCAGGGCGGCCCCGCCGCGTTCCAGGTGCCGGAGGGCCAGGACAACTCCTGGCAGGGCGGTTACCTCGAGCTCGCGCCGTGATTTCAGTGCCAGCGCGGGCTGTTTTCGCGCTGCTGTTGTTCGCCGCGGCTGCCGCTCGCGCCAAGGTGATCGAGATGAGCCTGGTCGCGGGCGAAACGCCGGTGGATCTGGGCGGGGTGACCGCCCGCATGTACACGTTCAATGGCACGACACCAGGCCCGCCGCTGCGCGCGCAGGTTGGCGACCGCGTCGTCGTGCATTTCGAGAACCGGATCGGCGAACCGCTGATCGTGCACTGGCACGGCATCGAGCTCGCGAACCCCAGCGACGGGACGACGCTGACGCAGGATCCGGTGCCGATGGGCGGCCGCTACACCTACGAATTCACCTTCTCCCGGCCGGGGATCTTCTGGTACCACTCGCATCGCACACCGACTAATCCGCAGTTCCGCGGACTGTACGGCTCCATCGTGGTGACCGACGCGGCAGACCGCGAACTCGTGCGCCGCGGTGTGTTGCCGCCGGAGTCGCGCAGCCGGACGCTGATGCTGGCCGATACGACCGTGTGCAAGGCGCCGGGTGCCAACGATGCCGTGACCTTCGCGGCTGGCGCCGCCGTTCCCTGGTCGTTCTCCCGCGAAGGATTGGGTGGATTTCCCGGCCACTCGGCCGCGCCGACACCGCGCGATCTCTGCGAGTCGCCGCGCGATGACCATGGACAGCCCCTGGGCGGCGGTCCGTTGCCGCCGGGCGCCGTGCCGAACATCCAGCCGGCTATGAATTGCGGCGTGAATCCGCGGTGTCGCGTGAACGAGGGTCAGCTCGTCCTCGTCAACGGCCGGGTGCCAGCGTCGCGCAGTGGCTCGCCCGACGCGCCCGGCCTGCTGGCCGATCCTGCCGCCGCCTGGGAGCTGCCGGCGGGATCGAACGCTCGCCTGCGGCTCATCAACGCAGCGGTCAGTCGCTACTTCCGCCTGCGGCTCAGCGACACTGCCGGGCGCCTCGTGCCGCTGCTGCGTGTCGGCGGGCAGGGCGGCCTACTCGACCGGGTGCGCGTCGAGGGTGGCAAGGCAGGAGAGGTCGATCTGAAATATCCACGCGGCGAACTGGTCCTCGCGCCGGCCGAGCGTGCCGATGTCGTTGTGAACCTGCCGCAAGGCCGCCGCGGTGACGTGCTGACGCTCTGGACCGAGGACTACAGTCACTACGGCACGAACGAATACCCCTACGGATACGGCGCGCTGCCGACAGTGCCGCTCGCGCACATCCGCCTCGCCGGTAAGCGGCCGGTCGCCCGGCTCTCGGAGGGTGATCCGCTGCGCCTGCACGCGGCCGTTCGCGATCCGGTGGCGAACCTGAAGACGGTGAAGGCCACGGCCGCACTCGTCGATCCGGCCCGGCTCGATCCACCGCGCCCGGGCACGACGAACCCAGAGGTCCTGCTGACGGTGCTCGGGCTGCGCGAGTCGATCGACGGCGTGCACGCGATCGCGCTGCATGGAACGGGCGGCGGCGACAGCGGATTCCGCGGTATACCCCACCTGCCCAGCAGCCGCTTTGCGCGTGTCGGCGACTTGACCGAGCTGGTGTTCCGCAACGGCACACAGCAGCACCACCCGGTGCATCTGCACGGCTTTTCCTTCCAGCCGGTGCGACTGCTCGATACGCAGGGTCGCAGCGTCTACGAGTACGACTACCAGGAGTTCGTCGATACGATCGACGTACCGGATCTGCGCGCCGCCGTCGTTCGCGTTCGACTGGACGACCGGGCGATGGCGGATGGCCGGGCCTCAGGCGGCGCGCCCGGGCGCTGGTTCATCCACTGCCACATTTTCAATCACGCCGAGCTGGGAATGATGAGCGAGCTCACGGTCCTGCCCCGCTGAGAGCCGCCGATCCGTGAAACTGTGCGTTCCGTCCCGGAGAATCCCGCGGGGCGCTGCGAGCATGCCCCCTGGCGGCCGATGCCGTCGGGAGTGGCGTGTGGCGCAGCAGGGCAAGGCGCGAGTGAATTTCGGCCTGTTGAACAGGCTGACCCAGCTCCTGTTGTGCGCCCGATGCCTCGCGCTGGGCGTAAGGCGTCCCGTGAGCCAGGTGATCTCGCATCGGCACACGCCTCGGTCGCTCTGCCACGAGTGCCGAATGACCGTGCACCCGCCGCGGGCCATGCCCGCGCCCGTCGTCGCGATCTGAGGCTTCCCGGCGCTAGAATCCCCGCCAGTCAGGCGGAGTAACCAATATGCGATTCCGGCCGATCGGCAGCGGTTTCGCCGCCGCACTGGCGCTTGTGGCGCTCGCGGCGGCCGGCCAGCACGAACTGACTGGCGAGATCGAGAAGCCTGCCGGCGCGAAACCCATCGTCGTCGTGGCCGGTGCGACGGGCCGCACCGGTCGGCGCGTCCTTGACGAGCTCGCGCGCGACGGGCGTTTCCTGGTTCGCGCGCTGGCGCGTGACGCCGCAACGGCGAAGCGCACTATTGGCGGCGGCCACGACTGGCGCGCGGCAGACGTCACGAAACCGGAGAGCCTGCTCGCGCCGCTGCGGGGGGCGACCTACCTCATCAGCACGATCGGCGCCACGGAGCGCTCCGGACCGAACTCGCCCGAGTTCGTGGACTACGGCGGCGTACGCCATCTGGTCGATGCCGCAAGCCGCGGCGGTGTCCGCCAGTTCGTGCTGGTGTCGTCCGTCGGCGTGGAGGGGGAAGGCGGCTTCGTGCGCTGGATCCTCAACTTCGTCGGCGGGGATGTGCTCGTCTGGAAGAAGAAGGGCGAAGCGTATCTGCGCGCGAGTGGCCTCGGTTACACGATCGTGCGGCCGGGCGGGTTGCGCGATGGCGAGCCGGGGAGCAAGGGATTGCGCCTCGACCAGGATCCGGACGCATTCGGAGACATCACCCGCGCCGACACGGCCGTGGTTGTCGTCGCCACCCTCGGCAATGAGGCAGCACTCGGCAAGAGCTTCAGCGTTGTCGCGGACGACGAGCGGCGCATCGGCGCCTGGCGACAGGAGTTCACGTCGCTCGCGCCCGATCGCTGAGTGTGACGCGGTTCGCGTCGGCCCCGTTTACAGGTAACGGCCGGTTGCGGAGGTGGCGTGTTGCCAAGTCCCTGATTCGCGGACACTGGCATGGGGCTTGCAATCTCCCCCAGCGTACCCGCCACGCCGTGCCTGCAGCCGCGATATGTCAGATGCGCAGCGATGGCCAGGAATCTCGCCGCAGGTGCGCGACAGACGCACCAGCAATACAGGGGTGAGGGGAAACACGGCGCCGCAAGGCGCCGTTTTCTTCAGCGCCGCTCGCGCTTCAACCGGCACCCCGGACGGTAGCGCATCGCGGCAACAGCGAAAGCTTCACGCAGGCGCAGTCGGTCGAATGCGGGCCTCAGGCAGCCTGGCTGCCCGCGCGCGGCTCTTGCGCTTTCGGCTCGACGCGCCGGCCGATTTCGCCCGGATCGAAGTCGTCCACGCCGGTGATCTCCATCACCAGCGCATCGTAGCGGCGCAGCTGCTCGGCTTCGGCGCCGTTCAGGATGCCCTGGCGCTCGGCGAGTTCGATCTGCTCGAGTGGATGCTCGGATTCGATCAGCCCGCTGCGCACGGCGTCCTTCAGGCGTTGCTCGAGCGGCACCAGCGACTCGGCCATCTCGAGCGCCTGCTGCAGCTGGCCCAGCGGATTGCCCGGATCGCGCGCGGAGTAGATGCCCGCGATGAGCCGCTCGCGCGAATCGGTCGGGTGGGTGATCAGCTTGACCATCTCCTGCCCGATTTCGTCAGAAGGCGCAAAGTACTGGCGCCCGCGCGGGAAGATCAGCGCACGCAGCAGCGCCGCCACCGGGCGATTCGGCAGGTTGCGCAGGAAGCCGTGCAGTTGCTCCTGCGCGTGGTACAGGAGCGTCCGGCAGGACCACTCGACGAGCGGCAGATCTGCCGCCGGCTGCCCCTGGTTCTCGTGATGTTTCAGCACCATGCTCGCGAGGTACATGGAGCTGAACACGTCGCCCAGCCGCGCGGACAGCAGCTCCCGGCGCTTGAGACTGCCTCCGAGCGTCAGCATTGCCACGTCGGCTGACAGCGCGAACGCCGCGCTGAACCGGTTCACGTGCTGGTAGAAGCGGGCAGTCGGGCCGCTGACCGGGACGCTCGAGTAGCGCGCGTGTGTCAGTGCCAGCCAGAAAGAGCGCGCAGCGTTGCTGATGGCATAGCCGATATGTCCGAACAGGTGCCGGTCGAATTCGCGCAGCGCGCGTTCGAAGTCCGGATACTGCGCCGCTTCCATTTCCTTCAGGACGAACGGATGGCAGCGCACGGCACCCTGGCCGAAGATGATCAGGCTGCGCGTGAGGATATTCGCTCCCTCGACGGTGATCGCAACGGGCAACACCTCGTAGGCGCGAGCCAGGTAGTTCTTCGGGCCGAGCATGATGCCCTTGCCGCCGTGGACATCCATCGCGTCGTTCGCGATTTTCCGCGCCAGCTCGGTGCAGTGATATTTGAGAATCGCCGAGGGCACGGAGGGCTTCTCGCCCCGGCCGAGCACGGTGCAGGTCACGTTGACGGCGGCATTGATGATGTAGGCGTGGCCGGCGATCCTCGCGAGCGCCTCCCCGACGCCCTCGAACTGGGCGATCGGCAGGTTGAACTGCCGGCGAATGCGCGCATAGGCGCCGCAGGCGAGCACGGCAGCCCTGCCGCCGCCCATGGCATTGGACGGCAGCGTCACGCCGCGGCCGGCGGACAGCTGTTCCACCAGCATCTTCCAGCCCTGTCCGGCGCGGGCACGGCCGCCGATGATGTAGTCGATCGGCACGAACACGTCCTTGCCCCGGGTCGGTCCGTTCTGGAACGGGATGTTGATCGGGAAGTGCCGGCGACCGATCTCGATGCCGGGCAGGTGCGTCGGGATCAACGCGGCCGTGATGCCGTACTCGTCCTTGTCGCCGATCAGGTGGTCCGGATCGCGGAGCTTGAACGCGAGACCGAGCACCGTGGAGATCGGCGCCAGGGTGATGTAGCGCTTGTCCCAGTTGAGGCGGATGCCGATCACGTGCTGGCCGTTGAAAACGCCACGGCACACCACGCCGGTATCGTGGATAGAAGCCGCATCCGAGCCCACGCGCGGGCTCGTCAGGGCGAAGCAGGGAATCTCCTCGCCGCGGGCGAGCCGGGGGAGGTAGTAGTCCTTCTGCTCCTCCGTGCCGTAGTGGAGCAGCAGTTCCGCCGGACCTAGGGAATTCGGCACGCCGATCGTCGACGCCGCCACCGTGCTGCGGCTCGAAAGCTTGGCGAGTACCGAGGCGACGCCGAGCGGGGAGAACTGCAGTCCGCCGTACCGCTTCGGGATGATCATCGCGAAGAATTTCTTCTCGATGATGAAGTTCCATATCTCGCGCGGCATGTCGCCGAGCTCATGGGTGATCTGCCAGTCGTCCAGCCGGCGGCAGAGTTCGTCGGTCGGGCCGTCGAGGAAGGCGCTTTCCTCAGCGCTCAGCTGCGCGGCGGGCAGGCTGGTCAGCCTGGACCAGTCCGGCAGGCCGGTGAACAGCTCGCCGTCCCACCAGACCGTGCCCGCCTCGAGGGCTTCGCGTTCCGTGGTCGATAGTTGCGGTACGAGCGTCTTGTAGAAACGCAGCAGCGGGGAGGTGACCTGCTCCCGGCGCAGGTCCGTGAAGTTAAGTGCCAGCATGCCGCCCCAGGCAGCGGCGAGCAGCAGGTCCAAGAGCCAGTTGGATCCTGACAGCGCGAAGTAGACGAGCAGGGACAGTCCCAGCGTGGCGGTGGCCGTTCGCAGGTCCACCCGCCGGTAGGCCAGGGTGAGCGCAATGGCGCCGAGCGCCAGGGTCCAGAAGAGCCAGTTCAGGAAGCCGAGCATGGCATTGCCCTCCAGGCAAAGGCTGCCGAATGCGGCCAAATATAAGCGAAACGTCCACGGGGTCTGTGCCCCGCTTCGCGTTCAGTTTGGCAGCAGGTCCGCGATTGCGGAGCGTTCCTCCCGCAGTTCCCGGTCGGTGGCGTCCATGCGGTCGCGGCTGAACGCGGAAATCTCGAGGCCCTGCACGATTTCGTACCGACCCTTGGCGCAGCGGCAGGGGAAGGAATAGATCACGCCCGGCTTGATGCCGTAGCTGCCGTCCGCCGGGATGGCCATGCTCACCCAGTCGTCGCCTGCCGTCCCGAGCGCCCAGTCCCGCACGTGGTCGATAGCCGCCGACGCAGCCGATGCAGCACTGGAGAGCCCGCGGGCCTTGATGATGGCGGCGCCGCGTTGCTGCACCGTCGGAATGAACTCGCCGGTCAGCCAGTCCCGGCTGACTAGGTCCCTGGCGGCGCGGTCGTTCACCAGGGTCTCGCTGATGTCCGGGTACTGGGTCGCCGAGTGGTTGCCCCAGATCGTCATGCAGCGGATCTTGGTGACGTGCGTGCCGGTCTTCGCCGCAAGCTGGGCGAGTGCGCGGTTGTGGTCGAGGCGCGTCATCGCGGTGAAGTTGGCCGGATTGAGGTCCGGCGCATTGCTCTGGGCAATGAGCGCGTTGGTGTTGGCCGGGTTGCCGACGACGAGCACCTTGATGTTCCGGCTGGCGTGCTCGTTCATCGCCTTGCCCTGGGTCGAGAAGATCTTTGCGTTCTCCTTCAGCAGGTCGCCGCGCTCCATGCCGGGACCGCGCGGCTTCGCGCCCACCAGAAGCGCGTAGTCGGCATCGCCGAACGCCTGGTCGACCTGGTCGGTCGCCACGACGCCCTGTAGCGCCGGAAAGGCGCAGTCCTCCAGTTCCATGACCACGCCCTTCAGTGCGTTGAGCGCGGGCGCAATCTCCAGCAGCTGCAGGATGACCGGTTGATTGGGTCCCAGCAGTTGCCCCGAAGCGATGCGGAACGCGAGCTGGTAACCGATCTGCCCGGCGGCGCCGGTGATCACGACCCTGGCGGCTTGTGTCATGCGTGGCCTTTCTGGAAGGGCCGGGATTCTATTCGAAAAACTGCCGGACTACTTGCCGCCGGCTTTCTTGTAGGCCTGCACCTGCTCGTTGTAGCGGGCAGCCACGGCGTTCAGCGCGTCGACGGCGGTGTTGTGGCGGGTGGTGTGCAGCTGCTTCTGTTCGTCGGTCACGGCATCGCCCAGATCGGCTTCCTCGCGATCGAGGCAGGCGAGGTATTCCTCGACCTGCGCCATGTAGCCTTTCACGGCGGCGTTCGCTGCAACCATTTCGTCTTTGGTCGCCCGGGCGCCGTTCGGGACGTCGATTTCCGGGGGGTACGCGCAGGCGGCAGCGGCGGTGTTGGCGGCGGCGAGCGCGGCGAGGGCTGACAGGGCGGCGATTTTCTGCATGACGGGCAACCTTGGTGGTTCGGACCTGAAATCGGTTGATCGGATTATGCCGCAGAGCGGACTCAGCGGGTGAATCCGCGCTGCCCAGCTGGCTGTGTCGCTGCTTTGATCGTCGTGCCGTATGCAGGTTCCCCGTGACGCTGCTCGAGGACCAGGCGGTGGAACTCTGCCGCTCCCATTGGTGCACCGAAGAGCAGCCCCTGGACGTAGTCGCAGCCGGCGCTGCGGAGAAAGGCGAGCTGGGAGGCCGACTCGACGCCCTCGGCGACGACATCCAGGTTGAGCCCATGGCCCATGTGCACGATGGTCGAGACGATCGTCGCATCGTCGTTGTTCGCGGCGGCATTCACCACGAAAGAACGGTCGATTTTCAGCGTCGTGATCGGGAATTTCTGCAACGCGCTCAATGACGAGTAGCCGGTTCCGAAGTCGTCGATCGCGAGCGACAGGCCCATCTCGTACAGCTCGCCGAGGATGCGCACGGTGCGATCCGGGTTGTCCATCAGCGTGCTCTCGGTGATTTCCAGCTCGATGCTCGTCGGCGGGACGCGGTGGCGGCGGAAAATCGCAGCCATGCGTTGGGGAAAGTCAACTTGCTTGAGCTGCTTCAGCGAGAGATTGACCGCAACCTTGCCGGGGAAGACTATATCGGATTGCCAGTCGCGGAAGTCCCGGCAGACCCGGTCGAGCACCCACTCGCCGATCTCGAGGATCAGGTTGCTCTCCTCCGCGAGCGGAATGAACTCCGACGGCAGGACGATCCCGCGCTCCTCCACGTCCCAGCGTACGAGCGCTTCGGCGCCAGCGATCCGGCCGGTCCTCAGGTCCACCTTGGGCTGGTATTGCAGCAGCAGCTCGTCGCGCTCGAAAGAGCGACGCAGGCGGCTCTTCAGCATCAGGCGCTCGGCCGTCTTCGCGTTCATCTCCGGATCGAAGAACTCGAATGCGTTACCGCCGGCGCGCTTGGCGTGGTAGAGCGCCGAGTCGGCGCTGCGGATCAGGTCGATCACATTGCGGGCATCCGCCGGAAAGAGCGCGATGCCGATGCTGGCGGTCATGTGGATTTGCTGACCGTGGTACTGCAGCGGTTCGGCTATCGCGCCGAGTATGCCGCGCGCGGTGTTGGCCAGCTGCACGGTGCCGTCCGCTTCCCGCGGGACTGCCTCGAGCAGCACGCCGAACTCGTCGCCCGCGAACCGCCCCAGCACGGTCGTCTCCGGCAGGAACCTGGCGAGCCGTTCCGTCAGTGTCTCGAGGCACTGGTCGCCTGCGCTGTGGCCGTAAATGTCGTTGATGTCCTTGAACCGGTCGATGTCGAGATACAGCAGGGCGAAGCGCTTGTCCTGGCGGGTCGAGCGGGCGACTGCGCGCTGCAGCAGGTGCTGGAACTGCATCCGGTTCGGCACCTTGGTCAACGCGTCGATGCGAGCCAGATAGCGGATGCGCTGCTCCGCCGTCTTGCGCTCGGCGATGTTCCGCACGGCGATGATGAATCCGCTGAAGGCGGGATCGGCGTCGCGGATCTCCGACATGGTGTAGGAGATCGGGGTGTCCTGGCCGGTTCCGGCGGCAACAGCGCTTTCCTGTGTGCGGCCCGCAGTATCCGCCAGACGGAACTCAGCCCGGTGTGCCGGCGAGATCAGGTCGCCGATGAAGCGGCCGACGATTTTCGTCGCCGGCAGGTCTAGCAACCGGATCGCGGCGGCGTTCGCGCGGCGCACCTGGCCGGTGGAGCTGACCAGCAGCAATGCCTCGTTTATGCCCTCCAGGATCCTGTCGAGATAGTCGCGGCTGATGGTCGTCGTGCGCAGCCGTACGCGCAGCTCCTCCATCGTGCTGGCGAGCAGTCCGAACTCGTCATTGCGCTGCATCTCGGTCGCTACGTCGTAGTTCCCGCCGATCATGCGCCCGGCGCTGGCGGTGAGTTTGCGCAGGTCGCCTGTCTGGCGCAGCGCGAAGGTGACGAGGATCAGGCCGGCGATGGCGATGGCGACAAGCGATATGACCGCTCCTGACACCAGGGTCTCCCGGCTGATCCTGGTCGTGATGCCGGAAGCCAGTTCGCGGAATAAGCCGACCTCGGTGGTCGTCACCGCGGCGTCAAACACCTGCGCGACGCTCGCGCCGTCCGTCCCGAAGCCGATGCGTGACACCATCGAGTCGCCGGCGGCATGTGTTGTGCCTGTCTCGATGCCCGTGACGAGTGGCAGCAGCGCCAGGTTGCCGGCGCTCGCGCGGATGCTCCCGTCGGACTCGATGAGTACCGTCAATGAGGCGCCGCCGAGCACCAGCGCGCGGCTGACGATTTCCTCCACGGCCCTGCTGCCCCGGCGCGCGCCTTCGGCCTCTACGCGCTGGGCCAGCGACTCGGTCGTGTTGCGCGCGTGTTCGCGGACCCGGTCGATCATCCGCTCCTGGTAGAGCTGGGTGCTCTGCTGCAGCGTCGCGTCGAGCGACGCATCGAACAGCATGTACAGGGTAAAGGCGGTGATTCCGACCGCAGCCGTGCATACCGCGAGCGTGATCAGCAGGTATTTGACGAGCAGGTTCGGCGACTTCATGCCGATACGACCGCGACCTTGTTGTAATTGTTATGTCTGGTGTCGCAGCAACGACCGGGTTGCCCCGGGCCGGGCCCGACCAGCAGGCGCCTGCCATTCTAGCAGGGCAGGGGCCGGTACCCGGCTACGCTTTAAATTTGACGCAGGCGCTGAAATTTGACGTTGCGTGACTACAATGACCCGGCGTTCAGGTCTGCCGGGTAGCGCGATCCATGACGCAGAAGTGTGCCTTGATCGTCGACGACAGCCGCACCGCGCGGCAGGCGCTGGGCGATGTCCTGGCAGCGAACCGGATGCGCGTCGAGATGGCGGTTTCAGCGGAGGAGGCGCTCGACTATCTCTCCCGCAGTCGCCCGGACGTCATCTTCATGGACCACATGATGCCGGGGATGGACGGTCTCCAGGCCGTCAAGTCCATCAAGGCCAATCCGGCGACAGCGACGATCCCGATCATGATGTACACCTCCCAGGAGGGAGAGCTCTACGTCGGGCAGGCGCGCGCCCTGGGTGCCGTCGGCGTATTGCCCAAGCAGATCAAGCCAGTCGAGGTGTCGGAGTTGCTGCGTACGCTGCACCTTGTCGGCGAGTATGCGGCGCCTCCGGCTCCGCCCCAGCTGCCACTGGAGTCCGCGCCTTATGTCGAGCGGCGGCGTGACGTCAACGCAGCGCTCAACAGCCGCGACTGGACGGACATGCATCGCTGGCTGCAGGAGATGTTCGAGCACCACGGACAGGAGCTGCGCTCCGACATCGAGGCCACCGTAGCCCGCGTGCTGCGGGAGCAGGCCGCTCCGCTTCCCGCGCCGGAGTCCGCGCGTTCGCCGTTCGGAACCGCCGCCATCGTCGCGCTGTCGCTGCTGGCGGGTCTGTTCTTCTGGCTGCAGCTCGATACGCAGCGCAAATGGCGTGCGGTCGTCGAGCAGAACGCCAGCCTCATGGCCACGTTGACCTCGCGACGGGAGAACGCCGCAGCGCCCGCGACCGAGACCGCCCGGCTCCTCGATACCGAGCGCGACGAAGTCAGCGGTCGCCTGGCGGAGTTCGTGGCTGCGCTCGAGTGGGGCATGAACCAGGCGGCGGTCTATCCGCCCGGCGCGCCACCCTTCGGCAACGAGCGCATGCAGAGCCTGCGCGGCCTGCTGGAGCGACTCGAGATGCTGGGCTTTACCGGCACCGTGCGCTTCGAAAGTCATGTCGGCGATTTCTGTTACGTGCAGGGACCGGAGAATTCGCTGCTGATGGCGCCTGACGACCTTGCGGCAGAGCGCTGCAGTCCGATCGGGCTCGATGCAGACGCGGCACGTGCGGCGTCCGCCGTCGAAACGATCGCCTTCGCGGCGTTCCTCGGGTCGCGCTCCGCCGATGCCGCCGTTCGCGTCGAGATCCAGGCGCGCGGCAACCTGCAGCCCGCCGCGCCCTATCCGTCGAGCCTCACCGGGCTTACGGCGGGCGAGTGGAACCAGGTGGCGCGGCAGAACAACCGTGTCAACGTGACACTGATACCCGATAATCCCCGCTGATTCCCGGTCAGTACAGGCGGTTCCGTGCCCGAATACAGCCCGCCGCGCCTGTTGCGCAGCGCGCATGTCCAGTCAGTTCTAGCCGGCCTCCCGACCCGGGAGTTCGCGCTGCTTCGTCGTTGCGCGCCGGCACTCGCGGGAACGGTTCGCGAGACCATCGATGTCGGTGGCGGCGTGCGGCTGTACGCCGATATCACGCCACCCGCTCGACCCGGCCGCATGGTAATCCTGCTGCACGGCTGGGAAGGAAGCTCGGGTTCGCAGTACATGGTCTCGGTGGCGGCGCGCCTGGCGCGCGCGGGGTTTCGCGTGGTGCGCCTGAATTTTCGCGACCATGGCGATTCGCATCACCTCAATCGGGAGATCTTCCATTCCTGCCGCCTGGATGAAGTGCTGGGCGCTGTCCGCGTACTCGCCACGCGCTGGCAGGGCGAGCGGATCTGCCTCGGTGGGTTCTCGCTCGGCGGAAATTTCGCGATGCGGATCGCTGCAGCGGCCCCGGATGCGGGCGTCGAACTGGCGCGGGTCGTCGCCGTCTGCCCGGTACTCGACCCCCGCGAGACGATGGCCGCGCTCGAAGCAGGGCCGTATCTGTACCAGCTTTACTTCCTGCGCAAGTGGCGACACTCGCTCGTACTGAAGCAACGCGCCTTTGCCGACGTCTACGATTTCGGCGACCTGAACCGGTTTACGAGCCTGCGCGAGATGACCGATTACTTCGTGCGCGGGTACACCGATTTTCCCGACCTCGACACCTATCTGCGTGGTTACGCCATCACGGGCGACCGGCTCGCGCGGCTCGAGGTGCCGGCCGAGATCCTGCTGGCCGAAGACGACCCGGTAATCCCCGTCACCGGTGCAACTGCCCTGGCGCGACCGCGGTCGCTCACCCTGCGCCGGTCAAGGCACGGCGGGCACGTAAGCTTCCTGGCGGACTATCGGCTCCGCAGCTGGCTGGATGACTACGTTGCGGAGCGGTTCGCGTAAGGGCTATTGCCGGTAGCCGTAGCTGAGAGCGTTGATGTCGGTCACGAGTACGTTCTCCAAGCGCACGATGCGCATCAGCTTGTGGAGCCCGAGGTTGTAGGTCCATTACTCGACGAGTACTTCGACGACAGAGTGGCGGTGAACCGCGAGTTCCTCCCGGCCGATATCAACCCGAGTGCCGCCGCCGGCAACGACGATGCGCCGACCATGGGGGCCGTGCGGAATACTGCTGCGGTAGATGACCCGCCGCAGGGTGGCGACCGGTTCGCCGCAGTAGTGCGGCACTTTTGCCTGTGGGTCGCCTTCCTTGACTATGCGGCTCTGGCAGCCGACGTGACCGATGAGCAAGGTAGACCGCTCCCCTTGGCAGCCGGTTCCCGGCGGGACTCCGTGTTCTGTCCGGCATGGTGGCCGTGTAACCTTGCGGGTCTGGCGCCACTGTGGCGACCGGCCGTCTGCTAGCGAAGGATGCTGGATCCGGTGAGTCGGCTGTTCGATAAGCGCCTGTCAGCCCTGGCAGCGGCCCGCGATCCGGGCCTGCTGAACGGCGGCCTGCGCGGTGTCGAGCGGGAATGCCTGCGGGTCACGCCCGAGGGCTTCATTGCCCAGACCGGGCACCCCGAATCGCTCGGCTCCGCCCTTACCAACCGCTACATAACGACGGATTACTCCGAAGCCCTGCTCGAGCTGATCACCCCGGCGCAGCCTGACATCGATTCCACCGCGGGATTCCTGCGCGACATCCACCAGTTCTCGGTGAGCGGCCTGGGCGACGAGCTGCTCTGGCCACTGTCGATGCCCTGCCGGCTGCGCGGCGAGCTCGACATTCCGATCGCGCGCTATGGCACTTCGAACGCAGGCCGCTTCAAGTCCGTCTACCGCCATGGGCTCTGGCATCGCTATGGCCGCTACATGCAGGCGATCGCAGGCGTGCATTTCAATTTTTCGCTGCCGGATGCGTACTGGGCTTTCCAGGCGGATCTCGGGCGTTCCGCTGCACCGATCGCCGACATGAAGTCGGCGGCCTATCTCGCCGTCGTTCGCAACGTGCGACGCCTGGATTGGCTGCTTCTGTACCTGTTCGGCGCGTCGCCTGCAGTCTGCAAGTGCTTCCTGCCGCAGGGCAAAGCCGGGCTCGACGAGTTCGACGACGAGTCCTGGTATGCGCCGTACGCAACATCGTTGCGGATGAGCGAAATCGGCTACCGGAACGAAAGAAAGACCGCCCTGTTGGTATCGCCGAACTCCCTCGACGAGTACGTCAACGACCTGACGCACGCCATCCGCACCCCGCATCCGCCATTTGAGAAGATCGGAGTGTTCGCCGACGGTGAATACAGGCAGCTCAGCGGCAATCTGCTGCAGATCGAGGCGGAGTTCTACAGCACGATCCGCCCGAAGCGCTCGGCCCTGAGCGGCGAACGCCCGACAGCAGCATTGCGGCGTGGTGGCGTGGAGTACGTCGAGCTGCGCACGCTGGATCTGGATCCCTACGCAGCAACCGGCGTCAGCGACACAGCGCTGCGGTTTTCGGAGATTTTCCTGCTTTACTGCCTGTTCGCGCCGAGCCCGCCGGAATATCCGGAGGAACAGGCCACCATCGACCACAACCACGGACTGGTGGCCCATCGCGGACGGGAGCCAGGCCTGCAGTTGCAGCGCGACGGCGTGGCGGTCTCGATGCGGGAATGGGGCCTGGAATCGCTGCGCGACATGCGTCGCGTCGCCGAACTGCTCGATTCTTCGACGGGGAAATACACCGCTGCGCTCCTCGAGTGCGAGGCGCGCCTGCGCGAGCCGGATCGCACACCTTCCGCGCAGTTGCTGGTCGATATACGCGCGAGCCGCATGTCCGCGGCAGACTTCGGGCTGGACCTCGCGCGCCGGCACAAGGCCGAGTTGCTGGCGCTCGGCAATGCCGGCAACGAGCACTATGCCTTGCTCGAGGTGGAGGCGCAGGCATCGCTCGATCGCCAGTGCTGGATAGAGGAGCACGACACCCTGCCCTTCGAAGAGTACCTCGCCGCCTACTTGGCCTGAGGCACCAGCGTGTTGTCCGGTGACGCCGGCACGAATTAAGATCTGCTGCGGGCGGTCTGGCTTTGGGTAGTGGCGGTGACCCGAGCGTTCTATTCCTGCATCCTGCTGGGTATCCTGGCGGTCATCGTCGCCGCGGCGTTCCTGCCGTTGCCGGTCAATACGCGCTACCGTTCGATCATCGGTGTCGTGCCGGACGGTGGCCGCGAAGAAGCCTTCATCATCCAGTGGCCGCAAGACCGCATCGGTCCGGGCGTAACGCCTCCCGGTCTCGCTACGGGCGACGGCGTCGCGCTGATGTCGACGGCCGCAGGCAGCGCATCCGTCGAGCTGTTTCGGCTGCGCGACGTGTCCGGCAACGTGATCGGACTCGCAAGCCGTTCGACGTACCGCCGCTCGGCGCCTGGCGGCGGGGGAGTCCAGGCCAGCGACTGGATGCTGTTCATCCCGAGCCGGGGCACACTGCACCTGCAGCAGGAAAACGCGATCGACATCGCCGCTGCTGCCGATGCCGGCGGCGCAGTCACTGCGGCAGCGGACCGCGTGGGATTCTGGTCGGCCGGGCCGCAGGTCAGCATCACCACCGATGCGGACCGCGGCGGCGGGCGTGTGATGGGCGGCGCGGAGGAGTTCGCGGGATTTACCGGTCGCTACGACGAGGCATGGTCTGTGGAAGGTGAACCGGCCGATGGCCGCAGCAGCGGACGCATCACGATCAATACGCGCACCGTGCTGGAGGGTGGATGAATCGCCTTGCCGGAGCCGCCGGTTTCCTGATCGGGCTTCTCCTCGGCAGCGGGCTGCTGTTGCTCAATCCACTGAGCTTCTTCGACCAGAAGCCCGTGGCGCTTTCCGGTGCCGTGAGCACCCTGGGCTGGGAGAGTGCGGGCCACATCGGCATGGCGCTTCGCCCGGCGCGGCTGCTCGGCCTGACCGCCGACAGCAGCGCTGCGTTCGTCGACCCTGGCATACGTCATGCACGGGCGGAACTCGTCGTGATGAGCGGCGAGGCGGGCTCACCGTCCGCCCTCGGCGTGAGATTCTCGGCGGTCGCGCCCGGAAACAACCTGCTGCGTGCGCGCCTGGGCGTCACAACCGCGTGGAACATCGTCTGGCCGGGCCGCGGTTCGCTGCAACTGAACGGATCGGAGAATTTCTGGGCGCCACTGCGCGACGGATCCTGGTCCGCGGCGCGAGGCCGCGGGTTCGTTCCGGGCGCCTCGCGCTATCCGCTGCCGCCGGTGCCTCGCGGCAGGGAGCCGCGTCTCGTGGCCGGCAGCGGCGAGTTCGCCGGAAAGTCCGGCGTGTTTCGCGAGGAGTTCTCTCCCTCGCCGGTGTCTGCGGACGAATTCTCAGGCCTGCGCCAACTGCACTTCTCGATCGAGTAGCGCCTCTCAGCGCTCGAACGCAGCGTCCGCGATCTCCTTGAACGGACGGCCCGTGTCGGCAACCGCATCGCGGCTAAGTCTTGCGCCGTCCGCGATCAGTTTCTTCGACAGCATGAACTCCCGCGCCATGTTTATCGCGTGCACGGCGATCAGCCTGTCGCCCGAGAAATAGAACGCGGCGAAGCTGCGTGACTCCGGGGTGCCGCGGATGGTCATTGCTGTGTAATCATCCGAAAGCCCTGTCATCTGCAGCTTGAGGTCGTACTGGTCGGACCAGAACCAGGGTATTTGCGCGTAGGGCTCGGCCTTGCCGAGGATGGCCATGGCGGCAGTCTTTCCCTGCTCCGTGGCGTTGTGTACGGATTCCAGTCGCAGGCGACGACCAAGCAGGCTGTTCGGGTGGTTGGTGCAATCACCGGCAGCGTAGATGTGTGGGTCGCTCGTCCGGCAGTGCTCGTCCACGACGATGCCGTTCGCGCACTGAAGCCCCGCGGCCTCCGCGAGCGCGGTCACCGGGAGGATTCCGACGCCGACGACAACCAGGTCGGCTGGCAGCGGCGGTCCGCTGGAGCAGACCACTTCGGCGCCGTGCGCCGTGCGCCGAATCGCGTTCACGCCGCAGCCGAGCCGGATCTTCACGCCGGCGGCGCGATGCGCTTCCTCGTAGAAACGCGACACCGGCGGGGCGACCACGCGTGCCATCACCCGCTCGGCGATTTCGACGACAGTGACATCGAGTCCGGCGCTGACCGCCACCGCCGCCACCTCGAGCCCGATGTAGCCACCGCCGACGACGACGAGTCGCGCACCCGGCGTGAACCCCGACTGGATGCCGCGCACGTCGTCGATGGAGCGCAGGTAATGCACGAACGGCAGCTCGGCGCCCGGGATGTTCACGCGCCGCACCTGGCTGCCGGTGGCGAGTATCAGCCTGCCGTAGGCGAGTGTGCGCCCGCCCACGCGCACGCTGCGGGCAGCCGGATCGATCGCCTCGATGCGCTCGCCCAGCCGCAGGTCGACGCGGTGGTCGGCGTAGTACTGCGCAGGGCGCAGGTACAGCCGCTCGGTCCCGATTTCACCCGCCAGAAATTTCTTCGACAGCGGCGGGCGCTGGTAGGGGAGCCAGGGCTCGTCGCCGACCAGCACGATGTCGTCGCCGAAACCGCCCTGACGCAGGGAAATGATCGCCTGAGCGGCCGCCTGGCCTGCGCCGGCGATGACGACGGAATCGGGCATATCGGGCGGATTGTTCTCGCTCTCGGAGCCGGGATTATACTCGCGCGCGGCGTGCGCCTCGCCGGCGCGGGCACCAGAATGCAGAGGCACGACTCATGAGGCTGATCCAGATCGATCGTTGTGGCGGGCCCGAGGTACTGCAGTGGCGCGAGGCGCCGGCGCCGGTCGCGGGTCCGGGCCAGGTCTTGCTGCGGCAGACGGCCGTAGGCCTCAACTACATCGACACCTACCATCGCTCCGGCCTGTATCCAATCGGTTTTCCCGCCGGGCTCGGCCTCGAGGCCGCTGGTGTAGTGACTGCGGTCGGCGCCGGAGTGGCAGGCCTGCAGGCCGGTGACCGCGCCACCTACTGCAGTCCGCCGCCGGGTGCCTATGCCACCGAGCGCGTGATGCCAGCCGAGAAAATCGTGAAGCTGCCCGACCAGGTGTCTGACCAGGCAGCAGCGGCCAGCATGCTGAAGGGCCTGACTGCCTGGTACCTGCTCCGGCGCAGCTATCCGGTCCGGCCCGGTGACACGGTGCTCTCCTACGCGGCGGCCGGTGGCGTCGGGCTGCTGCTGTCGCAGTGGGCGCGGCACCTGGGCGTGCGGGTCATCGGCGTTGCCGGATCGGAGGAAAAAGCCGCGCTTGCACGGGCCAACGGCTGCGCCGAGGTCGTGCTGGCGGACGATCCGCAATTCGTCGCTCGCGTGCGCGCGCTGTCAGGTGGCGGCGTTGCGGCAGCCTACGATTCGGTGGGGTGTGCCACGTTCATCCAGTCGCTCGACTGCCTGCGCCGCCACGGGGTCATGGTGAGCTACGGCAATGCCTCCGGTCCGGTCGAACCGTTTTCGCCGCTGGAGCTGTCGAAACGCGGTTCGTTGTACATCACCCGTCCGTCGTTGTTCGATTTCATCGGCACGCGGGAGGAACTGCTCGCCGGCACCGGGGAATTGTTCGACCTCATCGCCCGCGGCGTGCTCCACGTTCATGTCGGGCAGACGTTTCCGCTTGCGGCTGCCGCCGACGCGCACCGCGCGCTCGAATCGCGGCGCACGACTGGCTCGACGCTGCTGCTGCCCTGAGGCCTGGCCGAGGTGAGCCGCGCACTCCGTCACCTGGCCCTGGCTACCGCGAGCGGCGCCACAGCGGCACTGGCGTGGTTCGCCGGCCCGGCCGCTGCGGCGCCCGACCGTCTGAGCCTCGCCACGGCGTGGATCTGCTTCGTGCTGCTCTGTGCGGCGCTCGCGATCGGACCGCTGAACGTCCTGCGTCGCGGGCAGCCGTTGCTCAACAACGTTTTGCGCCGCGACCTGGGCATCTGGTCGGGGCTTACCGGCATCGTGCATCTGTACGCAGCTACAGGCGTTGTCATGAGCCCGGCGTACTTCCGCGACTACATCACCGGGCCACCCGAAGATCCACTGCCCGGCTGGGCCGGCTGGGTAGGCACGGGGTCGATACTCGCCGGTTACGCGATCGGCCTGCTGTTCCTGTGGTTGCTGGCGATCTCAAACGACCGCGCGCTGCGTCGCTTCGGCCGCGAGCGATGGAAGCGCATACAGCGTCGGGCCTATATCGTGTTCAGCCTGAGCGTCGCGCACGGCGTCGTGTTCCAGCTGATCGAGGGTCGCCATGCGTTCTGGTTGCTGGTGCTGGTGGCCGGCACGCTGCTGGTGGTGGTCTTGCAATGGCGCGGCCGTCGCGCCGTTGGGGCATCGCTAGGCTGACGGGGCCGCGCGTCTAGCGCAGGGGCCAGAAGAGCGCCGTCAGCGTCATCGCCACGGCGAACACGACCAGCCTCTGGCCGCCCAGAGCCGAGTCGCGCGGTACACGCACCGCGAAGAGTCGCTCCTGCAGCCGGTAAGTCCCGCGCAGTTCCGTTTCGCCGATCTCGCGCGCGTCCTCGAATTCGCCGCTGCCGCCAAGCGTTTCGATTTCCGCGGCGCTGCACTGCAGGAACAGGCTGTCGCCGGAGCGCAACGGCACGGCAGCCAGGTTCACGCGCCCGACAAGATCGCCGCGCCGCATCGCCGGCGAATCTGCTGCAACGGCGTGGCCGGGAGAAGCACGCGCTTCACGATCCCGCGCTACCATCGCCGTGATGGAAACGAGCCGCCAGCGCGCGGAACGCATACTCACTGCGGTCGCGACGATTCCGGCCGGCAGTGTGGCGAGCTACGGAGAAGTCGCCGCCCGGGCCGGACTGCCGCGCGGTGCGCGGCTCGTCGGGCGCGCGCTCGCCGGCTGCGGCACGGAAGTGCCCTGGCATCGGGTCATCAATTCCGCCGGCCGCATCTCGCTGCCACCTGGGTCGCGCGGCTTTCGCGAGCAGGTGCGGCGCCTGCGCGAGGAGGGCGTCACGGTCATCGACGGCCGGGTACCGCCGCGCTACTTCGGCTGTCGCAACGCCGACCTGGACGAATTGCTGTGGGGGCCGCCGCCAGCGCGAAAACGCAAGGCCGGTCGATGAACGAACGCCACATCTGTTTTTCGCATGGCAAGGAAAGCGGGCCCTGGGGCACCAAGATCCGCGCGCTGGCCGGCGTCGCGCGCGCCGGCGGCTGGACGGTCGAATCGCTCGATTACCAAGGCATCGACGACCCGCTCGAGCGCGTGGCGAAATTGCGCTCTTACGCACATAGCTACGGCCGGCCGATGGCACTGGCCGGCAGCAGCATGGGTGGATTCGTCGCGGCGGCTGTCGCCGCGGAGCTGTCCGTCGCGGGGCTCTTCCTCATGGCACCGGCGTTCTACGTGCCTGGCTATGAGCAGTACGTTCCGCCCCCGGCGAGCTGCCCGACCACCATCGTGCACGGCTGGCGCGACGACGTCGTGCCCTGGGAAGACAGCGTGCGCTACGCGTCCCGTCAGCGGGCGCAGTTGGTACTGATCGACGGCGACCACAGGCTGACCGACAACCTCGCAGAGGTCGGTGCGATTTTCGGGCGGTTCCTCGGGCGCCTGTGACGGCTGTCAGCCGACAACCTCGCGCGATGCGGCGTAGCGCGCCAGGCCGGTAAGCGCCGGGTCCCCGGCGGTCACGACCCAGGTTGGCACCGCCTCCAGGTATTCGCGGTAGCGGCCCTTTGCAACGAAACGCTCGCGAAACCCGGAGTCGCGCAGCGCATCGACATAGCGCGGCGCGATGCCGCCCGCGATGTAGACGCCTCCGGTCGCGCAGAATGTCAGCGCCGCATTCCCGGCGACCGTGCCGAGGAACCGGAAGAACTGCCTGATAGTCGCGACCGCTGCAGCGTCACCGGCTTCGTGACGGCGGCCGATCTCCTCGGCCGTGACGGCGGGCACCCCGTGCATCGCCTCGTGCAGGAACGACAGCCCGGGACCCGAGACGATCCGCTCGGCCGAGCAGTGTCCGTAGCGCTCGCGGGCGAGGCGCACGATCCGTTCTTCTGCCTCGTCCTGCGCCGGCAGCGTGACATGCCCGCCCTCGCCGCCAACGACAACGCGACCTTGTTGCACCAGGGCAGCCACGCCAAGCCCGGTTCCCGGTCCGATCGCGACACAGGGGGCTCCCGCAATGGCGCTGCCGTTTCCGACAGCTGCGAGTGCCTGCGGCCGCAGCGCAGGCAGTGACCAGGCAACGGCCTCGAAGTCGTTGATCGCAGCGATGACATCCATCGCGAGACCCGCGCCGAGGGCGCGCAGCGACAGACTCCATCCACGGTTGAGCATGCGGATCTCGTCGCTGCCGACTGGCCCGGCAATGCCGAGTGCGGCGTGCCGCGGCCTGGTCGCAGGCGGCAGGCCCGAGAGGTACGACTCGAGCAGTTCTGCAAGACCCGGAAATTCGGCGTTGGGGAACACGGCCGGCGTGCCGATCAGGGCCCCGTCCGCCGCGAGGCCGCAGCGGCTCCAGGTCCCACCCACATCTGCTACCAGCCACGCCATGGCCGGGAGTCTACTGGCCGGGCAAAAAAAAACCGCCTCTTGCGAGGCGGTGGGGTTGGGCGCGGAAAAAGTGCGTTTCTTCTTGTTGTGATGCCCGTTTGTTCTTGTTCTTATCGGGCTTAGTGCGTTGTGGGCGTGTTGCGTTGGGTTGCGTTGGAGGCGCAATTGGCAGTCTTGCGTTTCCGCGGAACTCGATGCAGCTACCGTGCCACCAGCCGTCGGTGCTGCAGCCGGTTTGACAGAAGACCCCAAAGTCGCCTGCTTATGTGATCGCGATCACGCTTTTCGGGCGATCTTGCCGGCGGGCGGGATCCTGCCGACCCGCACCAAGACGGCTGAAACGGCGACGTTGTCAAAGCACCCGACAGGGGGCGTGCGCAGGTTCCGGCGACCTTGTCAGGAGTAGGCTGGAAAATATCCACAAATCAATAGGTTGGGATAAATCTGCCGCTGTCAAGGATGCCGACAGTCGCGCCGATTCAGGCATTCATGTCGGGGATCAACTGGCTTTCCAGCTTGGCGATCATGTCCTTCAGGCGCAGCTTCTGTTTCTTGAGGCGGTTCACGCGCAGCTGATCGGCATGGGGATTCTTCGCGAGCTCTGCGATGGCCACGTCGAGGTCGCGATGCTGCACCCGCAGTTCCTTCAACTGCAGCCGCGAACTGAACGTATCCCTGTCGATATTGCTCGTCATGAGGTGCAGGGGCGTCGACCTCGCCCGGGCCGCCGCCAGAGCGTTGTCGTTCTTGTCAGGCGGAAACCGCCGGGGGCGATCTTAAACCAATTCGACAGTCACCGGCCCGCTGCATCGGGCAGGTACCGGTGCCAGTCGCGTTCCGGATCACCGTAGACCAGGAAATGCGGGTTGAGTACCGCGCTGCCCTGGTTGTATCGCAGCGGCTTGCCGTCCAGGTCGGTGACTGCGCCGCCCGCCGCCTCGACGACGGCCTGTGCTGCTGCCGTGTCCCAGGCCGACGTCGGGCCGAGCCTGGGATAGAGGTCGGCCTCGCCCGTCGCAACGAGGCAGAACTTGAGCGAGCTGCCCATCGACACGAGTTCATGCGCGCCGAGCGCCGCGAGAAAGGCCGTCAGCGAATCGCCGCCATGCGAGCGGCTGCCGACGACGCGCGGTACGGCGGCGGCGGGGCGGCGGACGCGGATCGGCAGCGCGCTGCCGTCGCGGTCCTGGCGCCAGCTGCCATGGCCGCGGGCGCCGAAATAGTCTCGCCCCTGCACCGGCACGTGCACGACTCCGAGCACGGGCTGCGTACCCTCGACCAGCGCGATGTTCACCGTGAACTCACCGTTGCGCTTGATGAATTCCTTGGTTCCGTCGAGCGGATCGACCAGCCAGAAGCGTGTCCAGCCGGCCCTTTCACCTGGCGGGATGCCGGCGGACTCCTCGGACCACACGGGCACGCCCGGTGTCAGCGCCTCGAGTTCCCGCTGGATGACGTCGTGGGCGGCGCGATCGGCAGCCGTCAGCGGCGAGCGGTCGTCCTTCGTCTCGATGGCGAAGTCCGAGCCGTAGACCGCGAGGATCGCACGACCGGCTGCCCGCGCCGTGTCGAGCACGGCTGGCAGCAGCGACTGGGGTTCTGGCTTCATCGGTGGGAGCGCTACACTGCCCGGCGCCATGGATGCAGCAAAGTATAGCGGGAGCCCCTGATGCAGGCCGGTATCGCCACTGCCGCCAACGCACGCGCTGCGGCACTCTGGCGCGACGCCGATACCGTCCTGCTCGACATGGACGGCACGCTGCTCGACCTGGCGTTCGACAACTGGTTCTGGCTGGAGGCCGTGCCGCGCTGCCTCGCCCGCCATCGCGCAGAGGCAACCGATGTCGTGCGCCGCGAACTGTTTGCCCACTTCGACCGCGTGCGCGGCACGCTGGACTGGTATTGCCTCGATTATTGGTCGCGCGAACTCGCCCTCGACCTGCGCGAGCTGAAGGCCGCGAGCAGTCACCGCATCCGCTTCCTGCCCGGGGCCCGCGAATTCCTCGCAGTGGCTCGTCGCTCGGGCAAGCGACTGGTACTGGTCACCAATGCCCATGGCGAAACGCTCGCGGTCAAGAAAGCGGTCAGCGGGCTGGGTGCCTGCTTCGATCGCTGCGTGAGTTCGCACGAATTCGGCTGCCCGAAGGAGTCGGCCGCGTTCTGGCCCGCGCTGCGCGCGGCGGTCGGCTTCGATCCGGCGCGCACCTTGTTCGTCGACGACAGCCAGCCTGTACTCGATGCGGCCGCACACTACGGGCTGGCAGGAATCGTCGGCGTCACCCGACCGGACAGCCAGCAGCCGGCCCGGGATGTCGCGCCGCACACGGCCATCGAGGGCGTCGCCGCGTTCCTCGGTTGATCAGCGGCCGCGTCGGCGTCCGCCGCCACCACTGCCGCCGCTGCGGCGGGGCGGTCCGCCTCGACCACTACCGCGCGGGCCGCCGCGGAAAGGTCCGCGAGGTCGAAACTCCCGGGCTGGCACCTGTACCTCGGTCATCAGGCCGGGATCGACCTGTGCCACCGGTATGCGGTGGCCGATGTAGGACTCGATCTCGGGAAGGGTGATTGCGTAGGTCTCGCAGGCGAAACTGATGGCATCGCCGCTGGCGCCGGCACGGGCCGTGCGGCCAATGCGATGCACGTAGTCCTCCGGATCCTGCGGCAGGTCGTAATTGAAGACATGGCTGACGTCGGGCACATGCAGCCCGCGCGAGGCCACGTCGGTTGCCACCAGCACGGGCAGGGTGCCGGTCTGAAATTCCTTGAGCATACGCAGCCGCTTCGGCTGGGGCACGTCGCCGGAGATCACGGCGGCGCCGATGCCATTCGCCTCGAGTACCGCGCCCACGTGCTCGGCTTCCCGCTTGGTGTTGACGAAGACCATCGTGCGAGCCGCCTGCATGCGGCGGATGAGCCCGATCATGAGCGCCGGCTTCTCGTGATTAGCCGGGAAGTAGATCGCCTGGGTGACCTTGTCGACCGTCTTCTTGTCCGGCTCGATCTGCACCAGGTGCGGGTCGTTCATGTGCTCGTAGGCGAGTTCCAGCACGCGGTAGCTCAGCGTCGCGGAAAACAGCAGGTTCAGCCGCCGGTCGAACGGCGGCAGCCGGCGCAGGACGAAGCGGATATCCTTGATGAAGCCGAGATCGAACATGCGGTCGGCTTCGTCCAGCACCATGACCTGCACGTGACGCAGGCTGAAGACGTGCTGCTTGAAATAGTCGATCAAGCGGCCCGGCGTGCCGATGAGCACGTCGACGCCGGCGAGCAGCGTCTCGCGCTGCTTGTCGTAGTCCGCGCCGCCGAACACGACAGCCATGCGCAGTCCCGTGCCGCTGCCGAGCACCATGGCGTCGGCGTGGATCTGCACGGCGAGTTCGCGCGTCGGCGCGAGGATCACGGCACGCGGCCCGTCCAGCTCCCTCGCATTCGCGGGGGCGTGACGCAGCAGGTGCGCAAAGGTCGCGACCAGGAATGCCGCCGTCTTGCCGGTGCCGGTCTGCGCCTGGCCTGCGATGTCGCGACCGGTCAGCGCCAGCGGCAGGGTCTGGCTCTGGATCGGCGTGCAGTGCCGGAAGCCGGCGCGTCGGGTGCCCTCTAGTATCGAGGGAGGGAGTCCGAGATCTTCGAATGAGACGGGGGTGGATCCGGTCATGGGGCGCTAACGATAGCCGAAATCGAATCCGGGTACTTGCAAAATGCCGGGGAACCGGTTCAAATTGAACGCAATTCGCTGCGGGTCAGTCCCGCACCAGCCCAGATCACCGACACCTCGCTGTCAGGTTCCGTCGAAGGAAACTTCTCACTTGCTCCAGCTTGTGTGCCTGATCGGGCCGGCCACCAGGCCATCCTGAAGATCGTCCGGCGGCTGGCTCCTGCCGACCGCAGAGTGAGACCGCCGCGCGCCGGGGGGCCGTGGCCTCACCAGTTCAACCCCATCAGTGAGTCACCAAACCAAGCCATGAGCATCGTTCACATACAGGAAGACACTTTCGACACGGAAGTTCTCAAGTCCTCCACGCCCGTGCTGGTGGACTTCTGGGCCGAGTGGTGCGGGCCCTGCAAGGCCATCGCACCGGTACTCGAGCAGATCGCGACGGAGTACCAGGGCAGGCTGCGCATCGCCAAGGTCGACGTCGATTCGAACCAGGCAACCGCCATGCGCTACGGCATTCGCAGCATTCCGACACTGATGCTGTTCCGTAATGGCGTCGTCGAGGCCCAGCAGCTGGGCCTCGTCTCCAAGGACAACCTCAAGAAACTACTGGATGGAAAGCTGTGAGAGGCTATCTCGGTAACTCTGCAAGGGGCCGCGGCAAAGGCGGCGGCAATCGCAACAAGGGTGGTGGCGGCAACGGCAACATCGATCCGATGATGCGCGGGCAACACCAGCACCAGCACCAGCATCAGCACCAGCGGATGCGGCGCATGGGGCACGAGGAAGATGCCCCGACCTTCAACCAAGACGATGTCATCTCGAAAGCCGAGCTGAAACTCAGCGGTCGCAACGTGATGAACCTGACCGAGCTCAAGCTGAAGCCGGTCGGGGCCCTGGTGAACCTCGCCGAGTCCATGGGCCTGGTGAACATGGCCCGGTCGCGCAAGCAGGACATCATCTTCGAGGTCCTGAAGGGCCACGCAGCAGCCGGCAACGACATCTACGGCGACGGCGTGCTGGAGATCCTGCAGGACGGCTTCGGGTTCCTGCGCTCGGCCGACGGCTCCTATCTCGCCGGACCGGACGACATCTACGTCTCGCCCAGCCAGATCCGCCGCTTCAACCTGCGCACCGGCGACACGGTCGCCGGGCTGATCCGCCCGCCGAAGGAAGGCGAGCGCTACTTCGCCTTGCTGAAAGTCAGCGAGATCAACTACGACGAGCCCGACAGTTCGCGCAGCAAGGTACTGTTCGAGAACCTGACGCCGCTGTTCCCGAAGAAGCGCCTGAAGCTCGAGCAGGGCAACGGCAGCACCGAGGACATGACCGCGCGCATCATCGACCTCGTCGCGCCCATCGGTCTCGGCCAGCGCGGCCTGATCGTCTCTCCGCCCAAGGCCGGCAAGACGATGCTGCTGCAGAACATAGCGCTCTCGATCACGGCCAACCATCCGGAGGCCTACCTGATCGTGCTCCTGATCGACGAGCGGCCCGAGGAAGTCACCGAGATGCAGCGCTCCGTGCGCGGTGAAGTCGTGTCCAGCACCTTCGACGAGCCCGCCAGCCGCCACGTGCAGGTGGCCGAGATGGTCATCGAGAAGGCGAAGCGCCTCGTCGAGCACAAGCGCGACGTGGTAATCCTGCTCGATTCCATCACCCGCCTCGCGCGGGCCTACAACACCGTGGCTCCGTCATCCGGCAAGGTGCTCACCGGTGGCGTCGACGCGAATGCGCTGCAGCGGCCGAAGCGCTTTTTCGGCGCCGCGCGCAACATCGAAGAGGGCGGCAGCCTCACGATCCTCGCCACGGCGCTGATCGATACCGGCTCCAAGATGGATGACGTGATCTACGAGGAGTTCAAGGGCACCGGCAACAGCGAAATCCACCTGGACCGCCGTATCGCCGAAAAGCGCGTATTCCCCGCCATCAACATCAATCGCTCCGGTACCCGCAAGGAAGAGCTGCTCACGCAGCCGGACGAGTTGCAGAAGATGTGGGTGCTGCGCAAAGTGCTGCATCCGATGGACGAGCTTGCCGCCGTCGAGTTCCTTATCGGCAAGATGCAGGACACGAAGAAGAACGGCGAGTTTTTCGACTCCATGAAGCGCTGATGAACCGGTGACGGTGGCCGCAGCGGTAACCGTCGCCCCTTTGCCCGCATGACCCGGGCCTGGTGGCACGACGGCATCCGCTTTGCCTGCCAGGGCTCGGGCAAGTGCTGCGTATCGCGCGGCGCCTATGGCTATGTCTATCTGACGTCCGCGGATCGCCGGCGCCTCGCAGCAGCACTTGGCATGCCCACGCGCGAGTTCACCCGCAGCTACTGCGACAAGACCGACGGTTACTTCCACCTCCGGGAGACCGGCATCGATTGCCGTTTCCTCGAGCAGAAGCGCTGCAGCGTCTACGACGCGCGGCCCGACCAGTGCCGCAGCTGGCCCTTCTGGCCGGAGAACATGTCGCCCAAGGCCTGGGCCGCCATCGCCGCCGAGTGCCCGGGCGTGGGCAAGGGCGCCGTCGTGCCGCGCGAGCGCGTCGAGCAGACGCTGGTGTTTCAGCGTCGCTCGACAGCCAGACTCTGAAGGGATCGAGGATCACGTAATGAATCGACGAAAGCTCAAGGCTGTCGCCGCAGTGTTGGCAGGAATCTTGCTGCCCGTTGCCGTTGTTGCCGCGGACGTCGAGTCCGAAGTCCGCGACTTCTAGCAACGCCAGACCGAGTACATGGCGACGGTGAACAAAGGTCGCCGGACGCTGCGGGCAAAGGCCAAGCGACAGTTGACAGAAACGACTTACTGATCGTTGGTGTCAATATATAATTATTTGTTTTTAATAATTATTTAAGTGTATAGATACTGACAATTATTCGGCCAGCCGCGCCACTGCCCGATAGCCGATATCCGTACGGTACTGGGCCCCTTCCCAGCGGATCTGGTGCACCAGCCGGTACGCCTCGGCCCGGGCTTCGCGGATGTCCCGTCCGGAGCCGACGACGCAGAGCACGCGGCCGCCGCGGGTGACGATGCGTTCGCTGGCGTCGCGGCCGGTGCCCGCATGGAACACCTTGGCGTTGGCGAGCGGCGCGGCCGGGAGGCCACTCACCTCGTCGCCGCTGCGGTATTTGTCCGGGTAGCCACCGGCGGCCATAACAACGCCTACCGCCGGGCGCGGATCCCAGTCGATCTTCGCCTTGCCCAGTTTGCCGTCGAGCGCCGCGTCGAGGAGATCGACCAGCCCGGTCTTGAGCCGGAAGAGGATCGGCTGGGTCTCCGGGTCGCCGAAACGGCAGTTGAACTCCAGCACCTTCGGCGTGCCGTCCGGGCCGATCATCAGTCCCGCGTAGAGAAAGCCGTGGTAGCGCACGCCTTCCTGGCGCAGGCCGGCGACCACCGGTTCCAGCACTTCGCGCATGACACGGACAGCGATGGCGTCGGTCACAACCGGGGCCGGGGAATAGGCGCCCATGCCGCCGGTGTTCGGGCCGCGGTCGCCGTCGTCGCGGGCCTTGTGGTCCTGCGACGTTGCGAGCGGGAGGATGGCGCCGTCCACGCCCACCATGGCGATGAAGCTCGCTTCCTCGCCGGCGAGGAAGTCCTCGACCACGACCGTCGTCCCGGCGACGCCGAAGGCCTTCGACTCAAGCATCGATTCGGCCGCAGCCAGTGCCTCCGCTACCGACTGCGCGACCACGACGCCCTTGCCGGCTGCCAGTCCGTCGGCCTTGATCACGATCGGTGCGCCGCGCGACTCGACGTAGGCCTTCAGTTCATCGAAGTCGGTGAACGAGCGATGCGCCGCGGTCGGGATGCCGTGGCGCTCCATGAATTCCTTCGCGAATTTCTTCGAGCTTTCCAGCATCGCTGCGGCCTTGCGCGGCCCGAAGCAGCGCAGCCCGTTCGCGATGAAGCGGTCGACGATGCCGGCGGCGAGCGGTGCCTCGGGTCCGACGACGGTGAGCCCGACATGCGCCTCCCGGGCGAGCTTCAGCAGCGCTTCGACGTCGTCCGCCGCGACGGGAACGTTGCGGACCTTCGGCTCCAGCGCGGTACCCGCGTTGCCCGGCGCGACGATCACCTCGGCTACGCGGCGCGATTGGGCGATCTTCCAGGCCAGCGCGTGTTCGCGCCCGCCACCGCCGACGACGAGGACTTTCATCGCTCGTCAGTGCCGGAAGTGGCGCACGCCGGTGAAGAGCATCGCCATACCGTGCTCGTCCGCCGCCGCGATCACTTCCTCGTCGCGCATCGAGCCGCCCGGCTGGATCACGATCGAGATGCCATGCTTCGCCGCGGTGTCGATGCCGTCACGGAAAGGGAAGAAGGCGTCCGATGCCATCGCTGCGCCGCGGATGTCGAGCTTCGCCTCGCCGGCTTTCCACGCGGCGATGCGCGCGCTCATCACGCGGCTCATCTGGCCGGCACCGATGCCGAGCGTTGCGCCGTCGCGGCAGTAGATGATCGCATTCGACTTGACGAAGCGGATCACGCGCCAGGCGAACGCGGCGTCGGCGCGCTCCCGCGCGGTCGGCTGGCGTTTCGTCACGACGCGCAGATCGCCGTCCTGCGCCATCGCCACGTCCTTGTACTGCACCAGGAGGCCGCCTTCGATCTGCTGCAGCCGCAGCGACGGCGTTGCAGGGTCGGCCAGCGGGCCGGTGGCCAGCACGCGCACGTTCGGCTTCTTCGCGAACGCCGCCAGCGCGTCGGCCGAGAAGGAGGGCGCAACGATCACCTCCAGGAACTGCCGCGCGAGCAATGTCCCGGCGAAGCGACCATCGACTTCCACGTTGCAGGCAATCACGCCGCCGAATGCCGACTCCGGGTCGGTGACGTAGGCCTTTTCGTAGCACTCGAGCAGTGTCGGCGCGACGCCCACACCGCAGGGATTGGCGTGCTTGACAATGACGCAGGCCGGCGAGGGCAGGGCGCGGGCACACTCGAGCGCGGCATCTGCGTCGGCGATGTTGTTGAACGACAGCGCCTTGCCCTGGCGCAGTTGGGCGTCGATCAGCGTACCGGCGGGTCGTCGCGGGAGCCGGTAGAGCGCGGCGCGCTGGTGCGGGTTCTCGCCGTAGCGCATGTCGGCCTGCCGGGTAAGCGGCACGGTCAGCTTCGCGGGCAGCGAGCCGTCGCCCTCGGTCGATTCAAGGTAACCCGAGATCGTCGCGTCGTAGTGTGCGGTATGAGCGAATGCCTTGCGCGCCAGTCGCCTGCGCGTCGCCTCGTCGAGACTCCGGCCCGGCGAGCGCAACGCATCCAGCACCGATGCGTAGTCAGACGGGTCGACGACGACGGCGACGAAGGCGTGGTTTTTCGCGGCGGCGCGGATCATCGCCGGGCCGCCGATGTCGATGTTCTCGATGGCGTCCTCGCGCGTGCAGTCGCTGCGCGCAGCGGTTGCCTCGAAGGGATACAGGTTCACGACGAGGAGTTCGATACCGTCGATGCCGTGCTCGGCCATGACGGCTGCGTCGACGTCGCGGCGCCCGAGCAGGCCGCCGTGGACCTTCGGGTGCAGCGTCTTCACGCGACCGTCCATGATTTCAGGGAAGCCGGTGAGTTCCGCTACGTCGCGCACAGCAAGACCGTGCTTGCGCAATGCCGTCGCCGTGCCGCCGGTCGAGACGATCTCGATGCCGAGCTGCGCGAGCGCGGCTGCAAATTCGGTGATTCCGGTCTTGTCCGAAACGCTGATGAGGGCGCGTGCGACTCGTGTCATGTCCTGCATACTCGACGGTAGCCGTGAGGCCGGTCTGGGTCGCGCGGAATCAGCCCAGCAGCTCGTAATGGCGGAGTTTCTTGCGCAGCGTTGCCCGGTTCAGGCCGAGAATTTCCGCCGCCCGGCTCTGGTTCCCGCGGGTGTAGTCGAGTACGGCTTTGAACAGTGGCGGCTCGACCTCGCCCAGCACGAGATCGTAGAGCGCGTTCGGCTTGTGTCCGTTGAGGTCGCGGAAGTACAGGCGCAGTGCGTCACCCGTCAGGTCTCGCAGCGGCTGGTTGCGCAGCTGCACGACGACATCGCGAGGGCGCTCGGCGACTTTCCGGCTGCCCTGGCTTTTTTTTCCGTTCACCACTGTCTGGTCACTCCCGAATCGAACCGGATCGCCAGGCGCCGCGGCGCCTGTACCCCAACCCTGCTGGCGATTGCCCCGTCCGGCCAGAGCGGAATGGACTTCGTTTCGTACGACGCGCGGATTCGGGTCCTGCGCCGCCTCTTTTGTCCAGCCCGATGGCCCGCGCAATTCCGAAATCGCGCGCCCCTCTTGAGCGGGGGCCGAATCATAGCACGCAGATCGGGGACGCCAACTGCAAATCTGATCTGGAATTAGTCCGTGAATCGCGTGTTGCGTACAAGTTCATGAACGAACAGATGATCGTCGGCTCGCTGCGGAGAGAAAAATCGTTTTTCCCGTCGCAGGGGGGTGATCCGCTCCGGCCTCTGGACAAACTCAACGGCGAAATGAATCGCGGGCGTTGCGACAGAGCAGCCCGCGCTGCCGGTCGGGCATGCAGATATCCAGTTCGTATCCCTGCGCGGCGGCGCCAGGATCCTTCAGGACGAGTTGCACCGGAATGAGGCTGCCCGGCGGGTACACGGTGCCTGGTCGTGTTGCTTCGGCGAGATAGTCCGCAGCGGCATACGTGCCGCTTGCCACGGCGTTGGACCAGCGATCGCGCAACACCACGCGCAACATCGGCAGCCCGACCGCTTGCCCGCCGGTAACGGCAATTTCGGCGACGATGTCCAGGCTGCCGGGCGCCGAGTTCTCCGCGATCGCCTTCATGTCGCGAATTTCAAACGCATCGATCGGCCACTCCGGATACAGCGGCAGCTCCACGCGCCGATAGACGTCGCGCACGGCGCCCCCCCAGGCCGGATCGGCGGCCAGCCGGTCGCGATAGTGGTGTACCACCTGTCCGCCGAGTACGAGGGCAGCCGCCAGGCCCGCCGCCAGCCACCGCCCGGTGTGGCGCTGGGCGCTGGGCTCGTTGTCGCGGAAGCTCGGGCCCCAGTCGAGCACCGTGTCGGGCGGCGCAGGGGACGGTTTCTCTGCAAATCGCCCGGTGGGCGCAGGCGGGTCCGCTGGCGCGGATTCGACGGCCGGAATTTCAGGCTCCACCGGCTCCGGCTCGACAGCAGCCGCGTCCTCGACAGCCGGCATCTGGCGGGTTGCGTCGCCCGCTTCCGCGGATTCGTCCGCGGCCGGTGGTTCTTCGGGCTCCGGCTCGGCGGCTGCCTCGGCCAGGAACATCTTCCAGGTATTGGTGTCCGCCGTTTCGGCGTCCAGGGAGCGCAGCGGCTTCTGCGGTTCGTCCGGCGACTCGATGAATTCATCGCCCAGGGCCGGATCGTCGCGCGCGGCGGTCACTTCGCCATCGGCGATGAAGAATTTCTGCCACTCGTCTTCCGGGACATTGAATTCGAAATCCGGTACCGCGGATTCCGCCTGTCGGGGTTGTGCTGGTTCCGGTGCTGGCGACGCATCGGCGGTGCCGGTCCACTCATCGACCAGCGTGTGCAGCGCATTGAACACCTCGCTGCAGTTGCCGCAGCGCACGTCGCCATCGGCCATCTGCAGCAGCACGGCGGTGACGCGGAAGACGGAGCGGCACTGGGGGCAACGCGTGTACATCGTCAGGTGGCGTGTCCGGCAAGGAGTGCCCAGCCGTCCTGCTCGGCTGCGACCTCGAGTTCGAACCAGGGCGCGCAGGCATCGCGCACGCGCGGGGCCTGCGCGACGAGAATACCGCTGAGCGCCACGGGCGCGCCAGAGCGGCAGTTCACGCGCAGGCGTGGCGCGAGCCCGATCAGCGTGTTGGCGAGGATGTTGGCGACCAGCACGTCGTGACCGGCGCCTGCCGCGAGTTCATCCGGGTGGGAGACGATCAGCCCTGCCGCGCGGCGATTGCGCTCCGCGTTTTCCCGGGTTGCCAGCAGCGCCTGCCGGTCGATGTCGAGAGCCGTTGCGCGCTCGGCGCCCAGTGCCAGCGCGGCGATCGCCAGCACACCCGAGCCGCAGCCCCAGTCGAGCACCGAGCGGCCGCTGAGTTCCAGCGCTGACAGCCAACCGAGGCACAGCGCCGTCGTCGCGTGAGAACCGGACCCGAAGGCAAGACCGGGTTCGAGCGAGATCACGATACCCCGGGGATCTGGGCAGGGGACGCCGTCAGGACAGATCCACAGCCGTTCGCCATAGCGCATCGGGACCAGCGCCTCGCGGAACTCCCGCACCCAGTCGCGCGGCGGCAGGATCTCTGCGCGGATCGCACCGGCATCGACGCCGGCGACGCGTGCGATGCGTGACCGCAGTTCGCCCGGTTCGATCGCTGCCTCGAACAGCGCAGTCACGATGACGCTGGACCACAGCGGCGTCTCGCCGGGCGCAGGTTCGAGGACCGATTCCCCGCCCGGATCGGCAAGGCTGACCGACAGGGCGCCTGCAGCTTCGAGCGCGGCTTCGACCGACGGCAACGTCGCTGCGTCCGTCGCGAGCTCCACCTGCAGCAGGGGGATTGAAACCGTCAGAGGCCGAGCCGCTTCTCGAGGTAGTGGATGTCCGTGCCGCCTGCCTTGAAAGCAGAGTGCTGCATGATCTCGAGGTGCAGCGGGATGTTGGTCTTGATCCCGTCGACGACCATCTCGGTCAGCGCGACGTACATACGCGAGATGGCGGACCCGCGCGAATCGCTGTGGACGATCAGCTTGGCGACCATGGAGTCGTAGAACGGCGGCACGCTGTAGCCGCTGTACAGATGGCTGTCCACCCGCACGCCGGGGCCGCCCGGCGGATGCCAGAGGTCGACGCGGCCCGGGGACGGCATGAAGGTCTTCGGGTCCTCGGCGTTGATGCGGCACTCGATCGCATGGCCGCGGATCGAGAGATCCTCCTGGCGGAACGAGAGCTTCTCGCCGGCGGCAATGCGCAACTGCTCGCGCACGATGTCCACGCCGGTGATCATTTCGGTCACCGGATGCTCGACCTGCAGTCGCGTGTTCATTTCGATGAAGTAGAAGCGGCCGTCCTGGTAGAGGAACTCGAAGGTCCCCGCGCTGCGATAGCCGAATTCGAGGCAGGCCTTTACGCAGCTCTCGCCCATCGTGCTGCGCAGTTCGGGAGACAGTCCCGGTGCCGGCGCTTCCTCTATCACTTTCTGGTGCCGGCGCTGCATGGAGCAGTCGCGTTCGAATAGGTACACGCCGTTGCCGTGACCGTCGCACAACAGCTGGAACTCGATATGCCGCGGCCTGCCGAGGAATTTCTCCATGTAGACGGTGTCGTTGCCGAAGGCGGCACGCGCCTCGACCCTGGTGACGGCGATGGCATTGGCGAGCGAAGCCTCCGTATGCACGACACGCATGCCGCGGCCGCCGCCGCCGGCTGCCGCCTTGATGATCACCGGGTAGCCGATGTCCTTGGCCATCCGGGCGTTCTCGTCGACGTCCTCGCCGAGCGGCCCGTCGGAGCCCGGCACCGTCGGCACGCCCGCCTTCTTCATGGCGTCCTTGGCGGAGATCTTGTCGCCCATCAGCCGGATGACCTCCGGCGGCGGGCCTATCCAGACGAACCCCGAGTTCTCGACGCGCTCGGCGAAATCGGCGTTCTCGGACAGGAATCCGAAGCCGGGGTGGACCGCCTCGGCGTCGGTCACTTCCGCGGCGCTGATGATCGCCGGCATGTTCAGGTAGCTGCCGGAGGAGGGCGGCGGGCCGATGCACACCGTCTCATCGGCCAGCAGGACGTGCTTCAGGGTTGTGTCGGCAGTGGAATGCACGGCGACCGTGCGGATGCCGAGCTCGCGGCAGGCGCGCTGGATGCGCAACGCCACCTCGCCCCGGTTGGCAATGAGGACTTTGTCGAGCATCGGCGCCGTTTACTGGATCACGAACAGGGTCTGGCCGTATTCGACGGGCTCGCCATTGGTCGCCAGCATCGCCACGACCTTGCCGGCCTTGTCGCACTCGATCTGGTTCATCATCTTCATGGCCTCGATGATGCACAGCGTGTCGCCGACCTTCACTTCGCTGCCGACCTTGACGAAGGCATCGGCCCCCGGCGCCGGCGATTCGTAATAGGTGCCGACCATCGGCGACACGACCTTGTGGCCGGGAATCTCATCCTCGGCTGCGGCCGCGGCAGGCGCTGCTGCCGGCCGTGCCGCGAATGCTGCGGCTTTGGGGGCCGCCACCGGTGCCGCAACCGGTGCTGCCGCCAGCGCCACCGGCGGCGCGACGGCGACGTGCTGCACGGTGCCGCCCGGCGGGTAGCGGCTGATCCGCACGGATTCCTCGCCCTCGGTGATCTCGAGTTCTGCTATCCCCGATTCCTCGAGCAGCTCGATCAGTTTCTTGACCTTGCGGATGTCCATGGCCATGGGTGGGTTCCTCGTGGCGTCAGGCGGGCCGGTGCAGGTACGCGTCGGCGGCGCGCAGCGCCAGTTCGTACCCGAGCGGGCCCAGTCCGGTGATGGTGCCGACGGCGACGTCGGAGAAATACGAGTGCCGGCGGAATTCCTCCCGCGCCTGCACGTTACTGATGTGGATCTCGATGAAGGGGATGGCCACGGCGAGTAGGGCATCGCGCAGCGCGACGCTCGTGTGGGTCAGCGCGCCGGGGTTGATCAGCAGGAAGTCGGTCTTGCCGGTGGCCGCCTGCACGCGATTGACGAGATCGGCCTCGGCGTTGCTCTGGAAGCAGGTGAGCTCGTGGCCGAGGCTGCGGGCGAGGTCACCGGTGCCCCGCTCGATGTCCGCCAGGGTGGTGCGGCCGTAGACGCCCGGCTCGCGGGTCCCCAGCAGGTTCAGGTTGGGACCATTTAATAGAAGTATGCGGGCCATACGGTCCGGTCGCCCCAGCGCAATACCCCAAAGATGCCGGCAAGTTTAGCGAACTTGCCGGCACTTCACAGCAAGTTGGCGCGGGTTGTGGCGCGGGCGCATCAACCAGCGCGGGACTCCGCCAGTTGCTGTTTCGCCTCAGCGACAGTCAGCTCGCCGGCCGCGAGTGCACTGAGTACCGCCGCCAGCCGGGAGAGCTGTTCCGGCTTCAGCTCGCCGGTGTGCAGTTCGAGGATCTCGCCCCCCGGGGCGGCGATCACCGTGAAGGGCAGTGCCGCAAAGGCCGGGCCAAAGGATTCAGCGACGGCCATCGCGTCGGCTTCGCCGCGCAGGATGGGATAGCTCACGCCGGTCTCGGCGATGAAGCGCTTGACGGGTTCTTCCCGGTCGATCGCGATGCCGATGACGGCGATCCCGGGCTGCTGCTGGTGCAGTGCCTCGAGCAGCGGCATCTCCTTGCGGCAGGGGGCGCACCAGGTGGCCCAGAAATTGATGAGCTGCGGCCGGTCGGACCACTCGCGGATGTCGCGCTCGCGACCGTCGAGCCCCTGCAGGCGGATCTCCGGCAGCTGCTTCAGGGCGGCCGCTGTGACCGGGGCGGCTGCGGGCTCGGGCGCTGGCCGGGTAGCGAGCGCAAAGACCGCGCCGCCGACGGCGGCGACCACGCTGATGGCGGCGATGAGGGGCAGGCGGCTCATGATGGCGCAAAGCTTACCGGACCCGACCTCGACGGCGGCGGCTCGCGGCCGGCAGCGACGGGGACTCCCAGGGTGTTTCACCCGGTAAAACACCCCGTTGCGACCCTTGGAAATCGCCGCGAGATGCCCGATCCTGTAGGCCATGCCCCCGGAACGACAAGCCCGGGAAAGGACCGACCCATGACCACCTCTGCCCACGCCGCCACGCCGTTGCTGACCCTCGATATCCGCCCCCTGACGGGCGCCCTCGGCTGCGAGATCCTCGGGGTCGACCTCGCCCGGCTGGACGAACGGACCTTCGCCGCGATCCACCGCGCCTGGCTCGACTACTCGGTCGTGGTGTTCCGCGACCAGGAGCTCGACGAGGCGAGCTTCGCCGCTTTCGGCAAGCGCTTCGGCAAGCTGGAGGACGAGCCGTTCCTGCCGAACAAGACGGCCACGCCGGGCATCTACTTCTTCAAGGGCGCCGGCGGGCAGAAGAAACTCTCCGTGCAGAACCTCGGCTGGCACATGGACCACAGCTACCAGAAGAACCCGAGCCTCGGCGCGATGCTCTACGCAACCAACGTGCCGGCGGCCGGCGGCGACACGCTGTTCGCGAGCAGCTATCTCTCCTACGAGTACCTGTCCGAGCCGATGAAGCAGTTCCTGGCGGGCAAGATCGCCATCCACGACGTGCTGCACTACGGCATCGAGTCAGGGCACTACGCGATCTCGTCGGTGAAGGCGCTGCAGGCGCTGGCCGCGCAGCGCGAGCGTTTCCCGCAGGTCGAGCACCCGCTGATCTGCACGCACCCGGAGACGGGCCGCAAGTTGCTCTACATCAACAAGGGCTGGACGACCGCGATCAAGGGCCTCAACCCCACCGAGAGCAAGGCGATCCTGGACATGCTCAAGGCCCATTCGCTGCAGGACCGGTTCCAGTGCCGCGTGCGCTGGTACAACAAGTCACTGCTCCTCTGGGACAACCGCTGCGTGCAGCACAGCCCGAACGTCGACTACGAAGCTCCCCGGGAGATGCTGCGGCTCGCGCTGCACACGGACTGGATTCCGGGCTGACCGCGGCGCGGGCTGCAGATCATCGTGAGCGGCGTTGATCGGTCCATGACTGAGGAATCTGCCCGTCCCGTTGAAGAGGTCCTGCCCTACAAGCACTGGTGGGGCTTGCTCGGCTGTGCGGCGCTGATGGGCGTGATCCTGGCGGTCGGCCCTTACAGCGAGGGCCTGTCGTTAGAGCCCGACCGCGGTGACATGTGGTACTTCTGGCAGCTTTCCGCACCGACTGCGATCACGCGGCTCATGGCATGGGTGCCATTCAGTCTGCACTGGATGGCGATGTGGTACCTGATCTCCAAAGGCCGGTCTGCGCGGCCGCAATATGTGCTCGGTCTGCACAAGTTCAATCTGCAGGCGATCGCGGTCAATGCGTTCTTCATACTTCTGCATATAGCGCAGACCAAGATCTGGTACGACGGCCTGGCGCAGGACACGCATGAGGCGACGTCGCTGGGTTCGGTCGTGATCATGCTGTTTGCCATCATGTTGATGGAGAACAACCGTCGCGGGCTGGTGTTCGGGCACAAGTTTCAATTCATGTCTGCCGCTGGTGAGGTGGTGCGTCGCTATCACGGCTATTATTTTTCCTGGGCGATCATCTACACGTTCTGGTATCACCCGGTTGAGCTGACCAACGGGCACCTGGCCGGTTTCGCCTACATGTTCCTGTTGTTCCTGCAGGGCAGCCTGTTCTTCACCCGGTATCACGTCAACCGCTGGTGGACCGCAGCGCTGGAACTGCTGTTTACCTGGCACGGCGCGCTGGTGGCGTATTACATCCTGCAGAAAGGGCAGAACGGGCCCTGGTCGATGTTTTTCTTCGGCGGCATCACCTTGTTCCTGGTGACGCAGATGCATGGCCTGGGCCTGAGCCGCAAGGGCAAGCTGATGATCGCGGCTCCGCTGATCGCCATACTCGCCACCTTCTATGGGATCTTCCCCGAGCTGTTTCCCAGCCTGCCACGCATACCCGCGATCATCTACATCGGTACCGTGCTGGTGCTGCTCACCATCTGGCTGCTGATGAGCGGCGCGTGGCTGGTGCGGAGATTGAGATAAGCCCGGTGTAGCCGACCGCCGGGAAACTCAGCGGGTTGCAAACCCGCCGCCCGGGCGCAACAAAGGAGCAGATCATGGACCGTAAGCAGTGGCTGGGCGCGGGACTCGTGGTCCTTGGCGGGTTCGTGTTCTTCAATGTGCTGATGGGGATCGCCATGGGCCTGGTGTTCTTCAATGCCAAGGCCTCCCCAGGCGTGGCCTGGTTTCCGTTGCCGGCGCTGGCATTGATCATCGCGGCGACCTGGTGGGCGCGGGGCCGCTGGGACATGCGGCTCGCGATGCCGCCGAACGTGCCATGGGGCCGGGTCTACGCGTTCGGTTTCCTCGCGATGCTGGCAGCCAAATGCATCAAGGGGATCGAGGGCGCCTATCACGAGGTCACTCTGGTTGCGCCGGCAGCGCCGGAGAACGTCTCAGCCGTCTTCGCGCTGCTCTACCTGTTCATGGTCCCGTTCTTCGCCGCGGTGCTGGCGGAAATCGCATTCCGCGGCATCATCCAGACGCGCATGGAAAAGACCCTGCCGCTGTGGCAGACGCTGCTGTTCGTTTCCACCATCAACACCCTGAGCCACGCGGGCTTCACGGACATCAGCACGCAGTGGCTCTACCTGATGGCAGTGAACCTCGGGTTCTGCTACACGACGTGGCTCGCCCAGTCCATCGTTCCGGCGATCGTCGTGCACGTGGCCATGAACGTACTGTTCCCGGCCGCGGAACATTTCTTCGGCCCGCTCGGGCTGGGTGAGTTGTCGGCCGGCGGTATCGTCACCCTCGGAGTGCTCGGCGCCACGCTCAGCGCGCTGGCTGCCTGGCTCGCCGGCGGCGTGCAGGCGTCCGTCGCTCGCGCCGGATAGCCGATCTTCGACAGGCCATTGCGCTCGCCCGGCACCGGGCCCGTCAGTGTGCCGGGTCTCCTGAATAGCTGTTTTATAACAATGGCTTACGATACTTAACGTACATTCAAGTAACTAAACGACCGTTGAGTCCTCGACCGGCCGGCGCCTACAATGGGCCGTCCTGGCCGGCGGTGGAGATTCGACATGTCAGCAGTCATGGGCCTCGAGACGAGCCCGCGGCCCACGGGCTCGAAGCTGGACCTCATCAACGCGACGCTGTCGGCAGTCTCGCGCCACGGGCTGTCCGCGCTGACCTCGGCCAAGATCGCCGGCATGGCCGGGCACACGGCCGCCTCCATCAACTTCCACTTCGGCAGCAAGGAAGCCCTGCTGCTCGCCACCTTGCGCGAGGTGTCGGAGGAGTTCGCCGAGTGCGTGGAGGCGGCGCTGGCAAAGGCCGGCGATGATCCGCTGCGGGGTCTGCAGTCGATCATCGAGGTGAGCCTGAGCCCGCAGCTCAGCGACGAGCGCAAGATCGCCGTCTGGTACGCGTTTCTTGCCGAGTCGGGCGCCCGCGCGGACTACCAGCGCATCTGCGGCGATCGCGACAGCGCCTTCGGCGAGCAGTTGTCGCGGCTCTGTGGCCAGCTCGTCGCCGCCCGCCCCGGCGACGGCGGGCCGGTGCCGGATCCCGGGGTGATCGCGCTCGGCCTCGCCGGCGTCATCGACCAGCTCTGGCAGAGCATCCTGTTCGTCGGCGACGACTTCGACCGCGAGGCCGGCAAGCGCCAGTGCACCGCCTTCCTCGCCAGCGTGTTCCCCTGGCTCGCCAGCCGCATCCTCGCGGATGCCCCGCCGGCGGAGCCCGTGGCCGTGGCGCAGCCGGAATCCGCCGACCAGCCGGGCCTGCGTTACACGCTGCCCTCGTGGCTGTACGACAACGCGGAGTTCCACGCGCTGGAGAAGGAGCACGTGCTCCTGCCGGCGTGGCAGGTCGCCTGCCACGTGAGCGAGCTGCGGCGCACCGGTGACTTCGTCGCGTTCGAGTTCTTCGGCGAGCGCGGCTTTGTCGTGCGCGACGAGGCCGGCCACATCCGCGCGTTCCACAACGTCTGCGCCCACCGCGCGCACGCGCTGGTGGAGGGCCGGAACGGCAACTGCTCGAAGGTCCTGACCTGCCCCTACCACGGCTGGACATACCACCTCGATGGCCGCAACCGCAGCGTAAGCTCTCCCGAGACCTTCGCGAAGTTCGACCGTTCCGGCTTCGGCCTGAAGCCGATCGAGTTCGAGGAGTACATGGGGTTCGTCTTCGTGCGTTTTCGCCCCGGTGGCCCGGGCGTCGCCGAACGCTTCGCGCCCTACCACGAGGAACTCGCGCACTACCGCATCGCAGACATGGTGCCGCTCGACGATGGCTGGGACCAGGTCCACGACATCGACTGGAAGAACGTCGTCGAGAACTATGTCGAGGACTACCACTTCCCGATGGGCCATCGCGGCCTGTCGGCCCTGATGGAGCCCGACTACGACCGCGACGCTGCCCCCACCGGCGTCATGCGCCTGAGCCACCGGATGCGCGAGAAGCCGCTGCGCTGCTGGAGCTCCGAGCGGTACGCCGCGCTACTGCCGACCATCGAACACCTTCCGCCCGGACTGCGCCGGCGCTGGAGCTACTTCGGCCTTTTCCCCAACGTCTACTTCGATGTCTACCCCGAGTGGCTCGACTACTTCCAGGTGCTGCCGGAGGGGCCCGGCAAGGTGCGGCTGCGGGCGCGCAGCTACGGTTTTGCCGACGACAGCCGCGTCATGCGCGCGACGCGCTTCCTCAGCGTGCGCATCAACACGAGGGTGCAGGACGAGGACAACGTGCTGACACGCTCCGTGCAGAAGGGCCTCGCCTCCAGCGCCTACGCTCGCGGCATCCTCTCCGACAAGGAAGTCGTGCTGGCGGCGTTCCAGGACTGGATCCGCGCGCGCATCCCGGTGTCGCGCCTCCCGACCGCGCCGGCGCTGGGTTCCGTCGCGGCGCGCAATCGCTCGCTGATGCGCTGACCGGTCGGCAGCGCGCGGGCAGGGCGGCGCCTAGCCGCCGCGCAGGTACCACTCGTAGTCGCGGTCCGGGATCTCGGCGTGCACGCGGTCGCACTCTTCGCGGCGGCACGCGGCGTAGATGCGGTGGTAGCGCTCGCCGAGGTACCTCGGCAGCACGGTGCTCGCGGCGAAGGCGTCGAGCGCGGCCTCCCAGCGCAACGGCAGCGTGACCTGCTCCCGGATGACCTCGCCCTGCCGCACCATCGGGCCTGGCTCGCAGCGATTCTCGATGCCGTGGTGCAGACCTGCGAGGAGGGCGGCCATCACCAGGTAGGGATTGCCGTCGGCGCCGCCCGGCCGGTGCTCGATCCGGGTGTCCGCGGCCCCCGACATCGGCACGCGCAGCGCGACGCCGCGATGGTTGATGCCCCAGTTCGGCGCCAGCGGCACGAACAGGCCGGGCCGGAAGCGCCGATAGGAGTTGGCGTTCGGCGCGAAGATCGCCATGGCCTCGCCCATCGTCGCCGCGAGGCCGCCGACCGCGTGGCGCAGCGTGTCCGAGAACGGGCCGTCGCTGCTGCTGCCCGCGAAGACATTGCGCCCCTCGCGGTCGAGCAGGCTGACGTGCACGTGCAGGCTGCAGCCCGCGAATTCGGCGAAGGGCTTCGCCATGAAGGCTGCGTCGAGGCCGTGGTGCCGGGCCACGGCCCGCACCGCGCGCTTGAGCAGCACGGCGTGGTCGCAGGCCTGCGCGACGTCGGGCACGTGCTGCAGGTTCACCTCGAACTGGCCGGGTGAGAACTCCTTGAGCGTGCCGGATGCCGGTATCCGCTGCGCCCGGCACGTCGTGTAGAGGTCGGCGAGGAAGGCATCGACCTCGGCCATGTCCACCATGCTCGCGAACTGCGGGCCGTCCTGCGCGCGGTCGGTGCCCGGGATGCGGCCCACCCGCGGGCGCGGCGCGGCGCGGGGCTCGTCGCCCGGCGGCTCCAGCAGATAGAACTCGAGCTCGGTCGCGACGACGGGCTGCAGCCCGAGCGCCGCGAGCGGTGCCGCCGCGCGCAGCAGCACCTGGCGCGGGTCGGCGAAGAACGGCTCGCCGCCGGACGTCTGCATCGTGAGCATGACCTGCGCCGTCGGCACCGGTGCCCAGGGCACGGGTGCGAGCGAGCCTGGCACGGCGAGCGCCAGCATGTCCGGATCGCCATCGCGGCCGCCCTCGTCGATGCCGGCGAAGGTCTGGCCCTTGCTGTCGAGGAGGGTGGAGGCGCCGCAGAAGCTGATGCCGCCCTTGAACGGCTTGGCGAAGTCGTCGCGCACGAGGCGCTTGCCACGCAGGATGCCGGTCATGTCCGGCTGCAGGACCTCGAGGATTTCCGTTTCCGGGTGCTCGTCCAGGTAGAGCTGCAGCTCGTCCGCTCCGCCGTCGCGTGGCTTGCTCATCGGTCGCTCCCTGTTGCCGGGCCCGTCGAGCCCGATCGTGCGCGGCGCCATGCGATCGCGGCCTTCGCGCCGTCGCGCGCCAGGATCGCGTTGAACTCCCGGGACTCGGGCGTCTCGGTCGTCTCGATCGTGACGTCGATCTCCAGGGCCTGCGCGAGCGCGCTGCGCATGCCCGCGATGTCCATGCTGCGATTGATGGCGAGCTTGGTGAGGCGCACGGCGAACGGATCGTTGCCGGCGATGCGCCGCGCCATCGCGACGGCCTCGTCGGCGAGGGAAGCGGCCGGGACCACGCGATTGACGAGCCCGATCTCCAGGGCCCGTGCCGCCGGGATCCGGTCGTCGCCGGTGAGCAGCAGCTCCTTGGCGAGCTTCGGCCCGATGAACCAGGGCAGCAGCAGCGCCACGATGCCGCTGCCGAACTGGACCTCGGGCTCGCCGAACAGGCAATCGTCGGCTGCGATCGTCACGTCGCAGGCGACGGCGAGCTCGAGCGCGCTGCCGAGGCAGTAGCGGTGCACCGCCGCCACGGTCGGCTTCGGGCAGTCCCAGAAGCGCATGATGATGTCGAAGTCCGCGGTGAGCGTGCGGCGGACCTCGTCGTCGGTCGGCTTGGTGTCGCCGGCCGCGAGGTCGAACCCCGCCGAGAATGCCTTGCCGGCACCGGTCAGCACGATGGCCCGCACGGCGTCGTCGCCCTCCGCGCGGTCCAGCGCCTCGTGGAGGCCGCGGACCATCGCCGCGTCGATCGCGTTCAGCTTGTCCGGTCGGTCGAGGGTGACGAACGCGAGCTCGCCGCGGCGCTCGTAGCCGACGCGGCCGCCCCCGTGGCCGGCGCCCGTCACGGCTGCGCCGCCAGTCGCAGCCACGCTGACTTCGTCTGCGTGTAGCTGACGACGCTCTCGAAGCACTTGTCGCGCGCATTGCCGGACTGCTTCCAGCCGCCGAAGGGCTGGGTCATGTCGCCCTCGTCGAAGCAGTTGATCCACACCACGCCGGCTTCGATCTCGCGCACCAGGCGGAACGCGGTATTCACGTCGCGCGTCCAGACGCCGGCCGCAAGCCCGTAGATGGTGTCGTTGGCAATCCGGATCGCCTCATCGACGCCCGCGAACGGCATGACGGCCGCCACCGGGCCGAAGATCTCCTGGCGGGCGATCGTCATGTCGCTGCGCACGTCCGTGAAGAGCGTGGGGCTCACGAAGGAGCCGGCGCCCGCGTTTCGGGGCACACCGCCGCCGAAGCGCAGCTTCGCGCCTTCCTTCCGGCCGGTCTCGATGAGGCCGAGCACGCGCTGCTGGGCCTCGCGCGTCACGAGCGGACCCATCGTCGTCGCCGGGTCGAGCGGGTCGCCGGGTACGTAGGCGTGCTCGCCCTCCGCGACGAAGCGCTCGATGAACTCCCCGTAGATGCCGCGCTCGACCAGGATGCGCGAGCCCGCGTTGCACACCTCGCCCATGTTGGAAAAGATGCCGCGGTATGCGGCCGTCACCGCTGCGCCGAGGTCGGGCAGGTCGCCCATGAACACCTGCGGGGACTTGCCGCCGCACTCGAGCGCGACGCGCTTCATGTTCGACTGCCCCGCGTACTGCAGGATGAGCTTGCCGACCTCGGTGGAGCCGGTGAAGCTCACCTTGGCGACGTCGTTGTGCAGCGCGAGCGCCTTGCCGGCGACTTCGCCGAGGCCGTTGACGACGTTGAACCCGCCCGCCGGCCCGCCGGCCTCCATGAAGAGCTCGGCGAGCCTGAGGCAGCTCAGCGGCGCCTGCTCCGCGGGCTTCAGCACGACGGTGTTGCCGGCCGCGAGCGCGGGCGCGATCTTCCATACCGCCATGAGCAGCGGGTAGTTCCACGGCGAGATGGCGCCGACGACGCCGAGAGGCTCGCGCAGGATCATGTGCACGACGCCGGACTCGGTATTGGTGACGGCACCCTCGATCTTGTCGATGCACTCCGCCATGAAGCGGATCGTCTCGATCACCGCGGGCAGGTCGCCGGCGACCACGTCCGCGATCGGCTTGCCCATGTCGAGCGTTTCGAGCACGGCGAGCTGCTCCGCGTGCTCGTCGACGAGCGCCGCGAAGCGGTAGAGGATATCCATCCGCCGGCGCGGGGGCAGCTTCGACCAGGCGCCGGAGCGGAACGCGCGGCGCGCGGCCGCGACTGCGAGATCGATGTCCTCGGCCGTGCCGGCCGACACCTCGGCGAGCGGCGCGCCCGTCGCCGGGTTTATCGACTGGAACCGCCCGCCGCGCGCGGCGTCGACGAATCGGCCGTCGATGAAGAGCCGGCTCTCGAGCCGGGCGCGCGCGGCCACTGCCAGCGCCTGCCAGTGGTCCCGGTCGTGGCCTTGCGCAGTCGCGAGGGTCATACGGCTTGCCTCATTTCAGGTGTTTCACCGGGCGCGTTGCGCCGGCCGACGATGAGCGCGTCCACGGCGATGCAGCCGCCGGGGTGGACGATCACCGGGTTCAGGTCGATCTCCGCCACCGCGTCGCCGAGCGCGACGGCAAGGCCCGAGAAGCGCGCCGCGGCCTCGCAGAAGGCATCGATCGCCAGCGGCGACCGGAAGCGTCGGCTTGCGAGCAGCGGCGCCTGCCGCAGCCGCCCGAGGAGGCGGCGCGCCTCCGCTGCATCGAATGGCGGCAGCGCACAGACGACGTCGCCCAGCGCCTCGACGTGCAGGCCGCCGAAGCCCAGCACGACGACCGGCCCGAACTGCTCGTCGCGGACGAGCCCGAGCATCAGTTCGAGGCCCGTCGCGCGCACCATCGGCGCAACCAGCACCCGCGGGCCGAGTTGCGCGGCGAGCTCGTTCCAGGCGGCGGCGACGGCGGCGTCGTCGGCCAGCGCGAGGCGCACGCCGCCGCGGTCCGACTTGTGGTGGATGCCGCGCTCCGCGGTCTTCAGTACCACCGGGTAACCGAGCGAGCGCGCCGCGGCGACCGCCTCGGCCGCGGTCTGCGCGGTCCGACAATCGTTCGCGGGAATCCCGCAGTCGCGCAGGAGACGGCTCGACTCGGCTTCGTCCAGCACGGCGCCGCCGGCGAGGCGCGCGCGCGCGGCAGCTGCGGCTTCGCCCGGGATCATCGCGGCGGCCCGCGCCGCCTGGCCGGGCCGGCGACGTCCATGCCGAAGCTGGTGGTCGCGGAAGTCGAGCAGGCAGCGCGCACCGCGCAGAAAGGACGCGAGGCCGTCGAGCACCGGGAAGCCCTCGTGGGTTGCGGCGACGACCGCGGGATCAGCCCCGGTGCCCTGCCGGTTCGCGACGAGGAACGCCGGCTTGCCGGTGGCGGCATGGCCGTGGCGAAGGTAGTCGAGGTAGGTGGCATGGATGCCCCCGCCGGGCGCGCGATCGTGCACGACCGCGCCGAACGCGGCGGCGGGATCCGCCATCAGCGTGGCGAAGCACTCCTGCATCGTCACGTGGTAGTCGGGCCCGCCCTTGCTCCAGGCGTCGAGCGGGTTCACCGCGGGCAGTCCCGGATCGAGCAGCGACTCCAGCCGCGCGACGGACGCCGGCGCCAGCGTTGCCAGCGGCACGCGGGCGGTCTCGGCGAGGTCGATCAGCAACTGCCGCTCACCGCCCGAGTCGTGGATCGACACGAGGCCGCCGGCGCCCACCCGGTGGGGCTGGGCGAACATCGCGAGCGTGGTCGCGAGCTGGTCCATGTCCTCCACGCGCTGCACGCCGTAGCGGTCGAAGAGTGCCTGGTAGCTCGCGTCGCGTCCGGCGACCGCGCCGGAGTGCGACACGGCGAGCCGCGCCGAGAGCTCCGTGCGTCCGACCTTGAGTGCGACGACGGGGATGCGCCGCTGTTCGGCCTTCGCCAGAGCGCGGACGAGGCCGTGCGGGTTGCGCGCGGTCTCCATGAACAGGCCGACGACGCGGGTGCTGTCCATATCGAGCGCGAAGTCGAGGTACTCGTCCATTGACACCGCTAGTTCCTGGCCGGTCGAGACGACCAGGTTGAAACGCAGGCGCTCATCGGTGTCGACAATCCCGCACATGCCGGAGCCCGAGTGGCTGATGTAGGCGACGTTGCCGTCGCGCCGGTGTGCGCGGGTCTCGAAGCCGCAGGCCCAGGTGCCGTCGCGGAAATTGTAGAACCCCATGCCGTTCGCGCCGCACACGATGAGCCCCGCGCGGCGGATCTTCTCCGCGACGCGCTCGCGCAGCGCGGGCACCACGTCGTCCTCGAGAACGAGCGAGGACATGATCGTCGCGGCGCGGGCGCCGTGCGCGATCACGTCGTCGAGCACTGCTTCGAGCCGGTGGTCAGCGACCGCGAACACGACGTGCTCGACGGGGGAGGGCAGCGCCGCCAGCGAGGGGAAGCACGGCGTGCCGAGCACGCTCGTGTAACCGGGGTTCACCGCATAGAGCGGGCCGGCGAAGCCGCCCAGCTGCAGGTTGCGGAGCGCGAGCCGCCCGACCGAGCCCGCACGCTCCGTCGCGCCGATAACGGCGATGGAGGCAGGCCGCAGCAGTGGATCGAGACGGTGGGCCATGGACGGACTCCGCGGTCCGGTCCCCCTCAGAAATCCGCGGGGGGCGTCGCGCGGCGCCTCGGCGGATCGAAGAAGGCGCCCTCGATGACGCGGCAACGCGCCATGACCTTCGCCCACTGCAGCTCGCGCTGGTAGTAGATCTCGGCCCAGAGCTCGTCGCCCGGCCTGCCCCAGGGCATCTTCAGGGAAGCCAGCGCGATGTTGGTCTTGGCGGCCGGTGACCACACCGCCGAGGTGACGGTGCCGACGACGTTCCTCGCGCGGTCGTATATATATGAAGAGCGCGCGAGCTTGTTGCCCTCGACGTCGAGCTTGACCAGGCGGTAGCGCGAGCCGCGGCGCTGCTCCTCGAGCAGCGCGCGGCGGCCGGTGAAGACGGGCTTCGTGAAGTCCACTAGCCGACCGAGGTCGAGCTCGAACGGCGAGCGCGTGCGGTCGATGCGCACCGCCGCGTCCGCCGGCAGGAAGTCCACCCCGGCCTGAACGAAGCCTGCCTCGATGCGCGAGACCTCCAGCGCGTGCGTGCCCATCGGCCGGATGCCGTGGTCGGCGCCGGCCGCGAACAGCGCATCCCACAGGGCGAGCGCACGGCCGGGCTCGATCCAGAGCTCGTAGCCCAAGTCGCCCGTGAAGCCGGTGCGCGAGACCATCAGCTCGCCGCCGGCAAACGGGAAGAACCCGATGCCGAAGGGCGTGAGCTTCTCGACTCCGGCGAGGCCCATCTTCTTCAGCACGGCGCAGGTGGTCGGCCCCTGGAAGGCCAGCGCGGCGACGTCGTGCGTGTCCTCGACGATCGACACGTCGAAGCCACGGGCCGAGCGGGCCAGCCAGTCGAGCTGCCGCTCCTGCGAGCAGAGCCGGTAGTCGCCCGGCCGCAGGTGGAAGATCGTGCCGTCGTCGATGACCTGGCCGTTGTCGTCGCACCAGACGCAGTAGCCGACGCGGCCGGGCTTGATCTTCGCGACGTCGCGCGTGACCAGGCGGTTGAGGAACGCGAGCGCGTCCGGGCCGGTGATGCGGTGCTTGGTCATCGGCGTCAGGTCGAACACCGCGCAGGCGTTGCGGATCGCCGCGTATTCCAGGGTCTCGTCGAAGTACGCGTCCGCGGTGGTGTAGTCCTTCCAGCGGTGCCACTCGTTCAGCACGTTCAGGGCGGACGTGCGCGGATGGAACGGCGTCTGGTAGACCGCCGTGCGGAAGTGCAGCTTGTGGTTCATTTCGGGCTTCATGCCGTGCTCCCTGCCGCCAGTACGGCGCGGGCGGCGTTGCCGCCGGCGCTGCCCATCACGCCGCCACCCGGGTGGCAGCCGGCGCCGCAGAGGTAGAGCCCGTCGAGCGGCATCGCGTACTGGGCGGCGCCGGGCACCGGCCGCAGCATGAGGAAGCGGTCCAGCGCGAGCTCGCCGTGGTGCCAGTGCCCGCCCGTGATCCGGAACTCCCGCTCGATGTCGGCCGGCAGCAGCAGCTCCGTCGCGACGATCTGCCTGCGCAGCCCGGGGCTGTACTTGCCAAGCACGCCTAGGATGCGCTCGAGGAACTCGCCGCGGCGCGCGTCCGCACCGGCGCCCGCGTCGTGGGGCGCGTACTGGACGATGGCGGAGAGCACGTGCTTCCCCTGCGGGGAGAAACTGCGGTCATGCACGCTGGGCATCACGATCTCGAGCACCGGCTCCGGCGACGCCGTGCCGTACTTGGAATGGTCGAACGCGTGCTCGACGTAGACGGGATCGGGCGCGATTACGAGGCGCTCGCCGAGCAGCGCGCCGTCGAGCCCGGTGAACTCAGGCAGGCCGTCGAGCGCGAGGTGCAGCTTGGCCGCCGTGCCGCGCGAGCGGATGTGGCGCACGCGCTCGGCGAACCCGGTCTCGAGGTGGCGCGCGCCGAGGAGTTGCAGCAGCGTCCGCGCCGGGTCGGCGTTGGACACGACGGTGCCGGCGGCGATGGTCTCGCCGCTCTCGAGCTGCACCCCGGACACCCGGTCGCCTTCGAGCGTGATCCGTGCCACGGGGCTCGAGCAGCGCAGCGTCGCGCCGGACTTCTGCGCGGCCGCGGCCAGCGCCGCCGTCACGGTGCCCATGCCCCCCGCGGGCAGGGCGACGGCGCCGTAGTCGCCGCCCGCGGTGCCGCTCATGCGATGGAGCAGGGTCAGGACGGAGTTGTTGGAGCGCGGCCCGAGGTTGGTGCCGAGCACGGCGTCGAGCGCCAGGGTGCCCTTCAGCAGCGGCGACTCGAAGGTCTCCTCGAGGACGTCGTAGACGTTGATGCCGGCGATGCGCAGGAACTCGCGCATGTCGTCCCGCCCGAGCAGGCGGATGTCGAGGCCGAGCAGCGCCGCGCCGAGGAGGTCGCTGCGGTCGCCGCCACCGATGCGGGGCGGCCGGCGGTTGTGCTGCTTGCCCATGACCCTGGCGAACCGCTGCAGGCGGGCGTGGTAATCGGCGAGCGCGGCGCGATCCGCGGGCGAGACCGGCCCGGACTCCACCTTGCCGCCAGCGTGGACGATGTGCCCGCCGTCCGCCGCCAGCGCGACGGTGCGCAGGTTGGAGCGGGCCATCTTCAACCCATGCGACTCGAGGGCCAGGTCGCGGCTGACCTGAGCGTCGAGCAGGTACAGGAGGTGCGCGCAGGCCGATACGCGGAACCCCGGGGCGAACTCCCGCGTCACCGCGGCGCCGCCCGGTTGCGCAGCGGCCTCGAGCACCACCACTTCGCGCCCGGCGCGCGCCAGGTACGCGGCGCAGACGAGGCCGTTGTGGCCGGCGCCGATGATGACGACCTTGTCGTCGCGACGCTTGTTGGCGGGTTGGACGTCAGTCATCGGTCCAGCCCTCGGGCACGGTGTTCGGTTTGCGCAGGTCGAGCAGGATCTCGCGTGCGGCATTGGCGCCCGGCGCGGCCATGACGCCGCCGCCCGGGTGCGTGCCCGAGCCGCACATGTAGAGCCCCTTCACCGGGCCGCGGTACTGCGCGTACCCGGGGAATGGCCGGTTGAACAGCAGCTGGTCCATCGTGAGTTCGCCCTGGAAGATGTTGCCCTCCGTGAGCCCCACTTCGTTCTCGAGCTCGCGCGGTGTGCGCACCTCGATGTGGCGGACGAGCTGCTTGAAGTCGGGGCTGTGGCGGGCGATCTGCTCGACCACCGTGTCGCGGAAGGCGTCGCGATCGGCGTCCGTCCAGTCGCGGCCGTGGATCTTCGGCGGCACGTACTGCACGAACACCGACATGAAGTGCTTGCCGGGCGGCGCCATGGTCGGGTCGGTCATCGAGGGGATCAGCAGGTCCAGGTACGGGTCCTTCGACCAGGTGCCGTTCTTCCAGTCGTCGTAGGCCCGCTCGAGGCGCTCGAGCGAGTCGATGAAGTGCATGTCACCGAAGCGCAGCGGATTGTCGGGGCCGAGCGCCGGGAACGTCGGCAGGCCGTCCAGCGCGATGTTCAGCTTCCCCGAGGAACCCCGGATCTTGAAATTCCGCGCGCGCTCAACGAAGGCCGGGTCGAGGTCCTTCTCGTTCACCAGCTTGGTGAAGGTGCGCTTCGGGTCGAGGTTCGACACGACGATGTCGGCGTGCACCTCGTCCCCGTTGGCCAGCGCAACGCCGCGCACCTTGCCGCCGCGCACGACGAGCTGGTCGACGTCGCAGTCGGTGCGGATCTCGCCGCCGAACGACTTGAAAGACGATGCGAGCGCCTTCGAGACCGCGCCCATGCCCCCGCGCGCGAAGCCCCAGGCGCCGCTCGAGCCGTCGACCTCGCCCATGTAGTGGTGGAGCAGCACGTAGGCCGTGCCGGGCGAGTAGACTCCGAGTGCCGTGCCGATGATGCCGCTGCCCGAGAGGTGCGCCTTGACGAGGTCGGACTCGAAGTACTCGCCGAGGAAATCCGCGATGCTCATCGTGTAGAAGCGGATGGTGTCGTAGATCACCTGCTCGCCGAGCTTCGCGAATTCGCGGCTCAGGTAGACCATTTCCCGGATGTCGCGGACGCGGAACGACGTCGGGTCGGGAGGCGTTCGCAGCAGCAGCGGCCGGATGAACCGGCATTGGCGCATCACGTCGGTCGAATAGCGGTGGTAGGCGTCGCCGTCGCGCGCGTTGTGTCGCGCGAACTCGCGCCGCTGCACGTCGTGGTCGGTGTAGTTGCCGAGGATGTCGCCGCTACTCGTGCACGTGACGCCGCCCCCGTAGGGGACGATCTGCAGGCCGTGGCGGGAGAGGTCGAGGTCGCGGAAGATCTCGGGCCGCAGGAGGCTGCAGACGTAGGAGCAGTTCGAGTAGATCCAGCCGTCCTGGATCTCGCGGCTGACGGCGGCGCCGCCGATCCACGGGTTCTTCTCGAGGACGACGACCTTGAGCCCGGCCTTGGCCAGGTAGGCCGCGTTGGCCAGGCCGTTGTGTCCCGCCCCAACGACGATTGCGTCGTACTTTGTCACGCCCCCTCCGCTCGACTTTTTTACATGACGGATCGGGTCGCGCTCGGGCTGGGTTTCTTCAGGACCCGGTCGACCGCTTGCTCGAATCGCTGCAGTGTCTCACGAAGACAGCGCTCGTCGTGCGCCTCGCAGACGAACCAGGGCTCGCGGGAGTCCGGCTCGCAGAGGATGCCGAGATCGTGCAGCTCGGGGGCAATGGCTTCGTAGAAGCTGTAGTCGCTGGTGGCCCAATCGCGGTAGTTGCTGGGCGGCTTCTCGGCGAAGAACAGGCCGCTCATGGACGGGTGGCCCGAGAAGGAGTGGCGGATCCCCCGCTGGGACAGGATCTGGCTGACGCCCGCGCGCAGGCGGGTGCCGTACTCGGCGATCGTCTTGAGCGCCGGGGTCTCGTCCAGGATCTCGAGCGTCTTCTCGGCCGCGGCGAGGGCCACCGAATGGCAGGTGAAGGTGCCGCCGTGGACGACGCCGTTGCCGAAGTGCCGCATGATGTCTTCCCGGCCCGCCACGACGGCGATCGGGTAGCCGTTGCCCATGGCCTTGGCGAAGGTGCAGAGGTCGCCCTTGACGCCCATCAGCTCCTGGACACCACCGCGGGCCACGCGGAACCCGGTCTTCACCTCGTCGACGATCATGACGATCCCGTACTTGTCGCACAGCTGACGGGCGTCGCGCAGGAACTCGCGGGTTGCCGAGATCGAGCAGCAGTTGCCCATGATCGGCTCGATCATGAACGCCGCGATCTCGTCGCCGTAGGCCTGGAAGATGCCTTCCAGCCGGTTGGCGTCGTTCATCGGCACCGTGTGCAGGAGCCCGCGGAGCATGCCCGGCACACCGGCGCTGTAGGGCACCACGTGCGGGTCGCCGGCGGCGGGGTTCCAGCTCTCCATCGGCGTGTACCAGAGTGCCGCGTCGAAGACCCCGTGGTAGCCGCCCTCCACGACGACGTAGGAATCCTTGCCGGTGAAGGCCCGGGCGACCCGCAGGGCCGCCATGACGGCCTCGGAGCCCGAGTTCGAGAAGCGCACCAGCTCTGCGGCCGGCACCATCTTCGAGATGCGCTCCGCCACGGCGTATTCCCGCTCCGTCGACAGCGCGAATACGCCGCCGACGTCGATGCCGGCCCTGGCGGCCGCATCCACGCGGTCGTCGGCGTAGCCGAGGATGCACGGTCCGTAGGCCAGGCGGTAGTCGATGTATTCGTTGCCGTCGATGTCCGTCAGCCGGGCGCCCTTGCCGCGCTTCGCGTACAGCGTCTTGTCCTCGCCCCAGTAGCGGAAATTCGACGAAACGCCGAGTGGAAGCTTCGACAGCGCCTTGCGGAAATGGGCATTGGACCGGGCGAGACTGCGCGACATGGCGGCGTACCGGGGCGGGGAGTGGGTTCCAGCCTCCCACGAACACGGGCATCCTGTCCATCGCGACTGAACGGCCGTTCATTCATTGCGTTGCATGAAAAGGCCTTTTAGTATTGACAGACAAGGGCTTGACGCTCATACATAACCGGCCGTTCTTGACCAATAATGCGCCCGCCGCCATGACCCGTCCCCCCCCGCCCCGCAAAACTGCGCGACGCACCGCCCCGCCCGAAAAGCGCCGCCGGCAGCTCATCGAGGCCACCATCCGGTGCGTGGCGAAATCGGGATTCGCGGAGACCACGATCGCGACGGTCGCGCGCGAAGCGGCGCTGAGCCAGGGCATCATCAACCTGCACTTCCAGAGCAAGGAGCGGCTGCTCACGGAAACGCTCCGCCACCTCGCCGACGAATACCGGGCGGCCTGTGCCGAGGCAGTCGCTTCAGCGGGCACGTCGGCCGAGGCGGGGCTGGCCGCGATGGTCGAGGTCGACTTCAACCGGCGGATCTGCGAGAAGAAAAAGCTCGCCGTGTGGTTCGCGTTCTGGGGCGAGCGGAAGTTCCGCCCGACGTACCGGAAGATCTGCGCCGCGCGCGACAAGTCCTATGACGACCTCGTCCGCCAGCTCTGCACCGCCATGTGCGAGGAGGGCGGGTACCCCGACGTGGACGCGGCCATCGTCGCCGATGGGCTCTCGGCGCTCACGGACGGGCTGTGGCTCGACCTGCTCGTGCGGCCGGACTCCATGAGCCGCGAGCGGGCGCGACGCATCTCCATGGCGTTCCTTGCCGACGCCTTTCCGCGGCACTTCCGGTCGCAGGGTGGAGCACGGCGGCCAACGCAACGGCCGGCCAGGAGATAGCGGCAGCCATGCAGATCGAACTCGACGACCGCGCCCGCGCATGGCGTGACGCCGCGCGCAGATTTGCCCTCGAGGAGCTGATCCCGTGGGAGGTCGAGGCCGAGCTGAACGAGGGCCGTCTCCCGCCGGAGGTGCGGGCGAAGCACAAGAAACGCGCCATCGAGCTCGGGCTGAGCGCGATGGACGTGCCGGCTGCGTACGGCGGCCGTGCCGCGCGCATCGTCGACCAGGTCGCGGCCTGGGAACAGCTCGGCATGGTCACGAATGCGCTGTGCTGGTGCTTCTCGGAGCCGCATGCCTGGATGTTCGAGGCCTGCACGCCCGGCCAGCTCGAGAAGTACGTGCTGCCGCTGATGACCGGCAAGCGCAAGGAGTGCTACGCGATCACCGAGAGCGAGTCGGGCTCTAACGTCGAGATCCGGACCACCGCAGCGCGCAGCGGGGGCGGTTACCGGCTGAACGGCGAGAAGTGGTATGTCACCAGCGCGAACCACGCGGACTACCTGATCGTGCAGGGCCGGCTCACGGAAGGTCCGCACGCCGGCTCCGACTCGCTGTTCTTCGTCGAGAAGGACCGGCCGGGGATCGAGCTGGTGCGCACGCCGCTCTTCAGCCACACGTTCAGCGACCACCACCCGGTCTACCGCTTCAACGACGTCGTCGTGCCGGAGGACCAGCGGCTCGGCCCCGAGGGCGACGGCATGCGCTTCTCGCACGCCTGGTTCCGCCGCGAGCGGCTGATGATCGCGGCGCGCTGCTGCGGAGCTGCGGCCCGGCTGATCGAGGAGGGCACTGCATTCGCGCGCGAGCGGCGCATCGGCGACGGTGTCCTCGCCGACCAGCAGATGATCCAGGCGATGCTGGCCGACAGCGTCACCGAGCTCTGGGCGGCACGGCTCATCACGTACGAGGCCGCGATGGCCCACGATCGCGGCGAGGACCTCAAGTCGCTCCACGCCCGCTGCTCCGTGGCGAAGCTGTACGCCTCCGAGGCGGCCAACCGCATCGCGGATCGGGTCGTGCAGATCTTCGGCGGGCGCGGCTACATGCGCGAGTTCGCGGCCGAGCGGTTCTACCGGGAGCTGCGGGTCGACCGCATCTGGGAAGGCACGAGCGAGATCCAGCGGCTCATCATCGCGCGCGCGCTGCTGAAGCGCGGCCTCGACGGGATGTAGCCGATGCCGGCCCTGCGGCCCGCGATGCTCGCCGGCGCCGTGCTCTGGGGCATGGCGTGGGCGCCGGTCGCGCCCGCCGCCGTGAGCGCGACCGTCGCTACCGTCCTCGGCGCGCTGGCGGCGCTGGCGCTCGCGCGCCTGCCGCGCTTCCGCGGCCAGCTCCTCCTCGGCGGCATGATCAGCGCGCCGCTGGTGATGCCGGAGATCATCACCGGCCTCTCGCTGCTGTTCTTCTTCATCACGCTCGCCGACTGGATCGGCTGGCCTGCGAATCGCGGCGCGACGACAATCACCATCGCGCACATCACGTTCTCGATGGCCTACGTCGCCGTCGTGGTGCGCTCGCGCCTGGCGAGCCTCGACGAGTCGCTCGAGGAGGCGGCCATGGACCTCGGCGGCCGGCCGCTGCGCGTCTTCTTCGACATCACGGTGCCGATGCTGCTGCCGGCCCTGGTCGCGGGCTGGCTCCTCGCCTTCACGCTGTCGCTCGACGACCTGGTGATCTCGAGCTTCGCCTCGGGCCCCGGCGCGACCACGCTGCCCATGCTGATCTTCGCCAAGGTGCGCCTCGGCGTGACGCCGGACATCAACGCCATCGCCACGCTGATCATCCTGCTGGTGGTGATCGGCGTCCTGGCGGCGGCGGCCCTGACGCGCCACCGCGAGCGTTCCGCGGCCCGCAGCATCCCCGGGAGGGTTTCGCCATGACGGCCGGCCTGCATGCGCTCCTCGCCGGGTTTCGGCCGGGCTTCGCCCTGCAGGGCGGCTTCTACGCCGATCCGACCATCTACGAGGCCGAGATCGGCGCGATCTTCCTGCGCTCCTGGCTCTATGTCGGCCACCAGTCGCAGGTCCCGCGCGCCGGCGACTGGTTCCTGCACGAGATCGCCGGCGAGTCGGTGATCGTCGTGCGCGGTGCCGACGGCGCGATCAATGCGCTGCTCAACGTCTGCCGGCACCGCGGCTCGCGCGTGTGCGTCGCGGCGAGCGGCCACGACTCGCGCCTCGTGTGCCGCTACCATGGCTGGACCTACGGCCTCGACGGCAGCCTGCGCGCGGCGGCGCATCTTTCGCAGAGCGTCGCAAAGGGCGACTACGGGCTGCGGCGGCTGCACGTGCGGCTGCTCGAGGGGCTGGTCTTCATCAACTTTGCCGCCGATCCGCCGCCGTTCGACGAGCTGGCCGCGGACATGGCGGCGCCGCTCGCGCCGTACGCGCTCGGGAAGGCGAAGGTGGCGCACCGGCAGAACTACCCGATCGCCGCCAACTGGAAGCTCACGGTAGAGAACTACTGCGAGTGCTACCACTGCGGCCCGGCGCATCCGGAATACTCGGTCGCGCACGGCCGGGCCGTGCCGCCCGCGGAGTTCGAGGCGGAGCTGCGGCAGGTGATGGCCCGCGCCCCGGATGCAGGGCTGACGCAGCACGTCGTGCGGCGCTCGTGGCTGGATGCCGGCAGGCTCGGGATCGAGCGCGGCTTCGACCGCTACCCGCTCTTCCACGGGCAACTGAGCGGCAGCCGCGACGGCCAGCCGGTGGCGCCGCTGCTCGGCACGATCCGCGCCTTCGACGGCGGCACGACGGACCTGCACCTCGGAGCGACCACCTTCGGCCTCGCCTACTGCGACCACGTCGTCCTCTACCGCTTCACGCCGCGCGGCCAGCACGCCACGGACTGCGAGATAACGTGGCTCGTCAACGAATCGGCCGTCGAGGGCCGCGACTACAACCTCGCCGACCTCACCTGGCTCTGGGACGTCACGACGATCGCCGACAAGACGATCATCGAACGCAACCAGGAGGGCGTCGCATCGCGCTGGTACGTGCCGGGGCCGCTGTCGGAAATGGAGGCGTTCACCGCCGCCTTCCTCGACTGGTACATCGCCGCGCTGCGCGCGGCGACGGCTGCGCCGGCGGGTTGAGCGCAGACCTGCTTGCCCATGACGCAACGACCCTCCCGTGCCACGACACTGTCATCCCGGGCCGCGTTCGAGGCGACGATCGCGGCCGTCGACGCGGGTGACCTCGGTCGCGCCGAGGCACTCTGCCGCGAGGCGCTCGCCGCCCGGCCCCGCGATGTCAACGCAAGCGGCCTGCTCGGCGCGATCCTGGTCAAGCTCAACCGCAACGAGGAAGCCGAGGCGGAGCTGCGGCGAGTGATCGCGCTCGCGCCGGGCTTCGCGAAGCCGCACGAGGACCTCGGCTACCTGCTCACCCGGCTCGGGCGTCCGGCCGAGGCGCTGGCCCTGCTGGAGGTCGCCACGACACTCGACGAGACGCAGGAGAGCGCATGGCACGCGCTGGGCAGGGCCCTGGCGATGCTCGGTCGCGGGCGCGAGGCGGACGCGGCGTTCGAGCGCTGTTTCGCGCTGTCGCCGGAGCGGCGGCTGATGGCGCTCGCCGCGGAGCACCAGAAGGAAGGCCGCTTCGCCGAGGCGGCGCAGCTCTACCGGCGCGTGCTGCGGCAGCGGCCGCGCAATGTCGACGCCCTGCGGCTGCTCGCCGCCATCGCGCTCCGCAACGGCAAGGCCGACAAGGCCGAGCGCCTGCTGGAGCGCGCCATTGCGATCGCGTCCGACTTCACCGCGGCGCTGCTCGACCTCGGGCGGCTGCGCAAGGAGCAGGAACGCTACGCCGAGGCCCTGCAGTGCTTTGACCGCGCACTCGCGCTCGAGCCGGACAACCCGCAGGTGCACTACCTCCGCGGCTCGACGCTGGCGTCCGCCGCACTGACCCGCGAGGCGGTCGCGGCCTACGAGCGCTGCCTGGAACTCCGGCCGGCGCACGCCGGTGCGCTGCTCGGCATCGGCCACCTGCACAAGACGGAGGGCCGCGCTGCGGACGCCGTCGCGGCGTACAAGTCCTGCATCGACGCGCGCCCGGACGGCGGCGAGGCCTGGTGGAGCCTCGCGAACCTGAAGACCTACCGGTTCGGCGCCGAGGAGATCGCCGCCATGGAGGCGCGCCTCGCGGGCGGCGGCCTCACCGTGCAGTCAGAGGTGAACTTCCTGTTCGCACTGGCGAAGGCGCACGAGGACCGCGGCGAGTACGGACCGGCCTGGGAACGCTACCGCGCCGGCAACGACCGCCAGCGCACGGAGGTCAGCTACGACCCCGTGCACACCGAGATGACGAACGATCGCCTGGTCGAGGTCTTCGACGCGGAATTCCTCGCGGCCCGCGCCGGCAACGGCCTGCGCGACGCGGCGCCGATCTTCATCGTCGGCCTGCCGCGCTCGGGCTCGACGCTGCTCGAACAGATTCTCGCGAGCCACAGCCAGGTCGAGGGCACGAGCGAGCTTCCCTACCTGAGCCGTGTGGCGCTGTCGCTCAACAGACGGCGCGCCGACGGGCTGCAGTACCCGGAAGCGCTGCACGACGCCACTGACGCGGAGCTCCGCGCGCTCGGCGAGGCCTACGTGGGCCACGCCCGCCTGCACCGCAGGACGGCGAAGCCGCGCTTCATCGACAAGAACCCGAACAACTTTCCGCACGTCGGCCTGCTGGCGCTGATCCTGCCAGACGCGAAGATCATCGACGCGCGGCGCCACCCGCTCGATGCTGCGCTCGGCTGCTACCGCCAGCTGTTTGCCAGGGGCCAGGCGTTCACTTACGACCTGAACGAGATCGGCGAGTACTGGCTGCAGTACCAGCGGATGATGGACCACTGGGCCGCCGTGCTGCCGGGGCGCGTGCTCACGGTGCAGTACGAGGACGTGGTGGCTGACCTCGCTGGCCAGGCGTCACGCCTGGTCGAATTCTGCGGCCTGCCCTGGGAGGATGGCTGCCTGCGCTTCCACGAGACGGAGCGCGCAGTGCGCACGCCGAGCGCCGAGCAGGTGCGCCAGCCTATCTATGCGGACGCGGTCGGCCGCTGGCGCCACTACGAGCCGCACCTCGGCGAACTGCTGGAGGTCCTCGCCCCGCTGCGGGAGCGCTATCGCAATTACGAGGCCCCGGCCGGATCCGAGCGCCTGGCGGCCGGCGGCGCGCCTCGCGGTACATAGTCGAAGATGAACGTGATTCGATCCGAATCGCCCTTGTTCATCACGCTGTGGACCTTCTGGTTGTTGACCTCGTACGCCTGTCCCACCTCGAGCTGGAAGGGCTTGCCGTCGATCATGAAGCGCACGCGCGGGTTGGTGCTGACGGGCACGTGGATGCGGTGCCCGGCGCCGAACGAGGCGTGCGAATCGCGGTGCGGCAGGATCCGCCCGCCCGCCATGAGCTTCGCGGCCATCGCCCGGATGATCGTGCCGCCGGGCGGGTACCAGCGGCCGATGATTTCGTGCATGACCGGCACCGCGACGGCGGCCAGTCGGTCCCAGCCCGGCTGCTTGCTCACCTCGACCGCCGGCCACGCGGACACGTCCGCGAACAGCAACACGATCGAGGCGGTCTGTTCGTGGACCTCGTAATCCTGCTGCCGCTGCTGGTTTTCGCTCCACGCGGCATCCTCCTGGGCCAGGACTGCGGCGGCCAGCGGCTCCATCGCCACGGGCCCGAGAGAGCGGAGCGGCACCTCGATGTCCATGGCGGGAAAATACTCGACAGGTTCGGCACCGATCAATAACATGGACCCGGGATCACAGGGGGGTAGCGACTCATGAGTGGCACCAAGCGGAACGCGGGGCCCTCGGGCCCAACTGCACTGGCCGCGGCCGTCTCGACGGCCGTCGCCGGAACGGGCGATGCCCTCGCCGAGGAGACCGGCGGCCTCGACGAGATCGTTGTCACCGCCACCCGCCGCGCCGAGCAACTCCAGGACGTGCCGGCATCGGTCTCCGCCTTCGACACGGACGCCATCGCGCTGCGCGGCCTGCAGCAGATGGACGACTACGCGAAGTTCATCCCCGGCCTCTCGCTCGGCCAGCGCGAGCCGGGCGGCACCGCGATCGTGTTCCGCGGCGTCGCTTCCTCGGGCCTCAGCTTCGGGTCGGTGTCTTCCGCCGGCCTGTACCTCGACGAGCAACCCATCACCGCGGGCGGCCGCAATCCCGACCCGCGGCTCATCGACATCGAGCGCATCGAGGCGCTGCGCGGCCCGCAGGGCACGCTGTACGGCGCGAGCTCGCAGTCGGGCACGCTGCGCGTCATCACCAACAAGCCGGACCCGACGGAATTCGACGCCTGGGCCGAGGGCGTCCTGACGCAGACGCATGACGGCGAGGCGGGCTACGACGTCAGCGGCGCCGTCAACATCCCGCTCGCCGAGAACAAGATCGCATTGCGGCTCGTCGGGTTCCGGACGGAGGACGCGGGCTTCATCGACAACGTGCTGTCGGACAGCCAGGGCGGCACGTTCGACAACGCCAACCAGGTCGAGGACGACGTCAACTCCGCGACGACGACGGGCGGCCGCGCGGCGCTGCGCTGGGACATCAGCGAGGACGTCGACCTCACGGTTGCCGCGATCTTCCAGGATCTGGAAGCCGACGCGAACGGCGACGTGAACCCCGACAACGCCGGCAGCCGGCAGCAGGTCCGCTTCGAGCAGGAGCCGCTCGACGACAAGTGGTACCAGCTCGCACTCACCGTCAACGCGCGGCTGCCGTTCGCCGACCTCATGGTCACCACGGCCTACTTCGACCGCGACTTCCGCTACGAGACCGACGCCACCGACTACGAGTTCGCGTTCAACCAGCGCGCGATCGCGTACGACAGGGTGGTCTACGACTTCGGCGGCGACCCGCGTGGCTACGTCGTGGAAAACGAAAAGACCGAGACGACGACCGTGGAGGCACGGCTCGCTTCCCTCGCGGACGACTCGAGCCGCTGGTCCTGGCTCGTCGGCGCGTTCTACAGCGACGACCAGGCCCGCACCGCCTTCGACAGCAACGTGCGGGACTATGCGTCGACGCCGTCGTTCGAGTTCTTCGACACGAACTACGACATCGAGCCGACGGACACCTGGTTCCTCGGTCGCTACGAGACGGAGCTCGAGGAGCTCGCCGTGTTCGGCGAGGTCGCCTTCGACATCACCGAGAACTTCACGATCACCGCCGGTGCGCGCTGGTTCGACTACGACCGGAGCTTCACGCAGTACCAGGAGCAGCCGCAGGGTGTGCCCGTCCTCGACGACCGGCAGGACACGAGCGAGTCCGGGACGGTGGGCCGGTTCAACGCCACCTGGCGCGTCACCGACGACAAGCTCGTCTACTTCACCTACTCGGAGGGCTTCCGGGTCGGCGGCGCGAGCCCCGTGCGGCAGGAGTCGCTGCTGCCGAGCAGTTACGACTCCGACGAGCTGCATAACTACGAGATTGGCGCCAAGACGGAGTGGCTCGACAACAGGCTGCGCGTGAACATCGCCGCCTACTACATGGAGTGGGACGACTTCGCGGTGCAGATCGAGGATCCGCAGCCCGGCGTCTTCCAGCTCGGCTTCGTCAACTTCCCGACCGCGGAGATCACCGGCATCGAGGCGGAATTCGCCATGCAGGTGACCGAGAACTGGACGATCGACGGCGCCTTCGGCTGGAACGACGCGGAGGTCGCGGAGGCGTCCACGTTCACTGTCACGGACGACGACGACAACTCGTACTCTTTCACCGTCACCGACGGTGCGCGCCTGCCGCTCACACCCGACTGGACCGTCACCGTGGGCGTGGAATTCCGGCCCGATACGACCCTATTCGGTGGCGAGCCGTTCGCACGCTTCGACTACGCCTACGTTGGCGACTCGGTGAACTCGCTGGAGGGCATCGAGTCGGTGGTCCGGGGCAATCCCGTCTACGAGCACCCCTCGTACCAGACCGGCGACTTCCGCGTCGGCGTGGAGACCGAGACCTGGACGGCGTCGCTGTTCGTCGACAACGTCTGGGACGAGGAAGCCGAGATCTTCATGAACAACCGCTGGTTCGTACGGCGACTCTCCGTCAACCGCCCGCGGACGCTCGGCTTGCAGTTCCGCTACGAGTTCTGACCCGCCGCCGGCACGCCGCGGCTACAGCAGGTCGCGCAGCCGGTACCAGGCAAGCGCCAGCGCCATGAGGCGATCACCGCCCCAGCGCCCGAGCGGCAGCCGCCGGTGGCCGATGCGCTCGAAGAGATCGAGTCGCGCCAGCGTGCCGTCGATCGCATCCGCCACGATCTCGCCGGCGATGTGGCTCATGTTGATGCCGTTGCCCGAGTAGCCCTGCGCGAAGTACACGTTCGGCGCGGAGCGGCCCAGCAGCGGGATGCGGTTCGGCACCACGCCCACCAGCCCGCCCCACTCGTACTCGATCGCCACGTCCCGGAGCTCCGGGTAGAGCTTCAGCATGCGCGGGACGAGCGCGCGGCGGATGCTCGCCGGCTCGCGCCCGGAATAGTTGCAGCGGCCGCCGAAGAGCAGGCGCCCGTCCGCCGACAGGCGGAAGTAGTCGAGCAGGTGGTTGCCGTCGCAGACCGCGAGGTCGCGCGGGTTGATCCGCCGGCGCGCTTCCGCGGGCAGCGGCGCGGTGGCGATGATGAAGCTGCCGGCGTTGAACGTGTGCCCGTCGAGCCGCCGGCCCTCGAGCCGGTGGAGCGCGTCGCCGGCAAGCAGCACCGCCTCGGCGCTCACGGCACCGCGATCCGTGACGACCCGCGGCCGCGCGCCGTGCTCGATCCGCGTGACGGGTGACTGCTCGAACACGCGCACGCCGCGCGACACCGCCGCGCGCGCCTCGCCGAGGCAGAGGTTGAGCGGGTGCAGGTGGCCGTTGCGGAAGTTGGTCAGCCCGCCGACGTAAGCGGTCGTGCCGAGCAGCTCCGCCACTTCGGCCGCGCCGAGCAGGCGCGACTCGTCGGCGAAGCCCCGCTGTTGAAGGTACGCGTGGTCGGCCTCCAGGTCGCGCATCTGCCGCGGCTTGATGGCCACGTCGACGTAGCCGCGCCGGAAATCGCAGTCTATCGCGTAGCCACGGACGCGCTCCTCGACGATCTCATGCCCGCGCCAGCGCAGCGCCCACAGCGCATCGGCGTCGGCCTCGCCGAGGCGCCGGCGCATGCGTGCCTCGGTGCCGGGGTCGCCGATGAGCTGCCCGCCGTTGCGGCCCGAGGCGCCCCAGCCGACGCGCTGCGCCTCCACCACCGCGACCGAGTAGCCGCGCTCGGCGAGCGTGAGCGCCGCCGACAGGCCGGTAAACCCGGCGCCGATGACGCAGACGTCTGCTGCCTGCTCGCCGGCGAGCGACGGGTGCCCGCGCCGATCATTGGCGGTCGCGGCGTACCAGGAGCGGCAATGCTCCGCCATTCATGCCCCCCCGCGCAGGCCCGACGCCGCCACGACGGCGCTCAGCAGCGCGGGATCCGTCGGGGCGATGAAGCGCGCGCCGGCGAGGCCGGGGATGGCGGTCATTTCCTGCAGCAGCTCCGCGCAGGCCGCGACCGACTCGGCGGCCGGATCGCGTGCCTGGCGCAGCCGCGCGACGAGCCCGTCCGGCACCAGCGCGCCGCGCAGTCGCTGCTTCAGCCAGATGGCGCCGTCGGCGCTCGCCGGCACCGCGAGGCTCGCCATCACGTGGCATTGCCGTGGCAGTTGGGTCGGCGGGAAGCGCCGCAGGTAACGGCGCAGCAGGTCGACGTCGAGGCAGAGCTGGGTCTGCAGGAACCGCGCGCCCGCGTCGACCTTCGCGCGCAGCGCCCGCGGTTCCCAGCCCGCCGGCGCGTCGAACACGGTGGCGACGGCGCCGATGAAGAAATCCGGCGCGGCGGCGAGGCCGAGCCGCTCCGGCGACTCGGTGTCGCGCAGCTCGCGGGCCGCCGCGATCAGGTCGGTGGCACTGACCTCGGCCGCGGGCTCGACATCGGAGCCGGGATCGGCGTTGAACGGGCCGTTGCGCATCAGGAAGAGGCTCGACACGCCGAGCGTCGCGGCGCCGAGCAGCTCGCCCTGCAGCGTCGCGCGGCTCTTGTCGCGGCAGTTGAGGTGCAGCACCGGGTCGATGCCCGCGTGGCGCAGCACGGCGGCGGCCGTGAGCGACGGCACGCGTGGCTGGCCCGTCGGGTGGTCGGTGACCTGCACGGCGTCGACGCTCGCGAGCAGCCCGCGCGCCTGGCTGATCATTGCCGCGGCGTCGGGGACCGGCGTCATCTCCGCCGTCAGCGTGAAGGATTTCGTCCGGATGGAGTCCTGCAGGCCCATGCGGCTGCCTCAGTACGGCCAGGGCGCGAGCCCGTGGATCGCGTTGCGCACGTCGAACGTGAGGGTGACCTGCCGCAGGCGGCGCCCGCGGGCCATGTCGTACAGGCTGATGGTCGAGGGGGAGGAGCCCCCGGCGACGATGTCGTCGTCGAGCACGCACAGGCCGCGCGCGAATCCCTGGCGCGCGATCCGCGAGTCGTCGAGCTCCGTGTGCGTCAGTTGCGACGCCTCGTAGCGCGGCACCGGCAGCGCCTGCTCCTCCTGCTGCCGGGAGACCCAGCGCACGGTGTCCGCCTGCGTGTCGTTGAACAGGACGCCGTCGCGGAACGGGCGCGCGTTGTGGATGCCCTCGGGCAGGCTGACCCAACGGCTGATGAGGCGCCCGTTGAAGAGCAGGATGCCGCCCGTGCGCAACCCGCTGATGTGCATGCCGCCCGGCGCGCAGTGCACGTTGTTCAGATGCAGCGTGTTGCGCGCCGGTGGGCCGTGGCGCGACGCCGGGTCGAAGGGTGCGCCCGTGAAGTCGCCGCCAGGGCCGTGCGTCACCTGCAGGCCCCAGATGAAACGCCGGCCGTCCAGGTCGAAGCCGAGGATGCTGTCGAAGCCGGTGGAGGTGAGGAACAGCGTGCGCTCGTGTACGCAGATCTCGTGGCAGTGCTTGAGCCAGGGGCTGCGCCAGGAGCCGAGGAGGGCGAAGTCCGGCGTGTACGCGAAGAGCTCGTCGCTGGCCGCGACGTACACGGTGTCGCCGTCGAAGGCGATACCGCGCAGGCCGCGGTCCCAGCCGCGCCCCTGCCAGTCGATGTCCATCGTGTTCCAGTCGAGCGCCTGTACCACCGTGCCGGCCTCGAAGTCGATCCGATAGAGGCCACCGTGGCTCTCCCCCTGGCGACTGCCGCGCACCACAGAGCTCGCCAGCAGCCGCGTCACAGCGCCGCCAGGTCTCCGTGCACCACCTGGCCCTCGAAGAGCGTCACCAGCGCCTTCGTCTCCGAGATCTCGACCGGCGGGATGGCGAACAGGTTGCGGTCGAGCACGATGAGGTTGGCGCGCTTGCCGACCTCGATCGAGCCGGTGTCCCGCTCGTCGTGGTTGGTGTACGCGGCGTTGATGGTGAAGGCGGCAATGGCTTCAGGGAGACCGATGGCCTCGGTGGGAAGCAACGGCGTGGTCGTCTCCCCGAGCGCGCCGAGGCGCGTCACCGCCGTCTCCATCTCCTCGAACGGGTTCGCGCTCGACACCGACCAGTCGCTGCCGAAGGCGACGACGGCACCGCTGCGCTGGACGGACCCGATCTGGTAAAGCCATTGCGAGCGCTGCGGCCCGATGAAGGGCACCGTCAGGTCGACGATGTACGGGTCGTTCATCGCCCACAGCGGCTGGAAGTTGGCCACGACGCCGAGCTGGCGAAAGCGCGGGACGTCGTCGGGATGGATGAGCTGCAGGTGCGAGATGTGGTGGCGGTGGTCGCGGTCGCCGTTGGCGGCGCGCGCCGCAGCGACGGCATCGAGCGACTGGCGGATCGCCGCATCGCCGATCGCGTGGAAGTGCACCTGGAAGCCCTCGGCGTCGAGCCGCGTTACGATGCCCTTGAGCTTTTCCGGGTCCACCATCGGGATGCCGCGCACCTCGCCCGGGAGCAGGTAGGGCTCGAGCATCGCGGCGGTGTAGTTCTCCATCACGCCGTCCTGCATGACCTTCACGGTGCCCGCATCCACGTGGCCGGTCGTGTACTCGCGGCGCAGGCGCAGGATCTCGTCGACCTGCTCGAGGCCCGCGGCGCGCTCCCACCAGAGCGAGGCGACGACCTTCAGGCTCAGCTCGCCCTTGCTGTCGAGCGCACGGTACGCCTTCAGGTCGTCCTCGACGACGGACGCGTCCTGGACGGACGTGATGCCGTAGCCGTTCAGCATCTTGATCGCGTAACGCAAACCCGCCTCGCGCTCCGCGGCGGTAGCCGGCGGCGCATGCTCCGCCACAAGGCGGTCCGCGCCTTCCTGCAGGCTGCCGAGCGCGGCGCCGGTCGCGGGATCGCGGTCGATGCGGCCGTCCGGCGGGTCGGGCGTCTCGTTCGTGATTCCCGCAATCTCCAGCGCCTTGCTGTTCACCCACAGCGTGTGGCCGTCGGCGCTGTAGAGCATCACCGGCCGGTCCGGCACCACGGCGTCGATGAGTTCCTTGCGCGCGATGCCGCCGGGCCCGAACGCCGACAACAGCCAGCCGCCGCCCTTGATCCAGCCGTCGCCCGGGTTCGCGTCGGCGTACGCCTTGATTGCGGCCACGTAGGCGTCGACCCCGTTGAGGCCGTTGAGGTCGCAGGCATTGGCTTCCATGCCGCCGCTGATCGGGTGGATGTGCACGTCCTGGAAGCCCGGCAGCAGCATGCGGCCTTCGAGGTCGACGACGCGGGTCTGCGGGCCGAGGTGCGCCTGCAGGTCGCGGTCGGTGCCGACAAACACGATGCGCCCGTCGCGGATCGCGACCGCCTCGGCCCAGCGGCGCGCGCCGTCGACGGTGTAGACCGCGGCGTTCCGCAGCGCCAGCTCGGCGGCCGGCCCGTCGCTGCCGGAGTCCTGCGCGCAACCGCCGGCCGCAGCCGCCAGCAGCACCAGCCCGATCCGCCACCCCTTGCTGTCCAGACAGTTCATGAAGCGTCCTCCGTCGTCCGTTGATCCGCGTCCGGTTCGTGCTGCCCCCTGCGCCGCACCCGGCCGCGAGGGCATGCTGTGCGGCGGCTGTCTCGGCGCGGTCGGGTATTGGGCGCTTGGCGCGGGGCGGTGGTCAAGCCGGGCTGGATTGCCGCCTGAGGGGACGAGCGGGCGAGTCAGAAGCGCCCCTGAGTCACCACACCGTCTCGACCAGGCCCGACTTGCGGATGCGGGCGTCGCCAGTCACCAGGCGAACCTGTTCGTCGAGCGCCGTGGCGATGATGACCCGGTCGACCGGGTCGCCCGGCAGTGTCTCCGCCAGGTTGCCCGCGCTGAGCGCGATATCGGCCGTGACCGGCAGCACGCTCAATTCTGCCAGCAGCTTCAGGTTGGCGAGCCAGTCCTCCAGGCTCGACTTCAGCCGAACCCGTTCTCGCCGCACGAGCGTCGCCAACTCGAACAGGCTGATCGCCGATACGCCCAGTGAACCGGGCGCGGGACGCTTCGAGATCGCCCGGCGCGCCCGCGCGGGCAGCCTTGCCGGGTCGTTCAACCACCAGACGAGGACGTGCGTATCGAGCAGGATCAACGGTTCATCTCCCACTCGTCCGGCTCGAAGGCAGGATCGAAAGGCCGGTCGTAGCGCAGCACACTCCCGCGCAGGAAGGCGCGCGCGGCGTCGGCGGCTGTCGCCTGCTGATTGGCGGGCGGCGAGAGTTCGGCGATGACCTTGCCGCGGGAGGTGATCGCCAGCCGCGCACCTTTGCGGACCCGGCCGAGCCAGGCAGGCAGGTTCTGGCGCAACTCGGTAACCGGTACCTGCGACATCTTTTTCATTCCTGAAGTGTACAGATCAACCGTACAGAACGACAGTGCGCCGGGCGACTCCGGAATCGAGGTATTTGAGCTGGAAATGACGGGATCGGCCGCTTCTGGCAGAATCCTCCTGAACCTCAACGGATGATCTCACCATGCTCGCGACCCGCATCCGCCAGAAGGACAGCGTCTTCTACTTCGTGGCCTACCCGGCCGAGGACCTGCTCGCCAAGGTCCGCTTCATCAGCCGCTTCTACGCCGAGGGCGACAAGATCGCCGCCGAGGAAGTCGAGGCCGACGACGAGGTCGGGCAGTTCATCGCGCGCATCGAGTCGGGCGACAAGGCCTTCCAGCGGCAGCTGTCGAAGGCCAAGGTCGCCGCCATCAAGAATTTCTACGACACGGCGGTGAGCCAGCCGCCGATCCCGGGCACGGTGCTCTTGTTCACCAGCGAGAAGCTCGGCTTCGACGCGGTGGGTCAGTACGACAACGTCGGCAATCTCGAGGAGCCGCGCGGCCGCTACCTCATCATCGACGGCCAGCACCGCCTCGCGGCGCTGCATTTCTTCCGCAAGCACCATCCCGCCGACGCCAAAACCATGCACGTGCCCTGCGTGATCTTCGATGGCCGGAGCGAGGACTTCGCCACGGAGATGTTCGTCATCATCAATTCGACGCCGACGCGCATCAACAAGAGCCACCTCGTCGACCTGTACGAGCGCGTGTCCTGGGCGGCGCCGGACAAGAAGTTCGCCGCGCGGCTGGTCGAGAAGCTCTACTCCGAGGGCGACAGCCCGCTCCGCTACAAGATCAACCGCCTCGGCAACCGCAGCAAGCAGGAGAAGTGGATCCTGCAGGCTGAGCTGTTCAGCGAGCTGCATAAGTGGGCGGCGGCGGACTGGCGCTCGATTTCACGCAAGAGCGACGTGCGGCGTGAGGCCGATCGCTACTACGAGCGCGTGCGCGACTTCCTCAAGGCTGCAGAGAAGGTCTGGGGCGAGGCCTGGGGCAGCAGCAACTACATGGTCACGCGTCCCGTGACCATCAAGGCGATGCTGCGGGTTTGCATGGATCTCTGCCGCGAGGACGCCGAGCCGGCCGAAGGCCGCCAGCAGCGCTGGGTGAGGCGCCTCGCGCCCTGGGCCGGCGAGGTCCGCAACTTCCGTTCCGACGGGTTCTACGAGCGCTTCGCCGCCAAGGGCCAGGTCGAGCGTGTCGCCCGCGTCCACCGTGAACTCGCGCGCATCGCGAAGATCGAGGTGAAGCCACGCGGTCCGGCATCTGACGCGCGCAGCAGGTCCTGATGCTGCGACGGATACTGTTCGGCCTGGCCGGCCTGCTCGTCATCGCCATCGGCTCCGGGCTGTGGCTATGGCGTGACATCCCCGGCGCCGAGATCGAGAAACGTTACGCGAACGCCGCGTCGCGCTTCGTCACCATCGACGGCGTGCGCTTCCATTACCGCGACGAGGGCAGCGGACCGACCGTGGTCCTGCTGCACGCGAATTTCTCGAACATGATCGACTGGGATCCCTGGGTCGAGGCGCTGCGTGATCGCTATCGCGTCGTGCGCTTCGACTTCACCAGCCACGGCCTGACCGGGCCCGATCCCACCGGCGACTACACGCAGGAGCGGACGCTGGCGCTCACGGAAAAACTGATCGACGAGCTGGGACTCGAGCGCATCAGCATCGCCGGCACGTCGATGGGCGGCACGATGGCGATCCACTACACGGCGAAGCACCCGGATCGCGTCGAGCGGCTGATCCTGCTGAGTCCTGGTTCGCTCGAGGGTCGCGAGCGCAAGGAGCGCAGCGGGCAGATCCCGCGCTTCGTCTATGTGCTGGCACGGTTCCTGCCGCGCGCCCTGCCCGAAGCCATGCTGACCGACGGGTTCGGCCAACCTGAGAACCTGCCGCCCGCGCTCATCGACCGCTGGCACGACCTGTGGCGGCGCGAAGGCAATCGGGAGGCGCAGCTCGACCGCCTGTCGCAGTACGAGGCGGGCGACATCGAGAGCGTGGTGCGCAGCATCGGGGTGCCCGTGCTGCTCCTGTGGGGCGAGAAGAACACCACGGCCGTGTTCACGCAGGCCGCCGAGTTCCGCGAACTCCTGCATGATGCGCCGTCGCTCACCTTCATCAGCTACCCGCAGGTCGGGCACATGGCCGTGGAGGAGGCTGGTCCTGCCATCGGGCGCGATGTGCGGGCATGGCTGGACGGCCCAGCGGAAGTCCCGCAGGGCTGAACGCAGGCATATAGGCGCCTCAGTCGGCGAGACGCTCGTACGGCACGAGCGGCACCGGCGGCAGATTGGGAATGCGTGGCATCGGCCAGAAGCCCGGCAGCGATTCCAGCCGTCGCATCCACGCGGTCACGGCGCTGAACGGCGTCGTATCGATTCCGCCCTCGCTGGCGAGCAGCAGGTACGGGTAACAGGCGATGTCCGCGATGCTCGCTGCACCCGTAGCGAGCCAGTCACGGCCCGCCAGGTGACGGTCCATCAGGCGCAGTGAGCGATAGCTGCTCGCGACAGCGCGGTCGTAATCCACCGCCCAGCGAAGCAGCTTCGCCGCTCGGGCCATGGTCGGACCGTTCTGTATTTCGTTTGCGGCAAATGACAGCCAGCGCATGACGGCGGCAATCTGCCCGGGTTCGATCGGGAGCCAGCGGTTCGCCATCGCACCGCCATAGGCCCGCGCCAGGTAGCACAGGATCGCCTGGGAATCGGTGAATACGGCGTCGCCGTCGACAAGCACCGGAATCTGCCCGAAGGGCGTCAGCCGGAGGAACGCGGGATCGAGGTGCTCGCCCTTCGGAATGCTGACTGGCACCGGCGTGTACGAGACGGCGAGCAGGTGCAGCAGCAGCTCCGCCTTGTAGGAGTTACCGGATCCGAGTCCCGTATACAGCTTGATCATGCTGACAGTGTAGCAAGCCGACGCTCACGCACTGACGGGTGAACTCAGCGGGCAATTACAGCTGCGGTCTCAGCCTGCCTGCGCGTCCTCGCAGAACTGCAGTAGCGCGCCGCAGGTCGAGCCGCGCGCCAGGTCACGCACCAGCCAGCCATCCGCGCCGCTGCGCACCTCGCCGTCCGCGGCGCCCGGTCCCAGGCGATCGAACTCGGCTTCGAGCGAAGCCACGCCCAGCGACAGCAGGAACAAGCCCTCGCCGTGCGCAGCCAGGAACCTGCCCGGCACGCTGTCGGCACGGGTCGGCTGCACCAGCACGAGCCACGACCCGCCGAGACGAAAGCGCGCCAGCCGCGCTCCGCGTTCGGGCAGCTCGTCGCGCCGCGTGACCGCGAGGCCGAGCACGCGCTCGTAGCAGCCGATGGCTGCCTCGAGATCGCGTACCACGATATTGACGTGATGAATGCTGCGAATCACCGGTCGATCCTCCTGCCGAGGCAGTCGACCGGGAGGATAGCGCAGGATCAGCGCGCCTTTGGCCGTCAGCTCACGGCCTGGCGCACGTGGGCGGCGAATTCCTCCGCTGCCTTGAAGCCGACGACGCGGAAATTCCGCCGTTCGACGCCATCCGGCCCGAAGAACACGATGGTGGGTGGACCGAAGATGCCGAAACGCTGCAGCAAGTCCTTGTCGTCGTCGTCGTTGGCCGTGACGTCCGCCTGCAACAGCACCACGTCGGCCAGCGAGTCGCGCACCGCAGGCTCGGGGAAGGTGTAGCGCTCCATCTCGATGCACGACGTGCACCAGTCGGCGTAGAAGTCGAGCATTACGCTGCGGTTCGCCGCTTTCGCCTCCGCGAGCACCGCATCGAGATCGGCCACGGTCTTGATCCGGCGGAAGGTCAGTTTTGCCTCTGCCTGGGTTGTGACGCCGCCCGTGAAGGCGGCGAGCGGCTGCAACGGGTTCGTGCCGCCAGCGAGCGCACCGGCGAGAAGCGCCGCGCCATACAGCGCGAGCAGCAGTCCTGCTCCCTGGCCGACGCGCCGGACCACGCCCGATTCTGCCAGCAGCGGACTGAAAGCACCGAGGAACACGCCAGCCGTCACGGCGAGCGCTGCGTAGGCCAGCATGGCCACGACCTCGGGCAGGACGCGATCGGCCATCCACACGGCGAGCGCGAGCATCACGAAGCCGAACCCGGTCTTCACCGCGGTCATCCACGGGCCGGCTTTCGGCAGCAGCTTGCCGCCCGAGGCGCCGATGACGAGCAGCGGCACGCCCATGCCGATGCCCATCGCGAACAGCGCAAGCCCGCCGCGCGCGACATCACCCGTCTGGGCGATGAAGGTGAGGACGCCGACCAGCGGGGGCGCGACACAGGCTGACACCACCAGCGCCGAAAGTGCGCCCATCACGGCAGCGCCGAGGTAGGTACCGGACTTCTGTCGGCCGCTCACGGCGCTCAGCCGGTTCGCGATCGGCGCCGGCAGCGCCAGCTCGAAGAGCCCGAACATCGACAGGGCCATCGCGATGAACAGCAGGGATACGCCGCCGATGACCCATGGCGTCTGCATCGCGGCCTGCACCTGCTGGCCGGCTGCGGCCGCTGCCGCACCAGCGGCCGCATAGACGGCAGCCATGCCGAGCACGTAGACGACCGACAGCGCGAAGGAGCGGCGCGTCGTGATTTCGCGGCCGTCGCCGACGATGATGCCGGAAAGTATCGGGATCATCGGCCAGCAGCACGGCAACAGCGACAGGCCGAGGCCCGCGATGAACGAGAGCAGCATCGCCATGGCGAGCGAGCCCGTGGCCATGCGCGCGGCGAAGGCGTCCTGCTCGGAAACCGGCGCAGGCGCTGCGGCCTGGGGCGCGGCGGCGGCAGTGGCCACGCTGAGCTGCAGCTTCTGCGGCGGATAGCAGATGCTGTTTTCCTTGCAGCCCTGATACTCCACCTCGATCTGCAGCGGATCGGCGCTGCCGGTGACGGCGACCTCGCCGATCGCCTCTTCGTAATAGACCTGGGTCTTGCCCCAGTACTCGTCTTCCTTCGGCTGGCCGACCGGCAGTTGCGGCTCGGCGAGGCTCACGCCGGGGCTCAGGCTGCGCACCTTGATCGAGTCGCGATACAGGTAGTACCCGCTCCTGACGGTCCAGATCAGGCGCAGCCGGTCGGGCGCGACGAGTTCTGCGTCGACCTGGAAGACCTGCTCCGGCGGCAGCGGCTGGTCGCCGCTCACGACTGGAGCGAGCAGGTTCGCGAGTGTCGTGGGCTTCGAGGGCAGCGTGACGCCTGCGAGCCACTTCTGCGGCGGGTAACAAAGGCCGATATCGGCGCAACCCTGCGAGCGGATCTCCAGTTCGAAGCTGCCCTGCCCGCGTTCGATCACGGGGATGCGCACGTCCACGCTGTCGCGGAAGATGTGCATCTCGCCGAAGAACTCGTCCTTGTAGGGCTTGCCCTCGGGCATGTCGGCATCGCCGAGTACCACGCCGGGCGTGGTGGTGGCGTAGCTCATGCGCTCGCGATAGAGGTAGTAGTCCGGCTCGATCGTCCAGCGGACCGTCACCGCGTCAGCCGTGCTGTCGATGGCGTAGCGGAACGCCTGCTCCGGGCGCAGGGGATCGGCGGCCACTGCGGAGGTCGCTGCGAGCCACGGGGCGAGCAGGGTGATCAGCAGACGCTTCATGCCGGCTTCGTCGATTCCTGGACCCAGTCGAGGTACGCCGCGGATCCGAACGCGACGGGGAGCGCGATGATCTCCGGCACCTCGTAGGGATGCAGTTTGCGGATCTGCGCCTCGACGGCGGCATAGCGGTCACGCGTGGACTTGATCACCAGCAACACCTCGTCATCGCGCTGGATCTGGCCTTCCCAGTGGTACCAGGATTTCACGCCCGGCACGCGGGTCACGCACGCGGCCAGCCGGTCTTCGAGCAGGCCCGTGGCGATCTCCGCCGCCACGCTGTCGCCCGGACAGGTGCACAACACCACCAACGCATCGTCAGGCATCGGCCAATTTTAAGAGGGGAACCCGGCACGTATCCGGATACGTGCCTGGCACCTCTTGATTTCATGACAGCCGGCACTACTATTAGCACTCGTTTTTGACGAGTGCTAAACGCACGACCCCTGTCGGGGTTCTCTAATAAAATGAATTTGAAGGAGATTTTCCCATGAAGATCCGTCCCCTGCATGATCGCGTGATCGTCAAGCGGCTCGAAGAGTCGCGCACTTCGCCCGGCGGGATCGTGATTCCGGACACCGCCACCGAGAAGCCGATCCGCGGCAAGGTCATCGCTGTGGGCAGAGGCCGCATCACCGAGAAGGGCGAAGTCCGCCCGCTCGACATCAAGAAGGGCGACGTCGTCCTGTTCGGCAAGTACAGCGGCACCGAGGTCAAGGTCGATGGCGACGAGCTGGTCGTGATGCGTGAAGACGACATCATGGCCGTCATCGAAGGCTGATCCTTCACCCTTTCCCCATTCAAAGATTCAACAGAGGTAAACAACCATGGCAGCTAAAGAAGTCCGCTTTGGTGACGACGCCCGCCGCCGCATGCTCGCCGGCGTGAATGTCCTCGCCAATGCCGTGAAGGTCACCCTTGGCCCCAAGGGCCGCAACGTCGTGCTCGACAAGGCCTTCGGCGCCCCGACCGTCACCAAGGACGGCGTGTCCGTCGCCAAGGAAATCGAGCTGGACGACAAGTTCGAGAACATGGGCGCGCAGATGGTGAAGGAAGTGGCTTCGCACACCTCCGACACCGCTGGTGACGGCACCACGACCGCCACCGTGCTGGCGCAGTCGATCCTGAAGGAAGGCCTGAAGGCGGTTGCCGCCGGCATGAACCCGATGGACCTTAAGCGCGGCATCGACAAGGCCTCCGCGGCCATCACCGACGAGCTGAAGCGCCTGTCGAAGCCCTGCTCCGACAACAAGGCGATCGCCCAGGTCGGCACGATCTCGGCGAACGGCGACGAAGTCATCGGCGGCAACATTGCCGACGCGATGGCGAAGGTCGGCAAGGAAGGCGTGATCACGGTCGAAGAGGGCTCGGGCCTCGAGAACGAACTCTCGGTGGTCGAGGGCATGCAGTTCGACCGCGGCTACCTCTCGCCGTACTTCATCAACAGCGCCAGCACGCAGAGCTGCGAGCTGGACAGCCCCTACATCCTCCTGCACGACAAGAAGATCTCGAACATCCGCGAGCTCCTGCCGCTGCTCGAGGGCGTTGCCAAGGCCGGCAAGCCGCTGCTGATCATCGCCGAGGACATCGAGGGCGAAGCGCTGGCGACCCTGGTCGTCAACAACATCCGCGGCATCCTCAAGGTCTGCGGCGTGAAGGCCCCGGGCTTCGGTGACCGCCGCAAGGCCATGCTGCAGGATCTCGCGATCCTGACCGGCGGCCAGGTGATCTCCGACGAAGTCGGCCTCTCGCTCGAGAAGGCCAAGCTGGAGGATCTCGGCAAGGCCAAGAAGGTGCAGGCCGGCAAGGAAAACACCACCGTCATCGACGGCGCCGGCAAGACCAAGGACATCAAGGGCCGCATCGAGCAGATCAACAAGGAGATCGAGGACACGACCTCCGACTACGATCGCGAGAAGCTGCAGGAGCGCGTTGCCAAGCTCTCCGGCGGCGTGGCCGTGATCAAGGTCGGTGCCGCGACCGAGGTCGAGATGAAGGAAAAGAAGGCCCGCGTCGAAGACGCGCTGCACGCGACCCGTGCCGCCGTCGAAGAGGGCGTGGTGCCGGGCGGCGGTGTCGCTTTCATCCGCGCAAAGAAGGCGCTGGAGAACCTAAAGGGCGACAACGACGACCAGAACGTCGGCATCAACATCCTGAAGCGCGCCCTCGAGGAGCCGCTGCGCCAGATCGTGATCAACGCCGGCGAAGACGGCGCGGTGATCCTGAACCGCGTCGCCGAGGGCAAGGGCAACTTCGGCTACAACGCGCAGACCGGCGACTTCGGCGACATGGTGTCCATGGGCATCATCGATCCGACCAAGGTGTCGCGCTCGGCGCTGCAGAACGCAGCGTCGGTCGCGGGCCTGCTGCTCACCACCGAGGCGATGGTCACCGAGGCGCCGAAGAAGGACGACAAGATGCCGTCCGCTCCGATGCCGGACATGGGTGACATGTAATGGGATGGGGACGGGATTCCTTCCTGTCCCCATTCAACGCCCTGCCGTAGGGGCGGCGCCAGCCGCGACCGAAGCCCCGCCAGCAATGGCGGGGCTTTTTCATTGGGGAAGCAGGAAGATCCGCACCACCTCAGCGGCACCGGTGTGGAGCAGCAGTGGACGGTGCGGGTGACCACGATCACGCGCCAGCGCTTCGAGGCCGGGGCGGCGACGGCGGTCGGCCTCGCGCGCAGCAGCACCGGGGCCACCGCCACCGATGCGCACCAGTGGCTGGTGAACGTGACGCTGGTGGTGGAGTAGAAAAAGCGGGGACGGATTGATTCAATCTTTCCCCGCGTTACCGAAAGCTGCGAAGCTGCGACCCGGCACCCGACTCGACTCCAACTCGGGGGTCAGTCGGTAACCTGTCCGACGCCACGCGTATCCGGTCAACAGGTACAGCGACCACAGCAGCAGGCAGAACGTCCACTCGATCGCGTTCTCGATCGGATCTTTGTCGGCGACGAAGTTGGAGACCGGGATGCTGCCCAGTCCGAGCAGCAACAGGACGGCGAGCAGCGTCTGCAGCCCGCGCAGGAGCCGGATCGGAACCGCGCCCGATCCGCGACGATGGGCAATCGCCAGCCGCCACGCGAAAAGAAGTTGCGCCAGATAGCCCAGGCCGAGTGCAAGGGAGACGCCGAAGCGGCGGAGCAGGTGGTAGACGTCGCCCTTGTGGCCGAGGAAAGTCGTGTACAGCGCGAGAAACACAGCGCTCGCGATGCCGAGGAACACGAGTGCCCGCAACGCCGGACCGCTGTCGCCGAGGACTCGCAGGTAACGCGTCGCCAGCAGCCAGAACGCGGCGATCAGAACGGCCGCAGGCAGCATGCCGGCCTTGAAGAGGAAATAGCCCCAGCCCTGCCTGCCGGTGGCGCTGATGGATACGCAGCCGTCGATGTACGGTATACAGGACGCCGTGAACCCTCCCCGGATCGACAGCGCGTAGCACAGGTGCACGATCACGATCGGCAGAAGGCCGCAACCGAACGCCAGCGGTGCTGCAGCCAGCGCCATCCGTGTCGGTCTTTCCTGCATCGCGTCAGCGTGTCCCTGGCCGCGCTCGCCGCCGCCCGTTGTGCCACCATAGGCCCGATGCCTAGGGTACGCACAGCAGCGACCTGCCACAAACAATAACCATGGGAGACCTGCGATGAGCGTTGCCAAGACGATCGAAATTACCGCCACATCCAGGAAGAGCTTCGATGACGCCATGCGCGGCGGCCTGAAGACCGCGGGCAAGACGCTCAAGAACATCCAGGGCGCGTGGATCCAGGACCAGGAGGTCGTGGTCGCGGCGAGCAAGATCACTGAGTACCGCGTGCGCACGCGGGTGACGTTCGTCCTTGAGTAGAGCGCCGCTCGCTCTCATCTTCCTGCGGCGGATCGCCGTCATCCTGGTCGGCGTCTACGCGGCGCTCGTCGGCTGGCTGTGGTGGAACCAGGAGTCACTGCTGTTCCTGCCCGAGCCGCTGCCGGCCGCGCATGACTTCCGGCTGCCGCCGGACGTGTACGAACGCAGGATCCCGGTCGACGGCGCGACGCTATCGGCCCTGCACCTGCGTCTGCCCGAGCCCGGAGCCGTCGTGTTCTACCTGCACGGCAATAGCGGCAATCTCGCGGGCTGGTTCAGCAATCACGATTTCTACCGAGAGGCGAACGTCGATCTCTTCATGATCGACTACCGGGGCTATGGCAAGAGCACCGGGAGCAACTCGAGCGAGGCGCAGCTCCTGCGGGACGTGCGCGCGGCCTGGGCCGCCATGTCGGCGCATTACGCCGACACGCCGAAGGTGATATTCGGGCGCTCGCTCGGCAGCGGCCCTGCGGCGATCCTGGCCGTGGACGTGCAGCCATCGCTCACCGTCCTGATCTCGCCCTACTGCAGCCTGTCGGAGATGGCCCGGTCTGCCTATCCCTGGGCGCCGTCGGCCATCCTCCGCTATCCGCTCGATACCTGTGCAGCCGCGCCGGGTATCGACGGGCCGCTGCTGCTCGTTCATGGCGATGGCGACTCGCTCATCCCGCCGCAGCAGAGCCGTCGCATCCTCGAGCGGGCGCCGCGCGCCGAGCTGGCGATGATCCCGGGCGCCGGGCACAACGACGTGCACAGGTTCGGGCAGTACCGTGCACTCCTGCGGGAGCGCCTGCTTGCCGTGTCGCGTTCAGGTGCAGAATAGCGGCATGATCGAGATCGTCGCCTTCGAACCGCAGCATCAGCCGGCGTTCAGGCACCTGAATGAAGAGTGGATCAGCCGCTGGTTCCGGATGGAGGCGGCGGACTACGACGTGCTGGAACATCCGCAGGACTACATACTCGACAAGGGCGGCCACATACTGATGGCGCTTGACGCGGGTGAACCCGTCGGCACCTGTGCGCTGTTGCGTGTCGATGCCGATACTTTCGAGCTCGCGAAAATGAGTGTCGCCGAGCGGATCAGGGGGCAGCGCGTCGGTCAGCAGCTGGGCGAGGCCGCCATCGACAAGGCGAAGCGCCTCGGCGCCCGGCGGCTCGTGCTCGAGAGCAACACGGTTCTCGAGCTGGCCATCCGCCTGTACCGCAAGCTGGGTTTCCGCGAGCTTTGCGGAGCAAAGGGCTCGGCTTATCAGCGCTGCAATATCCAGATGGAGCTCGTGATCAGGAGCGAATGACCGTGGACATCCGTGAAGCCCTCTACACGACCCGCGCGATGCGGCGCGTGAAACCCGATCTGGTTCCGCTCGAGGTGCAGCAGCGGATCATGGACGCTGCGATCCGCGCGCCGAGCGGTGGCAATGCGCAGGGGTGGCGCTTCATCTGGGTCGACGACCCGGGGCTCAAGGCGAAGCTCGGCCCGATCTATCGCGACTGCCTCGCCCGCCTGTGGGCTGGCCTGTACAGGGAACGCGTCGAACTGGCGGAGAAGAACCCGGACGCGCCCGCCAGCGTGGCGTTTCGCAAAGTGCGCAGCAGCGCGCAGTGGCTTGCCGATCATTTCGAGATCTACCCGCTGATCCTGCTGGCCTACGGCCAGGGCGACCCGACCGGCGCCTCGATCTATCCCGCAGTGTGGAGCGCGCAGCTCGCCGCGCGGGCGGAGGGCGTCGGCTCGGCGCTCACGAGCGTCTTCCTGTTCCGGATTGCTGAGGTCAACGAATTGCTGGGCGTACCCAAGGGCTGGACATTCCACGCCTGCGTGACCTTCGGTTACCCGACCGGCAAATGGGGCGTGGCCCCTCGCGTGCCCGTGCACAAGGTGATGCATCGCAACCGCTGGGATGCGCCCATCGGATTCACCCTGGAAAAACCCCTCTGGCCCTGAAATGGGTGCCAGGCACGTATCCGGATACGTGCCAGGTTCAGCGACCGGGAGTGCCGGTGTTACGATTTCCTCATTGATCTGCCAGACAATGCCGAGGCAAGCCGCAGACCGTGGAACTGTTGCGCACCGGAGAGGAATTGCTGATCCGCACTGCCGCGAGCGGCGTCGTTCCGGCAGCGTGGCTGCTGAAACTCCCGGACGAGTCGCAACTGGCAGCGCGGACGGGTCGCCTGAAGCTCGAGATCGTCAGCCACTGCTGGCAGTACGCCCATCTGCTCGCCTACCAGCTGAGTTCACTGCTGCGGTTTCCACCGACGCAGCTCGCCGTGCGCATGACGGTGTTCCACTCCGCGGAAGACACAGCAACCTGCCGCATGCTTGATTTTTTTGCCGCGCAGGCGGCGCCTGGCGTGGAGTGGAACTGGCAGCAGTTGCCGAAGGAACAGCTCTTCCGCCGCTCGATCGGCCGCAACCGCGTTGCGCTGTCGACCACTGCCGACTGGCTCTGGCTGACCGACTGCGACATCGTCTTTCATCGCGACTGCCTCGACACGTTGGCGCGCGAGCTGCAGGGGCGGCGCGACCGGCTGCTGTATCCGCGCGACGAGCGGGTCACCGCCATGCTGGCCGAATCCGATCCGGTCCTCGCCGCGGAGCGCGACGTGCCGCGGCTCGTGGACATCGACCCGACACAGTTCGAGCACCTGGCAGTGCCACGGGCGACCGGTGCCTACCAGATCGTGCATGGCGACATCGCGCGCAGCTGCGGCTATTGCGCGCAGGTGCCGCTGTTCCAGCGACCCGTGGCGCGCTGGGCGAAGACCTTCGAGGACCGGACGTTCCGCTGGCTGATGCGCACGCAGGGAGTGCCGCTCGACATTCCGGGCGTGCACCGCATCCGCCACGTGCGCAAGGGACGTTACGGCGACAATGAGGCCGAGGCGAAGTTGCGCAGCGGAATCCGCCGCTGGAAGGCGCGCCTCAAAAAGCAGATCTAGAGATCGTAGGTGCCGGGTCGCAGCTTCGCAGCTTTCGAAAGCTGCGAAGCTGCGACCCGGCACCTGTATTTATCAAGGCTCGTTTGCGAGCGTGACCGGCGCTCGGCGCGCGCGCAGCTGGACGACGGTCTCGACCGCAGCGACCACCAGCAACGAATAGCCGAACAGTTCCGTACCCTCTTCGACGAAGTTCTTGGCGACGCGGACATAGCCATCGCCGAGGATGCCGCGCCACAAGGTCTGCATGCCGATGATGCGCGAGTACACGAAGACGGTGACGAAGCCGGCGACGAGCAGGCCGGCGCTGCTGCTGGCAGCGAACTCCCGCACCTCACGTGCCAGCGGACCCGGGTAACGCCAGAGAAACCACCCGAGCCAGGCCAGAACGGCCAGCGCCAGCAGCTGCCAGAAGCCGTCGAACACGTTGTGGTCGAAGAACGAGTCCTGCTCCCGGATGGTCGCGACCAGGGCGATCAGCGCCAGTGCCGGGCAGACCCCGCGCCAGTGTTCGAACGTCCGCGCCGCATAGGCGAACAGCCCGGTCACCGCGAGCAGAAACGCCGTCTGCAGGTACTCCACGATGGAGGCTTCGCCGTAACGGCTGGCGGTACCCTCGAGGTGCCCTTCCGCCGTGGTCGCCAGCGCAACCAGCAGCACCCAGAGGGCATATAGAAACAGGCGCAGCAGTGTCGATCGCATGTGCAAGAAGTGCCGGGTCGTGGTTTCGTAGCTTAGCAAAGCTGCGAAGCTGCGACCCGGCACCCGCATCGCGGTTAGCATAGGGCCGTGACTGATTTAGCCCGTTTTCGCCGCGTACTCGGTCGCCGCGACACGCTTGCTCTTGCTGTCGGTGCAATTATCGGCTGGTCGTGGGTACTGCTGACCGGGCGCTGGGTCAGCATGGGCGGTGCTGTCGGCGCGATGCTGGCCTTTGCCATTGGCGGTGTCGCAATGATCTTCATCGGGCTCGTCTACGCGGAACTCGCCGCTGCACTGCCCAAGGCCGGCGGCGAGCACGTCTACAGCCTGCGCGCCTTCGGCCCGGGAATCGCATTCCTGTGCACCTGGGCACTGTTGCTCGCCTACGTCACCGTCGTCGCATTCGAGGCCATTGCTCTCGGCACAGCGCTGGACTATCTCCTGCCGCAGCTGCGTGGACCGGAGCTGTGGAGCGTTGCAGGCGTCGGGGTGCATGCCGGCTGGACGGCTGTCGGCATCGCGGTGGCCATCGCGATGATCGCGGTGAACGTGATCGGTGTGCGACCGGCAGCCGTGTTGCAGACCATCGTCACCGGTGTCATCGTCGTCTCGGGTCTGTTGTTCGCCACTGGCACGTTCGCGAGCGGTGATCCGGCCAATCTCGAGCCCTGGTTCGGGCCGGCTGCGACCGGCTGGCTCACCGTGCTCATCATGGTGCCGACGATCTACGTCGGATTCGACGTGATTCCGCAGGCGGCCGAGGAGATCGCGCTGCCGGCCCGCGAGATCGGCATCGTCATCGTCGCCTCGGTCGTGCTGGCGATGCTCTTCTACGTCACCATGATCCTCGGCGTCGGCCTGATGTTCCCGCGCGAGGCGTTGCCCGGGCTCGCGCTGCCGACCGCCGACGCGGCCGGCGCTGCCTGGGGCGGGCGCTGGGCGGCCACGATCATGATCCTGGGGGGCATCGCCGGCGTTCTCACCAGCTGGAACGCCTTCATCGTCGGTGCGAGCCGGGTCCTGTGGTCGCTGGCCAGCCACGGCGTCGCTCCCGCCTGGCTGGCCGACCTGCATCCGCGCTATGGCACGCCATGGAAGGCCGTCATCGCGGTTGGCGCATTCGCCTGCGTATCGCCGCTCGTCGGTCGCACGATCCTGATCGCATTGATCAACGCCGGCAGTTTCGCGCTGATCATCGCCTACGCGGTCGTCGCCGCCTCGTTCCTGCGGCTGCGCCGCGCCGAGCCGTCACTGCCACGGCCATTCCGCGCCGGGGAAGGGGAGTGGATCGGCTGGACGGCGCTGGCGCTGGCGCTCGCGCTCGGCCTCCTGTACCTGCCGGGCAGCCCGGCGGCGCTCGCCTGGCCGTGGGAGTGGGGGATCTGCCTCGCCTGGCTGGCGATCGGCATAGCGTTGAACTGGAGCCAGGTTCGTATCCGGATACGTGCCAGGAACTAGATCAGATCGGTGCCGGGTCGCAGCTTCGCAGCTTTCTAATGAAAAGCTGCGAAGCTGCGACCCGGCACCTACATCCTACATCGTCGGCATCAGGTAGTCCGCCCCGCCCGGCGCATCATCCGGGAACCAGCGGCCGGTGACGGTCTTCAGCCGCGTATAGAAGCGCACGCCATCGGGGCCGTGCACGTGCAGGTCGCCGAACAGCGACCGCCTCCAGCCGCCGAAGCTGTGGAACGCCATCGGCACCGGGATCGGCACGTTGATGCCGACCATGCCGGCGGCGACGCGCCGGGTGAACTCGCGTGCGGCGCGGCCGTCGCGCGTGAAGATCGCCGTGCCGTTGCCGAACTCGTGGCGGTTGACGATATCGAGCGCCGCGGCCAGCGAATCGCAGCGCACGACCACCAGCACCGGGCCGAAGATCTCTTCGCGCCAGATGCGCATCGCGGGCGTGACGCGATCGAACAGCGTCGGCCCGAGGAAGAAGCCCTGGCCGAGCCCCGGGGCCTGCAGCTTGCGGCCGTCGACGACGAGATCCGCGCCTTCCGCAACGCCGGTATCGATGTAGCCGCGCACCCGGTCCCGATGTTCGGCCGTGACCAGCGGACCCATGTCGACTGCGCCGGTGCCGGGGCCGATGCGCAGCGCGCCGAGCTTCTGGCGCAGTGCCGCGACGAGCGGATCGGCGGCGCTGCCGACCGTGACGGCGACGGAGATCGCCATGCAACGCTCCCCGGCCGAGCCGTAGGCTGCGCCCATCAACGCATCTGCCGCGAGCTCGGGATTCGCATCCGGCATCACGACCATGTGATTCTTGGCACCGCCGAGCGCCTGCACGCGCTTGCCGTGCTGGGAGGCCGTGCGGTAGACGTGCTCGGCCACCGGCGTCGAGCCGACGAAGCTCAACGCGCCAACGCGCGGGTCGGCGAGCAGCGTGTCTACTGCCTCGCGATCGCCGTTGACGACGTTGAACACGCCGGCCGGCAGCCCCGCTTCGGCGAGCAGCTCCGCGAGTCGCAGCGGGCAGGACGGGTCCTTCTCCGAAGGCTTCAGCACGAACGCATTGCCGCAGGCGATGGCGATCGGGAACATCCACAGCGGCACCATCACCGGGAAGTTGAACGGCGTGATGCCCGCGCAGACGCCGACCGGCTGGCGCAGCGACCAGCTGTCCACGCCGGAGCCGACGCTGTCGCTGAACTCGCCCTTCAGGAGCTGCGGGATGCCGCAGGCGAACTCGACCACTTCGAGCCCGCGGGTCACTTCGCCGCGCGCGTCGTCGAACACCTTGCCGTGCTCGGACGTGATCGTGGCCGCGAGCTCATCGCGATGCGCGTCGAGCAGGGCCTTGAACCGGAACAGCACCCGCGCACGCTGCAGCGGCGGCGTCGCGGCCCAGGCCGGTTGTGCGGCGCAGGCGGCAGCTATTGCCTGTTCGGTCTCGCTGCGGCTGGCAAAGGCCACGCGCCGGCGCGCGATGCCGGCCGCGGGGTCGAATACCGGGCCGCTGCGGCCACTCTGGCCGGCGACGCGCTGCCCGGCAATCCAGTGGCCGAGCAGGGGCAGGGGGGAGTCGAGCGGGGCGGGGTTGGCCATGGCAGCAGGTCTCAGTCGGGGCGTCGAGCGTAATCGTAGGCGAATTCCTCGACCGGCACTCCGCCGCCGTCGTTTGCGGTGCTGACAACCTGCACGCGCGCCCGCTCCCGCGTCAGTTCCAGGTGGATGAATCCCCAGATGAGTCCGCGCGCCCACAGCGAAGTCAGTTCGGGGTGTCCCTCCAGCTGGTGGGCAGCGAAAGGCTTGTGCACGGCCCGCTGCTTGGCGCCGGCTCCCGATACCACGTGCAGCAGCGGTGCGAGACCGGACGCCACCTGCCGACAGTCGTCGAGATGGACCTCGAGCGTGTGGTCGTGCCCGGCGATGTACGCGTCTGCCCCCCGGCACAGCGCAGGCAACAACAACGACCGTAGCACCCGCGCCTGTGCCGACTTGGTGCCACCCGAAGACCACAGCGGGTGATGGCCCAGGACGATTCTCCACGGCGCGGTCGAGTCCGCCAGCGCCTGCTCGAGCCATCGCACCTGGTCGGCCTCGCCGGGCGCCAGCGGCAGAACGCCTTTTGGATTCTCGTCGAGACCGTCCGGGGGCAGTTCGCGGCCGTCCGCGCCGACGGCGATTTCCGGGACTTCGACGCTGCCGAGCAGGAGCGTGGTGTCGATCACGAACAGCTCGACGAGCCCGCGACCGTTAGTCGGCACGACCCGATACCAGAAGCCATCCATGTGGAACGGCGGTGTCCGCTCCAGGAACTCGAGCTGCGCGCGAGCGCCGCCGCGCGAGGTTCGCCAGTCGTGGTTGCCGAGCAGCGCGTAGAAGCGGAACGCGTCGTTCCCGGCTGCGAGCGGCGCCAGCGGCTCGACGAACAGCCGTTGCAGGCGATCTGCGTCGCGCTTGCCGTCGGTGTCGAGGGTGAGTCCGTCGGGGTAGACGTTGTCGCCGAGCAGGACGCCGAAGTCGCAGCCGCGCCTGGCGCAGTAGCGCCCCGCAGCAGTACTCACCGGGCGCAGCCCCGAGGCGGCAACCACGCCACCGTTGTCCGGCAGCGCATGCGGCGGTGGTGCCGCGAAGTCCGCGATCGGCCGGCCGTCGTCGAGCCACTTGGCCCGGGCGCGTGCGATGTAGTCCGTCACCGTCTCGCCTGCGGCGTAATCTTCGGTGTCGAGGAAGGGGTAGTCGTAGCCCGTGTCGCCGAGCGCGAGTATGCGCACGGCGGACGGCTCCGGCTCAGCCGCTGCACCGGACTCCCGTGGTGCCTCGGCGCTGCAGGCGCCGAGCAACAAGGCTGCCGCGGTCGCCAGCAATACGCGTGTTTCCGGTGGAGTCGCTCGTCCGATCATCTTCAATCCCTGGTCTGGACGCGCCACAGTGTCGCCGCCAGCAGCATCGACAGTACCGCCGAACCCAGCCAGAAGGCGATAACGGGGCCGAAATCATAGTCCCGGCTGCCGTCGGCTGCGATGCGCAGGCCCTGTTCGATCAGCACACCGCTCACGTTCTCCTGCACGGCAGCACCGATGTAGCTGAAGATGCCGATGATGCCCATGGTCGCGCCGGCTACGCGCTTCGGCGACACGTCCACCGCGAACAGGCCGCCGAGTGAGGTGACAAGACCGTTCAGCCCGAGGCCGTAGAGCACGAAGGCGGCGGTCAGCGCCACGGGATCGCGCGGCCCGAAGAAGATCAGCACCATGCCCGCGATCTCGCACAGCGAGAACAGCAGATTGGTTGGAGGCCGCCGCGCGGCGAATACCTTGTCGGAGATGAAGCCGTAGGCGACGCAGCCAGCGATGCCGGCGAGCGTGCTGGCGAGCAGGAATGAGCCGGCCTCGAGCAGCGAGTACCCACGGGCCTCCTGCAGGTAAAGCACGCCCCAGCTGTTGATGGCGTAACGCGTCACGTAGTTGCTGGCGCTCGCGAGCGCCAGTACCCAGATCGCGCGGATCCGCAGCACCGAGAACTGCAGCGCGATCAGCTGGCCCGGCCCAACAGCGATCGGCGTACCGCCAGCCGGCGCCACTCCCTGCCAGGCGTTGACCTCGGGAAGGCCGAGTGTCCGCGGCCGGTCCTGCATCAGCGCGTAGATGCCGAGCGCGACGACGACGCAGAGCAGGCCGGGACCGAAGAAGCCGTAGCGCCAGCCGAACAGGCTGACAAGACCGGCGATCACGAAGAACGTCAGTCCTTCGCCGATCGAATGGGCGGTGCTCCAGACACCGTAGACGCGACCCCGCTCCCGGTTGCTGAACCACTGCGTCATCGCGACCACGCCGGCCGGTGCGCCGAACCCCTGGAACCAGCCGTTCAAAGCCCATAACGCCACGGACACGGCGAGCACCGTCGAGAAACCCATGCCGATGTTGAGCAGCGCCGACACCAGCACGCCGGTAGCGAAGAACCACTTCATGTTGGCGTGGTCGGCGAGAAATCCGTTGACGAGTTTTCCGACGGCGTAGGCGTAGAACAGCGCCGAGCCGATCAGCCCGAGTTCCGTGGGTGAGAAGATGCCCGCATCGAGCAGCGGCTTCTTCACGACCGACAGCGCCAGGCGGCAGGTGTAGGCAAAGCTGTAGCCGAGCGTGATGGCCAGCAGGATACGCAACCGGTGCCGATGGTAGAGCGCGTCGACCGCCGCGCCAGCGGCGAGCTGCGGCCGGTCAGGGCCGGAGGCGAGCGTTGGAATCACGGCAAGTGGTCCGCCGCTGAGGTTGAAATATACATTCCAATATAGTACAGGTATGGAAAGTTTTTTCCATCAGGAAGACCGCCGTGATCCGCCACGCTCTGCTCGCAACGATACTGCTGGTGGCGGCCTGCCGCCCGACACCGGTCCCGCAGACGGAGTCCTCGGTGGCATCCAGCGCCGCCGTCCCGGTCGCGGCCGAACTGCCGGCCAGCCTCGAAGACGACGGCAACGACGTCGCCTTCTGGCTGCATCCCGCCGACGCGGCACAAAGCCTGCTGCTCGCGAGCGCCGGCACGGCCGGCCTCGAAGCTTTTGCCCTCGACGGACGGCGCGTCGCGCATTTCAACGACGGCGAGTTCGACTATGTCGCCGTGGCCGAGGGCTTCGAGTTCGGTGGACGCACGGCGCCCATCGTCGTCGGCTACGACCGCCGCGACGGCGGCCTGCGCATCCTCACGGTTGACCCGGCGACACGCGCCATCGGCAACGCTGGCGCTCGGGTACTCGACACCGGCGGCGAAGTCGTCGGGCTTTGCCTGTGGCGCAGCCCGAACTCCGGAAGCCAGTACGCGTTCGCTGCGGTCGACGGCGGCACGCTGCAGCAGTGGCAGCTGTTCGCCCGCGGCGATCGTGTCGACGGCCGCCTCGTCCGGTCGATCCCGGTCGGAGCCGGCGCGGGTTACTGCGCGGTCGATCCCGGAACCGGCACGCTGTACGCGACGGAGGAGGCCGTCGGCATCTGGCGGTTCGCCGCCGAACCCGAAACCGATGCCGAGCGCCAGGCGCTCGATCTCGTCGTGCCGTTCGGCCGCATCGCCGAGGAAGTGAAGGGCATCGCGCTGCGGCCTGCCGCTGACGGCCAGGCACTGCTCGTCGCGAGCGACGTGGCCGCCGGCCGGTTTCTCGCATGGCGTGCCGCGAGTGGCGAGTTCGTCGGCGCGTTCACTCTTGCCGCGGGTGGCGGCAGCGACGGCGTCGAGGAGGCGGAGGGTCTCGCCATCACGCCGCTCGCCCTCGGCCCGGGCTACGAGGCGGGCGCGCTGGCCGTCTTCGACGAAGACAATGGCGAAGAGGGTGGCAACGTGAAACTCGTCGGCTGGTCTGCCATCGCCGCGGCGCTCGGCCTGCCAGCAGCAACCCCTTCCGACCCGCGCCAGCTGCCAGCATCGTCTGCGAGCGCGGTCAGGCCGACGGTGGAGACCGAGCCGGTGCCGGACTACGGCGATGCGGCCGACGATCCGGCGATCTGGGTCGATCCGCGCGATCCGGCCCGCAGTCTCATCATCGCCACCAACAAGAAGCGCGGGCTCGTCGTCTACGACCTGGATGGGCAGGTGTTGCAGTCGCTGAACGACGGTCGCATGAACAACGTCGACCTGCGCGACGGATTCCCGCTGGCCGACCGTGCGACGACGATCGTGGCAGCCTCCAACCGCACCAAGAAAAGCCTCTCGCTCTACCGGCTCGACCCGGCCACGCGCAAGCTCGTCGACGTGGCGGCTGAGCTCGTGCCGACGGGCCTCGCCGACCCCTACGGCCTGTGCATGTACCGCAGCGCGAAGTCCGGCCGCTACTACGTGTTCATCAACGACAGCGAAGACGGCACCTTCCGCCAGTGGGAACTGGCTGCCACGGGCGGGCGGGTGACGGCGAAACCGGTACGCGATTTCACGGTCGGTAGCCAGGCGGAGGGCTGCGTCGCCGACGACGACAGCGGCGTGCTGTTCGTCGCCGAGGAGGACGTCGGCCTGTGGCGCTACAACGCCGAGCCTGACGGTGGCGCGGAGCGGACCGCGATCGACACGGTCGAGGGCGGTCGGCTGACCGACGACGTCGAGGGCCTCGCGCTGTACCTCGGCGCGGCGGGCGCCGGCTACCTCGTGGCATCCAACCAGGGCGCGGACAACTACGCCGTCTACCGCCGTGCGCCGCCCAACGAGTTTGTTGGCTTCTTCTCGGTGGTGGCCAACGACGCCGCGGGCATCGACGGCGTCTCCGAGACCGACGGCCTCGACGTGGCAAGCGGCGCGCCGGGCGGTGGCCTGTTCGTCGCGCAGGACGGCCGCAACATCTCGCCGGCCGAGCGGCAGAACTTCAAGCTGGTGCCCTGGGCCGCGATAGCCGGCGCGCTCGGTCTCGACGGTGCCCCACCGCGCTGAGCGTCGCGGTTCAACCGAAGGCGATCGCGACTTCCCGCGCGAGGTAGTCGTAGCCGAGCCGGGCATAGCGCGCGGGCGTGGCGACTGTCGGGTCCTGTTCGGCCTCGACCACACACCAGCCCGAGTAGCCGGCGGCTGCCAGCGCTCCCAGCACCGCCGGGTAGTCGACGCAGCCGTCGCCAGGAACGGTGAACACGCCGTCCAGTACTGCCGCGAGGAAACTCGTGTCGCGGTTGCGACTGCGCGCGAGTACCGCGGGACGGACGTCCTTGCAGTGCAGGTGCACGACCCGCTGTCCGTGACGGCGCGCCACCGCCACCGGGTCGGCGCCACCGAAGGTCAGGTGGCCGGTGTCGAGCAACAGGCCCACTGCCTCGCCGGTGTGCGCCATCAGCGCGTCCACGTCGACAGCCGACTGCACGACGGTGCCCATGTGGTGGTGGTACGCGAGGCCCAGCCCGGCGTCGCGCATGTGCTCGGCGAGTGACGTGAGACGCGCGCCGAAGGCCGGCCACTCGCCCGCGGCGAGTGTCGGGCGGCTCGACTGCCGCGCCCGCAGGTCGCCATGCACGCAGCCCGTGACCTCGGCCACGACGCACACCGCGCAGCCCAGCGCCTTCAGCAACCGGAAGTGGTCGGCCATGGCGGCGAACTCGGCGTCGGCGTCGCGATCGAGGAGCCGCGTGCTGTACCAGCCGGACACGAGGTCGAGGCCGTGCGACCGGAGCAGCGGCCCGAGCACCTCCGGCTCGCGGGGCAGCTTGCGGCCGAGCTCGACGCCGGCGTAGCCCGCGGTGCGGGCCTCGCGCAGGCAGACCTCGAGCGGGATGTCTGCGCCGAGCGCAGGCAGGTCGTCGTTGGTCCAGGTGAGCGGATTGATGCCGATGCGGATTGCCATGGATGTCACTCGCCGTCGAGCCGCGCGCGGTAGTCGCGGTGCGCGTCCTGCACGGCCGGCCGTGCCGAGACCGCGGCGACCGGAACGTCCCACCAGGTGCCGCCTGCAACGGTGGAACGCTCGGGATCGGTCTCGATGACGACGACTGCCGTGCGTGGTGCGGCGAGCGCGCGTCGCAGTGCGGGTTCCAGCTGGTCGAGTCCGGCCACCTGCTCCGCCTCTGCGCCGAGGGCCCGCGCATGTGCGGCAAAATCGATGCGGGGCGCTGCGCCGAGCAGATTGTTGAACGCTGCGCCGCCGAGGCCCTTCTGCAACCGGTTGATGCAGCCGAAGCCGCGGTTGTCGAGCAGGCAGACCGTCAGCTTCAGGCCGAGGGCTATCGAGGTCGCGAGCTCGCTGTTCAGCATCAGGTAACTGCCGTCGCCGACCATCACCAGCACGTCGCGCTCCGGCATCGCGAGTTTCACGCCGAGCGCGCCGGCGATCTCGTAGCCCATGCAGGAGTAGCCGTATTCGACGTGGTAGCTGCCCGGGCCGGCTGCCTGCCACAATTTGTGCAGTTCGCCGGGCAATCCACCTGCCGCACACACCACCGTGCCGTTCGACCCGAGCACACGGTTCGCGACTCCGAGCACCTCGGCATCGGAGGGCAGCAGCTTGCCGGCAGGCCGCGTCGCGCTGGTCACCGCCGACTGCCAGTCCCGCGCCAGTGTCGAAGCACGTGCCGTCCAGCCGGCATCGGCGGCCGTGTCGCCGAGTCCCGCCTCGAGCGCGTGAAGCGCGGTGAGCGCATCGGCCACGAGTGGGATGGCGTCGTACTTGCCGGCGTCGTGACTGGCCACATTGATGGCGATCAGACGAGTGCGAGTCGCGTCGAACAGGCGCCCGGAGCCTGTCGTGAAATCCTGCAGGCGCGTGCCCACCGCGATCACGACGTCGGCCTCCGCCGCGAGCGCGTTCGCCGCCGTCGAGCCGGTCACGCCGATGCCGCCGACATTGGCAGCGTGCGCGGCAGCGAGCGCGCCCTTGCCCGCCTGTGTCTCGGCGACGGGGATGCCGCGGCGCTCGGCGAACTGGCGCAGCGCCTCGCAGGCGCCGCTGTAGTGCACACCGCCGCCGGCGATGAGCAGGGGGCGCCTCGCGGTCCGCAGTACGGCCACCGCCCGGGCGAGTTGCCGCGAATCCGGTGGCGCACGAAACAGCGCGTGCACGCGCCGCGCAAAGAAGCCCTCCGGCCAGTTCCATGCTTCCGCCTGCACGTCCTGTGGCAGCGCCAGCGTTGCTGGTCCGCACTGCGCCGGGTCCGTGAGCACTGCCAGCGCCGCCGGCAACGACCGCAGCAGCTGCTCCGGCCGGGTGATGCGGTCGAAGTAGCGCGACACCGGCCGGAAGCAGTCGTTGGCGGTCACGGTCGGGTCGCCGAAGTCTTCGAGCTGCTGCAGCACCGGGTCGGGCCGGCGGCTGGCGAACACGTCACCCGGCAGGAACAGCACCGGCAGGCGGTTGACGTGCGCCAGCGCCGCGGCTGTCAACATGTTGGTCGCGCCGGGGCCGATCGAGGTCGTACAGGCCATCATCCGGCGCCGGTTGCTGGCCTTGGCGAACGCGATCGCGGCATGGGCCATGCCCTGCTCGTTGTGCGCGCGGAACGTCGGGAGCGCGGGCCCTGCGTCGGCCAGCGCTTCGCCGAGCCCCGCCACGTTGCCGTGGCCGAAGATGGCGAACACGCCGGCGAAGAGCGGAGTCTCGCCGCCGTGTTCGTCCAGCGTGTACTGGGCGGCAAGGTGGCGCACCAGCGCCTGGGCCATGGTCAGTCGCAGTCGTTGCATCGCTTCACGTCATGTCGGGCGCAGGCCCTGCCAGATGTCGATGAGGCGCCGGTAGCGGTCGGCGACATCGCGCATGGTATCGGCATCGGAGTACCGCCCCGCGAGCCACTCCCGCGCGGCCGGCCCGAAGATGCTGCGCCCGACGGCGAAGCCGCGGCATATCGCATGGGGTGCCGCGGTCGCGAACGCCGCGCGCAATTCCGCCTCGGGCGCATCCAGCCCGAGCAGCAGCACACCGTTGCAATACGGATCGAAATCGCCGATGACCTCGCCGACAGCCCGCCAGGACGCATCGCTCTGCGGCTCCAGCTTCCACCAGGCCGGGCGTACGCCGAGGTTGTAGAAGCGCCGGAGAACCCGTGCCAGCGTCGTATCATCCACCGGTCGCTCGCGCCGCAGCACGACTTCGAGCAACAACTCCCGCGACAGCGCCTGGCAGTCGAGGTGCAGCTCGGTCACGCGTTCTTCCTGAGCGAGCCGCTGTTCGACGGGATCGTCCGGGTGGCAGGCGACCAGGCACTTGACCACCTGCGCGACTGGCCAGGACTGCAGGTCGAGGCCCGGATGGCGCCGCGCCTCGAACTCGACCGGCCATGAGCCGGGTACCTCGATGGCACGGCCCACCCAGTGACCGGCTACCGTCAGCCGCGCGAGGATGCCGGAGCCGTAGCGCTCGTCGACGATGACGCCCAGCCGCTCGGGATGGCTCGCCGCCCCAGCGACTTCCGCGAACGCCTCGGCCACCAGCTCCTTGAAGCGGGCGATGCGCGCAAGCGGTGCGCCTGATTCGCGCGCCAGTTGCTCCAGCTGGCGCCGGTGGTCGAACGCGAGTACGCAGAGGTTGCGGCGCGGTCGTCGCGTCGTCGTCGCCAGGTGCAGGTCCCTGAGCGGAGCGTCGAGTGCTGGCCGGGCCAGGTCGCCGGCGCGCGCGAGATATTCCTCCAGCTCGATGCCGGAGGGCATCGCTGGCGTGCAGGCATGGCGCGACACGACGAGTGCGCCACAGGCGTTGCCGAGCGTGGCGCAGCGGCGCCAGTCGGCACCAGCCAGCCAGCCGGAGAGGAAGCCGGCGAGGAAGGCATCGCCCGCGCCTAGCGTGTTGAGCACCTCGACAGGGAAGCCCGGCACGTCGAGCATCGCCCCGTCGCGCGGGTGGATCGCGCAGCCGGCGGCACCGCGCTTGACGACGACCGTACCCGGACAGAGGATGCGAATGGCCGCGAGCGCCGTCGCCGTGTCGCCCGATCCCCCGGCCACGCGGATCTCGTCTTCGGTGCCGACGACGAGTTCGCAGTGTGGCAGCAGCGACTGCAGGCGTGCGGTAGCCTCAGTGGAGATGGCGGCCCGCGCGGCGCCATCCGCCGCGCGGCCGATGCCCCACAGCACCGGCCGGAAGTCGATGTCGAGCACGACGCCTGTCCCGGCAGCGCACGCGAGTCGCACTGCTTCGACTGCGACCGCTGCGCTGGCAGCAGTCGACAGGTGGGTGCCGGTCAGGGCCAGCGCCCGTGCCGAGCCGATCCATGTGTCGTCGAAATCGCCGGTCTCCAGCCCGAGGTCCGCGCAGTTCTCGCGATAGAAGATGTGCGGAAACTCGTCGGCGCCGGCAACGCCGAGCAGGACGAGGCCGGTCAGGCGTCGCGGGTCGGTAGCGACGTGGCTCGTGTCCACGCCTTCGCGCGCAAGCGCCTCGCGCACGAAGCGGCCCATCTGCTCGTCGCCGACCCGGGTGAGCATGGCGCTGCGCACGCCGAGTCGTGCGAGACCGGCCGCGACATTGGCCGAGGAGCCACCGAGTGACTTTGCGAACGTCTGGACGTCCTCAAGGCGCGTGCCGAGCTGCTGGCCGTAGAGATCGACCGCCGCGCGGCCGAGGCAGATGACGTCAAGCGTCCTGGTGCTCATCGCCGATACCGTCGGGCCACCAGAACGAGGCGTCCGGTTGCATGGTCCAGGCATGCTCGGCCGTGAATTCCGGCACGGTGTACGGGCAATCGGGCAGGTGCCGGATCACCCAGGCGTAATACATGCCGTAGCCGGGTGCTGCGCACTGCGCGTGATCGTGGCCGGCGGCGATGCGTACCGTGTCGTACTGCCGCACCTTGAATACCTGCTCGCCGAGTTCGGCGTGCCCGAAGCCTTGCGGTGCCGTGAAGCGATAGTGATAGATCTCGGGCTGCGGGTGGTGGTGCGGCGGGTAGCTTGACCAGCCGCCGGGCAGCGTGATCACCTCGCCGAGCACGAGGGTGGCTTCAGGCGGCGAATTGCGGCCGTCGAAGATCGTGCGCACGATTCGCAGGCTGCGATTGCGGACCTGGCCGTGCCCCCGATGCTCGTCGCCGACGTCGGCAGGCGCGAACCAGCGTGCGGCGAACTGCGCCGTGTTCGGCGTTTCGTAGACGGTGAACTCGCAGTCGCTGGTTGCGTTCAGCACGACGCGTGTGCCGGCGGCCGCATGCAGGCAGGAGGGCCCTGCGTCGAACAGCGACTCGCGGCGCGCCTGCGCGGAGATCGAACCTGCGCTGACGGCAACCGTACCCTGCATCAGCAGCAGCGCCGTTTCCCGTTGCAGTGTTTCCTCGTGGCGCTCGCCGGCGCGCAGGCGCAGGACGCCGAGTCCCAGTCCGTCGGCATTGTCGCAGCGCGTGATTACCGTGCGACCTGCCGGAAAGCCGCCAGCGGGACCCCGCAGGTGTGCGCCGTTCACGCCGGCACCGACACCCAGCCGCCAGCGGCGTGCGACTGCTCGATCGCTTCCATCACGCGTTGCACCCGATAGCCTTCGCGGAAGTCGGGCCAGGGATCGCCTTCGCCGGCGAACGAACGCAACACGTCCCGCGCTTCGATGACCTTCAGGTCGTTGATGCCGAGGCCGTGGCCGGGCGCCGGGCAGAAGGCTGCGTAGTCCGGGTGCTCCGGCCCCGCGAGCAACGTGCGAAAGCCGCGCTCCCCCGGAGGCGAGCCGTCGGTGTAGAGGCGCAGCTCGTTCATCCGCTCCTGGTCGAAGGTGAGCGTGCCGCGCGTGCCGAAGACCGCGAACCCGAGGCCGCACTTGTAGCCGCCTGCGATGCGGCTGATCTCGAAGGTGCCGGGAATGCCGCTCCCGGTTTCGAAGAGAGCACGCGCAACGTCCTCGTTCTCGACGGGGCGCGGCCGGCCGTCGCGCGGGTCCGGACGCACGGGATACACCGTCTGCAGCTTGCCCTGCACGCGCGCGACCGGCTCGAGCAGGAAATGCACGGCGTTGATGAGGTGGGAGCCGAGGTCGGCCAGCGCGCCAGCGCCGGCCAAGCTCCGCTGGCAGCGCCACGACCAGGGCGTGGCCGGGTCCCGCATGTAGTCTTCGAGGTAGTAGCCACGGAAGCCGCAGACGTCACCGATCCCGCCCTGGCGGATCAGCTCCCGTGCGTGGCGCACCATCGGATTGCGGATGTAGTTGAAGCCGACGTGGTTGCGGACGCCGGCGGCTTCGGCGGCCTGCACGATTTCGAGCGCTTCACCGGCGGTGTTTGCCAGCGGTTTCTCGCAGTACACGCTCTTGCCGGCGCGGATCGCGGCAAGCGCCATCTCGCGATGCAGGTGGTTCGGCGTGCAGATATCGACGACGTCCACCTGCGGATCGGCCACCAGCGCCTGCCAGTCGCCGGTCGAGCGGCGGAACCCAAGGGCACGTGCCGCCTGTGCGGCGGAGTCAGTCGTCGTATCGGCGAGGAGCTCGCAAACCGGTGCCTCGATGCCGAACACCGTGCCGACTGCCTTGAGCGCGATGGCATGCGCCCGGCCGATGAAGCCGGTGCCGATCAAGCCGAATCTGAGACCAGCCATGAGTCGGGTAACCCCGTGCAGGCGCGAGGAAAACAGGTCGTAATGCTAGCGATCTGGAATCAAATTTTCAAATCAGGTGAGAAACGGAATAAACGTTCCAGTACATCAGGTCAGCATTACGGGCTGCCGTGTTTCCAGCGAGCGCTGGGCCGCATTGGCCAGCAACAGTGCCTGCAGGCCGTCGGCACCGCTCGCGAGTTCGGCCGGCTCGCCCCGCAGGGACTTCACGAACTCGTCGAGTTCGGCGCGATAGGCCGCCGCGTAGCGCTCGAGGAAGAACGGCAGCGCCGGCTCCGTCGTGAAGCCGCCGGCTCCGGCGACTGCGACCCGCGTAGCCGTGTCATTGTCCGCGCGCAGCAGTCCCTGGCTGCCGAAGACCTCGATACGCTGGTCGTAGCCATAGCTGCAGCGCCGGCTGTTGGTGATCTGGCAGAGTCGCCCGCTTGCGGTCTCGAGCACCACCACGGCCGTGTCTATGTCGCCGGCGCGCCCGATCTCGGGGTCGACGAGTGCGCTGCCGCGCGCGTAGACCGAGACGGGATCTTCGGCGAGCAGCCAACGGGCCATATCGAGGTCATGGATCATCATGTCGCGGAAGAGCCCACCGGAGCGCTGCACGTAGGAGACCGGCGGCGGCGCCGGATCGCGGCTGGTGATGCTGATCACCTCGACTGTGCCGATTCGACCGCCACGCGCTTCCTGTCTCAGGCGCCGGAAGGAAGGGTCGTAGCGGCGATTGAAACCGAGCGCGAGCAGCGTGCCAGCGCCGGCGACGACCGCCAGTGTGTTGCGCGCCCGGTCGGCGTCCAGATCGAGCGGTTTCTCGCAAAAGACCGCTTTGCCGGCTCTTGCGGCGGCCTCGACCAGGTCAGCATGCGTGTCCGTCGAACTGGCCACCAGCAGCGCGTCGATGTCGGCAGCGAGCGCCTCGGCCGCGCTGGCCGCAACCCGCGCGCCGTGGCGTTGCGCAACCGCCGCCGCAGCCCCCGTGTCGACGTCCACGACGCTCACCAGCCGTGCCTGCGGGTGGGCGGCGAGGTTCGCGGCATGGATCCGGCCGATCCGGCCGGCACCGATCAGGGCGAATTTCAGCATGCGTTCATGCCTGGCGGCGCTTGCCGCCGCGTCGCGAACCGCCGGGCTTGCCGGCCTGTGTCTGGAAGGCGTAACTGATGACGAGGGTCTGTGCGAGGCACAACGAAGCCGTCAGCGAACGGAACTGCCGCACTTCGGCGTCCTTGATCTCGAACACGATGTCGGCGCCGCGGGCGATCGGGGCCAGGCGTGAGTCGCTGATGGCAATGATGCCCGCGCCGGCCTCGCGGGCGTGCGCGACGATCTCCGCCGTCTCCTTTGCGTAGGGCCGGAAACTGGTGGCGATCAGCAGGTCGCCCCGGCGCAGCATCGCACCCTGCTCCGAGAGCATGCCAGCCAGGCCGTCGATGAGCCAGGCGCGCTTGTTTTCGACATGGGGGAGGGCATAGGCCAGATACGAGGCTACCGGGAACGACCGGCGCAGTCCGATCAGGAAGATCGTCTCCGCCTGCCGGATCAAGTGCACGGCTGCCTCGAGATCACCGCGCGGGACCGAGCTCTTGAGGTGCTCCAGCGCCAGCGCGTTGTTGTCGGCGAACTCTTGCAGCAGGCCGTGCGGCGAGAGCGGATCGGCTGAACCAGCCCGTTCGGCAAGTTGCTGCACGCGGTCGGCATAGCTGGGGCTGGGCGCGAAGCTGAGGATTTCCTCGCGAAACAGCTTCTGCATCTCGCTGGCCCCGTCGTAGCCGAAGGCCTTGGCGAACCGGACCACGGTCGACGGCTGCACGTGGCAGCGCCCGGCGATCACGGCCAGCGTCTGCAGGCCGATGTCGTTCGGGTGCTCCAGGACGAAGGCCGCAACCTGCTTCAGCCGCGGGCTGAGCGACTCGTGGCGGCGTACGATATCGCTGCGGAGCTGGGCAAGTGTCGGGCTGGAGGCCATGCGGCGCATGCTAACGGCCTGCAACGAAAATTCCAATCTGCGAACTGATATTCCAGACCTGACGCGAAAACGCAACGGAGAAGCCTGCGGCTACCCGGGTTTCGCGTCGCCCGCCTGAAACATCAATTGCAAGGCGGCCCGAAAGAGAATATGTTTTCCATATCAGGTGAACTTTGGAATTCTGATTCCACGCTTGGGGTAACCGACGAGGAAAGGGGGCAACATGAGCAAGCGATCCCGCAGAGGGGTACTTTCATCCGTCGCACTGCTGGCCGCGTCATCCGGCGGCGCCGTGCTGGCGGGCGAGATCCAGGGCCAGGTGCGTGACGAGGCCTCGGGCCGTGCCCTGCCGAATGCAACCGTCGTGATTCGCGAACTCAACCGCACGGTGCAGGCCGACCGCGCCGGCGAGTTCCGCATCGTCGACGTGCCGGCGGGCACCTACACGATCGAGGCCGGTTACGTCGGATTCGGCGGCGCACAGGCGCAAGTCACCGTTGGCAACGAAGGTGTCTCGGAGCAGACGCTCGTGCTGTCGTCGGTCGCCGAAATCCAAGTCGTCGGTTACCGCCTGCAGCAGGCTCAGTCCCTGCAGGACAAGAAATCATCGAGCGTGATCAAGGACTCTGTCAGCGCCGACGAGGCGGGCAAACTGCCCGACCAAAACGCAGGCGAAGCCCTTGCGCGGCTGCCCGGGGTGTCGGTCACGACCGACCAGGGCGAAGGCCGCTATGTCACGGTCCGTGGCATCGATGCGACGCTGAACAACGTGACGCTCGACGGCGCGATTCTCGGTTCGCCCGAGGACGTCCGCCGGATCGCGCTCGACACGGTGCCGTCGAACCTGCTGGCGAAGCTCGAGGTCATCAAAGCGGTGACGCCGGATCTCGACGGGAACTCCATCGGTGCCACTGTCAACCTCGTCACGCCGAGCGCGTTCGACGACCCGGACGGCCAGTCCTTTTCCGCCAACGCCGAGCTCGGTTACTACGACCTGAACGAGAAGGTGCCCTACGGCGGTGCCGTGGCGTTCACCAAGGTGTTCGGTCCCGACGACCGCTGGGGTGTAGTGCTTTCGGCCAGCTACCTGCAACGGGATTTCGGCTCGGAGAACCTGCAGGGCGGCGACCCCTGGGAAGAGGAGGGCGATTTCCTGGTCCCGGATGAATTCGTGCTGCGTGACTACAACATCGAACGCAAGCGCTCCGGTATCGTGGCGAATCTGGAGTTCCGTCCCACTGACGACATCCAGCTGTACTGGCGGAACCTCTACAACGAATATCGCGACACCGAGATCCAGCCGGAGCTGGTGTTCGACTACCGCGGCGGGGACCTGAGCGACCAGACGCCGACCTCGGGCACGTTCTCCGAGGGCGAGGCGCAGCGGATCAACTCCCGCCGCGTCGAGATCCAGAAGATCCTGAGCTCGACGCTGGGCGGCGAGTTCCGCACGGGCGACTGGGCCATCACACCGGCGATCACGCTCGGTGCAACCGAGCAGGACACGCCGTTCGACCGCGAATTCGTGTTTCAGTACGACGGAGGCGAAGGCGGTGACACGCTGCCGATGTCTTACGACACCTCGCGCCGGCTGTTCCGTGTGACCGCACCCGACGAGGCCTACGATTCGTCGCTGTTCTTCTTCGAGGAAGCGGCCGTCGGCGGGCAGGTCGTCGAGGAGGACCTGCTCATCGGGCAACTCGATTTCAAGCGCAGCTTCCAGATGGCCGAACGTTCCGGCTTCGTCAAGTTCGGCGGCAAGGTGGTCAATCGCGAGAAGAGCAGCGACCAGGACCTTGTGGTCTACGACGGCTACGCCGACGACCTGACGCTCGCCGACGTGGATCGCGAAGGCCGCAGCGACTTCTACAGCAGTGAGGGTGGCTATCCATTCGGTCCGCAGATCAGCATCGACCTGATGAACCAGTTCTTCAACGCCAATAGCGAAATGTTCGAGGAAGACAGCGATAGCACCATCGCCGAGTCTTTCGGCGTCGACTTCGAGATCGACGAGAAAGTGTATGCCGCGTACGGCATGGCATCGATCGACATCGGCAAGGCGACCATCGTCGGCGGTGTCCGCGTCGAGCGCACCGAAGTGGATTACGAAGCCTTCGACATCCAGTTCGTCGACGGCGAGGATCCCGAGGTCACGGCGATGAGCGACGACAAGAGCTACACCGACTGGCTGCCTGGCATACAGGTGCGCTACGCGCTGCGCGAGAACCTGCTGATTCGAGCCGCGTGGACCAATACGCTGGGCCGGCCATCGTACGAGCTGAACGCGCCCTACCGGCTGTTCGAGATCGAGGAGGACGACCCCGACGAATTCGAGGGCAGCATCGAGGCCGGCAATTCGGATCTCGAGGCCACCGAGTCTGCCAATTACGACCTGAGCATCGAGTGGTATACGGACTCGGGCGGCGTGGTCGCGGCCGGCTTCTTCTACAAGGACATCGACGATCCGATCTTCCTGCGATTGCAGGAACTCGAGGACGTCGATTTTGAGGGTCGCTTCTACACGGAGCTCGAGTTGGAACAGCCGCAGAACGCGGAAGAAGGCGAGATTTTCGGCATCGAGCTGAGCGTGCAGCACCAGTTCCGCAACCTGCCAAGCCCGTTCGACGGGCTCGGCGTGGGGCTGAGCTACACGTACTCGGACGCCGAGGCCACGGTCTTCGACCGCGACGACAAGCTGCCGTTCTTCCTGCAATCGGAGCATGTCAGCAACGCGGCGTTGTTCTACGAGAAGGCCGGCCTCGAGCTGCGTCTGGCCTACGCCTATCGCAGCGAGTACCTGGACACCGTCGGCGAGGACTCCGATACCGACCTGTACGTCGACACGCACGGGCAGCTCGACTTCAAGGCGAGCTACCAGTTCACCGACTACCTGAGCGGCTTCCTGCAGTTCCAGAACATCACCGACGAACCGCTGCGCTACTTCAGCGGCGACAAGTCGCGGGTGGCGGAGAACGAGGCGTACTCCTGGAACATGCTCGCTGGCGTGCAGGTGGAGTTCTGAGGCGGAGCGGTTACTGAACGGCGATCCGGCGGCGGTATCGATCCGCCGGGTCGCCACGGTAATATGCGCTGTGCACGGTATTTCTCCCCTGATGCAGCGAATGCAGGCGGCAGCGCGTGCCGCAGGCGATGGCCTCGCTGAGGACTTCACACGCCTGGCCGCGCTCGACGTTCGACGCAAGACGCGCTCTGATTTTTTCTCGGAAGCCGATCTGCGCGCCGAGCGGACGGTGCGCGAGCACCTCGCGGCAGACTTCCCCGACTACGGCTTCCTTGGCGAGGAGGGCGGCTTGCAGGTCGGGCGCGACCCGACCGCGACCTGGCTGGTGGATCCGCTCGATGGCACGACGAACTTCCTCTCCGGTATCCCGATCTTCGCCGTAAACATCGCCCTCGAGAAAGACGGTGAGCTCGTGGCGGCCGTCACCTGGGTGCCGCTGCAGGGCGAGATGTTCCATGCAGAGCGCGGCGCTGGGGCCTGGCTCAACGGCCGGCCGATTCGCGTGTCGGAGCGCACCGAGCTCGCCGATGCAGTACTCGGCGTCGGCATTCCCTTCCAGGGTAAGCCCAGGGCGGAGTGCTTTACGCGCGAGATGGAGCGCCTCATGCCGCGCGTGGCCGGCATACGCCGGCTCGGAGCCGGCGCCGTCGATCTCGCCTGGGTTGCCTGCGGACGGTACGACGCCTACTGGGAGCAAAGCGTGTCGATCTGGGACATCGCCGCTGGTGCGTTGCTCGTCCGCGAGGCCGGCGGTGTCGTCAGCGACACCCGTGGCGGCCCGCTCGAGCTGCGCGGCGGCACCGTGCTCGGTTGCAATCCGCGCCTGCACGCCGCGCTAGTCGCAGCCCTGACCTGAAAAGGTACCAGGTTCGTATCCGGATACGTACCTGGTACCGATTCAAGGCAATCGTACGTGATGCGACCGGGTCGCCGATACGCAACGCGAGGCGTCGCGTGAAGATAGGTGCCGGGTCGCAGCTTCGCAGCTTTTCGAAAAAGCTGCGAAGCTGCGACCCGGCACCTAGACTATCCAGACCTGCCAGGAGCCACCCCGATGTCCGACCCGGTCGCCCCGCCTGCGTACTCCCAGATGCTGGGTCATCCGCGCCCGCTGTGGATGTTGTTCATGGCGGAGTTCTGGGAGCGGTTCGCGTTCTACGGCATCCGCTGGGCGCTGGTGCTCTATGTCGTCGCGCAGTTCTACGACGGCGACTCGTCAGGCCAGCAGCCCGCGAACCTGATCTACGGTTCATATCTTGCGCTCGTCTACGCGGGCGCCATCTTCGGCGGCTACGTCGCCGACAAGTACGTCGGCTACCAGCGCTCGATCCTGATCGGCGCAGTGATCATGGCCTTTGGCCTGTTCCTGATCTCGATTCCGAACCAGGAGATCTTCAAGCTCGGGCTCGCCACGATCATCGTCGGCAACGGCATGTTCAAGCCGATCATCTCGACGCTGGTCGGCAAGGTGTACGCGGCCGGCGACGAGCGTCGCGACTCGGGCTTCACCATTTTCTACATGGGCATCAATCTCGGCGCGATGGTGTCGCCGCTGATCACCGACTATTTCGCACGCCAGGTGTTCGGCAGCGACGGTGTGCCGTCCTACCAGGTGGTGTTCATTGCCTCGGGCATCGGCATGCTGATTTCGCTCGTCTGGTTCTGGCTCGGCCGCGAGCAGCTGCTGGGCGTGGGCGAGCCGCCCGACGGCGGCGAGGGCTGGGACCGCATCGTGAAGGTGTTTATCGGCGCGGCGCTGGTGATCCCGGTCTTCTATGCGTTGCTCGCGCTCGGGGCGACCACGCTGCAGGGCATCCTGAGCGTCATGTTCCTCGGCCTCGTCGCTGTCCTTCTGGTCGAGGGTATCCGCAATGGCGCGGAGGCCCGCGACAAGGTGATCGCGATGCTGATCATCTTCGCTTTCAACATATTGTTCTGGATCTTCTTCGAGCAGGCGGGCAGTTCGTTCAACTTCCTCGCCGAGCAGATCGTCGACCGTTCGTTCGGCGACTGGACGTTCCCCGTTGCCTGGTTCCAGAGCGTCAACTCGCTCGCCATCATCACCATCGCGCCGGTGCTCGCGTGGGTCTGGGTGTGGCTGGCCGGGCGCGGCGCGAACCCGTCGATCCCGCGCAAGTTCGGACTCGGCCTGATCATCAACGGCCTGGCCTTCCTGCTGCTGATGTTCGCCCTGTCGAGCCTGGTCAGCGACGCCGGGCTGATCCCGTTCTGGACGCTGTTCATGGTGTACGTGATCCAGTCGGTCGGCGAACTCTGCCTCTCGCCGATCGGCCTGTCGATGGTGACCAAGCTCGCGCCGGTGCGACTCGTCGGCTTCGGTATGGGCGGCTGGTTCCTCTCGATCGGCATCGGCAACAACCTGTCCGGCATCTTCGCTGGCGAGGTATCCGGCGCCGGGGGCATGACGACCGCGAGTGCGCTGGCCGGCTACACCTTCGGCTTCTGGGCGCTGGTGATTCCCGGCGTGCTCCTGTTCCTCATCGCGCCGGTCATCCAGCGGTTGATGCACGGCGTGAAGTGAGCGGTGCCGGGTCGCAGCTTCGCAGCTTTCTGGTGAAAAGCTGCGAAGCTGCGACCCGGCACCAGGAACCATGGAAAACTTCACCCTAATTGCACTCGCTGCCGCCATCGCACACGGTGAACTCACCGCCGAGACCGTCGCCGACGAAATGCTTCAACGCTGCGCTTCAGGGCGTCGCCTCAACACGCTGATTGCGCAGGACGCCGACTTTGTGCTCGCCGCAGCGCGCGAGGCCGACCAGAAGCGCGCCTCTGGTGCCGCACTCGGACCGCTGCACGGCGTGCCGGTACTCATCAAGGACAACATCGACGTGCTCGGTTATGCGACGACAGCCGGTACGCCGGGGCTTGCTGGAATTCACCCGCCCGCGAACGCGCCTGTCGTCCAGCGTTTGCTCGACGCGGGTGCAATCGTCGCTGGGAAATCGAACCTGCACGAGCTCGCCGTTGGCGGCACGAGCCAGAACGATCACTTCGGATACGTCCTGAATCCCTGGCGCGCGGATGTCGTGGCCGGCGGCAGCAGCGGTGGCTCCGCGGTTGCGGTGGCAGCGCGACTCGTGCCCGCGGCACTCGGCACGGACACGAATGGTTCTGTCCGCGGGCCCTGCGCGATGAACGGCATCGTAGGGCTTCGGCCGAGCTTCGGGCGCTACCCGTATGGCGGCACGTTTCCTGGCACGCCGACGCGTGATTCGGTAGGCGGTATGACGCCCGACATCGCCGATCTCGCGCTGCTCGACGCCGTGATCGCGGGCGAGCCGGTGGATGAGCCCCGGGCCGTGTCACTCCGCGGTCTGCGGCTCGGCCGCCCTGGAGGTGAGTACCACCGCGTGCTCGATCGGCGCACCGAGCGCGTGATGGAGGAAGCGGTGCGGATGCTGCGCGACGCGGGTGCAGAGATCGTCGCGGTAGATCTGCCTGGCATGCACGCGCTCGCGACGCGGGTTGCCTGGCCGCTTTCGGCGTACGAGGTCGTCGCGCTGACGCCGAAGCTGCTCGCGGGACGCAAGCCCGCGATCACGATCGAGGAGATCGTCGCGGCGATTGCATCATCGGCAGTGCGCGAGCGCTTCAATCCGCCGGCGTCAGATCTTCCGAAACTGGAGCGCGCCTGGCGCGAAGCGCTCGACGTGCACCGCCCGCGGCTGCAGGCGATGCTGGCGGCGTACTTCGCCGACAATCGCCTCGATGCCCTGATCTTCCCGACGACGCCGTTCCCGGCGCTTGCAGTCCCGCACGACGTGGCCGACGTCATGATCAATGGCGAACCGGTCAAGCTTGGTTTTGGCTACCTGATCCACAACACCGTGTACCAGAGCGCCTCGGGCATACCGAGCCTCACCGTCCCCGCCGGGCTCACCACGGACGGACTCCCGGTGGGCATCAGTTTCGACGGCCCGCTCGGCAGCGACCGGCGGCTGCTCGCCATTGGGGCAGCGTTCGAGCGTGTGCGCGGGCCGTTTCCGGCACCGCCAGCGGTGCCGGGTCGCAGCTTCGCAGCTTTCTAGTGAAAAGCTGCGAAGCTGCGACCCGGCACCAGGGGTTACCCTGTCTTCAGGTGCAGCTCGCGGGTCATGTAGTCGATGACGATTTCGTCGAGCACGCCGAGCACGTCCATGCCAAGCATGAGCACGGGCTCGTCCGTCATCCGCCAGTACCGGAAGATATCCACATCGCCGAACGTAAGCACCGCGTTGCGGATATCCACGCCCTCGACACGCATGACGGGCATCGGCACGCGCATGCCTGGCTCGACGTCCAGTGTGACGCCGATGATTTCGGTGCTCTGGTTTTCGCGTGCATCCCGCTTGAGTGCCCGCAACAACGCGAGATTGCCGAGCGAGTCGGGTGCACCGGTGTCGATGATCGCCCGCGTGAGGACCCTGCCGATACGGATGTCGATGGCCAGCAGGTTCTCCCGCATCATGCGGATCGGTGTCGCGCGGAAGCCGGGTCCCGCGGGTTCCCGTCGCGACCGGCGTACGGTGATGCGGTCGTACTTGAAATCGATGTGGATGCGCTTGTCGAGCAGACCCTCGTTGCCGAGTACGCCGTCTGCTCCGCCAAAGACATCCAGCACGATTGGCAGCTGCGCAGGCTCGAGGATGAGATCGCCGACACTCATCCGGTTGACCTGGATCAGCGGGACCATCGATGTGCCGGTCACGCCGCGCAGGCGGGCCGTCTTGTCGGTCAGCACTTCCTCGCCTAGCACATCGACTACGCTCTGGATCACGGCCGAGCGGTTCGCCCCCGTGTCGAGGACAAGCCTGAAGGGTCCCTTGCCGTTCAGGAACACCGGTGCCCAGATGCGGCCTATGCGGTCACGCTGAGTCCGGGCCACATAGCGCGGCTCGCGGGTGATGACCAGGATCTCGTCGATCGTCGGCGCCGGGGCTGCCTCGGCCTGCGGTGCGGCCAGCGGCGCGACGGAGGTCAGGACCAGAGCAGCGAGGACGGTCATGCCGCCATGGTAACGCCCTGCGGGTGCCGGGTCGCAGCTTCGCAGCTTTCAGTCGGCCTCCGGCGGATATCGCAGCATCGCCCGCCTGATCGCCGCTTCGCTCCGACCCAGGCGTCGCGCTACCGCACAAACACTTGCAATAGACCCGGCCACCGCTTGATTGGCGATCCAGGCACAGGCTCGTGTTCGTCGGCGTGACTGGCTTGACCAGGGCACGACACCGAAACGTCCGTTAGCCTCGCCAATCAGGTCTTCGAGCGACCGCTTGTCCGGCGGCCGCCAGTCTTTCTCCCGCACCCGGGCCAGAAACGCGTCATCGCCGAGGACTCGCGCATCGTTCGAGTTCGGCTCCAGCCGCCCCGATCCCCAGCGGATTTCCTCGCTGCTCGCGAGGAATTCCTGGTAAGCGCTGACTGCCCGGCCGCGCTCGGCGCTGAACAGCGCGAGTGCGAACTCCGTTGTGACCCACGGAGCTTGCGATGCGGCGATGTACACGCGATGGCTGCTCCATGGGTACTCCCCCGGATCCGCCACCAGGCCGCCGCGAACCGGATTGAGGTGGATGTACCGGATCAGCTCCAGCAGGTAGTTGTCCGCATCAACCAGCACTGCATGGTAGCGGCGCTCGAACAGGTGACCGGTGGTCTTCATCACCGCCTGGACTGTGCGCGCGTAGCGGCTGGCGATCCTCAGGATCAGGCGGCTGAGCGGCATTTCCGCGACTTGAATCAGCAAGTGCAGGTGGTTGGTCATCCAGCAGTAGGCGTGAACTCGTGCGCCGTGGTGTGAGATCGTCTGGGCCACGATGTCGTCGAGCAGGTTTCGATCCCGGAGTGAGAAGAAGATCGCCTGGCGGTGATTCCCCCGCAGAGTGACGTGATAGAACCCGCCGGGTACGTGGACTCGAAGAGGGCGCGGCATCGGTAATAGCAGGTTCGCAGCTGGGAGAACGAGAGTAGGCCGGTCGGTGGTATCCCGCGACCTGCGAAAGTGGCCAGTTCAGCCGGAAACTGCGAAGCTGCGACCCGGCACCTATGGTCGATAGCGGTTGAGGATGAAGATGCTGCTTACGTGCAGCACCGGCGGCAGCACGACGTAGGCGAGCCAGATGCCCTGGATGACGTCGGCGGATTGCGGAGCGAGGCTGCCGTCGCTCGTTTTCACGAAGCCGATGAGCGACAGGATCCCGAGGAACACGGCCGAGCCGAGCGCGTTGCCGACCTTGTCGACGGCCGAATAAACCGCCGACAGCGCACCTTCGCGGCTCACGCCAGAGCGCTCGCGGTCGTAGGCGATCGTGTCGGTCAGCACCGAGAACGACATCAGGATGAAGCCACCATTGAAGAGGCCGATGGTGACAGCGACCAGCCACACGATCCACAGGGAATCGGCATCCGCCAGGAAGTAGGCCTGGATGCTGATGGCGTAGAGCACGAGGCACCACTTGTAGACCGGCATCTTGCCGAACCTCGTCGACGCCCAGACCAGCAGCGGCATCGCCGCGATCGACGCCACCGAGATGATGATGATCCACACCGGGATCACGTCGAAGGCGCCGAGCCCCAGATCCATCGCGTAGGCAAAGAAGAAGAACCCGCCCGCGTAGCCGATGCCCGCGCTCACGTACTGCACGATGTTGGCGGCGATCAGCACGACGAACGGCTTGTTGGCCCAGGCGATGCGCAGTTGTTCGCGCAGCGGCAGCGTCGCTTCCGAAATGTCGCGCAGCTTCGTCCGCGCCGTGCCGAAGAAGACCCACAGGGTGGCTGCTGCGATCACCGCGCCCATCACGTAACCCATGACGCGGTAGCCTTCGGCCGCGGAGCCGCCGTCGGCCTGCGCGAAGTAGCCGACGATCTTGGGCGCGGCCGCGCCGCCGAGAATGAGCCCGAGCGCGAGACAGGCATTGCGAAAGGACAGCAACGTCGTGCGTTCGTTCGGGTCGTCCGACATCTCCGATGCCATGCTGAGGTAGGGCACGGAGAAGAGCGAGTAGCCGGTGTTCAGGACGACGTAGACCGCGGTCATGTACGCGAACAGCAGCCAGTCGCTCGTGCCGGCCGGTGGCAGGAACAGCAGCACGAAGCAGAGCGCGGCGATCAGCCCGCCGGCGAGGATGAACGGCCGGCGGCGGCCCATCGGCGAACGTGAGCGATCGGACACCACCCCGGCAACCGGATCGGCCAGCACGACCCAGATCTTCGCGATCATGATCGACAGCCCCGCGAGCGCCGGCTCCATGCCGAGCACGGTCGTCATGTAGAGCGGCAGGATGAGCGAGGGCGTGTCGCGGAGGATCTGCCCGCCGACCTGGCCAACGCCGTAGCCGAGGCGGGTGGGGAGGGAGAGCGGCGTGGCGTTGCTGCTGGTCACGGGCCTGCTGTTCCGACTGTCGGCGATGGAGCCGGGACGATAACCGAATTCTCATCCCGGTTACTATCCGCGCATGCGATCTGCATTTGACCGGGACCGTATCCTGCACGGCGCCATCGCTGCCTGCCTGCTTGGCAGCGCGGTGCTCATGGCCGCCCGTGTCCTCTTCGACCAGTTCGACTCGGACGAACTGCAACACACGCATCTCGCCTGGCAGGTCGCGCAAGGGGAGGTACTCTACCGCGACTTCTGGGATCACCACGGGCCGCTGGCCACGCTGCTGAATGCAGCGCTCATGCGGCTGACGGGCGCTGCGCCCGGCATCGATCTCATGATCGGCCTGCGGGCGGTCAGCGCGTTTTTCGCGCTCCTCATCGCTGCATTCACCTGGGCTCTGGCGCGTGAGGTGCTCGGCAGCGCGCGGGCGGCGTGGCTGTCGGTCACTGCGCTGTTGCTGGCTTACTACTTCCAGGATCCAGGCACCGAGATTCGCCCGGATACGCTGCAGAACGCCTGCTGGGTCGCCGGGCTGCTGGTGCTGTGCCGACACCTGTCCAGGCCACTGCCTCTCGCGCCCTTCGCGGCCGGTGTGCTTTTCGGGCTCGCCGCGATAGCCAACCCGAAAGCGCTGCTCGGCCCCGCGCTCGTCGGTCTCTGGTACCTCACAGGCAGGCGGTGGCACGGCTTCGATGCGCGGCGGGCTGGTCGCGAGCTCCTGCTGCTTTTCGCAGGCGGCGTCCTGCCGGTGCTCGGTGCGATCGCGTGGTTCGCAAAGGACGGTGCCGCGGGAGCATTCCTGCACTACACGACGCTGTGGAATCTGGCCGCGCTCTCCATCGAGCGCGACACGGAAGTCGCCGTCCGCAACTTCACGTTTCTCCTGACGCGGCAGGCGCCGTTTTTCCTGGCAGTCGCGCTGGGAATCGCGTCCTTCCTGCAGACGCGGCAACCAGCGCGCTCGCTGCTCTTGTTCGTTGCCGTGCCGCTGACACTGCTCTGGCCCGTGAATGACTTCTATCCGCAGCATTGGCTCGCCAGTCTGCCGCTGCTCGCGGTCGTGGCCGGCGCTGGCATCCATGCCCTGTGCGACCGTTCCCGAAAGGCGGCCTGGTCGCTGCTCGGGTTCGCCGGCGGTGCCTTCCTGTTGGCCATGGCCATCGCGCGTACGCCGTTTTCACCCCACCCGAACCAGATAGCGCAACGCGCGCTCACGGAATACGTAGTCGCAACGACCAGTCGCGACATGCCGCTCGGGGTGCTGTGGACCAGCTGCGGCGGGTACATGTTCAACGCCGATCTGCAGTACTACTGGGCGGCCCGGGCCGATCTTGGGACCGCTATACGAATCGATTCGGGAGAAGAGCCCTTCGGTGAGGCTTTCGTAGCGGCGCTCGAGCGGCAACAGGTGCCCCTGGTGATCGGTCGCCGGGACCTGGCCTATGACGCGCTACCCGCGCCGCTGCGTGAGTACGTCGACGACCACTTCGACTACGGCGACTGCGTCTGGACGCGAAGTCACTGAGGGGCCAGCGGGACCGGTTGCGCTACGGGTAATGCGCCGGGCGCCCGGCCGCGCAACGGCTCTACGACGCGGTCCCGCTCCTGTGCGGGCGGGGAGACGCCTTCCAGCGCTGCGAACTCCAGCCTTTCGCGTAGCGTTTTCGATGGTTGGCGCGCCGTCTTGCCTACGAGGATTTTCCGGATCAAAGCGATACCCGGACCCCGATAGGTCCACAGGAAGCGCATCAGGTCACGCAGGCGACCGTTCAGCACGTACACGCACAAATAGCCGACGAACTGCAGCAATTCCAGCTGTCGGCGGCTCAGGTGTTCAAGCTCTACGGCATGGCCGATCTGTTTGTTGTAGTCGTTCCAGTCGCGCGCCTTCAGGCGATAACCTTTCTCGCCCCGCTTTGCCCACTTCCAGACTGCCGTACCTGGATACGGCACCATGATGCCGAAGACCGGGATCGACGGATTGATCCGTACCGCGAAACGAACGCTGTTCCATGCCGAGCGCAGCGTCTCGTTCGGATGACCGAGGATGAAAAAGCTCAGGACGCCTACGCCGGACTTCCTAGCGATGGCGACGGCCCGGCGTATCTTGTCGAGGTTGGTCTGCTTGCCCATCGCGCGCAACGTCTCGGGGTCACCCGTCTCGATGCCCATGCCAAGCACTGTGACGCCGGCTTTTGCCAGCTTCTCCATCAAGTCTTCATCGACGCAGCTGACGTGCGTCTCGGCCTTGAAGTGGTATTTCGTGCCGAATCCCAGCCCAATCATCCCATCCAGCAGCTGGTGCGCACGCTTCTTGTCGATCGTCATGATCTCGTCGCAGATCACGACATGCTCACCGCCACGCTCCTCTGTAACCCACTTCAATTCTGCGATTACCTGGGCTACGTCGCGTTTGCGCACGATCTGCCCATTGGGATTCATGCAAAAGTTGCAGGCGAAGGGGCAGCCGCGCGCCGTCATGATCAGATATTCCGGCGACGGCGGCAGGAGGTCCCACGCGGGCATCGGCAGCTGGGTCTGGTCGCGGATATTCTGACGCGGAGCGGTGACGATCGGTTCATCGCCACGTTCCGGGTCCCGAAAAACCAGGCCGGGAATATCGCGCAGGCAGGAACCCGGCATGCGTCCGTCATGCCATCGAACGAGTTCCAATAGCGTGTTCTCGCCTTCACCGACGGCACCAATGTCGAAATGGGAAAACTCGCGCAGGGTGTCGGCGGGAATAGCCGATACGTGTACGCCACCGATGACGTTTAGGATCGGCTTGCCTCTGACCCGGGAAATTTCCCGCACCAGC